>NZ_JADYVR010000001.1:0-1233366 GCF_020193935.1 Bradyrhizobium sp. NBAIM08 | reverse complement strand
CACGGGCAATGCGCTGAACGCGCTCGGCCTTGCCGGCAACACCGGAACGGCGACCGCCTTCACCGCGGCGCGCACCTCCGGCATCGGCGGCATCAGCGGCAAGACCTTGACCTTCACCTCCTTCAACAGCGGCACGGCGGTCAACGTCACCTTCGGCGACGGCACCAACGGCACGGTCAAGACGCTCGATCAGCTCAACACCAAGCTGCAGGCCAACAACCTGTCGGCGACGATCGACGCCAACGGGCTGCTGACGATCTCGACCACCAACGACTACGCGTCCTCGACCATCGGTTCGAGCGCCGCGGGTGGTGCGATCGGCGGCACGCTGACCTCGTCGCTGACGTTCTCGACGGCTTCCAGCCCCGTCGCGGATACGGTTGCCCAGACCTCGCGTGCGAACCTGGTGTCTCAGTTCAACAACATCCTGAACCAGATCGACTCGACCGCGCAGGACTCCTCGTTCAACGGCGTCAACCTCTTGAACGGCGACCAGCTCAAGCTGGTGTTCGACGAGACTGCAAAGTCGAGCCTCAGCATCACCGGCGTGACCTACAATTCCAAGGGTCTGGGCCTCGCCTCGCTGACCAGCGGTGTCGACTTCATCGATAACGCTGCCACCAACAAGGTGCTGACCAACCTCAACGCCGCCTCGAGCACGCTCCGCTCGCAGGCCTCGAGCCTCGGCTCGAACCTGACGATTGTGCAGGTCCGTCAGGACTTCAACAAGAACCTGATCAACGTGCTGCAGACCGGCTCGTCCAACCTCACCTTGGCCGACACCAACGTCGAGGCGGCCAACAGCCAGGCGCTGTCGACCCGACAGTCGATCGCGGTCTCCGCGCTGTCGCTGGCCAACCAGTCGCAGCAGAGCGTGCTCCAGCTGCTCCGCTAAGTCGCGGACGACGTCGCAAGACGATTACGGCGGCGGGGCTTCGGCCCCGCCGCTTTCTTTTTGCGCACTGTTCGGAGATTTCGAGAGAGCAGGCGCCGCTCGAAAAAGTAACCAGCGGTTATGGTTAATGGATCGTAGTCGCCAGGAATTGCCAATGATTTCAGATGGATTGCGCGCCGTGCGCGCACGGTCCGCTCGCTTATGGTGAACCGGCGCTTATGCGGGCTTCATGCGTTTCACCCTTTGTTAGCCATGTCACGGCACGCTAGCCCCGTCACTCGATCCGGAAGCGATCGAACGAAGACGCGTAAGCCAGAAGGGTAAGAGTCATGTCCGGTATTGTTCTCTCTGCGTCGGTTCGTCAGAACCTCCTGTCTCTCCAGTCCACCGCCGATCTTCTCGCCACCACACAGAACCGTCTGTCGACCGGCAAGAGCGTCAACTCGGCCCTGGACAATCCCACCAACTTCTTCACGGCCCAGTCGCTCGACAACCGCGCCAGCGACATCAACAACCTGCTCGACGGCATCGCCAACGGCGTGCAGGTGCTGCAGGCTGCCAACACCGGCCTGACCTCGCTGCAGAAGCTGATCGACAGCGCCAAGTCGATTGCCAACCAGGCGCTGCAGACCACGGTCGGCTATTCCACCAAGTCGAACGTTTCGACCACGATCGCCGGTGCGACGGCGGCGGACCTGCGCGGCACGACTTCGTTCGCCAGCGCGACGGCGAGCAGCAACGTGCTGTATAACGGCACCGCCGGCGGCACCACGGCGGCGAACGGCACCAGCACACTCGGCGCCACCATCGGCGTCTTCGCCAGCACGGGCGCAACGGCCGGTGACGGCACCACGGCGCTGGGCGGCACCATGACCCTGATCGCCACCAACGGCACGACCGCGACCGGCCTCGCCGGCAACGCCCAGCCTGCCGACGGCGACACGCTGACCGTGAACGGCAAGACCATCACCTTCCGCAGCGGCTCGGCTCCGGGCGCGTCCTCCGTTCCGGCCGGCTCGGGCGTCAGCGGCAACATCGTCACCGACGGCAACGGCAACAGCACCGTCTATCTCGGCACCGCCGGCACTCCGACCGCGACCGTCAACGACCTGTTGAGCGCGATCGATCTCGCCAGCGGCGTCAAGACGGTCTCGATCACCTCGGGTGCGGCGACGATCGCCACGAGCAACGGCCAGACCGCTTCGACCGTCGCTGCGGGCGCCGTCACGCTGAGGAGCTCGACAGGCGCGGATCTGAGCGTCACCGGCAAGGCCGACCTGCTCAAGGCTCTCGCCCTGACGACGTCGACAGGTGCAGGCAACGCCACTGTCAACGTCAACCGGACCACGAGCGCGGCCTCGCTGGGTGCGACGATCACCGACGGTTCGACGCTGAACGTCAACGGTCACGTCATCACCTTCAAGAATGCGCCGGTTCCGGGCTCGACCGGTGCTCCCAGCGTTCCGAGCGGCTTCGGTGTCAACGGCAACGTCGTCACCGACGGCAACGGCAACTCGACCGTCTATCTGCAGGCCGGTACGGTCAACGACGTGCTGAAGGCGATCGACCTCGCCACCGGCGTGCAGACCGCGACCATCAGCGCCGCCGGCGTTGCCACGCTTGCGACGGCCACCGGCCAGTCCAACTCGACGATCAATACGTCCGGTCAGCTCAAGATCTCGACCGGCGTCAACGCTGATCTGTCGATCACCGGCACCGGCAATGCGCTGAACGTGTTCGGCCTCGCCGGCAACACCGGTAATGCGACCGCGTTCACCGCGGCACGCACCTCCGGTATCGGCGGCATCGCCGGCAAGACCCTGACCTTCACCTCCTTCAACGGCGGCACGGCGGTCAACGTCACCTTCGGCGACGGCACCAACGGCACGATCAAGACGCTCGATCAACTCAACACCAAGCTGCAGGCCAACAACCTGTCCGCAACGATCGACGCCAACGGCCTGCTGACCATCACCGCCTCCAACGACTATGCGTCCTCGACGCTCGGCTCGACGGCTGCCGGCGGTGCGATCGGCGGCACGCTCACCTCGGCCCTGACCTTCTCGACCGCTTCCACGCCTGTCCAGGATGGCGTTGCCCAGACGGCGCGTGCCAATCTGGTGACTCAGTTCAACAATATCCTCAACCAGATCGACACCACCGCGCAGGACTCCTCGTTCAACGGCGTCAACCTCTTGAACGGCGACCAGCTCAAGCTGGTGTTCGACGAGACCGCCAAGTCGAGCCTGAACATCACGGGCGTGACCTACAATTCCAAGGGTCTCGGCCTCGCCTCGCTGACGGTCGGCGTCGACTTCATCGACAACGCCGCCGCGAACCGGGTGCTGACCAACCTCAACGCCGCATCGAGCACGCTGCGCTCGCAGGCCTCGAGCCTCGGCTCGAACCTCTCGGTGGTGCAGATCCGTCAGGACTTCAACAAGAACCTGATCAACGTGCTGCAGACCGGCTCGTCCAACCTGACCTTGGCCGACACCAATGTTGAGGCGGCCAACAGCCAGGCACTGTCGACCCGGCAGTCGATCGCGGTCTCGGCGCTGTCGCTGGCCAACACGTCGCAGCAGAGCGTGCTGCAGCTGCTCCGCTAACAAGCGGCTGAAATCACTGACTAAAATCGAGCGGCGGGGCCTTGGCTCCGCCGCTTTTTCTTTGCGTCCGGGGGCGGGCAGGGGCGTTCATCGGCGGTTAACCCTATCCCTTAAACCGCCGTTAACCATACTTTAAAGGACACCTCCTAAAACTGGACAAAAGGCCGGCTTTCCAGTCCGCGCGGCCGATTCGTATCCGGTTCAAGAGGAAGACTCGCCAATGTCCAACATCGTTCTCTCGGCGTCAGTTCGCCAGAACCTGTTGTCGCTGCAGTCGACGGCCGACTTGCTGGCCACGACGCAGGAGCGGCTGTCGACCGGCAAGAAGGTCAACACGGCGCTCGACAATCCCACCAACTTCTTCACGGCGCAGGGGCTGGACAACCGGGCGAGCGACATCAGCAACCTGCTCGACGGCATCAATAACGGCGTCCAGGTGTTGCAGGCCGCCAACACAGGCATCACCTCGCTGCAGAAACTGATCGACAGCGCCAAGTCGATCGCCAACCAGGCGCTGCAGACCACGGTCGGCTATTCCACCAAGTCGAACGTCTCCACCACGATTCCCGGCGCGACCCCGGCCGACCTGCGCGGCACGACCTCCTATGCGAGTGCGACCGCGAAGAGCAACGTGCTCTATACCGGCGCGGCCGGCGGCGTGACCCCGGTCACGGGAACTGCCGCACTCGGCGCCTCGCTCGGCTCGACCGCCGGCACCTTCACCGGCACGGCCGCGCTCGCCGCCGACGGCACCACCGCGCTGTCCGGCACGGCGACGCTGGTCGGCACTACGGCATCGACCACCTTCGGCACGCCGCCCGCGGACGGCGACACCATCACGGTGAACGGCAAGACCATCACGTTCCGCACCGGCGCTGCTCCGAGCGCCCAGCCGACCGGCTGGGGCCTCGACGCCAGCGGGCACATCGCCACCGATGGCAACGGCAATTCAATCATTTATCAGGGAACGGCGGCGGCGCCCCTAGCGACCGTCAACGACGTCCTCACCGCCATCGACCTCGCCAGCGGCGTCAAGACCGCAACCATCAGCGCAGGCGCGGCGACATTCGCGGTCAGCGGCTCGGCCGGCCCTGTCGGCACGCTTCAGGTAGCATCGTCCATATCGGGTGGTGGCGCGGTGACGCTGAAGAGTTCGACCGGCGCCGATCTCAGCGTGACCGGAAAGGCAGACTTCCTCAAGGCGCTCGGCCTGACCTCTGCGACCGGCGCGGGCAACGCGAACGTGACCGCGAACCGCTCGACGACCGCGGGTTCGCTCGGCACCCTGGTCCAGGACGGCTCGACGCTGAACATCGGCGGCAAGACCATCACCTTCAAGAACGCGCAGACGCCGCAATCGACAGCGAGCGTGGCCACCGGCTATGGCGTCAGCGGCAACGTCGTCACAGACGGCAACGGTAACTCGACGGTCTACATCCAGAGCGCGACGCTGACCGATCTGCTTAACGCGGTCGACCTCGCCACCGGCGTCAAGACCGCCAGCATCTTCAACGGCGCGGCAACCATCTCGACCACCGCGGGCCAGATCCCGTCGTCGGTCAACAGCAGCGGTCAGCTTGCGCTCTCGACCGGCATCAATGCCGACCTGTCGATCACTGGCACCGGCAATGCGCTCAGCGCCTTCGGCCTCAGCGGCAACACGGGAACGGCGACGGCCTTCACCGCGGCGCGCACTTCGGGCGTCGGCGGCATCAGCGGCAAGACCCTGACCTTCACCTCCTTCAACGGCGGCACGCCTGTCAACGTCACCTTCGGCGACGGCACCAACGGCACCGTCAAGACGCTTGACCAACTCAACGCGCAGCTTCAGGCCAATCACCTGACGGCCACGATCGATGCCAACGGCGTGCTCACGGTGACCACCGTCAATGAATACGCCTCTTCGACGCTCGGCTCGACGATCGCGGGCGGCGCGGTCGGCGGCACGATCACCGGCGTTCTCGCCTTCACCACCGCGCAGCCGCCGGTCCAGGATCCCGTGGCGCAGACCGCGCGCTCCAACCTGGTCAACCAGTTCAACAACATTCTGGCCCAGATCGACACGACCTCGCAGGACTCCTCCTTCAACGGCGTCAACCTGCTCAATGGCGACACGCTGAAGCTGGTCTTCAACGAGACCGGCAGCTCCACGCTGAGCATCAACGGCGTGGTGTTCAATGCGGCGGGCCTCGGTCTCAGCAATCTCGTCAACGGCGTCGATTTCATCGACAACGGTGCCACCAACAGGGTGCTGGCCAGCCTGAACGCGGCCTCGAGCACGTTGCGTTCGCAAGGTTCCACGCTCGGTTCGAACCTGTCGATCGTGCAGGTGCGTCAGGACTTCTCCAAGAACCTGATCAACGTGCTGCAGACCGGCTCAGCCAACCTGACGCTTGCCGACACCAATGAGGAAGCGGCGAACAGCCAGGCGCTGTCGACGCGCCAGTCGATCGCGGTCTCCGCGCTGTCGCTGGCCAACCAGTCGCAACAGAGCGTGCTGCAGCTGCTCCGCTAATTCCGCAGCGCAACTTCGCTATTCGAGATTACGCGGCGGAGCTGATGCTCCGCCGTTCTTTTGAGGAAGATCGCTAAGACGAGATTAGCCGAGATCGACGCGCATCACGCCAGGCGAGTTTACATCGTGCGTGCGTAGATCTAGCGTTGCGCTGACGAAGGACTCCGTGCCCCGTAATTCTGCGGAGTACTTCCAAGCACGATACGTAAGCAAATCTTAAGCGGTGCTGCCTAGGGTTGGGAAAGAAATCCTTAAGCGCGTACAACGCGCTAGGTAACCTCCAGGGTGTGATTGATGTCGAATTCCGCTGCCTCGGCTTATGCGCGTGTTGCAACCACCACCGCATCTCCTCGCGACATCGAGGCGCAGACTCTGCTCAAGGCCGCCAACAAGCTCCAGGACGCGGTGAACAACGCCGATCCGCTCAGCGAGCAGACCATGCAGGCCCTGATGTTCAACCGCAAGCTCTGGACCATCTTCCTGAGCGAGGCGATGCGCGACAGCAATCCGCAGCCGATCGACGTCCGGCAGAAGATCGCCAACATCAGCGTGTTCGTGTTGAGCCAGACCGCCGCGCTGCAGATGAGCCCGCAGTTTGATCACTTCCGTCCGCTGATCGAGATCAACCGCAATATCGCGGCAGGGCTGTCCGGACGGCCGTGACGGAATTCGTGATGGTCGCATCACGAGCACATCGGCGAAACTCGCAATTTAGGCAGGAGCTGATCGCGGCCAGTGGTCTTGCCTCGGCACGCGAACTCCGCGCTGACCGATGACGGCCAGACGCAGAGCAGAAACATCGGCATCGCTCGCGTGATCGTTAGGCGCTGAGATCCGTGCTGAGCGGACGCGGGGGCTCGGACTTCATGTCCAGTGCGTGGAAATAGGCACGCCGGCGGAGCATCGCCTCGTCAGGGAACTGGTTCACCACCGTGTCGGTCTTGTCGTTGACGACCTGAAAGACGAAGGACGCGGCCGCCTGGTCGAACACGACCTGGCGCGAGATGTTCTCGTGGTTCGGCAAATCATTGCGCACCGGCGCGCTCGTATCGCTCGCGGCGACCGTTTGCCTCACCGGAAGATCAGTTTGCACAGCCTCGTTCGCCGCCGAATTCGACGTCGGTACGATCTGCACGGGGGCCGGGATCCCCACCGGCCTGATGCTGAAATCTGTACTCATGGCAGCCTCCTGGTTGCCTTACGTGAGTCAAATCCCAACCCCTCTAATCACGCAAGCATGGAACACCAGGACTGAACACCCGGTAAGGAAACGTGCCTAACCGCGCGACGCCATCGCCGCGCGGTTTTTCCTAAAATTGTCGGTTGTTCTCGTGCTGCTCAGAGCGAGCGGCTGACCGCAAGCGGCGTGATATGGCGCGGACCTGGCGCTGCGCTGCGCCCGGCGGCGGTATAGGTGTTCGGCACGTTGCGCTTCTGGATCTCGGCGTTGACGCCGCGCACGACGCTTTCGGAAACCGCGTGCGCGGTCGCGAGCACGGTGAGATTGACCTGGAGCATCGCGCGGAACGCATCGTGGTGGCGATGCAGCGTCGAGAGGAGCTCCGGCGCGGACTTCGCGAGCTGGTCCTGGTTTGCCTTCAGCTGGCCGACTGCGCTGACGTAGCTGCGCGACAATTCCTGCTTCTTGCCCTCGAGCGTCATCGCCTCGCGGACCTTGCCGGCGCGGACGAGCTCTGTCTCGCGCTCGATCAATCCGAGCAGGGCGCTCATCGCGTCCATTAGGCCTTCGGCGAGCTTGCGCGCCTCGCTGCTGACGGGCGCGCTGCCCGGGCGCTGGGCCTGCATCGGCTGACGTGAGGCGTTGAAATGGTTCATCTCGTTTGACCTTATGCCGTGCGGATCGTTTTCGCCTGCTGCAGGATGAGGGTACGGTAGACGTCGCTGGCGATGCCGACGCCGCCGGCCTGGGCGAAGTTCTTGGAATATTGCTCGGTCAGCATCGAGCGCCATACGCCGGTGCCGGGCGTGTCGCCGAACGGGCCTTCGCCTTTCAGGCCCGAGGTCATCTGCGCGAACATGCTGTTGAGGAACATTGCCTCGAAGTCGGTGGCGGTCTTCTGGGCCTTGGCCTGTTGCTGCGGCGAGACCCTTTGCAGCGCGGCGGCGAGCTCGAAGTCCGGCCGGCCGTTCCGGCTCTCGACCGAGAAGGCCGAACTGGTGGCGAGGCGCGGGGTGTTGATCGCGCTGGTCTGCATCACATCACCTCGATGTCGGCTTCGATGGCGCCGGCGGCCTTGATCGCCTGGAGGATGCTGATCATGTCGCGGGGGCCGATGCCGAGGCCGTTGAGGCCGTCGACGAGCTGCTGGAGCGAGACGCCGTCCTTGACGAGCGCCAGTTTCTTGCCGTCCTCGGTGACGGTGACGCTGCTGCGCGGCGCGACCACGGTGCGGCCGCGTGACAGCGGATTGGGCTGGCTCACTTGCGGGCTCTCGGAGATGGTGACCGTGAGGTTGCCCTGCGCCACCGCGACGGTGGCGACGCGGACGTCGCGGCCCATCACGATGATGCCGCTGCGTTCGTCGATGACGATCTTGGCGGCGAGATCAGGGTCGACCTGGAGCTGCTCGATCTCGGTGAGGAAAGCGACGACGTTGCCCTTGAACTCGGGCGGGATCGACAGCTGCACCGTCGAGGGATCGATCGGCTCGGCGGTCTTGACGCCGAGATAGTCGTTGATTGCGGCCGCGATGCGCTTGGCGGTGGTGAAGTCGGGATTGCGCAGCGCCAGGCGGACGTTCGGCAGCCGGTTGAGCGCGAACTCGATCTCGCGCTCGATGATGGCGCCGTTGGCGATGCGTCCTACCGTCGGCACGCCGCGCACGATCTTGGCGGCCTCGCCCTCGGCCTGGAAGCCGGAGATCGCGAGCGAGCCCTGCGCCACCGCATAGACGTTGCCGTCGGCGCCGAGCAGGGG
The DNA here is from genome assembly GCF_020193935.1 of Bradyrhizobium sp. NBAIM08. Taxonomy (NCBI): domain Bacteria; kingdom Pseudomonadati; phylum Pseudomonadota; class Alphaproteobacteria; order Hyphomicrobiales; family Nitrobacteraceae; genus Bradyrhizobium; species Bradyrhizobium sp. NBAIM08. Next base: position 1,224,409 of record NZ_JADYVR010000001.1, on the reverse strand, counting down.
GGTGACCAGCAGTGTGCCGCCCTGGAGATTCTTGGCGTCGCCGAGCGCGGACACGGTGACGTCCATGCGCGTGCCCTGGGTGGCGAAGGCCGGCAGGTTGCCCGTGACCATGACGGCGGCGACGTTGCCGGTGCGGATGGTGGCGCCGCGGATGTTGACGCCCATGCGCTCGAGCATCGCCTGCAGCGACTGCTTGGTGAAGGGGATGTTGTTGAGAGTGTCGCCGGTGCCGTTGAGGCCGACGACGAGGCCATAACCGATGAGCTGGTTCTGCCGCACGCCCTCGATATTGGCGAGGTCCTTGATGCGCGAGGTCGCCGCCGCCGAGGTGACCGACAGCGCCAGCGCCGACAGCGCGGCGCAGGCCAACCCAACAATCCTCACCCAACGAACGCCTGGCATCTCTGCTCCCCAAGGCCCCTAGAAAAGGCTCCTCAAATCGGACAGGACTTGCACGACACTCCCATGACGAGCTGGTCCGGCGCTTTCCTTGCGAGCGCTGTGCCAACGCCTGGTGGCGAGCTAGGTGGCTGAATAGCTTGAATAAATCTGTTGCGTCCGCTGTCAGCACTCGTTCGCCCTGGGGAGCGAAACTGCCGGCTGTCGGCAGATTTTGCCGGGCCGTTTACGCAGCGTTAACCATAAGACAGCGAAGGTGAGGCATCGATCACCCGGATTCTTTCCGATGCGCATCTACGGACCGAACGGTACGACGCTTGGCACGCCGGCCAGCCAGGCCAAGCGGACGGGCTCCGGCAGTTTCGTGCTGCCCGACACCTCATCTGCGCAGGAGACGCGGAGCGCTGCCGCACCGAAGGCGGCCGCCAACATCGATGCGCTGCTAGCGTTGCAGGGTGTCGAGGAGGATCCGGTCGAGCGCCGCAAGCGCTCGGTCGCCCGCGGCAGGACTGCGCTCGACGTGCTCGACGATCTCAAGATGGGCCTGTTGTCCGGCAATCTCGACGCCTCGACCGTGATGCGGCTGCGTGATGCGGCGGCCCACCTGAAATCGTCCTCAGGCGATGCCGGTCTCGATGCGGTGCTCTCCGAGATCGAGCTGCGAGTCGAGGTCGAACTGGCGAAGGCCGGGCAGGCGTAGTCACGGAGGCTCTTACGCCGCTTCCTCCTTCAACTGCGCATCATAGCGGCGCTGGGCGGCGAGCACGTCTTTCAGATTTTGCTCGGCCCAATCGCGTAAGGGATCCACAGCCGCCGCCAGTGTCAGGCCGAGCTGGGTGATCGAATATTCCACCGTCACTGGCACGGTCGCGATGGCGCGGCGCCTGATCAGGCCGTCGCGTTCGAGCGACTTGAGCACCTGGCTCAGCATCTTCTGCGAGATGCCTTCAATCGTGCGGCGCAATTGATTGAAGCGCATCGGCTCCTCGCGCAGGAGCAAGAGGATCAGCACCGCCCATTTGTCGCCGACGCGATCGAGGATTTGGCGGGTGGGGCAGTTCGCTGCGTAGACGTCGGGTTTCATCGTCGGTTCTCGGAAATCCATACCGTTGCTTGGCATCTGCGTGCCGGTTGTACGCGATCAGTTACCTCAGCGTAATCAGGTAAGCACAAAGTGCTCTCTTAACACCAGCATTCTTTGCGATATCTAGTCTCTGTCAGTTACCATAGAAGCAAAGGAGCCTTCCATGAAAATCGCAGTCGCCGGCGCCTCGGGCCGGGCGGGGTCGGAGATCACCAGGGAACTGTCCCGCCGCGGCCACACGGTCACGGCCATCGCCCGGAACCCGGAAAAGATTGCGGCCCTGCCGAACGTCACGCCAACCAAGGGGGATGTGCTCGACCAGGCGGGCCTCGCCAAACTGTGGGCCGGTCACGACGTCGCCGTGAGTTCCGTGCACTTCCTGGCCAGTGATCCGCTCAAGCTGATCGGTGCGGCGAAGGACTCCAAGGTCGGTCGCTACCTCGTGGTGGGCGGCGCCGGGAGCCTCGAGGTTGCCCCGGGCGTGAAGCTGGTCACGACTCCCAATTTTCCGGCCCAATACAAGGCCGAAGCGGAGGCGGGCTCGGCCTTCCTGGATCTGCTGCGGCAGGAAAAGGACCTGAACTGGACCTTCATCTCGCCCTCGGCGCTGTTCGAGGAGGGGGAGCGCACCGGCAAGTTCCGGCTCGGGACCGACCAGCTTCTCGCAGATGCGAACGGCAAGAGCTGGATCACCTTCGCCGACTACGCCATTGCGCTCGCCGACGAGATCGAAAAGCCGGCCCACCTGAAGCAGCGCTTCACGGTCGGCTATTAAGGGCGGCCAGCTGCCTCCAAGCCCTCAAGGATAAACCTTCCTGTGCAAGGGCTTGGGGGCGCGGATCGGGCGGTGAGGGAAATATTGTCTGTCACGGGAGGCCACTATATAAGGCCCGGCTCAACGGACCCCGGTCCGTCCGCGAGTCGTTGCTTAAGAAGATAGGCCTCCCTTGGAAAAGTTGAAAAACTACCGACCGACCGACAAAGAGCCTTTCATGAACGACCGGCAGAAGGAGTACTTCCGTTTGAAGCTCCTCGCCTGGAAGGATGAGATCCTCAAAGAATCCAAGCTCACCCTGCAGGCTCTGCAGGAGGAGAACGTGAACCACCCCGATCTCGCCGATCGGGCCTCGTCCGAAACCGACCGTGCCATCGAACTCCGCGCCCGCGACCGCCAGCGCAAATTGATCGCCAAGATCGATGCCGCGCTCCAGCGTATCGAGGACAACACCTACGGCTATTGCGAGGAAACCGGCGAGCCGATCTCGTTGAAGCGGCTCGAGGCCCGGCCCATCGCGACGCTCTCGGTGGAAGCGCAGGAGCGCCACGAGAAACGCGAGAAGGTCTATCGCGACGAATAAGGTCCGAGCCGCAGAGATGCGGCTCTTTGTTTTTGGACGCAGGGCGCCATTTCGCGCCATGCTCCGCATATTGCCCATAGCTTGCCGTCGCGCCCACCATGGCGACAGCGCGATCGCGAAAAGTGAATCGCGATCAACGGGCTAGACCGGATTGCTCCGAGCTCACGTGAGTTCGGATGAGAAACAGCCTTCACTTCAGGTGCGGGAGATTTTGCGAGTCGCATCAACGAGATCGACTCTGAAGTTGAGACGCTGATCCAGCTGCATCAAGCATCGCTGCAATCAGGCCTGCTGCGACGTCCCAAGCCGGGTATCCCCATTAAGCCTGGGCCAGCTCAATATTTCCTTAAACGCCGGCAGCAGGCCGTACGCCGATCGAGCGCCGCAAAGGCGCCAACACGAAGCGCGCCGTTCTTCAGCGCTAACAGAGTCTCCAGCTTGCGGGGAACGTGGGTCATGAGCACTGTTCTGGTCACCGGCGGGTCGGGCTTCGTCGGCATCCATGTCGTCCTGCAACTTCTGACCGCCGGCCATGCCGTGCGGACGACGGTGCGCCGGCCAGAGCGCCAGGCCGATGTGCTCGCCATGCTGCGCGAGGGCGAGGCGGCGACGCCCGAGAGCGTGGCCTTCGTCACCGCCGATCTGACCCGGGACGACGGCTGGGCGGCGGCGGTCGCGGGCTGCGACTACGTTCTCCATGTGGCGTCCCCGCTCTCGACCAACGTCCCCACGGACGAGAACGAGATGATCATCCCCGCCCGCGACGGAACGATCCGGGTGCTCCGGGCCGCGCGCGCGGCCGGTGTCAAGAGAGTCGTCATCACCTCGTCGCTGGGCGCGATCGGCTATGGCCATCCGCCGCGCGACAAGCCGTTCGATGAGACCGAATGGACCAATCTCGCCGGTGTCGACGGCCAACCCTACGTCAAGTCCAAGACGCTGGCCGAGCGGGCGGCTTGGGATTTCGTCGCGCGCGAGGGCGATGGGCTGGAGCTGTCGGTGATCAACCCCGCCGGCATTTTCGGGCCCGTGCTGGGGCCGGACTTTTCCGGCTCGATCGAGATCGTCAGATCGCTGCTCGACGGCGCCATGCCGGCCGTGCCGCGGGTCTATTTCGGCGTGGTCGACGTCCGCGACGTCGCCGAGCTGCACCTGCGGGCGATGACTGCGCCGGAGGCGAAAGGCGAGCGCTTCATCGCGGTCTCCGGCGAGACCATGTCGATCCTCGACATCGCCGGCGTGCTGCGGCGGGAACTCGGGCCGCGAGCGCGCCGGGTTCCGCGGCTCCAGGCGCCGGACTGGCTGGTGCGGCTGGCCGCGCGCCGGATTTCGCTGCTGCGTGCGGTCGTGCCGATGCTCGGAATGATCAGGCATTCCACCAGCGCCAAGGCCAAGTCGCTGCTCGGCTGGCAGGCGCGCTCCAATGAGGAGGCGATCCTTGCGACCGCCGAGAGCCTGATCCGGCTCGGCCTCGTCAAGGGGTGAGGGCATGCTGCCCGCGCTTGTCAGGCCGGGGCGGGGATGCTGAAGTGCCGCCTTGGACTGCGTAGCGTGGGAGGCGGCGCCGATGGACAAGATTCTCGAAGCCGCAAAGGCGATCGCGCTGGCGCGTCGCAACCACGCCCCGCTCGCGGCGCTGGAGCGCCCCCCTGCGGACGAAGCCGAGGGCTATCAGGTCCAGCGCACCCTGCACGATCTGCTGCTGCCGCATGTCGGTCCGCTCGTCGGCTACAAGATCGGCTGCACCAGCCAGGTGATGCAGGACTATATCGGCATCCCGCACCCTTGCGGCGGCGGCGTGTTCCAGAAGGGCGTCCATGACAGCGGCGCCAAGCTCGCCGCCTCCAATTATGTCCGCGTCGGCGTCGAATGCGAGATCGCGGTGCGGCTGAAGCGGGACCTTGCCGCCGGCGAAGCGCCCTTCACGGCCGAATGGGTCGGCGAGGCGGTCGAGTCCTATCATCCCGCCATCGAGATCGTCGACGACCGCTACGTGAAATGGGAGACGATGGGCGCGCCGACCTTGATCGCCGACGATTTCTTTGCCGCCGGCTGCGTGCTGGGTCCCTCGGTCCCGCGCTCGTTGGTGCCGGACCTCAAGGCGGTCAAAGGCCGCGCCATCGTCAACGGCGAGGAGGTCAGCCACGGCACCGGCGCCGACGTGCTCGGCCATCCCCACAACGCGCTCGCCTGGCTCGCCAACCATCTCGCCGCCGAAGGCAAGGGGCTGCACGCCGGGCAGCTCGTGCTCACCGGCAGCCTGGTGAAGACGCTGTGGCTGAAGGCCGGCGACAAGGTGCGGATGGAGCTGGACGGGCTCGGCGTGGTGGAGGCGGAGTTTACGTGAGCGGCATTGGTCCTCTCCGCAGTCATTCCCCGCGAAGGCGGGGAATCCGGTACGTCGCGCCTTCGCCAAGGCTTCGGTGGACAAGTCGCTGCGCTCGCAATGGCGGAGTGTGCTGTCGCGGCGTTGCAATAATGTCGCGGACCTGCCTCGCAGTACGCAGCTTCTGACACATCCCGACAAAGGCATCTTGCGCCCGCCGGCAATCGGGTCTATGAGCCCCGTCCCATTCAACCTGCGCGTTCAAAATTGAGGAGACCAGCCGTGAGTACTTTGTGGCGATCGACACATTCCGTGCCGACGCTCTCAGTGCGTCCGGCTGACAGTCATCCAATCATGTTGAACGACAATGGCACAGTCATTGATTCAGCGCCGGCGGGAGGCCGAGCGCGCGCGGGTTGAAGCCTACGAGCTGTCGCTGCGGCATGTGTCGCAGCGGACGCGTCCTCCACCGGATTTCGAGAACGCGATCAAAGAGGCCAGGCGTGGCTTCGAGGCGAACGTCCTTCGCGATGCTTCGGCATGGAAGCCGCAGCTGAAGACTCGCGACGCGGCGCGTCTTCGTCTTGGCGCCGCCCGCTATCTCTTTGCGCGCTATCCTGTCGCTGAGCATCTGGAGCAGATCTGGATCGACAGCGCGGGACTGAGCCGCGACGAGATCATGTTGCGCAAGCGATGGTATGTCGTGGCGGCCGGCGGCGGTTCGCTCTACGCCGCCGGTGCGGCCGAATGGCTGTCTCGCAAGGAGGTCCATGCCTTCCTCAATCCGTTGGGGAAGGTCGGCTTCGAGGCTGCGATCTGGCAGGCGATTGCGCGTTCCTATGCGACCGATCCCGCTGTTGCGATGCGGATCGCGCGCACCAGGATCACGCAGACGCAGCGCGCTCAGCATCGCTTCTGGCGCGAGGTGGTGCGCTTCTTCTGCGCGCAACCCACCACGGTCGAGGACATGGATGACTTCCATGACTACCTCGCCGATTGCCACCGGCGTGATCCAGAGTACACCCTCAAGGGGCGTTCACTGGTCTCGCTTGGGCGGCAGATGCGCGAATGGCATCGCGATCTCGATGCGATTGCTCGTATCGAGGCCGCACGCCGTCGCGCCGAGGCGGCGCGAAACCGTGCGGGGGGGCTGGCAGCAGGCCCCGAGCAGAGCGAGGACCGTTGGCCCGGTGCAGCGATCGCGGACTGGTCATGGACCAAGTCGTCCAAGGACCGCGCCAAGCGCGAAGAATATGTCGTGGTCCAGTTGCGGACCGCAGCCGATCTCGTGGCTGAGACGCGGGGCATGCGTCACTGCGTCGCCACTTACGCGACAAAGTGCATTGCCGGGCATGCCTCGATCTGGTCGCTCCGTCGCCGTGCCTCGGGTGACGTCCAGCGGCTGCTGACCATCGAGCTTGATACCCGTTCCAGGGCGGTTCAGGTTCGTGGGTTTGCGAACCGTCCGCCGTTTGCCGAGGAGTGCAAGATCCTCCAGCGATGGGCGCAAGCACGCGGGATCATGCTGCTGTGAGAGAAGCCTGCGCCGCTTTGGCGGCGCAGGCAAAATACATGCGGCCCTCGCCAGGGGAGCTAGCGAGGGCCGCGTAGTACATCGTCGTTCGCGCCTTTAGTTCGCGAGCACGATGTGGGAGCTCTTGAAGGGGCTTAGAAGGGCAGCAGCACGTCCATGACCTGCTGGCCGTAGCGCGGCTGCTGCACGTCGGTGATCTGGCCGCGGCCGCCATAGGCGATGCGGGCCTGGGCGATCTTGGTGGAGTCGATGGTGTTGTCGCTCTGGATGTCCTCGGGGCGGACGATGCCGGCGACGATCAGCTCGCGAATTTCGAAGTTGACGCGGATCTCCTGCTTGCCTTCGACCACCAAATTGCCGTTCGGCAGCACCTGGGTCACCACCGCGGCGACGTTGGTCTGCAGAGCTTCCTTGCGGTCGACGCTGCCCTTGCCCTCGCTCGAGGAGGTCGAGTCGGCGGTCAGGATGCGGCCGGGGAGGATCTTGTTGGCCTGGGTGATCGTCTGGGAGCCGATGAAGTCCGTGATCCCGGAATCTTCCTTGTTGCTGCGGCTGCGCGAGGTGTCGTTCTCGATGTTGGCCTTGTCGGTGATGTTCACGGCTACCGTCAGGAGATCGCCGACCTGGCGGGCGCGCTGGTCCTTGAAGAAGGCGCGGCTGCCGTTGCGCCACAGCGAGTTCGGATTGTAGGAGGCGACCTCAGGCTTGGGCATCGGCATCTGCACCGGCTTGTAGCCGGGCTGCGTCGTCGGGTTGTCGATCGCCGACAGCTTCGGCTGCTCGCCGATCTGCGACAGGCGGTCGATCGAGGAGCAGCCGCTCGCCAAGCCGCAAATTGCAAGCAGCAGGGCAGAGATCGCGATGCGACGAAGGCGGGAGGCCGAACTGAACGTGGACATGAATCTACTCTGACTTGGCTGGAGCTTGCGAGAGGCGGACTTGCGGAATCTGGGCTTGGGCGATCTCGGCTGCGGACGCGGGTGCCTGGACCAGGCTCTGCGCCAGGGCAGCGGCCGCCGGCACGGGGTCGCGCTTGACCGACGAGGTCTGCTCGACCGCCGGTGCCATCGGTGCGGACTGGCTGGCGCCCTGCACCGTGATCTGGCCGCGGCCGGTCACGATGCCGGTCAGCGTGCGCTTGGAGTGCAGATTGAGCACGCTGACGGTGTCGCCCTCGGCGCCGCTCTCGATCGCCTTGCCGCGCGTGGTGAGATAAAGGCCGGGCACCTGGTAGATGATGGTGACCGCCTGGTCGCGCACCACGAAGTCGGGCCTGACGAGGTCGGCGGCGCGGATCGGCGTGCCCGCGCGCATTGCTCGGCGCAGCTGCATGCCGATGCTGCGGTCGCGCGAGGCAGGCTCGCCGGCGACCTCGGCCTTCGGCCGGCGCTCCAACGACAGGTCGGAGGATTTCAGGAGATCGGCGCGGTCGATGTCGCGGGTCAGCACGGCCACCTCCACCGTCTCGATTGCGGTGCCGGTGAAGCGCAGCTGGGTCGGCGCGGCGTTGCCGTCGTTGGCGATCTCGAAGGCGATGTCGAAACGCGTGCTGCGGGCATCATAGCGGGTTGCGACCGGCTGCAGCGCGCCGCTGTTGGAGGCGTCCAGCCGCATCTCGGCGACGCTGCGGTCGAACGTGATGGTGATGTTGGCGGCGTCGCCGAGGCCGAAGCGGCGCTCGAGCGCCGCGGCGACGGCGTTTTCGATATCCTTGCTCGCGAGCGTGCGGGCGAGGCGGGTGACCTGGACCTCTTTGATGTCCCCGGTCATGACGCCGATCACCTGCTTGGCCCGCAGGACCGAGAGCACCTGGCCTGTCGTCAGCGTGCCGGTGGTGCCGAGATCGGGCGAGCGGTAGACCGGGATCAGCGCGGCCGATCCGGCGTTGTCGATGAGATCGCCGATCCGCACCACGTCCGAAGTCACCGTGACGCTTGCGCGCAGCGTCGGCGCGGCGATGAAATCGTCGGCGGCCGCTGCCGGCAAGGCCAGCGCGAGAAGGGTGGAGATGGCGGCGAGGGTGGCGCGGATCATGGTCATCACCTCAGCGGAACAACGCCGTGGTCGATTGCATCATCTGGTCGGCGGCGCTGATCACCTTGGCGTTCATCTCGTAGGCGCGCTGGGCGGCGATCAGGTCGCTCATCTCCGAGACAACGTCGACATTGGCCTGCTCAAGGCTGCCTTGCGTGAGCTTGCCGTAACCCTCGGTGTTCGCGGTGCCGTCCTGCGGCGCACCGGACGAGGGCGTCTCGGTGAACTGGTTGTTACCGACCGGCTGCAGGCCCGCCTTGTTGATGAAGCGCGTGACGCCGATCTGGCCGACGATCGAGGAGGTGGTTGAGCCCGGCAACGTCACCGAGACCTGGCCCTGCTCGCTCACGGAGATGCCCGAGGCGTTGTTGGGAATGGTGATAGTGGGCTGCACCGGATTGCCCTGCGCGGTGACGACGCGGCCCTGATTGTCCATCTGGAAGGTGCCGTCGCGGGTGTACTGGAAGGTACCGTCGGGCATCAGGATCTTGAAGAAGCCCTCGCCCGAGATGGCGAGGTCGAGGTCGTTGCCGGTCTGCGACAGCGTGCCTTGGGTCATGCTGCGCGGCGTGCCGACGGTCTTGACGCCGCCGCCGATGTCGACGCCGACCGGCAGGATGGTGCCCTGGTCCGACGATTGGGCGCCGACGCGGCGGACATGCTCGTAGATCAGGTCCTGGAACGCCGCCGTCTGCTTCTTGAAGCCGGTGGTGCGGAGGTTGGCGATGTTGTTGGAGATCACCTGAACGTTGAGTTCCTGTGCCGCCATTCCGGTCGCTGCGGTGTGAAGCGCCTGCATCTCAGTTCTCCTTCAATCAGGCCGGAACGTCGGCGAGCTTCTCGATCGCCGATTTGTGGAGGTCGCTCTGCTGCTGCAGCAGGTTGGCGACCGCGGCGTAGCTGCGCATCACCTCGACCATGCGGGTCATCTCGCCGACCGCATTCACGTTCGACTTCTCGACATAACCCTGCTGCAGGGTGGACTTGGTGTCGGGCTGCTGGTTCGCCGAGCCGGCGGCATAGAGATTGGCGCCGAGCTTGGTCAGCTTGGCCGGATCGTCGAACGAGACCATGCGGATCTTGCCGCGGATCGAGTCGGTCCGCGCCGTGCCCTCGAGCACCGTGACGGTGCCGTCGGGCGCGACGTTGATGTCGTGGTCGGTCGGCTGAAAGGTGATCGGGCCGGCATTGCCAAGCACGAGATTGCCGTCGGCGGTGACGAGCTGGCCGGTGCTATTGAGCGAGAACTTGCCGTCGCGGGTATAGAACTCGCCGCCGTTGGCCTGCACCGCGAAATAGGCGCCGCCGTTAATCGCCATGTCGAGCGGATTGTTGGTCGGCTCCAGCGGCCCCTGGCTGATGTTGCGGAAGGTGCCGCGGTCCTGGACATAGGAGACCCGGCGGTCGCGGCCGATGAAATTGTCCTCACGCGCGTTCGAGTTCAGATATTCCTCGAACAGCGAATGGTCGGATTTGAAGCCGTTGGTGTTGGCATTGGCGACGTTGTTGGCGATGACATCCATCTGCCGCTCCAACGTCATCTGCCGTGACAAGCCGATCAGACGCGCGTTCTGCATCGGAAATCTCCCCTGAGCGGATCTGCCATTTCGCTCTCCCAAGCGCCTTGGCGGACCCCGTGACCGAGACCGTCGGGTTCTCCCAAACCGTGAAGTCTCGGCCCCTTCTCAGCGAAAGCCGTGCCAATCAGGAAAATCACGTAACTTCAATGTGTTGGCGACTTTCGAGCGGCGCGAGCAGGCGGCAGAAAGGTTCTGTTAGCCATGTTTGCCCGGCAGATTTTTCCTAGCGGCGGCCCAATCGAAAGATTCCGTTAACCATTATTACCGTAGCGTTTGCGCATCAGAGGAGCGCATTGCGCTGGGGCATTCGTATCGCGTCATTGTCTGCCAGGAGGCTTCGCTCTTTCGACCCCTTTGAGAGATGAACGGGCGCGGCAACCATGGCAGAGAACGAGGAAGGCGGCGCAGCCGCTGATGGCGCGGAAGCCGCTCCGCCGAAGAACAAGCTCAAGCTCATCATCATGGTCGTCGGCGCGCTCGCCGTGCTCGGCGGCGGTGCTGCGACCTGGTTCTTCTTCTTCCGTCATAGCGGCGATGAGCATCATGCCGAGGCCGCGCCGCCGCCGAAGCCGCCGGCCTTCGTCGACGTTCCCGACCTGATGGTCAACCTCGCCGGTTCGCCCGGCGAGCGCGTGCAATATCTGCGGTTGAAGATCGTGCTGGAGCTGAAGGAAGAGAAGCAGATCGAGGCGATCAAGCCGACGATGCCGCGCGTCACCGACATCTTCCAGACCTATGTGCGCGAGCTGCGCCCGTCCGACCTCAACGGTTCGGCCGGCATCTTCCGCCTCAAGGAGGAGCTGACCAAGCGCGTCAACGCGGCGGTCGCCCCGATCCAGGTCAGCGCCGTGCTGTTCAAGGAAGTCGTGGTCCAGTGAGCATGACGGACTAGGGATCATGGCGGGCAACGACCAAGTCGACCAGGATGCAATTGCCGCCCAGTGGGAGGCCTCGCTCGATAGCGAGGATCCCGCCGAGGCGGCAAAGGCTGCCGCCGAGAACGAGCTATCGGAGACGATGGCCCTGCAATGGGCCGCCATGGTCGAGGACGGCAGCCGCGATCTCGGCACCGGCAAGAATTCCGGCGAGCGGGTGTTGTCCCAGGAGGAGATCGACAATCTCCTCGGCTTCACCGTCGGTGACGTCACGCTCGACGACCATTCCGGCATTCGCGCGATCATCGATTCGGCGATGGTCTCCTACGAGCGCCTGCCGATGCTCGAAATCGTCTTCGACCGCCTGGTGCGGTTGATGACGACCTCCTTGCGCAATTTCACCTCCGACAACGTCGAAGTCTCGCTCGACCGCATCACCTCGGTGCGCTTCGGCGACTACATGAACTCGATCCCGCTGCCCGCCGTCCTCACCGTCTTCAAGGCCGAGGAGTGGGAGAACTTCGGCATGGCGACGGTCGATTCCAACCTGATCTATTCGATGATCGACGTGCTGCTCGGCGGCCGCCGCGGCACCAGCCAGCTGCGCATCGAGGGCCGGCCCTACACCACGATCGAGACCGAGCTGGTCAAGCGGCTGGTCGAGGTGGTGCTGGCCGACGCCGAGCAGGCGTTCCGGCCGCTGTCGCCGGTGACCTTCTCGATCGACCGGCTCGAGACCAATCCGCGTTTCGCCGCGATCAGCCGTCCCGCCAACGCCGCGATCCTGGTGCGCCTGCGCATCGACATGGAAGACCGCGGCGGCAACATCGAGCTGCTGCTGCCTTATGCGACCATCGAGCCGATCCGGGGCGTCCTGCTCCAGATGTTCATGGGCGAAAAGTTCGGCCGCGACCCGGTCTGGGAGGGCCACTTCGCCACCGAGATCGTGCAGGCCGAGATCGCCGTCGACGCCGTGCTCTACGAGGCCGACATTCCGCTCAAGCAGCTGATGCGGCTCAAGGTGGGCGACACGCTGCCGCTCGACATGCGCGCCGACGCCAACGTCACCGTGCGTTGCGGCGACGTCACGCTGACTGAGGGGCGGATGGGCCGGGTCGGCGACCGCGTCGCGATCCGTGTGACGAAACCCTTGCGCAAGCCAAGTACGACACTTGCGATGTTCGAGAAGGTGGACGAGCAGAACAAGATGATGGAGGCCCCATGAACCACTCCCTGGGAATGGCGATCGAGACGCTGGTGGCTATCCTGCTGATGCTGACGATCGTCTACTGCGTCACGCTCAACAAGCGCTTGAGGCGGCTGAAGGCGGACGAGCATTCGCTGAAGGCCGTCATCGCCGAGCTGATCACCGCGACCGAGATTGCCGAGCGCGCGATCGGCGGGCTGAAGCTCGCCGTGCGCGACGTCAACGAGAACCTCGGCAGCCAGCTCGCCGCCGCGACGCAGATGTCGGATCAGCTCTACAAGCAGCTCGGCGAGGCCGACAACGTGGTGCGGCGCCTGTCCAAGATCGCGATCGCCGCGCGTCCCGTCACCAATCCGGAGACGGTCGCCGCGCCCGCGCCCAAGCCGTCGTCCGCGAAGGCGGTGGCGGCGGCCGCCGAAGCCTTCTCCGAGCGCCGACGATCCAACGGCCTTGCCGCATGAAGCCTGGGTATGAAGTCATTTCGTAACATCCGCGTCATTCCCGTCGTCCTGGTCGCCGTCGCCGGCCTCGCCACGCTGAAGGTGGCGGGCCTTGCGATCAACGGCGGCTATGTCTTCGACTACAAGCCGAACCAGGGCAAGAAATCCTGGGCGGAAGAGAACCTGAATTTCCCGACCGGCCGCGAGGATCCCGACATCACCGGCTCGACCCCTGCGCCGAAGGAAGCACCTAAGCCGGCAGCGCCCGAGACCAAGATGGAGGGTGGCACCGTCGTCAAGATCGACGAGGGGCAGCCGCAGGTCTCGGCCGCGGAGCGCGCGATCCTGGAACGGTTGCAGGCGCGGCGTCAGGAGATCGAGGCGCGCCAGCGCGAGATCGACATCCGCGAAAGCCTGCTCAAGTCGGCCGAGAAGCGCATCGAGACCAAGGTCGAGGAGATGAAGGCGGTGGAAACCCGCATCTCCGCGACCCAGGCCGAGCAGAAGGCCGCCGAAGCCCAGCGCATGAAGGGCCTCGTGACCATGTACGAGGGCATGAAGCCCAAGGATGCCGCGCGGGTGTTCGACCGGCTCGAAATGGGCGTGCTGATCGAGATCGCCTCGGCGATCGCGCCGCGCAAGATGTCGGACATCCTGGGCCTGATGTCATCGGAAGCCGCCGAGCGGCTGACCGTCGAGATGGCCCGCCGCGCCAATGGCGGCGGCGATCAGTCCGCCTCGGCCGGCGAATTGCCCAAGATCGACGGCAAGCCGACGCAAAAGCCGAATTGAGGGCTCGAGGAGAAGCGCGCTTTCAATCCGCGCGCTGTCGACTGAAGCCCAGAGAAATGCCTCGTGCGCCTAATTCGCGAAGGCCTGTTGCACCCTGCGAACAGGCGGGCGCAACTGCTGCTCCATCTGGGCGAGGATATTGACCTGCTGCTTGATCAGCGCCGCCTTCGAGACGCGGGTCACGAGCTGCAGGGTGCTGTGGCAACAGGCACATTCATATGTTTTCAGGGCATATCCTCTTGCAATCGGGACGATCGCGACGACCGCTCTTGCTCTGCTACACACAATGCAACCGGCTTCTCCGCTCATTGATTACCCCCAGAGCTAACCAATGCGATTTGCATCGCCGAGATTCACATCTGATTCAGAGTCGCGCGCGAACCGCAACGAGCCGAAGGTTGTGAGTGCGCGCGCTCAGCAACCCGTCAAGGTGGAAATCAGAATCCCGTGGCGGATGCAGCCGGGGCAGGCGGCATCCTCCGGGACTGCGATGACTTGACGCGCGCAGGTGTGAAGTGGCGTACAGTGGTGCTCAAGGCGCCGTCCTACGCTTCGGTCATTCCAGTCGGCAGCGCAGGAGGAGGCCATGAACTACTCGTCCGCAGCAGAACGCGTCATCGAGGCCGTCAACCGGATGCTCATAGCGGCGATGACATCCGCATGGACATCCGCGCTAAGCCATCAGCATGCCGCGCCGCCGGATGGCGAGGCCGGCAACGATGATCAATCTTCTCTTGGCGAAGAGAGCTCCTCGGCGCCCGATGGCGCCGGGACGCAACACTGAAGAGCCCATTGGCTCGGGGCGTCACAAGATCAGATCGTGCAAGCCGTGGCCGTGAGCCGGACTTGGGCCATGAGGCGGATCAACATCGGGCGGAGATGGTTCAGGCGTGAACGCCAGTTCGAGCCCGTGGAATCCTCCAGCGTGGCCGGGATGACCGGCGAGGTCTAGATGATCCGGCACCACGCTGTGCTGTGAGCCCTGCGAAGCGTTATCCTTGAACTTGAACGACTCGCCGAGCTGCTGCGTCTCGCTTGCAAGCGAATGGTTGGCGCCTCCGCTCGACGACTTCAGAAGGCTCGGATTGAGCGTCGCCTCTGCCATTCCATCGTTGGCACGACCGTGGCCATGCGCCGCCTCGTCGGCGTTTCCTTGAGGCGAGGCGCCGTGATTCCCGGCATTGTTCCCCGGTGCAAGCCCGCGCCCGGCGTGCTGTTCGGCGGCATGCTGGTCAAAATTCAGCGCGGCGATGGCAATGTCAGGCATGTGGCCGCTTCCAGCAATCGCGCCACTTTTGGCCAGCAATGCTGTGTCGGGACCGGCCAGGTGGTCGAAGACAAAACTGGCCTCCGTCGGTGCGGCGACGTATTGCGACATCGTAGACGGTCCGCTGCCCGAAGGAGCTACCGCAACAATAGCGAGTGTTTCGGTCGAGGGCGTTTGCATCGGGTCCGAACTGGAGATGCTCGAATATTCAGTTTGTTCGATCTGGTCCGAAGGCGTATCCAGGTTGTGGAGCGGCTCGCTTGACTGGATGTCCGGACTCTCTGCGAGGAGCGTGCCGTCGCCGCTTCCGGAGTCGGACGAGATTTCGGAAGTGATCGTCATTAGCCCGGCCGCATCACTCTGCAGGGTTGCGGTGAGGTCGGTCAGCTCGCTGGCGACCGCCACTACAGGCGCCGCTGGCGCCAGGATGAAGTCCGAGGCATCGACGGTTGCAATCCCCTGCAAATGGATTTCGAGCAGACTGGAATCGCCGATGTGCAGGGTCTGGTCCGTTGAGTTGACGTACACGATGGTTTCGTTCGACGCGCTGTCATAGATCCAGGCGATCGTATGTGGCGGCACCGTCGTGTTGGTTGAGCTCAACGCCAGGATGGCAAACCCGAGCGCGCCAAAGGCGGTCAGGTCGATCCTGTCCGCTCCCGATGCGAAGTCGGTGATGGTGTCGAACTGACCGGCACGGGAATCGGCAACGAACAAATATGCGAAACGATCGTTGCCATTGCTGCCGGTGAGTTGGTCCGCACCAAATCCGCCGGTTATGGTATCGGCGCCGTTGTTGGCGTTTACCGTATCGTTTCCCGAGCCGCCGTAGATGGCATCATTGCCATCGTTGCCCTTGATCGTGTCATTGCCTGAGCCGCCATAGAGAACGTCCGTCTTGCCGGTCCCATTGACCGTATCACTGCCGGCTCCCGCATAGATGACCTGACCTGTGTCGCCGCCGCCGGCGATGGTTTCGCTCCCCGGCGTTCCGTACACGTTCGGAGGATCGGAGATCACGACGGATCCGGTGGCCAGGTTGTCAAAATCGTTGGGGTCGGCATCACTGGCGCCATGAATGGCGACGGTCACCGTCTGCGTGGTACCGTCGATCGCGGTCACCGTGAATGTGTCGGTCAGGGTGTCGCCGGAATCGAGAGCCTCAACCACGCTGTTGTTGTTGTCGAGGGTGTACGTCCATGCGCCGGCTGCGGTCATCGTGAAGGTGCCGTATCCGTCGTCGCTCGCGGTCGGTGAAGAGATCGCGGTGAACGTATTCGGCGCGTTGTCGACGTCGGTACCGGTCAGCGTGCCAGTCGCGATGGGAGCGCCGGGCGAGAAGGTTCCTGCCTCGGTCACTGAGCCGGTCGTGGTGCCGGAAATGAGGGCCGCGTCGTTGCTGCCGTGAATGGTGATCGTCACCACCTGTGGCGTGCCGTCGAGGGTCGTGACAGTAAAACTGTCGGTGAGTGTGTCCCCGACATTCAGCGCCTGCACCGCGCCGCTCGCATTGTGGAGCATGTAGGTCCACGCGCCGGCGGCGGTTAGCGTAAAGGTGCCATAACCATTCGTGCTTGCCTTGGGCGAACTCACTGCTGTGAAGGTATTGGACGCATTGTCGACGTCGGCGGCAAACAGCGTGCCGGTTGCGCTCGGGCTGCCCGGTGTCGCATTGGCAACGCCGCCGGCCTCGGTCACCGCACCGGTCGTGGTGCCGGAAACGATGGCGGCATCGTTGGTGCCATGGATGGTGACCGTCACCACTTGGGCGGTTCCATCCAGAGTGGTCACCGTGAACGTGTCGGTCAGCGTTTCGCCGGTATTGAGCGCCTGCACCGCAGCGTTGGCGTTATCGAGCGTGTAGGTCCACACGCCGGCAGCCGTCATGGTGAAGGTGCCGTAGCCGGCGGCGCTCTGCGTCGGCGAGCCGACGGCCGTGAATGCATTTGCGATCGTGTCCACGTCGGTATCGGTGAGGGTGCCGGTCGCGATGGGCGTGCCGGGGTTAGCACTGGCGACGCCGCCAGCCTCGATGACGGCGCCGGTCGTGTCGCCGGAGATGACCGCTGCATCACTGGCTCCCTGGATGGTGATCGTCACCACCTGGGGCGTGCCTCCGATCGTGGTCACCGTGAAGCTGTCGGTTAGCGTTTGGCCGGCATTGAGCCTCTGCACTGCGAGGTTCGAATTGTCCACGGTGTAGGTCCACACGCCGGCAGCCGTCATCGTGAAGGTGCCATAGCCGCCGGTGCTCGTCGTTGGCGAACTCACGGCCGTGAACGTATTTGGTGGGTCGTCGACGTCGGTATCGGAAAGCGTGCCGGTCGCAATCGGCGTGCCGGGCGTTCCATTGGCAATGCCGCCAGCCTCGACGATCGAGCCGGTCGTGGTGCCGGAGATGATTGCAGCGTCGTCGACACCGTTGATGGTGACTGTGAACGTCTGACTCGCAGAACTGAGGCCGTCGGAAACCGTGATGACGAAACTATCGGTCGTGGGCGCCTTCAGCGCGTTGATCGCGATGCTGTCAGGCACGAACGTGTAGGCGCCGCTCGTACTGTTGACGTAGAGCGTTCCGTACGGACCGGGCTTTGACAGGTCGTATGTCACTCCGCCGAGGACCGTCTCGCCGGCGGTTGCCCCTATGACGCCAAAGGTCAGCTTGGCGCTGCCGCTGGTGCTGCTGGCAGCGAAGATTCCGCTCGTCGCAGTGAATGTATCAAACACCACCGTATCGAGCTCGGTCGGCCCCGCTCCGGTGCTGAGTGTCGGCGGTATGGGGTCGAAAACGGGAATGGCGAATGGCGACACAGGCGCCAGCAAATTCTGCAGCGAGGGCGCGTCGGGCTGAATGAAATTGATCGGCTGCAGCGATTGGGTTTTGACGAAGGGAGGCGTGCTCGAGCCATGCGGCCCCTGTCCGTCCAGATTGGCGAGCACGTCCTGCTGTGCGGCGCGCAACTCGTCCATGCGAGCGGCCGAGTTCGCGACCTGATTGACACTGATGGTGGATCCCACTTTCTTGACGATGATCGTTTCGCCGGGATCATCGACGATGATGTGCCGTGGGATCGGCTCCTTGGTCACGAGCTCAAAGGCGCCGTGCGCAAGGTCCTTGTAAGTGATGGAGTCGTCATCCAGGAATGTGACGTCCGGGTCCGCGGCCTCGGCATTTTCCGCGACCGAGAAAGTCAATGCTGCAAGCGTCAGCATTCCGAAACCGCCCGCGTGACTCCGGGCGCGAATACCTGCAATTGGCGTATTCAGCTGGATAGACCCGGTTTCTCCCAGCCGACCTGGTACGAAACTGAAGCTGCCTCGGGTCACGTCGAACAGGGCTGTAGGTGACGTGCCTTCGACGTCGAAGACGAATTCGCTCAGCGCCAGGCGCGTGTCGCAGGAGATGTTGAAGAGAGTACCGTCGATGAAGCGAATCGTGATCTGTCCGTCGGCGTCGGTCTCTATCACGTCGGCCCGGTAGACAGGCGCGCCGGCTACGGCCTGTGTGGCGACGCCACTGGCTCGCGCGAGCGTGCCGCAGCCGATCGTTGTATGAATATGGCCAATGATTTGGACGGGCAGGGCCGCGGCGGCCCTATTGCCAACCTGGACATCGGATGCAACCAACATGGCTCGACCTCGCCTGGGTGATCGATTCAGGCTCGGCGTGCTGCCATGGTCTTTCGGGGCGGCCCTCGCCAAGGGACAAATATCCTGGGCGCTGGCAGCCGAAGGCTTGCCCGCCGAAATCATCAAGTCTGGTCCAGAGAGACGCATGGCGCGGGGACGGCGGCGCGTAATGCCATTCCCGGCGCATATCCCTCCCGCTAAAGTGATTAAATTGACAAACGAGAGCTTATTTAATTTGTGGCCGCTTCCGTAGGGCCGCGGTAAATTAGAACGATTAAAATTATTAAACAAGAAATTTATTTATTGCGGCGGCGCTTCGCGGTTCAAGAAGTGAGCCGCCGCTAGCGGTAGGATCTTCTCGGAAAGGGCGGATCATGTGCAGACCTACGACAGCCGCTTTGGCGACCGGCTTGGTCTTGGCGCTAGCCAATTTCTCGCCGAGTGCGGCTCAAGCGCAAGTCGATTCCACCGGGCCCGCCGTCGCCAGCTCGTCTTCCAAACCGATCGGGAAGGTGGCGACGGCCACAGGCTCCGTCACGATCGAACATGCGGGCGCAGTGATCGTTCAAGCGAATGTCTCAAGTGAGCCCGGCCAGGCCAAGAGGGGTGATCCCGTATATCTTGGTGACGTGGTGCTGACCGGAGACGACGGCCGGGTCGGAATAAATCTTAGCGACGGCAGCTCGTTCAATTTATCGAGCAACGCCCGTATGGTGCTGGATCACTATGTGTATGAGCCGGCCGGCAAGTCCAACGCGACCCTGTTCAGTCTTGCCAAGGGAACGTTCACTTTTGTTGCGGGCAATGTTGCGAAGACCGGCGATATGAAGGTCGATACGCCCGTTGCCACGTTGGGGATCCGAGGTACGACGCCGCACATCGAGATTTCTGATGACGGGTCAGCCAAATTTTCGACGCTGATCGAAGAGGGCAAAAGCAAGGTCCTGAAGAAGCCGCCGGCCGGCGCGGCGCCGGAGCCCGATCGAAGCGCCAATCGCAGGCTCATTATCTGTCGGGGATGCTGAGAAGTTTGCTCGGCCGAAGCCGCCGTGATGCCGGCGCAGCGTCCGGCCCGGCAGAGAGACGCAACATGAGTGCTTCGTTTCGCTCGCGGAGTTCGGCGCTTGGTGTGAAAATCGCACGGGCCAGTGTCATCAGGGCAGGGATGCTCATTCTGATCGTTGGACTCTCCGGTTCGTCAGGCTTGGCGCAGACGTCGAAGAAGAGCAGCTCACTCAAGAATATCGAGCTATGTAACGGGTCAGATCGGGTCTCGCCCGAAGCTCGCATCGAGGCCTGCACGGCCTTTATCGATGCGGGCGAGGGGAGCACAAATGGCTTTGCCGTCGCCCACAACAACAGGGGCAATGCCCATAGCGCCAAAGCCGACTACGAAGGCGCGATCAAGGATTTCGTCGCAGCGACCCGGCATAACCCGAATTATGCGAAGGCCTTCAACAACCTCGGAGTGGCCTATCTGAGGACGGGCTCGCACGACCTTGCCCTTGGCGCTTTTCAGGAGGCGCTGAAGCTCAACCCCAACTATGCCACTGCCTTTGCCAACCGTGCGGCAGCGTTCTTGAAGAGGAATGCGTACGACCGTGCAGCGCAGGACTATGACGAAGCAATTCGCCTTGACCCGAAGCTGGAGGCGGCCTGGAGCGGACGCTGTTGGGCCCGGGCCATCCTCGGCGCCTTGCAGGCTGCGATGGAGGATTGCGAGATGGTGCTTCGATCGGGAGCGGGTAACGCCGCGACATACGATTCGCGAGCCCTGATAAATCTGAAAATGGGACAACTCTCCGCGGCTATCGACGACTACAACGCGGCGCTGCGGTACGCCCCCAAGCTGGCGAGCGCGCTGTACGGTCGCGGGGTCGCCAGATTCAAGCTCGGCGACACCGATGGCGGCAATACGGATATCTTAGAGGCCAGAAGAATCGAGGCTGGAATCGCCGAAGACTTTGTCCGCTATGGGGTGCCGCAAAGGGACTGACCAGCCGCGACGGCACCGTCGTGCAGCCGTTAACAACTGGTTAACCGCCTGCGTCTCAAATTCAAACTGGCGGATCGGCCCCCCGCTCGATCGGCGCGGCGTGCTGTTCCCGACGCAAATCAAGAGATAGCATTAACAAGTCCTTAATTGGCGAGACCTACAGTCGACGGCACCGCCGGCGTCAGTGCCGGCATGACCGCCGAACCGGAAGAAATGCCGCCAATGGCGCGAGAGGCTGCCGCTGGATTTGTGTCGCGAGCCCGCGCATCGGCGCGGAGCTTGTCGCGTCACGCCCGCGCCGCGGCCTTGCTGGCGGCCTGTCTCCTGCTTGGCCTTGCGGCGCCCGGCCGGGCGGCCGATCCGATCAGGGGCGAGGCGACGTTTTCAGCCGGTGGCGGCTTTGCCCGTCTCGTCATCAAGCTCGGCGAGGACGTTCCCTCCGAGGTGACGACCGCGGGCTCGATCCTCGTCATCCGCTTCGACCGGCCCGTCGATGTGCCCGTCGAGCGCATTCCAGAAGGCGCGCCCGATTACGTCAATTCCGCCCGCCGCGACCCTGACGGCGGCGCCATCCGCCTGTCGCTGGCGCGGCGCGTCACCGTGAACACCATGAACGCCGGCGAGCGCACGTTCATCGACCTGCTGCCCGAGGGTTGGAAGGGGCCGCCGCCGAGCCTGCCCATGGACGTGGTCAAGGAGCTTGCCGAGCGGGCACGCGCGGCCGAGCGTGCGCTGCGCGCCCAGCGTGCCGCCGCGGAGTCCAGGAAGCGTCCGCCGATCCGCGTGCGCGCCTCGGTGCAGCCGACCTTCGTGCGCTTCGTGTTCGAGATGCCCGACGGGGTCGGCGTCTCCTCCGTGCTCAACGAGCAGAAGCTGACGCTCGTCTTCAACGCCAATCTCAATTTCGACCTGGCGGACGCGGTCCTCGCCGCGCCGCCGAACGTCGCCTCGATCAAGCAGAAGTCCGATATCGACCAGACCAATGTCGAGATCGCGCTGATCGGCGATGCCGACGTGCATTCGTTCCGCGACGAGAAGAACTACGTCGTCGACGTCTCCTTCCAGCCCGACAAGGGGAAGTTGGCGACAACGCCCGAGGCGACGATCGCGCAGATGAAGCCGGTCGGTCGCGGGCCGGCGGCTGCCGCTGCACCTGCACCTGCACCGGAAAAGCCCGCCGCCGAGAAGAAGGACGCCCATCGCGAGATCCCACCGCCGACCTCCGAGACGATCGCGCGCGAGGCCAGGATCGACATCAAGCCCGAGGTGAAGGTGGAAGCGCCCGCCGCGCTGCCGCCCGCCGAAGCGCCGAAACCGGCAGCCTCTCCCGCGGCCGAAGCGGCCCAACCGCCCAAGGAAGCTGCGAAGCCGGCGGCTGCGCCTGCGCCCGTCGAAGCGCCCAGGGAGGTCGCGAAGGAACCGGTCAAGGATGCCGCCAAGGATGCTGGCAAGGATGCTGCCAAGGCTGTGCCGGCGGAGGTGCCGGTCGCGCCCGCGATTGCCAGCGTCGATGCGCGCCGCGACAGTGACGGCTTGCGCGTGACGTTCCCGTTTCAGGTCGCAACGCCGGCGGCGGCGTTCCGCCGCGGCGACACGGTGTGGCTGGTGTTCGATACGCCGAAGCCCGTCGATATCGAGGCGATCCGCACCAAGGGCGGCGCGATGATCGGCGAGGTCGGCCGCGTCCCGCTCGACAAGGGTCAGGCGGTGCGCATCCGTCTCACCCGTCCGCTGGTCTATTCGCTGACGAGCGAGGAGGTCGGCAAGGAGACCAACTGGATGTTGACGCTCGCCGACAAGATCCAGGCGACGCCGCTGCCGCTGATGATGTCGCGCAACATCACCGATCCCGCGCTCGCCAATATCGCGATCCCCTTCGCCAATCCAGGCCAACTGCACAAGCTCACCGATCCCGATGCCGGCGACACGCTCTATGTCGTCACCGCGCTGCGGCCGGTGCGCGGCTTCATCAAGCGGCAGGACCTCGTCGATCTCTCGCTGCTGGAATCCGCGCACGGCATCGCGATCCGGCCGAACTCCGACGAGATCGGCGTCGAGGTCGGCTCCGACAAGGTCATTCTCGGCAAGAAGGGCGGCTTGACCCTGTCGCCGGTCGACATCTCGGCCGAGCGGGCGCCGACCGCCGTGCGCCCGATCTTCAGTCCCGAAGGCTGGCGCAAGGGCCAGTCGGAAAACTTCATGGCGCGCCAGGGCGAACTGATGACGGCGATCTCGGCGGTCGAGCCGGCGCTGCGTTCGCTGCCGCGGCTCGATCTTGCGCAATTCTACATGTCGCGCGCCATGTATCACGAGGCCAAGGCCGTGACCGACGTGATGCTGAGCGATCCGCTCAACAAGGAGGAGAGCGGCGCGCTGATCATGCATGCGATCGCCAACATCCTGATCGGCCGGCCGGCGCAGGGCCTGAAGGATCTCGCCAATCCTGCGATCGGCAATAGCCACGATTCCCAGCTTTGGAAGGCGCTCGCTTATGCGCGCCAGGGCAAATGGGCCGATGCGCGCGAAAAGTTCAAGAACGTCGAATTCGCCATCGCCTCGCTGCCGCTCGACATCCAGCGCATCGTGACGATGGACGCGATGCGCGCATCCCTCGAGGTGAAGGACTATGCCGGCGCCTCCAAGCGCCGCAACGAGCTCGAGGTGGTCGGTGTCCCGCCCGAGGCCGCGCCAGGCTTCGCCGTGCTGCGCGGCCGGCTCGCCGAGGCGCTCGGCCACGACAAGGATGCGCTCGACGATTACAAGCTCGCGGTCGCCTCGAATGACCGTCCGGCTGCGGCCGAGGCCAAGCAGCTCGAGATCGCGCTGCGTCAGAAGCGCGACGAGATCGGCAAGGAAGAGGCGCTGCGCGAGCTCGAGACGCTGTCGATGACCTGGCGCGGCGATGCGATCGAGGTCAAGACGCTGCAGATGCTGTCGCGCCTCTATGCCGAGAACGGGCGCTACCGCGATGCGCTCACCGCCGCGCGTACCGCGACGCGGCTGCAGCCGAATGCCGAAGCCTCGCGTCAGGCGCAGGATCTCGCCTCCGAGCTGTTCACGCAGATCTTCCTCGGGCCGAAGGGCGACGAGCTGCCGCCGGTCGAGGCGCTCGGGATGTTCTACGAGTTCCGCGAGCTGACGCCGATCGGCCGCCGCGGCGACGAGCTGATCCGCCGTCTCGCCGACCGTCTCGCCTCGATCGATCTGCTCGATCAGGCCGCCGAGCTCCTGCAATACCAGATCGATCATCGCCTCGAAGGCGCCGCGCGCGCCCAGGTCGCCGCGCGCCTCGCCATGATCTATCTCGCCAACCGCAAGCCCGACTTGGCCATCACCGCGCTGCGCGCGAGCCGCATCAGCGATCTCTCCGGGGAGCTCCGGCAGCAGCGCCTGCTGCTGGAGGCGCGTGCGCAGAGCGACGTCGGCCGTCACGATCTTGCGCTCGACATTGTCTCCAACGTCGCCGGGCGGGAAGTGCTCCGCCTGCGCTCCGACATCTTCTGGGCGGCGCGGCGCTGGCGCGAGTCCGCCGAGCAGATCGAGCTCTATTACGGAGACCGCTTCCGCGACTTCAAGCCGCTCAATGCGGTCGAGAAGAGCGACATCATCCGCGCCGCCGTCGGCTACGCCCTCGCCGACGACTCGATCGGCCTATCGCGCTTCCGCGAGAAATACGCCCCGCTGATGAGCGAGAGCGCCGACCGTCTCGCCTTCGACATTGCGAGCAAGCCGGCCGCAGCCTCCAGCGCCGAATTCGCCGAGATCGCCAAGCTCGCTGCCAGCGTCGACACGCTCGACGGCTTCCTGCGCGAGATGAAGCAGCGCTTCCCCGACGCCACCGCCCGCGCGCCCGGCGCGCCGCAGGCCAAAGATGCGAGCGACCACACCGGCTCGCTGCCCACGATCCCGGTCGTGCGGCAGATCAAGATGACGCGGTAGGACTGTCTCCGCGCGAAGCGCGGCCCGCGACCGCGCCACAAACTCGTCATTGCGAGCGCAGCGAAGCAATCCAGACTCTTTCCGCGGCGGCAGTCTGGATTGCTTCGTCGCAAGGGCTCCTCGCAATGACGAGGAGGGAGCGGGGGCTGTCGCTGAGAGCGGAAAGGACGCAGCAGCGAACGAAGCCTTACCCCCCGTAACTCTGCACCAGGCTCCCCGCCACCAGCGACCAGCCGTCGACCAGCACGAAGAAGATCAGCTTGAACGGCAGCGAGATCGTCGCCGGCGGCAGCATCATCATGCCCATCGACATCAGCACGGAGGCGACGACGAGGTCGATGATCAGGAACGGCAGGAATAACAGGAAGCCGATCTCGAAGGCGCGCTTCAGCTCGGAGATCATGAAGGCGGGGACGAGAATGCGTAAGGCGAGATCGTCGGGCGTGGCCGGCGGCGGCTCGCCGGAGAGGTCCAGGAACAGCTTCAGGTCCTTTTCGCGCACGTTCTTCTGCATGAAGCCGCGCAGCGGCACGGAGGCGCGCTGAAACGCGTCCTCGACGCCGATCTGGTTGGCGACGAGCGGGCGGATGCCCTCGTCGTAGGATTTCTGCAGCACCGGGCCCATCACGAAGAAGGTGAGAAACATCGCGAGCGCGATGATCACCGAGTTCGGCGGGGCGGTCGCAGTGCCCATCGCGGTGCGCAGCAGCGACAGCACCACCACGATGCGGGTGAACGACGTCATCATGATCAGGATCGACGGGGCGATCGAGAGCACCGTGAGCAGCGCGATCAGCTGGATCGCGCGCTCGGTGACGCCGCCGCCACCGGCGCCGCCGCCGAGATTGATGCTGATGTCCTGGGCATGCGACGGCATTGCGAGCGAAGCCGCGCCGACCAGGACAGAAAGGAAAAGAACTCTACGCGGGAGGGCGGGCAACCTCACGAAGATGGCTTCGGACGGCCGAGCAGGGAGGCCATCTCGTCTTCGAGATTTTCAAAGCTGGTCTTTTCCGCAGCCGGCTTCGCCGGCGCAGCGGGCGGTGCCGGCGGCTCGCTGCGGGCGGCGCGCGCCGGAGCGGGCGGCGGCTCCGGCGCAACCGGAGGCGCGACCGTTTCGCCGGCCGGGCGGCGCAGGGCAGCCTCGAGGCGCTGCGCCATTTCGGCGAGATTCTGCTCGGCGCTCGAGGGCGCGGCAGCCGCTGCCGGCGGCGGAACGGGGGCAGCCTGCGGCACGGGTGGAGGAGGCGGTGGCGCCGCGGCGCGCTCGGCCCGCACCGGCGGCATCTTCATCGGCTCACTGCCGCGCGGCGGACGCGGCATCAGCGGCGGCTCGCCGCGGGCGATGCGCGGCGGCAGCGGCTCGGGCCGCGGTTCGCGCTCGGGACGTGGCGCGATCGGCTCCGGCGTAAAGCCGCCCAGAGCCGGCTCGCTGCGGCGTTCGGCCAGTGCAGGCGCAGGCCGACGCACTTCGTCGGCGAAGGATGGCCGCGCGGGCCGCGGCGGCGGCTCGGGCATTTGCGGCTCGGGATGATCGAGCAGCTCGGGCCGCGGCGCGTCGTCGGCCCAGCCGCCGGCATCGGGCAGGGGGGCAAGGCGCGGCGGTTCGGCGGCACTCGGACGTTGCGGAATCTGGTCGCGGCTGGGCGCGGCGCGAACGATGTTGGGCTCGACGACGATGTCGGTCGGGCCGCCGATCATCAGCAGATGCTCGACATTGTCGCGCCGGACCAGCACCAGGCGGCGCCGGCCGTCGACCGCGGCGGCGTCGATCACGGCGAGGCGGGGCATCCGGCCGCGCTGGGTGTTGGCGCCGATGCGGCTTCCGGCGAATCGGCGAACCAGCCATGCAGCGACGCCGATCAACGCCAGAACGACGATGAACGCGACGATGAAGGTGATAGGGCTGCCTTGCATACTTGTCCCCGACAAATGGCGCTTTTCTCGTGCCCATGGTCAGTCGAGCCGACCACCGGCGGACGATGCCCCAAACTGCGATTTCTTAACGTTCCACGGCAAGTTTTGCCGTCCCCAACTCTTAATAACCCATGAATCGCCCGATCCAAAACGACTTCTTGCCCTGTGCACGTCTCGCCAAACGGTTGGGTTAATGCCACTTTTCGCGCCCTCGAATCGCGGGGGCGCAAGAATCAGTTTCGGCTGGGGACATGCATCACGACCGGTCCTTAACCAGCTGTTAACCATACAGGCGGCAAATTCTGCCTAGCGGCGGTCCCTAGGGTCCGTCGGGGCGGAGGGAGCCGCGACGATGTCCATCAACGATATTCCGGAACTGTCGGTGCTTCGCACCAAGATGCAGTGGCATCAGGAGCGCCAGCGCGTCCTGTCCGAGAACGTCTCCAATTCCGACACGCCGAAATTCCGGCCGCGCGACCTGGTCGAGCCGAAGTTCGACAAGGCCGGCGCCGTCACGGGGTCCATGGGGCCCTTGGTCCTGACCCGGACCAGCGCCTCGCATTTGGCGCCGTCGGGGGCCCCTTCCGCCTTCGACCAGAACAAGAACGCGGGTTTCGAGACCCGCCCCGCCGGCAATGCCGTCAATCTCGAGGAGGAGATGATGAAGGCCGCCAGCAACCAGATGGACTACGCCGCGGTGACCTCGCTCTATTCGAAGAGCCTGCGCCTGCTCAAGACCGCGATCGGCAAAGGTTAGGCCCTAAAGGAGGCGGATCATGGCAAATGACAGCAGCGACTTCGCCCGCTCCATGGCAATCGCGACCTCGGGCCTGCGCGCGCAGGCCGGCCGCATGCGGGTGATCTCGGAGAACATCGCGAATGCGGACTCGACGGCGCAGACCGCCGGCGGCGATCCCTACCGGCGCAAGGTGCCGACCTTCTCATCCGCGCTCGACCGCACGCTCGACGCGCAGGTCGTCACCCTCGGCAGGATCAAGCCCGACCAGTCCGCCTTCCGCGTCCGATACGAGCCGAACAATCCGGCTGCGGATGCCAGCGGCAACGTCAAATATCCCAACGTGAACTCGGTGGTCGAGATGACCGACATGCGCGACGCGCAGCGGTCCTACGAGGCCAACCTCAACATCATCAGTGCGACGCGCCGGATGATCCAGCGCACGCTCGACATCCTCAAGAGCTGAACAGGACATTTGAGCCATGGCATCACCAACAATTGCCGCCAATGCTTACGCCAGCCTCGCCCGCGTGCTGGAGAACACCGGCGCCGGCAAGGGCAGCGAACCGAACGGGCAATCCTTCGCCGCGCTGCTGAAGGACGCCGTCGGAAGCGTCGTGGAATCCGGCCGCAAGTCCGACGCGCAGACGGTCGCAATGGCCGCCGGCAAGGCCAACGTGATGGACGTGGTTACGGCGGTCGCAGACACCGATGTCGCGGTGTCCACGCTGGTCTCGGTCCGCGACCGCGTCATCGCGGCCTATGAAGACATCATGAAGATGCCGATCTGATGCGCGCCGTCATTCCGGGGCGCGACGAAGTCGCGAGCCCGGAATCCATGGTGCGACCAACGCTGCGGCTAAATGGATTCCGGGTTCTCGCTTCGCGAGCCCCGAATCACAAACAATTTCAGAGTGAGAACTCCCAAATGACCGGACCCGAGACCCTCGACGTCGCGCGCGATGCGATCTGGACCATCGTGATCGTGTCGTCGCCGCTGATGGTGGTCGGCCTCGTGGTCGGCGTCATCGTGTCGCTGTTCCAGGCGCTGACGCAGATCCAGGAGCAGACGCTGATCTATGTGCCGAAGATCCTCGCCATCTTTGCCACGATGCTGTTGGCGCTGCCGTTCATGGCCGATTCGATGCACGCCCACATGCTGCGGATATCGTCGCGAATCATAGGCGGCTGAGGCACTATGCGTGAATTATGCGCATCGACGTCTCGCTGCTGCCGGCGCTCGCCGCTTCCTTCTTGCTCGCCTTCGCCCGGGTCGGCGCGATGGTGATGCTGCTGCCCGGCCTCGGCGAGACCAACATCCCGACGCGGATCAAGCTGTCGATCGCGCTGTTGCTCACGCTGATCATCCTGCCGCTGCATCGCAACGCCTATCAGGTCGACATGGGCTCGCTGGCGCCGCTGCTGGTGCTGATGCTGCATGAGATCGCGATCGGCATCGTGCTCGGCGCGACCGCGCGCGTGACGTTGTCGGCGCTCCAGGTTGCGGGATCCGTGATCGCGCAGCAGATGGGGCTCGGCTTCGTCACCTCGGTCGATCCGACGCAGGGCCAGCAGGGCGTGCTGGTCGGCAACTTCCTGACCATGCTGGGCGTGACGCTGCTGTTTGCCACCGACAGCCATCATCTGGTGATCGCGGCGCTGAACGACAGCTACACGATCTTCTCGCCGGGCGAGACCGTGTCGAGCGGCGACGTCGCCTCGCTGGCAACGCGCGCCTTCTCCGCCGCGTTCCGCCTCGGCTTGCAGCTCTCCGGGCCGTTCCTCGTGTTCGGCCTCGTCTTCAATATCGGACTGGGCGTGCTGGCGCGGCTGATGCCGCAGATGCAGGTCTATTTCGTCGGCGTGCCGCTGTCGATCTTCGCGGGCTTCCTGGTGCTTGCCGTGGTGCTCACCGCGATGATGGGCACCTTTCTCGACTACTTCATCGGTGTCATGCACCAGATGATGCCGCTCAGGTGAGGGGGATCGATCGGTGGCCGAAGACAACGATCCCGAAAGTCAAACAGAAGACCCGACGCAAAAGCGCCTCGACGATGCGCTCGAACGCGGCGACGTCGCCAAGAGCCAGGAGATCAACACCTGGTTCATGATGGCAGGCGGCACGCTCGTCGTCTCCACCTTCTCGGGCTCGGTCGGCAGCGGGCTGCTGACGCCGATGCGCAACCTGCTTGCCAATTCCTGGATGATCAAGACCGACGGCAAGGCCCTGCTGGCGCTGATGGAGCAGATCGAGCTCGCCGTGCTTGCCGCGATCGGCGTGCCCCTGTTGATGCTGGTGCTGGCGGCCATCGCCGGCAACATGCTGCAGCACCGGCTGGTTTGGTCGGCCGAATCCCTGAAACCCAAGTTCAACAAGATTTCGCCGGGCGCCGGCTTCAAACGCATCTTCGGCAAACAGGCGGCGGCCAATTTTCTCAAGGGCATCGGCAAGCTGGTCGCCTTGGCCGTGGTCATGACCATGATCCTGTGGCCGGAGCGGCACCGCATGGAGGCGATGGTCAGGCTCGATCCGGCCGCCATGCTCGGCGCCAGCACCAGCATGACCATCCAACTGCTCGGCGCGGTGGTCGCCGCGCTCGCGATCGTCGCCATCGCCGACTATTTCTTCCAGTACCGAAGCTGGTTCCAGCGGCAGAAGATGTCGCTCCAGGAGATCAAGGAAGAGTACAAGCAGTCCGAAGGCGACCCCCACATCAAAGGCAAGATCAGGCAGCTGCGGCAGCAGCGCGCCAAGAAGCGCATGATGGCGGCGGTTCCCAAGGCCTCCGTGATCATCACCAACCCAACCCACTATTCGGTGGCGCTGTCCTACGAGCGCGGCATGACCGCGCCGATCTGCGTCGCCAAGGGCGTCGACAATCTCGCCTTCAAGATCCGGGAGATCGCGCGCGAGCACGACATCCCGATCGTGGAGAACGTGCCGCTGGCCCGCGCGCTCTACGCCACGGTGGACATCGACCAGGAGATCCCGACCGAGCACTACCATGCCGTCGCCGAAGTCATCGGCTACGTCATGCGCCTGAAGCGCGGATTCAGCGCCGGGCGGGGATAAGATGCCCGAAAAGAACCGGAAATGGCCGTAATCTGGGAATCAGCGTACCTTTTGTCGCTGCTGCCCTTGCACCTCAGGGTCCGATTCAGGCAGGGAGGACCCCACGCGCCCGGTGGCGCGTTGATTCTCTGCCGACAGGCTGCGCCAGCTCGAGAATGACCGCCGAGACCGACCACGACCTCACACGCGAGCCCGTTGCGGCGCACGAGCCGTCGCCGCGCTCGGGCAGCATTGCGCTGGTGCTGCTGGTGGCCGCCGGCCTCGTCGCCGTGGCCGTCGGGCTGATGACGCTCGGGCGCGCGCAGGCGCAGCCCTATATCCTCGGTATCCTCGCCGTGCTGGCGATGGTCGGCCTGTTCAACCTGTTCGCCTTCGCCGCCGGCATCATCCGCTTCGCCGACCGCAATCTCGACGATCCCGTCATCGGCCGCATCTCCGATCACGCCTTCGACGGGCTCGCGGTCACCGACGCGCGCGGACACGTGGTCTACTCCAATGCTGCCTATCTGACGCTGACCGGCGCCACCGGCCCGCAGGACGTGCGCCCCGTCGAGCGCGTCTTCATCGGCAATCCCGACGTCTCGGAAGCCGTGTTCCGGCTGCTCAAGGCCGCCCGCGAGGGCAAGCGGCAGCAGGAAGAGGTGCGCATCTCCGGCCATGACGGCAATCAGGGCCGCTGGCTGCGCATGCGCGTGCGCCCGCTCGGCACCGGCAAGCGCGAGGCGAAATACGCGGTGTGGTCGATCGCTGACATCACGCGCGACCGCGAACGCCAGGAGGACGTGTTCCAGGAGCTCCAGCACGCGATCGAATATCTCGATCACGCCCCGTGCGGCTTCTTCTCGGTCAATCCGGCCGGCGAGCTCGCCTATGTCAACGCGACATTGGCGAACTGGCTCGACTACGACCTCGCCGAGATCGGCTCCGGCGGCCTGAAGCTTACCGATATCGTCTCCGGCGACGGCGCTTCGCTCTTGACCTCGATCGTGGCGGTGCCGGGCGAGGTGAAGACCGAGGTGTTCGACATCGACCTGCGCATGCGCACCGGCAAGACCATGCCGGTGCGGCTCTATCACAAGCTCGCCTTCGGCGCCGACGGCGCGCCGGGGCCCTCGCGCACGCTCGTGATCAGCCGCGCCCGCGACGAGCGCAGCGACCCTGATCGTGCCGCCGAAGTGCGCTTCATGCGCTTCTTCGACCACACGCCGATGGCGATCGCGACCGTCGATCGCGCCGGCAACGTGGTGCGCGCCAATGCGCGCTACGCCAAGCTCAGTCAGGCGCTGGGGCTCGACACCTCCTCCAAGTCGATCTTCCGCGCGGTCAATTCGCGCGACCGGCACCTCCTGATCGCGGCCATCAACCAGGCCGCCGAAGGCAAGGCCGATATCGCGCCGGTCGAGGTGGCGCTGGAAGGGGCCAAGGAACGCTGGGGCCAGTTCTTCGTGACGCCGGTCGATTCGGCCGAGACCGAGGCGGAAGCCGCCATCGTGCACATGCTCGAGACCACCGAGCGGCGCGCGCTGGAAAACCAGATCAACCAGTCGCAGAAGATGGAGACGGTCGGCCAGCTCGCCGGCGGCATCGCCCACGACTTCAACAACGTGCTGTCCGCCATCATGATGGCGAACGACTTCCTGCTGAACGCGCATAAGCCGACCGACCCGTCGTTCCAGGACATCATGCAGATCAAGCAGAACGCAACGCGCGCCGCCACCCTGGTGCGGCAGTTGCTGGCGTTCTCGCGGCGGCAGACGCTGCGGCCGCAGGTGCTCGATCTCGGCGACGCGCTGTCCGATCTCACCATGCTGCTGCGCCGGCTGATCGGCGAGAAGGTCAAGCTCGACCTCGTCCACGGCCGCGACCTCTGGCCGGTGAAGGTCGACGTCTCCCAGTTCGAGCAGGTGATCGTCAACCTCGCGGTGAACGCGCGCGACGCCATGCCTGACGGCGGCAAGCTGATCATCCGCACCGCCAACGTCACCAGCGACGATTCGGGCAAGCTCGCCTACAAGGGTATGCCCGCCGCGGATTATGTCCGCATCGAGGTCGCCGACACCGGCACCGGCATCCCCGCCGACATCCGCGACAAGATCTTCGAGCCGTTCTTCTCGACGAAAGAGGTCGGCAAGGGCACGGGCCTCGGGCTCTCCACCGTCTACGGCATCGTCAAGCAGACCGGCGGCTTCATCTACGTCGATTCCGAGCCGGGGCAGGGCACCTCGTTCCACATCTTCCTGCCGCGCCACATCGCCGAACCGGAGGTGCAGGTCGAGCAGCCCGCAGCCGCAATCGGCGCGACCAGCGGAGCCGCGAAGGAAGCCGCGCCCGCTGCGGCGGCAGAGGCGAAGCCGCGTACCGACCTCACCGGGCAGGGCACCATCCTGCTGGTCGAGGACGAGGAGGGCCTGCGCGCGCTCAATGCCCGCGGCCTGCGCTCGCGCGGCTACACCGTGGTCGAGGCCGAGAACGGCGTCGAGGCCATGGAGGTGCTGGACGAGCAAAGTGGCGCGATCGATCTCGTCGTCTCCGACGTCGTCATGCCGGAGATGGACGGCCCGTCGCTGTTGAAGGCCATGCGCGAGAAGAACCCCGACATCAAGTTCATCTTCGTCTCCGGCTATGCCGAGGATGCCTTCGAGAAGAGCCTGCCCGAAGGCCAGCAGTTCGACTTCCTGCCAAAGCCCTTCACGCTCAGCCAGCTGGTCGCGGCGGTGAAGGAGACGATGACGAAGCAGGGGTGAGACCTGCCGCTCTCCTCGCAATGACGGCTGGTGGGCCAGCTCGGCTCGCGGACCCGGGGAAAAGCGGAAATCGGGTCGTAAACCCGGCGGTAAGCATCCTCCAATGGTTCCCGTAAAACCCCTGTCATATATGGGCTTTTGCCACATCCCCGCGACTGAGGGCCGCAGCCGCAAGTTCCGAAACCGGCTTCACTTTTCGGGAAGTCTGACCATCTTAGGGGCACGTCCCCATGCCGGGGATTTGGGAAACGCACATGACTTTCTCGCTTCGCTCCCGGAAATTCTTCAACACGATCGCCGTCGTGCTGGCGCTTGCGCTGCCGACCGCGCTGACGATCTCGTCGGCCGACGCCCGCGCGGGTGGCGGCATGTCGTCCGGTTCGCGCGGTACGCGCTCCTATTCGGCGCCGCCGTCGACCACGACCGCACCCGGCTCGGCCTCGCAGTTCAACCGCACCTACACCCAGCCGGGCGCAGGCATGAACTCGGCCGCGACCGCGCCGGCGCGCGGCGGCCTGTTTGGCCGCGCCGGCGGCTTCATGGGCGGCCTTGCGGCCGGCTTCCTCGGCGCCGGCCTGCTCGGCATGCTGTTCGGTGGCGGCCTGTTCGGCGGCCTCGGCGGCCTGTCCTCGATCATCGGCCTGATCATCCAGATCGCGCTGGTGGTGCTCGTGGTCCGGCTGGCAATGTCCTGGTGGCAGCGCCGTCACACTCCGCGGGCGGCTTACGCCAATGCTGAGGCCGGCGCAGCGCCCGGACCGCAGACGAACTATCGCAGCGGCCTCGGTGGCGGCCTTGGTAGCGGACTCGGCGGCTTCGGCTTCGGCGCCAACAACGCGCCGCTCGAGATCAAGCCGGACGACTATGAGGCGTTCGAGCGCCTGCTCGGCGACGTCCAGGCCGCCTGGTCGAACGAGGACGTGGCCAAGCTGCACACGCTCGCGACGCCGGAAATGGTCTCCTATTTCGAGCAGGACCTCGCCCAGAACCGCGCCCGCAACGTGGTCAACAAGGTCGCGGACGTGAAGCTGTTGCAGGGCGACCTCGCGGAAGCCTGGCGCGAAGGCGAGACCGACTATGCCACGGTGGCGCTGCGCTTCGCGCTCACCGACAAGACGGTGGATCGCAACACCGGCGCAATCGTCGCCGGCAGCGAGCAGCCGGGCGAGGCGACCGAGATCTGGACCTTCGCCCGCCGGCCGGGCACAGGCTGGGAATTGTCAGCGATTCAGCAGACCAACTGATCGCGGACGAGATGAGGAACCAGGGCGTCGTGCTTCGGCACGGCGCCCTTTTCTTTTGGGCCTCTCGCAGCACGGCATCGGAATAAGCGGGGGCGCCTCGGGTTGAAGTCAGGCGGCGAACAAAAAAAACGTTGGGAGGACAGGATGATCCGTATCGAGAAATCCATGACGATTTCCGGTGTTGCGCTGGCTATTGTCTTGCTTGCTGCCCCATCGGCGCAAGCGCAGTCGGCCGACATGACCTTCTTCGTGACGTCGAACGGGCCCGGCAAGGGCGCCGATCTCGGCGGTCTCGAAGGAGCCGACGCGCAATGCCAGAAGCTTGCACAAGCGGCCGGCGCCGGCACAAAGACTTGGCGCGCCTATCTGTCGACGCAGGCCGCCGACGGCAAGCCGGCCGTCAACGCCAAGGATCGCATCGGCAAGGGGCCGTGGCAGAACGCCAAGGGCACGGTGATCGCCAAGGACGTCGCCGAGCTGCACGGCGCGACGAACAATCTCACCAAGCAGACCGCGCTCAGCGAAAAGGGTGAGGTCATCAATGGTGCCGGCGACCAGCCGAACCGGCACGACATCCTCACGGGATCGCAACCGGACGGCACCGCGTTCGCCGGGCCGGACGATCGCACCTGCAAGAACTGGACGTCGAGCACGCAAGGCGCCGCGATGGTCGGCCATTTCGATCGCCGGGGTCTGCGCGACGACGAACCCTCGAAATCCTGGAATAGCTCTCACCCCTCGCGCGGTCCCGACGGCGGCTGCTCGCAGGCCGATTTGAAGACCACCGGCGGCGACGGGCTGCTGTACTGCTTCGCGGCGAATTGAGGCGCTGAGTTCTCTCCACCGTCGCGGAGCTCTCTCCATTCGTCATTGCGAGGAGCTCTTGCGACGAAGCAATCCAGAGTGTCTCCGCGGAGGCATTTCAGGATTGCTTCCGCCTTCGCCAAGGCTTCGGCGGACAAGTCGCTTGCGCTCGCAATGACGGCGTATGTTGAACCGCCGTTCCGCCTCACGCTGACGGAACCTTCAGCCACGTGCTACATTGGTCCGATCGCCTCCACGCTCACGGACCTCCCCCATGACATACGAGCTCTACTACTGGCCCGAGATCCAGGGCCGCGGCGAATATGTGCGGCTGGCGCTGGAGGAGGCGGGCGCCGCTTACGTCGACGTCGCGCGCGGTCCGCGCGGATCGGCCGCGATGATGAAGATGATGGATGCGCAGAAGGGCACGCCGCCCTTTGCGCCGCCGTTCCTGAAAGCGGGCAAGCTCGTCATCGGCCAGACCGCCAACATCCTGCTCTATCTCGGCTCCCGCCATGGGCTTGCGCCGAAGACGGAAGCCGGCAGGCTCTGGGTGCACCAGCTTCAGCTCACGATCACCGACTTCGTCGTCGAGATCCACGACACCCATCATCCGCTCGGGCCCTCGCTCTATTATGAGGATCAGAAGGCGCCGGCGAAGAAGCGCACGGCCGACTTCTGGGACGAGCGCGTGCCGAAATATCTCGGCTATTTCGAGCGGCTCCTCGCCGGGAGCGGCGGCATTTACGTGACGGGCCGGCGCCTGACCTATGTCGACCTCTCGCTGTTCCAGCTCGTCGATGGGCTGCGGTATGCTTTCCCCAAGCGCATGAAGGCGTTCGAGAAGGATGTCCCGGGCCTCGTCGGCCTGCACGACCGCATCGCCGCACGGCCCAACATCCAGGCCTATCTCGCAAGCGAGCGCCGCATTCCCTTCAACGAGCAGGGCATCTTCCGCCGCTATCGCGAGCTGGACCGATAGCGACTTCGTGCAGTT
Organism: Bradyrhizobium sp. NBAIM08; assembly: GCF_020193935.1. Taxonomy (NCBI): domain Bacteria; kingdom Pseudomonadati; phylum Pseudomonadota; class Alphaproteobacteria; order Hyphomicrobiales; family Nitrobacteraceae; genus Bradyrhizobium; species Bradyrhizobium sp. NBAIM08. The sequence goes on along the minus strand of NZ_JADYVR010000001.1, from coordinate 1,188,433 downwards.
GGCGCGTTCACCAGACGCCGGGGATGAGGCGATGGCGCACCCGCGCCGTGTAATCGGTGTAACCGGGCAGACCCTCGCGCAGCGTGCGCTCCTCGATCGGGATGCGGACCGCGAGCAAGGCGAGGAGGAGCGGCATCATCGCAAGTCCCCACCACGATCCCAGCAGCAACGGCACGCCGGTGAAGAACAGGATCATGCCGCTGTACATGGGATGGCGGACATAGGCATAGGGTCCGGTCGAGATCACGTGCTGCGCGCGCTCGGCTTGCAGCTTCACCACGGGCGCGGCGAACGAGTTCTCGCGGAACACCCACATGGTGAACAGTGTCGAGCCCAGGAACAGCCCGAGTCCGAGCACCTGCAACGCCGTCGACATGTCAGAGGATCGAACACGCCGGTCGAGCCCCATCAGGACAAGCCAGGCCAGGATGGCAACGATGAACAGCGCCATGAACATCTTGTCGGCGGCGGGCTGATCCTTTTGAAGCACCGGCCGCAGGCGTTCGGCGAGCAGCGCCGGATCGGTCCGGTAGAGCCACCAGCCGCAGAGTGGGCCGAGCAGGGCGGAGGTTGCGAGGAAGGCCCAGGCCGACGGCCAATGCAGCGTCCCCGCGCACGCGAACAGCAGCGCGCCCATGCCGACGACGAACACGGTGTTCCGCAATAGCAGCCGTGCGAACATGCGCAGGTCCCGAGTGAACGGCGCATGATCCTGGTGCAGCTATCCGGCAAAGATGCGGCCGGACACGCCAAAAGCCCGATCGACCGGATCGGGCGCTTCGGTCTCGGGACGCCTGATCAGGCGAGCTGATCGATCCGCGTGCCCTGACCCGGCGGCAGCGGCGCCGGCGGCTGCGGCTTGAAGGTCGGATTCTCGTCCTTGACCTTTGTCTGATCGTCCTGCGGCTTGGTCGTGTCGTAGTTCGGAACCACGATCGCGATCGGCGGGGGCGCAACGGTAGAAACCTTCATCCGCAAATCCTCACACATGGAAACAATCAAGCCTGCCCTGCGAGGAGCGAAATTTCCTTCAAGCCAATCGTTAAAATGTGAGGGAATTGGCGCGGTGAAGGCTGTGCACGCGTGGCATCCGCAAACCAGACGACGAGGCCTCTCCCCGTCATTGCGAGGAGCCCTTGCGACGAAGCAATCCAGACTGCTTCCGCGGATACAGACTGGATTGCTTCGCTGCGCTCGCAATGACGGAGTATGCGGCGGACGCCATCGCGCGATACGCACCCCGCAAGGGTGCGGAAAGAGCTGGCGCGTGCCCTATTCGTCCTTGCCGCGCGTGATGGCAATGGACGCCTCTGTCTTGGTGCGGGTGCATTCCATGTTGAGCCGGCGGTAGCGCATGGTGACCTTGTCGCCGCGCAATAGACCCATCCGCTTCAGGCAGCGCGTCGCTCCCGTCGTGGTGTCGTCCTTGGTCACGGTGAAGACGATCGCCGCCATCGAGCCGACCAGCGCGTAGAATTCCGGCTTCGGCTTGCGATCACCCTTGGCGTAGAGCTCGATGGAATATTTGTCGCCGCGGCAACCCACGGACAGCTCCTTGGCCGCCGGGTGCGTCAGGTAAACGACATTGGCGGCGCGAAAATTCACCTTGAGGCGATCGACCTGGCTCGCCAGCTCCTTGGCGCTGTCGTCGCAGCGATCGGCGCGGGCAGGCGAAGCGAGAGCCACAAGGCCGGTGAAGGCGGCGGCGACCAGGATCGCGCCGCGGACGTTCAGTTTCAATGTCATGATGAAAAGCCCCTTAGGGCACGCATTCAAGCGTCGGCGGACGCGAATCGCAAGGGTGGGCAGAGGCATTTCCACGAGCTGTGCCAATGCCTTCCCGTGCCGAACCTACCCCTCCCATGCGCACCGCTCCCTTTCTTTTCTGGCTAGAATGCGCTTAGAACGCTTCTATGCTGAGAGGCCCGCCACGGCCCCAAAACCCCGAGATTTGCCCCATGAACGCTCCCACCGCCTTCCCCGACCAGTCCAAGCCCGTTCCGCCCTACAAGCACACCCCGCTGTTCCCGCTGGGCAAGGACGAGACGCCCTACAAGAAGATTTCGTCCGAGGGCGTCAGGGTCGAGAAGGTGCTCGGCAAGGACATGCTGGTGGTGTCGCGCGAGGCGCTGCGGGCGCTGTCGGAGGCGGCCTTTGGCGACATCAACCACTATCTGCGCCCCGGCCATCTGAAGCAGCTCCGCGCGATCCTGGAGGACGGCGAGGCGAGCCCGAACGACAAGTTTGTCGCGCTGGACTTCTTGAAGAACGCCAATATCGCGGCTGGCGGCGTGCTGCCGATGTGCCAGGACACCGGCACCGCGATCATCATGGGCAAGAAGGGCTGCAACGTCATCACCGACGGTGACGACGAGGCGGCGCTGTCCGAAGGCGCGCGTGACGCCTACCTGCGCCGCAATTTGCGCTACTCGCAGGTCGCGCCGCTCTCGATGTACGAGGAGAAGAACACCGCCAACAACATGCCGGCGCAGTGCGAGATCTACGCCGAGGGCGATGACGCCTACAAGTTCATGTTCATGGCCAAGGGCGGCGGCTCCGCCAACAAGAGCTTCCTGTTCCAGGCCACGCCCTCGGTGCTGACCAAGGACCGGCTGCTCGCGTTCCTGAAGGAAAAGATCCTCACCCTCGGCACCGCCGCGTGCCCGCCTTATCACCTCGCCATCGTGATCGGCGGTACCTCGGCCGAGCTGTGCATGAAGACGGTGAAGCTCGCTTCGGCGCGCTATCTCGATGCGTTGCCGACGCACGGCTCGCCCGACGGCAACGCCTTCCGCGACGTCGAGATGGAGAAGGAAATCCACAAGATGACGCAGTCACTCGGCGTCGGGGCGCAGTTCGGCGGCAAGTATTTCTGCCACGACGTGCGGGTGATCCGCATGCCGCGCCACGGCGCCTCGCTGCCGATCGGGCTTGGCGTGTCCTGCTCGGCCGACCGCCAGGTGCTCGGCAAGATCACCAGGGACGGCGTCTATCTTGAGGAGCTCGAGCACAATCCCGCGCAATACCTGCCGCAGGTCGAAGAGTCGCTCGGCGGCGAGGTCGTCAAGATCGACCTCAACCAGCCGATGAAGGACATTCTGGCGACGTTCTCGAAATATCCGATCAAGACGCGGGTCTCGATGACGGGCACCATGATCGTCGCGCGCGATAGCGCCCACGCCAAGCTGCGCGAACGGCTGGAGAAGGGCGAGCCGCTGCCGGACTATTTCAAGAACCATCCGGTCTATTATGCCGGTCCCGCCAAGACGCCCGAGGGCTACGCCTCCGGCGCGTTCGGTCCGACCACCGCGGGCCGCATGGATTCCTTCGTCGACCAGTTCCAGGCTGCCGGCGGCTCGATGGTGATGGTCGCCAAGGGCAACCGCGCCCCTAGCGTGCGGGAGGCCTGCAAGAAATACGGCGGCTTCTATCTCGGCTCGATCGGCGGCGCCGCGGCGAACCTCGCCGAGCACTGCATCAAGAAGGTCGAGGTGCTCGAATATCCCGAGCTCGGCATGGAAGCGATCTGGCGCATCGAGGTCGTCGATTTTCCGGCGTTCATCATCATCGACGACAAGGGCAACGACTTCTTCAAGGAGTTGAATTTGGGCTAGTTGCTTCACCCGCACGCGCGCGGGGGAAGATGCTCGTGCCGTAACAATGATCGTCATGCCCGGGCTTGTCCCGCCTGCGCGGCCGAAGCCGCTTCGGCGAGGCGAAGGCCCGGGCATCCACGTTCTTAGTGCCGCAAAGAAGCCGTGGATGGCTGAACAACAAGCCCGGCCATGACGAAGCCAATGCTTCAGCGCCTCAACTGCAATTCGTGACCTGGTTGGAGCACAGCGCGCGCCACCAGCCGCGGACGCCGTCGTGGCTCTCGACCAGACCCCAGAGCCCACTGCAGGCGAAGATGCGCTTCGGGCCGCCGTCGGTGTCGAGCGGCCCGCCGAGCTCGCGCTGGGCCGGCATCCATTTGGCATCGATGAAGGGCGCCTGAAACAGCCCGCCCATGCGCGTGGTGCCACTGGCATAGTTCGCGCCGACCTTGTTCGAGGCGACCCAGCCGCGCCCGGCATAGGGCCTCGGCGCGCTGCGCGGATATCGCGTCTCGTCCTCATAGTCCTTGCCCGGCGGCCTCGCGTCTTCGATCAGGAACCAGCCGTCCCTGAAGCCGATGATGCGGAATTCGGTCAGCCAGCCGCCCTCGGGCGTGTTCTCGGCGCCGCCGAGCCTCAGCCGGTAGGGCGGCGGCAATGTGCCAAGCACGCGCGCCTTGATCGACGGCTCGGCGCGCACGTTGAGGCCGCTGGAATCCTTGTCGATGGACCAGGCGCCGAGATCGCAGGGCTCGGTGCCAGCAGGCAGCTTTGCGCGCTTGGCGGCGAGCTCGGCGTGCATCCCGGCGAAATCATTGTCGTCGTTATCAGGGGCCGGCCCGGTGCGCGGCTTCAGCTCGGCTGACGTCGCCCGCGTCGCGTCCGCAGTCAGCGTGACGACCAGAACCTGGCGCGCCGCAAAGACGCTCCCCGGTGTCTTCGGATCGTTCGATGTCGCGGGATAGACCGCGAGATAACCGGTCGACCCCTCGGTTCGATAAGCGGTGCCGGCAACATAGCCTGCCGGCACCAAGGCGAGCGCGCTCGCGCGCCACGCCGGTTCGCTGTCACCTGCGCGCGCGGCCTGTGCTACGGCAGACAGGACTGCCGCCGCGATGAGGAGGAGCGCACGCATCGGTGCAGCGCGCGGTTTACGCCCGCGCGCCCGTGAACGGGAAGCTGCCCATCGGGCCGATGCCCATCTCGCCACTGATGCTGTCGCCGGAGACCGTGCCGGTGAATTCGAGCGTGAGCGGCATCGGCTTGTCGATCGAGACCTTCCAGGAGACGTTGTCGCCGGAGACGGTGCCGTCGAAGATCTCGGTGGTATTGCCTTCCGCGCCCTGCGTGCCCGTGAGCGTGCCGCCAGCAGCCTTCAGGCTCAGCGTCGCCTGGCGCTCGCCCATCGGCGTCGTCATGGTCAGATTCCAGTTGCCGTCTACGGCCATTCCCGTCTCCCGAACAGATTGCGGCGGTCCGCGACGATCCGCGGCCGTCCCTGGCCGAGCCTATAGCCCAACTCGCAGCTCCTGCCTAACGCTCCGGTAGGGCATTTAGGCGCGGGCAGCGGCGCGTCGGCGGTTGGTTACGATCAGCCGCAGAACGAAGTACTGCACGGCAAAAGCCAGGATCTTGGCGCCGCCTGCGACCACCATAAGATAGAACGCCCAGAGCTTCAGATCGCCGGTGGCGGCGACTGCCATCATGCCGGCGCCGATCACGAACATCAGCGCCGCCCAAGCATAGCCCGCGATGGTGACATATTCCGGGACGGTCTCGACGATGACGGGCGGCATGTAGCGCAGCATCCAGCCGCGCTTGAGCATGATCGCGCCGATCGCGAAATGTGCGATCGAGGGTTTTGCCAGCATGAAGCGCGGATCATTGGTCAGCAGCGTGATACCGCCGAGCACGATGACCAGAGCGAGGCTCGCATAGGTCATGTAGTGGAGCGGCTGTCCCTTGAGGCGCGCATAGAGCACCTGCGCGAACGCGCCGGCAATCGCCACCGCCGTTGCGAGGATCACGTTGTCGGTGAGGAGATAGACGGCCAGGAAGATGATAACGGAGAGGAGGTCGGAGGCGAGGCGGGCGAATACGTCCTTCATCGTCATTCCTGTTTCGCGGTCGTGGGCAGGGCGCAGACTGCCGCACCCTACTTGATCCGGCGATGCCCGGCATATCACTTTGTGAAGACAACCGCGTACGAGATAGCGCATGGCAGCCCCCGACCAGAATGCCAGGCCGGGACCAGCAGCGCGGGATTCGGAACCGCAACAAGCAGAGCGCGATGCGCGAGACAGGGAGCCGCGCCGGACCACCCGTCTCTTACAATGTCAAGACGACGTAAACGACCTCCAGAAAATGAAGTGCTGCAACGAGCTGGCTGGTCATCTCGTCGACCAACCCCGTCCAGGGCAGGCGCGACACCATCGGGAGTGCGGCCGCGAGTAGAAGGCCGGCAGCGAGCAGGACGCCGCCTTCGAAGAACGTGAGGCTTCGCCGGCGCAGCCGTATCGCCAAGCATGCAAGTACGGCGCCGGCCGGGGCGATGACAGCGGTGGAATACGCGGTGATCGAGAGCATGTGCATCGGGCTTTCTTTGACCACGCAATATCCACGTGGATTCCGGGATCGCGATCTCCTCGCGCCCGTTGACGAGGGCTACGCCGCGCCGACCCAATTGCCGTGGAAGCCGTCGGGGACGCGATGTCCGAGCTGCACCAGGGCGGCAGGACCCGCCTCGATATCGGTGGCGTTGAACACGGCGAGATCGCTGCGGTTCTCCCGCGCACGCCAGACCACCGCGAGCAGCCAGCCGTCGCCTTCGGCGGCATCCCTGGATCGCTCGACGAAAACAGGCTCGGAGATGGTGTCGCCGGCCGGCAGCAGATATTGGCCGAGCCGCCTGCCGTTGCCGTCGACATGGACGATGCCCGACAGCGCGCCGAACATCGGCAGTTTCGGATTGGCGCAGGCGTACCAGCCGTGACGGCTCTTCAGCCCGGCGCGGCGATCGTCGATGCGCGGGAATTCTCCGGTGAGGTCGTCCAGGTAGGTCTGCTGGAAGCGGTCGGTATTGCCTGCGAGATCGAAGGTCCAGCGGCAATGGCGGGCGCGCGATTTCTCGGGATCGGTGGGGCGGCCGTCCGGATGCGGAAACAGCGGCGCTTCCTCGAACTGCATGACGTCGGCGACGATGCGGTTTTCGTCCTCCCACGCATTCATGACATGGAAGACGTAGCACGCTTCGGCACGAAACCAGACAATGTCCTTGGCCGTGCCGCTGCGCTTCATCACCCCGACATAGGCGCCCTTGTCCGGCTCCCAGGCATAAGGCGGCCGTCCGCTCATCGCGCGCTCCATGCTGCCCGTGATCGGCAGGATCGGAAACAGCACATGGTTCGCGGTGACGATGAAGTCGTGCACCATGCTGGCATAGGGCGCCTCAAACCGCTCGAACCGCGTCGCCTTGCCTGTTGCGTCGATCGATCCGTAGGAGAGGGCAGGCGTCAGCGGGCCCGCAGCGTTGTAGCCGAAGAACACCAGCTCGCCGGTGACGGGATCGATCTTGGGATGCGCGGTGAAACTGCCGGCGACGCGGCCCTGGTAGTTGTGATAGCCGCGCGTCGCCAGCGTGCCCGGCTCGATCTCCGTCGGCAGGTGCGCTTCTTCCAGCGCCAGCAGCTTGCCGGCGTGGAAGACGATGTTGGTGTTGGCGACGCCGCCATCGGTCAGGTTTGCCGGCGCATCCGGCAGCTTGCGGCCGAAGCCGCCGAACAGCGCGCGGCCGGCGTCGTGCTCGGCGAGCCATTTCGGCGTGCGGACCCAGCGGTTGCGGTAGCTGGCGCGCCCGTTCTCGAGATGGAAGGCGTGCAGCATCCCATCGCCGACGAACCAGTGCGCGCCGGGCGAATCGAACTGCGGATTGGGGCCGTTGCGATAGAGCGTGCCGTTCAGCTCGCGCGGCAATTCGCCGACGATCTTCAGGAAGGGCGCGTCGGCCTCGAATGGGATCGGCGCGATATTGTTGCTGCGCTCGGCCATGGCGTCGTGCTGCACGGCGAATCCTCCCTTATCTTTACATCGTAAAGATTGAGTAGACCCGATCGCAGCTTTCGTCAAGCGAAATCTTTACACTGTCAATATTGCGTCATATAGCTTGCAAATGGCCAAGACAGACACCAAGGGCGACGCGGCGCGCAGCCCGCGTGCCCTAAGAAAAACCACCTCGACCGCGGCATCGCGCGCCTCGCGGCGCGCCAGAACCGCCAAGACCGAGACGCCGTATCATCACGGCGCGCTCCGCGAGGCGCTGCTCCAGGCCGCCGAACGGGTGCTGGAGCGCGACGGGCTCGCTGGCCTGACGTTGCGCGCGGTGGCGCGCGAGGCCGGCGTCTCGCATGCCGCTCCCACCCATCATTTCGGCGACCTGACGGGCCTGCTCAGCGAGCTCGCGGCCGTCGGCTTCCGCCAGTTCAACGCGGTCATGAACGCTTCGTGCGATGCCGCCACCACGCCGCTCGAAGCCGCGCTGGCGCGGCCGAAAGCCTACATCGCCTATGCGCAGGCCCATCCTGGCATGTACGGCATCATGTTCCGCACCGAGCGGCTGGATTATTCGAGGCCGTCGCTGCACGAGGCGGCCGAGGCATCCTTCGCGGGCCTTACCAATGCGATCGGCATGATGCGGCAGGAGCAGATCAGCGGCGACGCGCTGACGCTGAACCAGGGCGCCGCGATCGCGCGAGCCTGGTCGCTGGTTCACGGCTTCACCATGCTGCTGCTCGACGGACGGCTGAAGGACATTCTCGCGCGGCTGCCGGAGGGAACGACGGCCGAGCGGCTGCTCGAGACGATGCTGACCGCTCCAGTGACCGATAAGCTGCCCGGCTCCTGATCACCAGGTGTGACGCAACTCTTGCTTTATTCAAGCGTTGATGCGCCATGGCAAAGGCATCGCGCTCTCCCTGGAAACGTGCCAACCCCCGTAAACGCGCGGGTAAGGCATCCAAGCATCTCAGTCCTGCACAGAAATCGGCGGCGAAGGCACGCGCCCGCCGCGCCGGGCGACGCTATCCCAACCTCGTGGACAACATGCGCGTGGCAGCGAAGAAGACCTCCAAGAGGAAGACGCCTTCCAAGTCGAAATCCTCCAAGGCAAAGTCTGCGAAGAAATCTGTCAGGAAAACCGGCAAGCGTAACGCAAAGAAGACCTCAAAGTCCTCGCGCAAGCGCGTCGCCTCCGCGCGTGAAAAGGATCCGCGGGGCGGGCTGACAGCAGCTGGCAGAAAGGCTTTCGCCCGCAAGCAGGGTTCCCATCTGCGACCAGGCGTCACCAAGAAACAATCCGAGATGACCCCGCAGGAAATGCGCCGGAAGGGAAGCTGGGCGGTTCGCTTCTACGGCCGCGCCAAAGTGCCACCGCTGGTCGATGCCAAGGGTCAGCCGACCCGGCACGCATTGTCGGCACATGCCTGGGGCGAGCCTGTTCCGAGGACGGTGGCAGCGGCCAGGCGCATTGCCGCGAAGGGCGAGCGCCTGCTGGCGCGCTACCGCCGCATCAAGGACAATGCCTAGCGCATTGTCGCGAGCTCGACGGCGCGGCCGCGCGCGCCGATGATCTTGACCTCGTCCTTGCCGCAAGCGAAACCGCGGGCGAGATCGTCGGCGGCCTTGCGCGCGAGCTCGTTGGCGTTCGGGTTGGCGATCCCATCGACATAGGCGACGTGGCAGACCGGACCCGGCGGCAGCCGGGTCACGACCAGCATGGCCTTGGTGTTCGGCCGACCCTGCTTGTCGGGATCGGAATTGTCGGCGATGTGCCAGCGCTGGATGATCGCGAACGGCCTTGCGCCGGCCGCGCGCCATTCGATGGTCGTCTCCGATGAATTGAACGGCCCGAACCAGACGTTGGCTGCCGGTTCCTCGGCTGCTGCCTTGCGGCTGCGCCCGACCGAGACGATCTCGCGAAGATCGTCCTCGGCGATCAGCACGATCAGGCCGTCCTTGCCCGGACAAACCCGCGTGCTGCTGCCGTCGAGCGCGCCGGGCTTGCCGATCTGCCGGCAATCTTTTGGAGCCGTCGAGGTGTAGCTGCTGCCCAGGGATTGGGCGTCGGCGCGGCTCAGACCGATGCAAGCCATCAGGACGGCGAAGCCTATTGCGGTGACACGGTTCATGTGAAGCTTTGATGGACTGGGAACTTCGTCCCATCAGACGTCTTGATTGTGGGCAAGGTTCAAACAGCGACGCGATATACCTGACAGCGGCGCGGAATCGTTCTACAAGAGCGGCTTCGCTTAAGCCGTGCGGGCCTCGTTCGCGTTCTCATTCTCCTGATCATGCCACCCACCTCGAACAAACCTTATCGCGTCGGCCGCTCCAAGACCGGGCTCGGCCTCTTCGCCACCAAGCCGATCAAGAAGGGGACCCGGATCATCCGCTATTTCGGACCGATCCTGGACTCGCGCATTCCCGAGCAGGACGAAATCGAGAACAAATATCTGTTCGAGCTCAACGGGCGCTGGACCATCGACGGATCGGTGCGCAAGAACCTCGCGCGCTACATCAACCATTCCTGCCGCCCCAACGCGGAATCGGACGTCCGCCCGCGCGAGCGCAAGGTCTATATCCGCGCCATCAGGAACATCGAGCCGGGCGACGAGATCAACTACGATTACGGCACCGACTATTTCAAAGCCTATCTGAAGCCGATCGGCTGCAAGTGCGATTCCTGCGAGAAGAAGCGCAAGAAGCTGCGCGCCGAGGCGAGGGCGGAAGCCGCCAAGGTGAAGGCGCGGGCCGAGCGCAAGGCGCAGAAGGCGGGCGCGAAAAGCACGGCTACGAAAAAGAAGAAGCTGAACGGCAAGCACTTCCCCGGCAAGGTCGGTCGCGCCAAGGCGTAGCCTCGCGCAGCACCCACCGGCTTTCACGAGTCCCCCTGATTGATCCTCAGGCTGCCGGCTGAAATGCAGCGGAGTCTCCATCACTCCATCATTGCGAGCGAAAGCGACTTGTCCGCCGAAGCCTTGGCGAAGGCGGAAGCAATCCAGAATCCAACCGCGGAAAGACTCTGGATTGCTTCGCTACGCTCGCAATGACGCTGTTGATACAGCGCGTTCAGATGTCTGACCGTCACCCTGAGGCGGCCCGCCTCTTCGGCGGCCCTCGAAGGGGGCGGCCCGCTTGCATCGAGGTCGTTCATACTTCGAGGCTCGCTGCGCGAGCGCCTCTGGCCCCGTAGGTTGAATTGAGCCCTTGCGAAACCCATCGCTTTTCCGCGCCACTCGCCGTACTCGCTGCCTACCGGCGAGGCGTCGGGCAAAACACCCAAAATCTGTCAATCTCGGCGCGCAGAAATATATCGCTTTTCCGAATTTCGGATTTGTGGCATGTGTTGCCTATCCCGGCCCTGCCAGAGGGGCGCTTCGCGATCGTCACGAGATGCGGGCCGGGGTGCGGTGGACGCGGTAGCGCCGGCGCGATTGGCTTGAGGACAGGGCGGGCAACCGTGAGTCTCAGGCGATGCGCATACGACACGGCGCGGTCACAGCGGTTTGGTCGATGGTCTGGGGTGCGCACACCAAGCCCCGGGCGCTGAGGCCAAATCGTCCGCGGACGGAGAAGTCGTGTGGTCCTGACGCCCGGGGTCTGTGCGTCAAGGCTTGCGGTGATGCGGCGGCCCGACCGGGTGCGCGCATCAGAGAAGCCGCAAGGCGACGGGGGCAATAGTGCAACGCTCCCCGAGGAGAGCACGAAGGACACCGTTAAAACCATCCGCGCAGGGAAGGCCGGGCGACCGGCAACACCTGTGGTCCACCCCGTGTGCATGTCCTTGTACACGGACTCGGGTGCCACCGGCGCCCGGCCTTCCCTGCGCCCTCCGGCAACCGAAGGGCGCAAGCAACGAAGCAAAGCTCGGGCGAAATCCGCTGCGAGAACGCGAGGTCATGCATGCATCCGGATACGATCCGATATGACGAAGCCGTCGCGTTCCCCGGTTTGCGCCGCGGAGCCGCCACGAAGCGATCACGCCGCGACGGCGCGCCCGCTCCTCTTCAAACCCACATATTGCAGCTCGGCGAATACGCCGGTGGCGATGGCTTGCGCGACGACCATGAGCTCGCCGGCGAGGTTCGGCGACACCGCGCCCGAGAGCAGCAGCGCGATGCTGCCGACGGTCCAAGCGGCATTGCCGATCACGACCAGCAGCACCAGCGACTTCGCGACCGTGGCCCGCGAGGCGAGCCAGCCGACCAGGGCGGTGTAGGCAATCAGGAACAGGCCGCTCTCGCGCAGCAGCGCTTCGGGCAGGTTGAACAGCGCAGCGAAAGCGCTCGCGCCGAAGGTGAAGCCGAGCGCGGCGACGCCGCTGAAGAGGGCGTCGGCGAAGAGGGCGCGGCGCAGGAAGGTGGATGCATCGATCATCTCAGGTCTCCTTGGTTGGGCTGGGGTGGAACTTTAGCGCCGACCGCGCCACCAGGCGCGGAGCAGACGGGCGAGCCGGAACGGGCAGAGGCTCCTGCCGACGCCGTGCTCGAAGGCGATGACCTGCGCGACCACATAGTCGCCGGTCGAATGCAGCAGCGGCTCCGGCATGTTGAGGCTGCGCGCCAGCATCCGGGTTGCGAACGCCATGGCCCAGGGCAAGACGTGGTCTGCGACGGTCCGGTAGAGCAGCAACGCGATCATGGTCATCTCCTGTTGCGACCAAAGATGCGCGTGCTCGTCCCCCATTTCGATTACCTCGGTGGTAATGGAAGCGCCTAAATTCGCGTGCTAGTTTTTGATCATGAACGCACATGCATCCACCGTACGTACCGAACGCAGCCAGCCGGTCCATATCGGCGACCATTTGCGGGAATGGCGGCAGCGCCGCCGCATGAGCCAGCTCGATCTTGCCGGCGAAGCCGAAATCTCGGCGCGGCATTTGAGCTTCGTCGAGACCGGTCGCGCCGCGCCCTCGCGCGACATGGTGCTCAGGCTCGCCGAGCGGCTCGACGTGCCCTTGCGCGAACGCAACGTGCTGCTGGTCGCAGCCGGTTTCGCTCCGGCCTTTCCGCAGCGCCCGCTGGAGGATCCCGCCTTGAAATCAGCCCGTGCGGCGATCGACCTCGTCTTGAAAGCACATGAGCCCAATCCGGCGCTCGCGGTGGACCGGCACTGGAACCTGGTCTCCGCCAACCGCATGGTGGCGCCGCTGCTCGACGGCATCCCGCAGCATCTGCTCGGCCAGCCCGTCAACGTGCTGAGGCTGGCTTTCCATCCCGAGGCGCTGGCACCGCGCACGGTCAATCTCGCCGAGTGGTGCGGGCATCTCCTGGAACGGCTGCACCGGCAGTGCGAGGCGACGGCCGATCCGGAGCTGATCAAGCTGTACAACGATCTGAAGAGCTATCCGATTCCGGCGCGCTCGGCGCCGCTGCCAGCCGACAACGTCGCGATCCCCTTCAAGCTGAGGCATGGCGGGGAGATCCTCAGCTTCTTCTCCACCACCATGGTGTTCGGCACGCCGGTCGACATAACCCTGTCGGAGTTGGCGCTGGAGACGTTCTTTCCGGCGGACGAGCGCACCGCCGAACGGCTGAAGCAGATGGCGGCCGGGCTGCGCTAGCGCCGTTTACAGGACGGAGCAGCGCTCGCATAATCGGCGGATGGACACACGCTCCTTCCGGCGATTGCGGCCGGCCAATCCCATCGGCGATCTCCTGCGCGGCTGGCGCACCCGTCGTGCATTGAGCCAGGCGGAGCTGGCGTTCGAGGCCGGCATTTCGGTCAAGCATCTGAGCTATGTCGAGACCGGAAAGGCGGCGGCCAGCCGGGACATCCTGCTGCAGCTCGCGTCCGCGCTCGATCTGTCGTTGCGCGATCGCAATGCGCTGCTCGAGGCCGGCGGCTTCGCGCGGCAATATGGCGAGCGCGATCTGTCGGCGCCGGAGCTTGCCGAGGCGCGGCGTGCCATCGACCTGCTGCTCAGCCGTCACGAGCCGTTCCCGGCGATCGTCACCGACCGGCGCTGGAACGTGATGCAGGCCAATCGCGCCGCCGCGCGCCTGATGACCATGCTGCTTGGCCCTCTCCGCATGCAGCGCCCGCTCAACCACATGCGCATGTTCCTCGCTGCCGACGAACTCAAGCCTTTCGTCGAGAACTGGTCGATTGTCGCAGCCGCGCTGCTGGCGCGGGCGCGGCATGAGGCGATGGCCGCGCCGCTCGATGAGGCCCTGCAATCGACCTGGCGCGAATTGATGCGGCTGCCGCAGCTGCCTGAGGCGACCGAGGACAACGCGGCCCCGGGGCCGCTCTGCGAGGTGCGCCTGCGCAAGGGCGATATCGGCGTTGGTTTGATCGGTGCGGTGCTGACGCTCGGCACCCCGCAGGACGTCACGCTGCAGGAGCTTCGCGTCGAGATGTTCATGCCTGTTGATGCCGCCTCCGAGGCCGCCTTGGTCGCGCTTGCAGATCAGGACGCTTGAGCCTGCACGGCTTCGCGCCGCTCGAAGCTCATGGCCTGCATCACCTCCGCGAACGGCCCGTTGCGGTCACTCAGTGTCGCCGTGGTGAGGCCCGCGCCATGGGCGCCGACGCGCGTCGCGGCGCGGATCAGGATCCATTCGCCCTCGGGCGGACGGAAGAAATAGAGGCTGATCTCCGGGTTGATGAAGGTCCATTGGCGCATGTCGACGATCTGCGCGACGCCGCTGGAGAAGTCCGCGGCCTGCACCGCCTGGAGCAACGGCGTGTTGGGTTCGCCCTCGACCAGCGGCGCATCGAGCCGCATCCAGGCTGCCGCCGGGCCCGGCTTCTCCAGGGCGCCCTCGATGAGGCGCACCGACACATTCTGGAAATAGCGGCTCCATTTCTGCGCAAAGGCGGGCGGCGGGCTGCCGGCCTCGGGACCACTGTCGGGGGCCAAGGGCCTCGCGAATGGATCGATGGGCGACTCGCCGCTCGGCGCCGTCAGCAGCGCCGTGCAGCGGCCGATCTCGGTCTCGCCGTCCATCAGCCGCACCTGCAGGGTCTTGGCCTTGCGACCGTCGCGCAGCAGCTCGCTGACCGCCCTGAACAGGCGCAGGCCCGCCGGCCGCCACAGATCGAAGGTCAGACGCCGCACCGCAAAGCCGGATTTGGCGGCGAGGCGCTCGACCTCGCGGGTCATCAGCGCGGTGGTGGCGCTTCCCTGCAGCATGTCCGGCGACCACGGCCCGCCGGCATGCTCGGTGGCCCGGAACAGATCGCCTTCCGGCTCGAAAATGGCGTTCATCGCGGTCTCCTCTTTGGGCTTGATCGTGGCCGTGAGTATCGGGGCGGGGAGAACCGGTCACAATAACCGCAGAGGTGAAGTCGTGAGCCATGCAGGACGGGTGCCTTGCGCCGCCTCCGGTTCGGCCTATGTTCGGGCGGACCCTCGAAGTGCCCGAAGGAGGCGCCTGACATGAGCACGCTGAAACCGCTCCAGATCGACGTCGTCTCTGATGTGGTCTGCCCCTGGTGCTATATCGGCAAGCATCGCATCGAGAGCGCGCTGGCGCTGGTGCCTGACGTTCCGGTCAAGCTCAATTTCCGTCCCTTCTTCCTCAATCCCTGGGTGCCGCGCGAGGGCATCAGCCGCGAGGCCTATCTCACCCAGAAGTTCGGCTCGGTCGAAGCCTATAAGGGCATTGCGGGACGCGTCGTCGCGGCCGCGAGCGAGGAGGGGCTCCTCTACAAGCCCGAGCTCGTCGCGCGCCAGCCCAACACGACCGACTGCCACCGCCTGATCCTCTGGGCGGACGCGATCGGCAAGGCGCCCGAGATGAAGCAGCGCCTGATGGAGCTGTATTTCCGCGACGGCGGCGATCTCACCGACGTGAACGTGCTGGTGCAGGCAGCGGCCGACATCGGCCTCGATGCCGACGACGTGCGCAAGCGCCTCGCCACCGACGAGGACGTCGCGCGCGTCTCGGCAGATGCGCAGGAAGCCGCCGACAAGGGCATCTCCGGCGTGCCAACCTATGTCTTTGCGCAGAAGTACGCCGTCTCCGGCGCGCAGGATCCAAACCTGCTTGCCCGCGCCATCCGCCAGGTCTCCGAGGAGATCAACGCGCAGGCGGCGGAGTAGCTTTCTATTTTCGGAGCCGGCGAACCACGCCGCGCGCGGCCTCGTGCGCGGCGTTGAGGCCGACCAGCGCGCCGTGAATGAGCGCCACGACCGGGTCGTGCCGCCGTAGCGGGATCAGCACATCGCCGATCGCGAGGCGTCCGCGCCAGATCGGGTTGATCATGGGGTGATCGGCATTCGCCGTCGAGTCCGCGCTGGCGACGGCGGGGTCGGCGCAGAGATGGCGGGTGAGGTCGAGCGTGAGCTGCACGCCCGGCGAATATTTTGCAAAGCGCTCGTCGATCCCGAGCTTGAAGAAGAAGGCACGATCCTGATGGCGCAACACGATGCCGGCGGCAATCGGCGTCGCGCCGGCCCGAAGGGTGACGATCTCGCACTGCGCGGTCTCTGCCAGCGCGGGCACTGCGCGGCGGATGAAGGTTGCGTCGCCCGCGTGCTGAACCAGCGCGGTGCCCCGCTTGCCCTTCCAGCCGCTCGCTTCGAGCTGCAGAAAGGTTTCGAGCGCACGTCCGATCTGGTCGGTGCTGCGCGCAACCTCGAACACGACGGGGCCGTGCTCCTCGAGACGGTGACGCTGGCGCCGCAGCTCCTTGAGCTTCTTGGCGCCGAGCGCCTCGCGCAACAGTGCGTCTCCATCCTGCGTCGCATCGAGGCTGGCGCGGATGTAGGAGCTGAGGATTCTCGGCTTCAGGCGGTCGCGCTTCAGCACCTGCTTGAGTGATGCCATGGCTGCGCCGTCGAGCGCGACGTCGGTCAGCACGAGCGCATGCGCGCCGGCCTCGCGCGCCTGCTGCAGCAGACGCGCAGCGGCTTCGAGCGGAGCGTCGCGGTCGAGCAGCGGGCTGCACAGCGTGCCATAGGGATGCGCGCTCACCAGGGCGGGCAGGGGAATCTTCAAAGCGCGCCAGAGTGAGACCACCGGCATCAGGCCGATCAGCCGGGCCGAAGTGCCGTCAAATGCGGCTAGCGCCAAGGCATCCGTGCGACCGCGCGCAGTTGCGCTGACGGCGAGCTCCCAGGCGGGCAGGTAATATCCGTTCGGCTCGATCGCCCGCTGCGCCAGCGCGCGCCATTGGCCGGTGTCGACGGCCGCAAGCGGAACAGGCGCGCGCGCCATCGCGGCATCCCTTGCCGATGCCGGATTGATCGCAGCCTGATGCGCGATGTCGACCACGTCCCGTCGTCCCCGTTCACGCGAGCTGAGCCCGTGCCACCGGTCATGCTTAGCGCAAAGATTGGAAAATACCGTTGGCACGCCGCCGCAATTCGAGCGGTAGTGTTAACATTCCATTCAGCATCCGGCCGGGGGTGACCCTGAGGAATCGTGGCTAGTCTCCCGGCACGAAATGATCGCGGGTGCTCGCGCGGCCGCCGCTGGCGGTATCGGTGATGGTGATCTCGATGTCGCGGGAGGTCTTCGGCAGGTCGCTGGGCCCGATCTGTACCGACAGCCTGACCTCGCGGGTCTGATCCTGCCCGACCTCGATGATGGGCTTGCCGCCAGGTTCCGCCTCGATGCCGGCGACGCGAATGGTCGCGCCCGGCAGACCGGAGACTTCGAGCGCAAACGATCGCTGTGCACTCTTGTTGAGGATACGCACGGTGTAGTCGTTGCGCACGCCGCCGTCCGAAAGCTGGACGAAGAGGGGATTGCGCTCGTGCAGCACGTTGACGTCCATCGTCGCGCGAGTGGCGAGAGTGTACAGCATGATGCTGCCCACAATGGCGATGGCCGCGGCATAGATCAGCGTGCGCGGACGGATGATGCGGTAGATCGCCGGCTTGCCCTCGCGTCGGCGCTGCATGTTGATGTCGGTGTCGTAGCCGATCAGGCCCTGGGGCCGGCCGATCTCGCGCATGACGTTGTCGCAGGCGTCGATGCACAGGCCGCACTGGATGCAGCCGAGCTGGATGCCGTGGCGGATGTCGACGCCGGTCGGGCAGACATTGATGCACTGATGGCAGTCGACGCAATCGCCGGCGGGATCGCCATGGGCGCGCGCGGCATCCGCCTTCTTCACCGACATGCGCGGCTCGCCGCGGTCACGCCGATAGGTGACGTTGAGCGCCCATTCGTCGGTCAGCGCCGCCTGGATCCGCGGCCACGGGCACATGTAGATGCACATCTGCTCCCGGGCGTGACCGGCAAAGACATAGGTCGTGGCGGTGAGGATGCCGATCCAGAGATAGGCGATGAACGGGGCCTGGAAGGTCGCGAGCTCCTTCACCAGCGTCGGCGCGTCGGAAAAGTAGAGCACCCAGGCGCCGCCGGTCCACCAGGCGATCATGATCCAGAGGAAGTGCTTGAGCGCGACCTTGCGAAGATGGTCGAACGTCCAGTAGCGCTTGTCGCCCTGCATGCGTTCGCGCCGGTCGCCCTCGACCCAACGCTCGACCGCGTAGAACAGGTCGGTCCACACCGTCTGCGGGCACATGTAGCCGCACCACAGCCGTCCCGCGACCGCGTTCATCAGGAACAGAATCATCGCCGCGATGATGAGGAGACCGGTGAAATAATAGACCTCCTGCGGCCACAGCTCGATGAAGTAGAAGTAAAAGCGCCGATGCGGGAAGTCGATCAGCACGGCCTGGTCGGGCAGGCCGGGTCCGCGATTCCAGCGCACGAACGGCAGCAGATAATAGGTCCCGAGCGTGACGCACAGGATCGCCCATTTGATGCGGCGGAAAGGGCCACGCACCGATTGCGGATAGACCTTCCTCCGCTTCTCGTAGAGAGGTCCCTCGATGAAGGTGTCGTCGGTCATCCCATGCTCCCCGCGTTTTGCGAAGGCGAGAGTCCGACTTGCCGGCGCAGAAGAGCCGGCAAAGAATCTCCAGCACTGCGCGGACTTTCGGGCTCGCGATGTTGTAGTATATCGTTTGGCCGTCACGCTTTGGTTTGACCAAGCTCAATGCGCGCATCTTTCCGAGATGCTGGGATAGCGCGGCCATGGTATTTGCGCCCTACGCAAGGGCGCTCTCGCTCAGGAGAGGTCATGGTCACGACGTCTTTTACGCCGATCGCGTCGCTCGTTGGCGGGGCGATGATTGGCCTCGCGGCCGTTCTGCTGATGTGGGCAACGGGTCGGATCGCCGGCGTCAGCGGCATCGCGGCGCGGCTGTTTCCGCCCTATGAGGACAGCGAACTCGCTGGGCGCCTTGCCTTCGTCGCCGGTCTTGCTGCTGCGCCCGTGCTGGTCCGGCTCGTCACCGGAGGTCTGCCGGAGCAGACGATCGCGGCGGGGCCGGCCCTCCTGATCATCGGCGGATTGCTCACGGGTTTCGGTTCGGTGTGGGGCAGCGGCTGCACCTCGGGCCACGGCGTTTGCGGCCTGTCGCGGCTGTCGGTGCGCTCGCTGGTTGCGACCATCACCTTCATGGCCGCCGGCATGGCGACCGTGTTCTTGATGCGGCACTGGAACTGACGGCGATGGCAATCCTGGTTCAATTCGCGATTGGACTGATCTTCGGCCTCGGCCTCATCGTCTCCGGCATGTCGAACCCCGCAAAGGTGCTGAACTTCCTGGACGTCGCCGGCATTCAGGCAGGGACATGGGATGCAAGCCTCGCCTTCGTGATGGCGGGCGCGGTGGCCGTGACCTTCGTCGGCTTCAGCCGCGTTCTCAAGCTTCCGCGTCCATTCTTCGCTGATCGATTCTATTTGCCGACGCGGCGAGACATCGATCCCAGGATCGTCGCAGGTCCGGCGATCTTCGGCATCGGCTGGGGGCTGGTAGGCTTTTGCCCGGGGCCGGCGCTGACCGCGCTCGGATTTGGCTCGCTCTCCGCCGTCATCTTTGTCGTGGCGATGTGCGCCGGCATGGTGCTCGCCCGCTTCATCGCTCAGCTGCCGTCATCGACGCGCTACATCACGCCGGCCGATCCACTCGAAACCTGAGGTCACGGGACCGGGCGAATAGTCTCGCCCGGTCTCCGACCATCAAGCCTTCATCGCTCACCAGCTACCGACGCCGACGCTGACGCCGGGCGCGCGAATGCCGACGCCGGCGCGCGGGCCGTCATCGTAGTGGCGATGATAGCTCCGGCGCTCATAGTAGCGGTCGCGCGGCATGTAATTGTAGGAATCGCGCACGATCACGCGCGACCCGCCGCGCGTGCGATAGCAGCGACCATCCTCGTCGCAGACGAGTCGCACCTGCTGCACGAGATCCGGATTGGTGTATTCGCTGGTCGTATAGATATCGGAAGCCTTGGCCCCCGAGGCGGCGGCCAAGGCCCCCACGCCTGCCAGCAGCGCAATAGTCAACGTCCTCATCATGTCCTCCTCGAAACTGCCCTCGGCGGTAACAAGAAGGGGAGGCGGTGATCGTTCCGGGTCATCTACAGGTTTTTCCCGGAACCTGTCGTCAGGGGCGGGTTCCTAGATCGGCTCGTAAGTCTCCGTGCCGCAGATGTCGTCGGCGTCGGCGCGCCGGCGGTCCACGACCCTGCCGTCGTTGATCGTCACGATGTAGGTCTGGGCGCCGAGCGACGTACCGGTCGCCGAGGTGAGCTGCGCGCGGACGCACGCGGTCCAGCCCGGTCCTCGCAGCTCACGATGCGGCGGGGCGACGTGAACCTCGCGCGGATAGGACGTTGCGAGAAAGACGACGTCGATCTGCTCGCGCACCACGCGCTTGACGTCGGGCGGCGCTTCCGGCGGCTGCTCGGGCTCCTTCATGCGCATGAATTCCGGCACCGGTGCGCGGCTGTCGGCAAAGCCGCAGGCACCGAGCGCAAGCGCGCCAATGAGCAGCGCCGCATGAGCAATGATCCGCAACATCCGTGAAAGGTCCCCTGCGGGCCGACAGATAGGCACGAATGCGATCGGACGAAGTCCAGGCCGATCAAGATTTGCTGAGGTCCCGGAACCCGGACATCGCTATTCCGCGATTGGGGGCTGGCTTGTACCCCAGAGGTGGGGGATTGCGGTAATGCGGATTCTGGTCATCACGCCGCCGTGCTGGCGCTGAGGGCCGCCTCAGCGCAGGCGCAGTGCCCGCCCAATGACCGCGTCGAGTCGATCGACGTTGCGGGGCTCATCATCGCTCGCGGGTGTTACGCGCGTGATTGCGAGCCAGTCATGATGGTGGTGTGCACGCGATGCGAACCTTCGTTCACATCGCGCCCGCTATTGCACGAAAGCGAGGCCGACGCGCTTGTCGCTGCGCCAAACTGTGCGACAATGCCGTACGAAATGGTCACAGGCGATCGAGAGCGTGACCGATTGCGGCAACATGACGGGAGTGTCGAGGTCGATCGCCGCGCCGCCCGCCGACATGTTTCGCACCGTGCAAGGAATGCCGCTGTTTTCGAACGTGATCTTTCCGCCCTTGAAAACACGGTGACGTTGCGATGTGCGCTTCTCAATCATCTGCATCAGTCCTGCCGATGAGTATGAAGTAGTGCATAGAAATTACGTTGAACTAAACTCAATACTGGCGCTACTTGCACGGCGTTTCAGACTTTGTTTACGACGTTGGAGCGGCGAGCCGCTCCCACGAACCTGCCCAAAGAGCCTACCCAAAGAGCCTACACAAGTGCCTTTCCTTTATGGCGCGACGCGCCGATGGAGATATTGATGAAGACTTCGCTTTCGATTTTGTTCGCCGCAGCGCTCTCGCTGGCCTCGATGCCCGCCCACGCCGTCAAGTGGGACCTCTCGACCATGACCTGCAAGCAGTTCCTCGAGAGCGGCGAGGACAACATCGGCGTCGTGCTGACCTGGATGGACGGCTGGTACAAGGGCGACGAGGACAATGCGATCATCGACACCGACGTCTTCATCGAGAATGCCAAGAAGTTCGGCGCCTATTGCGGAAAGAATCCGACCGTCAGCGTCGTCACCGCGGCCGACGAGATCCTCGGCAAGTGACATTGCCGGCGCAATGACGGCAAGCGCGATCGCGCTTGCTGTCCCGACACGATTTCCATCGAGAGCCGCCTCGAGCCTTGCGCTTCGCGCGGCTCTCTTGTTTTCAGGGCGCGTTCACCCCGGCAGCATCGCGAACGCGCTCGACACCATCGCGGCCGGCTTGCCGTCGGCGGCCGAGAGCAGCGTGACGCGGCCAAAGCTCATGGTGCGCCCGAGCCGCACCACGCGCGCATCCGCCAGCACGTCGGACGCGGCGATCGCGCGCATGAAATGCGTGGTCTGATCGACCGTGGTCATGGGACGGTAGCCGCGATTGGCCGCGAGGATCGCGATCACCATCGCGGTATCGGCGAGCGCCATCAGGGCCTGGCCGCAGACCACGCCGCCGTTGCGGCACAGCCGCTCCGAAAACGGCATGCGCAGCAGCGCGCCGGGCTGCCAGTCCGGGTCGTCCGCGGGCTGTACATGCTCGATGCGCTCGACCGCGAGGTTGAGATCCTGGACCCAGGGCGCAAAGACCTCGCCGAGGATGCGACTGGCGTCGGCGGGGCCGAACTCGGCTTCTGGCTGCGTTTGCATTGCTGTCGCGCTCTCCTGTGTTGCCGGATGTTTCACCGCATTGTGCGCGCATCCGCGAGGCAAAGTCACCCGGTCTGGCGCCGGCCGCCTCGGCTTGAAAATGCCTGACTTGGCCCGATATGATGCCTGGCTTGGGTAGGGGTGGATGATGTTGCGTCGCTGTATCCTCGTCTTTGGCATGGGCCTGCTCGGTCTCGCGCTGAGCGGGTGCACCAAATGCGGTCCGATCTGGGACGATTGGCTGCAGGCGCCCAAATCATGCCGATCGGATCGGCACTAGCTGCCACCGGGTCGTGACCGGGCTGACGAGGATGACACGGCGCGGGGCGATCCGCGCCTCATGGAAGACTTAAGGAGTGGATGATGAAGCTTTTCCGTTTGGCCGCGGTGCTGGCCGTGCTGGCGGGACCTGCCTACGCGCAAATGCCCAACATCAATTTGATGCAGGATGCCCCGAGCAAGTCGCCGGAGGAGAAGGCCATCGAGGCCGAGCGTGAGAAGGCCTACAAGGAAACGCTGAAGAAGATTCCGGATACCAAGGCGTCCAGCGATCCCTGGGGCGGCATGCGCGCCGAACAGCCGAAGCAGCCGGCGGCGCCGAAGGCGTCGGCCGCGACCAGTGCGCCGAAGAAGGCCAAGAGCGGGACGGCCGCCAACTGACCCGTTCCGGGGAGGCACAATGCTCCTCGGAAGGACTCCTCTTGATCCGGCCCGCGCCCTACATTGTCCGTAACGTAGTGCGCAGAGGAAGGCAGGACATGGCCGATCGTCCGCGGGATCTCGCCGAGCGGATGGCGCGCCGGCGCAAGGCGGCCGGCAAGCCCGGCCAGTCCGCCGGCGATGGCTATCTGCGCGAGACCTTCACGCTGCCGCGGGCGGCGGCACGGGAGCGGGCGCAGGCCTTCTTCGCCCGCTACCCCAAGGCCGGCTATATGAGCGAGGTCGAGACCTGGCGCGAATTGCCCGGCGGCGATATCGAGTTCACCATGCGTCGGCTGCCCAGCGCCGACTGACGCGCGCTATGACGCAGAAGGCGAAACGGTTCAGGCCGTCTTTCGCCCGATCGCCTTCAGCTCGCGGTCGATGCGCAGCTGCACGCGCCGGATCGCCAGCAGGTCGATCCTGGTCTCGGTCTTGCCGGTCTTGATCCGGTCGCCGATGCGGAACTGCCACTGCCAGACTCCGGGAATCGCCGTCTTGGCGATGGTGAACTCGACGCCCTGTGATTCATGGTCACCTCCCACGATTCACCCTTGTGCCTGCAAACATGTTGGTCGTCGCAATATTCCGCAGGCAAGAAAAATGTCGCCCGCGCCTCCGTGGTTCTCCGACCATGAACAAAGTTCCTGGAGCCCGGCCGGGGTGCATCCGGCGGTCCCGCATCGCGGTTCCAATCGAAGCGCCGGATCCGCTCGACGGCATGTGCCTTGCTTGCCGATCACGGGCAAGCAACCATGGGCGCCTCATGCTCGGCATTCCCCGCCGCTACTCGCATTTCGTCTTCGGCATCATCCAGTCCGGGCTGACCTCGCTGATCGCGGCGGGGATCGCCAGCTTTCCCGCCGGCAGCCCGATGCTCTTCGTGCGGCACTGGATGGTGTCCTGGCTGATCGCATGGGCCGCGATGCTGCCGGTCGTGCTGCTGGCGGCGCCCGCGATCCGCGCCTTCTCGCTGCGCCTGACGCAGGAGGAGCAGGAGCCCCGCGCTGGCCGGTAGCCGGGCGACCCTAGCCGGCTGGCTGACGACAGCCTGACAGGCGGACCGCCGGCAGGTGCGCGATCGAAAGGCCGCACACTGGCCCCGTACCGGTCCCAATTTCGACATCCGTCCGCACCACTGCGGACACACCCGTCGGCAAGATTTTATCCGTTCGGCGCAGCCATGGGGGAAACGTGGCGCGCCGGAAACGGGGTGGCATCATATGGATAACGTAGAGCGGTCATTCGCCGCCGCGACGGCGGCTGGCTTCGTCGTGCTAGTGATAGGCTTGGTTCTGCTGGCGGTGCTGTAGCATGCGCTGCTGCAGACGGGACCGACGTGCCGGGCCGTCCGATCGACGGCGCTGGCGTGCCTTGCCTCTCAAAAGTGGCAAAACAACCCCATGCACAGTAGGGGTCCTGCCGATTTCATCGCTTCGCCAATGGGTTGCTGGTAGTATTTAGCTACCTACTGCATCCGCGGTCGCGGCGCCCCGACCGGCGATGCCGATCGGAGGTTCCGGGCAAGGAACAGAGCGGAGTGCCGCATCGCGGGCGGGCCTGGCCCGCTCCGGACGGCGGTCCTGGCAGTGCCTAATGAACCTTGATCTCGTTCAGCGGCAGACGGAGCTCGGCGGCGCGCTCTTCGCGGTCCTGCTTGCGGAACTCGTTTTCCTTGCGCTCGAACTTCACCATCTCCTCGTGGGCGGCGTCCAGCAGCGGCTTTCGCCTCAGCGTATCGTGCTGCGTGTCGTTGTTCGTCATGACCAGAGATCCCCAAAAGTTGCGGTCCCATCCCCACAGAAGGCCCGAGACCGCGAAAAGGTTCGGTGCCGTAGGATTACGGAAACATGACGGCGCCCAGTCGCGCGTCGTTGATCCCGGTCATGGTCGCTTCGAGGAACCCGGCGTAGGCGGCTATTCCGGCGGCTGCAGCCCCGGCGATTTGACCCAATCGTTCAGATGATTGGCAACGTCGGCCTGGCGCGCCTTCTTGAGCAGCGCGTCCCGCTCCGGCCCGGGAGGTAGCTTGGACGCCTGCTCGCGGACCTGCTTCACCCATGCCGACAGCCGGTCCTGAAGGGTCAGTTGCTGCTTGAAACGTCGTCGCTTCAACATGGCGCGCTCTTTCCGTGTGAGGAGGCGGGAGCGCGAGTCAGCGGTCTCATCACCGATAGTGGCCACGGTCCGCGCGGTGATGATGCATTAGGATCCAGAAGTGGATCCGCGTCTGTTCAGTTGTGCACGCAGTGCCGACGGCGTGACGATCCAGCATGGCCGGTTCGACCAGCTCCGTTGTCTCCTGGTCCAGTCAGAAAGACAAAATCCGCAAAAGAACATATTGCGAACCTAGAACAAATGGGGTACATTGCTTTTATCGCCGAGCTGCCTCGCAACCGTTTGTCCCTCACGCGAATCCTCGCCATAAGGAGCACGACCCAATGTCCGCAACTGCCCTGCGTATCGTCGAAGGATCCTCCATGGACAAGAGTAAAGCTCTGGCTGCCGCGCTCTCTCAGATCGAGCGCCAGTTCGGCAAGGGCTCGGTGATGAAGCTCGGCAAGAACGACCGCTCCATGGACATCGAGGCGGTGTCCTCCGGCTCGCTCGGGCTCGATATCGCGCTCGGCATCGGCGGCCTGCCCAAGGGGCGCATCGTCGAGATCTACGGGCCGGAATCGTCCGGCAAGACCACGCTGGCGCTGCATACGGTGGCGGAAGCGCAGAAGAAGGGTGGCATCTGCGCCTTCATCGATGCCGAGCACGCGCTCGATCCGGTCTATGCCCGCAAGCTCGGCGTCAACATCGACGAGCTCCTGATCTCGCAGCCCGACACCGGCGAGCAGGCGCTGGAGATCTGCGACACCCTGGTGCGCTCGGGCGCGGTCGATGTTCTCGTGGTCGATTCGGTGGCGGCGCTGGTGCCGAAGGCCGAGCTCGAGGGCGAGATGGGCGATGCGCTGCCGGGACTTCAAGCACGGTTGATGAGCCAGGCGCTGCGCAAGCTCACGGCCTCCATCAACAAATCCAACACGATGGTGATCTTCATCAACCAGATCCGCATGAAGATCGGTGTGATGTACGGCTCGCCGGAAACCACCACCGGCGGCAATGCGCTGAAATTCTACGCCTCCGTCCGCCTCGACATCCGCCGCATCGGCGCGATCAAGGAGCGCGACGAGGTGGTCGGCAACACCACGCGCGTCAAGGTGGTCAAGAACAAGCTGGCCCCGCCGTTCAAGCAGGTCGAGTTCGACATCATGTACGGCGAGGGCGTCTCCAAGATGGGCGAGATCCTCGATCTCGGCGTCAAGGCCGGCATCGTCGAGAAGTCCGGCGCCTGGTTCTCCTATGACAGCCAGCGCCTCGGCCAGGGCCGCGAGAACGCCAAGGCGTTTCTGAAGGGCAACCCCGACATCACCGCCAAGATCGAGACCGCGATCCGCCAGAATTCCGGCCTGATCGCCGAGCAGATTCTCGCCGGCACGCCGGAGCGCGACGCCGACGGCGAGGAGCCGGCGGACGAGTAAGACCTAACGCGAAAATTTTTCGCGAGGAGCGGGCACTGAGGACGTTGAGTTGCCGACGTCTTCGGTGCCCGTTTCGTGTTGCGTGAGGGCGCGTCGACGATGAAGCGTGTGATTCTGACTAGTTCGTCCGGCGTTGGTCTCACCTATGCCGGTCGTGCTGACATGGTCGTCCCGTTGATCTTTCGGTTCGTTTGGGGGCCGTTGCCTACGTCGCACCACCTCGAGGACTATCTTACGGGAGGCTATTACAGGGGCGATCCGGAGGTGCGGTGGTCCGATCTTGTTGGCCGGTTGCCTCAGACCGGTCTCGCACACAAGGAGACTGGCCTGGTTTGGTTTTGCGAGACCTATGGCGTCGAGTTCATCGAGCTGTGGTTCGACCCTGAGCCTAACAGTCAATTGCAACTGATCTGGATCCTGGACTATTTGCGGTCCCATCCATCGATCACCCATTGTCTGAGACTGCGACGGGTCAATTTCGATCTGCGCGAAGCGGACGGCCCGCAACTTCGCGATCGTACGGTGCGGGAATCGGAGATCGCAGAGTGCGACTTCGAGATAGCCAACATGGCCTGGGAGGCGTATCGGGCGCCGACGCCTGAACTTTGCTTCGGGTTGCTGACAAGGGATTTACCCAGGCTACCTTTCCTGAAGCCGGCTCTGGAAGCGTTGCTAGCTGAACTGCCGTCACCAATCACCGGATTGGGCGCGACGGAGGCGCGGCTTATCGAGCTGATTGCAAGGGGGCACAACCGTACAAAAGAACTGTTTCAGCCGGGCGGGCTGCTCGAAACGCGCGTGTTCGACCAGTGGGAGCTGGGTCCGTTGCTCGAAGGGCTTGCGTCGGGCCCGATGCCGGCGGTCGCAGGTCTCGATCCGAAACTCGCGACGCTCGCCCCGCACGATGCGCGAGGTCGCAACGCCGCCTATCGTCGGAGCCGGTTGTCGCTGACCGAATTTGGCAAAGCGGTTCTGGAAGGCCGCGAAGATTTCCGTCGCCACAATCCGATTCGACGTTGGTGGGGCGGCACGCTGCTCACCAATGAACGGCTTTGGCGGTGGGATGGCGAGCGCCGGTTGTTGATTGCGCCCTAGCGGCGCACGCAGTGCCGTAGGGCCGAAGGCGTAATCCACCACCGTTCGGTTCAGCGGACGCAGAAGTGGTGGGTTACGCGTCGCGGACTGCGCTTTGCGCAGCCGCGAGGCTAACCCACCCTACACATCCTACTCCGCAGCTTCTGCGTAATCGCTCACCGGCGGGCAGGAGCACACCAGGTTGCGGTCGCCATAGACGTTGTCGACGCGGCCGACGGGGCACCAATATTTGTCGGAGCGCGAGACGCCGTCGGGGAAGCAACCCTCCGTGCGGGTGTAGGCGCGCTTCCAATCGTCGTCGGCGATGTCGTGCACTGTGTGCGGAGCGTGGCGCAGGGGCGAGGCTGCGATCTCAAAGCGACCGGCCTCGACCTCGGCGATTTCCTTGCGGATCGCGATCATGGCGTCGCAAAAACGATCCAGCTCGGCCTTGGATTCCGATTCGGTCGGCTCGATCATCAGCGTGCCCGGTACCGGGAAGCTCATGGTCGGGGCGTGGAAGCCGTAATCGATCAGGCGCTTTGCGATGTCGTCGACGGTGACGCCACTCGTCGTCTTCAGCGGACGCGGATCGACGATGCACTCATGCGCGACGCGTCCCTTCTCGTTCTTGTAGAGCACCGGGAAATGCGGATCGAGGCGCGCTGCGATGTAATTGGCGTTGAGGATCGCGATCTCGGTGGCGCGCTTCAGGCCTTCACCGCCCATCATCAGGATGTAGATGTAGGAGATGGTAAGGATCGACGCCGAACCGAACGGCGCGGCCGAGACCGGACCGACCGGCGCGTCTGCCTTCGTCGCGGGGTGGCCGGGGAGGAACGGGGCGAGATGCGCCTTGACGCCGATCGGGCCCATGCCGGGGCCGCCGCCGCCATGCGGGATGCAGAAGGTCTTGTGCAGGTTGAGATGGCTGACGTCGGCGCCGTAATCGCCGGGCCTGGAAAGGCCGACCTGCGCATTGAGGTTGGCGCCGTCGAGATACACCTGGCCGCCATGGCCGTGCACGATGTCGCAGATCTCGCGGATGTGCTCCTCGAACACGCCGTGGGTCGAGGGATAGGTGATCATGACAGCTGCGAGGTCGTTCGCGTGCTTCTCCGCCTTGGCGCGGAGATCATTGACGTCGACGTCGCCGTTCTTCTCGCAAGACACCACCACCACGTCCATGCCGACCATCGCGGCCGAGGCCGGATTGGTGCCGTGGGCGGAGGAGGGGATCAGGCAGATCTTGCGATGGCCCTGTCCGCGCGCGGCATGATAGCCGCGGATCGCGAGCAGCCCGGCATATTCGCCCTGCGCGCCCGAATTCGGCTGCAGCGAGATCGCGTCATAGCCGGTGATGTCGCAGAGCCATTTCTCCAGGCGTGCGAACAGCGCGTGATAGCCGGCCGCCTGCTCGCGCGGGGCGAACGGATGCAGCGAGCCGAATTCCGGCCAGGTCAACGGCATCATCTCGGTGGTCGCGTTCAGCTTCATGGTGCAGGATCCCAGCGGGATCATGGCGCGGTCAAGCGCGAGGTCGCGGTCACTGAGCTTGCGCATGTAGCGCAGCATCTCGGTCTCCGAGCGGTGCGCATGGAACACCGGATGGGTCAGGAATGCGGTGGCGCGCTTCAACGCGTCCGGCAGCGCCTCGCGCGTCTCGGCGTCGATCTCGGCATAGGCAAGCTTGCCGCCGAAGGCGCGCCAGACTGCTTCAATCGTCGCAGGCGTCGTGGTCTCGTCGAGCGCGATGCGAAGCGCGGCATCACTGATGCCGAGATTGATCTTCTCGGCGAGCGCGCGCGCGACGATCTCCTCGCGCTTGCCGCCGGCATCGACGCTGAGCGTGTCGAAGAAGCTTTCGCTCGCAGGCGCAAAGCCGAGCTTGCGCAAGCCGGTCGCGAGCACGGCGGCGCGGCGATGGACGTTGCGCGCGATCTGCGTGAGGCCCTCGGGGCCGTGATAGACCGCATACATCGAGGCGATCACGGCGAGCAGCACCTGCGCGGTGCAGATGTTGGAGGTCGCCTTCTCGCGGCGGATGTGCTGCTCGCGGGTCTGCAGCGCGAGGCGATAGGCCGGCATTCCGCGGGAATCGACGGAGAGGCCGACGATGCGGCCGGGCAGCGAACGCTTCAGCGCATCGCGCACCGCCATATAGGCGGCGTGCGGGCCGCCATAGCCCATCGGCACGCCGAAGCGCTGGGCCGAGCCGATGGCGATGTCGGCCCCGAGCTCGCCGGGCGAGGCGAGCAGCGTCAGCGCCAGCAGGTCGGCGGCAACGATGGCGAGCGCGCCCTTGGCCTTCAGCGCCGCGATCGCGGGCCTGAGATCGCGCAGCGCGCCGGATGAGCCCGGGTATTGCAGCAGCGCACCGAGCACGTCCGCTTTGTCGAGATCGGTGAGGGGATCGCCGACGACCAGGGTCCACCCCAGCGGCTCGGCGCGGGTGCGCATCACCGCCAGCGTCTGCGGATGCACGTCCTTGTCGACGAAGAAGGCCTTTGCCTTGACCTGCGAGTGGCGCTCGGCCAGCGCCATGGCTTCGGCGGCGGCGGTGGCTTCATCGAGCAGGGAGGCGTTGGCGACGTCGAGCCCGGTGAGGTCGCAGATCATGGTCTGGAAGTTGAGCAGCGCCTCCAGCCGGCCCTGGCTGATCTCGGGCTGATAGGGCGTGTAGGCCGTGTACCAGGCCGGGTTCTCCAGGATGTTGCGCTGGATCACTGCGGGCAGGACCGTGCCGGAATAGCCTTGGCCGATCAGCGAGGTGAAGACCTGGTTCTGACGCGCAAGCTCGGTCATGTGCGCGATCGCCTCGGTCTCGCTCAAGGGCTTGCCGAGGTCGAGCGGGCCGGCCTGCCGGATCGAGGCCGGCAGCGTTTCCGCGATCAGCGCATCGACGCTCTTGGCACTGACTGTTTCAAGCATGGCGGTGACATCGCGCGCCGATGGGCCGATGTGGCGGCGGACGAAACTGGCGGTGTCGCCGTTGGATTTGCGGTGCGCGGTCATCATGGGTCCTCGCTTCAGATTTCGCTGTCAGTGTCATGCAGGCGGGGCATCCAGTACTCTCCAGCAGCGCGGATTGAACCGAGGGGCCGCGGCGTACTGGATCACCCGCCTTCGCGGGTGATGACACTGAGCATGAGGTTAGACTTCGCTTCATCTCACGCCGTATGCGCCTTGTAGGCGGCTTCATCCATGAGGCCGCCGAGCTCGCTTCTGTCGGCCATCTTGATCTTGAAGAACCAGGCCTTGCCTTGCGCATCCGAGTTCACCAGCGCCGGCTCGGATGCGAGCTCGGCATTGGCCTCGAGCACTTCACCCGAGATTGGTGCGTAGACGTCGGAGGCCGCCTTGACGGACTCGACGACGGCGGCGGCTTCGGCCTTCTTCAGCGCGCGGCCGACCTTGGGCAGCTCGACGAACACGACGTCGCCGAGTTGCTGCTGGGCGTAATCGGTGATGCCGACCGTGGCGACATCGCCGTCGATGGCGAGCCATTCATGGTCGGAAGTGTACAGCGTCGTGGTCATGTCTCGTCCTCAGCGTTTGTAGGTGTTTTTCACGAAGGGCATGGCGGCGACCTGTAAGGGCAGTCGCTGGCCGCGCACCTCGGCGAAGAGCTTTGTGCCAAGCGCGCTCAGATTCGTGGGCACGTAGCCCATCGCAACCGGCGCATTCAGGCTCGGGCCGAAACCGCCCGAGGTGACTTGTCCGATCGGCTCGCCGCCCGCGTCATTCGCAAACAGCAGCGCGCCCTCGCGCACCGGCGCGCGGCCTTCGGCGCGCAAGCCGACGCGGCGGCGGGATGCGCCGCCATCGAAATGGGCGAGGATCTTCGCAGCGCCGGGAAAGCCGCCGGTGCGCGCACCGCCGCTGCGGCGGCTTTTCTGCACCGACCATTCCAGCGCGGCCTCGACCGGCGTGGTCGTGGTGTCGATGTCGTGGCCGTACAGGCAGAGCCCGGCTTCCAGCCGCAGGCTGTCGCGGGCCCCGAGGCCAATCGGCAGCACGTCGGGATTTTCAAGCAGCACCTTTGCGAGGCGTTCGGCATCGCCTGCTGGAACCGAGATCTCGAAGCCGTCCTCGCCGGTGTAGCCGGAGCGCGAGACGAAGCACTTGATGCCGGCAACCTCGTGCGGGCCGGCGTCCATGAACTTCATGCCTGATACCTCTGCACAGAATTTCGCCAGCGCCGCTTCCGCCTTCGGGCCCTGCAACGCGATCAGCGCGCGGTCGGCAAGCTGCTCGATCACGCAGGCGTCGGACAGGTTCGCGCGCAGATGCGCCTCGTCCTGGGCTTTGCAGGCGGCGTTGACGACCAGGAACAGGTGATCGCCGAAATTGGCGACCATCAGGTCGTCGAGAATGCCGCCGTCGTCATTGGTGAACTGGGCGTAGCGCTGCCGCCCTGCGGCGATCGCCACGATATCCTGCGGCACCAGCCGCTCCAGCGCGCGGGCGGCGTCCTCCACATTGCCGGATTTCGGCCGGAGCGCGAGCTGGCCCATGTGGGAGACATCGAACAGGCCCGCTTTGGTGCGGGTATGGAGGTGCTCCTTCAAGACGCCCGCGGGGTACTGCACGGGCATGTCATAGCCCGCGAACGGCACCATCTTGCCCCCTAGGGACACATGAAGGTCGTAGAGGGGGGTGCGTTTCAGGGAGTCTTGGTCGTGCGCTAGCATCTTGAGGGCCCTCGGCGGTTCCCCCGGGGAGGATTCCCCGATGGACACCAGTCGAAGCCCCATCTGTCGCTGTGCCTGAGAGTATTATCCCGTCGGCGGACGCTGTCCGGGCCTAGACCCGTCGGCGCCTCTTTCCAGATGCTGTCAAAGCCACGCGGTCCTTTTGCCTGAGAGTTTCCGGGGCGGTTGCTCCTTCGGCGCCGGCTACCAAGTGCCGGTCTCTCCCGACGTGGCCGTACGATACAGATGGGTAGAGACCACAGGGGAGCCAAGCCTGTCAACGCGTCCGCGCGCCCTATCCAACGGGATTGCAAGGGGATTGAGCGCCTGCGGCAACCCTCTGATCTCTCTGCACAGTTTCTGGACAGCGAAGCTGGCCTTGTCTAAAAGCGCTTTGGCCCGCAGATATCAGCCTTAACGGTCCGGTTTGGACCGCGAAAAGCGGGCCCAAGCATACCCGATTGGATGAACATGAGCGGCGTCAACGAGATCAGGTCGACCTTTCTGAACTTCTTTGCCGAGAACGGCCACGAGATCGTGCCGTCCTCGCCACTCGTGCCGCGCAACGACCCGACGTTGATGTTCACCAATGCCGGCATGGTGCAGTTCAAGAACGTCTTCACCGGCGTCGAGAAGCGGCCCTATCAGCGCGCCACCACCTCGCAGAAATGCGTGCGCGCCGGCGGCAAGCACAACGACCTCGACAATGTCGGCTACACCGCGCGCCATCTCACCTTCTTCGAGATGCTCGGCAATTTCTCGTTCGGCGATTACTTCAAGGAGCGCGCAATCGAGCTCGCCTGGAAGCTGATCACGAGCGAGTTCGGGCTGAAGAAGGACAAGCTGCTCGTCACCGTCTACCACACCGACGACGAGGCGGCCGGCCTGTGGAAGAAGATCGCCGGCTTCTCCGACGACCGCATCATCCGCATCCCGACCTCGGACAATTTCTGGGCGATGGGCGACACCGGGCCGTGCGGCCCGTGCTCGGAGATCTTCATCGACCGCGGCGAGCACATCTGGGGCGGTCCTCCGGGATCGCCGGAAGAGGACGGAGACCGCTTCCTCGAATTCTGGAATCTCGTGTTCATGCAATACGAGCAGGTGACGAAGGAGGAGCGCGTTAATCTGCCGCGTCCCTCGATCGACACCGGCATGGGCCTGGAGCGCATGGCCTGCATCCTCCAGGGCGTCGAGAGCGTGTTCGAGACCGACCTGTTCAAGAACCTGATCGACGCGACCTCGTCCGCGCTCGGCAGCGGACCGAACGAGCAGAACGTCGGCTCGTTCCGCGTCATCGCCGATCACTTGCGCTCGTCCGCCTTCCTGGTCTCCGACGGCGTGCTGCCCTCGAACGAGGGCCGCGGCTATGTGCTGCGCCGGATCATGCGCCGGGCGATGCGCCATGCCCAGCTCTTGGGTGCCAAGGAGCCTTTGATGCACCGCCTCGTCTGGGCGCTGGTGCGCGAGATGGGCCAGGCCTATCCGGAATTGATGCGCGCGGAAAAACTGATCGAGGAAACGCTGCGGCTGGAAGAGACCCGCTTCCGCAAGACTCTCTCGCGCGGCTTGGCCATCCTCGACGAGAAGAGCGCGTCCTTAAAGAAGGGCGACATGTTCGACGGCGACGTCGCCTTCACGCTCTACGACACCTACGGCTTCCCGCTCGACCTGACCCAGGACGCGCTGAAGTCGCGCGGCATCGGCGTCGACCAGGCGGCGTTCACCGACGCGATGGAGCGCCAGAAGGCCAAGGCGCGCGAGTCCTGGAAGGGCTCGGGTGAGGCGGCGTCGGAAGCGATCTGGTTCCCGCTGCGCGAGAAGCTCGGGGCGACCGAATTCCTGGGCTACGAGACCGAGAGCGCCGAAGGCGTGGTCTCGGCGCTGGTCAAGGCCGGCGCCGAGGTCACGAGCCTCAAGGCCGGCGAGACGGGCGCGATCGTGCTGAACCAGACGCCGTTCTATGCGGAGTCGGGCGGCCAGGTCGGCGACACCGGCGTGCTCTCGGGCGAGGGCGGCATCAAGGTCCGCGTCACCGATACGCAGAAGAAGCTCGGCGATCTCTTCGTCCATATCGGCACGGTCGAGAGTGGCGAAGTGAAGCTCGGCACGGCGCTGCAGCTCGAGGTGGATCACGCACGCCGCTCGACCATCCGCGCCCATCACTCGGCGACTCACATTATCCACGAGGCGCTGCGCCAGGTGCTCGGCGATCACATTGCCCAGCGCGGCTCGATGGTCGCGCCGGATCGGCTGCGCTTCGACTTCGTGCATCCGAAGCCGATCACGGCTGAGGAGCTCGCCCGGGTCGAGGACATCGCCAACGACGTGGTGTTGGAGAACGACGAGGTCACCACGCGCGTCATGGGCGTCGACGAGGCCCGCGAGGCCGGCGCGCGCGCGCTGTTCGGCGAGAAGTATGGCGACGAGGTCCGCGTCGTCTCGATGGGCAGGACCGCGCGCGAGCGCGGCGCCAACGCGCTCGGCTGGTCGGTCGAGCTCTGCGGCGGCACCCATGTGAAGCGCACCGGCGATATCGGCCTGATCACGGTCGCGAGCGAGAGCGCGGTCGCCTCCGGCGTGCGCCGGATCGAGGCGCTGACGGGCAACTACGCGCGAAAACATGCCAACGACACCATGGCGCTGGCGAAGATCGCGGCGAACGAGCTGCGCACCTCGCTCGACGACGTGCCGGCGCGCATCTCGGCGCTGATGGAGGAGCGCAAGAAGCTCGAGCGCGAACTCTCCGATGCCCGCAAGAAGCTGGCGATGGGCGGCGGCGCCGCAGCCGGCAACAACGGCGCAGCGTCGGGCGTGCGCGAGGCCGGCGGCGTCAAGCTGATGGCGCGTGCGGTCGAAGGCATCGAGATGAAGGATCTCAAGAGTCTCGCCGACGACGGCAAGAAGCAGATCGGCTCGGGCGTCGTCGCCATCGTCGGCGTCACCGGGGACGGCAAGGCCGGAATTGTGGTCGGCGTCACGCAGGACCTCACCGCGCGCTTCAATGCGGTCAATCTGGTCCGCATCGCCTCCGAGGCGCTCGGCGGCAAGGGCGGCGGCGGCCGGCCCGACATGGCCCAGGCCGGCGGGCCCGATGGCGCCAAGGCCTCCGAGGCCCTGAGCGCGATCGAAAAAGCGATGGCGGGCGCTTAGCTCAATGTCTACCGGACTGGCGAGCGCTCAGCCCTCGTTCAGGAAGACGTAGTCGGCGGAGTAGGGCGCGCTCCTGAACTCGCCGGCCTTGTCGCAGGCACGTCGAGCTTGCCGCCATGGGTGTTGATGCGCTGGACCGTGGTCACGGGCGTGAGTGCGCCGCTGCCGCGATGCGAGGTGACGTCTAGTTTCAGCCAGGGAATGTCGGCTGCGGTCGCGCCCGGCGCATTGCCGGCGGCTTTACCCGTCACCGCGCTGCCGTCGGCGAGCTCCCAGTTCGGCCCGGCATAGTGTGATCGGCATGGTCGCATCTCCGCGCGAGGGCCACAGAATTGAAAAAGGGCCGCGCTTTGGCGCGGCCCTTGATCATGTCTGGCCCAGTCGGGCGAAATTGCGGACAGCTTACGCCGCCAGCTCTTTCGTGAGGTTCTCGGCGACCTTGTCGAGGAAGCCGGTGGTCGAGAGCCAGCGCTGGTCGGCGCCGACCAGCAGCGCAAGGTCCTTGGTCATATAGCCGGCCTCGACGGTGTCGACGCAGACCTTCTCCAGCGTGGCCGCGAACTTGGCGAGCTCGGGGTTGTTGTCGAGCTTGGCGCGGTGCGACAGGCCTCTCGTCCAGGCGAAGATAGACGCGATTGAGTTGGTCGAGGTCTCCTTGCCCTTCTGGTGCTCGCGGTAGTGGCGGGTCACGGTGCCGTGGGCAGCTTCCGCCTCGACGGTCTTGCCGTCGGGGGTGAGCAGCACCGAGGTCATCAGGCCGAGCGAGCCGTAGCCCTGCGCGACCGTGTCGGACTGCACGTCGCCATCGTAGTTCTTGCAGGCCCAGACATAGCCGCCGGACCATTTCAGCGCTGAAGCGACCATGTCGTCGATCAGGCGGTGCTCGTAGGTCAGGCCCTTGGCGTCGAACTCCTTCTTGAACTCCTTGTCGAAGATGTCCTGGAAGATGTCCTTGAAGCGCCCGTCATAGACCTTGAGGATCGTGTTCTTGGTCGACAGGTACACCGGGTAATTGCGCAGCAGGCCGTAATTGAACGAAGCGCGGGCGAAATCGATGATGGAATCGTCGAGATTGTACATCTCCATCGCGACGCCGGCGCCGGGCGCCTTGAACACTTCCTTCTCGATCACGGTGCCGTCCTCGCCGACGAACTTCAGCGAGAGGGTGCCCTTGCCGGGGAACTTGATGTCGGTGGCGCGGTACTGGTCGCCATAGGCGTGGCGGCCGATGATGATCGGCTTGGTCCAGCCGGGAACCAGGCGCGGCACGTTCTTGCAGATGATCGGCTCGCGGAAGATCACGCCGCCGAGGATGTTGCGGATGGTGCCGTTCGGCGACTTCCACATCTGCTTGAGATTGAACTCCTTCACCCGGGCTTCATCCGGGGTGATGGTGGCGCACTTGACGCCGACGCCGACCTTCTTGATCGCTTCGGCCGCGTCGATCGTCACCTGATCATTGGTGTGGTCGCGGTATTCCATGCCCAGGTCGAAATAGAGCAGCTCGACATCCAGGAACGGGTTGATCAGCTTGTCCTTGATGTACTGCCAGATGATCCGGGTCATCTCGTCGCCATCGAGCTCGACGACGGGATTGGATACCTTGATTTTTGCCATGATCGGGGGAGCCTCTTGGGAACGGCGCTTTTGGCGCGCCACGGGAATATCCGCCGCCTCTTAGCACCGCCGCGCGGCGGGCGAAAGCCAAGGGATTATGCACTTTTAGCTCATCCAGCTTGCGCAGGCGAGGAGCGGCCGGCCGGGCCTCGGCCCGGCCTTCGGGCCCGTTTCGGGCGAGATTCAAAAGTCGAATCCAAGTCGTTATTTCCCTTGAGAATT
This sequence comes from Bradyrhizobium sp. NBAIM08, assembly GCF_020193935.1. NCBI lineage: Bacteria > Pseudomonadati > Pseudomonadota > Alphaproteobacteria > Hyphomicrobiales > Nitrobacteraceae > Bradyrhizobium > Bradyrhizobium sp. NBAIM08. The sequence continues at coordinate 1,151,291 of NZ_JADYVR010000001.1, read as the reverse complement.
TTGTCAGGACAGGCAAACGACAGACCGCGAGGCGGCCCGGTCGTGGGGGCCGCTTGAATCAATTCCTAAGGCGGCCTTGCCAAGGCCTTGAGACGAAGAGTGGAAGCGAAAGCAGATGTCGGGGACTGACAAGAGCAAAGCGGGCCTTTCCCTCGACGGTCCCATCGTGATCCTGGTCGAGCCGCAGCTCGGCGAGAACATCGGCATGACCGCGCGCGCCATGGGCAATTTCGCGCTTGGCCGCTTGCGCATCGTCAACCCCCGGGACGGCTGGCCAAACATCGCCGCCCAGCGAGCGGCCGCCGGCGCGGACCATATCCTGGAGAAGGCGCAGCTGTTCGACACGGTCGAGCAGGCGGTCGCCGACCTCGACCTCCTGTTCGCCACCACCGCACGTCCCCACGACCAGGCCAAGCCCGTGGTCGGGCCGGAGGCGGCTGCCACCGAGATCGCAGGTCACGTCGCCTCTGGTGGAAAGGCCGGCATCCTGTTCGGCCGCGAGCGCTGGGGACTGACCAACGAGGAGGTCGGGCTCTCCAACCGCATCATCACCTTCCCGGTCAATCCGGGCTTTGCCTCGCTCAACCTCGCCCAGGCCGTGCTCTTGGTCGGCTATGAATGGTTCAAGCGTGCGACGTCGGGCGCGCTGCCGCACGCCATGCCTGAAAGATCCGAGCGCGCCTCGCAGCACCAGATGCAGGCCTTCTTCGACAATCTCGTGCGCGAGCTCGACAAGGTCGAGTTCCTGCGGCCCGCCGAGAAGCGCGACACCATGCTGGTGAACCTGCGCAACATCTTCACCCGGATGGAGCCGACCAAGCAGGACATGCACACGCTGCACGGCGTGATCATGGCGATCGCCGAGGGGCGCAAGGGTCCGGCCAAGGGCGGCGTGCTCGACGGCGAGCAGGCCACGCGCCTGCGCGCGCTGCTGGCCGAGCACGGGCAGGGCGGCGGTGTGCCCGACAGCGGCTCGACCGTGCGGGGCCTTGCCCGCCTGCTCCGCCGCAACCCGACCGACGCCGAACGCCTGCTCTGGCAGGCGCTGACGCGTGATCGCCGCTTCGCAGGTGGGTTCAAGCGGCAGACTCCCGTGGGGCGCCACATCCCCGACTTCGTCTCATTCCCGCACCGGATCGCGATCGAGCTGGTGAACCCGGGCGAGGGGGAGGCGATTGCAGCCGATCGCGCGTCGCGGCGGGCGTGGCTGGAGGCGCGGGATTATCGCGTGCTCGACATTCGGGCCGTGGATGTGGAGCGCGATCTCGAGGCGGAGCTGGTGCGGCTTGCCGAGATGTTGGGACAGTAGGGTCAGTGGGCCGCGCTGTCATCGAAGCGGGCGGATGCGGCGATGATGGCGGCAAGCAGCGCGGCGATCAGGATGATGGCCAGTGCGGCTGTCCACCCATAGGCCTCAACGGCACTTCCGACCGCGACAGGTCCGGCCACCTGGCCGAGATTGCTGCCCTGCATCACCAGTCCGGTGACCACAGGAATGAGTGCGGCGGATGGCGCGAGCAAGGGGATCGATGAGATCAGGACGGCCGGCATCAGACCACCGACCGCAGCGAACAGGATGCACAGCAGAAGCGTGGGCGTATCGCCGAAGATCTGCAGGAAGATGCCAGGAGCTGAAAAGCCCATGGCCAGACAGGCCGCGACGAGCAGCACTGAACGCCGGGCACCGCGCGCGAGCAGGTAGCCGGCAGCGACATTCCCGGTGATGTTGCTTGCGGTGGCGAGAGCACTGAGCATGCCGGCAGTGCCATGAGGGATGTTCATCCGCTCCATCAGCAGCACCGGGAGGAAGCTGAACAGCGCGAAGAACATCAGGCTGTAGAGGGCAAAACATCCGGCCAGCAGAAGCGGGCCCTTGCTTGTCGCGACGCGCACGGCATCCGACATCGTGCGCCTCCACGATGCCGACATGCGCTTCGGGGCAGCCGGAATACTCATCCACGCGGCCACGATGGCGATCGCCGCAGGACCGGCGCTGCCCCACCACAGAGCGCGCCAGTCGCTGAAGAACGTCCCGACGAGCATCGCGAGCGCAATGCCGGCCGGCATGAAGCAGCTCCACAGGGCAAGCGGAACGTCCTGTTGCCCGGACGGGACTGCTCTGTTCAGGATCGCCGGACCCGCAACAATGATCAGAAGAAATCCTGAGCCTTCTACGATGCGCGATGCGAGAAGCACCGCATAGTCGGTTGCGAGCGCGCCGATGATGGCGCCAAGGATGAGCAGCCCGAGGCCGACAATGAGACTTCGCCGATCTCCGGCGCGGGCGACGAGGGAGCCGGCAGGGATACCGCCCAACAGGCCGAGAACAGCGATGATCCCGGTCAGCCAGCCGGCAGCGGCGAGGTCAAGGCCCAGATCCTTTTGCAGCATGGGCGTGGCGATCGCAGCCTTCCCCACCTGGATCGCGGCGACGACGCCGGAGCCCACGACGATGCTCACCACATGCCAATGTCGATCTCGCAAGGACGAGGCAGGTGCTGCCGCCGCCATCAGGCCGCCTCCGTGAGCCGCCCAGCGGCCAGGGCGCGAGCGATCTCGGCGACATGGCGTCCCTGAAAGCGTGCCCCGGCCAGTTCGTTGGCGCTTGGACGACGATCCCCGCCGCTGCCGTCGTCGGCGAGGGTCGATGCGCCGTAGGGCGAGCATCCGGTGACCTCGTCCATGCGCATCTGTCCCTTGAATGTGTAGGGCAGCCCGACCACGACCATGCCGAGGTGCAGCAGCACGCTGTGCACGGACAGAATGGTGCTTTCCTGGCCGCCATGCTGGCTGCCCGTCGATGTGAAGACGCTGCCGACTTTGCCCACGAGCTTGTTCTCGAACCACAGGCCGCCGCACTGGTCGAGGAAGTTCTTCATCTGCGCGGCCATGTTCCCGAAACGCGTCGGGGTGCCAAGGATGATCGCGTCGTAGTCCGGCAATTCGGCCACGGCGGCGGTGTCGGCGCGTTGATCGACCTTGTATCCGGCCCTCTGCGCGACGTGGTCGGGCACAATTTCCGGCACGCGCTTGATGGCGACTTCGGCTTCGGCCTCCCGTGCACCCCGGGCCATCTCTTCAGCCATCGTCTCGATGTGACCGTAGGACGAGTAGTACAGCACCAGGACCTTCGTCATTTTGCTTCCTCGCTCTTAGGTGGGGGCTAGCAGCCAAAATAGGTCTGTGCTTGATCAGCGGTAGCGCGATAAGATCGATGAGTTCGATCGATTGGATAGATCATGCTGGACGTGCTGACGCTAGATCAGTTGCGAACATTCGTGACGGTGGCGGAATGCGGGAGCTTCCGGGCGGCCGCGGCTCGGCTGTCCCGTGTTCAGTCCGCCATCAGCCATGCCATCGCCAATCTGGAGGCCGAACTGGGTGTTGCGCTGTTCGATCGCACGGGTCATCGGCCGGTCCTGACGCCCGAGGGGCAGTCACTGCTCGCCAACGCGCGTGACATTCTCCTCAGGGTCGATGCGATGCGGGCGCGGGCCCGGGGCCTTGGCGAGGGAGTCGAACTCGAGCTTTCCCTGACAATCGACACGTTGTTTCCGATCGGCATGGTCGGCGCGGCATTGACGAAGATGCGCGCTGCCTATCCCTCGGTTTCAATCAGGCTTGCGGTCGAGCCGCTGGGTGGACCGATCGCCTCGCTGATCGACAAGCGCAGTTCGCTTGCGATCGTGGTCGGCGAGGATTTTCGCGATCCGCGGATCGCACTCGAGGCGATCTCGTCGGTCGAGCAGGTTGCCGTCGTTTCCGTCGATCACCCATTGGCGAGGCGGCAATCGCGCAACAGGATCAGCCTTCAGGATCTGGCCGATCATCTGCAGATCGTTCTGTCCGATCCGACGCCGCTGACGGAAGGGCGCATGTTCGGTGTGCTTTCGCCCCAGACCTGCCGGGTCACCAATCAGGACACCAAGCATGCGATGATTCTCGCCGGTCTCGGCTGGGGCCGCCTGCCGTTCTGGCTGGTGGAGCGCGATCTGAGGGAAAGGCGCCTCGTGCGCCTTGCCACCACCGCCCTCGGACGGCGCAGCCAGGTTGCCGCAGAAGCCTATCTCGCGCACCGGCTGGACCAGCCGCTCGGACCAGCCGCGCTGGCTTTTCGCGAGGCCTTGTTGCAGATCGCCGAGGCGTAGGCGGACACGGCTCGAGGCGCGTCGCGTGCTCGACATTAGGGCAGTGGATGTGGAGCGGTGATCTGGAGGCGGAACTGGTGCGGCTTCAGGCGATGATGGCCAAGTCGGCCTGAGCATCGGGCCGCACGGACCCGTCGCCTGCAAGTGCGCAACCAAGGGCTGTGCATAGACAAGATTGGTTGCTATGAAGTCTCTGGAAATTGAGTGGGGACTGCATGTTTGGAAGGATCGGCCGCGCAGGAGTTCGTGCGGCAGCAAGCTTCGGTGTTGTGGCGCTGACGGCCTTGCTCGAAATGTCAGGCGCTCGCGCGGAAATGCCGTTGGCTTCCAAGTGTAACGCGGTCGGCAATTTCAGCCTCGATGACAGGATCGCAGGCTGCACCGCCATCATTCAGGCGGCGGGGACGGGCATGCAGCAAGGTGTGGTCATGGCGCGCTTCCGCCGCGCCATGTTCTACCGCCAGAAGGGCGAGATCGACCTTGCGATAGCGGACTACAACGAGATCATTGAGCGCGATCCGGGCAATCTGAACTCCCGCATCGCGAGGGCTTCTGCGCTGATCCAAAAGCGAGAGCCCGAGGCTGCGCTGCTTGATTATGCCAAGGTGATCGAGCTCGATCCGAAGAATACCTACGCCTATATCGGACGTGCTCACGTCTATTCGGCGAGACGCGACTTCGTCCGTGCCATCGCCGATTATGATCAGGCCCTTCTGATTCATCCGGACAATGTCATAGCGCATGTCGAACGAGGCCTCTCTTACGTCCGGAATGGGGATCCCGATCGGGCCATGGCTGACTGCGATCGTGCGGTCGAGATCAGCCCGCAAAACGGTGGAGGCCAATTGTGCCGCGGTCGAGTTTACTTCGCAAAGGGTAAGAGAGAGCTCGCGTTGGCCGCACTGGATCAAACCATCCAGATCAAACCCAGAAGCGAGAATTTTTACTACTTCCGAGCCGAATCCTTTTCTCAACTGGGTGAACTCGACCGCGCGATCGCCGACTATGACCGGATCATCGAGCTAAACCCACAGAGCCGGTCTGCCTATGGTTGCCGGGGCGTCGCCTATTTTCAAAAGGGTGATTACGATCGCGCCATTGCCGATTACAATCAGGTGATCCAGCTGGCACATAAGGGTCAAGGAAACACCGGCGATCGGCAGAGTCAGCTTCAAGGTCAGGATGCAGATCCCATTTCTGCGTCCGTCGCAGGTGAATCGATTGCGCTCGCGTCCACGGATGGCCCCGTGCTCCGCGCTCGGGGTGGGGCCTACCACGCGAAAGGGGAGCTTGACCGCGCTATCGCAGACTTCGATGACGCGATACGCCTCAACCCCAAGGATAAGGATGCATTCGGGCTCCGCGCCAACGCGTACAAGGCCAAGGGGGACTTCGGCCGCTCGCTCGAGGACTACGATCAACTCGTGCAGCTCGATCCCAAGGATGCGCGCGCCTACTTTCATCGTGCGAGGCTCTATTGGCAGACCGCTTCCTTCGCCCAATCGTTGACCGATCTGGATCAGGCGATCGAGCTCGATCCGAAAGGTGCCTATCCAGTCATCTGGCGCGAAATTGTTGCAAGGCGCAGCGACCAACCGAGCCGGCTGAGCGAGGCTGCAAAGCGGCTCGACGCGACGAAATGGCCCGCGCCGGTCGTCAACCTCTTCCTGGGTACGACGACGCCGGAGCAAGTGCGCAGCGCAGCGGACGATGCCGACCCGGCGAAGAAGAAGGGGCAGGTCTGCGAGGCGAATTTCTATATTGCCGAGCGAGCCCTGCAGAGCGGCTCCAGGGAAGAGGCGTTAAAACTGTTCGAGCAGGCGGCTGCCGATTGCCCGAGGACCTTTATCGAGAAGTCGGCCGCCGACGTCGAGCTTGCCGCGCTGCGAGCGAGCCGCTGATCGAGCGGACGGGTCCGTAGGCGGGCAAATCAAAGCTTACAGTTGAGACGGAATGGTGGGCACGGCGCGTCGCGCCTTTGCCCACCCTACGAAGTCATCGTAGCCCGGATGGAGCGCAGCGCGATCCGGGACAGTGTCCCCTTTACGAAGCAAGAACCGTCACACGGCCTCCAACTGCTCCGCCGCGCGCTTCTTCTTCGCCTTGGCCTGGCCGAGCAGGGGGCCTGCCGTAAGCGCCGCGGTATCCGCGACGGCCGGGTCGCGCGAGATCATGGCGGCGACGATGGCGCCGTCGATGATGAGGCCGAGCTGATGCGCCAGCACAGCGGGCTCGGCTGAGCCGAGCTCGCCGGCGAGCTTCTCGATGTGGCCGAGCACGATCTTCTTGTGCTTCAGCGCGATGTTGCGGAATTGCTTGGCATCCTTGTCGTGCTCGCCGACGGCGTTGATGAAGGGGCAGCCGTAGAAGCGCTCTTCGGCGAACCAGCTCTTCAGCGCGGGGAAGATGCGCGTGAGTTTCGCCTGCGCATCGCCGCCGCCTTGCTCCATGGCGCCGATGAACCATTCGCGCCATTGCTTGCCTTCGCTCTCCAGCACCGCGTTGACGAGGTTGGTCTTGGAGCCGAACAATTTGTAGAGCGTGGTCTTGGCGGTGCCGGCCTCTTCGATGATCGCATCGATGCCGGTGGCGTTGATGCCGTTCTTGCAGAACAGATGCGTTGCGGCGCTGAGCAGGCGCCCGCGTGCGGATTCGTCGTCGCCGGCAGCGGCGTGGGGCGGATTCTTCTTCGATGACGGCTTTGCCATGAGCGACAACTTAATCGCAGCCGCCTCGCATCAGCAAGCCGCATCTGTTCGGCGCCGAAAAGATTCGCATCCGCGCGCGCGTCTGCTCCGCCTTTGAGCAGGAGTGGGCTGACCAATCTGCAGGCAGCGACGCTTAAGCGGCTCCAAAGCCTCGCCTTTTGTTTTTCGCGAGATCTGGCACGCTCCATGCAAGGAAACAGACCGTTCGGTATCCTGCCGATTTCCACTTCTGCCAGGGAGAAGATTGATGACTGCCGTCGTTCAGAAGACAGTGCTGACGGGGTGCCTCGCGCCCATCGACAAGAACGGGCTCGAGCAACTGATTGCCAACGGCAAGGCAAACCCGAAGGTCATCAAGACCTTGAAGTGCAAGACGGTCGCGGAGGGCAAATTCCGCCACGCCAATTACATCCGCAACCTGCAGCCCTACATCGTCGACGAGCCGCCGGGTCTCTTAGGTGACGACACCGCGCCCAATCCGTCGGAAGCCTCGCTGGCCGCGCTCGGCTCGTGCCTCGCGGTCGGCCTGCATGCCAACGCCGTGCACCGCGGCTGGATCGTCAACAAGCTCGAGCTCGAGCTCGAAGGCGATCTCAACATCACCGCGGTCTGGGGCACCGGCGACACCTCCGACAAGCCGGTCGGCTTCACCGATGTCCGCGTCAAGGTCGACATGGAATGCGAGGGCATCTCGCCGGACGAGATCAACGCGCTGGTCGCCCATGTGAAGAAATGGTCGCCGGTCGCCAACACCTTCACCCGGCCGGTCAATCTCGAGGTCGGCATCTAGCAGACGGCAATCAGGACAGGGTGCGGGAGACGATCATGGGTTCACTGGCTTTATCGCGGGCCGACGTTCTGGATCAGCCCGCACCGTCCATCGCGGGCGAGGTGGCGCGGATCGCGCGCCAAGAGCTTGCGCCGCTCGCAGCCGGCATCGACGACGGATCGGTCTATCCGGCCGAGGTGCTGCGCAAGTTTGGTGCGGTCGGGGCATGGGGCAGCCACGTGCCGCACGAAGGCCCCGCCGATCTGCGTTGCGCGATCCAGGCGATGGCGGCGATCGGCGAGGTCTGCGGTGCCACGGCCTTCATGGCTTGGTGCCAGAACACGCTGGTCTGGTACGCGGCGAACTCCGCCAATGTGAAGCTCGCAAAGCGCTTCGGAGATGCCTTCTCGACCGGCCGCGTGCTTGGCGGCACCGGGCTCTCCAATCCCATGAAGAGCTTCTTCGGCATCGAGAAGCTCAAGCTAAAGGGCCGCAAGGTCGAGGGCGGCTATATCGTGCGCGGTGCGTTGCCCTGGGTCTCCAACCTCGGGCCTGATCACTACTTCGGCACCATCTTCGAGCGCGAGGACGAGCCGGGCATCGCAAGTGGCGAGCCCGGCACTGTCATGTTCCTGGCCGATTGCTCCGACCCCGCGATCACGCTGACGCCCTGCAAGCCGTTCCTCGCGATGGACGGCACCGGCACCTATGGCGTGCAGTTCCGCGACGCTTTCGTGCCCGATGAGCTGATCCTGGCCGATCCCGCCGCGCCCTTCGTCAAGAAGATCCGCGCCGGCTTCATCCTGCTGCAGGCCGGCATGGCGCTGGGGGTGATCAAGGATTGCATCAACATCATGGACGATGTCGACAATCTCCTCGGCCATATCAACCGCTATTTGCCGCAGCAGCCGGTGCATTTCCGCGAGCTCGCCGCCGAGCTCGAGGCCGAGACCATGGCGCTGGCGCGCGATCCCTACAACGAGGAGGAGACCTACTGGCGCAAGGTGATTGCGCTGCGGCTGCGCGCCGGCGAAGCCAGTGTCGCGGCGGCGCATGCGGCGATGCTGCATTGTGGTGCCCGCGGCTACCTCAAGAGCCACCGCGCGCAGCGGCGCCTGCGCGAGGCCTATTTCGTCGCGATCGTCACGCCGGCCACCAAGCAGCTGCGCAAGATGCTGGCCGAGTCCTGAGTTCTACGAGTCCACCCGAAGACCCCCAACCTCAACGGAGAGGCTGCCATGACTGACGTTCTGATCACTGCCGTCGAACTCGCCGATCTCTTGAAGACCGAGCCGTGTGTCGTCATCGACACCCGCAATCCCGACGCCTACGCCGCCGGCCATCTGCCGGGCGCCGTCAACGTGCATGAGATCTTCACGTTCCTCGCGACCTCCACGCCCGAGGGCATGGCCGAGCTCAAGACCAAGTTCGCCGATGCGTTCGGCAGCGCCGGTCTTTCCGGCAAGGAGACGGCGGTGATCTACGAACAGTCGATGAACTCCGGCTTCGGCCAGTCCTGCCGCGGCTATTACCTGCTCACCATGCTCGGCTATCCCAAGGTGAAGGTGCTGCATGGCGGCTTCGACGCCTGGTCGGCCGCGGGCTTCCCGGTGACCAAGGATGTGCCCGCGCCTGAGAAGGCCTCGTTCTCGATCGTGCCTGAAGCGGGCGAGATCCTGATCGACGCCAAGACCATGCTCGCCGCCGTCGGCAAGCCGGGCATCGCGATCCTCGACGTGCGCGACGTCGACGAGTGGATCGGCGACAGCTCGTCCCCGTACGGCAAGGATTTCTGCCCGCGCAAGGGCCGCATCCCGGGCGCGGTGTGGCTGGAATGGTATCGCATGATGAAGCCGACCGTCGAAGGCCCGCGCTTCAAATCCAAGGACGAGATTCTGGCGGAATGCGCCACGGTCGGCATCTCGCAGACTACGCCGGTCTATCTCTACTGCTTCAAGGGGGCGCGCGCCTCGAACACGTTCCTGGCGCTGAAGAACGCCGGCGTGAAGGACGTGCGGATGTATTTCGGCTCCTGGAACGAATGGTCGCGCGATCCCTCGCTGCCGATCGAGCAGGGCCTGCCGATCGCATCGGACGTCACCACCAAGGCAGCCTGAGCGCGCGCCTCGTCCTTCGAGACGACCGCTTCGCGGTCTCCTCAGGATGAGGCTAAGCGGCACCGGTGTCTGTTGATACTGTTGCCGCGCCCTCCGACCTCATCCTGAGGAGCCCGCCTAAAGCGGGCGTCTCGAAGGATGGGCCCCTTGCGGACGAGGCGCGATTCCCAGCGCCTTGATCCGTGAGGCCAGCGTGGTCGGCTTGATGTCGAGGATCTCGGCGGCGCCGCCGGGGCCGAAGACTTTTCCGGCGCAGGCCTCAAGCGCGGCGAGAATGTTGGCGCGCTCGTGGTCGCGCATTTCCGACGACGTCATGATTGCGGGGCGCGCGTCGGGCCTCTGGCGGGTGGCGCCGCTGGGCGCTTGTTCACCTGAAGGATCGGGCAGATCGATGCGCAGGCGGCCGTTCTGCGACAGAATCGCAGCGCGCTCGATCACGTTCTGGAGTTCGCGGACATTGCCGGGCCAGTTGTAGCGGGTCAGCCGCCGCGCATCGCCCTCCGACAGACGGAGGTTCGATTTCAGCGCCTTGCTCTCGCGCGTCAGGAAATGCTGGGCCAGCAGGGGAATGTCCTCGCGGCGTTCGCGCAAGGGGACGGTCTCAATCGGAAACACGTTGAGACGGAAATAGAGATCCTCGCGGAAGCGGCCGCGCTGGACCTCCTGCTTGAGATCGCGATTGGTCGCGGCGATGACGCGAACGTCGACGGCGCGGGTGCGCGCCTCGCCGACGCGCTCGAAATGGCCTTCCTGCAAGACGCGCAGCAGCTTGCCTTGCAGCTCGAGCGGGATCTCGCCGACCTCGTCGAGGAATAGCGTGCCGCCGTCGGCGAGCTCGAAGCGGCCGATGCGGTCGCGCGTTGCGCCGGTGAAGGCGCCGCGGACATGGCCGAAGAACTCGCTCTCGAACAATTCGCGCGGGATCGCGGCGCAGTTGACGCGGATCAGCGGCCGGTCGCTGCGGGTGGAATCCTCGTGGATGGCGCGCGCGATCAGCTCCTTGCCGGTGCCGGATTCGCCGGTGATCATCACCGCCGCGGTGGTCGGCGCCACCAGCTTGACCTGGCGCAGCGTCTTCTGGATCGCCTCGCTTCCCCCGATGATGCCGCGCGGGTTGGTCTCGATGCGGATTTCCTCCTGGAGATAGGCGTTCTCCAGCTCGAGCCGCTCGCGCAAGCGGTCGACCTCGGCAAGGGCCGCGTGCAGCTTCTCGGCGGCCTCGCGGCGCTGGCTGACATCGCGAAACACCACGACGGCGCCGACCACGACGCCGCGATCGCGGATCGGCGTCGAGGTGTACTCGACCCAGGCCGGCGAGCCGTCCTTGCGCCAAAACACCTCGCCGTCGACCTGGTGCACGGCGCCGTCGCGGAACGCCGCATAGATCGGGCAGTCGTGGTTGTGATAGTGCCGGCCGTCGTGATGGGTGTGGTGGACGATCGGGTGGATCTCCTTGCCGACCAGCTCCTCGGCGGTCCAGCCCAGCATGCGCTCGGCCGCAGGGTTGACGAAGGTGGTCTTGCCTTCGGCGTTGACGCCATAGATGCCTTCGCCGGCGGCGCGCAGGATCAGCTGGTTCTCGCGCTCGATGTCCTGGAACACGCGCTCGACCCGCTGCCAGGTCGAGATGCCGCCGCGCATGTGGTCTTCGGCGGCAGCATCGACATTGCGCCGGCGGCGGGCTTCGAGGTCGGTCAGCGTCAGCAGCAGCAGCGTGCGGCCGTCATGCGGCAGCAGGCAGCCGGCATATTCGAGCTTGAGATCTTGCCCGGTGGCGTGACGGGGATTGAGCGCGGTGGTCCAGTAGGCGCCCTTGTGCAGCACGGCCTGGGTGAAGACGGTGAGGGCGGCAAGCTCGCCGGCGTGGAGCGTGCTGGCCCTGGTCTGCCGCAGCAAAGCGCGGTCGTAACCGAGCAGGGCGCAGGCGGCGGGATTGGCATCGACGATCTGGTCGCCGTAGGGATCGACCAGCAGCATCGCCTCGACCGAGGATTCGAACGCCGCGATGCGCGGGTCGATGACGGGGGCCACCTCGTCGTGGACGGGCATTGGCGTCGTTGCCATTGCGAAATCTCGTAATTGAACTACGAAATCTCGTTTATCACGAGTTTTCGTAGCGGCCAAGCGCGGGTGAAAGTGCTGCGTCATCAAGGCAATGTCCGCTTCTTCGTCGGTGGCATGCTCCTTGCGTAATTCCTTCTCGCATTGACGCGCAGGAGGGCCGATGTCCACGTTCGACAATCCGTTTGATCCCGATCGCAAGCTTCGAGCCGGCTGTGTTTGCGGCCAGCATCGTTCCGCAGCTGAGCATGAGCAGGCGACGGCGCTGCATTGCGAGCCGGTCGCAAGCGAAGAGAAGCGCTACGAGGGCGTGGTCGCCTCCGCGGTGATGCGCGCGATGTTTCCGCAGGACGTGGCGCGGCGCGCTTTCCTGAAGTCGGTCGGCGCATCGACCGCGCTCGCGGCGCTGTCGCAATTCTTCCCGATTCAGACGGCGACCGAGGTGTTCGCGCAAGCCGGCGCGCCCGAGAAGAAGGACCTCAAGGTCGGCTTCATCCCGATCACCTGCGCCACGCCGATCATCATGGCAGCGCCCATGGGCTTCTATGCCAAGCACGGCCTCAACGTCGAAGTTGTGAAGACCGCCGGCTGGGCCGTGATCCGCGACAAGACCATCAACAAGGAATACGACGCTGCGCACATGCTGGCACCGATGCCGATCGCGATCTCGCTCGGCCTTGGCGCCAACGCCATTCCGTTCACCGTCCCGGCCATCGAGAACATCAACGGGCAGGGCATCGTGCTGGCGAGCAAGCACAAGGACAAGCGCGATCCGAAGGACTGGAAGGGGCTGAAATTCGCCATCCCCTTCGACTATTCCATGCACAATTATCTCTTGCGCTATTACCTCGCCGAGCACGGTCTCGATCCCGATACCGACGTGCAGTTGCGCTCGGTGCCGCCGCCGGAGATGGTCGCGAATTTGCGTGCCGACAACATCGACGGCTTCCTCGCGCCCGACAACATCTGCCAGCGCGCGATCTATGACGGCGTCGGCTTCATGCATCTGCTCTCCAAGGAGATCTGGGATGGCCATCCCTGCTGCAGCTTTGCTGCGAGCCGCGAGTTCATCACGTCAGCGCCGAACAGCTTCGCGGCGCTGACGCGAGCGATCGTCGATGCCACCGCCTTCGCCTCGAAGGCCGAGAACCGCAAGCAGATCGCCGAGGCGATCGCGCCTGCGAACTACATCAACGCGCCTGTCACCGTGCTGGAGCAGGTCCTGACCGGCACCTATGCCGACGGCCTCGGCGGGGTGAAGACCGATCCCAAGCGCGTCGATTTCGATCCATTCCCCTGGCAGTCCTTTGCGGTTTGGATGCTGACGCAGATGAAGCGCTGGGGCCAGATCAAGGGCGACGTCGACTACAAGGCGGTGGCCGAGCAGGTGTATCTGGCAACCGATACCAAGAAGCTGATGACCGAGATGGGCCTCACGCCGCCGGCGAGTGCCTACAAGTCGTTCGCGGTGATGGGCAAGAATTTCGATCCGGCCAAGCCCGAGGACTATCTGGCGAGCTTCAAGATCAGGAAGGCGTCGTGATGGCCAGCGCTCTATCTTCACCTCGCCCAGCTTGCGGGGAGAGGTCGGGGGCACAGATCCCTCGACAATCTCACGTGTCGAGGGAGGCCCCTCACCCCGACCCTCTCAGCGCGAGCGAAGCTCGTCGCGCCCCCGTAAGAACGGGGAGAGGGAGATGACCGCCTCCCTCCGCCTCCGCGCCGGCCTCGTCTCCATCGTGCTGCTCGCCGCCTTCCTCGGCATCTGGCATCTCGCCACACGCTCGACCGGCACGACGGCGACGATGAGCCCGGAATACGCCAAGCTGATGGGCCTCACGGCGACGCAGGGCAAATCGGCGATGCCCGGGCCGCTCGATGTCGGCGCAAAGCTCTGGGAGCATCTGAAGCGGCCGTTCTACGACAACGGGCCGAACGACAAGGGGCTCGGCATCCAGCTCGGCTATTCCATTGCGCGCGTCGGCACCGGCTATCTGCTGGCCGTGCTGGTGGCGATCCCGCTCGGCTTTCTGATCGGCATGTCGCCGCTGCTGAGCAAGGCGCTCGATCCGTTCATCCAGGTCTTGAAGCCGATCTCGCCTTTGGCCTGGATGCCGCTCGCGCTCTACACAATTAAGGATTCCTCGGTCTCCGCGATCTTCGTCATCTTCATCTGCTCGATTTGGCCGATGCTGCTCAACACGGTGTTCGGCGTCGCGAGCGTGCGCAAGGAATGGATCAACGTCGCGCGCACGCTCGAGGTCGGCACCGTCAGGCGGGCCTTCACCGTGATCCTGCCGGCAGCGGCCCCGACCATCCTGACGGGCATGCGCATCTCGATCGGCATCGCTTGGCTCGTGATCGTCGCCGCCGAGATGCTCGTCGGCGGCACCGGCATCGGCTACTTCGTCTGGAACGAGTGGAATAATTTGTCGATCACCAACGTCATCATCGCGATCCTCCTGATCGGGATCGTCGGAATGCTGCTCGACCAGATCCTGGCGCGCTTCACGCGCATGGTCACGTTTCCGGAGTAGAGGCGATGACCGACAAGTTCATCTCGATCGAAGGCATCGCCAAGCGCTATCCAGGTGCGGGCGGCGCGACGACCACCATCTTCGAGAACCTCTGGCTCTCGATGGCGCGCGGCGAGTTCGCTTGCGTGATCGGCCATTCCGGCTGCGGCAAGACCACGGTGCTCAACATCCTCGCCGGGCTCGATGCGCCGAGCGAGGGCGCGGTCATCGTCGACGGTCAGGCGATCTCGGGCACCAGCCTCGACCGCGCCGTGATCTTCCAGAGCCATGCGCTGCTGCCCTGGCGCACGGTGCTCGGCAACGTCGCCTATGCCGTCAGCTCGAAATGGCGCAGCTGGGACCGCGCCAAGGTCAAGGTGCATGCGCAGAAGTTCATCGATCTGGTCGGCCTCTCCGGCGCCGAGCACAAGCGTCCCTCGGAGCTGTCGGGCGGCATGAAGCAGCGCGTCGGCATCGCACGGGCGCTGTCGATCACGCCGAAGATGATGCTGATGGACGAGCCGTTCTCGGCGCTGGACGCGCTGACGCGCGGCACGCTGCAGGACGAGGTGCGGCGGATTTGCCTGGAGACCGGGCAGACCGCGTTCATGATCACCCACGACGTCGACGAGGCGATCTATCTCGCCGACAAGATCTTCCTGATGACCAACGGTCCCGGCGCGGTGCTGGCGGAGGTGGTCGAGAACCCGCTGCCGCGGGACCGCGGCCGCACCGACCTGCACCGCCATCCGCTGTACTACGCGCTGCGCAACCACATCATCGATTTCCTGGTGACGCGCAGCAAGACTTTTACCACTGAAAAGCCGGATCACGATCCGCGCAATGTGCCGACGGTGCAGATCGGCAAGCCCGGGCTCTCGATCGCATCAAGCGGCGAAGAGCCGCGACAGACCTGGATGCCGGGGACAAACCCCGGATTGAGCGCCTAGCAAGGAGACCCTAATGAAACGCGAAGACCTCACCGAAAAACTGCTCGACATCAAGCGCGAGAAGGGCTGGAGCTGGAAGCACATCTGCGAAAAGATCGGCGGCTATTCCGAGGTGCTGATCGTCGGTGCGATCATGGGCCAGATGAAGCTGACGAAGCCGCAGGCTGCCAATGCCGGCGAGCTGTTCGGCCTGTCGAAGGCGGAAGTTGCCATGCTCAACGAGGTGCCGATGCGCGGCACCGGCACGCCGATGCCGCCGACCGACCCGCTGATCTACCGCTTCTACGAGATGGTGATGGTGAACGGTCCGGCCTGGAAGGCGCTGATAGAGGAGGAGTTCGGCGACGGCATCATGTCGGCGATCGACTTCGACATGGGCATCGAACGCGTCGCCAACCCCAAGGGCGACCGCGTCAAGATCACCATGAGCGGCAAGTTCCTGCCGTATAAATATTACGGCGCCAGCGGCAACGTGCCGGAGTATGGCTTCAAGGAGGAGTGACCGCGGCGAAGGCGGCGCGCAGCTCGCCGACCGGCGCCATCTCGCGGATGTAGGTGAAGGACCCCTTGTCCTTCATCTCGCGCGCGCAGTTCAGGAACGCTGCGAGCGCGTAGCGCGACATGGCTCCGCCGACGCTGATGCGCTTGACGCCAGCGGCGGACAATTGCTCGACGGTTAGCGTCGGGTCGGCAAAGCCCATCACGTGGTTGAAGGGCTTGCCCAGCGAGGACGCCACCGTCCTGATCGTGGCGAGATCGTACAGGCCCGGCGCGTAGAGGACGTCGGCGCCGGCGGCCTCGAAGGCCTGCAGGCGGCGGATCGTATCGTCGATGTCCTTGCGGCCGTGCAGGAAGTTCTCGGCCCGCGCCGTCAGCGTGAACGGAGTGGGCAGCGCGCGTGCCACCTCCACCGCGGCCTGGACGCGCTCGACGGCGTGGGAGAAGTCGTAGATCGGGCGATCGCGATCGCCGCTGAAATCCTCGATCGAGCCGCCCACCGCGCCAGTGTCTGCGGCACGCCGAATAGCTTCGGCGGCGCGTCTCGGCTCATGTGCGCCGCAATTCTCGAGGTCGACGCTGACGGGCAGGTCGGTCGCTTCCACGATCGTGCGTGCGTTGGCGAGGATGACCTCGAGGCTGACGCCGCTGCTGCCGAGCATGTTGGCGACCCCGAGGCTCGTCGTGGCCAGGGCTTCGAAGCCCATCGCCGCGAGCAGCTTCGCGGTGCCGGCATCCCATGGATTGGGAATGATGAAGGCACCGGGCCGCTCGTGCAACGCGCAAAACGCTCTCGCCTTGTCCAACTGGCTCGTCATGGCTCGTCTCCATTGTCTGTCCCAACGAGCTTTAGGCGCACTTTCGTCATCCGCCAAATTTGTTATTCTGTCAGATATCATCAGCTTTTTGCATGAGGTCGCGATGGACAGTGACGCCCTCAACACCTTCCTGGCGGTTCATCGCAGAGGCGGGATTTCGCATGCCGCGAAATTCCTGCACCGCTCGCAGCCGGCGATTTCGCGCCGTATCGCTCTATTGGAGCAGGAGCTCGGCGTTCCCCTGTTCGAGCGGGTGGCAGGCCGCACCCGGCTGAGCGATGCCGGGCGCGTGCTGATCCCCTATGCCGAGCGCGCAGTGGCCGCGGCGCAGGATGGCGAACAGGCGATCCGCGCACTGACCAAGCAGAATGCAGGGCCGGTTTCGCTGGCCGTGACCGGGACACTCGCTGACAGCCGCCTCTCGACCATCATGAAGCGGTTTACCAAGGAGCATCCCGCCGTCGTGCTGAGCTTGCGGACGGCGACCAGCGCGGAGGTCAGCGATCTCATCCGGCGCGGCGAGGCCACGATAGGCCTGCGCTACAACGCCGACGGCTCGGGCGATCTCGCCTGCGAGCAGATCCTGCGCGAATCGTTGCAAGTGGTCTGTGCGCCCGACCATCCTCGCGCCGGACAGCGGGTGAAACGCCTCGCCGAGCTTGGTGGCGAGCGCTGGATCGCATTCCCCGAGATTCGCGGGCGCCGCGAGATTGCCGCGGCTCACGTGTTCGCGCTGTTTCTGACGCGGGGACTTGGCGAGGTGGAATGGACGGCCGTGGACAGCCTCACTGCGCAGAAGCGGCTGGTGGAATCGGGCTTCGGTCTTGCACTGCTGGCAAAAAGCCATGTGGCGGAGGAGCTGCGTGCGGGCTCGATCGCGACGATCGCCGTGGGCGACCTTGGTGCGCACCAGGATATCATCCTCGTCACGCGTCGTGACGGGTTTTTGAGCGCTGCCGCAGAGCGCCTGCTCGAAACCATCCGCCGCAACTATGCCGGGCCGAATGTCTCGAGCACGCGGGAAGGCAGAAGAAGAACGCCGGCGCGCAAGGCTATTGCGCGCCGGCGGGTCGGTTGACTCGATTATTTCCCCGCCTTCACCTCGGCGGCGGCAACTGCGAGCAGCTCGCTCATCTTGGCGCGAATCGCCTGCTCGGTGACGGCGACGTTCTTGGCGGCGAAATCGGTCGTCAGCTTGCGCACGACGTCGGCATCGCCGGCCTCCTCGAAATCGGCCGCAACCACCTCCTTGGCATAGGCGGTGGCGGCATCACCGGTAATGCCGAGCTTCTCGGCTGCCCACAGGCCGAGCAGCCGGTTGCGGCGGGCCTCCGCCTTGAACTTCTGCTCCTCGTCGAGGGCGAACTTCTTCTCGAAGCCTTCCTGGCGCTTATCGAACTCGCTCATGCCTGTTCCAAATCCTCGCTGAATGAAGCGGGAGCCTTCCGTTGCGGCGACCCGGCTGCATGCCTACATAGATAGCACGAATCGGCAAAACAACGGGCCGTTAAGCCGCAGGCAAGACGGTATAAGTTGGCGCCGGACGGCCGGATCGATTGTGCTCGGACAGCCAATCGGATAGGTTGCCTAAGGCTTGGTTCCCGTTCTGTTTCCAACGGGTTATAGATGGGTTCCTGGCCGTTCACGGCAGCTCCGCTGTGGGTCGTAATCCTAGTCAACCGGAGCACACCAAATTCATGGATTTCAACAAAACACGGTACATCCCCATGAGCCGTCGGCGTCGCATTTATGAAGGCAAGGCAAAGGTTCTTTACGAAGGCCCCGAGCCCGGTACCCTGATCCAGCACTTCAAGGACGACGCCACCGCGTTCAATGCGAAAAAGCATCAGGTGATCGAGGGCAAGGGCGTCCTCAACAACCGGATCTCGGAGTACCTGTTTCAGCACCTCAACGACATCGGGGTGCCGACCCATTTCATCCGCCGCCTCAACATGCGCGAGCAGTTGATTCGCGAGGTCGAGATCGTGCCGCTCGAGGTGGTGGTGCGGAACGTCGCCGCCGGCTCGCTGTCGCAGCGCCTCGGCATCGAGGAGGGCACGCAGCTGCCGCGCTCGATCATCGAGTTCTATTACAAGAACGACCAGCTCAACGACCCCATGGTGTCGGAAGAGCACATCACAGCCTTCGGCTGGGCGACGCCGCAGGAGATCGACGACATCATGGCGCTCGCCATCCGCGTCAACGACTTCCTCACCGGCCTCTTCCTCGGCATCGGCATCCGCCTCGTCGACTTCAAGATGGAGTGCGGGCGCCTGTTCGAGAACGAGATGATGCGCATCATCGTCGCCGACGAGATCTCGCCGGACAGCTGCCGGCTGTGGGACATCAAGTCGAACGAGAAGCTCGACAAGGATCGTTTCCGCAGGGATCTCGGCGGCCTGCTCGAGGCCTACACCGAAGTTGCAAAGCGTCTCGGCATCCTCATGGAGAACGAGCGTCCCCAGGGCACCGGCCCGGTGCTGGTGAAGAGCTGAAGAGGACTTTTGACGTGAAGGCACGTGTCACCGTTACCCTGAAGACGGGCATCCTCGACCCGCAGGGCAAGGCCATCGAAGGCGCGTTGAAGTCGCTCGGCGTCGACGGCGTCGCCAGCGTCCGCCAGGGCAAGGTGTTCGACATCGAGCTCGCCGGCGCCGACAAGGCCAAGGCGGAGGCGGCGCTGAAGGAAGCCGCGGACAAGCTCTTGGCGAACACCGTGATCGAGAATTATGCGATCGAGATGAAAGCCTGAGCGGAGTGGCGGATATCGGCAAAGAGCTGATTTTCGAGCTGCTGAAGCAGGTCGAGCAAACGCTCGGTGATGTCGAATACAAGATCGACGAAATCAGGTCTGAGCTGAGCGCCTGTCGAGAAGAGCAGCTTCTCATGCTGCACGACCTTCAGGTGGCGCAGAGCACGTGGTCTGGCAGACGAGGCATGTAACCAGTCTGAGCGTCTGGACTCACAGCCATCCCGCCCGCCGAAAGCGCCAGTACAGCGACCCGCATGCCGCCAGCATCACGCCGAGCAGCATGAAATAGCCGTACTCCCATTCCAGCTCCGGCATGTGCTTGAAGTTCATGCCGTAGATGCCGGCGAGCGCGGTCGGGACCGCGATGATGGCGAGCCAGGATGCGAGCTTCTTGGACACCGCCGTCTCCTGGGCCTGGCCGACCAACAGGCTCGCCTCGAAGGCGAAGGCCAGCACCTCGCGCATGGAATCGATGCGCTCCTGGATGTTGCGGACGTGGTCGGTGACGTCGCGGAACAGCGGCTGCATGGCCTGCCGCACCATCGACAGGTCGTCATGCTCCAGCCGGCGGCAGACCTCCACCAGCGGGCCGATCGCGGTCCTCAGCCGCAACAGGTCGCGGCGCAGCATGTAGAGCCGCTCGATCTGCGCCTTGCTGATCTGCTTGGAGAGCACGTCGTCCTCGATGCCCTCGACCTCGTCGTGGATGCTCTCCAGCACGGGCGAGTAATTGTCGACGATGAAATCGAGGATGGCATAGAGGATGTAGTCCTCGCCGCGCGCGAGCGCCCGCGGGCAGCTCTCGCAGCGTTCGCGCACCGGCGTGTAGGAGGTCGAAGCGCCGTGGCGCACCGAGACCAGATAGCCTTCGCCGACGAAGATGTGGGTCTCGCCAAAGGCAATGCGCCCCTCGATCAATTGCGCGGTGCGCGCGACGATGAACAGGGCCTCGCCATATTGCTCGATCTTCGGCCGTTGATGGGCGTGGTTGGCGTCCTCGATCGCGAGGTCGTGCAGGTCGAACTGCTTCTGCACCGCGCCGAGCAGCGCCATGTCGGGCTCGTGCAGCCCGATCCACACGACATGGCCGGGCTTGGCTCGCCAGCTCGAGGCCTCGCTGATGGCGATATTGGCGACCCGGCGGCCGTCGACATAAGCGCCGGCGGCGACCACGCCCTCGGCGGATACTGCTTCGGCGAGAGATACGGGCAGCGACGGGACGTTCATGGCTTCAATCCCGGGCAAATCGAGCGGCCAAAGGCGCGTGGCTATGGCCTGTGTACAAGGGCGCTCCGCAACGCTAGCACTGGTAAAATCTCCGTCAAATGGTTATGTCTGTTCACGAATTGGCCCGTTGGCCAGCCTCGATTCCCAGCCGCGTCGGAACCTCTGCCATGAAAGCCGCCATCCTCGTCTTTCCCGGAATCAACCGCGAGCGCGACATGGCGCGCGCGTTGAGGCTGATCTCCGGCAGCGAGCCCGCGATGGTCTGGCACGCCGAGACCGCGCTGCCTGCGGGCACCGATCTCGTCGTCGTGCCCGGCGGCTTCTCCTACGGCGATTACCTGCGCTGCGGCGCGATTGCGGCGCGTGCACCGGTGATGGATGCGGTGCGCGACTATGCGGCCAAGGGCGGCCTCGTGCTCGGCGTCTGCAACGGCTTTCAGATCCTGTGCGAGTCCGGTCTCTTGCCGGGCGTGTTGATGCGCAACGCGCGGCTGAAATTCATCTGCCGCGACGTGCATCTGCGCGTCGAGCGTTCCGACACGCCGTTCACGCGCGGTTACAATGCCGGCCAGGTGATCCGCGTGCCGGTCGCCCATGGCGAGGGCAATTACGAGGCGGACGAAGAGACCATCAAGCGGCTCGAAGGCGAGGGGCGGGTGCTCTATCGCTACTGCTCCGCCGACGGCGTGGTCGACGAGGCCGCCAACATCAACGGCGCGGCGCATTCGATCGCCGGCATCGTCAACGACCGGGGCAACGTGCTCGGCATGATGCCGCATCCGGAAAACCACGTCGAAGACATCATGGGCTGCACCGATGGTCGCGGCTTGTTCGCCGGTCTCGCCCAGCATCTGGAAAAAGCCGCGTGATCTCGTTCGTGGTGAAGCGTGCGCTCGCCGCGATCGCGGCGCTGGCGTTCGCGACATTTTCGATCGCCACTTGCGCATCCGCGCAGGATTATCCCAAGCGTCCCATCACCATGATCGTGCCGTTCGCGGCCGGCGGCACCTCGGACGTGATCGCGCGCGCGGTGGCCGAGCAGATGGGCATCGCGCTCGGCCAAACCATCGTGATCGAGAATGTTGCGGGGGCCGGCGGCTCGACCGCGCTGGCGCGGGCCTCCCGCGCCGAGCCGGATGGTTATACGATTGCGATCGGCAATGCCGGCACCAATGCCGCGACCTACACGATCTATCCAAAACTGCCGTTCACGCCTGATTCCTTCGTGCCGATCGCGATGGTGGCGAAGACGTTCGGCATCATCGCGCTGCGCAAGGACTTTCCGGCGAAGGACCTGAAAGAGTTCATCGCCTATGCCAAGGCCAATCCGGGCAAGATCAATCTCGGCCATGCCGGCGTCGGCTCCTCGAACTATCTGATCTGCAAAAGCTTCGTCACAGCAGCCGGGATCCACGCGACGCTGATCGGCTATCGCGGCGCCGCGCCCGCGCTGACCGACGCGGTCGGCGGCCAGATCGACGGCGTCTGCGATGCGGCCGCCTCGGTTTCCCAATCGATCAACGACAAGCTGGTGAAGGGCCTCGTGGTCGGCTCGACCGTGCGGCTCTCAACGCTGCCGGATCTGCCGACCTCGGCGGAAGCGGGCCTGCCCGAGTTCGAGGCACAAGGCTGGAACGGCCTGTTCGCGCCCAAGGGCACGCCGCCGGCCGTGCTCGCCAAGCTGAATGCCGCGGCGCGCACGGCCGTCGAGACCGAAGCGGTGAAGAAGCGCTTCGCCGACCTGTCGACCGTCGCGCCCGATGCCGACGAGCACGCGCCCGACGTGCTGCAAAAGCTCGTGACGCGCGACGTCGAAAAGTACCGCAAGATGCTGGCGGACGACGCCAACAAGTAGCCCGGCCAAGTTGTCTGCTGGCGGCCGGCGTATGGCCGCCCGGAAGCTTACTGGAGCACAGGAATGCGGGCGATAACCTTGATCTCGAAGTCGAAGCCGGCAAGCCAGTTCACGCCGACAGCCGTCCAGTTCGGATAGGGAGGATCGCCGATCTCCTCGGCGCGAACGGCCATCACCGTCTCGATCTGGCTCGCCGGATCGGTGTGGAACGTGGTGACATCGACGACATCGTCCAGCGTGCATCCACCAGCGGCGAGCACGGCACGCAAATTGGCGAACGCGCGCCGGACCTGGTCCTCGAATACCGGTTCGGGTGAGCCGTCCTCGCGGCTGCCGACCTGCCCCGACACGAACAGCAGGTCACCGGAGCGGATCGCTGCCGAGTAGCGATGCACTTTGTAGAGCGCGTGGCGGTTGGCGGGGAAGATTGCCTCTCGCTGGGGCATGGCAGGGCCTTTCGGTTGATGGGCGTGAGCGGATCGTGGGTGTTCCATGGCTGGCGCGTCACGGCAATTTCAGATACGTTTCGTATGTGAGATATCGCTCACATACGAGGCGTATGTCAAGGGGGCAGGGCATGGCAAAGGGGAAGCGCGCCGCGGCCATGGCGGAAAACCGGGCCAGGCTCATCCGCGCCGCACGCGCGGCATTTGCCACGCAGGGCTATGCAGACGCGTCGATGGACGAACTCACTGCGGCCGTCGGTCTGACGCGGGGCGCGCTGTATCACAACTTCGAAGACAAGAAGGGGCTGCTCTGGGCCGTCGTCGAGCAGATCGACGGTGAAATGGCGGAGCGGCTCCGCATCGTTCGGGAGCGAGCGCCCAGCCCGTGGCTGGGCCTGCTCGCCGAGGGAAGCGCCTATATCGAAATGGCGCTCGAACCTGAGATCCAGCGCATCATGCTCCTGGATGGACCTGCCGTGCTCGGCGATCCCTCCAAATGGCCCGGCGAGAACGCCTGTCTCGATATCACCATGCGAACGATCCGTGCGCTGATCGAGCAGGGAATCGTGAAGCCGGTCGATGTCGAAGCGGCGGGGCGGTTGCTGAACGGGGCTGCGCTCAGCGCCGCCTTGTGGGTCGCGGCCGCCGACGATCCCAAGAGCGTGCTGAGCAAGGCTGTTGATGCGTTTCGAGTGCTGGCGAGTGGATTGCTACGCGAGGCGCGTGAACCTGCATAGGTTTTGCGGCGACTGACCCCTCGTCACCATTAAGGCGCGCGTCCGGGTTCGCTGATTCTTGCCGGTTGACGCAACTCAAAGTTGTTTCATCGGTTCGATTGCGATATCAGGAGGCCGGCTGTCGTTGTGCTTTCCGGATGTCACATGCCCGTTGCTTTGGTCGTTCTGCTGCTCGATATCACGCTGATCTATCACGCCTCGCGAACCGGACGGTTGCGGCCCTGGGCCTTCATCATCCTGCTGGTGCCGATGATGGGCGCGATCGCCTATATCGCGGTCGAGCTCATTCCTGAATGGTTTTCCAGCCCCGGTGCCCGGCAGGCGCGCCAGCGTGTCGCCAATCGCCTCGATCCCGAGAAGCGCTATCGCGAGCTGTCCGACCAACTCGCCGGCACCGACACCATCGCCAACCGTGCGGCGCTGGCGGAAGAGTGCGCGAATATCGGCCGGTTCGGCGAAGCTGAAGCGCATTATGATCACATCCTGAAGCTGCCGATGGGCCACGATCCCGCCTACGCGCTGCGCAGGGCGCAGGCGCAATTTGCCGCCAGCCGCCCGGCCGATGCGCTGGCGACGCTGGACGATCTGCAGAAGCAATGGCCCGATTTCGATTCCGCCGACGCGCATCTGCTCTATGCCCGCGCGCTCGCCGAGGTCGGACGTGTCGACGAGGCGCTGGAGGAATATCACGCGCTCGCCGGCTACTTCCCCGGCGCCGAGGCGCGGGTGCGCTACGGCATGCTGCTGCAAACGGTCGGCCGCACCGCAGAGGCGCGCATGGTCTTCAACGAGCTCCTGATCCAGATGCGGCGCGCGCCGAAATATCTGCGCAAGGCGCAGGCCGAGTGGCTGTCGATCGCGGAGAAGCAGTTGTCGGCGTGAGGAGTCCGGCCCGCGTGAGTTGTTTTGATGCCTTGGGCGATTCCTTTTGATTGTTCGGCCCACATTTGAGAGAACGTTGTGCCCGCTGACGTCGCCGAGCGGCGTCGTCATTCGCAGCAACGCCAGGAAGCATGCAACATGGTGAGTGATACAAACGTCCGCGCTGGTCAGTGCCATTGCGGAGCGGTGCGTTTCCAGGCGACGCTGAGTGACGGTTTCAATTCGATCCGCCGCTGCACCTGCTCTTACTGCCGGATGCGCGGTGCGGTCGTCGTCATGGCGGAGATGGGCGGCATCAAGTTCCTGAAGGGCGAGGATGCGCTGACGAGCTACCGTTTCCATACCAGATCAGCGCAGCATTTCTTCTGTTCCCGCTGCGGAATCTACACGCATCATCAGCGTCGATCGGACCAGAATCTGTATGCTGTCAACGTGGCTTGCCTTGACGGGGTAAGTCCATTCGATTTTCCTGAGGTGCCCGTCATGGACGGTGTCAATCACACCAACGACACCGGCAAACCGACGCGCCGTGCAGGTACCCTCCGCTTTATTCCGGCGGATTGACCATCACTGTCGGCTACCGCCACTTCACCCGCTCAGCAGGCACCGTCATCGCGGCAACACCGGCCATCACCAGCAATAACCCCAGCGCGAGGTTCGACGGCACGCTCTCGCCGAGCAGCAGCACCGAGAGGCCGACGCCGATCGGGATGCGCAAATAGCCTTGGGCGTTGGTCGTCAGCGTGCCGAGCCGGCCGAGGCAGACATAGAACAACATCAGGCCCAATGCGCTGGAGACGATGCCCATGACGATGGTGGCGACGATCGCGGTCAGAGTCGGTTGCAGCGTCCAGGGCTGGTCGATGATCAGCGCGGGCGGCAGCAGCACGAGACCGCCGAACAGCAGAGAGCCGGTTGCCACCACCATCGGATCGTACTCGGAGAGACGGAGGCCGAAGATGGTCGCGCAGGCAAAGGAAATGGTGGCAAGCAGGATCGCGATCTCCGCTACGATCTCGCTGCCAAGGCCATGCAAAGCATCGAGCCCGACGATCGCGACGGTGCCGGCCAGTCCCAGGATCGCGCCCGCGAGCTTGAGCAGCGTCGCCGGCTCGTGCCGCGTGATCAGCGAGGTGATCAGGAAGGCGAAGATCGGCGTCGTCGAAGCCAGCACCACCGTGTTCGACGCCGGCACGTATTGCTGCGACCAGGTGATGACCAGAAACGGAAAGGTCGAGTTGATCAGCTGCTGGGTCGCAAACAGCTTCCACGCCTTCACGTCGGTCGGCAGCTTGACGCCGCGCATCCGCAGGATCGCGAACAGAAAGAGGAACGCGATCAGCGAGCGCGCCGAGATGAAGGTGATCGGCGGAATGGTGGGAAGCGCGAGCTTGGTCAGCGGATAGGTCGAGCTCCAGCAGCAGGCGAGCGCGAGCAGCAACGCATAGTCGCGCCAGCTTCGCACGCCGGTAGCGGCTGTGGACGGCAACGGCGTCGATGCGGCCGCCGTCGCGCGACCCGCCTCGGATGTGCTCTGCGGCACCTTGTTCTTGCTCCCCGGCGCCAAAGCGCTTGGTGGGAAGTCTGGGCGAGGGCGCGCGAAAAGGGAAGGCGGAGAGCTATGCGTTTGGATGAGGGAGTGCCGTCCGCTTCATCCGCTTGATCGTTCCGGAAAAGGTGAGCAGCACGCGCTCGCCGGACATCATCTTGCCGCGCAGGAAGATCAGCGAGCCGCCGGCGCGGGTGACCTCGCCGGTGCATTCGATGAGCTCGCCCTCGCGTGCCGCATCGAGGAACTCGCAGGCGAAATTGGTCGTCACCGCCCGGCTGTCCAGGACGTGGGTGGCGATCGCAAACAGGGAGTAGTCGGCAAAGGCCATGTAGCAGCCGCCATGGACGTTGCCGGAGCCATTGAGGTGCTTCTTCTCGACGCGGAAGGCGCTGCGGACGCTGCCGTCCGCTTCGATCCGGTGCCAGAAGGGGCCGACATGGGACTCAAAACTGTCGCGAATCCAGGTCCGCCAGCCCACAAATTCGCCCTCGGTGGCGACGTGGAGGTCGGGGCGGCGGGGCGGGGGCGCTTTGGTCAATTCGTGCAAGGAAATAGGCCTTCAATTGCGGGTCTTTAGACCTTAAATCCGATCCGACCGCGCCGAGCAATTCCCGTTCCCGCCGGCCCTGCCGGCGCAAAACGTGGGACAGCGGGAAAATGCGCCATAAAGGGCTTTTCGAAGCCGTCCGATGTTCCTAAGAACGGCCAAACCGCCGCCGAAAGCCTCGAATCCATGAAGAACGAACCCAAGATCACCCCGGAACTGGTTGCCGCCCATGGGCTCAAGCCCGACGAGTATGAGCGCATCCTGAAGCTGATCGGGCGGGAGCCGACCTTCACCGAGCTCGGCATCTTCTCGGCGATGTGGAACGAGCATTGCTCGTACAAATCCTCGCGAATCCATCTGCGCGGCCTGCCAACCAAGGCGCCCTGGGTGATCCAGGGCCCCGGCGAGAATGCCGGCGTGATCGACATCGGCGACGGCCAGGCTGTGGTCTTCAAGATGGAGAGCCACAACCATCCGAGCTATATCGAGCCGTATCAGGGCGCGACCACCGGCGTCGGCGGCATCCTGCGCGACGTCTTCACCATGGGCGCGCGCCCGATCGCCTGCCTCAATGCGCTGAGCTTCGGCGCGCCCGAGCACCCGAAGACGCGACATCTGGTCTCCGGCGTGGTGGCGGGCGTCGGCGGCTACGGCAATTCATTCGGCGTGCCGACGGTCGGCGGCCAGGTCCGCTTCCACACCCGCTACGACGGCAACATCCTCGTCAATGCCATGGCGGTCGGCCTCGCCGATGCCGACAAGATCTTCTATGCCGCGGCCTCCGGCGTGAACATGCCGATCGTCTATTTGGGCTCCAAGACCGGCCGCGACGGCATCCACGGCGCCTCGATGGCCTCGGCCGAGTTCGACGACAAGTCCGAGGAGAAGCGCCCGACCGTGCAGGTCGGCGATCCCTTCGCCGAGAAGCTGCTGCTAGAGGCCTGCCTCGAGATCATGGAGAAGGGCTGCGTCATCGCGATCCAGGACATGGGCGCGGCGGGCCTGACCTGTTCGGCGGTGGAGATGGGCGCCAAGGGCGACCTCGGCGTCGACCTTGATCTCGATGCGGTGCCGACTCGCGAGACCGGCATGAGCGCCTACGAGATGATGCTCTCGGAGAGCCAGGAGCGCATGCTCATGGTGCTCAAGCCCGAGAAGGAGAAGGAAGCCGAGGCGATCTTCAAGAAGTGGGGCCTCGACTTCGCCGTGGTTGGCTACACGACGCCGAGCAAGCGCTTCGTGGTCAAGCATGGCGGCGACGTCATGGCCGATTTGCCGATCAAGGAGCTTGGCGACGAGGCGCCGGTCTATGACCGCCCGCACGTCCCGTCCACAGCGCTGCCGGTCGTGCACGCCCGCGACGTGCCGGCGCCGATGGGGCTCGGTGCGGCGCTGGAGAAGCTGATCGGCACGCCGGACATGTGCTCTAAGCGCTGGGTGTGGGAGCAGTACGATCACGTCATCCTCGGCAACACCATGCAGCGTCCCGGTGGCGACGCCGCCGTCGTGCGCGTGCAGGACGGGCCGAAAGGGCTGGCCCTGACCGTGGACGTCACGCCGCGCTATTGCGAGGCCGATCCTTATCAAGGCGGGATGCAGGCGGTCGCGGAAGCCTGGCGCAACATCACCGCTGTCGGCGGCAAGCCGCTCGCGATCACCGACAATCTCAACTTCGGCAACCCTGAAAGGCCCGAGATCATGGGCCAGTTCGTCGGCTGCCTGAAGGGCATCTCGGAAGCCTGCCGCACGCTGGACTTCCCGGTCGTGTCCGGCAACGTCTCGCTCTACAACGAGACCAACGGCCGCGCGATCCTCCCCACGCCCTCGATCGGTGGTGTCGGCCTGCTCGACGACTTCACCAAGTCGGCGTCGCTCGCCTTCAAGGCAGAGGGCGAGGCGATCCTCCTGATCGGCGAGACCCATGGCTGGCTCGGCCAGTCCGTCTATTTGCGCGACGTTTGCGGCCGCGAGGAGGGTGCGCCGCCGCCGGTCGATCTTGCCGCCGAGAAGCGCAACGGTGATTGCGTGCGCGGCATGATCCATGCGGGCACCGCGACTGCGGTGCATGATTTGTCGGACGGCGGCCTCCTGATCGCGCTGGCCGAGATGGCGATGGCGGGCGGCATCGGCGCCAAGCTGCTGGCGGCACCGACTGCGCTGGTGCCGCAGGCCTATTGGTTCGGCGAGGACCAGGCGCGCTATCTCGTCACCGTGCCGGAAACCGAAGCCGGCCGCGTGCTCGCCAAGATGCGCGGCTGCGAGGTGCCCTGCGTGCGGATCGGCACCACCGGCGGCGATGCCATCGCGATCGCGGGCGAGACGCCGGTTACGATCGACAGCTTGCGCAAGTCGTTCGAGCGCTGGCTGCCGGAATATATGAGCGGCAAGGCGGCGTAAGGCGCTGCCACAAATCAGATCTGTAGCCCGGATGGAGCGTAAGCGTAATCCGGGACCGCTATCACTTGTGGCGAGGTCCCGGATTGCGCTGC
This sequence comes from Bradyrhizobium sp. NBAIM08, assembly GCF_020193935.1. Lineage (NCBI taxonomy): Bacteria > Pseudomonadati > Pseudomonadota > Alphaproteobacteria > Hyphomicrobiales > Nitrobacteraceae > Bradyrhizobium > Bradyrhizobium sp. NBAIM08. The sequence continues at coordinate 1,122,219 of NZ_JADYVR010000001.1, read as the reverse complement.
GCTCCATCCGGGCTACGGACCGAGGGACCGCGCCTCACAACACGCGTGACGCGCCCGGGATCTGCCGCAACGCGCGCGTCAGCGCCCAGCTCGCCGCGACAGTCAGTACAAAGCCGATCGTGGCCTTGACGATCGCCGGCAGGTCATAGTCGAACAGCCAGTATTGCAGCCACAGCGCGATCGGATAGTGCACAAGGAACATGCCGAACGCGTCGCCCTGCATTGGATCGAGCAGCCTGGCTGAGCCTGATTGCTTGAATCTCTGGAAAAGGGCCAGGATCAGAAACATGATGGCCACGCTGAAGACGGTGAAGCAGATGGCATAAAGCGCTTCATACCAGTCCGGCAACGGCGACGGGTTGCCCATTATTTCGCGCTTGATGAAGATCAGCCCCCACAACAGGCAATACGGAACGATCGCCAGGACCATCCAGTCCCAGCTGACCTTCGCCATGCGGCCGTCGACAGAGAGCAGCCCACGATCCATTTGCGCAACGCCGATGCCGGCACCGAAAAAGAAATAGGTCGCGTACAGCATCACGCGCCCGTGCTGGACCGAGAACGGCCCGAACTCGAACCAGCTGCTGTGTCCGTAGTGAACCAGCCCGGGAATGTAGAACGCGGCGGTGACCGCCAGCATGACCGCAAAGAACACGGCGGGCCGGCGGCGACCATGTAGCGAGAGGCGATTGATCGGATCGAGCAGGTTGGGTGACAGCCGGTACAAAAGGCAGGCAACCAGGTCGAAGGCGAACAAGACCCACAGGAACCAGATCGGGCCGCTCGGCCACGGGCCCTTCGTGACCATATTCCACCAGAATTCCGCAAAACCGATCTCGGGATGGTGCCGCAGGGAGATCGCGTAATAGGCGAGCGGAATGACTGTAAAGGCGCAGATCGCGAAGGGTAGGCCAAGCCGAAGCAGGCGATCTGCCAAATAGCTCCGGACTCCCTTCCGGGCGATGCCAGACCAGGCGAACAGTCCCGACAGGAAGAAGAACATCGCCATGAAGAAACTGTCGGTGGCGAGCACGATCATGTCGAAGCCGAAGAAATAGCTCGGATCGGTATGACCGAAATAGGTATAGGGGATCACCGCGTGATGCAGCAGCACCACCAGAGTAAGGAAGGTGCGGGCGCGATCGATCGCCAGATTGCGCACCTTGCTCGTGGGCGCGGCATGCACCTCCGCGCCGATCGTCGCTGAATGTGACATCGTCATCGTGGCCGCCCCGATCCTGACCTCGGCTGGACTGTGCCGCCGGGAACTCGATTCAGCAAGGGCCGTTTGTTTCGGAGGTCGCCCCCGACTACCTCTAGGAACCAGTTCCTCGCAGCAATGTTAGCGTTCGCCGAAAACAGCGTAGGCCGTGAGACGCGGCAGTTCGGAGCTGGCGATGTCGATCCTGAAATGGGCCCTGATCTTCCTACTTGTCTCGATCGTGGCCGGCGTGCTCGGCTTCACCGGAATCTCGGCCGCCTCCGCCGATATCGCGCGCTTCCTGTTCTACGTCTTCGTGGCGATCTTCCTGGTGCTGCTGATACTGGGACTCACGATCTTCAGGACGTAGCTGATTCAGCCCTCTCCGCCGTCATGGCCAGGCTTGACCCGGCCATCCACGCCTTACCGCGTACAGAACGTGGATGCCCGGGCCTTCGCCTAGCCGGAGCGGCTTCGACCGCGCAGGCGGGACAAGCCCGGGCATGACGGTCGTGGGTTGCGGCGCTTATCCCACTTCCTCGATCTTCACCTTGTCCGGATAGAACGCGAGATGGCCTGAAATCTCCGTCATCGCGGGGAAGGGTATCTCGTAGGTCCAGATCGCGTTGTCCAGCGTCTTGCCGTCGGCCTTGACGCTGTAATAGTTCGCGTCCCCCTTGTAGGGGCAATGGGTGACGCGGTCGGTACGCTCCAACAGGGCCATGTTGGCGTCCTCCCGCGGTACATATTGCACTGCCGGATATCTGGCCTCCTTCAAGGTCAGCGCCTTGCTGGTCTCGGCGATCACGATGTCGCCCGCCGTGACGCGGACGCGCCGGGGATTTGGGGTGATGGTGATCGGGTGGTCGGGCCCTGGAAGCTTCATGATTTCACGCCTTTTCGATCAATCTGCCGCGCGCGGCACTTTGTCGTGCCTTTGTCCTGATGGGATCAGGGATATAGTGCCGGAAGGCGTGACGTAGAAGGCCGTTCACGCTAAGTTTGACCTTGCCGGCGAGGGGACCCCCGGCAGCGATTCGATGATGAGGCTGCTTTGCAGCCGAGATAAGGAGCAAGACCCGAATGCCCATGGACGCCCACGATATCGAGGCGATGATCAAGGCAGCGATCCCCGATGCCGAGGTGACCATCCGTGACCTCGCCGGCGACGGCGACCACTATGCCGCGACCGTGATCTCGGAATCCTTCCGTGGCAAATCGCGCGTCCAGCAGCACCAGATCGTCTACCAGTCCCTGCGTGGCCAGATGGGCGGCGTGCTGCACGCGCTGGCGCTGCAAACCGGCGTGCCAGGTAACTGACGAAGCTGCACCTGACCTGACCAGCGCCACGAGGGGACGATGATGGCTGCGGACAATCCGCACGGCGCGATGTTCCGCGTCATTGTGCCGAACCAGCACAGCCGCGTCACTTTCGTCGAGCTGTTCTTCGACCTTGTCTTCGTCTTCGCCGTCACGCAGATATCGCACACGCTGCTGCACCATTTCACGCCGCTCGGCGCCGTGCACGTCGCGGTGCTGTTTCTCGCGGTGTGGTGGCTGTGGGTTTTCACCGCCTGGGTTACCAACTGGCTCAATCCCGAGCTGACCCCGGTCCGGCTCCTGCTCTTTGCGATGATGTTGGGCGGCCTCGTGCTGTCGACCACGATCCCGACCGCCTTCGAGGGCCGTGGCCTGTGGTTCGCGATTGCCTATGCGGCCATGCAGGTGGGGCGTACCGCGTTCTGGCTGCTCGCAACGCCGCTGCATCGAACAGCGGTGCGGCATAACGCAATCCGCATCCTGACCTGGCTGTCGATCTCCGCGGCGTTGTGGATCGCGGGCGGCCTGGCCGAGGGCGAGAGGCGGCTGTGGCTGTGGATCGCGGCGGTTACCTGGGAATACATCTCGCCGGCCGCGCGGTTCTGGGTGCCGAAGCTGGGCTTTTCTTCCGTTGAGGCCTGGGCGGTCGAAGGCGGCCATATGGCCGAGCGTTGCGGTCTATTCGTCATCATCGCGCTCGGCGAGGCCATTATCGTCAACGGCGCGACCTTCGCTGAACTGGAGTGGACCGCGAGCAACATTCTCGCCTTCGTCTCAGCGCTGGTCGGCGCCATCGCGATGTGGTGGATCTATTTCCACAAGGGCGCGGAGGCCGGCTTGGAGCGGATCTCGAAGTCAAGCGAGTCCGGCCGCCTGGCGCGGCTCGCCTACACCTATCTGCATATGCCGATCATCGCCGGCATCATCCTGACCGCGGTCTCGGACGAACTGGTGCTGAAGCATCCGTCCGGCCATTCCGACGCCCGCACGGTTCTGAGCACGATCGGCGGCCCGCTGGTGTTTCTGATCGGCACCATCCTGTTCAAGCACGCGGTCCGCGGCTTCCTCCAGCTCTCGCACGGCATCGGCATCATCCTGCTGCTGGTGCTGTGGTGGTTCGCGTCGGAACTGTCGCCGCTGTGGCTGTCAATGGCGACGAGCGCCATCTTAATCGTGGTGGCGGTGTGGGAGTCGGTGTCGCTGGGGTCGAAGGTGGAGGAGGCCGGGGAGCATTGAAGCCCGGCCTTACTCCGCGACCTCCAGCGCGTGCACCGAGAACATCTTCGCCGCATCCGTCCAGCTCTCGCGGACCCGCCAGCCCGCGCCCTGGGCCAGCGCGGCAAAACGCGCGATGCTGTATTTGTAGCTGTTCTCTGTGTGGATGCTTTCGCCCGGGCGGAACGAGAAGCTGGTGCCCAGCAGGCGCACGGTCTGGCTCTTCCTGCTGATCAGGTGCATCTCGATGCGGTGCCGCTCGCGGTTGTAGATCGCGCGATGGGTGAAGGCGGACAGGTCGAAATTGCCGCCGAGCTCGCGGTTGATGCGCACCAGCACATTGAGGTTGAAGCGCGCGGTGACGCCGGCCGCATCGTTATAGGCGTCGAAGAGGATCCGCTCGTCCTTCTCGAGATCGGCGCCGATGATCATCTGCGCGCCCTTGCCGAGGATCTTGCGCGCGCTTCTCAGGAAGGCCTGCGCTTCCTGCGGCTCGAAATTGCCGATGGTCGAGCCGGGGAAGAAGCCGACCTTCGGCATGGATGCAACCTGCTTGGGCAGCTCGAACGGCGTCGTGAAATCGGCCGCCACCGGATAGATGCCGAGCGCCGGGAAATCCCGCTTCAGGCCGCTCGCCTGTGCCTTCAGGAAGTCGCCGGAGATGTCGACTGGGACATAGGCTGCGAATTTGCAATGATCGAGCAGCAGGCGCACCTTCGTGGTCGCGCCGGCGCCGAACTCGACCAGCGCGGCGTGCTCCGGGATGATGCTTGCGATCTCGCTTCCGCGCTCCTTCAGGATCGATAGCTCGGTGCGCGTCGGATAATATTCCGGCAGCTTGGTGATCGCCTCGAACAGCTCCGATCCGGTCGCGTCATAGAAATATTTCGGCGACAGCTTTTTCGGCTGCTGCGAGAGGTCCTCGATGGCCTCACGGGCGAAAGCGGTGGTCTGCTCGTCGGGAAGATGGGCCTCGGCCAAAGCGCTGGCGTGCACATTCATGATACTCTCCTGAACGCGCTGTCCGGCGCGCATCTGTCGTCGGAATACTTAGTCGTAATCGGCAAGCCGCAGCCCGGTGAACTGCCAGCGGTGGTGCGGATAGAAGAAGTTGCGATAGGTGGTACGGCTGTGGCCTTGCGGAGTTGCAAGCGAGGAGCCGCGCAGCACCAGCTGGTTGACCATGAACTTGCCGTTGTACTCGCCGAGCGCGCCCTCGACGGCGCGATAGCCGGGGTAGGGCGCGTACGAGCTGCGGGTCCATTGCCAGACGAGGCCGAAGGCGTCGTTGAGCTGGCCAGCGCGGGCCGCGACCTCCCATTCCATCTCGGTCGGCAGGTGTTTTCCGGACCAGCGCGCGAAGGCGTCCGCTTCGTAATAGCTGATGTGGCAGACCGGCGCGTCCGGATCGACCGGCTTGAGGCCGGCCAGCGTCATCACCTGCCATGCGCCGTCGACCTCGCGCCAATAGCCGGGGGCTTGCCAATCTTCCTTGCTGGCCGCGGCAAAGCCGTCCATCAGCCACAGGGTTGCGGTCCGGTAGCCGCCGTCCTGCATGAAGGCGAGCCATTCGGCATTGGTGACCAGATTGCGGGCGATCCTGACCGGACCGACCAGGACGCGGTGCGCCGGCTTCTCGTTGTCGAAATGAAAGCCGTCGTCGACATGGCCGACGGTGTGGATGCCTTCGTTCAGTGCGAGCCAGTCATCGCCGCCGCGCGTTGCGGCCGGGAAGCGCCAGGCCGGGTCATACGCCGGATAGATCGGGTTCTGCGCAAAGGCATGCAGGATGTCGGTGAACATCAGCTCCTGATGCTGCTGCTCGTGATTGAGCCCGACCTCGACCAGCGGCGCGATTGCGCGGAGCTTGTCCGCGCCGGCCTCGCGGAAGAATTTGCCGACGGCCGTATCGACGTATTTGCGATAGGCGCCGACCTCGTCGGCGCTGGGGCGGGTGATGTCGCCGCGATGATTGCGAGCATGTCGCGGGCCGGCGCTGACGTAGTAGGAATTGAACAGGAACGCGAAATCGGGGTGGAAGGGCCGGTAGCCCGCAGCATGCTCGCCGAGCAGGAATTGCTCCCAGAACCAGGTCGTATGGGCCCGGTGCCATTTGGTCGGGCTGGCATCCGGCATGGACTGGATCTGCTGGTCCTCGGGCGATAGCGGTGCGGCCCGGCGTTCGGTCTCATTGCGGACAGTCGAGAACGCCGCTTCCAGCCGCTGGGCGAGTTCGTCCTCGCGGGAGGACGGTGACGAACGCAGGGAGGCCGTGGCTGAGGCTTGTTTCGTCACGTTTTTCTCCAGACAGGACAAGAGAACGTTGTTCGCACGACCCGGTTCCATGAACAGGGTTCGTCCTAGATAGGGGCTCCGTTACGGTATGAAAGTCCTCTGCGGCGATGATATTGATGTCATCAGCCTATGGACCCGGCTGGGGTCAATCCGGCCGCGGGGACCCGTCGCCGCCATTTTACTTTGGATGCACAACGGTTTGGGCTACATATATGGGCAGGTATCGGGTTAAATCGGCTGAGCCGGCCCGAAGCAATTGGTGAGGGCTCTGCCCCAGAAGGACACGGATATGAGCATCGCGGAATTCATCGACAATGAAGTGAAGTCGAACGACGTGGTTCTGTTCATGAAGGGGACGCCGCAATTTCCGCAGTGCGGTTTCTCCGGCCAGGTGGTCCAGATCCTCGACCATATCGGTGTCGGCTATAAGGGGCTCAACGTTCTCGAATCCGCCGAGCTGCGCAACGGCATCAAGGAATATTCGAACTGGCCGACCATCCCGCAGCTCTATGTGAAGGGCGAGTTCATCGGCGGCTGCGACATCGTCCGCGAGATGTTCCAGGCCGGCGAATTGCAGCAGCTCTTCTCCGAGAAGGGCGTCGTCGTCGCGGCCTGACACGTGACCGTGCTGACGCGCCGGATTGGCGGCGCGGAGCTCGAGGTCATCGTCGCCGATATCACCACACTCGGCGTTGACGCCATCGTCAACGCCGCGAACACGTCGCTCCTTGGCGGGGGCGGCGTGGATGGCGCGATCCATGACGCCGCTGGTCCCGAGCTTCTCGCCGAATGTCAGACGCTCGGGGGATGCCCGACCGGCGATGCCAAGATCACGAAGGGCTATCGTCTGCCCGCCCGATACGTGATCCATGCCGTCGGTCCGGTCTGGCACGGCGGCACTCGCGGCGAGGCGGCGGCACTTCGTTCCTGTTACCGCCGTGCGCTGGAGCTCTCCCAGGCCAATGGGCTGACTTCGCTGGCGTTCTCCGCGATCTCGACCGGCGTATATCGTTTTCCTGCCGACCAGGCGGCAAAGATCGCGGTCCATGCCGCCATCGAAGCCCTGCCTGCTGCGCCGCTGGTTGCGCACGTCATATTTTGTTGTTTCTCGGAGGCAAGCGCCGCCCTCCATTCGGATGTCTTGGCGCGGTACGGCAGCCCTTGTGCCTGATGACGCGGTCGGTACACTCCGATGCGCCATGTTCCGGGGAGGGGATATGATTTCACAATTTGGACTGCGTGCGCTCGCCTGCGGCGCGTTGGTGTCGCTTGCCGCGATCTCGCCGGCGCGCGCGGAGGGCACTTACGAGATTCCGGCCGGCGCACGTTTCAACCAGGAGAAGCTCGGCAGGATCACCGAGTTCTTCAAGAACGAGGTTGCGACGGGCAAGATCGCCGGTGCAAACGTGCTGATCCAGCAGCATGGCAAGCCGGTCTATCACGAAGTCTTCGGCGTTCAGGACGTGGTCAGCAAGGCTCCGATCACGGACAAGACCATCTTCCGCCTGTTCTCGATGACCAAGGCGATCACTGCGGTGGTCTCGATGCAATTGGTCGAGGAGGGCAAGATCAAGCTGGACGATCCCGTCTCGAAATACATTCCCTCCTTCGCCAATGTGAAGGTCGGTGTCGAGAAGAAGGCGGAGGACGGCACGAAATCGCTCGAGCTGGTGCCGCCGAAGCGGCCGATGACCGTGCACGATCTGATGACGCACACCTCGGGCATCACCTACGGCTTCTACGGCGACAGCCTGGTCCGCAAGGCCTATCGCGAGGCCAACATCTATGCCGGCGACTTCGATCTGGCCGAGTTCGCCGAACGCATCGCCAAGCTGCCGTTGCACAACCAGCCGGGCGCGCTCTGGCAATACGGCCACTCGACCGACGTGCTGGCGCGTGTGATGGAGGTCGCCGCCGGCAAGCCGCTGATCGACATCATGCGCGAGAAGCTGCTCGATCCTCTCGGCATGGTCGATACCGGCTTCTTGGTCACGGACCCCGCGAAGCAGAAGCTTCTGGCCCAGCCCGTGCCGAACGATGCCGATTTCCGCGTCGGCCGCATCAATGATCCGACGGTCGTCAAGAAGATCCAGTTCGCCAGCGGCGGCATGGTCACGACCATGGCGGATTACAGGCGCTTTTCGCAGATGCTGCTCAATGGCGGCAGTCTCGACGGCAAGACCATCCTCAAGCCCGAGACGTTCAAGCTGATGACCACTGATCAGGTCGGCCCCGGCTCCGGCGTCGAGCGCGACTATTTCTATTTCCCCGGCGACGGCTTTGGCTTCGGCCTCGGGCTTGCGGTCCGTACCGAGCCCGGCAATGCCAAGCCGCCGCCGCCCGGCAACCTCGGCGAACTCAAATGGGACGGCGCCTCCGGCTGCTATTTCGTGATCGACCCCAAGCAGGACATGTTCTTCGTGCTGCTGGAGCAGACCCCGAGCGAGCGCCAGCGCGTGCAGCGGACATTGAAGCAGCTGGTTTATGAAGCCATGGAGAAGTGACATGAACGGGCGCCGCGCGCTGTTCGCGGCGCTCGTTCTTTTGTTCGGCGCCGTAAGTGCGCGGGCGGGCTCGGAGGGCCGCGCGCACAGATTCACGCCCGAAGGCCTGGCAAAAGTCTCCGACTACATCAGGAATGAGATCGCGACCGGCAAATTTCCGGGAGCGATTCTGCTGCTCCAGCAACACGGCAAGCCGGTCTACTGCGAGAATTTCGGCGTCCGCGACGTCGCGACCCAACTTTCGATGAGTGCGGACACGATCTTCCGCCTCTATTCGATGACCAAGCCGATCACCTCGGTCCTGGCGATGATGCTGGTCGAGGAGGGTAAGCTTGCGATCAGCGATCCCGTCTCGAAATACATTCCGGCCTTTGCCGGCATGAAGGTCGGCGTCGAGAAGAAGGCCGAGGACGACAAGGTCTCGCTGGAGCTGGAGCCGCTCAACCGTCCGGTGACGATCGAGGATTTGATGCGGCATACCGCCGGGATTCCTTATGGCTATTATGGCGGGGACCTGGTGAACAAGCTCTACGCCGACGCCGGACTGTTCGACAGGAATTCGACCAATGCCGAATTCGTCGCGAAGATCACCGCGCTTCCGCTCGCCGAACAGCCCGGCACGATCTGGGACTACGGCCACTCCACCGACGTGCTCGGGCGCATCATCGAGGTGATCTCGGGGACATCGCTGCTCGAGTTCGCGAAGACGCGGCTGCTCGACCCACTCGGGATGAAGGACACGGAATTCTACCTCGCCGATCCCGCCAAATGGCCGCGTATCGCCGAGCCGATGCCGCAGGATCGGGCGATCAGCCCGATCACGCAGGTTCGCGATATCAGGAAACCGCTGCGATGGGAGTCGGGCGGCGGCGGCCTCGTCGGCACGGTCGGCGATTATGCCCGCTTCTCGCAAATGCTGCTCAACGGCGGCACGCTTGAAGGTCGACGTTATCTGAAGCGGGAAACCATCGCCTTGATGGCGAGGGATCATATCGGTCCCGAAACCCGCGTCGAGCGCGACAAGCACTACTATCCGGGTGAGACCAGCGGCTACGGCCTCGGCTTCGCCGTACGTACCGCAGTGCCGCCGGGCACGAACTGGCCGCTTGGCGAATATCGCTGGGACGGCGTTGGCGGCACCTTCTTCTTCATCGATCCCGAAGACGACCTGTTCGGAATCTTCATGGTGCAGACCCCCTCGCAGCGCGGCCGGATCCAGCTCGAGCTGAAGACGCTGATCTATCAGGCGATGGGGCGGTGAGACCTCTCCCCCTTTGCGTAGCCGGATGGAGCGAAGCGCAATCCGGGACGTCCTCACCGCGTGGATAGATCCCGGATTTCGCTGCGCTCCATCCGGGCTACGGGGCTGAGCTTTACGCCCCGCGCACGATCTCGCGCACGTACCCGATCGTCTCCTCGATCTGGCTCGCATTGACGTCCAGATGCGTGCAGGCGCGGATGCGGCCGTCCATCATCGCCAGCGTCACGCCGCGCTGACGGAGGGCTGAGACCATCTTGTCGCCGGGGATGCCGGCGCCGTCGGGCTTGAAGAACACGAGATTGGTCTCGGGCTCCTGCACCTCGATGCCCGAGATCTGCGACAGGCCGCGGGCGAGCGCGCGCGCATTGGCGTGGTCGTCGGCCAGGCGCTCGACGTGGTGGTCGAGCGCGTAGATGCAGGCTGCCGCGCAGATGCCGGCCTGCCGCATCGAGCCGCCGAGCCGCTGCTTCCACTGCCAGACCGCGTCGATGAAGGCGCGCGAGCCTGCGAGCACGCCGCCGATCGGTGCGCCCAGGCCCTTGGAGAAGTCGATCCAGGCCGAGTCCCAGCCTGCGGTCATGTCGCGGGGCGAGATGCCGCTCGCAACCGTGGCGTTGAGCAGGCGCGCGCCGTCCATGTGGGTGACGAGGCCGTGCTGCCTGGCGATCGCGACGATCTCGTCGAGCACCGCCTTCTTCCAGATCGTGCCGCCGCCGATATTGGCGGTCTGCTCGACACTGACGACGGTCTGCGGCGGCTGGTAGCGGGTGCGCGGATGCAGCGCCTTGCGAAGAGTCTCCGGCGTGAACTGGCCATCGGGGCCCTTGAGCTGGGTGACCTGGAAACCGCCGATCGCGGCATGCGCGCCGCCTTCGCGCGCGATGATATGCGCGGTCTCATGGGCGAGGATCTCGTCGCCGGGGCGGCAATGCACCAGCGTGGCGGTGACGTTGCACATCGTGCCCGAGGGCATGTAGACCGCAGCTTCCTTGCCGAGCAGATCGGCCACGCGCTCGCACAGCGCGTTCACGGTCGGATCGTCGCCGACCTGTTCGTCGCCGACTTCCGCCCGCGCCATCGCCTCCCGCATCCCTGCCGTCGGCTTGGTCTGCGTGTCCGAGAGCAGATTGATGCGCACCGGCGGCGCCTTGGGATCGACGGGGGGAGGGGTGTAGAGCATGGCGTGTCTCATCTCTAGTCGAACAATTGCGACGTATTGCGTGCGTGCCCCGATGACCTGTACTAGCCACGAGAACGTTGAGCGACGCGCTGTCGCGCGGCAAGGAGGATGTCGTCTGGCGTGTCTGCTGTGAAGATATTGCAATCGGGCAGAGCGAACAGCCCCTGATATCGGCAGATCTGCTCGGCGCGGGAGAGGGCCTCCCACGCGCGAAGCGCCGCTTCAATCGGCGTTGCAGAAGGCAGAGTGTTGGCGAACTGGTCGGCCGCGCGAGACATCGATGACATGCTACCAAACAAAAAGGCCCCGGAGAACCGGAGCCTTTTGAATGTCGATCTGCCGAAACTTATCAGCGCGAATAGAATTCGACGACCAGATGCGGCTCCATCTGCACCGGGAACGGCACGTCGGAGAGGCCGGGGATGCGGGCGTACTTCGCGGTCATCTTGCCGTGGTCGACTTCGAGATAGTCGGGGACCTCGCGCTCGGGAAGCTGGCTGGCTTCGAGCACGTGGGCGAGCTGCTTGGAGGCTTCCTTGACCTCGACCACGTCGCCGACCTTGAGCTGATAGCTCGAAATGTTGACCTTGCGGCCGTTCACCTTGATGTGGCCGTGGTTGATGAACTGGCGTGCGGCGAAGATCGTGGAGACGAACTTGGCGCGGTACACGACCGCGTCGAGACGACGCTCCAGCAGGCCGATCAGGTTCTCGCCGGTGTCACCCTTGAGGCGGCTGGCCTCGACATAGATGCCGTGGAACTGACGCTCGGAGATGTTGGCGTAATAGCCCTTCAGCTTCTGCTTGGCGCGCAGCTGCACGCCGAAGTCGGAGAGCTTGCCCTTGCGGCGCTGGCCATGCTGGCCGGGGCCGTATTCGCGGCGGTTGACGGGACTCTTCGGGCGGCCCCAGATGTTCTGGCCCATACGGCGATCGATCTTGTACTTCGCCTCACTGCGCTTAGTCATCGCGTCCTCTTCAGGTCATGGTTTGAGGAAACGCGCCCTCCTGTGTGACGGGATGATCCCGGCACCGACAGGTCCGATCCCCAAAGCTTAAGGGAGAGGACCACGGGTCGCGAAACGCTTCGCGGGCCGAAATCGGCCCGCGAGCAGGCGGCTTTTAGGGGACTTTGGGGTTGGCTGTCAATTCTTTAGCCTGTCATTCCGGGACCTGCGACGACGGTATTCTTATGTCCTGACCGCCCGGACCGGCTTTGACCCCGCCGCCCGCAATTCGGCAGCAATTTCAGTGTTCAGGACCTGTTCCAGCCGGGTCAGGACCCGCGCGATCGGGGCGGCGTCGGTGACGCGGTGGTCCCAGCGGATCACGACATGGATGGTCTGATCTGGCTCGACCAGCCCATAGCTCAGGACAAAGGGGCCCGGCGTGATCGGGTGGAGCTCGCCGCCGCCGTAGGCGGCGACCGAGCTTACCGCAAAGCTGCCGAACCAGTTACCGCGCTGACGGCCGAAATTCAGACCGATGGCCAAGGACAGGCGCCGCAATGGCAACGGCAAGCGGGTCGCCCGCATGATCTTGCGGTACATCGGAACATCCTCGATCGGGGCCGTCTTGCCGCGTCGGATTTCCGCATCGACTTCTGCCAGCGAAAGAGCCTCGGGACCCGCGATTCGCTGCAGCAGCACGCATTCCTCGCCATCCTCGACCCGCGCGATCGCGACCGTCGCCACGCTCTTTGGAAGCTCATACAGAGCCGGCCAGGGCCATTTGACGTAAAGGGTGCGCAGGATCGGCTCGTCCTTTGCAACCAGGGCGAAAGCCTTGACGAACATCGCGGCCCAGCCGGCGGGCGCGGCCGCGTCCGCGCGGGCCTCCAGCAGGGGGCGGATATTGAGCGAACGGGCCAATGAAACGAAAGGTACGCCCTTCGAGGCGTGCATGAGGTCGCAGATCACACGACGACGCAGCGAAATGGTCTTGGGCGTCCCGCGCATAGGCCTCCGGTTCCAAATCAAAAGATCAAAATATGTGCAACGAGCGGGGCCCGCCTGCTCGCTCTAGCACGAACCAACCCGCTTGGGGCCGGTCGGTTCGCCGCACCGAGCAGCGCCAAAGATTGACCCCCTTTAGACCAAAAAATCATCCATTTTCAATGATTTATATCTCGATCAGGCGCTCTTGGTCGCGTCGGTCGGTCATGCGTCGATCGGCCCGATCAGCGCCTGACCCCCTCGTAGGCCGCCATGATGCCGCGCTGGAACAGCGACCAGTCGAAGCCCAGCGCAATCGCGCGGTAGCCGCGGTCGATCAGCGCATTGGCCTGATCGGCGGTGCGCGCCACCCCGCCGATCGGCACCCCGCTCTTGAGGATGCCCGCCTCGGCGCGCGCGATCAGGTCCAGCAATTGCGGATCATCCATCTGGCCGCGCTTGTTGATGGAGGTGGCGAGATCGCCGGGACCGATGACCGCGACGTCGATACCGGACGTTGCCATGATCTCGTCGATGCGATCGACCGCGTCGACGTGCTCGATCGTGATCATGCAGATCATCTCGTCGTCGGCAGAGGCCATGTAATCAGGCATCGACTGGCCCCAGCGGAACGGCGCGTGGAAGGGGCCCCAGAGCCGATCGCCCCGCGGCGGGTAGCGCACGCTGCGCACCGCTTTCTCGGCATCCGCGCGGCTCGTGATCATCGGGAAGTTGATGCCGAAGGCACCGATGTCCATCGGCGCTTTCGCCAGCCACGGCTCGTTGGCGGCGATCCGCACCAGAGGCGTGCACGGCGTGCCCGTGGTCGCGGCGATCATCGCGTGGGCTTCGGTCAATCCGATCGGGCCGTGCTCGAGATCGACGATGATCCAGTCGAGCGAGCGCGCCATGATCTGCACCATCTGCACGCTCGGGATGGTCGCGATCGCACCGAAGGCGGGGCGACCCTCGCGCCAGAGCTGGCGGAGGCGGTTCAGCGGCTTTGCGGGGACCGACATGGAAAATCCTGCGGGACGATGGCGACGGCAAAGCCTAGCAGCGCGCCGCCAGTGCGCAAGCTCAGGCCACCGCGCGTCCGCCGAAGAACGGCGTCAGCGTGGCGCTGAGACCATGCACGCGGTTCGATGTAAAAATCATCTCGGCGCCGGACTGCGCGATGCCGCCGGTCGGCGGGCCGAGCAGGTCGGAGACGCGACGGGCGATCGCGGGCGCCGGATCGATCCAGTCGACCGGCCAGGGCGCGAGCTTCTTCATCCGGTCCAGCAGAAGCGGGTAGTGCGTGCAGGCGAGCACCACAGTGTCGGTGCGCGCGCTCGCATCCGAGGCGTCGCCGACGAAGCAGGGAGCGAGCTCGGCGAGGATGGCTTCGTCGCTGATCGGGCTACCGCCGAGCACGGCTTCGGCCAGCGAAGCGAGCTCGGGCGAGCCGACCAGCGTCACCTCGCATCCTTGTGCGAAATCGCGGATCAGCGCCTTGGTGTACTCGCGCTTCACCGTGCCCTTGGTGCCGAGCACCGAAACGCGGCGGGTCCTGGACTGCGCACAGGCCGGCTTGATCGCCGGCACCGTGCCGACGAAGGCTACGGAATAGGCGGCGCGCAAGTGAGACAGGACCAGGGTGGACGCCGTGTTGCAGGCGATGACGACGAGGTCTGGACTATGCCGGCCGATCAGCTCCCCCATCAGCGGCACGACGCGGGCGATGATCTCGTCCTCGCTGTGGTGGCCATAGGGGAAGAAGGCGTCGTCGGCGACGTAGACGTAATGCGCGTCGGGCCGCGCCGCCACGACCTCGCGGAGCACCGTGAGCCCGCCAAGGCCGGAATCGAACACCAGGATCGTCGGAGAATTGGTCACGTCGCCACCCTAGCCCGGCATGGTTACCATTCGGTTTTTAGGGCGATTTTGCGGCGATCCCGCAAAGACCGGGGGGCGTCTCGTGTCACGGACGCGCTGCGTCGTCATCCCCGGCGTCAGATCGGCCGCGCGGCGCTCACGCGATCCTGTTGGTGGTGGTCCCGCGCTCGGTTGCCAGCTGCTTCTGCAGGCGATCGATGTTCTGCAACAGGCGCTGGCTGGTCAGCACCAGGAAGTAATAGCCGAATTGCGGATCCTGGAAGTAGATCTCGAGCAGCCGGTCATAGGTGATGGTCAGCACCTGGCCGTCCTCGATGCATTCGACCGTCCCCGTGCGCCGGTTGTCCGGCGTGAGGAAGCCGAGCTCGCCCATCAGCGCCCCGGGGCCGATCTCGACGTTGATCTCCTTGACCAGGAACTTGCCGGTGACGGTGAGGAACATTTCGTTGGCTGGGTCACGCATCTTGAAGAGGATGTCGCCGCGCCGGTATCTGCGCTCGGTCATGAATGGCTTGAGCCATTCGATCGACATGTCCCCTTCGGCCGCATGGCGCGCCTTCTTGACCAGCTTCAGCATCTGCCGCAGGCGCAGCGCGTTGATCGGAAGCATCAGGAGATAGAGCAGGAACGTCGCGACGTTGGCGGAGAGCGCGCCGAAAAGAGCGAAGAACGCGCAGCCGATCATGTTGGCGACGCGCAGCGGCACCATTGTCCGCATCAAGAGGGTGGCGACGAAGAAGACCGCCCCGACCACGGCGAACAGATTGGCGAGCGTGATGTTGTGGACGAAGATCTCCAGGAGCCGGTTGAAGATCGCCTCGTAGGTGACGCTGTCGGGATCGAGCCCCATCTGGACCAGGATTTTCGCGATCCTGAGGTTGTCCGTGGCCGCTTCGAGGATGCGGTCGAGGATCGACGAAACGTCTGCGCTGCCGGACGGCATGGTACTAACCCCACGTAAGGCATTCAGTCCTGGTCGGCACCCGTATAGCCGAAATCGAATGACGACCGCTTGAATGACGCTTCCGGCCATCGTGCCGCAAGGGGCAAATTTTAGCCTGATCGGGCGTTTCGGCAATTGCCCGTTGGTTGCGCGTCCGGCCGCGCAGGCCCGTGATTCGGGCCAGCCGTGCGGGCTTGGGCGTCGCTGACGGGCCCGAAGCGACCTTCGTTTACGGCTTGGCGGCGGGTTGCACGACCCGCTGCTCGACGAGGCCGAGCCGCCCCGGCAGAGAGCCGGCGCGCAGCAGCATGGCGACGCTGTTGGCCTCTTCCAGGGTGAAATTGCCGGAAATCTGGCCGGAGCCGCCGGTGATGGGCTCGCGGATCACGGGCGCGGAGATCACCTTGTCGTCGAGCACGATGGCAAAAGGCTTTCCGACATTCTCTGCCGTGATATGGGCGAAGCGCCGCGTGCCGCGGCCGTTGAAGCGGAACGATGCGATCGGCTCCTTGCTGTCGCCGGTAAATCCCGGGCCGGCATAGCTGATCTCGCCGCCCTCGAGCGCGCTGTCCTTGGCGACGAGATAAGGAAGCTTGTCCTTGAAGCCGAGCAGGACTTCCGTGCCCGCCGGCGGCGTGCCCGATTGCGCCTGCTCTGCGGACATCGAGAGGTCGATCAGGCGGAAGCCGACCTTGACCTTCCTGGCGAAGATCGCGGTGATTTGCTCGGGCTCCATCAATCCGGGCAGCAAGATGCGGATACGGTCCATTCCCTCGGGCTGGACGCTGGCGAGCTTGACGCCGGCGTCCTTGAGGCGCTGCTCGATCATGGCGATGGAATCTTCGACGAGATCGCGCAGCCGCGCGGCGGATGCGGCATCGGTCGGCGCGAGCCTGAGCAGCCCGTCGCCGGCGTCGGTGACGTTGAGCGCGTGTGTCGGCAACCCCTCCGCCGCCGCGACGAGCTTGCGCGTGAACTGTTCGCGGCCTTTGCCGTCAGCGATCTTCACGTCGACGCCGCCGTCGCGGATCGCAAGTCCGGAGAACGCGATGCGGCCCTCGCGCAGGATCTTGTAAACGTCGTCGCGCAAATCCGTGACGACCGCCTCCCGCAAGGCATCGGTGTCGACCCTGTAGACGATCCGCGATCCGCCCAGCTTCTCCATCTTGTCGGCGATGAAGGCGGCAACCTTGATCCGCACCTTGTCGAGCTGGCTGTCGGCAAGCGCGGCGCCGGGCAGGGCGATCGCGGATACCATTGTGAACGCAGCGACCAGCCGTGCGATCCGGTTCCGCAGGGGCGTCGTCATGATGACCTCGAGTCTTGCGGCAGGGCGCTGGCGAGTGAATTCAGTGGCAGTTCTTGGTCCCTCGATCAGGCGCAGAGGTTCAAGTGGCGCAGCCGGTAGGCAATGGACGAACGGCAAATCATCCATCATTCTGGTCCGGCTCGGCCGAACACGGCCGAGACCTCGCCGAACCAAACTGTCAAAAGATACGGCGGCGGGGACATGCATCTGAGGGAGGACGGAATTCATGGCGGGCATCCACGCGCTCGATCGGTTGATCGGCAACGACTATCCGGAACTGTTGACGGACGAGGAGGTCCGGGCGTTCGAGCAGGTCCCCTACGCCGACCGCGTCACGGCCGAGAGCACCTATGACGCCATCAGGCTTGGTGCCGAGCGCAATCCCGACGGGGCGGCGATCCAGTTCCTGCAAAATGCCGATCCCGCCGACGCGCCGCTGGTCGTCACGCACCGCGATTTCATCGCGCGCGTCACCCAGGCCGCCAACATGTTTCACGCGCTCGGCGCCGAGAAGGGCGACGTCATCAGCTTCATGCTGCCCTTGGTGCCGGATGCGTTCGTCACTCTGTTCGGCGCCGAGGCCGCCGGCATCGCCAATCCCGTCAATCCGCTGCTCGAGCCGCACCAGCTCGCCGAAATCCTGGAAGCTGCGAACACCAAGATCCTGGTGGCGCTCGGGCCGATGCCGGGCACCGACATCTGGCAGAAGGTCGAGCAGATCCGCCCGCATCTGAAGCATCTGAAAGCCATCGTGCAGGTGTTCGGCGGCGGCGATCCGGCCGATGGCATCTTCGCCTTCAGCGACCTGATCAAGCAGCAGCCGTCGGATCGGCTGGTCAGCGGGCGCAAGATTCGCGGCAGCGACATCGCAGCCTATTTCCACACCGGCGGCACCACGGGTACGCCCAAGCTGGTGCGGCATACCCATGCCAACCAGGTCTATCAGGCCTGGGCACTCAATCTGCTGTTGAAGGGCAAGCCCGGCGCCAACCTGCTGTTCGGCATGCCGCTGTTTCACGTCGGTGGATCGCTGACCCAGGTGCTGACGACGCTGTCGGGCGGGGGCTCGCTGGTCGTGCTGTCGCCGAGCGGCTGGCGCAACCCGAATGCGGTGAAGAACATCTGGCAGCTCGTCGAGCGCTTCAAGCCCGAAGCGCTGTCGAGCGTGCCGACCGTGCTCGCCGCGACGCTCGCGGTGCCGCCGGGGAATGCGGATATCTCGAGCCTGAAATATGCGGCCGGCGGCGGCTCGGCGATTCCGGTCGCGGTCGGCTCGGCGATTCAGGAGACGCTGAAGCTGCCGGTGGTCGAGGTCTACGGCATGACCGAGACCTCGAGCGTGCACACGCTCGCTTATCCGGGCCGGCCGATCCGGCTCGGCTCGGTTGGCCTTCCCATGCCCTATGCGCGCGTGCGCATCGTGCAGCTCGACGCCGACGGCCGCCTGATCCGCGACTGCAAGCCGGACGAGATTGGTGTCGTCATCATGGCCGGGCCCGGCGTGTTCGGCGGCTATCTCAACGACGAGCACAACAAGGGTGCCTTCATTGACGGGGTCTGGGTCAATTCCGGCGATCTCGGGCGGCTCGATGCCGACGGCTATCTGTGGATCACCGGCCGCGCCAAGGATCTCGTGATCCGCGGCGGCCACAACATCGATCCGGCGCCGATCGAGGAGATCATGTTCCGCCATCCCGCCGTCGGCTTCGCCGCGGTGGTTGGCCAGCCCGACGCTTACGCCGGCGAATTGCCGGTAGGCTACGTGCAGTTGAAGCCCGGCGCAAAGGTTGAGCCGGGCGAGCTGGAAGCCTGGGTGCGCGAGCGCACGCCGGAGCGCGCCGCCGTTCCTGTGCAGGTCATTCCGATCGATCCAATGCCGGTGACGGGCGTCGGCAAGGTGTTCAAGCCGCAGCTGCGCTGGGACGCGGCCGAACGCGTGTTCACCAAGGTGCTGGCGCCGCTGGTCGAGCGCGGCATCGATTGCAAGGTGAAGGTCGGTCCGCACGGCAGCCACGGCTCGATCGCGACCGTCACGCTGACGGGCCTGCCGGCTGGGCAGCGCGAAGCGGTGGAGGGGGAGGTGCACGCACTGCTCGCACCCTTCGTGATGCGCCACGAGGTGGTGCAGGCGTAGGTCCGCGCCTGCGGGGCGAGGGCTGACTGCATTAGCTATAAGCCGCGATCGAGGCGTTTATGTGATGGGCCTCACATAGAAAAATTTGGCTTTCGTCGGCGCTCCGAATAGTCTCAGGAAATTGCATCCGAGGGGGCTGCAGTGATTCCGTTTCGGCTATTTGGTTTATTGATTTTTGCGACCTTACTGGCCTGCGGATCGGCACACGCCGATCGGCGGGTCGCGCTCGTCATCGGCAATTCCGCTTACAAGAGCGCGCCCAAGCTCACCAATCCCGCGAACGATGCCACGCTGATCGGCGGCATGTTCAAGAAGGCCGGCTTCGATTCCGTCGATGTCAGGCTGGATCTCAGTGCGAGCGAGATGCGGCGCATGTTGCGCGAGTTCGCCGGCAGGTCACGCGATGCGGACATGGCGGTGATCTACTATGCCGGCCACGGCATCGAGCTCGACGGCAACAATTATCTCATTCCGACCGACGCGACGCTGGAGACGAATGGCGACGTTCTCGACGAAACCATTCCTGTCGAGCGCGCATTGTTCGCGGTCGAGCCGGCCAAACAGCTGCGCCTGATCATCCTCGATGCCTGCCGCGATAACCCCTTTGCGAAGACGATGAAGCGCACGCTGGCCTCGCGGGCGATCGGACGCGGCCTCGCTAAGGTCGAGCCAACCAGCCCGAACACGATGATCGCCTTCGCCGCGAAGGCCGGCTCGACCGCATCCGACGGCGATTCTCGCAACAGTCCGTTTGCTGCCGCGCTGGTCGAGCACCTGCCGAAGCCGGGCCTCGATCTGCGCAAGGCGTTCGGCTTCGTGCGCGACGACGTGCTCAAGAGCACCGGCTACAAGCAAGAGCCCTATGTCTATGGCTCGCTCGGCGGCGACGACGTGCCGCTCGTAATGAAGCCGGCCGCAACCGGTCCGCAGGCAAATCCCCAGGACGCGGTTCGCAGGGACTACGAGCTCGCGCTCCAGCTTGCGACGCGCGATGCCTGGGAAGCCTTTTTGGCGACCTATCCGGACGGCTTCTATGCCAGCCTCGCCAAGGGGCAGTTGAACAAGATCGGTGCCGAAGAGACGCGTCTGGCTGCCGAGCAAAAGGCCAAGGCGGCCGAGCAGGAAAAGGCAAGGCTTATCGCCGAGCGCGCCCAGAAAGCCGAGCAGGAGAAGGCGGCTGCTGCTGCGAAGGCCGCTGAAGAGGCGCGAATCGCTGCGGAGAAGCAAAAGCAGATTGAACAGGCCAGGGCGGAAGCGGCCGAGCAGCAGCGCAAAGCTGCCGAGGCGGCGGCCGCGAAAGCGCTGGCCGAGAAACAGGCGGCAGAGAGGGCCAAGGCCGAGCTGGCGGCCAAGCAGGCCGCCGAGAAAGCGGAGCAGGCCGCCAAGCCGGCCGCCGATCGGCAGATGCCCGAAGTCGAGAACCAGAAAGTGGCTGCGCTCTCGCCCGGACCCACATCCACATTATCGGCGGCCGAGCTTTCCAAATCGGTACAAAGCGAACTGCGCCGCGTCGGTTGCCTGACCTCGTCTGCGGAAAGCGAGTGGAGCTCGGCCGCGCAGCGCTCGCTGACGCTGTTCAACAAAGATTCCGGCACCAAGTTCGACGTGAAGCTGGCCAGCGTCGACGCACTCGATGCTTTGAAGGCCAAGCCGGGACGGGTTTGTCCGCTGGTGTGCAATTTCGGATTCAAGGCCGACGGCGACCAATGCGTGAAGATCACCTGCCGGGCCGGTTATCGTGTCAACGACGATAACGAATGCGAAAAGGTGCAGGAGAAGAAGCCGGTTGCGACGCGCGAGAATTCCAGACCGCGAGACCATGAGCGGAAGGCAAGCGAGTCCGCGCCGTCAAAACCGCAGGCGACCGGTCAGGTCTTTTGCAACAGTGCAGGGTGCCGGCCGGTCCGGCAGGGTTGTCGGCTCGAGACGTGGGGCAATAGGACTGCCGGCCAAACGGCCGGCGGCGGCACCAGCATGGTCGAAGTCTGCAACTGAGCTGGTGATTGCCCGCCTGCTACCCCGCAGGCATTCGTGTTTCCACCAGCCGCGCCCAGAACGAGGCGCCGTGACCCAGAATGTTGTCGTTGAAGACGTAAGCCGGGTGGTGACACTCGTTGCCGTCGCCCATGCCGACCAGCACCATCGCGCCGGGGCGTGCTTCCAGCATGAACGAAAAGTCCTCGGCGCCCATCATCGGGACGAACTTGTCGTTGACGCGCTCAGTGCCGACGATGTCGCGCGCGACGTCGGCGGCGAGTGCGGCCTCGCGGGCATGGTTCATCGTCACCGGATACATCCGCGTGTATTTCGTTTCGGCCGAGCCACCATAGGCGCGGGCGATGCTGTCGGCGACTTCGCCGATGCGGCGTTCGACGAGATCGCGCACTTCGGGGTCGAGCGTGCGCACGGTGCCGGCGAGCTCGGCGACCTCCGGGATGATGTTGAAGGCGGTGCCGGAGTGGAATTGTGTGATCGAGATCACCGCCGATTTCAGCGGATCGACGTTGCGCGCCACGATCGATTGCAGCGCGTTCACGATTTGCGAGCCGATCAGCACGCTGTCGACAGATTTGTGCGGACCGGCGCCGGCGTGGCCACCCTTGCCGCGGACCGTGATCTGGATGTTGTCGGAGGAGGCGAGCATCGCACCCGGCGTGGTGGCGAAATGGCCCTCGGGCAGGTTCGGCATGTTGTGCATGCCGTAGACCTCCTGGATGTTCCAGCGCGTCATCAGTCCGTCCTCGACCATCGCCTTGCCGCCGCCACCGCCTTCCTCGGCGGGCTGGAAGATCATCACGGCCGTGCCGTCGAAATTGCGCGTCTCGGCGAGATATTTGGCCGCGCCCAGCAGCATCGCGGTGTGGCCGTCATGGCCGCAGGCGTGCATCTTGCCGGGGACCTTCGAGGCATAAGACACGCCCGACGTCTCCATGATCGGCAGCGCGTCCATGTCGGCGCGCAGGCCGATGGTCTTGCCGGAGGCCGACTTGCGGCCGCGGATCACGCCGACCACGCCGGTGCGGCCGATGCCCGTCACCACCTCGTCGCAGCCGAATTCGCGCAAGCGATCGGCGACGATGCCGGCGGTGCGGTGGACTTCGTAGAGCAGCTCGGGGTTCTCGTGGAAGTCATGGCGCCAGGCGGCCATTTCGTCGGAGAGGGCGGCGACGCGATTGACGATGGGCATGAGGGAATCCGTTTTCTGGTTGTCGTTTGTAGGGTGGGTTAGCCCCGTGGATGCGCAAGCGCATCCACTAGGCGTAACCCACCACGGTTTCCGTGGGAGCGAAAGAGGTGGGTTACGCCCAGCGGACTGCGCTTGGCGCAGGCCGCAAGGCTAACCCACCCTACGATCCTACGCTTCCCCGAACACGCGCCTGAAGATCGTGTCGACGTGCTTGAGGTGATAGCCGAGGTCGAACTGCTCCTCGATCTCGGCGTCGGTGAGATATGTCTTCACCTCACTGTCCTTCTTCAGCAGCTGAAGGAAGTCGCCTTCGCCGCGCCAGACCGGCATGGCATTGCGCTGCACGAGCTTGTAGGCATCCTCACGGCTGGCGCCCTTCTGGGTCAGTGCTAGCAGCACGCGCTGCGAATGCACGAGGCCGCCGAGGCGGTCGAGGTTCTTTTGCATGTTGGCGGGATAGACCAGCAGCTTGTCGATCAGGCCGGCGAGGCGCACCAGCGCGAAGTCGAGCGTCACGGTGGCGTCCGGGCCCATCATGCGTTCGGCCGAGGAGTGCGAGATGTCGCGCTCGTGCCAGAGCACGACGTTCTCCAGTGCCGGCGTCACATAGGCGCGCACCATGCGGGAGAGGCCGGTGAGGTTCTCCGACAGCACCGGGTTGCGCTTGTGCGGCATGGCGGAGGAGCCCTTTTGTCCCTCCGAGAAGAACTCTTCGGCCTCGAGCACCTCGGTGCGCTGCATGTGGCGGATCTCCACGGCGATGCGCTCGATCGAGGAGGCGATCACGCCGAGGGTCGAGAAATACATCGCGTGACGGTCGCGCGGGATCACCTGGGTCGAGATCGGCTCCGGCACCAGGCCCATGGCCTTGGCGACATGCTCTTCGACGCGCGGATCGATCTGCGCGAAGGTGCCGACGGCTCCGGAGATCGCGCAGGTCGCGACCTCCTTGCGCGCCGCGATCAGACGTTCCTTGGCACGCGTGAATTCGGCATAGGCATAAGCGAGCTTGAGGCCGAAGGTGACGGGCTCGGCATGGATGCCGTGGCTGCGGCCGATGGTCGGCGTCATCTTGTGCTCGAAGGCGCGCTTCTTCAGCGCGGCCAGCACCTTGTCGAGGTCGGCGAGCAGCAGGTCGGCGGCGCGGGTGAGCTGGACGTTGAGGCAGGTATCGAGCACGTCGGAGGAGGTCATGCCCTGGTGCACGAAGCGCGCCTCGGGGCCGACGATCTCGGCGAGGTGGGTGAGGAAGGCGATGACGTCGTGCTTGGTCTCGCGCTCGATCTCGTCGATGCGGGCGACGTCGAAGATGGCGTCCTTGGCCTTGGCCCAGACCGTCCGGGCGGCCTCCTTGGGGATGGTCCCGAGCTCGGCGAGGGCGTCCGCCGCATGCGCCTCGATCTCGAACCAGATCTTGAACCGGGTCTGCGGCTCCCAGATCGAGGCCATTTCCGGGCGGGTGTAGCGGGGGATCATGGGGCGGCTCCAGGAAGGTGGGCGGGCGGTCCCGAGAACGGCGGCGCCGGCCAAAATGCTTTTTACGCCGTGATGTAACAGAGCAGGCAGGGCGAAACAAACGGTCTGGGCCCCGGAAGAAGGGCATCGCCGACCTTTCCACCGGACCGGCCGGCCGGGATGGCGGCGCTTGGCCGCAGATATTAACTGTCAATCACGGATCATTGACTGACAGATATTGAAATCTGTCAGCGAGACGTGTATATCCGTTCTCGGACGCTCCGATTGGGCGTCCCGCGACAAGCCCCGGGGAGCCCGACATCCGAGCCACGCTCGGATCGGAGGGCGGATTGAAGAGCGGGGACCGCGGACGAATGGAGACTTAGACAATGACGACCGAAATCCTCAATTTCACTGGCGTGATTGGGCATTGGCTCAATTTGCTGGTGGCGCGCCAGATCGCGGCGCAGGCTGCAAAACTGCCGCATTAAGGCATAGGCTTTCCGAAACGACCGGCCAGGGCGCTTCGGAAGCAGCCCTACTGCCGGAGTAAACTGAGCCCTGAACGGGAACATGGTGCTGGCATGAATGAAGCCGTTGTCTTGACGCCGGAGCGGATCCTCGAAGTCACCGAGGACGTGCTCAGGCGTTACGGACTTGCCAAGGCCACCGTGGTCGACGTTGCCCGTGCGCTCGATGTGAGCCACGGCAGCGTCTACCGTCATTTCCCCAGCAAGGCCTCGCTGCGCGAGGCCGTTGCCAAGCGCTGGCTGGACCGCATCGACGCCCCGCTGCTGGCGATCGCCAGGGAGCAGGGATCGGCGCCCGACAGGCTCGACCGCTGGCTGCGCACGCTGTTCGCGGCCAAGCGTTCGCGTGTGCTCGACGATCCTGAAATGTTCGAGACTTATCTGACTCTGGCGCGTGAGGCCTGCGCGGCCGTCAAGTGCCACAAGGACACTATGATCGACCAGATCGCCGCGATCCTGACCGACGGCGTGCAGCAGGGCGAGTTCGCCGTGGGCGACGTCAAGGTGACCGCGCGCGCGATCTTCGATGCGACCGTCCGCTTCCACCATCCGGCCCATGCCGAGGAATGGAAGGACGCCGATCTCCCCGCGCGCCTCGATGCGACGCTGGCGCTGCTGCTGCGTGGGCTGAAGGCGGCCTAAGGCCGCAGAACCCGTTCAGCCCTGGGTGCTGTCAATCAACCTCGCGTTTTCTGGAGAGCGGCGCCGTCGCGGGGCAAGGGTGCGGATGCCGAATGTCTGCGCGTGTGGAAGGCAGGATCGGACGATGGCACGACCGGCGGACTATCCGGATAAGCGTTGACCGCGATTTCGACGGCGTCCTTCGACCGCCTTCGAAGCCGGTAGAATGTCAGCTCCTGATCGAACATCGGACAGCGAAAGTGGACGATGGCGGTGTCCGGCAGGCGGCAAAGTTCGTCGATGAGCTCGCCTACTGTGATGATGGGGGGATGGTCGACTGCTTTGGGGTGACCCTTACTCATGACCCTTTACTCCTTGTCTGCCGTACTAACCGGAGCCGGATCGGAACCGTTCCAATTTCGTTCGGCAGATTGAGGATCGCGAGGGATGAGCCTGTGCGGCAGCTTTGCTGCTAGATCCTCGTCAGCCCGCAGGTCGCGGCGAGCCGCACCAGCTGCGCATCGGTGCGCGCGCCGGTCTTCGACTTGATCAGGTAGTGATAGTTCTGCACGGTCTTGACGCTGAGATTGAGATGCGCCGCGATCTCTTCGGTGGTGGCGCCGCCGGCGAACTGGCGCAAGATCTCGATCTCGCGCTCGCCCAGCTGGTCCAGCACCGAGCCGGTCGGGGACAGGCTGTCCTCCGCCAGCACATGCGCGATGTCATCGCTCATGGCGCGCTCGCCGCGGGCGACGCTGCGAATGGCGTTCACGACCGCGGACGGCTCGCTGCTCTTGGTGACGAAGCCGGAGGCGCCAGCGCCGAAGGCCGCCTTCACCAGCACGGCCTCATTGTGCATGGTGAAGACGAGAATGCGCGCCCGCGGGCTGCGGGCGCGGATGTTGCGGATCGCCTCCAGCCCGCTCGCGCCGGGCATCGAAATGTCGAGCACCACCACGTCGGGGTCATGCGCCTTGAACGCGCCGTAGGCGTCGGCGGCGTTGTCGGCTTCCGCCACGACATGCAAATCGCCCTGGCTCTCCAGCACGCGCCGATAGCCTTGCCGCACGATCGGATGGTCGTCGACCAGCAGCACGGAGATGCCTGTTGCCGCCACCTCGTTCATTCCGGCCTCATGCAGCGAGCGGAATGGTGGCGGCGATGCTGAGGCCGCGGTTCGCGGGCAGGATCGACAGCGATCCGCCGGCGGCCGTGACGCGCTCGCGGATTCCGGTGAGGCCGAAGCCGGCCGATTGCGCGACACGCTCCGCATCGCCGCCGCCGTCGTCCTCGACGCGGATCAGCAGCGCATCGTCCTCGCCGGCGCGCCGCTCGACGCGGAGCGAGATCTCGCGCGCTGCACTGTGGCGCAGCGCGTTGGTCAGGCATTCCTGTGCGACCCGATAGGCGGTGGTGGCGGCCGGGCCGCTGATGTCCGTGAGGTCGCCCCTGAGATCGAGCTGGATCGCCGGCCGCGCGGCGCTGTGCGAGCGCCAGCTGTCGACGAGATTGACCAAGCTCGCCTCGAGCCCGAGCTCCTCCGGCAGCGGATTGCGCAGCCGGTTCAGCGCGTCGCGCAGCGAGGCCATCAGATGGTGCGTCGCCTGCGAGATCATGCGCGCGTCCTGCGCGATCCCATCATCCTTGTGCCGCTTCGTACTCGCCGTCTCGATCGTGTTGGCGAAGGCGAGAATGGCGGACAGATTCTGCCCGAACTCGTCGTGCAGCTCGCGGGCGAGCGCGCGGCGCTCGTCGTCGCGGATCTCGATCAGGCGGCGCGTCAGCGCGGCGCGCTGCTCGGTCGCTTCCTCCAGCCGGCCGCCGAGCTCGCCGACGGCGCTGCCGATCATTGCCAGCTCCATGGAGCGGAAGCGCGGCAGCCTGGTGCGATACTGACCGCGCGCCATGCGCTGAAGCGCGGTGACGATCGCGCGCGCCGGCGCCAGCGCGTGCGCGATGGCGAGCGAGGCGAGCAGGGCGATCGCCGCCGCCATCAGCAGCGCGACGTCGATGACGTTGAGGATGTAGTCCCAGGCGAGCGCGATCGCGGCGGTTGCATCGGGCGTCGCAACGACGGTGCCGGCGGCTGCGGCGCGGGGGCTGACGGGCCGCACCACCTCGGCGTGGCTGCCGAGGAAGGTCGGCACGATGGCGGCGAACCAGCGCGGCGGCGTCTTGCCCAGCCCCTCGCTCTGGCCGCAGAGCGGCTTCTCGAAGGCCGCCGCGGGCTGGAACTCGACGCAGACGCCGGGCGAGATCAGCTTCATCGTCTCCAGCGTGCGCCACTCCGGAACCGGCAGGAGATGCTCGCGCGCCCTGCTGCTGCGCAACAACAGCTCGCGCCAATACAGCGCCTGAAGCGCCTGCGCGACCCGCTGCGCCGACGCCGCCGTCGCCCGATCGACGCTGCGATAGGCATCGAACGTGGCCCATACGGTCGCGGCTCCCAGGCACAGCGCTACGATTAGAAGCAGGCGAGCTACAAGCTGAAGCACGAGGCGCATGCGATCACCCCCGACGTTTGCTAAGGTCAGCCTAACAACGCCGCCGTGCCTTGCCAATCGCAGAACGCTAGGGATTGCAGCTCGGGCAAATTTCCCAAGCCGGATTGGGCATGGGTCTTTGGACCAGAAACGGCGGCTTTGATCTAATCGGTGAGGACACGTTGCAGGCCGGCGCCTGCAAGCCAGGAGCGGTGCAGCATGAGTTCGATAACGATTGGACCAATCGCAAGCCAGGCTGCCGATCCATCTGAGCGCAGCGCGCTGCTGTTCTGGATGATCTTCACCGGGCTGTCGATCTTCGCTGTCGTGCTGCTGTGGCGCTTCGGCCTGATTCACCTGATGCTGACCTCGGATCGCACCTACATTTCAGCGGTGATCGCGGCGCTCTACGTCCTCACCTGCGGCCACTGCTTCCTGCGGACCCGGGCCATCGCGCGGGAAGGGGCGGCGACGCGGCGCTGCCGCGCGGTGCTGTCGGCAGCGGGCGGCAGCAAGGCGCTCGATGCGAGCGCCGTGGCGCTGCCGCGCGGTCTGGTGCGCGACCACATCGAAAGCCTGGTGACCAAGGCCGCGGCGCAGGACTACCGGCCGGTCGACCAGACGCTGCTGCTACGTAATCTCGCCGATCGCTTGCGCGGCTCCAACGGGTTCGGCGCCTTCGTCTCCGATACGCTGATGAAGCTCGGTCTGCTCGGCACCATCATCGGCTTCATCATCATGCTGGCGCCGATCGCGGGGCTGGACGCCGCCGACAAGGTCGCGATGCGCTCCTCGATGGGCTTGATGAGCGACGGCATGGCGATCGCGATGTACACGACGCTGGCCGGCCTTGTCGGCTCGATCCTGATCCGCATCCAGTACTACATGCTCGACGCCGCGACCCAGCGGGTGTTCTCGGACGCGGTGGTGCTGACCGAGACCTATGTGACGCCGGTGCTGGAGCGCAAGGGTTCGGGAACGCCGTCATGATGGATGATTTCGGTCTCTATCCGCGCGAGGAGCCGTTCGACCCGCTGGGCGTGATGCTGTTCAAGGCGCTCCAGGTGATCGCCTTCCTGTTCTTCCTGGCGCTGCTGGCGGTCTCCCCCGACGCCAAGGACGGCAAGATCGATTCCAAGGCGGAGTTCATGATCACGCTGGACTGGCCGGACAACCACCCCGACGATCTCGACCTGTTCGTGCAGGATCCCGCCGGCAACATCGCCTGGTATCGCCACCGCGAGGCCGGCTTCCTCACGCTCGACCGCGACGACCGCGGCGGGGCCAACAATTTCATCATCGTCAACGGCAAGAAGATCGCCTCGCCGATCCGCGAGGAGATCGTCACCGTGCGTGGCATCCTCGCCGGCGAGTACGTCGTGAACGTCTCGCATTTCGTCGCCACCACCGGCGAGCCTGTGACGGCCGGTGTGAAGGTGCAGAAGCTCAATCCCACCGCGCAGGTGATCTTCGACAACAAGTTCACGCTCGACCACACCGGCGACGAGAAGACCGCGGTCCGATTCCGGATCGATGCGGAAGGCAAGGTCGTCGATGTCGATCAGCGGCCGAAATCGCTGTTGGAGACGTTCCGCAGCAGCTGGCGCAACGGCGGCGATCTCGATGCCAGGACCGGTGTGAGCAGGAACGCTACGAGGGTACGCCGTGAGTAACCTGCAAACGGTCATCCTGACGTTATCGGTCGCGTATGCCGTCATCGGCGCGCTGCTGCTGGTCGTTCTGGTCTATGCGCGGCTGCACTGGTCGCTGAAGGCGGTCGCCGTGGTCGTGACCAGCACCTTCTACATCGTCAGCTTCACGGAAATGCGCGGCCTGCTCGGTTGGGCCAGCACGGAGCGGCTGCCGACCACGTTCAAGCTGCTGAAGGCCCGCATCGTCGAGCCGCATTCGCTTGAGGGCGATCCCGGCTCGATCTATCTCTGGGTCGAGGCGCTGGACGAGGACAATCGCCCGAGCGGCATCCCGCGCGCTTTTCGTGTGCCGTACAATGACCGGCTGGCCGACAAGACCCACGCCGCCGAGAACGAGATCGCGGCCGGACATCCCCAAGGAGGGCGCGCGGCGGATTTCGGCGGCGGCGACGGCAGCCTGATCGACCTGGTTCGAGAATATGTGACGCCGAAGACCATCCTGGAGACCAGCGGCGGCGATTCCTCGACCGGCGAGTTCACTGCGCCGCCGGCCGGTGCCCAGGACGCGGTGTTCACGCCGATTCCGCCGCCCCGGATGCCGCCGAAGGACGAGCAATAGGCCCATCACCATCATCGTAGAGCAGCGCTGGCAAACGGCCCAGTGCTGGCGCATCCTGTTGACCTCCCTCAATTTGGCCTCATCGGCCCCGAATAAGAATTTGAGGGGTGGAGGGTGCGTGCTTCTCGCTGTCTTCTCGGATATCCATGGCAACAGGCAGGCGTTCGAGGCCTGCCTGAAGATCGCGCGTGCGAAGGGCGCGGAGGGCATCGTCCTGCTCGGCGACTTCGTCGGCTATGGCGCCGATCCGGAATGGGTGGTGGACACCGCGATGGAGCTGGTCGCGCAGGGCGCCGTCGCGGTGCGCGGCAATCATGACCAGGCGATCAATTCCACGGCCGAGACGATGAACGCCGAGGCGCAGATCGCGATCGAATGGACCCGCGGCCGCCTCGACACGGCGCAGCGGCGGTTTCTGGCCGAATTGCCGATGCAGGTGGAGGACGATGGCCGCCTGTTCGTGCATGCGGAAGCCTCGCATCCCCAGCGCTGGCACTATGTCCGCTCGACCGTGGACGCCGCCAAGAGCCTGATTGCGACACGGGCCCACGTCACCTTTTGCGGCCACATCCACAGGCCGGCGCTCTATTCGATGTCGGTCACGGCGAAGATGACGAGCTTCGTGCCGAAGACCGACGTCCCCGTGCAGCTCCTGCGCGGACGGCAATGGCTCGCCGTGCTCGGCTCGGTCGGCCAGCCCCGCGACGGCGATCCGTCGGCGGCCTTCGTGCTGTTCGACAC
This sequence comes from Bradyrhizobium sp. NBAIM08, assembly GCF_020193935.1. Classification (NCBI taxonomy): domain Bacteria; kingdom Pseudomonadati; phylum Pseudomonadota; class Alphaproteobacteria; order Hyphomicrobiales; family Nitrobacteraceae; genus Bradyrhizobium; species Bradyrhizobium sp. NBAIM08. The sequence continues at coordinate 1,091,758 of NZ_JADYVR010000001.1, read as the reverse complement.
CGAGTCGTGCCAGATCACCTATTGCCGCGCGCCCTATGACGTCGAGACCGCAGCGAGCAGGATCCGCGACAACGGTCTGCCGCCTTGGCTTGCCGACCGCTTGTTGCAGGGGCGCTGACGGATGCCGAAACCCCTGGTCAAGTCAGGCGCGGAGATCGACGGTTTTACGATCGGCGAATGCGTTCATGCCGGCGGCATGGCGACGCTGTGGACCGTCACCCATCCCGGCATCGACGTCCCCTTGCTGATGAAGATCCCGCGGGTGTCGGAGGGCGAGGACGCCGCCGCGATCGTCTCCTTCGAGATGGAGATGATGATCCTGCCGCGGCTGGCGGGGCCGCACGTGCCGGCCTGCTTCGGCACCGGTGATTTCGCCCGCCAAGCCTATGTCGTGATCGAGCGCATTCCCGGTGCCACGCTGTACAAGCGGCTCCCCGACCTGCCGCTGCCCTATGACGAGGCGCGGCAGCTCGTCGCCAGGATCGCCACGGCGCTTGCGGATCTGCACCGGCAGAACGTGATCCACCACGACATCAAGCCGAGCAGCATCATGTTCCGCGAGAGCGGCGAAGCGGTGCTGATCGACTACGGCCTGTCGCATCACAACCACCTGCCGGACCTGTTGCAGGAGGAATTCCGCCTGCCTTACGGCACCGCGCCCTATATGGCACCCGAGCGGCTGCTCGGGGTGCGCGACGATCCGCGCAGCGATGTGTTTTCGCTCGGCGTGCTGCTCTATTTCTTCACCACCGGCGAGCGGCCGTTCGGCGAGGGCGAGACGCTGCGGGCGATGCGGCGCCGGCTGTGGCGCGATCCGCATCCGCCGCGGAAGCTTCGTGCGGATTATCCGCCCTGGCTTCAGGAGGTGGTGTTGCGCTGTCTGGAGATCGAGCCGGTGTGGCGCTATCCGACTGCGGCCCAGCTTGCCTTCGATCTCGCTTATCCGGACCAGGTCAAGCTCACCGCGCGCTCGGAGCGGGTGAAGCGCGATTCCCTCGGCATCGTCTGGCGCCGGCGCTTCAACCAGGGCGCAATGGTGCCGCGCGCGAAATCGGATGTCGCAGCCCAGATCGCATCGAGCCCGATCCTCGCCGTTGCGCTCGACACGGCGGAGGGCGCTCCGGAGCTGAACGAGGCGCTGCGCGTGACCACCCAGCGCATCCTCGCCACCTTGCCCTCGGCGCGGCTTGCCTGCGTCAACGTGCTCAAGCTGAACCGGATTGCGATCGATCGGACGTTGGACGAGCAGGGCTCCAACAAGCATATCGATCGTCTGGTCGCGCTCAGGCATTGGGCAACGCCGCTCAAGCTGGACGAGAGCCGGCTGTCGGCTCATGTGCTGGAGGCGGTCGATCCCGCCGCCGCGATCCTGGAGTTTGCCAAGGCCAACCAGGTCGACCACGTCATCATCGGCGCGCGACAGAGCTCGTTCCGGCGCATGCTGCTCGGCAGCGTGTCGGCCAAGGTGGCCTCGGAGGCGAGCTGCACCGTCACCGTGGTGCGGCCGCCGCGATTGGCGGGGGACGGCGGCGGGCCGGATGCCGGCGAAGGTTAGGCCGGCCGGGGCGATTTGCGGGCCGGATCAGGCCGCGTGGACGGCAAATGCGCGCTTGCGGCGGATCGGCCAGGAGAATTGCGGTCCCGGCTCGCCGTGATCGGCGCTGCCGCCGAAATACTGGATGATCTCGCGGCAGGGCTCGCAATTGAACAGGTTACGCGACGCGGACGCCTTTGTCATTTCCTTCAGGCAGTTCGGGCAATGCGGTTTCATGGGCGGTCCGGAAAAGAGGTCTTAGTGTCGGCGCGGCGAGCCGGGCGAACGGAGGTCGAGGTCCGAATTGTCGAGCCCGGCATCGTCGTCCAGCGTGCCATCGCCGCGCTCGAGGCGGCCGAAGAAATAATCGAGGCTCGGATGCGGGCGCCGTGGAATCCGGCACCGGCGCTTCGGCTGACGCCTCACGAGTGCGATCTGCATGGACGTCAGCCCCTGGTGCGGTCGCGGCGGATGTTGCGGGCCGGACGTGCCGGGGCCTCGACCGGTCCGGCCGAGGGACCGAACACCACAAACGCACTGAAACCAATCCACAACGCCACGCCAGTCCAAACCAGGGTCGTCGTCATGATGTGCTCCCGCGAAAACAGGCAGGAATCACTTGCAATGATTTGCGCGAATCAGTGAAGTCCGGATGAGTACGGACCAAGGCTACAATTTTAAGCTTTGCGCCTTGCAGAACCCGTGGAAGCCGCAGTTCTTCCCGCGTGCGACCGACGTACTTTGCCGGTGCGCGCATGATCGAGGATATCCCGGATGCGCCTTGCGTCTCGAACACAGCGAAACCCATAGCGCCCGGTGTAGTCGGTATCGGGCGAACGGGTCGAGCGCCCTGACGCAAAGTTCAGGTGGCCGACGCCGCCGCCGATGTCGAGGATTTCGAACACTTCATCCATGGCGTCGAACGAAGTAGCGGTCACGCTGCGTCTGCTCCAGGCCGTGCGCACGATCAGCGCGCGGCGGTCGGTGATCACATAAAGCGTCTGCCGGTCTTGAAGCAGCATCACGAACGGAGCTGCAATCATCCCAACTCCAATCATTGCCAGAGGTTGGGTCGCTTGGTCGATCCAATCGTTGCTGACGGCGATGACGGTCAGCAACAACCAGGGAAATCCGATCCACCAGAGAAATCGCCACATTGTCGCGTTGGCGATGGCGTCGGGCTGCCCCTGCCAGACCACTTGCTCTCCATCCTGAAGGGACTCGGCGAGAAGACGAAGCAGGCCGGCAGTAAACGGAGTGGCGCGGAGTTTATCCATTCCACTTGGTCGTAGCGGCCGCGGCTCCGGTTCGGATAGCGATGGTCTCAGATCGCCTCGCCGCGTGCCCCAAGTGCCGCGTTGCGGATCGCGGCGATGTTGGTCTTGTAGGCCTCCTGCGTGCCGCCTTTGAACACCGAGGTGCCCGCGACGAAAGCGTTGGCGCCGGCCGCGGCGAGCGCACCCGCGACATCGGGGCCGACGCCGCCGTCGACCTCGATGTCGATCGGGCGGCCCGCAACCATCGCGCGGATGTCCCGGATCTTGTTGATCGCGGAGGGGATGAAGGCCTGGCCGCCGAAGCCGGGATTGACCGACATCACCAGCACGAGGTCGACGAGGTCGAGAACGTATTCGAGCGCGCTGATCGGCGTCGCCGGATTGAGCGAGACGCCGGCCTTCTTGCCGAGCGCGCGGATCGCCTGGAGCGAGCGGTGCAAATGGGGACCTGCCTCCGCGTGCACGGTGACGTGGTCGCAGCCGGCCTTCGCGAAGGCCTCGAGATAGGGATCGCAGGGCGAGATCATCAGATGCGCGTCGAAGATCTTCTTGGTGTGCGGGCGCATCGCCCTGATGACGTCAGGACCGTAGGAGATGTTCGGAACGAAGTGCCCGTCCATCACGTCGAGATGGATCCAGTCGGCGCCGGCGGCGTCGACGCTGCGCACCTCCTCGCCGAGCTTCGAGAAATCCGAGGCCAGGATCGAGGGCGCGATGGCCAGGGGGCGGGGGGCGAAAGCTTGGGTCATGGCGCGTGTTCCCGGGGCGGACGGACGACGAATGGCCTCGCCTAACATGGGCTCTTGTGGCGGGCAATGCAGGAGGGGCGCGCTTCCTGTGGGCGGAAATTTCTGCCGCCGGCGGCATGAATTGCCGATGTTCCCGCGGCCTGCACGACCCGACGGATGCGGAATTCGTTGAGCTTTTCGCGATGGCACGGCGCTTGCTGAGTTCAGCCGCAGAACATTGGTCGCGGCATGCCGCATCCTGTTGGAGTTGTGCAATGTTGTTCGCCCTTGGTGCGGTATCGAGCGCGCTCGACGCGATCCAGTCGCTGACAAACGCGAAATCGTCGTCGGCGGCGCACAAGACCGGCTCCTCGCAGAGCGCGCCGACCAATCCGTTCGCAATCGACAGCGGCAGCAGCAGCACGACCGGCGCGACCTCGTCGGTCAATGCAGGTAAATATCCGCAGATCTCGGCGGAGACGATGAATGCGCTGTTCGCGGCGCAGGGCCAGTCGGCCAACGGCACATCCTCGTCGTCGAAGGGCCGGGAGGCTGCGCTGAAGGATCTGTTCTCGCAGATCGACGCTGACGCCGACGGCAAGATCACCAAGTCCGAGTTCGAGGACGCGCTCGGAGCGGGCGGCACCAACCTGGCCCAGGCCGACGACGTGTTCTCGAAGATGGACGCGAATGCGGATGGCAGCGTCAATCTCGGCGAGATGACGAAGGCGCTGAGGGGTGGTCACGGCCGTGATCACGCGGAAGGCGCGGGCGATGACTCGGATTCCCAGTCGCAATCCAGCCGCGGCTCGACGTCGACCACGACGACCAATGCCGACGGCTCGACCACCACCACCGTCACCTATGCCGACGGCTTCAAGATGTCGACCACGGTGCCGGGCGCCGCCAGCTCGTCGAATGCGAAAGGTGGCGGCAATTCGCCTTACGATTGGTTCGGGCAGATGATGCAGCGCCAGGCGCAGGCCACTGCGGGATCAGCAGCTTCATCGATGTCGATCAGCGTGTGAGCGCGTCCCGAAGTTACCCGGCAAGTTCGTGCGTGATGTCACGACAGGCATAGCGGTCGCGGATCTCGCGATTGAAGAACGTTCCTTTTGCGCGCGCATCCCTGAACGCAGCAGCGATCTCGGGCGGAACATCCTCATAGACATAGAGGCGCCCGCTGACGAACGTCACCTTCAGTTCGCGTCTCTCTGGCGCATAGCGAAAAAAGCGGATCACGGAAGAGGGCATGGCCGCACACCTTGTCCGCCGGGTAACGCTTGGGTGACGGTTTCGTTTCTAGCCGAACCGGTCCTTCCAAGCCGCCTGCGCGCCCGGAAACGGTAGGGCCGTCGCGCTGTAGACGCCGCGGGCGATCGCGCGGGCGACCACGTTGGCGGCGATCGTGCCGAGCTCGGTGAGGCCAACCAGCGGCTCGATCGGCGTTTCGCAGGTGGCGGCGGCGAACAGCACGTCGCCGTCGGTCGGCGCATGCACCGGATAGATCGCGCGGGCGAAGCCGGTATGCGCGATCATCGCCAGCCGCTTGGCCTGGGGCTTGGTCAGCACCGCGTTGGTCACGACGGCGCCGATGGTGGTGTTCTCGCGCGCGCTCGCGGCAGGACCGCCCTTGATGCGCATGCGGAGCATGTCCTCGGTGAACTTGTCCGGCAGGCCGCGTCCACCGAATTCGCCGTCCACTTCGAACGGCGCCGCCCAGAACCACGGGCCATTGCCGACGGTGACGCTGCCCACGGCGTTGACGGCGACGATCGCCGCGACCTTGATTCCGCTCGGCGTCACGGCCGATGCCGAGCCAAGCCCGCCCTTGAACGTCGCGGTGGTGGCGCCGAAGCCGGCGCCGGCGCTGCCAAGCGCGAAATCCGCGCTGGTGGCGGCAGTCGCCGCGGCATAGCCGAGGTCGCGATACGGCGAGAAGCGTCCCCAGGCCTTGTCGCCGCCATTGAGCAGGTCGAACAGGATCGCCCCCGGCACGATCGGGATCAGCGCTTCGCGAACCCGGTGGCCGCGGCCCTGCTCGGCGAGCCAGGCCTGCACGCCGCCGCCGGTGTCGAGGCCGAAGGCCGAGCCGCCCGACAGCGCGATAGCGTCGACGCGCTCGACCGTGTTGGCGAGATCGAGCAGTGCATCCTCGCGCGTGCCGGGGCCGCCGCCGCGCACGTCGATCGCGGCGATCGCAGGAGAATCGAAGATGATCGCGGTCGCGCCGGAACCGACTTTCGGATCTTCGGCGTGGCCGACCCGGACGCCGGCGATATCGGTGAGAAGGTTCTTCAAGGCGGCCTCGTGTTTGAGAATTCACGATCTGCGATAGCGCAGCAATGCCGCAGGCTCAACCGGCGAGCGCGGTCCTCAGCATCTTGGCGAGCTCGGACTTGCGGTAGGGCTTGGCCAGCAGCAGCACGCCGGAATCGAGCCGGCCGTGATGGACGATGGCGTTCTCGGTGTAGCCCGAGGTGAACAGCGTCTTCAGGTCGGGGCGGCGCTTGTGGGCTTCGTCGGCCAGCTGGCGGCCATTCATGTTGCCGGGCATGATGATGTCGGTGAACAGCAGGTCGATGGTCTCGTCGCTGTCGATGATATTGAGCGCCTCGGCGCCGTTGGCGGCCTCGAGCGCGGTGTAGCCGAGGCTCTTGACCTGCGTCACGACATACTGCCGCACCAAGGCATCGTCCTCGACGATCAGGATCTTCTCGTTACCGCCGGTGATTGGCGCATTCTGGAGCGATTCGAACTCGGTCTCCTGCACACCCGTCGAGCGCGGCAGGTAGATCTTCACGCTCGTGCCGTGGCCTTCCTCACTGTAGATCTTGATGTGCCCGCCCGATTGCTTGACGAAGCCGAACACCATGCTGAGGCCGAGGCCAGTGCCCTTGCCAACCTCCTTGGTCGTGAAGAAGGGATCGAACACCCGGTCGATCAGCTCGGCAGGGATTCCGGTGCCGGTGTCGCTGACCGCGATCATCACGTAATTGCCGGCAACGACGTCGGGGTTCATGCTGGCATAGCCGTCGTCGAGGAAGATGTTGCGGGTCTCTAGCACCAGGGTGCCGCCCTCGGGCATGGCGTCGCGCGCGTTCAGCGCGAGATTGAGGATCGCGGTGGAGAGCTGGCCCGGGTCGACCAGTGTCGGCCAGGCATCCTCGGTGAGCTGCGGCATGATGGTGATCTGCTCGCCGAGCGTCGGATGCAAGAGCTTGGCGGCTTCGAGCGCCAGTGCGTTGACGTCGATCTCGCGCGGCTGCAGCGGCTGCTTGCGGGCGAAGGCGAGCAGGTGCTTGGTCAGCTGCGCGCCGCGCTCGGCGGCGTCGTCGATCAGCTTGGTGATCGCGGCAAGATCGGGCCGGTCGGCGACCGCGTCGCTGAGAATGCCGATCGTGCCCGTGATCACGGTCAGCACGTTGTTGAAGTCGTGGGCGACGCCGCCGGTCAATTGGCCGATCGAGTCCATTTTCTGGACCTGCCGGAGCTGGGCTTCGGCGGCCTGCTTGTCGGTGAGGTCGCGGCCGATGAAGAAGTGGCGTTTCACCGGCTCGGACCAGGTGCCCATCCAGTTCAGCGTGACCTCGTGACCGTCGTAATGGTAGTAGCGCGCCTCGAAGCTGCGCTTGACCGCGCCGCGACGGGCCGCGCGCATCTCGCTCCGCGTCTTCTCGAGATCGTCGGGATGGATGAACTCGATCGCGCTGTGCCCGACCATGTCCTCGGGGCTGTAGCCGAGAATGTTCTGCACGCTCGGGCTGACCTGGACGAAATTGCCGTAGCCGTCGGTGACCAGGATCAGGTCCTGCGATGTCTCGAAAATCCGCTGGCGTTCCTCGGTCTCGCGGCGCAGCTTCTCTCTAGCCTGCTTTTCTTCCGTGATGTCATGGGCGATCTTGGAAGCGCCGATGATCTCTCCATCGTCGGTCCGCAGCGGCGAGACGTTCAGGACGACGTCGAGCGGGCGGCCGTCTTTGCGGATTCGGACCGTCTCGTGCTGGGCGATCGATTCATTGCTGGCGATCTGGTTGAGGGTGCTTCTGATCTCGCCCTTGCGATCCGGCGGCACGATGATGTCGATCGGCTTGCCGACGGCCTCGGCGGCGGAGTAGCCGAATAGGTTTTCGGCGGCCTTGTTCCAGCTGGTGATGATGCCGTCGAGCGACTTGGTGATGATCGCGTCATTGGAGGATTCGACCACGGCGCCGTACAGCGCGAGGCGCTTGCCGAAATAGTCGCGTTGCGAGGCCGATTGCTGGCGCAGCTTTCCGACGAGGCCCACTGTATGCGCCTGGAGGCGGACATTCTCGATCAGAAGCACCGCGAGCACGAAGGTCGCCGCGGCGAGGCCGTAGAGCCGGCCGGCATAGAATCCGAGATCGAAGCGCGCGACGTTGACGATCGCCGACAGGGCGATGTCGAACAGCCAGGCGCACATGACCACCATGAGCCAGATGTCGATTACCGTATGCGGCCTGCGGAACCAGAGCGAGACCAGCGCGGCAAAGCTCAGCGACCACACGAAGGACACGACGCCGATCATGGTCGCCGTGTAGCGGCCCTCGCTCAACAGGACCGGCAACAGATCGTGCTGCGCGGTGACGATCCAGGCGAAGACCGCCATCGCGGCGACGACGCCGAGCCCGCAGGCATAAATCGCGGTGCTTACCGCGCCGCGGATCCGGGGCCCACCGTCTTTCTCCTTCAGCCAGGCATATGCCATCACGCAGAGCGGAAAGCCGGCGTGCCAGATCATGTAGAGCCACACCGTGGTCTGTCGGCCCGCGCCCAGGAGTCCGGTCGGGGTGAACAGCCCTGGGAAGGTGAGGGCATGAACCAGCGCCGCCGCGGCGGTGAAGAGATAGCCGCTGGCGAGCCACAGCAGCGCGCGGGTGCGCAGGATCGCAAATTGCGACAGCAGCAGCACTGCCGTGACGATGTCGCTCACGGCCAGCGCGGATTGATAGCTGGCGACGAAGGCTGGCACCGGCAGGAGCGGGGTACCGGCGAAGGGCACGGCTGCGGCGAACAGGAGCGAGGACACACCGACAATCGTCAATGCTGCAGTGCGGTCGGCCGACGTGGCCGGCAGGGTCGACAGAAATGTGCTTCGGTCGATCGGCGCAGGCACGTCCATTTCGCGCGAGTAGATGGGCTTGAGCATCTCCGCTAGTCTCATTCGCCGGCAGTCCGTTTATCGTAGCGGGTTCTGGGCGCAGGTGGTCACGGAACCGGTTTACGACTCAACCGAGGGTTACAGCTTACCTAATTTCGGTGAGAGCACGGAACAGGGATTGGTAAGGGGCACTTTACTGGGCGGTGTCATAATGCCCTGCCGCTGCGGCCGGTTCCAGGCTTGAAACAGGCGATTTTGATTTCGAGATCGGGAGTTTGCCCATGCCCCGCGTTCTCATCATCGACGACCAGAAGGACGTCCGCGCGATGGTGGCGATCGTGCTTCGGGTCAACCATTTCGAGGTCGTGGAGGCCGAAACCGGCGCGGCGGGGCTGAAGGCCTTTGCGGAAAGCCGCTTTGACGCGGCGATTGTGGACATCTTCCTCGGTGATACCAGCGGCGTCGACGTCATCACCGCCTTGCGCGAACGCGCGCCGGCGCTGCCGGTGATTGCGGTATCCGGGATGACGGCACTCGATTTCATGGACCAATCGCCCCACCTCGCCAACGTGGTCGGCCTGCAAAAGCCGTTTCGGCCGAACGATCTGCTGCAGGCCCTGCGGAAAGGCCCAGGCCGCGGCCGGCGACGAGATTTCGGCCGCGGTCTGACCGGCAAAAGAACGCCCCGGCAAGCCGGGGCGTGGTCGCGATGGCGGGAGCCTTCGGGCGATCGCTGATCGGGATCCCCGAAGAGCATTCTCGATCAAGAGCCCTTGGCGCCGAGCTCGGCGTAATTGCCCTTGGCGTCCCACTTGTAGACGACATAGTCGATCTGCTTGAGGTCGCCCTTGGCGTCAATTTCGATCGGGCCGAGCACCGTGTCCCACTTGCCGGCCTTGATGGTCTCCATGACCTTCTTGGCGTCGGTGGTGCCGGCCTTCTTGACCGCCTGCGTCCAGACCTGCAGCGCAGCGTAGGTATAGAGCGTATAGCCTTCCGGATCGATGCCCTTGGCCTTGAACGCCTCGACGATCTTCTTCGCGGTCGGCTTGTTGCGCGGGTCGGGACCGAAGGTGAACAGCGTGCCTTCGCCGGCGGGACCGGTGATGGAGGCGTACTCCTTGTCCGCGAGCGCGTCGCCCGACATCAGCACCGTCTTCATGCCCTGATCGCGCATCTGGCGGAGGATGAGGCCGGCTTCCTGATGGTAACCGCCGACATAGACGAGCTCGACATTGTCCTTCTTCAGGCGCGAGACGATCGCGTTGAAGTCCTTGTCGCCTTTGTTGTAGGATTCGTACATCTTCTCGGTGATGCCGGCCTTGTTGAGCGCCTTCTTGGTCTCGTCGGCAAGACCCTTGCCGTAAGTGGTCTTGTCGTTGAGGATCGCGATGTTCTTGCCCTTGTAGTTCTTGGCGATGTACTGCGCGGCGATCAGGCCCTGCTGGTCGTCGCGGCCGCAGACTCGCGCCACGTTCCACAGCTTGCGCTCGGTGAAGAGCGGGTTGGTCGAAGCCGGGGTGATTTGCAGGACGTTGCCGTCCGCATAGGCTTCAGAGGCCGGGATCGAAGACGACGAGCAGAAATGGCCGGCGACGAACGGGATCTTGGCGCCGGCGATCTTTTCCGCGATCGAGCGGGCCTGTTTCGGATCGCAGGCGTCGTCCTCGGCGTTGAGCGCGAGCTTCTTGCCGTTGACGCCACCGGCGGCGTTGATGTCGGCGACGGCCATCTCGGCGCCGTTCTTCATCTGGCGGCCGAAGGCGGACTCGCCGCCGGTCATCGGGCCTGCGACTGCGACGGTGACATCCTGCGCGAATGCCGCGCTCGATAGCGCGAGCGATGCGCCGAATGCCAGACCGATGAGCTTCAGTGATTTCATGAGATACCTCGCGGGTGGTCGCCTGTGGAAGTTGCCGGGCATGCCCGGTTCAAACCGGCGCCATTCTTGAATGAATTCGAGGAGAAGTCACCGGCAAAATACGGGCATACGCCAAGATATCTAGCCGCATTCTCGCGCAGGGCGGGGCCGGTCAGTGCCGGCCGCCTTCCAGATAAGCGGCGCGGATTTCGGGGCGCTGCAGCAATTCGGCGCCGCTGCCGGCCAGCGTGATCAGGCCGTTGACCATGACATAGCCGCGATGGGCCAGCTTGAGGGCGTGGTTGGCGTTCTGCTCGACGATCAGCACGGTCAGGCCGTCCTGCCGGTTCAGTGTGCGGATGGCGTCGAAAATCTGCCGCGCGATGAGCGGGGCGAGCCCCAGCGAGGGTTCATCGAGCAGGAGCAGGCGAGGGCGGCTCATCAAGGCGCGGCCGATCGCCAGCATCTGCTGCTCGCCGCCGGACAGGGTTCCGCCGCGCTGGGCGAAACGTTCCTTCAGGCGGGGAAACAGGGCGAACACGCGCTCGAGTGTGCTCTCCCGTTCCGCCGGCGTGCTCTCGGTGACGTCGGCCCCCATCTGGAGGTTCTCGGCGACGCTCATGCGCGGGAAGATGCGGCGGCCTTCGGGCGACTGCGCGATGCGCAAATGGGCGATCTCGTGGGTCGGGACGGCCGTGATGTCCTTGCCCTCGTACAGGATCTGCCCGGCGCGGGCGCGCGGCTTGCCGAAGATCGTCATCATCAGCGTCGACTTGCCGGCGCCGTTGGCGCCGATCAGCGCCACGATCTCGCCGGAATTGATGTCGACGTCGACGCCCTTCAAGGCCTCGATCTTGCCGTAGGCCGCGCGCAGGCCCCGGATCGCGAGCAGGGGGGATGCCGCCGTCACGATCCGCTCTCCATGACGGCCATGGCCTCTTCCTCGTCGGCGCCGAGATAGGCGGCGATCACCTTGGGATCGTCGCGCACCTCGCGCGGCGTGCCTTGTGCGATCTTCACCCCGTGATCCATCACCACGATGTGGTCGGAGATCTCCATCACCACCGACATGTCATGCTCGATCAGCAGGATCGACGTTCCCAGGTCGTTGCGGATCGAAAGCAGGAGCTCGTTCAACGCGGCGCTCTCTCGCGCGTTGAGGCCGGCAGCCGGTTCGTCGAGGCACAGCAGTGCGGGCTCGGTGCACATCGCGCGCGCGATCTCGAGGCGGCGCTGATCGCCATAGGCGAGATTGCCGGCCGCGTCGTCGGCGCGGTCCAGCAGGTTGACCCGCTTCAGCCAGTCGGAGGCGAGATCAATCGCGCGCTTTTCTGCGTCGCGATAGGCAGGCGCGCCGACAAGGCCGAGCAAGGTGAAGCCCGAGGCGCGCATCAGCATGTTGTGCTGCGCCACCATCAGGTTTTCGAGCACGGTCATCCCGGGAAACAGGCGGATGTTCTGGAACGTGCGCGCGACCTTGGCCTGTTTGGCGATACGGAAGTCGTTGAGCCGCTGGAGCGCGATTTCCTTGCCGTCATCGTGGGTGAGGCGGATGGCGCCGCCGGTCGGCTTGTAGAAGCCGGTGATGCAGTTGAACACCGTGGTCTTGCCGGCGCCGTTCGGCCCGATCAGCGCGGTGATCTTCTTCCGCTCGGCGGCGAACGAGAGATCCTGCACGGCGACGATGCCGCCGAAGCGCATCGTCAGCCGGTCGACGCTGAGGATCTTGTCGCCGCTCATCCGTGTCCTTCCTTGACGAGGTCGGAGGAGATGGCCTGCGCCTTCTTCAGATAAACGGTCGGCGCGCGATGGCCGACCAGGCCGCGTGGCCGCCAGATCATGATCAGCACCATGGCCCAGCCGAACACCAGCATACGATAGGTCTCGAGGCCGCGGAACAGCTCGAAGCCGCCGATCATCGCCAGCGCGGCGAGCGCGACGCCCAGCTGCGAGCCCATGCCGCCGAGCACGACGATGGCGAGCACCAGCGCCGATTCCTGGAAGGTAAAGGATTCCGGGCTGATGAAGCCCTGGCGGGTGGCGAAGAACGCACCGGCGAAGCCGCCGAACATGGCGCCGGTCGCAAATGCCGTGAGCTTGGTCGTCGTGGTGTTGATGCCGAGCGCGCGGCAGGCGACCTCGTCCTCGCGCAAGGCTTCCCAGGCACGCCCGATCGGCAGCCGGCGCAGGCGGATCGTCGCCCAATTGGTGAGCAGCGCCAGCGCCAGGATCAGATAGAACAGGAAGACGATACGGTGGGTCGCCGAGTACTCGATGCCGAGCTTGTTGGCCAGCCCATCGTCAGTGTTGCTCAGCGGAATGCCGAACAGGGTCGGACGCGGAATACCGGACACGCCGTTCGGTCCCCCGGTCAGATCCTGCCAGTTGATCAGGACGAGGCGGATGATCTCGCCGAAGGCGAGCGTCACGATGGCGAGGTAGTCGCCGCGCAGGCGCAGCACGGGGAAGCCGAGCAGCACGCCCCAGAACGCGGCGAGGATGCCGGCGAGCGGCAGGCAAATCCAGAACGACCAGCCGAAATTGGTGGCGAGCAGCGCGTAGGAATAGGCGCCGACGGCATAGAACGCGACGTAGCCGAGATCGAGCAGGCCGGCGAGCCCGACCACGACGTTGAGGCCCCAGCCGAGCATCACATAAGTGAGCACGAGAATGGCGAGGTCGAGGATGTAGCGCTGGTTATAGAAGATCACGGGCACCAGCAGCGTGAAGATCAGCAGCGCGGGCGCAAGGTAGCGGCCGACCAGCGACATGCCCTTCTGCAACGCTGGCGGCACCAGCTGCTCGGTGCCGGCCGGGCCGATCCATTGCCTGAGCAGCTCGATCACGATCGAGCCGCCGAACACCGCGGCGACGAGGGAGGCGAGCTCGCCGAATCGCGTCCAATAGGTGAGCTGGCCGTCGGAGCCCGCCTCGGTGCGGACGCCCACCATCAGCGAAAACAGCACCAGCGCGATCACTGCGTTGATGACGGCGGTCTTGAGGAGAGCGGGGACGCTCGTTGCAGGTTTGGTCGTGTGGGTGGAGGGTGCTGTCACGCGGCCGGTCCGTCAGACTTTCTCGACTTCGGGACGGCCGAGCAGGCCGGTCGGCATGAAGATCAGCACGACGATCAGGATCGAGAACGCAGCAACGTCCTTGTACTCGACCGAGAAATAGGCCGACCAGAACGTCTCGATCAGGCCGATCGCAAGGCCGCCGAGCATGGCGCCGGGCAGCGAGCCGATGCCGCCGAGCACCGCGGCGGTGAAGGCCTTGATCCCGGCGACGAAGCCCATGAAGAAGTCGACCAGGCCGTAATAGAGCAGGTACATCAGACCCGCAACGGCGGCGAGCGCCGCGCCGATCACGAAGGTCATGGAGATGGTGCGGTCGACGTTGACGCCGAGCAGCGCTGCCATGGTCTGATCCTGCTCGCAGGCGCGCATGTCGCGCCCGAGCCGGGTGTTCGACACCAGCCAGGTGAAGATCGCCAGCAGCACGATGGTGGTGATGACGACGATGATCTGGATGTTGGAAAGCTGGATGACGAAGCCGTCCGCGCTTTCATGCAGCGTATAGCCGCCGGTGATGACCGGCGGGATCGGCTTGACCCGGGCGCCTTGCGCCACTTGCGAATAATTCGTCAGCACGAAAGACATGCCGATGGCCGACAGCATCGGGGCGAGGCGGAAGGAATGGCGCAGCGGCCGGTAGGCGATGCGCTCGATGGTCCAGCCATAGAGCGCGGTGATCGCCATCGAGACCAGCAGCACCACGAGCAGGATCAGGGGAATGGCCGTGAGGCCGAGCGAGATCAGGATCAGGAAGGTGATGAGGGCGATGAAGCCGCCGATCATGAAGACGTCGCCATGGGCGAAGTTGATCATGCCGACGATGCCGTAGACCATCGTGTAGCCGATCGCGATCAGGCCGTAGATCGAGCCGAGCACGAGGCCGTTGATGAGCTGCTGGGCGAAATAATCCATAAGCTGCCGTACCCAAACTTGACGCGGCTCAAAGGGAGCTCTTGCAGAGAGTTCTTGGGCCCCGGCAGCCCTTGAGCGTTTGGGTTTTGTAACAGGAGGGAACTGGCGGCTGCAACTGGCCCGGTCTCCACCTTAAGGCTTGTACAGAGATCATTTCGGCGCCGGGTTCCCTGAGGTCCTGCGAGGAACCCGGTTCCCGAGGCAACCAAAGTGGATGCCGGCCGTTGTCTCCCCTCTGACGTCCAACAAGGGAGTTTCCCCGAATGACGAAGCAGCAGAACCAGAATCCGGGTCAGCAGAATCAGAATCCCGGCCAGCGCAATCCGCAGCAGGGTGGTGGCCAGAAACCCGGACAGCAGCAGCAGGACCCGCGCCAGGGCGATCGCCCGGGCCAGCAGCAGGGCGGCCAGCGCGACCAGGAATAGCGAGTTTGGGAGCCCAGGAGTGAGGAGAGGCCCCGCCGGAAGGCGGGGCCTTTTTTCTTGGGGCAATCGTTTGCCCGTCATTCCGGGATGGTGCGTCAGCAGCAGGCCCGGAATCTCGAGATTCTCAGGTGCGCAATTGCGCACCATAGTTCGGCTCCTGCGAGCCGCCCCGGAATGACGAAAGCGGGCGGGCAGTTAAGGTAAACAAAGGGTTTAAATTGCCGCCACAGTCTGATGCGAGTTAGCTCCGGCATGGCCGCCGCCTTCCATCGAAGGCTCGGCAAACCAGGCGGGAAGCGGCATGTTCAGGAATTGGCGGATCGGCTCGGTCAACGGCGCGCTGCTGGCGGCCTATTTCATTCCCGTCTGGAGCCTCATAGCCTTCAGCATCATCGTCGCGCCCGTGCGCGGCCTCTACGAGCGGCCGAGCGTCGCGGTGGCGCTGTACCTGAGCGACCATCTGCAGATGGCGGGCATGGACACGGTGCGTGCCGCCTGGCTGCTGGCGCTCGGAAGGCTGACCGTGGTGGCGTTCTTTGCAATCTACCTCGTGCTGCTCTGTATTCCCCGCACCCGTAAGGGCGGCGGCAGTGACGAGGCGCTCGGGATTGCGCTGGCGATCGGCAGCCTGATCTCCTTTGCCAGCATGGTGATGGCCTCGAAGGTCGGCGAGATGGCCGCGCTTCGGCTCCACGCCACCGAGCTCCTGATGCTGCTCGGTGCCGCCGTCGTGCTCGTGATCGAGAAGCCGGAGGCAGCGTCGAAGGCGGCCGAGGTCGCCGCACCGCCGAATCTTCAGCCTCTAGGTCTTGAGCAGGCCGAGCTCCTGCACAATCGCTGAGGCTTCCTTGACCGCGTGGTTCGCCGCCGGCACGCCGCAATAGATCGCCTGCTGCAGCAGGATCTCCTTGATGTCGTCGGGCGTGAAGCCGCCCTCGGCCAGCGCCGCACGCACGTGCAGGCGGAATTCGTCCCATTGCCCGAGCGCGACCATGGTGCCGATCACCAGCACGCGCCGCGTGCGCTCGTCGAAATGCGGCCGCGTCCAGATCTCGCCCCAGGCGTAGCGGGTGATCAGGTCCTGGAAGTCGGTGTTGAAGGCATTGCGGTTCGCGATCGACTTGTCGACCCAGGCATTGCCCAGCACCTTGCGGCGCACATTCATGCCGGCATCGCGGCGCTTCTGGTCGTCCATTCCATCCTCCTCTTTCGTCATTGCGAGCGCAGCGAAGCAATCCAGACATGTGTCCGCGGAGACGGACTGGATTGCTTCGTCGCTACGCTCCTCGCAATGACGGTTGTTGCTAGCGCTGCGTCAGGAACCCCACCACCGCATCCGTGAACGCATACGGCTGCTCGACGTTCGAAATGTGCGCGGCGTCGATGATCGTCATGCTGGCGCCGGGAATGCTGGAGCGGATCAATTCGGCCGCCGAGATCGGCGTCGCCACGTCGTGGCGGCCGGCGATCACCAGCGTCGGGCTCTTGATTTTCGGCAGCAGCGCGCGCTGGTCGAGCGTCGACAGCGCCTCGCAGCAGGCAAGATAGCCCTCGACAGGCGAGGCGAGCAGCATCGACTTCATCTTCGCGGTGATCGCAGGCTCGCGCTCGCGGAAATCCTGGGTGAGCCAGCCCGCGATCACGGCATCCGCGACCGCGGCGATGCCTCCCTCCTTTACCGCCTTGATGCGGTTGTGCCAGTTTGTTGGATCGGGATAGTAGCAGGACGTGTTGGCGAGGATCAGCTTGCCGAACCTTTCGGGCGCATTGGCGCCGAGCCATTGCCCGACCATGCCGCCCATCGACAGGCCGCACCAATGCACCTTCTCGATGTTGAGGTCGTCGAGGATCGCGAGCACGTCGCGGCCGAACCGCTCCATCGTGTAGGGGCCAGGCGGGACGTTCGACTTGCCGTGGCCGCGGCGATCGTAGCGGATGACACGGAACACCTGCGTCAGCGCCTTCATCTGCGGCTCCCACATCTGCAGCGTGCAGCCGAGCGAGTTCGACAGCATCAAGGTCGGCCCGCCGTCGCGGCCTTCGACGGAGACGTTGAGCAGGCATCCGTCGGCATCGATCATGGGCATGCGGCGTCTCCGTTCTTAATCTTGATCGAGGTTGTCGAGCAGCCGGTCGATCAGCGCCTGTGACGCCCCTTGATAGGCCATCGGCTCGAACAATGCCGCAATTTTTTCCGGCGAAAGGTGCGCGATGACTTGCGAATCGGCCGACAGCACCTCGCGCAGATGCTTCTTCTCGGCGACGGCACGCTTGCTCGCGGCCTCGACGAGATGATGCGCGTTGCTCTTGCCGATGGCTTCGGCGAGCGCGAAGGTGACGGCCTCGGCCATGATCAAGCCATGCGTCGCATCGAGATTGCTGCGCATGCGCGCCGCATCGACCTCGAGACCCTCGGCGATGTCGACGACGGCAGCCAACGCGCCTGATGTGACCAGCATCAATTGCGGCAGCGTCGGCCATTCGGCGTGCCAGGGGCCGGCGCTGCGTTCGTGGTCCTGCACCTGGGCGGCGAAGATCGTCGCGGCGAGCTGCGGAGCCATGGTGGAAGCGCCCAGCGCGCTTGCGGCGGCGACCGGGTTGCGCTTGTGCGGCATGGTCGAGGAGCCGCCGCGGCCTTCGCCGGCCGGCTCGAACGCTTCGGCGACGTCGGTCTGCATCAGCAGCGAGACGTCGCGCGCGATCTTGCCGCAGCTGCCGGCGAGAATGGCAAAGCAGGATGCGGCCTCGGCGATCCGGTCGCGATGGGTATGCCAAGGCGCCTCGGGCAGCGGCAGATCGAGCTCCTGCGCCAGCCGTTCGGCCACCGCGAGCCCTTTGTCGCCGAGCGCAGCGAGCGTGCCGGCGGCGCCGCCGAATTGCAGCGCGAGGCCCTCGCGGGAGAGCCGCCGCAGCCGGCAGCGGGCACGGGCAAGGCTCGAGGCGTATTCGGCGGCCTTCAGCCCGAATGGCATCGGCAGCGCGTGCTGGAGCCAGGTCCGCGCCACCATCGCGGTGTTGCGATGGCTGCGCGCCAGTGCGGCAAAGCCCTTGATGGCGCGGCTGAGGTCGGCATCCAGCGCCGCGATGCCGGCGCGCAGCATCAGCATGGTCGCGGTGTCGATGACGTCCTGGCTGGTCGCGCCCCAATGCACGTAGCGCGCGGCCTCCGCGTCTTTCTTGCCGACATTGGCGGTCAGCATCTTGACCAGGGGAATCGCGAGATTGCCCGACCGCGTCGCGGCCTCGGCCAGTGCGGCCATGTCGAAGCCATCGGCCTTGCACGCCGCCTCGATTGGTCCGATGGCGGATGCGGGAATCACCGCACTGGCCGCCTCGGCCCGTGCCAAGGCTGCCTCGAAATCGAGCATGTCCTGCAAGGTCGACCGATCGTCGCAGACCACGCGCATGGCGGCGCTCGACAGCATCGGTGCGAGCAGGGGGGAGATGGATGTGCTCATGTTGCGCGCGACCTAATCATCATGGCCCGGCCGTGCCAATCCCCCACCGCCCGCACACGTCATTTTGCAGTTGCGAATATGCATTGCACGTGACCGGGCGCCGGCCTTTTCTTTGCCGCGCCGCTGCGTTACTTGATCAGCACTATAGTTACGCGATCCGGGAGGCACCCTCATGGCCATGACGATGAACGGCGAAGTCCAGCTTGCAGCGCCGCGCGAGGCCGTGTGGGCCAAGCTCAACGATCCCGAGGTGCTGAAGGCCTGCATCCCCGGCTGCGAGGAGCTGGAGAAGACCGACGACGGCGGCTTCCGCGCGACGGCGAAGATGAAGGTCGGCCCGGTGTCGGCGCGCTTCAAGGGCAAGGTCACGCTGTCCGATCTCGACCCGCCGAACGGCTACAAAATCTCCGGTGAGGGCGAAGGCGGGGTGGCCGGATTCGCCAAGGGCGGTGCGGCCGTCAAGCTCGCCGAGAAGGACGGCGGCACGCTGCTCTCCTACGACGTCGAGGCGCAGATCGGCGGCAAGTTGGCGCAGCTCGGCCAGCGCCTCATCAACGGCGCCGCCAAGAAGCTTGCCGACGAGTTTTTCGCGAACTTCGCCAAGGCCGTACAGGGCTGAAGGTCCAATACCTTTAGGGTAGCGCCTTCGGCATGGCGCCTTGCGCCCGGGGCGATGTTGCCCCGGGGCATAATGGCCCATATGATGGGTTGGAATAATTATAAGAACCGCTTCGACGGGACCCGTCGGGGTGCTGACAGAGAGTGCTTATGGCAAAAATCTCCCTCATCGTGAACGGCAATCCAGTCACCGCCAATGTCGATCCCCGCACGCTCCTGGTGCAATTCCTGCGCGAGAATCTGCGGCTGACCGGCACCCATGTCGGCTGCGACACCTCGCAGTGCGGCGCCTGCGTCGTGCATCTCGACGGCAAGGCCGTGAAGTCCTGCACCACGCTTGCGGTGATGGCCGATGGCCACGAGGTCAAAACGATCGAGGGGCTGGCTGCGGACGGCGCGCCGCTGCATCCGATGCAGGAGGCCTTCCGCGAGCACCATGGCCTGCAGTGCGGCTTCTGCACGCCCGGCATGATCATGACCGCGATCGACATCGTGCACCGCAAGGGCCACGAGCTCGACGACCACACCATTCGCGAGGAGCTCGAAGGCAATCTCTGCCGCTGCACGGGCTACCAGAACATCGTCGCCTCGATCTCCGCCGGCGCGAAGGCGATGGCCAAATCCGACCTCGCGTAACGCGCCTCCCGCGATCAGGACATACAGATGTACGAATTCAAATATCATCGCCCTGGGACCGTTCGCCAGGCGGCCAACCTCCTGGTGAAGAACGAGGACGCCAAGGTGATCGCCGGCGGCCACACGCTGATTCCCGTCATGAAGCAGCGCCTCGCCAGTCCCCCGCATCTGGTCGACCTCTCCCACATCGAGGGGCTCAATGCGATCGAGATGAAGGGCCGCTCGCTCGTGATCGGCGCCACCGCCAAGCATGCCGAGGTCGCGACCTCCGCCATCGTCGGTGAAGCCATTCCGGCGCTGGCGAACCTTGCCGGCGGCATTGGCGATCCCGCCGTGCGTCACAAGGGCACGATCGGCGGCTCGCTCGCCAACAACGATCCGACTGCCGATTATCCGGCCGCGGTGCTCGCGCTCGGGGCCACCATCGTCACCAACAAGCGCCGCCTCAAGGCGGAAGAGTTCTTCCAGGGCCTGTTCACGACCGCGCTCGAAGCGGATGAGATCATCACCAAGGTGATGTTCCCGCTGCCGAAGAAGGCCGCTTACGTCAAGTTCCGCAACCAGGCCTCGCGCTATGCGCTTGTCGGGGTGTTCGTGGCGCGGCGTCCTTCGGACGTGCGCGTTGCGGTCACCGGTGCGGGCTCCGAAGGCGTGTTCCGCGTCACCGCATTCGAGGAAGCCTTGAAGAAGCGCTTCGCCTCGAAGGCGCTGGAGGGCATCGCGGTACCGGCAGAAGGCCTCAACAGCGACATCCACGGCAGCGCCGAATACCGCGCGCATCTCATCGGCGTGCTGACGCGGCGCGCCGTCGATGCCGCCAATGCCAAGGAATGAGCTGACCTCATTCCTCGGTCCAGACCTGTCCCCGGTGAGGGCGTAGCGAGACTGGCTTTTCCATGACTTCAGCGGCCACTTCTTCCGGTGCTTTGCCGGCATCGGTCGATGCGATGCTCGAACTCCTGACGTCGCGCGGCTATCTCGCTGAGCGCTCGCTGGCGACGGTGACGTATCTGTCGCTGCGTATGGGCCGACCGCTGTTCCTGGAAGGTGAGGCCGGCGTCGGCAAGACCGAGATCGCTAAGGTGCTCTCGGCGGCGCTGGGGCGGAAGCTGATCCGCCTGCAGTGCTATGAAGGCCTCGACGTTTCCTCCGCGGTGTATGAGTGGAACAGCGCGTCGCAGATGATCGCGATCCGGATGGCGGAAGCCGCGGGCGACACTGATCGCGATCAGCTTTCGAGCGATATCTTCGCCGACCGCTACATGATCAAGCGGCCGCTGCTCCAGGCGCTGGAGCCTGATGTCGCCGGTCCGCCGGTGCTGCTGATCGACGAGCTCGACCGTGCCGACGAGGCGTTCGAAGCCTACCTGCTCGAGATCCTCAGTGACTTCCAGGTGACCATCCCCGAATTCGGCACCGTGAAGGCGCCGCACCCGCCGATCGTCATCATCACCTCCAACCGCACCCGCGAGATACACGACGCGCTGAAACGGCGCTGCCTCTATCACTGGGTCGATTATCCGGCCGCCGAGCGCGAGCTTGCGATCGTCAAGACGCGCGTGCCCGGCATCTCCGCCAAGCTGTCGCAGCAGGTCGTCCGCTTCGTGCAGGCGCTGCGCAACCAGGACTTCTACAAGTCGCCGGGCGTTGCCGAGACCATCGACTGGGCCACGGCGCTGTCGGAGCTCGATGCCCGCTCGCTGACCCCGCAAGTGGTCGGCGACACGCTGGGCGCGCTGCTCAAGTACCAGGACGACATCACCCGGATGCAGGGCGACACGCTGCAGAAGGTGCTGAAGGACGCGACGAGCGAGAATTGATCTTCACGTCATTCCGGGGCGCGCGTTAGCGCGAACCCGGAATCCATCGGGCCGCAGAGTTGGTGGATGAATGGATTTCGGGCTCGATGCTGCGCATCGCCTCGGAATGACGACCGAGGGTGCTGAACCAATGGCCATCAACCACCTTGCCCCCGAAAAGACCGAGCAGTTCGCCGACAACATCGTCGGCTTCGCCCGCGCGCTGCGTGCGGCCGGCCTGCCGGTCGGGCCGGGCGCTGTCATCGATGCCATGAGCGCGCTGCAAGTGATCGACATCGGTAGCCGATCCGACGTCTTCACCACGCTGGAGGCGATCTTCGTCAAGCGCCATGAGCATGCGCTGATCTTCAAGCAGGCTTTCAACCTGTTCTTCCGCGCCTCGGAAGAATGGAAGCACATGCTGGATTCGGTGCCGCTGCCGGACGAGGCCAAGAAGAAGCCCCAGGCCGGCGCCCGCCGCGTCCAGGAGGCGATGGCGCAGCCTCGCATGACCGAGACGCCGCAGCACCAGGAGCAGGATCTGCGCCTGTCGGTCTCCGACAAGGAGATCCTGCAGAAGAAGGATTTTGCGCAGATGAGCGCGGCGGAGATCGCCGAGGCGCTCCGTGCCATCGAGCGGATGAGGTTGCCGCAGGCCGAGCTCTTGACGCGCCGGCGCCGGCCCGATGCGCGCGGCCTGCGCCTCGACCTCCGCCGCACGCTGCGCGCCTCCTTGCGCACCGGCGGCGACATCATCGACATCCATCGCCTCGGGCGCATCGAGAAGCCGGCGCCGATCGTGGCGCTGCTCGACATCTCGGGCTCGATGAGCGAATACACCCGTCTGTTCCTGCACTTCCTGCATGCGATCACGGATGCTCGAAAGCGCGTTTCGGTGTTCCTGTTCGGCACCCGCTTGACGAATGTCACCCGTGCGCTGCGCCAGCGCGATCCCGACGAGGCGCTGGCGAGCTGCTCGGCCTCGGTCGAGGATTGGGCCGGCGGCACCCGCATCTCGGCCTCGCTGCATAACTTCAACAAATTGTGGGCGCGGCGGGTGCTGAGCCAGGGCGCCATCGTGCTCCTGATCTCCGACGGGCTGGAGCGGGAGGCCGATTCCAAGCTCGCCTTCGAGATGGACCGGCTGCACCGGTCCTGCCGGCGGCTGATCTGGCTGAACCCGCTGCTGCGGTTTGGCGGCTTCGAGGCCAAGGCGCAGGGCATCAAAATGATGCTCCCCCACGTTGACGAATTCCGCCCGGTACATAATTTGAGTTCGATCCAGGAGCTGATCACGACGCTCTCCCAGCCGCTGCCGCCGCATCACCGCAGCCTGATCCGCTCCGCAGCTTGAGAGGCCAGCCATGCTCGATCGCGACGAGGACATCCTGAAGGCGGCGGAGGACTGGCAGAAGGCCGGCCGTGGCGTTGCGCTGGCGACGGTGGTGGAAACCTGGGGCTCGGCGCCGCGCCCGGCGGGCTCCAGCCTCGTCATCAACGACGAAGGCACGTTCCTGGGGTCCGTCTCCGGCGGCTGCGTCGAGGGCGCAGTGGTTACGGAGGCCATGGATGTGATCCAGAGCGGCAAGCCGAAGATGCTGGAGTTCGGCGTCGCCGACGAGACCGCCTGGAACGTTGGGCTGTCCTGCGGCGGCACCATCCGCGTCTTCGTCGAGAAGGTCGGTTAGCCGTGAAGCTCGACATCCTGCACGAACTCAATGCCGAACGCGCCGCGCGCCGGCCCGTGATTCTGGTAACCGACACCGAGAGCGGCGAGCAGCGCCTGGTGAAGGCGAAGGATTTCGCCAAGGATCCGCTGCGCGCCGAGCTCGAGAAGCAGCTTCGCATAGGCAAGAGCGCCAGTGTCGAGGCCGGCGGCAAGAAGCTGTTTCTCAACGTCTACGCCCCGACGGCAAAGCTCGTCATCATCGGCGCGGTGCATATCAGCCAGGCGCTCGCGCCGCTGGCGCGCTCGCTCGGCTATGACGTCACCGTGGTCGATCCGCGCACGGCCTTTGCAAGCCCCGAGCGCTTCCCCGACATTCCGCTGATCGCCGAATGGCCCGATACTGCGCTGCCGCCGCTCAATGTCGATGCCTACACCGCGTTCGTGGCGGTGACGCACGATCCCAAGATCGACGACCCCGCGCTGCTGCACGCCTTCGAGCGCAACTGCTTCTATATCGGCGCGCTCGGCTCGCGAAAGACGCATGCCAAGCGTGGCGACCGATTGCGGGCGCAAGGCGCCAAGGAAAGCGACATCGCGCGCATCCACGCGCCCATTGGGCTAGCGATCGGCGCGGTCTCGCCGTCCGAGATCGCGGTGGCGATCATGGCCGAGATCACGGCCGTGCTTCGGCTGCCTCCCAAGGAAAAAGAAGAAGCGGCATGAAGTTCGGCCCGGCGAGCCCCAGGGATGCGATTGGCGGGGTGACCGTCCACACCCTGCGCCAGGGATCGCTGGTGCTGAAGAAGGGCACGACGATCGGACCTGCCGAGGTCGAGGCGCTGGAGCGCGCCGGCATCAAGGACATCGTCGTGGTGCGCATGGAGGCGGGCGACGTCTCCGAGGACGTTGCCGCCGCCAGCATCGCGCTCGCCATCGGCGGCGAGGGCATCCATGTCGAGCGCGCTTTCACCGGCCGTGCCAATCTGTTCGCCGCGCGAGCGGGCGTGCTGGTGATCGATCGCGCCGCGGTCGACCGCATCAACAACATGGACGAAGCCATCACCTTTGCCACGCTCGCCGCCTACAAGCCGGTGGTCGAGGGCGAGATGGTCGGTACCGTCAAGATCATCCCGTTCGGCGTCGAGGCGAGTTTACGCGATGCCGCGGTGAAGGCGGCGGGCAAGGACGTGCTGAAGGTCGCGCCTTACGTGATCAAGCGCGTCGGCGTGGTCTCGACGCTGCTGCCGGGCCTGTCCACCAAGGTGATCGACAAGACGCTGCGCGTCACTGCCGAACGGCTGGCGCCAGCCGGTGCCAGCATCATCGCCGAGCGCCGGGTCCCGCACGAGGAGCAGGCGCTGTCGGCCGCGATCAAGGAATTGCTCGGCCTGGGCGCCGAGCTCGTGATCGTGTTCGGTGCATCCGCGATCGCTGACCGCCGCGACGTGATTCCGGCGGCCGTCACCGGAATCGGCGGCGAGATCGAGCATTTCGGCATGCCGGTCGACCCCGGAAATCTCCTGCTGATCGCCCGCGCCGGCGAGGTGCCGGTGCTGGGCGCGCCGGGCTGCGCGCGCTCGCCGGTCGAGAACGGTTTTGACTGGGTCTTAATGCGGCTTCTCGCCGGCATCAAGGTGACCCGCTCCGAGCTGATGGGCATGGGCGTCGGCGGCCTCTTAATGGAGATCGTGACGCGGCCGCAGCCGCGCGCCAAGCCGGAGACCGAGGGCAACAGCCAGGTCGCGGCCATCGTGCTCGCGGCGGGCCGCTCGACCCGGATGGGCGGGCCGAACAAGCTGCTCGCCGAGCTCGACGGCAAGAAGCTGGTGCGCCTCGCGACCGAGCAGGCGCTGGCCTCTAGGGCATCCGAGGTGATCGTCGTCACCGGCCATCAGGCCGAGCTCGTCGAGCAGGCGCTGCAAGGCCTGAAGGTGACATTCGTCCGCAATCCGGACTTCGCCGGCGGCATCGCCAGTTCGGTGAAGGCCGGCATCGCCGCCGTTCCCGAGACCTGCGATGGCGCCGTCGTGTGTCTCGGCGACATGCCGCTGATCGACGCCGGCCTGATCGACAGGCTGATCGACAGTTTCGCGCCCGACCGCGGCAATCTCATAGTCGTTCCCGTCAGCGAGGGCCGCCGCGGCAACCCGGTGCTGTGGTCGCGCCGCTTCTTCAAGGAGTTGATGACGCTCGACGGCGACATCGGCGCGCGGCATCTGATCGCCAAGCACACCGAGGCGGTCGCCGAAGTGCCCGTCGACGGCGAGAGCGCCTTCCTCGACATCGACACGCCGCAGGCGCTGGAGGCGGCACGGCGGGGCTGAAGGTGCGTAGGGCGGATTAGCCGAAGGCGTAATCCGCCGCTGTGTTTCTCCGCGGAAACAAAAGAGGCGGATTACGCTTCGCTAATCCGCCCTACGGGACTACGGCATCCTCCAAGCCTGCCGATTTCAACCACCCGTTCACCATCTGGAAACGACCGCCGCTTAGACTCGCCTCCACCTGCCTTGGGGGGAGGGGTTTTCCATGGCTTCGAACATCGTCGCGCGCCGTTGCGCGATGTTTTTCCTTGCGCTGTCCGTCTTTGCATCCGGCGCGCGCCATACGACAGAAGCCGAGGCCGCCGGCGCCATCGCGGTCGGCAAGTGCGGCGCTTATGGCCAGGCCTATGATTATGGCCACGAGCACGAGGCCCGCGCCGCCGCGCAGAAGCAGTGCAAGGGCGATTGCACCACCATGACAATGAAGCGCGCCTGCGCTGCGATGTCGGTCGATATGACCAATCCCTGCGGCGCCTACGGCTATGCCGTCAAGCCGAATATTTCCGCCTCGCTCAACGCCGCCACGCGCGAATGCTACAAATACGGCGGCAAGGAATGCGTGATCCGCGCTTGGGCCTGTGACGCCAAAGGGTGATTTTCTCTTGCTGTCGTGATCGGGCGTTGCGTAGCATCGCCTCGGGAATGACAGTGGAAGGCATACATGCAGTTCGACACCAAGATCGCGGTCGTGATCCGTACCGATCTTCAAGCCTGGCAGAAGCTGAACGTAGCCTCCTTCCTCACCAGCGGCATCGCCGCGGCCTTTCCGGAATGCATCGGCGAAGCCTATGAGGACGCCTCGGGCACGAAGTATCATGCACTGATCGGCCAACCGATCCTGATCTATGGCGCCGACGGTCCGGCGCTGTCGCGCGCGCTGGACCGCGCGCTCGCCCGCAACGTCAAGGCGGCGGTCTATACCGAAGACATGTTCAAGACGACACATGATGCCGCCAACCGCGAGGCGGTGAGGGCGGTTGCGCGTAGCGACCTCAATCTCGTCGGCATTGCGATGCGCGCCGAGCGGAAGGTGATCGACAAGATCGTCGACGGTCTCAAGTTCCATAGCTGACAGATCGAGAGCACCGCGCGGCGTCATCGGGGTGTCATGATGGACCCGCCCTTGCGCAAACATTGTGCTTTTTGACTCTCCTCAAGGGTGCGCCGGGCGGCGTCGCTATTCTGCTTCACAAAGCACAAGGAGCAGACCGATGCCGACCATGAAAGCCGCAATCGTCAAGCAATTCGGCAAGCCGCTGGTGATCGAGGACGTGCCGGTGCCGCAGCCCGGTCCGGGCGAGGTTCTGGTCAAGGTCAAGGCCTGCGGCGTCTGTCACACCGATCTGCATGCCGCCTCCGGCGACTGGCCGGTGAAACCGGTGCCGCCCTTCATCCCCGGCCATGAAGCCGCCGGCATCGTCGCCGCGCTCGGGCCCGGCGTGAAGAATCTGAAAGTCGGCGATGCCGTCGGCGTCGCCTGGCTGCACGACGCCTGCATGTCGTGCGAATATTGCGAGACCGGCTGGGAGACGCTGTGCGAGCACCAGCACAACACCGGCTACAGCGTCAACGGCGGCTTTGCCGAATATGTCATCGCTTCGGCCGCGTTCGCCGCCAAGCTGCCGGCGACGATCGATTTCGCGGCCATCGCGCCGATCCTCTGCGCTGGGGTCACCACCTACAAGGGATTGAAGGAAACCGAGGCCAAGCCCGGCGAGTGGGTCGTGATCTCCGGAATCGGCGGGCTCGGCCATGTCGCGATCCAATACGCCAAGGCGATGGGGCTGAAGGTCGCCGCGGTTGATATCGCCGAGGACAAGTTGGAGCTGGCGCGTGAAACCGGTGCCGATCTCGCGGTCAACGCGCTGGCGGATGGTGCAGTGGAGAAGGTGCTGACGGCGAGTGGGGGAGGCGCGCATGGCGTGCTGGTGACGGCGGTGTCGACTGCTGCATTCGCTCAGGCGCTCAAGATGGTGCGTCGCAAGGGCACTGTCAGCCTCGTCGGCCTGCCGCCGGGCGAATTCCCGACACCGATCTTCGACGTCGTGCTCAAGCGCATCACCGTGCGCGGCTCCATCGTCGGCACGAGGCGTGACCTCGACGAAGCCATCGCGTTCGCCGCCGACGGCAAGGTCAAGGCCGAGGTGACCAAGGTGCCGCTCGCAGCGATCAACGACGTCTTCGACCGGATGAGGGCCGGCAAGATCGACGGTCGCATGGTGCTGGATTTTGGCTAAAGCGTTTTCGAGCGAAGTGGACACCGGTTCGCGTTAAGAAAACGCGTCAAAACAAGAATCTGGCGCTTTACCCTGGCGGCATGCCGTCGAACTTCACCAGGCCAGGGTCGAGAGGATCCCACTCATGGCCGCGCGCGGCGAAGGTCACCGCCTGCGGCCTGTAGCGGGCGGGCTCGTCGAGGCTTGCCGCCCGGATCGTGAACACGTCAGGCTGCGCCGCGAAGGTCATGTAGACAGCTACGCCGCATTGTGTGCAGAAACCGCGGGTCTTCACCTTGCCGTTGTCGGCGACCATGTCCCAGTGCCTGGCATCGCCCGTCAGCGTGACGCCGGCGCGCGCGAAGGTCGCGTACGAGCCATGGCCGCTGCCGCTTTCCCGCTGGCAGTCGCGGCATTGGCAGTGATTGCTGAAGAGGGGCTCCCCTTCGATCGAATAGCGGATCGCGCCGCAGGCGCAGCCGCCGGTATAGGGCTTCTCCATCGCAATATCTCCCACTCAACCTTCGCCGCTGATCTCGTCGAGCTTGCGAACGACCTTCTTCCAGCCGCCGCTCATCACCGTGTAGGCCGACTCGTTCCTGGGCAGGACGAAGCCCGCATGCACGAGGCGGATCCGCGTGCCGGCTTCGACCGGGGTGAGGGACCAGGTCACGACGGTGTCGAGCGGGGCGCCATAGCCGGTGTTGCGCTCGTCGCCGCCTTTCCAGGCGTAGACGAGGCGGCGATGCGCCACGACCTCGAGAACCCGGCAATGGATCACGCCGTCCCAGTTGCCCCCCGGGGTGGTCTGGAAGGTGAAGGCCTTGCCTTCGACGGCTTCGAAGCCGGTCGGCTGCATCAGCCAGCGCCCGATCAGCTGTCCGCTGGTCAGCGCCTTCCAGATCGTCTGGGCTGTGTGAGGGAAGACCTCGTCGATGACGATGTCTCTTGTGTCGGCTTTCAACGCGGCAGCACTCACGGGTCGATCTCCTTCAAGAGGTCACGCAGGTTCCGGAAACGCTCGCGCCAGAAGACGCCGTAATGGTCCATCCAGGTGACCAGCGGCTCGAGTCCCTGCGGCGCGGCGCGGTAATAGACGTTGCGGCCCTCGGCGCGCTCGGCGACGAGGCCCGCTTGCTTCAACGATTTCAGGTGTTGCGAGACGGCTCCTTGCGTGACGCCGCTGCCGCGCGTCAGCTCGGCGACGCTGATCTCTTTGCTCTCGAACACACGCTCGAACACGGCGCGGCGGGTCGGATCGGCAAGGGCGCGCATCACGGTGGTGACGGGGTTTGGGGTGGCTTCGATCATGCCATCAAATTAGCGGATACTAATGCATTAGTCAACACTAATTCGTCTGGACAGTCGCCGCCCCCGCGCGCTCTTGACTATGACTGACCAGTCAGTCATATATATCGAATGACGAAGAAGCCGACCAAAGCCGCCTTGCCCTCCGCCGCTCCCACCGGAGCGAACGACCCTGGGACTGCTGGCCCCGATGCAGCGCCTGCCTCGAACCGCGCCTCGCGTGCGGCGGAGCGGCGTGCGGCGATCGTGGAGGCGGCGATGGAGGAGTTCATCGCGCGCGGCTTCGCCGCCACCAGGCTCGACGACATCGCCAAGCGCGCCGGCGTCGCCAAGGGCACGATCTACCTGCACTTCAAAGACAAGGAATCGATGTTCGAGGAGCTGGTGCGCATCGTCATCGTTCCCGTGGTCGCACGGCTGACCACGCTGCCGCCGCCGGCAGGGTCGGTGCGCGACCTCATCGAGACGTTCGCCGGCAACTTCCTGAAGGAGGTGATCGGCACGAGGCGGGGCGATCTGGTGCGTCTGATCGTGGCGGAGGGGCCGCGCTTTCCGTCCGTCGCCGACTTCTACTACCGCGAGGTGGTCTCGCGCGGGATCACTGCCATGCGCGCGCTGATCGAGCTCGGCATCGCCCGCGGCGAGATCCGGCAGAAGGACCTCGCGCGCTATCCACAGATCCTGGTCGCGCCCGCGATGATCGCCGTGATCTGGCAGAGCCTGTTTGCGCGGCATGCGCCGCTCGACGCGCAGGAGATGCTGCGCGTTCATCTCGATTTGATTTTTGGCGAACGGAGGACGACATGAGGTCGTCGCAAGTAATTTCTGTCTTGGCATTGGTCCTTGTGCTCGCAACCGGGCTTGCCGGGTGCAAGGAAAAGCGCGATCCCGGCTTCCAGGGCTGGGTCGAGGCCGACATGATCTTCGTCAGTCCGGACGAAGCCGGGCGCGTCACCAAGCTCAACGTCCGCGAAGGTGACGAGGTCAAGGTCGGCGATCACCTCTATTCCGTCGACGACGATCTCCAGCTTGCCGACCTCAACCAGCAGAAGGCGACGCTTGCGAACGCGCAGCAGACCTATGACCGTGCGGCTTCGCTGAACAAGACCGGTTCGGGCACGCAGGCCAATCTCGATTCCGCCGTGTCCGCCTTGCGCGTCGCGGAGGCGCGGGTGGCGACCTCGGAGACGCGGATGGCGCGGCGCAAGGGCTTTGCGCCGGTCGCCGGCACCATCCAGCAGATCTATTTCCGCGAAGGCGAGATGGTGGCGGCGCAGCGGCCGGTGCTCTCGATCATGCCGCCCGGCAACATGAAGCTGCGCTTCTTCGTGCCGGAGACCGAGCTGCCGAAGCTCGCGATCGGCGACACGGTGCGTGTCTCCTGTGACAATTGCGCCGCCGACCTCACCGCGAAGATCTACTTCATCGCGACCTCGGCCGAATACACGCCGCCCGTCATCTACAGCCTCGAAGAGCGCAACAAGCTGGTCTATCTGATCCAGGCGCGACCCTCGCGGCCCGATGCCTTGCGCGTCGGACAGCCGATCGACATCCACCTCAATCCCAAAACTCCCGAGACCAAGACACCGGTGGCGGACAAGCGATGAGCAACGGCAACGGCATCGCAATCGACGTCAAGGGCCTGACCAAGTCATTCGGCGGCCGCGAGGTCGTGCACGATCTGTCGATGCAGGTGAAGCGCGGCTCGATCTACGGCTTCCTCGGTCCCAACGGCTCGGGCAAGACCACCACCATCCGCATCCTCTGCGGCCTGCTGACGCCCGACAGCGGCGAGGGCACCTGTCTCGGCTATGACATCCGCCGCGATGCCGAGAAGATCAAGCGCCAGGTCGGCTACATGACCCAGCGCTTCAGCCTATACCAGGACCTCTCGGTGCGTGAGAACCTCGAATTCGTGGCGCGGCTCTATGGCCTTGCTGACGCGCGCGGCGCCGCGCGCGCCATGATCAAGCGGCTCGGGCTCTCGGGGCGGGAGGAGCAGCTCGCCGGCGAGCTCTCGGGCGGCTGGAAGCAGCGGCTGGCGCTCGGGGCCTGCACGCTGCCCAATCCACAATTGTTGCTGCTGGACGAGCCGACCGCCGGCGTCGATCCCAAGGCGCGGCGCGATTTCTGGAACGAGATCCATGCGCTGGCCGCCGAGGGCCTCACGGTGCTGGTCTCGACCCATTACATGGACGAGGCCGAGCGCTGCCACGAGATCGCCTACATCGCCTACGGCTATCTGCTGGCGCACGGCACGGTGGAGGAGGTGATCGCGAAGTCGGCGCTGACGACCTATACCGTCACGGGCGACGACCTGAACGAGCTTGGTGCCGCGCTTACGGGCAAGCCCGGCATCGACATGGTGGCGCCGTTCGGCACCTCGCTGCATGTTTCCGGCCGCGACGTCCCGGCGCTCGAAGCCAGCATCGCGCCCTGGCGCGAGAGAGGCGGCCTGCACTGGCAGAAGTCCAAGCCCTCGCTCGAAGACGTGTTCATCGAGCTGATGGGACGCTCCAAGGACAATTTCCAATGAGCGCGGTAGAACATCCCGAACCACGGCGCGAAATCCGCGAGCGTTTCGGTTTCCTGCGGCGCTCCTACGCGATGCTGGTCAAGGAGTTCATCCAGCTGAGGCGCGACCGCGTCTCGTTCGCGATGATCGTGATGCTGCCGGTGATGCAGCTGATGCTGTTCGGCTATGCCATCAACACCACGCCGCGTCATCTGCCGAGCGCGGTGCTGCTCCAGGAGGATTCCGATCTCGCCCGCTCGGTGCTGAAGGCGCTGGAGAACACCAAATATTTCCGCTTCCTCTACGAGGTTCACGACGTCGACGATTTCGACAACCTCCTGAAGTCCGGCAAGGTGCTGTTCGGGGTCGAGATCCCGCGCGGCTTCGAGCGGGCGGTGCGGCGCGGCGACAGGCCGGCGCTGCTGGTCGCGGCCGACGCCACCGATCCGGTCGCCGCAAGCGCTGCGCTCGGCTCGCTCGGCATGATCGTGCAGACCGCGCTCGCGCACGATCTCTATATCGGCGAGCCCCCGGAGATGCCGTTCGAGATCCGCGCCCACGCCCGCTACAATCCGGCCGCGAATTCCAGCCTCAATATCGTGCCAGGCCTCGTCGGCACCATCCTCACCATGACCATGCTGATCTTCACCGCGCTCTCGGTCACGCGCGAGGTCGAACGCGGCACCATGGAGAGCCTGTTGTCGATGCCGATCAAGCCGGTCGAGGTGATGTTCGGCAAGATCGTGCCCTACGTGCTGGTCGGCTTCGTCCAGGCCTTCCTGATCATCAGCATCGGTGTCGGCCTGTTCGGCGTGCCCGTGCTCGGCAATCTCGTCCTGCTGGCGCTGCTGTCGACGCTGTTCATCACCACCAATCTGGCGGTCGGCTACACCATCTCGACGCTGGTTCAGAACCAGCTCCAGGCCATGCAGATGTCGATGATGTTCTTCCTGCCGAGCATTCTGCTCTCCGGCTTCATGTTCCCGTTCGCAGGCATGCCGGCCTGGGCGCAATATCTCGGCGAATGCCTGCCGCTGACCCATTATTTGCGGATCGTCCGCGCCATCATGCTGAAGGGCGCGACCATGGAGAATTTGCGCTTCGATACGCTGGCGCTGGCGGCCCTGATGCTGCTCGCCATGACCGTCGCGGTGACGCGCTTCCGCCGCACGCTGGATTGAGGCACAATACCCCGGAATCGAGGGGCGGGATGGCCAAGTTTGCGAGCAGGAAAGCGCGGCAGCATGCCGTCTTGTCGGAGGACTTCGAGCGCGAGCTGACGCGGGAGGTGCTGCGCACCGAGCTGTTGCGGGTCCGGGCGCTGATCGCGACCGGCTGCGTCATGACCCTGTTCCTCACCGCAATCTATCTGATCGACCCCGCCGTGGTGAACCGGGTCTGGCGCGGCACCGAAGGGCTCGCCGAAGTCTACGGCCTGCTCGTCGGGTTCATTTTGTTCGAGGTCTGGGTCCACACCCAGATCAGGAAGAACCTCCGCCTCGACCGCGACGTGCCGGTGGCCAGGCGCTATATCGGCACGCTGATCGAGACGTCGCTGCCAACCGTGATCCTCATCCTGCAGATCCGGACCATGGGCGCGACCCAGGCCCTCGGCTTCGCCGTGCCGCTGATGTATTTCATTTTCGTCATCCTCTCGACGCTGCGGCTCGATTTCTGGCTCTCGACCTTCACCGGCTTCGTCGCTGCTGCCGAGCTGTTCGTGGTCGCACGGGTCTACGATCCCTCGAGCAGCGTCGGCGAGCCCCAGCTCTATTTTCACGCGGTGCGCAGCGCCATCATCCTGATCTGCGGCGTGCTCGCCGGCGCCGTCGGCGCGCAATTGCGCCGGCAGTTCGCCGCGAGCATCGCGGCCGCCACCGCGCGTGACCGGGTCACCAATCTGTTCGGCCAGCATGTCTCGCCGCAGGTGGTGGAGCGGCTGATGACGGCGGGAACGGGCGCTAGCGGCGACGTCCGCCGCGTCGCGGTGATGTTCGTCGATTTCCGCGGCTTCACGGCCGGTGCGCAGTCGCGCAGTCCGCAGGAGGTGGTCGACCGGCTCGACGGCGCCTTCGCCGTCCT
The DNA here is from genome assembly GCF_020193935.1 of Bradyrhizobium sp. NBAIM08. Taxonomy (NCBI): domain Bacteria; kingdom Pseudomonadati; phylum Pseudomonadota; class Alphaproteobacteria; order Hyphomicrobiales; family Nitrobacteraceae; genus Bradyrhizobium; species Bradyrhizobium sp. NBAIM08. The sequence continues at coordinate 1,058,203 of NZ_JADYVR010000001.1, read as the reverse complement.
GGTCGACATTCTCGACCGCCAGGGCGGCATCGTGAACAAGTTTCTCGGTGACGGTTTCCTCGCGCTGTTCGGCGCGCCGCTGGAAGCATCCGACGCCGCGCACCGCGCGGTCGCCGCCGGCCGCGAGATGCTCCGGGCAATGGACCGCATCAACGCAGAGAGCAGCTGGCCGCTGCGGATCGGCATCGGCATCCATTTCGGCGAGGTCGTCGCCGGCAATATCGGCTCGCCCCGGCGCAAGGAATACACGGTCATCGGCGATACCGTGAACTTCGCCTCGCGACTCGAGGCGCTGAACAAGGATTTCGGCTCGCAGCTCCTGATCTCGGCGTCCGTGCGCGAGGCGCTGGGAGCCGACGGCAGCGATGCCGTCGCGCTCGGCGAGGTCGAGGTGCGCGGCTACGAGCAGAAAGTACCGGTGTTTCAGCTGGGGTAATGTGCATCACACATCGGCGCGCGCAGTTCACTTTCATCCAAGCGATTGCTCCGATTGCACTCGATTTTGGGGCATGACGAGCGATGTTTTCGGCTTGTAGAGTGCTGCGCGATGCGGCCGGTCGCGGCCGCGACTTGCATGCGGAAGTGACGATGCAGCGCCGCTACATCACCGTCGACGTGTTCACCGACCGCGCCTTCGGCGGCAACCAGCTCGCTGTGGTGCTCGATGCCGGCGGGCTGACGACGCAGCAGATGCAGGCGATCGCGACCGAGTTCAATTATTCCGAGACCACTTTCGTGCTGCCGCCGCGCGACAGGGCCAACGACGCCGAGGTGCGCATCTTCACGCCGGTGCAGGAGATCGCCTTTGCGGGCCATCCCAATGTCGGCACTGCCTTCGTGCTGGCCTCGATGGCGAAGGAGCCGAAGCCACGCCTGCTGTTCGAGGAAAAGGCCGGGTTGGTCCCGGTCGAGATCGTGCGAGAGCAGGGCAGGGTGGTCAGAACCGAGCTCACCGCGCCGCAGCCGCTGCAGCGGCTCTCAACGCTGTCAACAGCGGAAGCCGCGAGCTGCATCTCGCTCGTTGCCGACGACATCAAGACCGACAATCACGAGCCGCAGATTGTCACCGTCGGAAACGCGTTTCTGGTGATGGAGCTGCATTCGCGTGAGGCGCTGAAGCGGGCCCGGCCCGATGCTGCGGCCTTTGGCAAGGTCTTGCCGCGCGACGGTGCCCGCTCGGTGTGGTTCTATACGCGCGATGTGCCGGCGGCGGAGGCGCCTTGCGAGCGACAGGCGCGCATGTTCATGCGCGGTGCCAGCGGCCTCGTCGAGGATCCCGCCACCGGCAGCGCCACGGTTGCCGCCGCCGCGCTGTTCGCCGATCTCGATCCCGCGCGCGATGGTGAGCTCAAGCTCACACTCGGCCAGGGTTTTGACATGGGTCGTCCAAGCATCCTCTCGACCCGCGTACGCAAGCAGGACGGCAAAATTGTATCCGCTCACGTCGGCGGCGCTTGCGTGCAGATGATGGAGGGGACGTTCCGGCTGGCGGGGGAGGGGTAACTTGTCATTCCGGGGCGCGCGTAGCGCGAACCCGGAATCCATCTAGCCGCAGTGTTGGTGGAGGAATGGATTCTCAGGTGCGCAATTGCGCACCCTAGCGCGCGCTGCGCGCGCCCGGGAATGACGGCTGTGGCTACACCTGCCGCCCCGCCAAATTCTTCACCGCAACCCCATCGCGCTCCTCGATGATCTCCGCGATCATCTGGCGGTGGCAGTGGGTGTGGTCGCGCTCGTAGCAGAGCAGGCACACCGGGCCGGCCTTTTTCACCAGCGCAGAAAGCTCGTCCATCTCTTCTTTCGCCTGCGGCGTCTTCAGGTGCTTGGAGAAGATCTTCTCCAGCACGTCGTATTGACCGCTGCGGGCGGCGAGGCGGCCTTCCTTCGGCGTGCCGAGCGCGGCGAGATGGACATAGCCGATGCCGCGCTCGTTGAGGCCCGCCGAAAGCTGCTTCTTGGAAAAACCTGGCCGGCGCGACGACGTCACCGCGCGTACGTCGACCACGAGCTTGACGCCGGCCTGTTCCAGCTCGTCCAGCACGGCCTTCGGCGGCGTCTGCTCGTAGCCGATGGTGAAGAGCTTCTTCGCCTTTGCCATGGGACCCTCAACTCACCCGTGCGATCAGTTCCATGGCGCCGTGCGGTGCGCGCACCTTGCCCTCGTGGATGACGTAAGCGAACACGTCGCGCGGCTCCTTCTTTGGCTTGGCCTTGTCAACCTTCGGCAGGTCGTCGGGTTCGCCGCCGGAAGCCCAGGCTTGAAAGCGCTGGGCCCAGGCATCGAGCTGCTTCGGCGGATAGCAGGTCTTGATCTCGTCATTGCCCTTCTGCAGCCGCGCATAGACGAAATCGCCGGCGACATCTGCGATGGCGGGATATTTGCCGTGCTCGGCGAAAACCACGGGCGTCTCGAACTCGCGGATCAGCGCCACGAAGTCCGGCGTGCAGAAGCTGTCATGGCGCACTTCCACGACATGGCGCAGCGCGCGCCCCTCGAGCTTGCGCGGCAACAGCTCCAGGAACTTGCCGAAATCGGCGCCGTCGAACTTCTTCGTCGGCGCAAACTGCCACAGCACCGGCCCGAGATGATCGCCGAGTTCCAGCACGCCGGAATCGTAGAACCGCTTGATGGAATCGCCGGCCTCCGCGAGCACGCGGCGGTTGGTCGCGAAGCGCGGTCCCTTCACCGAGAACACGAAACCGTCGGGCACCTCGCTCGCCCATTTGCGAAAGCTCTCCGGCTTCTGCGAGCCGTAATAGGTGCCGTTGATTTCGATCGAGGTCAGCTTCGAGGCGGCATAGGACAGCTCCTTCGCCTGCGCGAGCTTCTCCGGATAGAACACGCCGCGCCAGGGCTCGAAGGTCCAGCCGCCGATACCGATGAAGATGTTGCCGGATTTTTTGGACGCAGTTTTTGCTTTGGCCACGGAAGGATCTCGCATCGACGGGGAGGGATCTCATCCTAATCAAACCAGATGTGATTGGCCAGTTGGCCGGTCCGGTCTAAGCTCGCGACGGGCCCGCGAAGAAGGAGAACAAGATGCGGATGCTGCTGGTGGGGGGCGCGCTCGTCATGATGACATCTGCTGCCATGACAAGTTCTGCCGTGGCGGATGACGACGACACGAAGGGCGCGCAGAAGCTCGCTCAGCAGGGCCGCGACGACTATTGGCATTGCCTCGCGCGGGAATATTCGCGCGAGTCCAATCAGGGCCTGTCGGAGCAGGATTTCGGCCGCTCGGTTGCCGGAGCCTGTCCGTCGGAGCGGCAATATTACCGGGTCACGCTGCTCGATTATCTCACCACGCAATATCCTGATATCGATGCCGGCGCTCATCTCGCCACCGCGAACAGAGCGGTGGAGGCGGCGCAGAAGGACATCGTGATGGCCTTCGTCAAGCACCGGCCGCCCCAGAAGTAGGGGAGTGGCGAATCGCGAATAGGGCGACAAGGCAGGCCATGCTCATTTCGCCACTCGCCATTCGCGATTCGCCCTGGGCCTTCCAGTCGCGCGCTCATCCATGGTATCAGTGAGCCCGTCTGGAGCAGGAACTTGCATGTCGTCTGAGTCGGTGGGTGGCATTCTGGGGGCGATCGTCGCGGCGGTCGTCCTTGCGGTTGCCGTCGTGTTCGGGCCGATCGGCCAGTACGGCAAGCCGCCCAAGCCGGCGAAGGCCGAGCCGGCGGCGGCGGCACCCGCAGCCCCGGTCGCGCCCGCGCCGCGCGGGCCGGTCATCCGGGAAGTGCCCAACCAATAGGGTTTGAAAATCGGATTTCCGCCCCCTTGCGGAACGCTTTTGCCATTCCCATCTAGCTTCTAACGGCGACGTTGAGCGTAAAGACCTCCGTCGCTGGAACGACCTTGGAATAGCTTAAGGCTTGCGCCGGATGTACGCGCGGCCCGCCGTTCCGGGGTCGTTGGCATTTTAGGCCCCTTTTCGGCCCTTCCCCAGACCCCCGGCTTGGCAGCGCAGGATGCGGCGGATATACGCTGCCGTCATGAACGAAGCGATCAGACCGGGCATCGACAACCAAGCCCACGAGGGGCCGGAACTGTCGGTTATCGTCCCAACTTTCAACGAGCGCGACAACGTCACCGTGCTGTACCGGCGCCTCGAGGCGACGCTCGCCAACGTCGTCTGGGAAGTCGTGTTCGTCGATGACAATTCGCCCGACGGCACCTGGGATGTCGTGCGCGAGTTGGCGCAGCGCGACAGCCGGGTGCGCTGCGTCCGCCGCATCGGCCGCCGCGGCCTGTCGGGCGCCTGCATCGAGGGCATCCTTGCCTCCAGCGCGCCCTATGTGGCCGTGATCGATGCCGACCTCCAGCACGACGAGACGCAGTTGCCCAAGATGCTGCTCTTGCTCGCGAGCGATCAGGCCGACCTCGTCGTCGGCAGCCGCTACATCGAGGGCTACAAGAGCGAAGGCTTCAACAGGCAGCGCGCTGGCGCCAGCGCGCTCGCGACCGAGGTCGCCAAGAAGATGCTGCGGGTCGAGATTGCCGACCCCATGAGCGGCTTCTTCATGATCCGCCGCGACCGCTTCGAGCAGCTCGCGCCAAAACTCTCCGTGCACGGCTTCAAGATCCTGCTCGACATCGTCGCGACCGCGCATGGCAGCTTGCGGGCGGTCGAGATTCCCTACACCTTCGGCGCCCGCCAGCACGGCGAGAGCAAGCTCGATTCCATGGTCGCGCTCGACTTCCTCGGCCTCGTCTTCGCCAAGCTGACCAACGACATCGTCTCGCTGCGCTTCATCCTGTTCGCGATGGTCGGCGGCATCGGCCTCGTCGTGCACCTGACCACGCTGTTCATCGCGCTTCGCCTGTTCAACGCGCCGTTCCCGGAGGCGCAGGCCGCGGGCGCCATCGTCGCCATGACCAGCAATTTCGTCCTCAACAACTTTCTCACCTATCGCGACCAGCGGCTGAAGGGCTTTGCGCTGCTGCGCGGCCTGATCGCCTTCTACATCGTGTGCAGCGTCGGCCTGCTCGCCAATGTCGGCGTCGCCTTCTCGGTCTACGACCAGGAGCCGATCTGGTGGCTGGCCGGCCTGGCCGGCGCGTTGATGGGCGTGGTGTGGAACTACGCGATGTCCGGACTGTTCGTCTGGCGCAAGAAATAGCGCGTGATGGGCGGGGCCGACGCGCGGATCGTCCGCAACACCGCGCTGCTGATTGTCGCGTTGGTGGGATTGCGGCTCGTCGCAGCCGCCTTCACGCCGATCACGTTCGACGAAGCCTATTACTGGATGTGGTCGAAGAGCCTCGCCGGGGGCTATTACGACCACCCGCCCATGGTCGCCTATGTGATCCGCGCCGGCACCATGATCGCGGGCGATACCGAGCTCGGCGTCCGCCTCGTCTCGATCCTGCTCGCGCTGCCGATGAGCTATGCGGTCTATCGCTCCGCCGCAATTCTGTTCGGCGGCACACGCCTGGCCGCGACCAGCGCCATCCTGCTCAACGTGACGCTGCTGGCCTCCGTCGGCACCCTGATCGTCACGCCAGATGCGCCGCTGCTGGTCGCCTCCAGCTTCGTGCTGTTCTTTCTCGCCAAGGTGCTGGAGACCGGACGCGGCGCCTGGTGGCTCGCGGTCGGCGCCGCTGTCGGCGCGGCGCTATTGTCGAAATACACCGCGATGTTCTTTGGCGCCGCGATCCTGATCTGGCTCGCTTGCGTGCCGAAGCTGCGGCGCTGGTTCCTCTCGCCCTGGCCCTATCTCGGCGGCCTCGTGGCGCTGGCACTGTTCTCGCCGGTGATCCTCTGGAACGCCGACCATCAATGGGTCTCGTTCGCAAAGCAGCTCGGCCGTGCCAAGATCGAGGACTTCCGCCCGGTCTTCATCGCCGAACTGATCCCGACCCAGATCGCGTTCGCAACCCCGCTGGTCTTCATCCTCGGCGCCATGGGCCTGCATGCGCTGACCTGGCAGCGCGCCGGCGCGCTGGCCTCGCGCGTGCTGATCGAGACGATGTTCTGGACCATCGTCGTCTATTTCGTCTGGCATTCGCTGCATGCGCGCGTCGAGGCCAACTGGTTCGCGCCGGTGTATCCGCCGTTCGTCATAGCCGCGGCCGCCGCGGCCAATCTTGCGCAATGGAAGCCGCGTCAGCGGCGCCTCGTCGACGTTTGCCTGCGCTGGGCCGCGCCTGTGGGCATCGTCATGTTTGCCGCCTTGATCGTGCAGGCCAATACCGGCTGGTTGTCCGGATATCGCCGCGATGCCACCGTGCGCAGTGTCGGTGTCGGCTGGCGCGAGCTCGCGGCCGGAATCGAAGCGGTGCGCGCGCGCAGTGGCGCCACCTGCGTGCTGGCGCAGGATTACGGCACCACGAGCTGGCTCGCATTCTATCTGCCGCGCGGCACCTGCGTCGCGCAGCAAAGCCAGCGCATCCGCTGGGTCAACATGGCCGAACCCGATCCCAAGCTGCTCGCAGGCAAGCTGCTCTATGTCGACGAGCTGCGCGCCGACGGTCATCCTGCCCTCAATGCTCTCTTTGCAAAGGTGACGCAGGTGGCGCAATTGCAGCGCAAGCGCGGGCCGCTCGTGGTCGAGACCTACGGCATCGACCTGCTGGAAGGCGCCAAGGGCGAGGTGCTGGACCGCTCGCCGCCGCCGGAAGCGCGGTAGCGCCTTAATCAATCATCTCGGCCTTGTCAGCATCCTGCCCCGGCCCATCGCGATCGCGCCAGAACCAGACGGTCACGACGCCGGAACGGCCGCGGACCCGGGCGAGCAGGGGGCCGGACAGAACGCCGTCGGGCGCGCCCTGGAAGTCGGCCGCATCCAGCAGCGTGTCGCTCAGCGCAAGGCGCGCATCGTTCTGGGCGGCAATCTCCATCAGCCGGCTTGCGACGTTGACGGTGTCGCCCGTCGCCGTGATGTGCTGATGGCTTTCGCCGAGTCGCGAGGCGACGATCGGGCCGCAATGCGCGCCGATCTTGTAGCCGAGCTGACCCGCGATCGCCGGCGGAAGCGAGGCGATCCAGCGTGCGAGGCCGCGATGCAGATCGACCGCGCATTTCAGCGCGCGCGCCGAATCGTCGGGCATCGCGCGCGGCAGCCCGAACAGGATCATGGCGCCGTCGCCGAGAAAGCCCGTGATCATGCCGCCGCAATCGATCGCGATCCGGTCGATCAGCGCATGAAACGCCTTCAGAATATCCGTGAGCTCGTCCGGATCGATCCGCTCGCTCAAACCGGTGAAGCCGGAGAGATCGACGAACACCACGGCTGCATCCTGCCGCACCGGCTTCGAGAGGAAGTTCGGATCTCGCGAGAGCCAATCCCGCAGCGCCGGAGCCTGGAATTGCGCAAGCGACCTGCTCTTAGCGGCGAAATATTGCGTGCGGCGGCCTCCGGCCCACAGCTGCACGCCGGCAAAGACCGCAACCGGCGGCACGGCGGCGGCGAGCGTGGTCGCGGCGTTCAGCCAGACGCCGTGCGTGAACGCGAACAGGTTGAGCCCGGCCCAGGCGATCATCACCGCGGCCGCCGCCATGGTGCCGAGCGCGATGCGCCGCCAGGCGAGCAGGCCGACCAGCAGCACCGGCAGCAGGATCGCCGTGAGCGCGTCGGCAATGCGGACCCGGTGGTCACGCAGGATGGCGTCGCCGGCGACGAGATGCGTGATTGCGGTCGAGACCACCTCGACGCCGGGCATCAGGGAATCGAACGGCGTCGGATAGAAGTCGCCGCCGCCGGCGACGGAGGCGCCGATTACGACGATCCGGTTCTCGATGGCCGCGCGATCGAGCGTGCCGTCGAAGATGCTCTGTGCGCTGACGGTACGGATGGTGCGGCGCGGGCCGTAATAGGTGATCGGCAATGCCAGATTGCTGTCGGTCGGCACCACGCGATCGCCGAGCATGAGATGGCCCGGCGCGACGGTCAGCGGCTGGTCGAGCGCGCGCGCCGCGACGCGCAACGGAAACGACAGCTCGACCTTGTCGCGGGTCCGGAACAGCATCGGCACCGAGAGCGGCGAGCCCGATTGCCCGGTCGCGACGTTGACGATGCCGACCTCGGCGTGATCGGCGAATGCGGGCAATGGCTGCAGGAAGCGCTCGGCCTCCGGCAGCACGGCCAGCGGACCTTCGCTGCTGGGTGACACGGTTTCGCTGGCCGAGGGGAAGATCGCGGCGGCGGCGAGCACCATGCGGCCGGTGGCCAATGTGTTGGCCAGCGTCGCATCGCCGATCGCGGCGCTGCGGTCGACCAGCAGCAGGTCGATCGCCACGACCTTCGGCTTGAACTGCACGATGGTATCGACCACGCGGGCAAGATCGGCGCGCGGCAGTGGATAGGTGCCGCCGCGCTTCACCACCGTGTCGTCGATCGCAACGATGGTGACGAAATCCGGCGGACGCCGCACGCCGCGCGCCTGCGTCCGCCAATCCGTCAACGTGGCTTCGAGGCGGTCCAGGAAGCGCAGATGGCCGTGGGCATGCGTGGCATAGATGCCCGCGCCCCACAGCGCGGTGAGGACGAGTGCCACCAGGATCTGAACGCGTCGGCTGCGCATGCGGTCTTGCAATCGTATAATCCAAATCTCATGGGCCGGGCCTTGCCGGCCCCGGCTCATTGCCCGAGTCTGGCCATGAGCGCGTCGACGCGCGGCTGGCCCCAGGTCTTGACGGTCAACGGACCGGTTGGCTCGACATCGACGCCTTCGCCGGGGCCGAGCACGACGCCGCGTCCACGAGCCCTGCGGCTCACGCCGACCCGGCCGTCTGCGACGAACACGGAAGTCTTGGCGTCGGCGGCATCGACCGCCCATTTCGTGCCGCGCACTGCGGCGATCGCTTGCGGCGTCAGCACCTTGAAGGGATTGCCGCGCGGCTTCTTGGGCACCTCGATCAGCAGCGCTTTGCTGCTCAACTCCACGGAGTCTATATGTCCGTCGCGGTTGGCGTCCTTAAGTTCAAATCTGGCGCCGTTTTCCGCAACGATGGTGATGCCGTTGTCGCAGCGCCAGGTCTGCGTCCCGGCAGCCGACGGCGATGCCGTGCAGCCCGCATTCGCCGCAGGCTGCGCAGTCGCAGATCCGATCAACAGAAACGACCCCGCCAGGGCGAAAAACCCCGCGCGCGCAATCCCTCTCATGCCAGCCTCCGTTTGCGTGCTCGGCACAGCTCAGGGCAGGATGATACGGTACCGTATCACGCGCAGAGGCTGCTGAAAAGTGCCGAAGTGGGAGCTATTTTCTCGCGGCCGCGATGTCCAGAACCGAGGCGATCAACTTTCAATCACGGCGCCGTGCCGCGGTGCCCGGCGCGTCATGAGCATGCACCGTTGTCGCGCGGCCGACGAGGCCCAATCCGACGCGTCGCCCACCAGCCTCGCGCAACGCTGGCGCGTTACGTTCGGGGGCAGTGGAGGGCCACGAAAATGACGTTCTCAAGTGCGTCATGGATGTGGCCGCAGACGTCCGCAGAGCCTGCTGAACCGGCCAAGAATTATAGTTAACAGACCCGACTAAGTCCGTAGTTCTGCGGGCGTTTTTCTCAAAACGGGACAGCGTTAACGAGTCGCCGCAGATCCGCCCGAACTTAATCCGCATTTAACTAAAAGTCGCCTTAATGACGCTCCGACCCTCTGCGAGATGCTGTTCCCGGATCGTGACCAGCGGCACTTCGAAGGGGGACAGAGTGACACCGTCCTGGACGCAAGGCGAATGAGTACGAGTATCGCTGCGCAGAGTAACGCGGCACGGAAGTCCAAGAATTTCTCGAAGACCAATTCGCGGAAATCTTCCCGGAAAATGACCACGACCAATTGGCTTGGCGCCGCGGCGATCGGCTGCGCCGTGATGGGCGCTGCCTGGACCATTCACAGCAACATCTTCGGCGCGAGCGTCTATCCCTCCGTCGGCAGCGTCGGCTACGACGAGCCGGTGATCAAGCGCGCGCCCAGGGTGGTGCTGCGCGAGGCCGGCGAGGCCATCAAGGAAACCTTCGCGCTGCTGCCCGACCGCCTCCAGGTCGCAGCTCCGATCTCGCGCGAGATGTTCAACGAGCGCTTTGCCGCGGCCGCAACGCAGGGCGTGCCGTCGAATGCCACAAGCGCCGCACCCCCGGCGCAGGTCGTTGCGGTGGCCAAAGACGCCCCGAAGCAGGGCGTGATCGCGAAGGTCGCGGAGGCGCTGAAGCCGGCGGCCAAGGGCGCCGACAACGCCGCGGACAAGACCAAGCGCGCGCCGGCTGCCCAGCTGCAACTCGCCTCGGCCGACCCGGCCGAGATCGTGCCGGCGCCCGAAGCCAAGCAAAAATCCTTCGCCGACCGTGCCAAGGCCGCGGTGATGTCGATCACCGCTCCGCGCCAGGCGATGGTGGAAAAGCTGTGGGGCAAGCGCGAAGCGTCCGGCGGGCTGCTCGCCTACGCCTCGGCCGATGCCAGCATCACTGCGTCCATCGCCCCGAAGGAGCAGAACCCGATGTTCGGCGGCGCTCCGCCTTATGAGCGGGACACCGCGGTCTACGACATCACGGCCAAGATGGTGTATCTGCCCGACGGCACCAGGCTCGAGGCGCATTCCGGCCTTGGCGCCAATCGCGACGATCCGGACTCCCGCCGCCTGCGCATGCGCGGCGTGACGCCGCCGCACATCTACACGCTGAAGCCGCGCGAGGCGCTGTTCCACGGCGTGCCGGCGCTGCGCCTCACCCCGATCGGCGGCGAGAGCGCGATCTACGGCCGCGACGGCCTGCTCGCCCACACCTTCATGCTCGGGCCGGGCGGCGATTCCAACGGCTGCGTGTCGTTCAAGGACTATTACGCGTTCCTCGACGCCTACCGCAACAAGGGCATCCGCAAGCTCGCGGTGCTGGCGCGGGTGGAGTGAGGCGAGCTCAGGCCGCAACGGTCTTGCGCAGCGCCATCTCGGTCGCGATCGCGCGCCGGACCGCGGGGCGGGCCTGCATGCGTTCGAGATAGGCCGCGAGCGGTGGCCATTGCGCGATGTCGATCCCTGCCGGACGGAGCAGAAGCAAGGTCCAGGTGAGATGGGCATCGGCCACGGTGAAGGCGTCGCCGACGAGGAATTCGCGGCCCGCCAGATGCGCTGCCGGCACCGACAGTGTCTGCATGATCCTCGCGCGCGGCTTGGCCAGCGAGCCGTCGTCCTTGTACCAGAAGGTTGGAAACAGGAACGCCTTGTGGATCTCGGCGCCGACGAAGCTCAGCCATTCCTGCAGGCGATAACGATCGATGTCGCCGGGCCGCGGCGCAAGGCGTGCCTCCGGCTTCACATCGGCGATGTATTGCAGCACCGCTGCGCTTTCCGTCAGCCGCTCGCCGTTCTCCAGCACCAGGACCGGCACCGCGCCCTTCGGTGACACCTCACGGAAGTCGCGGCCGTCGTCCACGAGCCGCTTGGTCCAGATATGGGCGAGGTGATACTGCGCCTCGATTCCGGCCTCCAGCAGCGCGATGCGGCTCGAGAGCGAGCAGGCCATCGGAAAGAAATAGAGCTGCAGCATCGGGAAGGTCTCCTCAGGTCAGCACGTCGCTCTGCGCGATGATCGCGAAGCGGTCCGACAATTCGGCCAGAGCGACCTCGTGAATCATTCTCGCCGGCAGTGCGCCGCCGCGCCCATCGGGAAGATCGCGCGTGGCGCAGGCATCCGCCGCGATCGTCGTGCGCAGGCCGAGATCGAGCGCGGCGCGCGCGGTCGAAGACACGCACATATGCGTCATGAACCCCGCGAGCACGATGTTCTTGCGTCCGGTCGCGGCCAGGCGGGCCTGCAGGTCGGTGCCGGCGAAGGCATTCGGCAGCGCCTTCTCGATCACGGGCTCGGTCGCGAGCGGCGTCAGGCGTTCGACGATCGCGCCGCGCGCCGCCTCGCGGTCGAACAGGCCGCCGGCGCGACCCTTGTGCGCGACGTGGAAGATCGCAGCTCCGCTCTCCCGTGCGCGCGCGAGCAGGCGCGCAGCCGCGGCGATCGCTGCTTGCGCATCGGGCAAGGCGAGTGGGCCGGCGCAATATTCGTTCTGGATGTCGATCAGAAGGAGGCATGTCTCGTTGAGCTTGGGCGGATCGAGATCGGCGCCGGCGAGTTCGAGCAGCGTCTTTGGAGTGGTCATGCCGTCAGGCTTTCGTGAATTCGGATGCTTCGACACTAGCGCAGCAGCAGCCTGCCATTGTGCAGGACTATTGCAGCTGATGGCTGCGAATTTGCAGGCAGCGGCGGCGCCTGCTAGGCTCGCCCCGATGAATTGGGACGATCTGCGCATCATTGCCGCGGTCAGGGACGAGGGCACCTATGCCGGCGCCAGCGCGCGGCTGCGCATCGACGAGACCACCGTTGGCCGCAGGCTTGCGCGCATCCAGCACGATCTCGGCGTGAAGCTGTTCGATGCGGTGGACGGCGTGCGGCGGCCGACGCGCCAGTGCGAGGCGGTGCTCGCACATGTCGGTGCGATGGCCGCGCATGCGGCGGCGATCGACCGCATCAAGGAGGGCCAGGCCGGCCCGGTCGGGCGGCTGCGCATCGCCTCGACAAATGCGGTCGCCGAGGAGCTGCTGGCGCCGCATGCGAGCAGCTTCCTGCGCGATCATCCGGGGCTGACGCTGCAATTCCTCACCGCGAGCGGCAACGTCAAGTTCTCGCGCTGGCAGGCCGATCTCGCCATCCGCCTGCGCAAGCCGGAGAAGGGCGACTTCACCATCTCCAAGCTCGGCGACGTGAGGCTGTACTTCTTCGAGCCCGCGGACCGCGGCGGCCGCGAGCCCGTTGCGTGCGTCTATCCGGACGAGCTCGACGCGATCCCGGAAGCGCAGTTCTTACGTGCGAAGCGGCTGACCAACATGCGCTGCGTCACCGACAATATCCGCATCATCCGCACCATGATCCAGTCGCATCTGGCCATCGGCGTGCTGCCCGAGCACAGCTGCGCACCCCTGCTCGCCGACCGCAGCCTGCGCGCCACCCTGCTGCCGAAGCGCCGCGACGTCTGGCTGCTCGTGCAGAACCACCTCAAGCGCGATCCCGCGACACGCGTGACGATCGCGTGGGTGAGGGCGTGCTTCCAGGACAGTGCGCGCGAGTGATGCTCTTCGCAGAGCAACGATCGCAATACTGCGACTACAGCTTTTGGTTGATCTGTTCTCCGCTTGATCCTAACATCCGCCCGTCATTCCGGGGCGGCGCGAAGCGCCGAGCCCGGAATCCATAGTCACAGGCCGATGGAATGGCGTACTACGTCTACATCCTGGCGAGTAGAAAATACGGCACGCTCTACATTGGCATAACGAGCGACCTCGTTCGGCGCGTCTACGAGCACAAGATCAAAATGGTCCCGGGATTCACCAAGCGATACGGAGTCGATAAGCTGGTCCTGTTCGAAGTTTTCGATGAGCCTGCAAGCGCGATTGCTCGAGAAAAAGAACTGAAGAAATGGCGGCGCGATTGGAAGACACGATTGATCGACGAACAGAATCCAAATTGGGATGATCTCTACAACGGAATCTCCAACTAAGGCCTGTGGTTATGGATTCCGGGCTCGGCGCTCCGCGCCGCCCCGGAATGACGAACCAAAAATCTTCTCATCCCCCCTTGCAACCCGAACGTGCCTGGTCTATTAGCGCCGTCCTTCGCTAGGCCATGGGTTCGGGCTCGCTGAGATCCCGACTGGCGCGGGCCGGGTCTTGCCGGTTTCGTGTTCCGCCGAATGAAGGAGAAACGCAGGACGTAGCTCATGGAGAGCGTCGGGTTGAACACCCGAAGGCATCGGTTCGATTCCGGTCTCTTGCACAAAGGATAGCTCAGTTTGGTAGAGCAGATGACTTTTACTCATCCTGTCGCGGGTTCGAATCCCGCTCCAGCGCTCCGTTTCAGCCTGAAACGCTGATACCTCTGACGAGGACCGGACGCGCGCTTCAGTCGCGGTCCGGCCGTTTTGCCGCAAGGCTTTCCGTCCGAACCTAGACACTGTGAGACCGGCTTTGCGCCGCGGGTAGATACCGCTTGCGCTGATGCCGGGTGGCTCCGCACGGCCGCGCGACACGTCTCGCGCGATCGCGCGCGTGCGCCCGTCGTCATGCAAGCTCAAGCCCCGGCCCGCCGATTTCGCGGGAAGCGTCGTCCGCGTCCTCACGTCCTTTGCAGGTGTAACCCGCTATCCGGCCGCGCTCGGCCGGAGGCAACTGAAGGAGGCGTGCCATGACTTTGAACAAGACCTGGCATTTGCTGATGCTGAACGTGACGGTGAAGGATGGCGAGCGTGCGTTGCTGACGCGCAACGGGCAGCTCGTGCGCGTGCTCGCGCCCGGCAAGCATCGCCTGTTCGATCCCCTGCACGAGCTGAAGGCCGAGGTGCTCGACGTGGTCCGCAGCGAATTTCCTGCGGAGCGCTACGCAGTGCTGAAGGCCGCGCGGCCTGATCTTGCCGCCGAGCTGTTCGAGGCGGTCGAGACCAAGGCGGACGAGATCGCCATCGTCAGCCTCGACGGCCGGCCCGTGCATCTGATGACGCCTTGGCAGGTGCGCGTCTACTGGAAGGTCGCAACGCGCATCGATGTCGAGCGCATCGATGTGTCCAGCGACGTCAGGGTCGACGCGCGGCACCTCACCATGATCGAGCGCAGCCGCTCGACTGTCATGAGCGAGACGGTGGTCGAGAACCACGAAGCGGGCCTGCTCTATGTCGAGGGCCGGCTCGTGGAGCGGCTCGCGCCCGGCCGGCACGCCTTCTGGACCGTCGGCCGCAAGATCGAGGTGAAGCGCCTCGACCTGCGGCCCCAGGCGGTCGAGATCACCGCGCAGGAGATGCTGACCAAGGATCGCATCGCGCTGCGGGTGACGCTGACGGCGTTCCGCCGCATCGTCGATCCCGAGCGCACGGTGGCGACCGTGCCCGACGTGGATGCGTGGCTGTACCGCCTGGTGCAGTTCGCGATCCGCGAGGCGGTGGCGGGCCGGACGCTGGACGAGGTGCTGTCTGCGAAGGCGGCGCTGGATGCGGAGCTGCGCGACTATGTGCGTGCACGCGTCGCGGTATCAGGCGTGGAGGTGACCGAGCTCGGCGTCAAGGACGTGATCCTGCCCGGCGAGATCCGGGAGCTGGTGAACAAGGTGGTGGAGGCGGAGCGGGTCGCGAAGGCGAACCTGATCCGCCGGCAGGAGGAGACCGCGGCGACGCGTTCGCTCCTGAACACTGCCCGCCTGATGGAGGAGAACCCCCTGCTGCTTCGGCTCAAGGAGCTGGAGTCGCTGGAGCGGCTGGTCGAGAAGGTCGGCCGCATCGACCTCCATGCCGGTGAAGGCCAGGGCCTCGATGCCCTCCTGACCCGGCTCGTGCGTCTGAAGGCGCCCGAGAGCGCATGAACCGAAGGGCCGCCCACGGGCGGCCCTTCACATCGGCGTTGCTGCCGTCTGCGATGAACGCGATCGGCGCGAGGCGCGACCAAATTTGAGCTCGTCGGGGATTGAGCGCGCTCGCAGGTTGCGTCATCTTGGGGCCGCAACGTCTTGATCAGGGAAGGCCCATGACCGTTCTTCAGGAATCGATCCGCCCCGCGGCACGATCCAGCGACTGGAAGGCGATCGTCGTCCTGATCCTCATGATCCCGGTGCTGTGGTCGCCGGTGATCCTGTTTCGCTTCGTCCTGTATCAGCCGTTCAACATTCCGTCCGGTTCGATGACACCGGCGCTGATGGTCGGCGACTACGTCTTCGCCGCGAAATACGCTTACGGGTATGGCCGCTATTCCCTCCCATTCGCGTCGTCCTGGATCTCGGGCCGCATCCTCGCCGCCGATCCCGAATACGGGGATATCGTGGTATTCCGGACGGCGAAGGACAGTTCTGCCGACTACGTCAAACGCGTCGTCGGCCTGCCCGGAGACCGCATCCAGATGCGGCAGGGCCGGCTCATCCTCAACGGCCGCCCGGTGACCCGCGTCGCCCTGGAGGCGACATTTGCCGGCGACGCCTGCGGTGTCGACGACCGCGCCGCCGTCAAGCGCTGGCGCGAGACGCTGCCGAGCGGTGCGTCCTATGTGACATACGACTGCCTCGACAACGGCTATCTCGACAACACAGACGTCTTCACGGTGCCGCCGGGCCACATCTTCGTGCTCGGCGACAACCGCGACAATTCCACCGACAGCCGCGTGCAGTCGACGTTCGGCTTCGTGCCGATGGACAATCTCATCGGCAAGGTGACGCGGATCTTCTGGTCGCTGGATGAAGACGGCGAGCCGCGCTTCGAGCGGCTCGGGAAGGTGGAGTAAGGCTTGCTCCGTCATTCCGGGGCGGCGCGCAGCGCCGAGCCCGGAATCCATAATCACAGCCAGATGGAGTGGGCCCGCTATGCCCGTCGCCCGTGAGTTTCGTGGTTATGGATTCCGGGCTCGCGCCCAAGAGGGGCGCGCCCCGGAATGACGTGCTCCCCAAAAAACAAAAACCCCGGCATCGCTGCCGGGGTTTCGCATTCGTATCGTGCCTGAGAGGCTGGATCAGAAGTCCATGCCGCCCATGCCGCCGCCCGGAGGCATCGCGGGGCCGGCGCCGCCCTTCTTGGGCAGCTCGGCGACCATGGCTTCCGTGGTGATCAGGAGCGCGGCCACCGAGGCAGCGTTCTGGATCGCGGTACGGACCACCTTGGTCGGGTCGATGATGCCCTTCTTGACGAGGTCGGCATATTCGCCGGTCTGGGAGTCGAAGCCGTAATTGTAGGCCTTGTTCTCCAGGATCTTGCCGACGATCACCGAGCCGTCTTCACCGGCGTTGATCGCGATCTGGCGAGCGGGGGCCGACAGCGCCTTGCGCACGATCTCGACGCCGGTCTTCTGGTCGTCGTTCTTGGTGCGCAGACCCTTGAGCTGCTCGGAGGCACGGAGCAGGGCAACGCCGCCGCCCGGAACGATGCCTTCTTCCACGGCCGCGCGGGTCGCATGCATCGCGTCATCAACGCGATCCTTGCGCTCCTTCACCTCGACCTCGGTCGCGCCGCCGACGCGGATCACCGCGACGCCGCCCGCGAGCTTGGCGAGACGCTCCTGGAGCTTCTCACGGTCGTAGTCCGAGGTGGTCTCCTCGATTTGCGCCTTGATCTGCGCCACGCGCGCCTCGATGTCGGCCTTCTTGCCGGCGCCGTTGACGATCGTGGTGTTCTCCTTGTCGATCATCACCTTCTTGGCGCGACCGAGCATGTTGAGCGTGACGTTCTCGAGCTTGATGCCGAGGTCTTCCGAGATAGCCTGGCCGCCGGTCAGGATCGCGATGTCCTGCAGCATGGCCTTGCGGCGATCGCCGAAGCCCGGAGCCTTGACGGCCGCGACCTTGAGGCCGCCGCGCAGGCGGTTCACGACGAGGGTCGCAAGCGCTTCGCCTTCGACGTCCTCGGCGACGATGACCAGCGGCTTGCCGGTCTGCACCACGGCCTCGAGCAGCGGCAGCAGCTCGTTCAGCGAGGAGAGCTTCTTCTCGTTGATGAGGATGTAGGCGTCGTCCATCTCAACGCGCATCTTGTCGGCGTTGGTGACGAAGTAGGGCGAGATGTAGCCGCGGTCGAACTGCATGCCCTCGACCACGTCGAGCTCGGTCTCGAGCGACTTGGCTTCCTCGACGGTGATGACGCCCTCGTTGCCGACCTTCTTCATGGCGTCGGCGAGGAACTTGCCGATTTCGGCATCGCCGTTGGCCGAGATGGTGCCGACCTGGGCGATCTCGTCGTTCGAGGTGACCTTCTTCGAGTTCTTCTCGAGGTCGGCCACGACGGCTTCGACCGCGAGGTCGATGCCGCGCTTGAGGTCCATCGGGTTCATGCCGGCGGCGACCGACTTGGCGCCTTCCTTCACGATCGCCTGGGCGAGCACGGTGGCGGTGGTGGTGCCGTCGCCGGCCGCGTCAGCGGACTTGGAGGCGACTTCGCGCACCATCTGCGCGCCCATGTTCTCGAACTTGTCGTCGAGCTCGATCTCCTTGGCGACGGTGACGCCGTCCTTGGTGATGCGGGGAGCGCCGAACGACTTGTCGAGCACAACGTTGCGGCCCTTCGGACCGAGCGTGACCTTCACCGCATTGGCGAGAACGTCGACGCCGCGCAGCATCTTGTCGCGCGCTTCAACCGAGAATTTGACTTCTTTGGCTGCCATCTGGAGTTTTCCTTAGGTGAGTTTGACTGGAGGGGAGGAGAGGGGCTCTTAAGCCGCCTTCTTCTTGGACTCGCTGACTTCGAGAACGCCCATCACGTCGCTCTCCTTCATGATCAGCAGGTCCTGGCCGTCGATCTTGACCTCGGTGCCGGACCACTTGCCGAACAGCACGCGGTCGCCGACCTTCAGGTCGATCGGGATCAGCTTGCCAGCTTCGTCGCGGCCACCGGGACCAACGGCGACGACTTCGCCCTGGGAGGGCTTTTCCTTGGCAGTGTCGGGAATGATGATGCCGCCAGCGGTCTTCTCTTCTGCGTCGATGCGCTTGACCACGACGCGGTCGTGAAGCGGACGGAATTTCATGCAGTCCTCCTAAGCAATTGCACGTGTTGAGGATTTGGAGATTGTTAGCAGTCGTTGCCCGTGAGTGCTAGCACGGGCGAGCCTGAAATAGGACAGGAATTTTGCGGGAGCAAGGGTTTGTAGCAGAAAAATTAGCAGCCGAAAGCGCGGACTGCCAGAAACCCCTCGCCATCGTTAACCGGGCAGCCGTGACCGTATTAGCACGGAGTCGTCTCTGCTGCTAAAGCATTGAATTTCAACAGCTTGTTAAACTTTTGGGCTTGAGATGAGTTGTCAGTTTGCGTCACATTTCTCGTCTGTGAGCGCATCGTTTCCGGGTGGCTCCCCGGGGCACGGACCAAGCCACTCGCCGAATGCGCTCCTGCAAAGGAGGTTTGGCATGGGACTGCGCGTTGGGGGCGTTTCCGAGGAATTCCGGAAACAGATGCTGGGCTACGGGCTGACGACGGCACAAATTCTCTATCGAATGCCGGATCATCCCTCGCTGCTCCAGACCTATGTCTGGCAGAACTACGACATGTTTCCGAAATTCCCCGCGCTCACCGATTTCCTGGCGTTCTGGCAGGAGAAGCTCGACGGTCCGCTCCATTCGGTGACGGTGGCCCATTCCAAGCTGATCAAGCCGGCCGAGCTCCGCGCCGTCGACGGCGTGTTCCGCCTGCATTGAGGTCGCGTAGAGTGGATTAGCCCGCAGCGGCGCGAAGCGCTGTCGCTGGCGTAATCCACCTCGTTTCTCTCCGCGTGCCGAAACAGAAACGGTGGATTACGCCTTCGGCTAATACACCCTACGAGATCACGCAATCAAACGCCGCCGCTGCAATAACGCGTCCACATCGCGCGATAGGCCGCGTCCACCGCGCGTGCATATGAGACGGGGTTGCCCGCGGCCGCGGCGTTGATCGTTGCGGGCAACTCGCGGCGCAACTTGTCGAGCTCGCCGATCTCGGCCGCGCGGCTGGCCGCGATCTCGACATAGGCCTCCTCGCTGTCGGCGACCCAGTCCGGCAGGCCAAGCGCGGTGAGGATGGCGCCGGCGGCGCGGCCCGGCAGGCTGTTGCCGAGCTTCGCCACCACGGGCACACCCATCTGCAGGGCTTCCCATGTGCTGACGCCGCCGTTCTGCGGAAACGGATCGAGGGCAATATCGATGCGATTGAACGATGCCAGATGCTCGTCCCGCAACGTGGCCCCGAGCAGATCGACGCGTTCGGCCGGCAATCGGCAAGCCGCAAATCGCGCCAGCAGCTTGTCGCGGACCAGTTGATCGTCGAGAGCCACGTCCTTGATCAACAGTCGCGAGCCCGGCACCCGCTCGAGGATCCTGGACCAGACTGCCGCCGCCTCGTCCGAGATCTTGCTGATCCGGTTGAAGACACCGAACGTGACGAAGCCGTTCGAGAGCGCCGGCGTTCCGGCCCGCGTAATCCCGGCCGGCAGCGGCGCCAGCGTCACGAAGCACGGCAGGTCGACCACCGTCTCTGCAAACAGATGCCGAACCTCGTGCGGAATCCCGACCGGATCCGAGAACAGATAGTCGATTGTCGGCAACCCGGTGCCGGTGCCATGGCCCCAGCCGTGCGCCTGGATCGGTGCCGGCTTGCGCGCAAATACGCCGAGGCGGTTTCCTTTTGTATGGCCGGACAGATCGATCAGGATATCGATGCGATCGTCGCGAATCTGGGCGGCGAGGCGATCGTCGCTCCATTGCGAGGCGTCACGCCAGCGATCGGCGATGCCTTGAAATTCGCGTGTCGTCGCGTCCTCCTTCGCCGAGCACGAGTAGCACACGATCTCGAACTGGGCGCGGTCATGGTGTTGCAGGACGGGCTTGAAGATGAACGCAGCCGAATGCGCGTTGAAGTCCGAGGAGACGTAGCCAAGCACCAGGCGGCGATCCGGATCGCGGCCGTTGTCATGCGGTGCCGCCGCTTCTGAAGCGATTCTCGCGCCGATCCGCTCCCACCATACGCGTCGCGCCTGCTGATGCCGCTCGACGCTGGCGTCCGGCACAAAATCGAGCGTGAAGATCTTGCTCGAGATCGCGCTCTCGAGATCGGGCCTGATATCGAGGGCTCTGTCGAAACTGGCGAGGGCTTCGTCGACCCGGCCTAGTCCGGCAAGACAAAGGCCCAGCACCAGATGAGCCTGATCGGAATCGGGCGCGATCGCGAGCGCCCTCTCGCAATCGGATAGTGCCTGGGCCATCTGCCGGGTCTGGAGCAAGACATTGGCGCGCCAGAGCCATCCGTTCACGTCGTCAGGGGCGAGGGCGATTGCCCGGTTGCAATCCGCCATGGCCTCGTCGAATCGCTGCAGCTCCCGGAGTGCCACGGCGCGGTTCGCCAGCGCCGCCGCATAGTCGGGCTTGATCGCGAGCGCGCGGTTCAGGCTTGCAAGAGCCTCGTCGTAGTTGCGCAGACGGCAGAGCGTGGAGCCGCGGCCGTTGTGGGCTTCGGCGAGGTTTGCGTCGACGGCGAGCGCCCGATCGTAGCTGTCGAGCGCTTCCTGGTAGCGATCCAGGGCCGCGCTCGCGTTCCCGAGATTGGAGAGAGCGAGGGCGTAGTTGGGCCGCAAGGCGAGCGCCTTGCGATAGCTCTCGCGGGCATCATTGTGACGTTTCAGCCCGTTCAGCGCGACGCCCAGGCTCATATGGGCTTCCGCCGATCGCGGATCGACGACAACCGCCCGGCTCAGCAGGCTCTCGGCCTGCTGATAATTCCCAGCATCGGACTCCAACGCGCCGAGCATATGCAGCGCGATGAATTGATTGGGCGCGATCTGCAGGAGCTGGCGATAGGCAGCCTTGGCCCCGGGCAAGCGTCCCTTCTTGTGCAATTCGAGCGCTTGCCCGAGCAAGGGCAGCACGTCGGCCTTTTGCCGCTTCTGAAGCCGGGCATTTTGAAATGCACGCTGACCGACATTGCTGCCCATGAATCAATTCCCCCGGATGTCCCGGGCGAGACTAGTTCAGCGCGAGAACGAAGACGAGACGACCCCAGCCCGACGCGCCAGCTTGGGGCAAGCTACGATCCGATACGGTGATCGCGTGATTGGCCTCAGCCTCTTACCCTCCAGGGGAGGGTCCTGGAGGGGGAGGGTGACAGCGCGGATGCGGCACTACTCAACACGACCAGCTCTGCGATTGCTGCCTCGCCCACGACTGGATAAGCTGACCTTCAAGCCATACCGCGCGACGGCGGCTCAGAAACAGGGAGGCAGACAATGGCCAAGCAAAAGGCATCGAGGCCCGCATTGAAGACCGCGGTGAAGAAGCGGAGTGGCGCCAAGGCGGCGGCGCGATCCTCGGCACGCAAGGCCGTGAAGGCGAAGGCGCGCACTGCCGCTGCGAAAAAGCCCGCACGTCCGAAGCAGCGCATCGCCGTCAGCCATCACCGCGAGGAAGACTTCAAGGCCGACGGCCTGCGCGCCTACGCGAAGTATCGCGATCTCGGCATCGGCGAGGCGACCCATGGCCTCGCGCAGGCGCATGTGATCCGCCTGCAAGGTCCCTGCAACCCGGCCGAGGTGTCCAAGCTCCACTATCACGACGTCGAATTCCAGATGGTCTACGTGCTCAAGGGCTGGGTGAAGACCTATATGGACGGGCAGGGCGAGACCTTGATGCAGCAAGGCAGCGCCTGGACCCAGCCGCCGAAGATCAGACACATGATCCTGGACTATTCGGACGACGTGGAGCTGCTGGAGGTGATCCTCCCCGCTGAGTTCAAGACGGTGGAGCTGAAGGCGTAAGCGCAACTCTCGATCGCTAAAATGCGGTCGATCCGAGAAACCGGGCGGTCAGCAATCGGGATGATTTCGGCCGCCCCGCAAGCCTGGTGCTAACCAGTCGAAAATACCTCTCGCGTCAACTCAAGGCTGTGTCAACGCGGGAAATGCTTTCATGGCGACCAACACTTTTGGCCGACGCGGCACAGTAGCGCCAGCTCCAAGAGCATCGTTTCAAGCCGCCGCCGCGCCGATCGCCATAGAGAAGCCCTCTTCCAGCGAGGAGACGCTTTTTGCCGACAACAAGCTTCTGGCCGACATCCCCTTCCTCACCATCGGCCTGATCTTCGGTCTGCTCCTGATCTTCGTTCTGCAGCGTAGTCTCGCCATCGACATCGCGCGGGACGGCGATCTCGATGTCCGCTCGCTGATCGCTCAGGGGGCGTCCGGCTACGATCTCGTCGTCGGGAGGGGAGAGTGGTGGCGAATCGGCCTTGCGCCGCTTCTGCATGGCAGCGGGTGGCACCTCGTGAGCAACTGCGTGGCGCTGTTCATCGTCGGCGTCAGGCTGGAGTCGCTGATCGGCCGCGGCTGGTTTGCTTTGATCTTCGTTGCCAGTGCATTGGCCGGAGAGGCCGGCTCGCTGCTGGGCAACGGTCCCGGCACGGTCGGCGTCGGTGCGTCCGGCGCCATCACCGGGCTGATCGCCGCGCTGTTCGTGGCGAGCTTCGATCCCGAAGCGGACGCCGATCAGACCATATCGAGGCTGAAGACGTCGCTGTTCTTCGGTGTTCCCGCACTGCTGCCAATGGCCTTTGGCGCTTCCGGCAACGTCAACTATTACGCCCACGCAGGCGGTGCGGTGGCCGGCGCCGCGCTCGCCGTCACGCCGTGGCTCGCCTTCTGGTCCTATGACAGCCTGCCGCGGAGCGCGAGCATGACCTTGCTGGCAGGATCCATCGGATCTCTCATCTGCGCCGGCTTCGCCGCCGCGCATTATTCGGCCTACATGGCCGATGCCGCGCACTATATCCGCGCCTCGGAAGTGCCGATGAAGGGCGACGAGATGGCCAGCCGGTCGCTCGATCTCGTTAGCCGCTACCCGAAAGACGCGCGGGCTCACGTCTACCGTGCTGTCTTCTTCCTGGAACAAGCGGATATCAATGCCGCCGAGAGGGAAGCGCAAACCGCTATGTCGCTCGCAGCTTCGGACGTGGCGGGTGGGCCGGTGCGCTCCGGGGCGCAGGGCTTGATAGCGGTGTTGCTGTGGGTGCAGGGGCGAACCAGCGAGGCAAAGGCCATGGCGGCCGAGCCGTGCCGTTCCAGGGTGCCTGAGGTGCGTCGCATCCTGCAGAAGTCGAAATTGTGCGGTTGAGGCAAAGATTCTCGCCGCCGTCATTGCGAGGAGCTCTTGCGACGAAGCAATCCAGACTGTCTCCGCGGACGCATGTCTGGATTGCTTCGCTTCGCTCGCAATGACGCGTGGAAAGAGAGCCTACGCCAACACCCCCACCACCGCTCCCATCAGACACGTCGTCAGCGTCCCCGACACGATCGACTTCAGCCCCAGCGCGTTGATCTCCTCGCGCCGCTCCGGTGCCATCACCCCTAAGCCGCCGATCATGATGCCGAGGCTGGCGAAATTGGCGAAGCCGCACATCGCATAGAGCATGATCAGGCGCGAGCGCGGATCGAGCGTATCGGGCGGCAGCTTCGAGAAGTCGACATAGGCGATCAATTCGTTCAGCACGGTCTTGGTGCCCATCAGGCTGCCGGCAGTGATCGCCTGATCCCACGGCAGCCCCATCAGCCAGCACACTGGCGCCATGACGAGGCCGAGCAGCCGCTGCAGCGAGATCGCGGCCCCGCCGACGTGCGGGAGCAGGCCGAGGATTGCGTTGACGAGATAGACCAGCGCCACCAGCACCAGCAGCATCGCGACAATGTTGATCAGCAGCTCGATGCCCGCGCTGGTGCCTTTCACGATCGCGTCCATCGTGCTGGCGACCTCCATTTGCGGATCCTCCAGCGCGCCGCCGGTGCGCTTGTCGGAGGTTTCAGGGACCATGATCAGGCTGACCAGGATCGCCGCCGGCGCGCCGAGCACGGAGGCGATGACGAAATGCGCGGCGGCGTCGGGAATGAGCGGCGCCAGCAGCGTCGCATATAGGACCAGCACGGTGCCGGCGATGCCGGCCATGCCGCCGGTCATGACCAGGAACAACTCGCTGCGCGTCATCTGTGCCAGATACGGCCGCACGAACAGCGGCGCCTCGACCATGCCGAGGAAGATGTTGGCAGCGGTCGAGAGCCCGACGGCGCCACCGACGCCGAGCGTGCGCTCCAAGAGCCAGGCCATGCCGCGGACGATCGGTGGCAGCACGCGCCAATAGAACAGCAGCGTCGTGAGCACGCTCATGACCAGCACGATCGGCAGTGCCTGGAACGCCAGGATGAAGTCCGCGCCTGGCGCCTTCAGGTCGAAGGGCAGGGGTCCGCCGCCGATATAGCCGAACACGAAGGCGGAGCCGGCCCGCGAGGCCGCCGAGATCGCGCCGACCGCCTCGTTGATGGCGCCGAAGGCATGGGCGACGACCGGCAGCTTCAGCAGCACGAGGGCGGTGACGAAGGTCGCGGCAAGGCCGATCGCCGCCTGGCGCAGCGACACCGCGCGACGATTTTCCGCCAGCGCGAAGGCGATCAGCAGCAATGCGAAAATGCCGAGTGCAGATTGCAGGCGCAGCATGATGTCTCAAGCCCCTCGATGATTATGGCCCCCCATGCGTTGCAAAGGCAATGCCGGGAGCAGCCGGGAACGACCAGTGTTGACAAGCGGGGCCACCTCGGCCACCCCGGGGGCCTTCGATATCGAGGGAAAGAGCGGTCCGAGCGTGACCGAAGAGGCGATGCCAGAGCAGCCAATATCCGGACATCGACCGGTCACCGCCGGTGAGCTCCTCCGCCATCCCGCTTTCCTGTTCTTCCTGCTCTCGCGCAGCCTGTCGCGCTTCTCCAGCCAGATCGCGGCCGTCGCGATCGGCTGGCAGATCTACGATCTCACCGGCTCGGCGTTCGACCTCGGGATGGTTGGTCTCGTCCAGTTCCTGCCCACCGCGCTTCTGGTGTTCGTCGCCGGCCACGCCGCCGATCGCTACGAGCGCAAGCGCGTCGTCCAGCTCTGCCAGCTGGTGGAGGCCGCGACCGCGCTCTATGTCGGGGCCATCACCTATCTCGGCGCGGTCAGCGAAGTGCAGATCTTCATCGCGACTTTCCTGCTCGGAATCGCCGGCGCGTTCGAGAGCCCGACCACGGCGGCGCTGCTGCCGCTGATCGCGCCGCAGGGCTCGCTCCAGCGCGCCACTGCCGTCTCCAGTGGGGCGGCGCAGGTCGCGACCATCACGGGACCTGCGCTCGGCGGCATCGCCTATGCGGTCGCCCCGCACCTTGCCTATGCCGTGATGGTCCTGTTCTGGGTCTTGGGGATGATCTTGACCGGCTTCATCCGGCCGCGCCCGCAGGCGATCGCGAGGGAGGGGATGGACTCGGACAACA
The DNA here is from genome assembly GCF_020193935.1 of Bradyrhizobium sp. NBAIM08. Classification (NCBI taxonomy): domain Bacteria; kingdom Pseudomonadati; phylum Pseudomonadota; class Alphaproteobacteria; order Hyphomicrobiales; family Nitrobacteraceae; genus Bradyrhizobium; species Bradyrhizobium sp. NBAIM08. The sequence goes on along the minus strand of NZ_JADYVR010000001.1, from coordinate 1,032,453 downwards.
TCTTCGCCGGCGTCCGCTTCATTCGCAGCAACCCGGCGATCCTCGGGACCATCTCGCTCGATTTGTTCGCCGTGCTGTTCGGCGGCGTCACGGCGCTGCTGCCGATCTATGCCCGCGACATCCTCCAGACCGGCCCGGTCGGGTTAGGCGTGCTGCGCGCCGCGCCTGCGGTCGGTGCCTTGCTGATGACCATGGTGCTGGCGCGCCACGCGATCTCCCGGCATGTGGGCCTCCGCATGTTCCAGGCCGTAATCGTGTTCGGCCTCGCTACCATCGTGTTCGCGCTGTCGTCCTGGATGTGGCTGTCGGTGCTGTCGCTTGCAATCCTCGGTGCGGCCGACACGATCAGCGTCGTGATCCGCTTCTCGCTGGTGCAGCTGTCGACACCCGACGAGATGCGCGGCCGCGTCGGCGCGGTGAACTTCCTGTTCATCAACGCCTCGAACCAGCTCGGCCAGTTCGAGAGTGGAGTGGCAGCCGCGCTGCTCGGCGCCATGCCCGCCGCTGTGCTCGGCGGCGTCGCCACCGTCGCAGTGGCGCTGCTCTGGATGAAGCTGTTTCCAGCCCTGCGCAAGGTGGAGAGCCTGGAGTAGGCCCTCCGCTCTCTCAACGTCATTGCGAGGAGCTCGCGACAAAATTGCGTAGCAATTTTGCGCTGATGCGACGAAGCAATCCAGAATCTCACCGCGGCGGCAGCCTGGATTGCTTCGCTGCGCTCGCAATGACGATTGTTGAGATGGCGTGGGGACTTAACTCGCGTCACGCCCGCGGCCCGGCAGCAGCAGGCGCCTCTTGACGCCTACTGTGCATGGGGTTGTTTTCGCGCTTTTTTGTTCAGCCCCGCCCGACGAACGGCATCTTGGTCGCCATCACCGTCATGGTCAGCACGTTGGCATCGAGCGGCAGGCTGGCCATGTAGGCCACGGCATCGCCGACTGCTTTCGCGTCCATGCGCGGCTCGTGCTTGGTGGTGCCGTCGGGCTGCAGCACGCCGGGGCCGTTGACCATGCGGTCGGTCATCGGGGTTGCGGCATTGCCGATATCGACCTGGCCGACGGCGATGTCGTACATGCGGCCGTCGAGATTGCTGGCCTTGGTGAGGCCGGTGATGGCGTGCTTGGTCGAGGTGTAGGCCGCCGAGAATGGCCGCGGCGCGTGCGCCGAGATCGAGCCGTTGTTGATGATGCGGCCGCCGCGCGGGGTCTGATCCTTCATGATGCGGAAGGCGTGCTGGGTGCACAGGAACGGGCCGGTGAGGTTGGTGTTCACCACGGCCTGCCATTGCTCGAGGCTGAGATCCTCGAAGTTGACGGCCGGCGCGCCCATGCCGGCATTGTTGAAGAGCACGTCGAGCCGGCCGTAGGTCGCCTTCACCTTGTCGAACAGCGCGGCGATGGAGTCCGGCTTGGTCATGTCGGCGGTGACGCAGAGGCTTTTTCCCGCGGGACCGAGCTTTGCCGTCTCCTCGAGCATGTCGAGCCGGCGGCCTGTGAGCACCACGGTGAAGCCGGTGTTCATCAGCGCCAGCGACGCCGCGCGGCCGACGCCGGTGCCGGCGCCCGTCACCAATGCGATCTTTTTCGCTTCACTCATCGTTTCCTGCCTTTTCTCTTCTGCTGTCAGGTTTTGGGTTCTTTGTCGTTCTTGTAGGGCGGGCGCGGAATGTTCTGATGCGCCGCGCGCAAGGCCGCCGACCAGCGCGAGCGCAGGTCGTGGAAATAGGGCTCGCCTGCCTCGATGCGGTGGTTGAGATCGGCCTCGCAGGCATCGTTGCGCACCACCAGCACGTCGATCGGCAGGCCGACGCCGAGATTCGAGCGCATCGTCGAATCCATCGAGATCAGGCCCGTCTTCAGCGCCTCGTAGAGCTCGACGTCGTAATGCATGGCACGGTCGAGCACCGGCTTGCCGTATTTGTGCTCGCCGATCTGCAGGTACGGCGTGTCGGTGGTGCACTCGATGAAATTGCCGGCGGTGTAGACCATGAACAGGCGCATCCGCGCGCCCTTGATCTGGCCGCCGAACAGAAAGGAGACGTCGAAGGACACGTCCTCGGATTTCAGCGCCGGCCCTTCGGTGGCATGCACCGCCCGGATCGCCCGGCCGATGCGCTGGGCGGCCTGGAACATGGTCGGCGCGTTCATCAGCGTCTCGATCTCGCCCGTATTGGGATCTTCGAGGCCCTCGGTCAGCGTCGACAGCACCGACTGGCTGATGGCGAGGTTGCCGGCACTGGCGATCGCCATGATGCGCTCGCCGGGCTTGGAGAAGATGTGCAGCTTGCGGAAGGTTGAGACATTGTCGAGGCCGGCATTGGTGCGGGTATCGGCGATCATCACCAGACCGTCCCGAACCAGGATTCCGCAGCAATAGGTCATTTCCAGTCCCCGAACGCGTTTGCGCGGAATTACTAGCCAATTTCAAGGGCCACTCCAACCCCCGATTAAGCCCGTCATTCCGGGGCGCGACGAAGTCGCGAGCCCGGAATCCATTCCTCCACCAACTCTGCGACCAGATGGATTCCGGGTTCGCGCTACGCGCGCCCCGGAATGACGGTGCGAGACGGCAAGCTAGTCAGCTGCGTCGACCAGAAACGCCTCATCAACCGGCACGCCGAGCGCCGTCACCAGCCGGTTGGTCTCCGCGGCCATGCCGACGATGGCGAGCAGCTCCCCATATTCGGCCTCACTCATGCCCTTGGCCCGTGCCGCGGCCGTGTGGGAGTGGATGCAATAGCTGCAGCCATGCGCGATCGACACCGCGACGTAGAGCATTTCCTTGACCTTGGGATCGAGCGCGCCGGGAGCCATCACCTCCTTGATGCTCTCCCAGGTCCGCCGCAGCGTCTTCGGATCGTGCGCCAGCGCGCGCCAGAAATTGTTGACGAAGTCCGATTTCCGCACTTTACGGATGTCGTCGAAAACGGCTCGCGCTTCAGTCGAGAGTTCATCATCCGAAAGCAGTTTCACAGTCGCCATGGCTACCTCGCGGGTTGATCCGATCCCGCGATTGTAGCACGCCGAATGTGTTCGGCTGGCGGCTCCTAGCTCTGCCGCTGGGATTGCGATTGCGACTGCCCGCCGCGGCCGGCCTGTTCGACCTTCACCGCCACCGTCAGCGTTTCCGTGCCGCCGCCGTAGCGCGTGCCGCGCACCGGGGCCGCGCCGAGATAGTCAAGCCCGATCGCGAGGCGGACATGCGCGTCGGTGGCGCAGATGCTGTTGGCGGGATCGAAGCCGACCCAGCCGAGATCGGGCACGTAGGCCTCTGCCCAGGCATGGCCGGCGTCCTGGTGCACCGTGTCGTCCGCACGCAGGAAATGTCCGGAGACGAAGCGCGCCGGCACGCCGCCGGCGCGGGCGCAGGCGATGAAGATGTGCGCGTAGTCCTGGCAGACCCCGCGCTTGAGCGTGAACGCCTCCGCTGCGGACGTGCCGCTGTTGGTCGGGTCCTCGTCGAACGTCATGTGATCGGCCACCTGCGTCATCAGCGTGTGCAGGAAGCCCAGCGTGTCGCTCTCGGCCTCGCTGCGCAACTGGCGCGCGACCGCCGTCATCGCCGGATTGACCGAGGTGAGGTCGGTGACGCGCAGGAACATGCCGGGGGGAAAGCGCTCATCGCTGCCACGCAGCACGCCGCCGGTGTCGTGGGTCTCGATCAGCCCTTCGGCAATGATCTGGATGTCGCCGACGGGCCCGCAGGACAGCACGTGGGTGACGTTGCCGAACGCGTCCTCATGCATGTCGAGCTTGGTGTCGGTGGAGACGTCGATCTGCCATTCCGCGACGTATTGCCCGTCATGACTGCCCGGCGTCATGCGCAGGATCTGGATCACGCTGGTGGCCGGCGGCTCGTAGCGATAGGTCGTGGTGTGCTGGATTCGCAGGCGCATGGTGGACCGTGTCGTTTGTTGTAAGGCGTGACTGCCGTCGCAAAGAAGCTCGTCATGCCCGGGCTTGTCCCGGGGCATCCACGTTCTTCCTCGTCGCGCAAAAGCAAGAACGTGGATGGCCGGGACATCTAGCGCGAAGACGCGCTTCGCGCTCTTGCCCGGCCATGACAATATCCCCTGTCGTCAGTCGAGCGACATTAGATCAAATACTGCTTCGTGATGATTTCGCCCAGCCTGGAATTGTCCGCGATGAATTCCTGAATGAATTCATGCACGCCATGCTGGAAAATGTCGTTCATATTGCTGTGTTCCAGCCGGTTGCGGATGCCGCGGGCGTGGCGCTGGGCCGGGCCCTGGCGGCCATAGGCGACGCCGATCTGGTCGAGGTTGCGCACGAGGTTGCCGTAGCAGCTGGCGAGCGAGCGCGGCAGCGTGTCGTTGAGGATCAGGAGGTCCGCGATCAGCCAGGGCTTCAGCGTCTCGCGATAGACCCAATGATAGGCCGTCAGCGCCGAGACCGAGCGCAGGATCGAGCTCCACTGGTAGAAGTCGAGCGGCCCGCCGACATGCTCCTCCTCGGGCAGCAGCACGTGATACTTCACGTCGAGGATGCGCGCGGTGTTGTCGGCGCGCTCAAGGTGCACGCCCATGCGCGAGAACCAATAGGCGTCGTTGCGCAGCATGGTCCGATAGGCCGAGCCGTCGAAACGCAGCGAGGTCTCCTGCACGAAGCGCAGGAATTTTGCGAGGTCCTCGCGCGTCGAGGTGCCCTTGCTCCACACCGCCTGAAGCTCGATCCAGGCCGAGTTGATGGTGTCCCACATCTCGCTGGTGAGGGCCGTGCGCACCGAGCGCGAGTTCAGCCGCGCCGCTTCGATACAGTTTCGGATCGAGGACGGGTTGTTCTGGGAGAACGAGAGATACTCGACGACGTTGTGCTCGTTGGCTTCCTCATAGGCCTGATAGAAGCTCGCGGCGACCCCGGCCGTGAGCAGCGCCGAATCCCATTCATTGGTCTTGCCGATATAGGCGGCGGGAAGCGCGGTGACGCGCAGCGTCGCATCGATGGTGCGCGCGAGATATTCGGCCCGTTCGACGTAGCGGGCGAGCCAGTAGAGGTTTTCGGCGGTACGCGACAGCATCTCTCTACTCGTCCAGAATCCAGGTGTCCTTGGTGCCGCCGCCCTGGCTCGAGTTCACCACCAGGGAGCCTTCCTTGAGCGCGACGCGGGTGAGCCCGCCCGGCACGATGGTCGTGCTCTTGCTGCCCGTGAGCACGAAGGGGCGAAGATCGACGTGACGTGGAGCGAGGCCCGACGCCGTGCAGGTCGGGCAGGTCGAGAGCGCCAGGGTCGGCTGGGCGATGAAACCTTCCGGCTCGCGCTTGAGCTTGTCGCGGAACGCTTCGATCGTCGCCTTGGTCGCGGCGGGGCCGATCAGCATGCCGTAGCCGCCGGAGCCGTGCACTTCCTTGACGACGAGCTCACTTAGATTGTCCAGCACATAAGCGAGGTCCTTCGGCTCGCGGCAGCGCCAGGTCGGCACGTTCTTTAGGATCGGCTCCTCGCCGAGATAGAATTTCACGATGTCGGGCATGTAGGAGTAGATCGCCTTGTCGTCGGCGATGCCGGTGCCGACGGCGTTGGCGAGCGTGATGTTACCGGCCGCGTAGGCCGACATCAGTCCGGGCACGCCGAGCACCGAATCGGGACGGAAGGTGAGGGGATCGAGGAAGTCGTCGTCGACGCGCCGATAGATCACGTCGACCCGCTTCAGCCCTTCCGTCGTCCGCATGAACACTTCGTTGTTCTTGACGACGAGGTCGCGGCCTTCGACCAGCTCGATGCCGAGCTTGTCGGCGAGGAAGGAGTGCTCGTAATAGGCCGAATTGTAGACGCCCGGGGTGAGCAGCGCCACCGTCGGCTCGCCGGAGGCGCTTTGCGGCGCGACCGAGCGGAGCGCTGCGAGCAGCTCGTCCGGATAGCGCTCGACCGGCGCCACCCGGTGGCGGGCGAACAGATCCGGAAACAGCCGCATCATGATCTCGCGGTTTTCCAGCATGTAGGACACGCCCGACGGCGTGCGGGCGTTGTCCTCCAGCACGATGAAGTCCTCGGCGTCGACCCGGACGATGTCGATGCCGGCGATGTGCACGTAGACGTCGTGCGGCACCTGCTGGCCGTTCATCTCGGGCCGGAACACCGGGTTCTGGAAGATCAGATCGTCGGGCACGATGTCGGCGCGGAGGATGTCGCGGCCGTGATAGATGTCGCGCAGGAACATGTTGAGCGCGCGCACGCGTTGCTTCAGGCCCTTCTCCAGCCGCGCCCATTCCTTGCCGGACATGATCCGCGGAATCACGTCGAAGGGGATCAGGCGCTCGGTGGACTCGGAATCGCCGTAGACCGCGAAGGTGATGCCGATCCGGCGAAACAGCAGCTCAGCTTCCTGGCGGCGATATTCGAGCGCCTCGGGAGGCGTCTCCTTGAGCCAGCGCGCCAGCTCCTGATAGGCGGGGCGGAGGTCCCCGCCGGGAATGTTCATTTCGTCAAACGCGACTGCCATAGATCCCGACTTGTCTCCCCAGGCGTTGCGCCATGCGCCAGTTCGCGTCGGCCTTGATGAGACCGCAACGTCCTGTGGCCATGCGTCAACAGTGCATGACTTTCATGTGGTAGCAAGGGCCGGGCCAGCGCGATAAGCATGGAGAGGGGGCATTTGCCGGCGACGGCCGGCGGCGTGCCTGAAAAAATGGCTGAAGACTGCTTATTTCAGAAGCAAAACCGCGTGACTTCAACGCGTTACCTCGGCAAAGTCGGCGTCACAGGTGAGGGACTTAAGGCATGAGCGAGATCGTCACGGCGGGCATTCTGGTCATCGGAGACGAAATCCTGTCCGGCCGGACCAAGGACAAGAATATCGGCTTCATCGCCGAATACCTGACCAATATCGGCATCGACCTGAAGGAGGTCCGCATCGTCTCCGACGACGAGCCGGATATCATCGCTGCACTGGATGCATTGCGGCATCGCTACACCTACGTCTTCACCACGGGCGGCATCGGGCCGACTCATGACGACATCACCGCTGATGCCGTGGCCAAGGCGTTCGGCGTCGGTATCGACCATCACCCGGAGGTCGTCGCCCGCTTTCGCGAGCGCTGGAGCGAGCAGGACCTCAACGAGGCCCGGCTGCGCATGGCCCGCATCCCCGACGGCGCCGAGCTGATCCAGAGTGCGACCATTCTCGCCCCCGGCTTCAAGATCGGCAACGTCATCGTCATGGCCGGCGTGCCCTCGATCATGCAGGCGATGATGGACATCGTCTCGCCCAAGCTGAAGTCCGGCGTGCGCATGCTGTCGGACTCGGTCCGCGCCAATGCGCGCGAGGGCGACATCGGCGGCCCGCTGCGGGCGATCGCCGCCGCCCATCCCGACACCATCATCGGCAGCTATCCCTTCATGGACGAGGAGCAGAAGCCCAACACCAATCTGGTGGTGCGCTCGCGCGATCCCGAGAAGCTCGCGGCGGCAATGGCCGCGGTGAAGGAAATGCTGGCGGGATTGAACGTCAACCGCTAGCAGGGAATTGCCGGACGAGATTGCAGGAGACAGGCGATGGCTGGTGAAGCACCGGAACTGAGTGCGCAGGAGCGGGCAGGCAAGGCCTTCCCCGTCTCGTGGGACCAGTTCCACCGGGATTGCCGGGCGCTGACCTGGCGGCTCAACGAGGTCGGTCCGTTCCATGCGGTGATTGCGATCACCCGCGGCGGCCTGGTGCCCGCCGCGATCGTGGCGCGCGAGTTAGGGGTGCGCGTCATCGATACGGTCTGCGTCGCCAGCTACGACCACAACAAGCAGGGCGAGCTCCAGGTGCTCAAGGGCATTTCCGAGGCGACAATGACGCTCGGCGGCGGCACCGGCAAGGGCCTGTTGATCGTCGATGACCTCGTCGATACCGGCAAGACCGGCAGGATGGTGCGCGAGATGCTGCCCGATGCGCATTTCGCCACCGTCTACGCCAAGCCGATGGGACGCCCGCTGGTCGACACTTTCATCACCGAAGTCTCGCAGGACACCTGGATCTTCTTCCCCTGGGACACAGCACTGTCCTACCACCCGCCGCTGCGCGACGGCGCGGCGTGACCAGAGCGAATGGCGAGTAGCGAATGGCGAGTAACACCGACCCCATTCGCCATTCGCCATTCGCCACTCGCCCCCTCCAGAACCGAGTCACGCCCACCGGCGACATCATCGCCACCCCACACCGCGGCCTGTTCACCGGCAATCGCGGCATCATCCACGATCCCGCGACGAAGACGCTGTTGAAGAAGCGCTGGTCGACGCCGGCCTGGATCACATGCCTGTGCGAATTCCGCGGCTGGCGGCGGCCGGTGATGGCGCGGCGGAGCTGGACCGAGCTGTTCTTTCTCGACGAAGCCACCGCCTTTGCTGCCGGACATCGCCCATGCTTCTTCTGCCGGCGTGACGATGCCCACCGGTTTCGCGCGGCATGGGAGAGGGGAAACGGCGCAAGCAAGGTGAGCGCAAAGTCGATGGACGCAAAGCTGCACCTGGAGCGTCTGGATCGCGGCCGTAAGCGCCTGCACCCACTGCGAGGGCCGCTCGCAGACTTACCCGATGGCGTGATGGTGCAGCAGGGCGAGCAGAGCTATCTTGTGACGAAAGGCCGGCCGCTGCTTTGGTCGCCAGCCGGCTATGCCCGTACCGAGCACGAACTATCGAGTGCGATGCTGCTGACGCCTCCATCCACATTACGGGCGTTCAGCGCCGGATATCGACCGGCGTTGCATCCGACCGCTCCGGACTAGCCGAGCGACCTGCGGATCACCGCCATCATCCCAGCCTCTCGCGCGCCAGCGCCGCGCCGGCGCCGAGCGCCATCAGCTTGGCTTCGGCGATCTCGCGCCGCATCGGCGCCATGCCGCAATTGGTGGTGGCGATGATGTTGCTCTTCGGCACGAATTGCGACACCGCCTCGATCACCTTCACGACGTCCTCGGCCGTCTCCACCGTATCGCTGGCGACGTCGATGACACCGGCCTGCACAATCTTGTTCTTGAGCAGCGCGAGCAGGTCGAGCGGCACCTTGGAATTGCGGCACTCGATTGCGACCTGCTGGATCGGGCTTGCGTCGATGGCCGGAAAGATCTGCTCGTATTGCCGCCATTGGCTGCCGAGCGTCTCCTTCCAGTCCGTATTGGCCTTGATGCCGTAGCCGTAGCAGATGTGCACGGCGGTGGCGCAGGCGAGGCCCTGTGCGGCGCGCTCCAGCGCCTTGATGCCCCAATCGTTGACCTCGTCCATGTAGACGTTGAAGGCGGGCTCGTCGAATTGCACGAGATCGACGCCGTCGGCCTGCAAGGCCCTGGCTTCCTCGTTCAAGAGCTCGGCGAAGGCAAAGGCCATCTTGACCCGGTCGCCATAGTAGCGGTCGGCAATGGTGTCGATGATGGTCATCGGGCCGGGCAGGGTGAATTTCAGCTGCTTCCTGGTGTGCGTGCGCGCGACGCGCGCCTCGAAGGCATGGACGCGGTCCTTCAGCCGCAGCGGCGCGACCACCTGCGGCACCATCGCCTTGTAGCGGTCTTTCCGGATGCCCATCTCGACCTTGTGGGCGAAATCGATGCCCTCGATCTTCTCCAGGAAACCGTGCACGAAGTGCTGCCGGGCCTGCTCGCCTTCGGTGACGATGTCGATGCCGGCGTCCTCCTGGAGCTTCAGCCAGATCAGCGTCGCATCGCGCTTGGCGCGGAGCAACTCGTCGCCTTCGGACTTCCAGGGCGCCCAGAGCATGTTCGGCTCGGCGAGCCATTCCGGCTTCGGCAAGGAGCCGGCGATCGTGGTTGGAAACAGCATGGCGGCCCTCCCGGCAGATTGTTGCGCCCCTTCCTGCCATGTCCTAACGTCGAGGTACAGAACAACAAAAGTCGTCATTGGCTGGCGGCAGCGATAGGGACGGCGCAAGGGAAGGCCCATGATCGACCTCTATTACGCGCCGACGCCGAACGGCTGGAAAATCTCGATCATGCTGGAGGAGCTCGGGCTTCCCTATCGGGTGATCCCCGTGAATATCCGCGCCGGCGAGCAGTTCAATCCTGAGTTCCTGGCGATCTCTCCGAACAACCGCATTCCCGCGATCGTCGACCACGAGCCCGCTGATGGCGGCGCGCCGTTCTCGGCGTTCGAGACCGGCGCGATCCTGATCTATCTCGCGGAGAAGACCGGCCGCTTCCTGCCCGCCGATTGGCGCGGCCGCTCCACCACGATCCAGTGGGTGATGTGGCAGATGGCGGGCCTCGGGCCGATGCTCGGCCAGCACGGCCATTTCGCGCTCTATGCGGCCGAGAAGATCCCTTACGCAATCGAGCGCTATCGCGACGAGGCGGCGCGGCTCTACGGCGTGCTCGATCGCCAATTGGCCAGGACCGGCGCCTATGTCGCCGGCGACTATTCCATCGCCGACATCGCCTGCTTCCCCTGGACCATGACGCACAAGGCGCAAGGCTTTACGCTCGACGACTATCCCAATGTGAAACGCTGGTATGCCGAGGTCCGGGCAAGGCCGCAGGTGCAGGCGGGGCTTGCGATCGGAAAATTCGTGAAAGAGCCGTTCGACGAGGAATCACGCAAGATCATGTTCGGCCAGAGAGCTAAGGAAGTGTTGGGAAGGAAGTAGTGCCACATCCGTCATTCCGGGGCGCGACGAAGTCGCGAGCCCGGAATCCATCGGGCAGCGTAACGAGAGGCGAAATGGATTCCGGGTTCGCGCCCAAAGGGGCGCGCCCCGGAATGACAACAATAAGGAAACCCCCATGATCGAATTCTTCTTCGACTGTTCCAGCCCCTGGACCTATCTCGCCTTCCACAACATCCAACCGCTCGCCAAGGAGTTCGGAGCCGACATCACCTGGCGGCCGATCCTGGTCGGCGGCATCTTCAATTCGGTCAATCCGAGCGTCTACGCGCAGCGCGAGAAGCCGGTGCCGCTTAAGGCGCGCTACATGAAGAAGGACCTCGCCGACTGGGCACGTTCCGCGGGTCTTGCCATCAAGATGCCACCGACGGTGTTCCCGGTGAACAGCGTCAAGGTGATGCGCGGCTGCCTCTGGCTCGGTCAGGACATGGTGCCGTTCGCGACATCAGTGTTCGAGGCCTATTGGGGCGAGGACAAGGACATCTCGCAGGACGCGGTGCTCGCGGAGATCTGCAGGAAGGTCGGCATCGACGAGCAAAAGTTCTTCGCCGGCATTGCCGAGCAGGGCATCAAGGACCAGCTCAAGGCCAATACCGAGGAGGTCATCGCACGCGGCGGCTTCGGCTCGCCGACGATCTTCGTGAACAAGACCGACATGTATTTCGGCAATGACCGCCTGCCGCTGATCCGCGAAGCGCTTCAGCGCAGCAAGGCGAGCGCGGCCTGATGGTGCGCGCCGTCGTCTGCCGCGAGCTCGGCGCGCCCGAGCGTTTGCTGTTGGAGGAGTTTCCGCCCCGCGCGCTGAGGCCGGGCGAGGTACGCGTCGCCATCCGCGCCGCCGGGCTGAACTTCCCCGACGTGCTGATGGCCGCCGGCGAATACCAGCTCAAGCCGGAGCTGCCGTTCACGCCGGGCATGGAAGCGGCCGGCGACGTCATCGAGGTGGCATCGGAGGCAAGCGGCGTTGCCGTCGGCGACAAGGTCATCGTGAAGATGCGCTTTGGTGCCTTCACCAATGAAGCGGTGGTCACGTCGTCGCAGCTCACTCCCATGCCGTCCACCTTCGACTATGCGGAGGCTGCCACTTATCTCGCCGGCCACGGCACGGCCTATCACGCGCTGATCGATCGCGGCCGGGTCGCGCCGGGCGAGGTGCTGCTGGTCCACGGTGCCGGCGGCGGCGTCGGCCTTGCCGCCGTCGAGATCGGCAAGATGCTGGGTGCGACCGTGATCGCGACCGCCTCCAGCGACGAGAAGCTCGGAATCGCGAAATCGCGCGGCGCCGATCATCTCATCCGCTACGACCGCGAGCCGTTCCGCGATGCCGTCAAGCGCATCACCGACGGCCGCGGCGCCGACGTCGTGTTCGACCCCGTCGGTGGCGAGGTCTTTGAAGACTCGATGCGCTGCATCGCCTGGGGCGCGCGGCTCCTGGTGATCGGCTTCACCGGCGGCATCGGCTCGGCCAAGACCAATCTGTTGCTGATCAAGGGCGCCAGCGTGCTCGGCGTACGCGCCGGCGAAGCGGTGCGGAAGAATCCTGCGCTCGGCGAGGTCCGCCTGAAGGCGCTTTTGCAATGGGCGGAGGAGGGCAAGCTGCGCCCCAACGTCTCGCACCGCCTGCCGCTGGAAGACTACGCGAAGGCGATGCGGCTGCTGATCGACCGCAAGGCGATCGGACGCGTCGCGCTACTGATGTGACGTCCGCGCGACGGTGTCGCGGCCGCCCGGCGCATAGCCGAGGCAGGTCCGCACGATCTGGCCGCAGACGGCGTCACGCGCATTTCCGATGTCGGTATTCCCGGCATATTGCACCTCGGTGACCTTGCCGCGAGCAAAGCGCAACTGCACGCGACAATAGCCCGAAGGCGCCTGGCCTCCGATATTCAGGCCGGGCGGAAGCGTGAGCGTGGGCGGCGCGATGCCGCCGGGAGGGCTCGCCGCGTGCTCGTACATCCAGATCTCGCCCGAACCGTCCTTGGCGGTTCCGGCCGGCAGGCCGGCGCACATGCGGATCGCCGACTGGTCGAGATCGATCAAGCTGGCTCGTCCGCGCTGCGCCCACTCGGCGTCCTGCTCGGCACAGCCGGCAAGGACGAGTGGCGCGAGAGCCGCCATTCGCAGGCAAAGTTGCATCGGCATCGCTTCCCTGTGCGATGCGAACGATAGCGCAAGGTGGTTTTGCGATGCAGCAGGCCTGTCGACCGACTGTCCATGCGCACTTGGCATGGATCAAACAGCCGAGTTGCGCGTTACGGCGCGCTACGCGCTCGTCACTTGTACTCGCGCTCCGTCCACCACGGGAAGTAATCCGGCATGTCGGTGGACACCTTGTTCTTGAAGTGCGCGGGACGCTTCTCCAGGAACGACACCACGCCTTCCTTGACGTCGTCCGAGCGGCCGCGGGCGTAGATGCCGCGGCTGTCGACCTTGTGGGCTTCCATGGGATCGTCGGCGCCCATCATGCGCCACATCATCTGGCGGATCAGCGCGACCGACACCGGCGCGGTCTTTGCCGCAAACTCCTTGGCGAGCGCTCGGGCGGTCGGCAGCAGATCATCGGGGGCCACGACCTTGCTGACGAGGCGGCCCGCAAGCGCTTCCTGCGCCGGGAAGACACGGCCCGAATAGCACCATTCCAGCGCCTGCGAGATGCCGACGATGCGCGGCAGGAACCAGCTCGAGGCCGCCTCGGGCACGATGCCGCGCTGGGAGAACACGAAGCCGAACCGCGCAGCCTCCGAGGCGATGCGGATATCCATTGCAAGCTGCATGGTGACGCCGATGCCGACGGCCGGGCCGTTCACCGCCGCGATCACGGGCTTGAGGCATTTGAAGATGCGCAACGTCACTTGGCCGCCGCCGTCACGCACCTGCGGGTCGCTATAGTCGACCTTGCCGTCGGCAAAACGCTTGACCGGCCCGCGCCGCGCGTCGCGATCGAACGTGTCGGCACCGGAGGAGAGATCGGCGCCCGCGCAAAAGCCGCGGCCGGCGCCGGTGACGATGATGGCGCGGACGTTATCATCCTTGTCGGCGGTGTCGAACGCGTCGATCAGTTCGGCTTGCATCTGCGCGTTGAAGGCGTTGAGCTTGTCGGGCCGGTTCAGCGTGATGGTGAGGATCTGATCGGCGACCTCGTACTTGATCGTCTCATACGCCATGGTGGTTTCCTTCCCTGTTTCTTTGTCGCTCTCTCTAGCACGTCATTCCGGGGCGCGCGAAGCGCGGGCCCGGAATCCATTTGTCCACATCAGTAATGCGGATGAGTGGATTCCGGGCTTGCGCCAAGAGGGCGCAACCCGGAATGACGAGCGAGCGTTTGTTACGCCGGCGGCTTCGGCCAGGGCCGCTGCGGGCCGCGCAGGCCTTCAAACGCCTTGGCCATGCCGAGCACGCCGATGTCGTCGAAGCGGCGGCCGACGATCTGCACGCCGATGGGAAAACCCTTGGCGTCGAAGCCGCCGTTGAGGGAGATCGCCGGGTTCTCCGACATATTCCACGGCACGGTATAGGCGATGTGCTCGAACGGCTTCATGGGATCGTTGGTCGGCGACGCCCATTCCGCCGGAAAGTTCACGTTCGGCGCGGTCGGCGAGATCACATAGTCCAGCTCGCAAAAGAGCTTCGCCGCAGCCGCGCGGATCGCCATGGTCTGGTTGAAGCCGCGGATGACGTCGACGCCCGAGAGCTTGGCCCCGGACTCGCCCCACTTGAAGATATAGGGCAGCACCTTGGCCTGCTCGGCCGGCGTCAGCTTGGACAGATCGTCCCACATCCGCGCGCGCCAGAAATTGTCGAGACCGTCGAGCATCTCGCGCGTGAGGATGCCGTCGACCTCGGTGACGACGCTGCCTGCGGACTCGAATGCCTTCGCGGCCTTCACTGCGACCTCGCGCACCGGCTTCTCCAGCGCCAGGCCGCAGCCGGGATCGAGCATCAACCCGATGCGTAGTTTTCGCGGAGATTTCTCCAGCCCCTTCCAGTTCAGCAGCTCGGCCGGCAGGCTCATGCCGTCGCGGCGGTCGGGCTTTGCGATCGCGCTCATCATCAGCGCGCAATCGTCGACCGTGCGGGTCATCGGGCCGGCGACACGGCCGACATAGGTCGGGTCGATCGGCACGCGGCCAAAACTCGGCTTCAGGCCGACGAGGCCGCACCAGCCGGCGGGCAGGCGAACCGAGCCGCCGATATCGGTGCCGAGATGCAAGGGCCCGTAGCCGGCCGCGGCGGCGGCGCCTGCGCCGGCGCTGGAGCCGCCCGGGTTCTTGCTGAGATCCCACGGGTTGCGCGCGAGCGCATGGAACGAGGAGAGCCCGGAGGACAGCATGCCGTAATCGGGCATGGTGGTCTTGGCGAAGATGACGCTGCCGGCCTCACGCAGCCGCGCAGCGGGCGGCGCGTCCTTCTCGGCCGGCACGAGCTTGACGCTGGCTGCCCCCAGCGGCACCGGCACGCCCTTGGTCGCGATGTTGTCCTTCACCGTCACGGGCACGCCGTCGAGCGGCCCGGAGGGCTCGCCGCCGGTCCAGCGCGCGGTCGAGGCCTTTGCGGCCTCGCGCGCGCCATCGGGGTCGAACGCATAGAGCGCCTTCAGATGCGGTTCCCACGCCGCGACATGCGCGAGCACGTCCTCCAGCACCTCGCTCGGCGAGAACTGCTTGGCACGATAACCCGCGATCAGGTCAACCGCGGACAGATCGTGCAGCGATGTGACCGCTTCCTCGACGCTCTTTTTATGCATTGCCACCCACCGGCATGCGCGTCTCGACGATTCGGGCGAACATGCTGGCACCGATCGGCAGGATATTGTCGTCGAGCACGAAGCCGGGATTGTGCACGGGCACCGAGCCGTCATGGCCGACCCAGAAGTAAGCTCCGGGGATCGTCTCCAGCATGTCGGCGAAATCCTCGCTGCCCATCTTCGGCTGGATGCGGGTGATCACGTTGGCGGGATCGACGATGGTGCGCGCAACCTCCTCGACCACCTTGGACTGCTCGACCTGGTTGACCAGAACGCCGAACGTGTCGCGGATGTCGGCTTCGATCGTGCACTGATAGGCGGCGGCGATGCCGGCGCAGATGGTGCGGATGCGCTCGGCGATCAGGGCGCGGACCTCGTTGGAGAAGGTGCGGATGGTGCCGCACAGATGCGCATCGCCCGGAATGACGTTGTAGGCGGAGCCGGCATGGATCTGGGTGATCGAGATCACCGCGGCCTGCAGCGGGTCGACGTTGCGGCTGACGATGGTCTGGATCGCCTGCGCCAGTGTGGTCGCAATGACAACCGCGTCCTTGGAGCGCTCGGGCATCGCGCCATGCGCGCCGTAGCCGGTGATGCGCAGGTCGAAGAAGTCGGCACTGGCCATGGCCGGGCCCGGCAGGATCGCGATCTCGCCATGGTTGAGGTCGGGCGCGTTGTGCAGGCCGTAGAGCTCGTCGCAGGGAAATTTCTCGAACAACCCGTCCTTGATCATGGCGCGGGCGCCGCCGAGGCCTTCCTCGGCCGGCTGGAAGATCAGGTGCACGGTGCCGTCGAAGTTCCGGGTCTCGGCGAGATAGCGCGCGGTGCCGAGCAGCATGGTGGTGTGGCCGTCATGGCCGCAGCCGTGGAAGCGGCCGGGGATCTTCGAGCTCCACTTCAGATTGGTGTTCTCTTCCATCGGCAGCGCGTCCATGTCGGCGCGAAGCCCGATGCGCTTGCTGCCCGTACCCTTGCCCTTGATGACGCCGATCACGCCGGTGCCGCCGAGGCCGCGATGCACCTCGATGCCCCAGCTCTTCAGCTTGTCGGCGACGATGCCGGAGGTGCGCACTTCCTCGAAGCCGATCTCGGGATGGGCGTGGAGGTCGCGCCTGATTGCGGTGAGCTCGTCGGCGTAGCCGTCGATGCGATCGATCGTGGGCATGTGGTCCTGTCCGGTTAGCGTGAGGGAGGCGTGAATACGGGGCCGTTCGGCTTGATGCGGATGCCCGGGCGCAGGCGCGTCCAGGGTAGCGAAGCGGTGTCGGCCGGCATCGCACCGGGCGCGGCACAGATCATCAGCTTCTCGGCGATCGGCTCGAAATCGGCGCGGAAATGCACCGAGCTCTTGTTGACCAGGATCTTCTGTTCGGTCGGCTCGATGCCGACATAGCGGTACATCGCCTGGTCGGCGAGCTGGGCCTTGTGCGAGGAGACGACGACGCGGACATCGCCGATCCGCAAGGCTGCGGACGGGCCCATCTCCATCTCGCGGCCGCCGTAATAGGGACCGGGCGCGATGAAGCGGCCGTCGGAGAGCTGCTCGACCACGAAGGTCTCGCGATAGGGCTCGTCGCCGGGGATGCCGGACTTGCCGCCGAGCGACAGCGTCACGGTGGCGCCGATGCCGGCTGCGTGCGCGGCCTTGGCCGATTCCGGATCGTAGATCGCGCCGGTTGCGGCACTCGCCTTGTTGCGCACCAGCGCACGGAGCATGCCCGTCGTATCGGAATCGCCGCCGGCGCCCGGATTGTCCTGGGTGTCGGCGATGATGATCGGCTTGCGCGCGCTCTTGGCAAGTTCCATGGCGTGGCGCACGCCGTCGTCGGGCGTCCAGATCTTGCCGTCGAAATCGTTCTCGTGACTTTCGATCAGCTTCAAAAGCGCGTCCGCCGCACGATCGGCGTCGTCTTGCGTCCTGCCGTAGGCGAACACGCTGGGGCCGCAGTCGCGGAAATCGGCGGCGGGAAAGCCGGGCGCGAAAGAGAGGGTGGGAACGGCATCGCTCTCCAGCGCGGCGAGTCTTTCGTAGATGCCTTTGGTGGGCTGGTCGTTGGTGCATTGCCAGCTGATCGGGATCAGGAATGGCAATTGCCGGAAGGCCTTTGCGAAGCGCTGCTTCGTCTGCAGCAGCAGCGCGAGATGGCGCGCGCAGGCGCGGCCGGTCTCGGCCATGTCGACATGCGGATAGGTGCGGTAGGCGATCAGCGCGTCGGCATGCTCCATCATCTCGGGCGTGACGTTGGCGTGGAGATCGAGGCTGGTGACCAGCGGAACATCCTTACCGATGACGCGGCGCACGCGCGCCAAGATCTCGCCTTCGCCGTCGTCGAGATGCTCGGTCACCATCGCGCCGTGCAGGTCGAGATAGACGGCGTCGATCGGGCCGGCGGCGGCGATGCCGTCGACCATGACCTTCACGATGCGCTCGAATGCGTCTTCGGTGACATGCGCCGACGGGCTCGCCCCGCAGGCGATGGTCGGAACGAGTTCCCAGCCGTTCGCCTCGGCGCTGTCGACGAAACCGGCGAGCCCGACATTGATGCGGCGCATCACCTTCAACACGTCGGCACCTTCAGTCATCGCCGGCCAGCCGCCGCCATGCTGGAAGTCGGCGAATGTCGCCTTGGTCGGAGCGAAGGTGTTGGTCTCGTGCAGGAAGCCGCCGACGGCGATGCGTGTCATTCAGTTCAGTCCCGATTGAAAGTGCGCGACGTTAGCCTTGGCTCTGAGGAGAGGGCAAGGTGAGAGGCCATCGTGCCACGCATAGGGTCAGATCGATTTGGGAATGCTGCTCCGCCGTCATTCCGGGTCGCGCGTAGCGCGAGCCCGGAATCCATCGTGCGACAGAGTTCGCAGCCTGATGGATTCCGGGCTCATCGCTTCGCGATGCCCCGGAATGACGGCGGAGAGAGTTAAGCCGTGGCCCCCACGCCTTCCGCCACCGGCCTGAAGTTCGCAAAATCCCAACCCCGCCCGGGCGCCGCATCCAGCAGCGCCTTGGTGTAGGCCTCCTTAGGATGCGTCAGCACTTCGGCGGCCGGTCCCTGTTCGACGACGCGGCCGTGCTGCATCACCACGACCTCGTCGCAGATCTGGGCTGCGACGCGGAGGTCGTGGGTGATGAACAGGATGGCGATGCCGAGCCGCTTCTGGATCTCGTCGAGCAGCTCCAGCACCTGCGCCTGCACCGAGACGTCGAGCGCGGAGACCGCTTCATCCGCGACCAGCACGTCCGGATCGAGCGCGAGTGCCCGGGCGATCGCGATGCGCTGGCGCTGGCCGCCGGAGAATTGGTGCGGATAGCGCGACACCGCATCCGGCGGCAGGCCGACCAGCTCGAGCAACTCGCGCGCCCGCTTCATCGCGTCGGCGTGCGCCACGCCGTAATTGACCGGGCCTTCGGCGATGCTCTCGCCGACGGTGACGCGCGGATTGAGCGAACGATAGGGATCCTGGAATACGATCTGGATCTTCTGCCGATGCGGCTGCAACAGGCGGCGCGAGATGTCGGCGATCTCGCGGCCGGCGAGGCGCACGCCGCCGGAGGTCGGATCGATCAGGCGCACGATGCAGCGCGCAACCGTCGACTTGCCCGAGCCGCTTTCGCCGACGATGCCGAGCGTGCGGCCCTTGCGCAGGGTCAAGGTGACCTTGTCGGCAGCGACGACCTCGCGGCCTTTGCCGAAAAAGGCGCGCTCCTTGTAGACCTTGCTGAGCTCGTTGGCCTCCAGCACCACGGGCTCGCGGGTTTCCTCGCGCGGCGGGCGCGGCACCAGGCTCGGCACCGAGGAGAGCAGGTTGCGGGTGTATTCCATGGTCGGATTGCGCAGCACGGTCTCGAGCGGACCGGTCTCGACCAGCCGGCCCTGCCGCATCACCGCGACGCGGTCGGCGATCTCGGCGACCACGCCCATGTCGTGCGTGATGAACAGCACGGCGGTGCCGTGATCGCGCTGGAGCTCGCGGATCAGCGACAGGATCTGCTTCTGCGTGGTGACGTCGAGCGCGGTGGTCGGCTCGTCGGCAATGAGCAGCTTCGGCTCCAGCACCAGCGCCATCGCGATCATGATGCGCTGGCGCTGGCCGCCGGAGAGACGGTGCGGGTAGGAGGCGAAGATGCGCTCGACCTGGGGCAGGTGGACCTGCTCCATCATGTCGAGAATGCGCTTCCTGCGCGCTTTGGCATCGAGTTTGGTGTGGGCGCGGAGCACCTCGTCGATCTGGCGGCCGACCGGCACCACCGGATTGAGCGCGGTCATCGGCTCCTGGAAGATCATCGCCATCTTGGTCGCGCGCAGCTGGCGCAGGCGGCGGTCGGTGGCGGTGAGCAGTTCCTCGCCGACCAGCTTCACGCTGCCGCCGGTTGGCACCAGCGTGCCCTTCGGCAACAGGCCCATGGTGGTGAGCGAGGTCACCGACTTGCCCGAGCCGCTCTCGCCGACGAGGCACAGCGTCTCGCGCTCGCGCACCTGGATCGAGATGCCGTCGATGATGTTGGCGCCTTTCGGCTGCTTGCCGATGGAGACGACGAGGTTGTTGATGTCGAGGATGGTGTCGGTCACGTCAATTCTCTCCGTCATTCCGGGGCGCGACAAAGTCGCGAGCCCGGAATCCATCGGGCCGCAGCACGCGTGGTGAAATGGATTCCGGGCTCGCGCTACGCGCGCCCCGGAATGACAACGCTACTTGTTTCACTTCCCCTCCCGCTGCTTCATGCGCGGATCGAGGGCGTCGCGGGCGGCGTCGCCGATCAGGTTGATGCTGAGGATGGCGATGGAGAGCAGCAGGCCCGGCCAGAAGATCAGCGACGGCTTGATCTGGAAGTACTGGCGGCCCTCGGCCATGATGTTGCCCCAGGTCGGCGTCTCCGGCGAGATGCCGGCGCCGAGGAAGGAGAGGATCGCCTCGGTCAGGATGGCGCTGGCGCAGATATAGGTGCCCTGGACGATCAGCGGCGCGATCGTGTTCGGCATCAGGTGGCGCCACATGATCTTCGGCAGGCTCGAGCCGACCGAGATCGCGGCCTCGACGTAAGGCTCCTCGCGCGCCGACAGCACGACCGAGCGGACCAGGCGTGCAACGCGCGGAATCTCGGGGATCGTGATCGCGATCAGCACGGTCCAGAGGCTGGCGCCGGACAGCGACACCACGGCGATCGCGAGCAGGATGCTCGGCATTGCCATCAGGCCGTCCATGACGCGCATCATCACGGAATCGACCAGCTTGAAGAAGCCGGAGACGAGGCCGATCGCCAGCCCGATGGCGATCGACAGGATCGCCGCACCGATGCCGATCAGAAGCGAGATGCGGCCGCCATAGATCACGCGCGACAACACGTCGCGGCCGTAGGCGTCGGTGCCGAGCAGGAACTGTGCGGAAGATGGCTTGAGCCGCTGCGACGGGGCGAGCTGGATCGGATCATGCGGCGCGATCAGCGGCGCGAGGATCGAGACCACCACGATCAAGGCGAGCAGGCACGTCGCGGTGGCGATGATCGGGGTCGAGGTGAGGAATCCGAATCGCGGCCGCAGCGGCGACGTGATCGGAATGGAGGACTGGGGAAGGGTATCGACCGACATTTTGTTCTTGTCCTTGCCTCAGTACCGGATCCGGGGATCGAGCAGGGTGTAGGCGACGTCGATGAGAAGATTGACGACGACGTAGATCAGCGAGGTCAGCAGGATCATCGCCTGGATCACCGGATAGTCGCGCGCCAGCACCGCGTCGACGGTGAGACGCCCGATGCCGGGGATGTTGAACACGCTCTCGGTGACGACGACGCCGGAGATCAAGAGCGCAAAGCCGGTGCCGATCACGGTGATCACGGGCACGGCGGCGTTGCGCAGAGCATGGCGCATCATCACCGCAACCTCGTTGATGCCCTTCGCGCGCGCCGTTCGCACGTAGTCTTCGCCGAGCACGTCGAGCATCGCCGCACGCGTCATGCGCGCGATCAGTGCGACGTAGATGAAGGACAGCGCGCAGGTCGGCAGGATCATGCGCTCGAAGAACGGACCGAAGCCGTTGAAGATGCTACGGAAGCCCTGCACCGGCACCCAGCGCAGCTCGATCGCGAAGACCTGGATGAGGACATAGCCGACCACGAACACCGGCACCGAGAAGCCGAGCACGGACAGACCCATCACGAAACGGTCGATCCAGGTGCCGTGCTTCCACGCCGCGATCACCCCCAAGGGAACTGCGACGACGACGGCGAGGATGATGGTGCACAACGCGATCGAGATCGAGGGCTCGACGCGCTGGCCGATCATCTTCATCACCGGCAAATTGGAGATCAGCGACGTCCCGAGGTCGCCGTGCAGCAGCTTGTTCACCCAGGTGACGAACTGCACGATCAGCGGCTCGTTGAGGCCGAGCGATTCGCGGATGCGCTCCAGCCGTTCCGGGGTCGCGTTGTCGCCGGCGAGGATCGCGGCGGGATCGCCGGGGGTGAGGCGGAGCAGGAGGAAAACGAACAGCGCGACCACGCCCATCACGGGCACGGCGGCGAGAATTCGGCGAAGGAGATATCCGAGCAAGTTGGATCCGTCAGTTTAGAGTCAAATTGGGCAGGGCTCTTCGGCCAGCCTGCCATCAGCCTAACATTTCAGCAATTCCCGTGCCACGAGGGCCACAGTTTTTGCGGTGCAGCCAATCTTCGTAGGGTGGGCAAAGCGGAGCGTGCCCACCTGCTTTCGGTCGGGAAAACGGTGGGCACGGCGCTTTGCGCCTTTTGCCCACCTACGGGATCGCTTCGCGATCACTCCAGCGTCGCCAGCAGCCCCGCCATCAGCCGTCCTCGCTCAGCGAGACTCTCGACTTCGATATACTCTTCGAGCGTGTGGACATTGCCGCCGCGCACACCGAGGCCGTCGAGCGTGGGGATTCCCATCGCGCCGGTGAAGTTGCCGTCCGAGCCGCCGCCGGAGCTTGCATGCGGTAATTCCATGCCGAGAGATTTGGCAATGCCGCGGGCCTTCTCGTACAGCGCCATGGTGCCGGCATTGGGCTCCCAGACCGGCCGCGTCACGCCGCGCGTGACCTTGAAGCTGACGTCGTTGCTGGTGCCGGACAACGCCAGCATCCGCTCGACGCCGCGGTCGAGATCGGCCTGGCGCTTGGCCATGGAGAGCGCCTCGCCCGTCGCCGTGGTAGCAACGCAATTGACCCATTGGCCGCCATGCACGACGCCGACCGAGAAGGTGCAGTCCTCCGTCGTCATGGCGTCGATCGCGAGGATCTGTCGCGCCATCTCGCGGATCGCCGAGCGTCCCGAGGACAGCGTCGCGCCGGCGTGGCTCGGCCGGCCCGTCGCTTCGAGGTTGAAGCGTGCGATGGCGTAACGTCCGGTGGTGACGCCGTTGTCGGCGCGGCCGGGCTCCGGCACCAGCACGTATTTGTTGCGCGCGGCTTCCGCCTCGATGATGTCGCGCGTGGAGGGCGTGCCGACTTCCTCATCCGGCGTGAACAGCACGGTGATCGGCAATGGGGTCGTGAACGAGGCGCGTGCCAGCTGGCGGATGGCTTCCAGCGAGAGGTAGTTGCCGCCCTTCATGTCGTAGATGCCGGGGCCATAGCACTTGTTGCCCTCGCGCCGCCATTTCAGCTTCGCGATGGTGCCGACCGGGTGGACGGTATCCATGTGCCCGGCGATCAGGATGCCGGGCTCGCCCTGCTTCGGATGGGGGAAACGCGCGCGGATGACCCCGCCGAAGCCCTGGCGGCCGGCGATGCGCTCGATCGTCGCACCCATGATCGCCATATCTCGCGCTGCGATATCGAGCATGCGGTCCACGGCACCGGCATCCCAGGTGGGGCTTTCGCATTCGATCCAGCCGCGCAGGCCTTCGAGCATGGCCTCGGAATCAAAGGGAAGATTGGCAGGATTCATCTCAATGTCTCTCAAGCTTGGAAAGATGGAACGCGCATTGCATTGGCGCGGACGGGACAAGCGGAGGGTGTTGTAGAGCCAAACCGATCTTTGTGGAGCCCGTGCGCGCGCCGCAAGGGCTTGCACCGAAACCGGATTGACGCGCTTCACCCTGTCTGCAAGTCTCGAAAGACGAAGGCATTGCATGAGGTTAGTTCGCCCAACGAACGAACCTCATGCTCAACCAATAACCTGCCTTTGAACAGTTTCACGTCAGGAGAACTTTCTATGTTCCACTTCATGCGCCGGGGGCCTCGCGCGTTCGCCTCCACACTTGCGCTGTCGGTCGTCGCGCTTTCGACTGCGCTGGCCTCGCCGGTGCTCGCGGCCGGCAAGACTCTCACGGCGGTGCTGCATTCGGATTTGCGCATCATCGATCCGATCTTCACCACGGCCTACATCACGCGTGACCACGGCTACATGGTTTACGACACGCTGGTGGCCACCGACTCGAATTTCAAGGTCCAGCCGCAGATGGCGGACTGGAAGGTCTCCGACGACAAGCTCACCTACACGTTCACGCTGCGCGACGGCCTGAAGTGGCATGACGGTGCGCCGGTGACGGCGGAGGACTGCGTCGCTTCGCTGAAGCGCTGGGCTGCGGTCGACGGCATGGGACAGAAGCTCATGGACTTCACCGCCAGCATCGAGGCGACCGACCCCAAGACCATCACGCTGAAGCTGAAGGAGCCCTACGGCCTGGTGCTCGACTCCATCGGCAAGCCGTCCTCGCGCGTCGCCTTCATGATGCCGAAGCGCCTTGCGGAGACGCCGCCGGACAAGCAGATCCCCGAGCAGATCGGCTCTGGTCCGTTCAAGTTCGTGCAGGGCGAATTCCAGCCCGGCGTGAAGGCGGTCTACGTCAAGAACACTGACTACGTGCCGCGCAAGGAGCCGGCGAGCTGGACCTCCGGCGGCAAGGTGGTGAAGGTGGACCGCGTCGAGTGGATCACCATGCCGGACTCGCAGACCGCGGTGAACGCGCTGCAGTCGGGCGACATCGATTTCATGGAGAACCTGCCGTTCGACATGCTGCCGGTGCTGGAAGGCAACAAGGAGCTCACCATCGAGGTCCTGAACAAGTTCGGCTTCCAGACGCTCGGCCGGATGAACTTCCTGCATCCGCCGTTCGACAACGTGAAGGTGCGGCGTGCTGCCTTGCTGGCCCTGAACCAGAAGGACGTGCTCGACGCGCTGGTCGGCAACGCCAAATATCAGAAGATCTGCGGCGCGTTCTTCATTTGCGACACGCCGCTCGCAACCGATGCGGGCTCCGAGACCCTGGTCAAGGGGAACGGCATGGCGCAAGCCAAGAAGGCGCTCGCCGAGTCCGGCTATGACGGCACGCCGATCGTGATCATGGCCCCTGGCGACGTCACGACGCTGAAGGCGCAGCCGATCGTTTCGGCCCAGCTGCTGCGCGAGGCCGGCTTCAAGGTCGATCTTCAGGCGACCGACTGGCAGACGGTGGTGAGCCGCCGCGCCAGCCAGAAGCCGCCGAAGGAAGGTGGCTGGAACATGTTCTTCACCAACTGGGTCGCGGCCGACGTGTCCAACCCGATCGCCAATCTCTCGATCGGCGGCCAGGGCAAGAAGGGCTGGTTCGGCTGGGCGGAGGACGCCAAGATCGAGCAGCTCAAGGACGCTTTCGTCCGCGCGGCCTCGGTCGACGATCAGAAGAAGATCGCCGCCGACATCCAGAAGCAGGCCTATGAGCAGGTGATCTACATTCCGCTGGGGCAGTATCTCATCCCGAGCGGCTGGCGCAAATCGCTGACGGGCGTGCTCGACGGCCCCGCGACGCCGGTGTTCTGGAACATCGACAAGAAGGAATAAAGCATGATCCGGAAAAGTGCGAAGCGGTTTTCCGGAAAGATCATGCGCAAACAACAACCTAAAGCGCGATGACGATCATCCGAATCTCATCGCGCTTTACGCGCCGCGCGCCTTGCATGTGAATACGAACGGCGCCGCAGTTTCCTGCGGCGCCGTTTTCTATGAGGCGGTCTGTGATCGCGCTCGTCTAGCAGTGGCTGTCGCGCAGCTGCTCGAGCCCTTCACTCACGAATGCCAAGCTCGAGTCCATTCGTTCATCGGAACGAGGCTGCGAAATCGGCTGTTCGATCTCGGACGCGGGCTGATCCGATCTGTTCTCTTGTTCCATCTCGCCAATCCTCTGAATTGCTGCAGTACAACATCGCGAGGGGCGGGAAGTTCCTAGCTGATCGGGCGATGATGCGGCCTGAACAGCCGCCCTTTCTCCACCACCAGCACGATCGCGAGCGCGGCGAGGGTGGATAGGAAAAAGCCGATCGAGAACGGCAGCAGCGTGCCGTCGAAGCTCTGCCCGATTGCCATGCCGACCACGATCCCGATCAGCGTGGTGATCGAGCCGTACAGCGAGGAGGCGGTGCCGGCGATGTGGCCCTGCGGTTCCATCGCCAGCGCGGTGAAGTTGGCGACCATCATGCCGAACGAGAACATCATCAGGGCCGAGAGCACCATGAACAAGGCGAGCGGCAGCACGCCGAGGCTTTCCGTCAGCAGCATCACGCCGGCCACGGCCGTGTAGAGCGTCAGCGCGCCGTGCGAGATCACGCGCATGCCGAGCCGGCCGACCAGCCTCGCATTGAGGAAGCCGGCGATGGCTGTGCCGGCGGCAATCGCGGCGAAAGCCAGCGGGAAATATTGGCCGAGATGATAGATGCCGGTGAAGACCTGCTGGGCGCAGAAGACATAGGCGAACAGCGCGCCGATGACGCTGCCGGCGGCGGTGGCATAGCCGACGGTCTGGCGATGGGTCAGGGTCTGCCGGAATGCCGAGAGCACGTCGGAGGGCGCCAGCGACCTGCGCTTCGACTCGGGAAGCGTCTCGGGCAGCCGCAGCACGCACCATGCGAGCGCGAGCAGGCCGTAGAGCATCAGCACGACGAAGATGCCGCGCCACGCCGTCACCAGCAGCACCGCCTGTCCGAACGAGGGCGCGACCACGGGCACCGCGATGAAGATCATCATGGCGAGCGACATCACGCTCGCCATGCGGCGGCCGACATAGCAGTCGCGCACGATCGAGGTCGCGATCACGCGCGTCGCCGCGGTGCCGAGCCCCTGGAGCGCACGCGCCAGCAGCAGCGTCTCGAACGAGGGGGCAATGACCGCCAGCACGCTCGCCACCGCATAGACCGCCATGCCGCCGAGCAGCACCGGTCGGCGCCCGAAGCGGTCCGACAGCGGACCCATGACGAACTGACCGGCGCCGAAGCCGATCAGGAAGGTCGACAGCACCAGTTGCAGATGGTTCTCGACGGGAATCTTGAAGGCGGCGCCGATATTGGGCAGCGCCGGCAGCATCATGTCCATCGCGAGCGGGTTCAGCGCCATGATGGACGCGATCACGATGACGAATTCCGGAAAACCCATTGGGCGGTGTCCCGAGGACACCCAACCGTCGGCATTGACGTCGGACAAGAAGCTTACCCCTGCAATCAAGCGAGTTATCTAGCCCCGATGCTGCGTTGCACAACCCATGTTTCGGGATGGCTGGCAGGCGGAGCAGGAGCGGTCAAAAACGGGTGAGGGCCCGCGATGGCCATCCGCCGCGTCGCCGCGCACATCGAAGCGTTTTCCGAAGCCGCGTCGCCGGAGGGCTGGGCCTGCAACCAGGGATTCACCATAAGATCGGGCGCGGCACGCCGGGGAGATGAATCGGCAACCCGTCCTGTCCATTGTGGCTGGACCGGCTGCCGCAACGGCGCCGCGAGAAGCCAAACAGGGTATCGCCCGTGTCCGACATATCAGGTGCAGCACGATGGTTGGCGCCTGCGGCCAAGGCTGCCAGGCGCAACGTCTGGCTTGCCGGCGTGGTCACGCTGACCGCGCTGCTGGTGCTCGGTAATCTCGCCAACGATGCCTCGCTCGACCTGCCCTATGGCTGGGACGTCCGGGTCAATTGCGCGGCGGTCGATGCGCATGCCGACGGGCTCGATCCCTACTTCGTCAAGAACCTGAAGGGCACCACCTATTCTTATCCCTATCTGCCGGTGACGCTGGACGTCTTCCGTCCCCTCTGCGCGGGCGGCGTTCTGCTCGATCATTACCGAAGCATCTTTCTCGTCCTCGCCGTGCTCTGCGCGCTGCTTCTGCCCGGCCTTGGCCGGACGCGTGCCAGCGCGCGCGATGCTGGCTTGAAGGTGCTCTGCGCGCTCGGCGCGTTCGTCGGTTTCGAATTCGTGGTGGCGTCGGGGAATTTTGCGCTGCTGAGCGGAGTGCTGACCGCGATCGCGCTGAAGCTCCTGCTACGCCCGCTCGCATCCGAACAGAATTCGAACTTTTCCTGGCGCATCGCCGGCGCTGCGCTGCTCGGCCTCGTGACCTCGTTCAAGCTGGTGTTCGTCCCGGTGTTGGCGGCGCTCTATTTCCTGCCGCTGCCGCGTGGCCGCAAGCTGGCCTTGATCGCGGTGGCCGCGTTCGCCTTCGCGTTGCCGCTCGCGCTGTCGCGGTTACTCTATCCAGATCTGTTCGCGAGCTGGCTGCTCGCGATCGCAGGACAAATTCCCGGCCAGCATGCCGTCGGTCTCGTGGAGACCAATCCGTCGCTGTTGCTGCTGGCGCGCGACCTCATGGCCCAGGCCGGCTTCGGTGACGGCAAGCCGGCGATGTTGGCGGCCTACGCGTTCGCGGCACTCGCGCTCGTGCTCGTGCCGTTCGCGCTGTCCGTCCTGCGCGCGGCCGCGAGCGGACCGGTGCGCGAAGGGGCATCGCTCCTGACGCAGCTCGATCGCTGGCTGATGGATCACCCGCGCACGGGCATGCGCATCACGGTGCTTGCCATGTTCGCGCTCTATCTCAGCTCGCCGCGTCTGAAGGAATATGCCTTCTTCGAGCTCGCGCTTCTTGCCGCGATCCTCATCGTCGATCTTCCGTCCCTGGCGCTCGCCGCCATCCTCGGCATCGGCCTCGCCTTTCCGGCACTGGTCTCGCTTCTGGGCGCGCCGATCGAGGGCACCTTCATCCTCCTCGTCATCGCGCTGATCTGCTTCTGGATCGTGCTGCTCGATTTCCGCGCAGAGCCCGAGCGCCTCGAGCAAGGGTGATAAAAGCTGGTGGTGCGGGCAGCCGGGGTCGAACCGGCACAGCGCTTGCGCACCGAGGGATTTTAAGTCCCTTGCGTCTACCAATTCCGCCATGCCCGCTTGATCCAACGAGATCAAACACTTAAGTCCGTTCCGGCGGTCTGGAATTGGCGCGTTCGCCGCCGGAGGGACGGTTCTTCCTTAAGCGAGCCGGGGGCACAAGGCAAAGCCTCAATCCGGACATCTGTTGCTGCTTTAGGCATTCTCAATCCACGGGGGCTATTCATCCGGCATGGCTGCTTCGTTTTCCTTTTCGCTGCGCGGCTTTGGCGCGCTGTTCGCGCTGCTTGCGGCTGGCCTCGCGCTGTCCGGCTGCGCCGGCGTGAGCGAGACGATCGCACCGGCCTTTGCCGATCCCGCCAAATACGAATTGTACGATTGCAAGCAGCTCGAGACCGAGCGCAAGGACCTCGCCAAGCGCACCGCCGATCTGCAGAGGCTGATGGAGAAGGCCGAGACCGGGGCCGGCGGCGCCGTCGTGTCCGAACTCGCTTATCGCAACGATTATATCGCCGTGCGCGGGCAGGTCCAATTGGCCGAGGATGCCTGGCGCCGCAACAGATGCCGGGAGACGCCGCCCGAGGCGCCGCCGCCTCCGGCATCGCCCGCGGCCAGCGCCAAATCCGCGTCGAAATCCGGCAAAGCGGCCCACTGAGGCATGCTGCCGGCGGCGCGCCGCATCAGGGCCGCCAGCCGTAGATCCAGTCCTGTCGCGCCAGCATGCGCTCTGGGCCGAGCGCGCGGATCGCAAGATCGCGTGCGAGCGCGAGCGGCCCGCTGAGATGATAGATGCGGCCCTGCTGCCGCGCGGTCCGCTGCACCCGCCGCACCCGCGCCTGGCGGGCACGGCCGTATTGCGTCAGCGCGGCGGCAACCGCTTTGCTGCTCTCGGCGGCCTCCAGGCTCAAATGCCGGGCGAGCACGGCGGCATCCTCGATCGCCATGCCGGCCCCTTGGGCTGCGAACGGCAGCATCGCGTGCACGGCATCGCCGAGCAGCGCCACCGAACCCTTGCTCCAGGGGCAGCCGTCCGGCACGCCGAACAGCGCCCATTTGCGCCAGCTGTCGACCGCGGCGAGCAGCATCCGCGCCGCCGGCGGCCAGCGCGGGCCGGCAAAGGCGTCCATCACCTCGCTGATATCGCCGGGCGTGCTCCAGCCCGGCCGGTTCCAGGTGCCCGGCAGCACCGCGACCACGTTGATCTGGCGCCCGCCCGCAATGGGATAGGCGACCAGATGGGCGTTCGGCCCCATCCAGAGCTGCACCCGGCGCGCGGTATAGTCCTTCGGCAATTGCGTGGCATCGAGCGTGCCGCGCCAGGCGATCAGGCCGGAAAAGCGCGGCTGCACCTCGGGAAACAGATGCTGGCGCACCGTCGACCAGATGCCGTCGGCGCCGATCAGCGCGCTGGCGAGATCGCTGCGGCGGATCGTGCCGCTGCGATGGACCACGGTCAGGCCCTTGGCGTGAGGCGCGACGTCCTCGAAGGTCGCGCCCAGCTTCAGGTCGATGTCGGGATGGTCGGCGACGGCGCCGGCGAGGGCCGCTTGCAGGTCGGCACGGTGCACCACCCAATAGGGCGCTCCGGCGCGAAGCGAGGCGGCTTCGCCGAGCGGCATGCGCAGCAGCTCGCCGCCGGCGCGCGCGCTCATGATCGAGAGCGCTTCCGGGGTGACGGCGCGCAGCTTGAGGCGTTCGGTGAGGCCGAGCTCGACCAGCACGCGGCTGGCATTGGGCGAGAGCTGCAGGCCGGCGCCGACCTCCTCGAGGCGTTCGGCCTTCTCCAGCACGACGATGCGGAAGCCGCGGGCGGCGAGCGCGAGCGCGGCCGTCAGGCCACCGATGCCGGCACCGGCGACGACGATCGTTCGGGAGAGCGCCACCCCTTAACCGATGGACGCGGTCAGGCCACCTTGTCCTTCAGCACACATTCCGGCGGGCGGGCTTCGCCCGGCTTCAGGTCGGCCGCGAAGCGGTACAGCGTCGAGCAATAGGGGCAGATGATCTCGTTGTCGTTGCCGAGGTCGAGGAAGACGTGCGGATGGTCGAACGGAGGATTGGCGCCCACGCACATGAACTCTTGCGAGCCGATCTCGATGACGGGGACACCGGCATCGTTATGGAAGTGCGGGACGACATGGTCGGACATCGAAGTTCATCCTGGAGTGGCAATGGCGGCAGACACAATCACGAACTGACGCGGCATCTTTGAGGCGCTGCGGACCATACTGGCGGGTACAGGTGATTGCTAGTCCAGCGGAACCGAAAAGCTTCGCAAGCGCCCCATGCTCATTTGCTCATGCAAATTCGACACAATCTTGCGCCCCTAGAGAAGCCCTTCTTTCGTCGGGGACGTTGTGTCGCAATTTTGGCATACTATCTCTGTGGTTGCGTGAAACCGGGACGAAAGACGTAGTGTTCCGCGCAAGCGATCTCAGGGCATCCGGGCTTTTCCACATGAAGTGGCTGCGAATCAGTACGGCGTTGGCGGGAATGGCCGTGTGCGGCTTCGTGCTCGCGCAGGTGGCGCCGCATGCCCGCGAGGCCGGCGCGATCCTGGCTGCCCAGGACGATCCGGTCGCGCTCTCCGAGCTGAAGCTCGATGCACTGCTCCGGCACAACGACCGTCTGGTTCAGGACAATATCGAGGCCGCGCTCGCCGCCGGCGATGCCGATCTCGCCGACAGTTTCGTCACGCTGGCGCGCGAGCGCAACATCGCGCTTCCCGACGACCTCTTGAGCCGCGTCGCTGATGCCGTGAAAGCGGAGAATTCCACCGCGCATTTCGCCAAGCGCTTCGCCACGGGTCTCGTCACCGGCAACGCGGACGATGTCGCCAGCTTGTCCGGGACCGTGGCCGGCGATCTCTTCGTGTTCGGCGACATCAGGGACGTGGTGCGCGAAGGCAAGCACCTCGCCATGGGCGAGGACACCGACCGCCTCGTGCTCTCCCTTGCGGCGGCCGGCCTTGCGGTGACGGCGGCAACCTATGTCTCCGTCGGCGGTGCCGCGCCGGTGCGCGCAGGACTGACGCTGGTGAAGGATGCGCGCAAGCTCGGTCGGCTCGGCGAGGGGCTCGCCGCATGGGCCGGCCGGTCCGCGCGCGAGGTGGTCGACGCGCCGATGCTGCGGAACGCGGTGGCATCGGGCTCGGTGCTGCGCCCTGGCCAGACCGTGAGCGCGATCAAGGCCGCGTTCCGGGCCGAGAAGGCCGGTGCGCTGGTCCGGCTCGGCAAGGACGTCACGCGCGTCGCCGGAAAGACCGGCACGCGCGGGGCGATGGATACGCTCCGCATCGCCGAGGGTCCCAAGGACGTCGCGCGCGCCGTGCGGCTTGCGGAAGCGCAAGGCGGCAAGACGCGCGCGATCATCAAGCTGCTCGGCCGCGGCGCGCTGCTGCTCGTCGGCGGCGCGTTCGATCTGGCGATGTGGCTGTTTGGCGCGGTCGTGACGCTGTTCGGCCTGCTCTCCTCCATCAAGGCGACGACCGAGCGCCTGACCCAGGCCTGGTGCGATCGCAGGCGGGCGCGGCGGCTGCGCCGCGCGCAGATGGCGGCCGACGCTGCTTTGGCTAACGCGGCCGCGACGGCCTGAGGCCGCGATCCGCTTCGGGCTATTGTTTGAGCATGATGTTGCCGGAAAACCGCTGCACACTTTGCCGGATCGTGCTCTAAGATCGAGCTGTCCCCCACAAGATCCCACGGAACTGCTGATGCCGAGCTTTCACAACGGCGCCGTTGAAATTGCCTATCTCGACGAAGGCGAGGGCGATCCGATCATCCTGGTGCACGGCTTTGCCTCCAGCAAGAACGTGAACTGGGTCTATCCGACCTGGGTGTCGGAGCTGCGCAAGAACGGACGCCGCGTCATCGCGCTCGACAATCGCGGCCATGGCGAGAGCGCAAAGCTCTACGAGCCCGCGCAATATTCTATACCCGTAATGGCCGGCGACGTGCTCGCACTGATGGATCACCTCGCCATCCCGCAGGCCGACATCATGGGCTATTCGATGGGCGGGCGGATGACGGCCTGGCTCTCCCTCAACGAGCCGCAGCGCCTGCGCTCGGCGATCCTCGGCGGCATCGGCATCGGCGGCCTGATCGAGGGCAGCGGCCCCGGCGAGAACGTCGCCAAGGCGCTGGAGGCGCCCGCGCTCGACGACGTCACCGATCCCGTCGGCCGCACCTTCCGCGCCTTTGCCGATCAGACCCGCTCCGACCGCCGCGCGCTCGCCGCGTGCCTGCGCGGCACGCGCGATCTCATGACGAGGCAAGAGGCCGCGCGCATCGAGGTGCCCGTGCTGATCGCAGTTGGCAGCGCCGACGATGTCGCAGGAAGTGCCAGCGCGCTCGGCGCGATCATACCGGGTTCCGAAGTGCTCGATATTCCCAATCGCGACCACATGCGTGCAGTCGGCGACAAGGTTTACAAGACCGGCGTGCTCGATTTCCTGTCACGCCGCGGCTGAGGCGACATTGCATGGCCTATCGGGTACGTGGCGCATCGCCGCGCTCCGCCTGGCCAAAGGTCATCACCCAATCGCGCTGCTCATCCGTGTCCGGCACGATCAAGCCCCGCGAAGCTCCAATCAGCTCAAGAGCTTCCTTCGCTTGGATTCCGGAACAGATCAGTGCGCAAGCTGCAATTACCGAAGATCGGCCGATCCCCGCGCGACAATGGATCGCCATAGAACGACCATCTCGCAAGCCGCTGGCTAACAAGCGAGCGATCTGCGATGCCTCCGGTCGCGATTCTGGCAATCCCCGATCCGGAATCGGAAAAGAGATGAAGTCGATTCCGTTAGAACGACAAACCTCGTCTTCACGCTGTAACCCAAGCTCTGAAACCTCCTCGCGCTCGAGAAGGCTCACTACCAGATCGACTCGGGCGTCCTTCCACTCAATGACTTCCATCTCC
The DNA here is from genome assembly GCF_020193935.1 of Bradyrhizobium sp. NBAIM08. Classification (NCBI taxonomy): domain Bacteria; kingdom Pseudomonadati; phylum Pseudomonadota; class Alphaproteobacteria; order Hyphomicrobiales; family Nitrobacteraceae; genus Bradyrhizobium; species Bradyrhizobium sp. NBAIM08. Next base: position 999,118 of record NZ_JADYVR010000001.1, on the reverse strand, counting down.
AACCACTCGTCGGCGCGAGGACGCGCCATAATCGCTATTCGTCCAGCCGCTTGAATCTCGATCCAATGTAATCGGGACATCTCAAACCCTTGGTTGATGCAAGACGGGATCGCATAATCCACACCTCACCGGCAGCCGCCGCCTGGAGCTCATTTTCCTGGCGACCGAATGTCGGTGACGACCGCTGCTTCACACCGCCTTGTCGCTGAACGCGGCGGGAAGCGTGTTGAGGAACGATATGACGCGCTGTGTGCGCAGGGGCGGGCGGCGGCCGGAGGTGCGGAGCATCCAAAGGGGTTCCCCAGGCGCGCGCCAGGGCGCAAGCACCTCGACCAGCCGGCCGGCGCGAAGGTCTTCGCCAACCAGCCACGCTGGCCCCCAGCCGATCCCAAACCCATTCGCGATCAGAGCCAGCGAAGCGTGCGCGTCGTCGCAAATGTGCTTGGGCTTGGGCGTGACGCGAATGGGTCCTTTGCCGCGCGGATCGGCGAAGCGCCATGTCAGGATCTGACCGCTCGCGGGATTGCGGAAGCCGACGTGCTCGTGCGCGGAAAGCTCGAAGGGAGTGGCCGGCGCGCCGCGCGCTTTCAGATAGGCAGGCGAGGCGCAAGCGATCCAGGAGAAGGTGCAAAGCCGCCGTGCCTGATGACCGGGCGCGCGATCGAGCGACCCTGTGCGGATCGCGATGTCGACGCCTTCCGCCGCGAGATCGAGAATCTCGTTGCGGAATTTGACCTCGATCTCGATTTCCGGCCGTTCCCTGAGGAACGCGGGCAGTCGCGGCAGGATGCAGGCGCGCGCGAACGAGGCGGGGGCGGTCACGCGCACCCGTCCGCCATCGTCGCGCGCGACTTCGCCGAGCGCGGATTGGACACGGGCGAGGCTTTCGGCCAACGCGCGTCCCGCCGACATCAGCCGGTCGCCCTCTGCGGTCAGCGCCAACGAATGGGTGGAGCGATGCAAAAGTCGCAATCCGTGAGCCTGTTCGAAGCGGGCGACCGCCTTGGACATCGCCGATGTGGTCGTCCCCGCCCGCCGCGCGGCTTCGGCGAAGGAGCCTGCCTCGACGACGCGGACGAAGGCGAGGAGGCGCGAAAGGTCGGGAGGCAAAGTCGTTGTGGACATGAAGTCCACATAGCCATGGCCAGACGGTCACTACAAGACCCATTCGAGAACGGCTAATCGGGGAGTATCAGCACGCATTCTGCGGCGCTGGAAACGCGGGACGTCCGATGAACCCTATCGAAATTACGCTGCAAGCCCTCGACGCCGCCGAGCGGGCGATTCCATCCGGCCAGCCGGTTTATATGCTCAATCTGCTGCGCTACCGCGCGCAGGCGCGTTACGAGGACGGCTTTGACGCCGCGCCCTGCTCGGGCCGTGAAGCCTTTCATGAGCGCTACAGGCCGGCATTCCGGCGCCTTGCGGCCGGCAAGCCGATCGCGCCGATGTTTTCCGGGCCGATCCTCGCGAGCCTCGTCGGCTCGCCAAGCGAACGCTGGGACGAAGCGGCGCTCAATGAGTACGGTGACTTTGCCACCTTCCGCTCGATCGTCGACACCGAGACTTACAGGCGCGAAGTGGCGCCCCACCGGCACGCGGCGCTTGAGGATTTCCGGCTGTTCGCGCTCGCCAAGGCGATGTGAAACTATGGCGACAAGTGCCAGGCGCCGTCGCTCAACGGCGTCACCGATCTCGGGCCCTATTGTTTCGGTGCTCTGATTTCCCGGACGGTGATTTCGGCCAGAGCGACAGCGTCAGTCACGCCGCGCATGTGAATGTCGATCATCCTCTTGGCGAGAAGATCACAGATCGGATCGCTTCGATCCACCAGGTCGAGCTTGCGCAAGGCATGGTTGAAGGCGAGTTCAAGAACATGTTCCTGTTCGCGGGTGAGATCGACATTCGCAATCAGCCGTAGAATCGGCATGACGCTGCTCCCTGTTGGAGTAGGGCGGGAGCACAACCGGTCTCTCTGTCACCGATTGAAGCCACGGACCGGGCGGTGATGGAACACACTGTTCCTCAACGGCTTGGCAGTCAATGCCGTCAGAGTGCCAAGCAAGCGATATTGCAACTTAATCAGCAGGGCTGCGCTTTTGAGCTTCGAGGTAGTCGGCGCGCAAACGGTATTCTTCGGCGATCTCTAGCAGCGCAGCCTTGGTGCGCCCGTCAGCCGACAGTGCTGCTTGCTCGCGGGCGGCATGTTCGAGGCGGCGGAATTCTCGGTCCATGCGAACAGCCTACGTGACCGAGACGGCTGCCGCATTAAACTGTGCAAATGTGTACACATCGTCCACTCCCTCAGGAGATTGGGAGCGATGAGGCTTCACCCCGATCTCATCCTGCTTTGCCGTCCTCGCCCAGCCGCCGCCCCACGGCCAGCAGCACCACGAACGTCGCGACCCACACCATGCGCGCGCCGTAGCGGTCGTGGGGCCCTGAGATCACGCCGCAGATGAAGGCGTTGCCGAGCAGCGCCAGCGTCACCGTCCCAGCCAGCAGCGTCAGATCGTCCAGCCGGCGCCTTGCCAGCGCATGGCCGAGCAGCGCGAGCAGCGCCAGCATCGAGGCCAGCGCGACCGGGACATGCAGCCAGTTCACGACATCGAAATTGACACCCCAGTTCTGCTGCCGCGCCGCGCGCATGGCTGCGGCCTGCGCGGGGATGTAGCGCTCGATGATGCCGCGGGTGTGCGGGATCCAGCCGTTGGTGCCTTCGCCGGTCGCCACGTGCAGCAATTGCTGTCCCATCGCGCGAAGCGCCGCGCCGGCCTGCCAGCTCGGATAATCCTTCAGCGACTGCACGACGATGGTGCCCATCTCCTCATTCATGCCTGCGAAACGGCCGAGCGTGTTGAACACGCTCTTGCCCCACAGGAATTCGTCGGCGCTCGCCGGCAGCTCGTTGCGGTAGGGACAAAGCTTGTAACGTTCGCGCGGGCAACGGTCGTTGAGATATTGCGCGACGATGCCGTCCTGCATCATGCGGCCGAAGGCGACGCCGTAGCCGCCGGGCGTCCAGGCCAGCTTGCCGGACAGCGCATAATTCGCCGACACCAGCATCAAGCCGCCCGCGACGATGGTGAGGCTCGCCTGCAGTAGTCCGGCCAGCGGCAGGCGCGCGCCCAGAAACGGCCGCGCCATCCAGCCCGCGGCGCACAGTCCGAGCAGCACGCCGAGCGTGGCGCTGTGGGTCGCCGCGGCAAAGGCGGTGAAGACAAACAGCGAGATCTTCTCGATCGCCGAGGTGCGGTTTGCGCCGACCACCAGGAGGAACAGCGACAGCACCGCGAGCCCGGCAAAGATGTCGGTGAGCAGCATGCTCGCAAGCCAGGGCAGCGCGGTCGACAGCATCAGGGAGAGGCTGATTGCGACGAAGCGGAAGGTCTGCATCAAACTCAACACGCGAAGAGTGAGCTGCAGCAGCCATAGCGTCGCCAGCGACTGGGCGGCGAGGTTGATCCAGAAGCCGAAACCCTCGCCATAGTGCAAATAGAGGCCGAACACCGTGGAGCGGCTGGGGACGAGATAGCCCTCGTACCAGCGCGCGAGATAGCCGCCGGTATCCCATTGCAACAGCGGATAGCCGTTCCAGACCGCCGGCGCGATCATCAGGAGGGGCAGGGCCATTGCGGCCAGCCGCAGCCAAAAAGAGCCCGCGGCGCGCGCGCGCAGTTGATCGGTGGTGATGGTCAAATCGGCTCTGCCCCCGCTCGGATCATGCCCGCAATAACGGTTGGAGGCGAATTCACCAATAGTTTGACGCCGCCCGGCTTGAATTTGGCGAAACTCTGACCACCTTGAGCCGACCTTGCCGCTCGGGGCGTCAGAAGAAAGTCTTGTTTATCAATGGTTTGGCTTGATCTCCGAGGCAGGGCACTGTTCACTCTCAGGCAAGCCCGTCAGGACTTTGTCGCCTAGACTGTGCTATAGAGCCAACAAAATCAGCCAATTCGAAAGAGCAGATCCCATGGCAGTGCATCAGGTCAATCCGGGAGGAAAGCTCGCATCGCTCGATCCGATCTGGGACCGGATCCGCAGCGAAGCGGAGGACATCGTCCGCCGCGAGCCGGAGCTTGCGACCTTCATCTATTCGGCGGTGCTGCATCACGGCCGGCTGGAGGATTCGGTGGTCCACCGCGTCGCCGACCGGCTCGATCATTCCGCGCTGTCGGGCGACCTCGTGCGCCAGGCCTATATCGAGGCGCTGCGCGACGACCCCGATCTCGGCAACGCCTTCCGCGCCGACCTCGTTGCCGTTTACGACCGCGATCCCGCGACCTCGCGCTTCATCGATCCCTTGCTCTACTTCAAGGGCTTTCATGCCATCCAGACCCATCGCCTCGCGCACTGGCTCTATCTGAGGGGCCGCAAGGATTTCGCCTATTACCTTCAGAGCCGATCCTCGGCGGTGTTCCAGACCGACATCAATCCCGCCGCGCGCATCGGCCGCGGCATCTTCCTCGACCACGCCACCGGCTTCGTCTGCGGCGAGACGGCTGTGATCGAGGACGACGTCTCGATCCTGCACGGCGTCACGCTCGGCGGTACCGGCAAGGAGAACGAGGATCGTCACCCCAAGATCCGCCACGGTGTGCTGATCGGCGCCGGCGCGAAAATTCTCGGCAACATCGAGATCGGCCATTGCGCGCGCATCGCCGCCGGTTCGGTCGTCGTCAAGCCGGTGCCGCACAACGTCACGGTTGCAGGCGTTCCGGCCAAGATCGTCGGCGAAGCCGGCTGCGCCGAGCCGTCGCGCACCATGGATCAGATGATCAACGCCATGGGGCTCTGATAGGGCTCTTGATGCAGCGAAGGGCCGGATTTTCCGGCCCTTTTCGTCCTCAAATTCTTTGACAATTCGTGCTGGCGGTTCGCCGCATCTCGTCCTAAAACCCGCCGACCATTTTCGATCGGAGACTTGCCGTGGACGTCAAAGAAGTCAGAAAGTTGGATGCGTATCTGAAGCGCGTATTCGGCAATCCCAAGATCCGCGTCGTGCCGCGGCCGAAGAAGGACGATTCCGCCGAAGTCTATATCGGCGAGGAATTCATCGGTGTGCTCTTCGTCGACGACGAGGACGATGATCGCTCGTTCCAGTTCCAGATGGCGATACTCGAGGACGATTTGGTGGATCAGGAATAATTGTTGTCATGCCGTCGTCGCGAGCGAAGCCGAGTCTTCGCTCCCGCGCGGCGCTCTCGTGTCCCGGACGCACTGCAACGCTCCATAAGCGCGTTTACGCGCGTCTTTCGACTCGCTATGGCGTTGCAGTGCAGAGCCGGGACCCAGAAGCCACACACCCCATCTCTCCAGCATGGCCCCCAACTCAGCAGCGCACGGTCGAAGCAGCTGCGCTGCGTCCAGGGCACGCATTGAGATCGAGGCGCGCTCTCTCAACACCCGTCATTGCGAGCGAAGCGAAGCAATCCAGGAAATTTTCCGCGGAAGGATTCTGGGCTTTACGTGCTCAATTGCAGATTTCGGCGTTACCAGCACCGATGTTGTTGGTCCTTCCAATTCCTGTCCCCGCCTCAAGTCGGCAGCCCGGCCGGACTGGACGACAGCCCGCGCTGCTGCAATAGATTTGTCCCGTGGCCTGAGGCTTCGAGGGCGTGGCCTCAACCTTCTTGCGCTCGTCGTCCCGCGATTTACCGACTTCGCGCGTTGCCACAGGCTTTTTGTCGGGCATCTTCTCGCATTCATTGTCGTCATTGATGCGATAGCCCGTGCGGCAGGTGATCTTCACGCAGGTATCGCCGTCCGCCTTGAAGCCGTAATTGCACACCAGCGGGCAGACCCGGCCCGGCTTGGCTTTGATCGCATCGAGCGCCTCGAAGCTCGCGAATTTGGCGTCGAACTTCGTGCCGGCATATTTGTTGAAGAGGCTGAGCGAACGCTGGGAGGTCGCATTCCAGTCGCCGTCCGCATTGCTCGCGAGGCATCCGACGCGGCGCAGTTCTGAGTGCACGAGTTTGGCCGTCTCCTGCGGCGACAGACTCGGCGCCGATTGAGCAGGGGCCAAGGCCGCGACCTTCTGCTCAGCGTCACGCTGAGCCTTCTCTTTGGCGGCTAGCTCAGCCGCTGCCTTTTCGCTGGCGATCTTTTCGGCCAGCGCCTTCTCGGCAGCCTGCTTGTCGGCCAGCGCCTTGGCGGCTGCTTCTGCATCTTTCCTGCGCTGCTCGGCGGCGGCCGCCTTGGCCTCTTCGATCTGCTTGGCCTTCTCCGCGGCGATCCGAGCGTCTTCGGCAGCCTTGGCCGCTGCAGCGGCTTTCTCCTGCTCGGCCTTCTTGGCCCGTTCGGCGGCAAGCTTTGCCTTCTCCTCCTCCGCCGCCCGCGCCTTCTCGGCCGCTGCAGCGCGGGCGTCTTCGGCGGAGATCCGGTTGAGTTGAGCCTTGGCGAGGTCGGTATAGAAGCCGCTCGGATAACGATTGAGGAATGCGGTCCAGACGTCGCGCGTGCCGAGCTGGAGCGCCAATTCATAGTCGCGCCGGATGTCGCTATCAGGGTTGGCTTGAGGCCCGGTCGCGGCCGGCTTGGCCGGAACCAGGGCCACGTCGTCACCGCCGAGCGAGCCGTACACAAATGGCTCCTGCTTATAGCCGGTATTCTTGAGCACGTCGTCGCGCACGAAGCCGAACGCCTTGCGCAGATCGAGCCCGGGCGTTGGCAGGCGTTCGACGAGAGCCGCCGCGAACGGGCTGTTCTTGGAGTCGCCATCGGACGCCGTCGAGCCTGCTTTCGCGGCGAAGGCAATCATAGTGTTTGGGCTGGTCGGCTCGACCTTGGCAAGGCCGCGGCCGATCGCGCGGGACGCGACCGTCCGCTTCATCGTCTTGGCGAAAGGATTGTCCCGGCAGGCATCCAGAATGACGAGCCGCAGTTGCTTGGCCGGCTCGACGGCAAAGAGTGCGCGGTCGAGTGCGACGGTCTCGTCCAGCACGTCGCCGTCCGTTTCGAGTGCGGCATCAGTGGGGATCAAATAGTTGGTTCCGTCCAGCTCGATGCCGTGTCCCGCATAGTAGATGACGGCGACGTCGGCATCGCGCGTCCGGCCCGCAAATTCGCGCAACGACCTGCGCATGTCGGCGGCGCTGAGGTCGAGCTTGATGTCGATGGTGTCGAACCCGGCCTTCCTGAACATGCCGCCGACCAGGGCGGCATCGTTCGCGGGGTTCGTCAGCCGCGCCACGTTCTTGTAGGCCGAGTTGCCCATGACGAGCGCGACGCGCTTCTCGGCCAGCGCCGGTCCGACCCACATCGCAAAAATCAACAAAACAAACAGCCGAAGCCGCATTCCAGCCCCCGAATGCAATAGCGTCAGATTATTCGCAGGATGGCCAAACGCAATCTATGATCAGTGACATTAGTCACACATCAACGCGGCCATCATGCCCTGTTTTGCCCCGACAGGTCAATCGCTATTCGAAAAAAACGAAACGAGTCGATGCTGCCCACGCTTGGCTACTGTGCATGGGGTTGTTTTCGACTTTTCTATTTTGGAGACTCCAGCTGCCCCCGCTCAGCTCCGCGGCCCGCGCAGCTGCGCGGTCAGCCTCTCCATCGCCTCCGCCACCTCGCGCCATTGCGACAGCCAGCTTCGTGGAAAGCGGAAGGTGAGGTCGGCGCCGCCGATGCGGCGCTCGGCGAGGCACATGCCGGGGGTGGCGGCATCGCGCGTGCAGCGCGCGGTGAGCGCGGGGCTCGCAGCCGAATAGAGGTCCTCGCTGCCGTAGGGCGTGTCGGTGCGGAACATCCGCATCGTCAGGCCGTCCGCAGGGCTTGCCGCGGCCTGGTCGAGATAGCGCGGATAGATCGTGGCCGTGCGCTGCTCGGGCGAGAGCGCATCGTGATGGGCTGCGATCGACAGGAAGATGCGGTCGATCGACTGCAGCGCCGCTTCCGCCGTGTCGGAGGTGACGTGCTTGGGCGCGCCGGGCGGCTCCAGCGAGGGATAGAGGAAGTCGAGATCGATGCGCTCCTGCGGCCCCGAGTGCCGCTGGATCTTCATCCGGATCGCGGTCACCGGCAGGTTGAACAACGTGCCGCCGACGCTCACCGGCAGCTTGTCCGGCGCGTTCGCGCCCCGGCTGCCCCAGGTCGGCCACAGCAGATAGGCGACGAGCGCGACAGCTGCGACCGCCGCCGCGCCGCCGAGCACGATCGGCACGACATGCGCCCGGGTGCGCGTGCGGGGGGACCTGAGGGGAGCTGCCGAGAACAATGCCATGAATTGTGCGAGGTCGACCGGAGGTCGGCCGATGGCCGACGAATCAGCCGCGAATATGCCATGCGACGGCGCTTTCGCGCAGCGTTCCCGGCCGCTTGGATCGGGACGGCCCCTGCATGGGACGGCCGGCCGCGTTAACCTTTCCTTAAGGATAATGTAGCGTTAACGGGCTCTGTTTGTCACAGGAAGGCACGCGCGTTGTGTAAGGGCGGAGCACTTCCGATGACACCTGAAGCTCTCAACACCTTCTTCTCGATCGGCATCGGTTTCGCGCTCGCGGGCGCGCTCGTGAACGGATACCAGGCGCTGGCGCAGCGGCCAGCCGGCTTCGGCCTGCTGCAGGACGGCGTGGCCCCGAAAACCTTCGCGGCAGTTCCCTTCCTGGTGTTCGCCGCGCCCTTCATCATCATGCGCAACACGCTGCGCGGCGTGCGGGTGGAAAGCCGCCGCATGGAATTCGTGATGATGGCGACCGTCATCGCTGCCTTTTGGAGCATGATGAGCGGCACCTTCTTCCTGATGACGCTGCGCGCCGCCGGCCTTCTGGTCTGATCCGAAGTGCCTCGAGCGCGGCCGGCCCTTTGCGTCGCGGCTGCCGTTTGGCTATGCCAATCGTCAACGCGACAGGAGACAGCCAATGGCCATCTACGAGCTCGACGGGCAGGCGCCCGACCTTCCCGCCGACGGCAATTATTTCATCGCCGAGACCGCGACCGTGATCGGCCGGGTGCGCTTGAAGCCGGGCGCGAGCGTCTGGTTCGGCGCGGTGCTGCGCGGCGACAATGAGTGGATCGAGGTCGGCGAGGGCGCCAACGTGCAGGACGGCTCGACCTGCCACACCGATCTCGGCTTTCCGCTTGTCATCGGCAGGAATTGCACGGTCGGCCACAACGTCATCCTGCACGGCTGCACCATCGAGGAGGGCGCGCTGATCGGCATGGGCTCGATCGTGATGAACGGGGCAAAGATCGGCCGCAACAGCATCGTCGGCGCGGGCTCCGTCATCACCGAGGGCAAGGAGTTCCCCGAGCGCTCGCTGATCATCGGCTCGCCCGCGCGCGTGATCCGCACCCTCGACGACGCCCAGGTGCAGAAGATGGGGAGCGCGGCCCGGTTCTACGTGGCCAACGGTCCGCGCTTCAAGCAGGGCTTGAAGCGGATCGGCTGACCGGCCCGCCCGGCCGCGCTTCGCCCCAGCCGGGCCACGGCTCGATGCCGTAAGAATACAGGTTGGTGCTTTAATCCTCTGCTAGCGCGATCACGCTTATCATCCAGCGTTTTCAACCAGGAGGAGCGGCGCCATGGGAGCTGCGGCGCTGGAATCCGGCCTCGGTGCCGGAACCAAATTCTTGAAGAAATTGGTCCGTTTCGTGCGCGGCGCCGACGCGCTGACCGTTGCGGAGAAGGTCTACAGCATCGCCGCCTTTCTCGCGATCGTCACCACTTTCCTGCTGGTGATGTCGGTCCAGTCGGTGCGCCTGCAGACGACGTATCGCCACCTGCATGCCACCTCCGCCGACGCGGCGGTCGGCGTCGGGCGCATCAACGCCCTGATCTACGCCGTCGTGATGGAATCGCGCGGCATCTACATGTCCGCCGATCGTGCCGCGATGAAGCAGTTCGCGGACGGGCTGGTGCGGCGCAACCGCGAGCTCGCCGAGGCCGTGAAGAGCATGGAGCGTACGGTGCGCGACGACGACGCCGAGCTGTTCTCTTCCTTCCGCCAGCGCATCCAGCAATTCATCGACTTCCGCCAGGAGCTGGTGCGCCGCGGCGTCGAGATCAGCCCGGCCGCGGCCCGCGAGTGGGGCGACAACGACGCCAATCGCACCCTGCGCAGCAAGCTCAACAGCGATCTCGAAGCGCTCGAGCGCATCTACGAACAGCGCGCCCGCGAGGCGGACGAACTCGCCGACAGCCACCGCTACGCAGCCGCCTATCTGTTCGCGCTGGGGCTCGTGGCGCTGATGCTCGCGGCGTTGAACGTCGTCGTCATGCGGAACTCGGTGGTCGGCGCGCTCGCCGATATCACGCAGGCGACCGACCGGATCGCGCAGGGCGACGTCAAGAGCGAGGTGCCGCATCTGCGCCGTCACGACGAGATCGGGCGCCTTGCGCGCGCGGTGCAGAATTTCCGTGACGCGGTGGCGCGCATCTTCGAGCTCGAGGAGCTCGAGCTCGGCACTGCGCAGGCGCGCGACGCGGCGATGACCGAGCGCGACAAGTTCAACGACAAGTACCAGGCCAAGAAGTGGCAGCTTTCGGCAGCGATCAACAACATGCCGCAGGGGCTGATCATGCTCGACGGCAAGGCCAATGTGGTCGCGATGAACGCCAATTACCGCAGGATCTACAATCTGCCTGAGACGATCCAGACCGGGTCGAGTCTCGAGGAGATCCTCCAGCACAGGGTCGAGAGCGGATTGTTCAGCGGCGACGTCACGAAATACGTCGCGGCGGTGCTCGACCGCATCGCCAAACGCCAGCCGACGTCGTACGAGATCGCGCTGAACGACGGCCGCATCATCAAGATCTACGAGCGCCCGATGGACGGCGGCGGCTGGGTGTCGGTGCAGGAGGACGTCACGGAACAGCGCCACCGCGAACGCATTCTCGAACGGATGGAGCGCTTTCTCGCCACTATCATCGAGAACGTGGCCGAGGGCATCATCGCCAAGGACGCGCGCAATCTGCGCTACGTCTTTGTCAACAAGGCCGCCGAGAAGATGATCGGCATGTCGCGCGGCGAGATCATCGGCAAGACGGCGCGGGAATTGTTCTCCGTGGAGGCTGCCGAATTGATCGAGCGGCGCGACCAGCAGTTGCTCGCACAGCGGCAGCAGCTCGAGCCGATCATCGATACCATCGATAATCCCGTCCGCGGGCGCCGCGTCATCTGCGCCCGCCGCATCCAGGTGGGGGGCGCCGGTGAGGAGTCCCACATGTTCGTGACCATGGTCGAGGATCGGACCGAACGGCCGGCAGCGGCGGCATAGCGGCCGGCGGCAGCTCGCATCTGCCGCGGGCTGCCGATGCTCGCGCGGAAGTGAGACAGTGTGGCTGTCACGAATGACCGACTGACGGTAGCTTGGTCCTGCTTTGAAGCGTGGAGCAACCTCCACGCGGAGGATCGAGTGATGTTACGCAGGATGATGATGACGGCGCTGGCCGTGGCGGCGGTCGGGCTGTCGGCGCCCCAAAAGGCCGAGGCGGGCGGCGGTTTCGGACGTGGTGGAGGTTTTCACGGCGGTGGTTTCCATGGTGGCGGCTTCCATGGCTGGGGGCACCGTCATTGGCATGGCGGCGGCTTCTGGCCAGGGGTCGGGATCGGGGTAGGTCTCGCCGGCGCCGGCTACTACGGCGGTTATTACGGCTACGGCTACCCCTATTACGGCGGCCCCACCTATTATGGCGTCGGCTACAACGACGGTTATGGCGGCTGCTACGTCGTGCGCAAGCGCGTCATGACCCCGTCGGGATGGCGCTACCGCCAAGTCGACGTCTGCGAGTGAGGCGAAATAGCTGTTAAAAAACAAGGTCGTTGACGCAGTATACCGTCAACGACCTTGCCAGCCCCGGATATTGAAATCGGCTCACGCCATCCGGTAACGGCGAGCATCGCGCGGAATCATACCGGCGAATGTGATCCAGTTCACAAGTGGCGAAAATAAAGTTCCCGCACCGTGCCCGGCTCAGCCGCCCGAGCGCTTGCGGGCGCTGGCGTGGACGCGCCGCGCTGGTTTCCTGCGGGTAACCGATGGAGTCTCGACCTCGGTCGCCCGTGCACTGGCAAAGGACTGCCGCAAGCCGTCGATGGATTCGTTCAAGGCCGTAACCTGCTCCGACAGGCGCTTGGTGTCGGCCTGTTGCGCCGCCAGCAGCCGCTTCATCGTCTGAAGCTGGTCCTGCACCACCTGGAGCTGGTCGATCGATTCCTGCTGGGTCGCCTCCAGCCCCTTGGTCTTCTCGACCAGCTGCTCGGAGGCCTGGGCGGTGCGGGCCTGAAGCTGCCGCGAGGCCACCACCCGGTCGCTCTCGGGGGCGGCACCGGTATAGGCCCGCCAGATTGCGATCGACGTCACGCCCGCGATCAGCAGCAGGAGGGCTGCAGCAGTCAGCGCGATCGGCTGGGCGCCAAGGCGAAGGAGGGTGTTGGACGGCCTGTCCTGGGCGAGATCGATCATCGCTGACAAAACCCAAATTGAAACTTGGTGAGTGGCGAAGACCGGCAACCCAGAGGGGTCACCGGGGCGTCCCGAAAGCCTTACGTTTCGGCAAGGAATGGGACCAAAAAGAGGCTGAGCGGCAAAAAACCAGTGATCAGCGGCTCTTGCAGCCCGGGAGCGCCGCGCAGCGGGCAGGGATCAAGGCTGAAATTGCGAGAACGGCCCGGAATAGCTCTTTGCGCGCGGTGCCGCATAGGGCCCGAGCCGGGAGGTCTTCAGTCCAAGTCGCACCAGTGATTCCGCCAGCGTCACCGCGGCCGCGACGCCGTCGATCACGGGCAGGCCGTGCGCGGCGGCGAGCTCGCCTGCGAGATCGGCCATGCCGGCGCAGCCGAGCACGATCGCTTCTGCCCGGTCGTCACGGACGGCGGCGGTGATCTCCGCTGAGATCTTGCCGAGCGCATCAATGTTGCGCTCTTCCAGCGCCAGCACGGGGACCTCGGCGGCACGGACGCGGGCACAGCGTTCGGCCAGGCCGTACTTCCGCAGATTGTGCTCGATCGGCACGATGGAGACGCCGAGCGTGGTCACCACGGCAAAGCGCGCCGCGATCAGGCTCGCGAGGTGGAAGCCGGCCTCGCCGATGCCGATCACAGGCGCTTTGGCGGCGGCGCGCGCGGCATCCAGGCCGGTGTCGTCGAAGCAGGCGATGATGTGTGCGTCCGCGCCGTCGCGATCGGCCTCGCGAATGCAGCCGAGCATGCCGGGCACCGCGAAAGCTTCGTCGTAAAACCCCTCGATCGAGACCGGACCCATCGCCGGCTGACGCGCATCGATCACGGTGCCCGCGAGGGCAACGCTGCGCGCGGCAGCGGCGATCTTCGCCGTCATCGACGCCGTTGTGTTGGGGTTGACGACGTGAAGCCGCATTGGAACAGACGAGTCCTTATCTCAGACGAGTCCCTTGCCGGCGTCCGAGCCCTTGGCCGCCTGCCGCTTGTTGAGCACGTGAATGGTGCCGAGCGCAAGCGTGATGACCGTGAACGAGACCGCCGAGATCACGGTGCCGAGCGCGTAGATGTCGGGGTTGGTCACGGTGGTGGTGAGGCCTTGAAGATCCAGCGGCAACGTGTTCACGGCGCCGATCGCCTGGCTGGAGCGTGCGAGCTCGTCCCAGGACAGCGTGAAGCCGAACAGGCCGATGCCGATCACCGAGGGCAGGATGATCGGCAGCACGACATGACGAAAGGTCTGCCACGGTGTCGCGCCGAGATCGCGCGCGGCCTCTTCCAGCCGCGGATCGAAGCGGTTGAAGATCGCGAACATGATGAGCAGCCCGAACGGCAGCGTCCAGGTCAGGTGCGCGCCGAGCCCGGACGTCAGCAGGCCCATCGAGGTCTCGAAATTCTCGTTCCAATGCGCCTTGATCAGGTCGTCGATGATGCGGAACTCGAGCGAGATGCCGAGCGAGGTGATGATCGAGGGCACGATGAGGCTGGCGATCGCCGAGTAGAACAGGATGCTCTGCGCCTTGAACTTGCGCCGGAACGCCATGCCGGCGGCGACCGACAGCACGACGGTGACGATCATCACGACGATGCCGAGCAGCAGCGAGCGGCGGAAGGCGGCACCGAGATCGACGATGCCGGTGCCCTGGAACAATTTTGCGATCCAGAAGGTCGATACGCCGTTCATCGGGAAGGTGAGGCCGCCCTGCGGCCCCTGGAACGACAGCACGTAGATCGCGATCATCGGCCCATAGAGAAACAGCACATAGGCCGCGAAGAAGATCGCGAGCACGTAGAACGAGCGCGGGCGTCCTTCCTTCATGCTCTAGAGCTCCTTCTTGATGTCGACGATGCGCGACATCATGGTGATGATCAGGAAGGTGATTGCGAGGAGGATCACGGCATTGGCCGCGGCGGCGGGGAATTGCAGCGCGTTGACCCGCGTCTCGATGATCTTGCCGGCGGCGGCGATCTGCTGGCCGCCCATCACGCCGATGGTGATGAAGTCGCCCATCACGATGGTGATGACGAAGATCGAGCCGATCACGATGCCGGGCTTGGCTAGCGGAATGATGACGTTGACGAGGGTCTGGAAACCGCTGGCGCCGGCATCATAGGCGGCCTCGATCAGCGACTTGTCGATGCGCACCATCGAGTTGAAGATCGGCACCACCATGAAGAAGGTGAAGAGGTGCACCAGTGCCAGCACCACTGAGAATTCGGAGAACAGCAGCCATTCCACGGGATGGTTGATCAGGCCCGTCTTCATCAGGCCGGTGTTCACGAGGCCGTTGCGGCCGAGCAGCGGGATCCAGGCGATCATGCGGATCACGTTGGAGGTCCAGAACGGGATCGTGCAGAGCAGCGACAAGCCCATCTGCCAGGTCTTGGACTTGACGTGGAAGGCGAGGAAGTAGGCGACCCAGAAGCCGACGAAGAGGGTGATGGCCCAGACCAGGAAGCAGAGCTTCAGCGTCTTCAGATAGGTCTTGGCGATGGTGCAGAGCTCAGGGAGCTGCGCGATGCAGCCTTCGAACGTGTCGGTGTAGCCGCGGCCGGAGAAAGCCGGCAGCAGCTGGTATTCGTTGTAGTCCCAGAACGAGACGATGACGACGAAGACGAGCGGAATGAGGAAGAACGCGAGAAACACCAGCATCATCGGTCCGGCCTGGAGCCAGGAGATGAAGGACGGCGACAGGCGCGTCGGCTTTGCGGCGCGCGCTGTGCCCGACCCCGGGATCAAGCCCGGGGCTGCCTGTTGCAGGACCTCTTCCGACATGTCCGTTACGCCGCGATGAACTCGTTCCACTTGCGGACCATGTAGTCGTTCTCGTCCATCACGGCGTTCCAGCACGCGACCCCGCCCATGCGATCCTCGTAGGAGCCGCCGTCACGCACCGCGCCGGCCTTTTCAAGCAGCGAGCCGTCGGGCGCCTTGATGTCCTTCTCGGCCGGTTTGCCTTCCATCCAGTAGGCCCATTCGTAGGGCTCCATGTGGGCCTTCGCGGTGGAGAGCACGGCGGAGTAATAGCCCTGGCGGTTGAGATAGGCGCCGGCAAAGCCCGACAGGAACCAGTTCACGAATTCATAGGCCCATTCGAGCTTGGCACCCGAGACGCCCTTCGACACGCAGAAGCCGGAAGCCCAGGACCGGTAGCCTTCCTTCAGCGGCTGGAAGGTGCAGGGGATGCCCATCGAGCGCACCTTGGTGACCGCCGGTGACCACATCGACTGAATCACGGTCTCGCCCGAGGCCATCAGGTTGACGCTCTCGTTGAAGTCCTTCCAGAAGGCCCGGAACTGGCCGGCCTTCTTGGCCTCGGTCATCACCTTCATAGTGAGATCGATCTCTTCCTTGGTCATGTTGCCCTTGTCGGCATATTTGTACTTGCCGGAGGCTTCCACGACCATGGCGGCATCCATGATGCCGATCGAGGGGATGTTGAGGATTGAAGCCTTGCCCTTGAATTCGGGGTTGAGTAGCTCGGCCCAGGTGGTGATCGGACGCTTGATCAGGTCGGGGCGGATGCCGAGCGTGTCGGCGTTGTAGACGGTCGGGATCAGCGTGACGAATTCCGTCGCCGACGTCGCGAACTTCTTGGAGTCCTTGCCTTCGAGATAGAGCACCTTCCAGGGCGCGGTGCCCTGGCCGCCGATCTTCTTGCCGCCGGGCGTCTCGCCCTTGGTGAAGACGGGCGTGATGTTGCCGAACTCCTTGATCTTCTTGGCGTCGAGCGCAAGGATGTTGCCCGACGGCACCAGCTTCTTCAGCGAGAAATATTCGGTATCAAGCACGTCGAAGGAATTCGGCTGGGTCATTACGCGCTTGGTGACGTCGTCCGTGGTTGCGGTGATGTATTCGATCTTGATACCAGTGTCCTTCAGGCATTGCTTGGCGATGTCGTCGCCCTCGTTCACGGCCGTGCCGAGATAGCGGAGCACCTTCGCATCGGCCGACTTCACGTAGGGAAAGCCGGTGATCGCGCCGGAGCCGGCGGCGAGGCCGGCGAGACCCGCGGTGCCCTTCAATAGCGTGCGGCGGCTGACGCCGGTCTTCCTGGTCGTCTCGGTCATTTCGCTCACTCCTCTGTGTTGCGCATTCCGTGGTGAAGGGTGCTATTGCAGGCGTTGCGCCTTGGCGGGATCCCAGGTCGCCAGCACGCGATCGCCCGGACGGAACGGATGCACGTCGAAGGCGGCCTCGGGAACGTGGGAGAACAGGGCGGTGCCGTCGTCGAGCGTGAGCGAGACGGCGATGTAGGAGCCCTGGTACTCGGTCTGGGTCAGCAGCGCCGGCGCGCCGAAGGCGCCGTCGACGAACGGCACGATGCCGAGCTGATCGGCGCGAACGGCGATGAGATTGCCGGCGTCGCTGAGCACGTTGTGTCCGCCGATGAATCGGGCCACGAATTCGGTGCGGGGACGATGGAAGATGTCGCGCGCCGTGCCCTGCTGCTCGATCCTGCCGTGGTTCATCACCACGATGTGGTCGGCGAGGGCCATCGCCTCTTCCTGGCCGTGGGTAACCTGGATGAAGCTGATGCCGAGCTCGCGCTGCAGCCGCTTCAGCTCGCCGCGCATCTTGACGCGCAGGAACGGATCGAGCGCCGAGAGCGGCTCGTCGAGCAGGAGGATCTGCGGCTCGGTGATCAGCGCGCGCGCGAGCGCGACGCGCTGCTGCTGGCCGCCGGAGAGCTGCGCCGGAAGACGGCCTGCATATTGGCTCATCGCGACCAGCTCGAGCAATTCGCCGGCGCGCTTGTGCCGCGTCGGCTTGTCGATGCCGCGCATCTTCAGGGCGAAGGCGACGTTGTCGAGCACGGAGAGGTGCGGAAACAGAGCGTAGGACTGGAACATCATCGCGGTGCCGCGCTTGGCGGGCTCGAGGTCGGTGACGTTCTGCGCGCCGAGGATGATGTCGCCTTCGCTGACCGCCTCGTGACCTGCGATCATGCGCAGCGTCGAGGTCTTGCCGCAGCCGGAGGGGCCGAGCAGGCAGCAATAGGTGCCGGCCGGGATCTTCAGGTTGACGTTGTCAACGGCCAGCGTGGCGTCGTAGCGCTTGGTGACGGCGACCAGTTCGAGAGCGGCGGGAATGGCCATGGCGTGTCCGAGGAGGGGCGTTGCGTCCCGCCTCTCTCCGCAAGGTCCGTGCCAACAGCCCGCGACGATGCGAATTTCAGAAACTGTGCAGCGGAGTCAGATCGTTAGATCGATTCCGGCCCAATGTCGGGCCGTCACCCGTGCAGCCAGCTGCACACAAAACGGGCGAAGATTGTATAAAGTTTCGCCTGTGATTGGATACAGCTCGTCGACTAACATTGCAGGCCGAACGTTCGTCGATCGAGCCTCACAATCATGGCCGCCAAGACCCGCCAGAAACCCGATGCGCCAGACGCGAGCGATCGCGTCAGCCGTATCCGGGAGGGTGTGACTGCCGCGATCCTCGAGCATCGCCTGCTGCCCGGCACCAAGCTCGGGGAGGACGAGATCGGCGACATCTACGGCGCAAGCCGGACGCTGGTGCGCTCAGCGCTGCAGCAGCTTGCGCATGAGGGCATCGTCAATATCGAGAAGAATCGCGGCGCTTTCGTTGCGCGCCCGACGCCGGCTGATGCCCGCGAGGTGTTCGAGGCGCGGCGCCTGATCGAGCCCAGCATCGTGGACCGCGCCATTGACGCGGTTTCGCCGGCCTGGCTCGATCGCCTGCAGCACCATCTCACGGAAGAACGCGAGGCCGAGTTGCGCGGCGATGCCCGCGCCTCCGTCCGTCTGTCCGGCGAGTTTCATCGTCTCGTCGCCGAGATGAGCGGCCACAGCATCTATCTTGGCTTCCTGAAGGAGCTGATCGCGCGCTCCTCGCTCATCATCCTGCTGTACCGCCGTCACGACACGCCCGCGTGCGGCACCGATCATCACGCCGGGATCGCCGCCGCGATCCGCAAGCGCGACAAGGCGCGCGCCGGCGCCTTGATGCTGTCGCACCTGAACGAGATCGAGGCGGAGCTGTTCCTGAAGGATCCCGCCGCCGATGAATTGCGGCTGGCGGACGTGCTGGGGGCGTGAGAAGGGCGTCGCCAGCGCACGGGATCGGCGGGTCCGGACGCTATTGTGGCTCCAATCCGAGATTCTTGATCGATTCCAGCCAGACCGGCCCTTCTTTTTCGTAGAGGGCGACCGAGGATGCGCGGTCCATTGCCGGCGCATCGACCCCGAAGGCCTCCAGCAGCTTCTGGACACGCTCGGTCTTGCCGCCTTCGACCATCAGCTTGGCGAGCAGCTCGATCCGGTCGGTCGGCGTCGCAGCGGGCGCCACCAGGGTCGTGAAGCTGGTCAGCTGGAAGACCTTGCCGGTGACCCCCTGCTCGGTGAACGTCTTGGTGTCCGGCAGCTTCTTCATGCGAACCAGTGACGGAACAGCGATCGCACGGCCGACGCCGGTATCAAGGACCGGAAGCGCGGCTTGGTAGCTGCCGGTCGCGGCCTGGATGACGCCGGCCGCCAGGTCCTGCCACATCGGCGCTTCGCCGCGGTAATGCACGATGGAGATGTCGAGGCCGTATTGGCGATTGAGCTCGGCGATCGCGATGTGCGCGAACGAACCGATCCCATACGACCCGGCCGTGACCTTGTTGCGGCGCGCATAGGCGACGAAATCTTCGATGGACTTTGCACCGGTAGCGGAATGGACGACCAGCGGCAGATGACCCGATGGCGTCATCGCGACGATCGTGAAATCCTTGTCCGGATCGTAGGCGAGCGACTTCAGCAGCAGCCGGTTTCCGAGCAGCGTGGACGAGATCGTGTACATCAGCGTATGGCCGTCCGCCGGCGAATCCTTGACCGATTGGGCTGCCAGCGCGCCGCTCGCTCCCGTCTTGTTTTCGACGACGACCGGCTGTCCGAGCTTCTGAGAGATGTAATCGCCATAGGCGCGGGCGAACGCATCGGTGATGCCGCCAGCGGGCGTCGACACGACGATCTTGATTGCTTTGGTCGGCCAGGCTTCGGCCGCAGCCCCGTCAGCCGTGGCCAGCACCAGGCCTGCAATTGCAGCGCCCAGCATTGCGACGAATGTCCTCACTTGCCCCTCCGGTTTTGTTGCGTCTTTGGGCGCCCTTTGGCCGCCGGGCAGAGATGTCACACGAGCAGAGTCAAATAGAAACAACATTTCATGGTGTGAAATGGCTAGCTCTTGGCGGCCGCGGACGGGCCTGCCGCAGCAAGCCTGGCGCTGAGCGTCTCGGCCAGTGCGGAGGCGACTTTCTTCATCTGAGGCACGAAGCGCCTGAGACCTTCCTCGGTGCTGACGGCCTCGCGCAGCATCATCACGTTCATGCTTGCGAACAGGCGGTTCGGAACAGCGACGGGAACGCCGATCGCCCAGACGGCGCCGCCGAAGATGCGGCGGCTGTAGCTCTCGTCCATCACTGCGAATCCGGCTTTCCGGATCGCGCGCAGCACCTTGGTGAGTTTGGCGGGATTGCGGGCGAGGTCGTTCCAGGGCTCCGGGCTGAGGGCAAGGCGCGCCGCGATGCGCTCCTGCTCGGCCGGTTCGCAAAACGCCAAATAGGCGCGCCCCATCGAGGTGCCCAGCACGGGAAAGCGAAAACCCGGCGGACGGTAGAAGAGCAGCGAACCGCCGATCCGGGTCGTATGCGCGATCACCATGGATTCCTCGTCGAGCACAGCCACGTCCGAGGGCCACTGAATCTGTTGGCGAAACTTGTTGAGCATCGGTTCGGCGATACCGCCGATCCAATTGGGTTCGTCGTAGCCGGCGCTGAGCAGGAGCGCCCGTCCGGTCGGGGCATAGCTGGGCGGCTCGGCGCGCCGCACCACATATCCTTCATGCTCCAGCGTTTCGAGCATGCGGACGATTGTTGCCTTGTTGAGGCCCGTCGCCTTATGCAGCGAGCCTACGGTCGATTGCCGTTCCTGGTTGATGACGCGCAGGACCTCGAGGCCTCTCGACAACGCGATAACGGGACGGAACGAGGGCATGGCAGCTCTTTGTGAGGACCGTGCCGCTAGTCAATGATGCAATCGCCGGATCAGTCAACAGGCTCCGGCTCCCCGGCCGGGAATTGGACGGTGCCACATCGGCTCCTCAGCGACCGAGTTCGCTTTCGGCGGCAAGCTGCCCCTCTGCCGTGATCTCGTATTCGCCGTCGTGCTTGGTCATCCATCCTGACCTGACCATCTCTCGTGCAAGCTGTATCGAGCAGATCGGATGATTGCCGCCCGGATGATACAGCCTGTCGTTGCGGACGAGCAGGTGCCCGTACAATCGCGCCTGGCGCAGCGCCCTACGCATCCCCGGTGATGGACTTTTCATGCCGGTTCAAGCGCGAGCACGATGAAGGTTCCTAATGAATGCGGCCATCTCATCGGCGTTTCGTTCGATAGCGCACATAGGAACCGTCATTCTGCTGCATCGTTTGTTCTTCCGAGGAGTAGCGCCATGAATGTACGGGATGAGCACACGTGGTCCCTCTGGATGGACGTATCTGTCGCCGAAGCTCCGGTGCTGTCGAGTACGGTCGGCGTGGACGTTGCCGTGGTCGGCTCCGGAATAGCCGGGCTTTCGGTCGCATATGAACTTGCTTGCCATGGACGTTCGGTCGCAGTGATCGATCGCGGCCGCATCGGCAGCGGGATGACGGCGCGCACCACGGCGCATCTGGCGACCGCACTTGATGATGGTTACGATGCGCTCGTGCGAGTCCGCGGCCCTGACTGTGCGCGGCGTTACTATCAGAGCGTCGCTGCCGCGATCGATCGCGTCGAGGCCATCCAAGGCGCCGAGCACATCGATTGCGGTTTTAAGCGCGTCGATGGCTATTGGGTACTGGCATCCGGAACGTCCGCATCCGAGCTGGATAGTGAATTGGACTGCTGTCGCAAGCTGCAGATTCCTGTCGAAAATTGCATTAATCCGACACCATTCCATGACCGGGGTCAGATGCGTTCGCTGCGCTTTCCGCGCCAGGCGCGCCTGCATCCGACTAAATATCTCGCCGGTCTGGCGAGCGCACTGCAGCGCCGGGGCGCCCAGCTCTATGCCGACACCTGCGTCGAGAGCATCCAGCAACGCCAGGGTCGCATGGTCGTCACCACCGTCTCAGGCTACGAGGTTCACGCCGCCGACGTGGTGGTTGCGACCAACTCGCCCGTCAATGTTCAGGTGGCGATCCACACCAAGCAGGCGCCTTACCGCACTTATGCACTCGCCGCGAAGATTGCGGCCGGCGCCGTGGAGGATGCGCTTTATTGGGACACGCTCGATCCTTATCATTATGTCCGCCTCCAACCGTTGTCTGCCGACGAGGATATCGTGATCATCGGCGGCGAAGATCACAAGTCGGGTGAGGCGAATGATGGCGCACAGCGCCTTGACGCGCTCGAGCGCTGGGCGCGCGAGCGATTGCCGGATTTGCGCGAGGTCACCCATCGGTGGTCGGGTCAGGTGCTGGAGCCGGTCGATTTCGCCGGCTTCATCGGCCGCAGCCCCGGCGAGGAGCATGTATTCGTTGTCAGCGGCGACTCCGGGCAGGGGATCACCAACGGGCTCGTGGCCGGCATGCTGATCGCGGATCTCATCACCAGCGGCGCCAGTCACTGGGAGGACGTCTACGCTCCGTCGCGGAAGATTCAAAGGAACATCGGCGAGTTCATCAGCGAGAACATCACCCCTATCAAGAATTTCGCGGAGTATCTCACCGCAAGTGAAATCGCGAGCGCTGAACAACTGCGGCCCGGCGAGGGGCGCCTCTTCCGAAGCGGCCTGAAGAAGATCGCGGCGTGCCGGGACCGAAGCGGACATTTGCATTTGCATTCGGCGAGCTGCACCCATTTGGGCTGCGTCGTGCACTGGAACTCACTCGAACAGTGCTGGGACTGCCCATGTCACGGATCGCAGTTTGCACCCGATGGCACCGCGCTCAACGGCCCGGCGGTTTCCCCGCTCGGCGAGGCTGAAAAGCCGGCCAATCTTGAAGCGGCAGAATGAGCGGCATCTCTCGGCGTGTCGTAGGGGGCTTGGGCCGGCGGCTGCAGCTTTTACCTGGCGAGCTACATGTGAATCATGATGCGCCGATCTGATGTGACTATTCCTCGCAGGCTGTACAGGCTATATCCCTGTCGCCTGTCATTGAACTGTCATGTTACCGCAAATGCTAAAGTCAGATGCTGCGCCGGCTCGCAAGACTCCGGGCGCGCCGGAAGCCAATCCTGCTGTGAACACCAAGAGAACGCAGCTCCTCACTGGCTTGCCGGGGCAACGCGAGGACGTCAGCGTGGAACCCGCGACGGTCGAGGAGCGCACTGCCATTGAGCAGACGCCATCGCAGGACGTGACGCCCGCGCCGAGCCCAACCCAGCCCGCATCTCCCGTTGGCGAAATCGAGCTCAAGCTGCTCGTCGGTGCCGATCGCATGGCGCATTTCGGCGCAGCGCCCGTGATCGCGGCGAACGCGCGCAACAAGGGCACGCGCAAACGTCTCAAGTCCGTCTACTACGACACGCCCGAGCGGGCGCTTCGTCGTGCCGGCCTGAGCTTGCGCGTCCGCCAGAGCGGCACGCGTTTCGTGCAGACCGTGAAGACCGAGGTTGCGGACGATCCGTTGCGTCGCGGCGAATGGGAAGCAAGCGTGCCTTCGCTTGCGCCCGATCTCGCTTTGGCGATGCCGTTCATTCCGGAGAAGATTCGCGAGCGACTCAAAGCGCAGCCGCTCGAAGCGGTGTTCACGGCCGATGTGCATCGGCACACGCGCATCATCGACCTGCCGTCCGGCACGGTCGAGGTCGCCTGCGACCAGGGCGAGCTGACGGCCGGCGACCGGTCGGTTCCTGTCAGCGAGATCGAGCTGGAGCTGAAGAGCGGCAGCGCGAGCGCGATCTACGAGATCGCGCTGCGCCTTGCGGAGCACGGAACGGTGAAGCCGTCCATCCGCAGCAAGTCGGCGCGCGGCTTCGATCTTGCCGCGGACCTGCCGCCGTCGGCACGCCGACCGCGCAAGCTTCGCCTCGATCCCTCCGTGACGCTCGACGAAGCCTTCGCGACCATCCTGCGCACCTGCTTCCTTCACCTGCTGCAATCGCTGCCGGCGGCCGAGGACGGCCGCAATCCGGAAGGCGTGCATCAGCTGCGCGTCTCGCTGCGCCGGCTGCGATCCGCGCTCGACCTGATGCGTTCGGTCGGCGCGCTCAGCAATCTCGAGGCGCTGCGTTCGGAGGCCAAATGGCTGGCGCAAGGCCTGTCCGCCGCGCGCGACTGGGACGTGTTCCAGCTCGCCACCTTGCCGGCGATCGCAAAAGCCTGTCCGTCGGTCGCGGGTTTCGATGCGCTTGGGCGGGCCGCGGCTCAGCGTCAGGCGGAAGCCTATCGCAGCGCCCGCCACGCGCTCGATGATCGCCGTTGCGCGCTCTTCCTGATCGGTCTTGGCGGTTGGATCGAGACGCGCGGCTGGCGCAACGGCGTCGCGCCCGAAGATCTCGGCCGGCTCGCCGAGCCCGCCCTCAATTTCGCGCAGCGCGTCCTATCGGAACAGCACGCGAAGGTGCTCAAGCGCGGCCGCCGCTTCAAATCGCTGACGGTCGACGAACTGCACCGCGTGCGGCTCGCCACCAAGCGGCTGCGCTATCTCAGCGAGTTCCTGCTGCCGCTCTACGAGGATCGCAAGTCCGCACGAAAATTCGCACGCCGGCTCGCCGGCTTGCAGGAGGAGCTCGGCATCTTCAATGACATGGCGGTGACGACCTCGTTGCTCGATGGGCTCGGCGCTGACGATCGCGACAGCGCCATTGCGGCGGCCGCGATCGCCGGCTGGCAGGCGCGGGCATCGATCGGCATGCAGCAGGGCTTGCAGGATAGCTGGCGGGATTTTGCCGCCGCACGCGTGCCCTGGTCGCGCCAAGGCGAGCAGAGCTGATCGCGCTTTCCCAAAAAGTTGCGCCCAGCCATTGGGGGATGGCTGGGCGCGCGCGAACCGGTCTGGGACGGGGAGGGGTGGGGATGTGACCGGGTCGCGTAACCTGTTGTCTCGTTCCTACTAATCTTTGGCGCTGGCGGTGGAGACCGCCGGCTTGGTATCGCCCAGCGAGACCCAGACGTTGGGATCGCTCTGCGACTGGCGCTTGACGAAGCGGTAGCCGGTCTCCGTCCAGGCGAGGACGTTCTCGTTCTGATTGTCGAGAATGAACTCGCCCTTGTCGGTCTTCACCGTCAGCACCGCGTGGCCTTCGCCTTTCTTGTCGCGCACCACGGTGATGAGCAGGGCCTGGCGCGGCCAGCCGGCATCCATCAGCATCTTGCGCTTCAACAGCACGTAGTCTTCACAGTCGCCGTAACCGTCTGACGGCAGCGACCACTTCTCGATCACGCCCCAGTGCTCCTGGTCGGTCAGAGGCTTGACGGTCTCGTTGACCCAGCGATTGACCTTGACGAGGTCGCGCCATGCGGCCTGCGACATCACGATGTCGCGCGGCTGCAGCGGTGCGCCCTGGCACTGGGCAGCATTGTCCGCGCAGAACTCGACCCAGCCGATCGGCGCACGCGTGGTGTCGCCGAGGCTCGCGTAGAGCAGACGGCCTTCGCCGGCCTGCGCTGCCGCGCTGATCCCGAAGAGCATGGCGGCCAGCGCCAGTCCCTTCCCCCGTCCCCTGAAGTCAAACATTGCGGCCCCCGTTTCTTGTTGGGACCACATTTCGCACGGAGCTTTTGAGTTGCCGCTAAGTCGACCAAGTCAAGTCGAGACGAATGCAAGTAAAAGGCGCGGCGAATTCGATCTATACTTGAATAGAATTCGCGTAAAATTGGATATGACTGCAATTGATTCAAATTTTATCTATTAACGCGGAAGCGCTGGGAGGAGCGTTGTTTGCGCTCATCTGCAGCCCCTCCGTTAACCGCTGGCCATTCGCCGCGGGACATGAAAAAGGCGGCGTCCGCATCGCGGAAGCCGCCTTCGAGCCTGGAAATATGGAGGTTTTCGCGTCCTTGCGCTTTACCGCGCGGTAACGCTCTCTTCGAGTGTCTCTGCCGGCTGCTCGTGCATGAACTCCAGCGCGAAGCCGTCCTCGAGGTTTCGGACCACGCGGCCCTGGACCCGGCCGAGCAGAACCGTCGATTTTAGCGGTGGCCGGTTCTCGGCAGCGATCGCAGCGCCCGACAGCGAGAGGTCGATGATGCGGCAGGTCATCTTGGTGCCGTCCTCGAGCGTCAGCACCGCGATCGGGTTGCGCGGCACGATACGGTCGTGGCGGCGGTCCTCCGGCAGATTGAGGATGTCGCGGTTGGCGAGCCAGGTCAGCTGCGCGGCGAGTTTGTCGCGCTTGCGCGGCGTCGCACCGATGGTCATGGCGAAGCCGTTGTCGATGATCCGGGTGATCTTGCCCTCGACGCGGCCGATATGGTCGAGATAGGCGACCACGCGGTCGCCGACATTGCCGATGCCGGGGGCGAGCAAGGCGAGGCCGCCCGGCGACATGTTGATCACCTGGCAGGGGAATTCCCGGCGGTCCGGCAGCATGTAGCGGCCGAGCAGGTGCACCTTCACCCGCTGGAAGCGCCTGCGCTCCTCGGCAGCCGGAAGAAATTTTTTGTTCGCCAACGCCATTTCCAACACCCGACCCCCCGCCCGGGCGGAGTCCTTGCGACCCTAAGGTGCACAGGGTTAATGCCGCGTTAGGATCGGGCGCGCTGGACACGGACAGACACGATGCGCTCGAAAAGCCACACCTTCAGGCGGGGCTCGGCTTCCTCGCGGCGCGCCCATAAAGCAGGCACAGCAGCGCCAGCAGCACGGCGGCCGACAAGCCGAGCGACCAGTGGATGCCGATCGCCGCGCCTGATACCCCGATCGTGATGCCGCTGAAGGCGCGCATGCCGAGCCCGGCCATGTTGTAGAGGCCGACGACGCGGCCGCGGATGTCGTGCGGGGCGTTCAGCTGCACCAGCGCCTGCGCCATGGTGTTGAAGGAGAGCTCGAAGAAGCCCGCGAAGAACAATAGCGCGATCGCGACCGGATAGACCGGCACGAGCGCGAAGCCGAGCAGCGCCACGCTCCACAGCATCGCCAACGCGATCGCGGTGCGCGGGGTGCCCTTCAGCCGCCCCCAGGATTCCAGCGCGATTGCGGCAAGCACTGCGCCGGCTGCGTCCGCGGCGAGCAGCACGCTGTAGGAGACGCCGGGATCGCCATGGCCGAGATCGCCGGCATAGCCCGGCATCTGGGCGTGATAGGCGTTGCCGATCATGAAGGAGGTGAGGCCGGCGAGCCACGTCATCGCCGACAGCACGGGCTGGGTGCCGATCGCGCGGATGGTGAGCACGATGTCGGCGAGGCCGCGCACCGCGAAGCGGCGCGCCGCCACGCTCTTGTCCCTGATCGGGGCCCAGAACAGCCACAGCAGCATCGGCAGATAGAACAGCGTGTTGAAGATGATGCCGTGCGAGGGACCGAGCGTCAGCATGATGAGCCCGCCCACCGCAGGTCCGACCAGGATGCCGAGATAGCGCGCCATCGCGTTCAGCCGCACCGCGCTCGGCAGGTCGGCCGGGCCGACCAGGTCGTAGAGCAAGAGCTGGTTCGGCGTCTGCCAGAGCACGCCGGCGCAGCCATGGATCACCAGAAGCAGCATCGCGTGCCACATCTGGATCGTATCGGTCAGGAAGAAGAAGCCCCAACCGGCGGAGGCGACGATGAACAGCAGCATGCCGCACTGGATGATGCGGCGCGGATCAAACCGGTCGGCGAGGCCGCCGACCGCGACGGAGAACAGCAGGAACGGCAGCCAGTGCGACAGCACGGCAAACCCGCCCAGCGTCGGCGAATGGAATTTCTGGAACACCACCCAATAGCTGATCACATGCTCGATATTGTCGGCCATCATCGCCAGCACGTAAGAGGCGAACTGGAGACGGTAGGGCACGGACCTCATCGCCGCGAACGATCCGGACGCGGCCACGGGATTTTGGGGAAGGGGATTCACGGGATGACCTGAGGTGAGACTCGTGGCGAGTTACACGCTCGCCGGCCGGCGCTCAAGACAATTGGGCGTGCTGGAACAGCAGCCATGCACTCTTGCCACGAGGCCCGCGTTATCTGAGGTGCGAGCCTCGCGACTTCCGGCCTGCTCTCGTCGAGCCGCAGCAGTCGCCCCATGCAGGTGACGAAATTATTCGCTACGATCGTCTCCATGGAACAGAACAGTCTCTACGATCGGCCGGATCTCTATGACCTGATGGCTCCGCCAGATCCGATCCTAGAACGCTTCTATGTCGACATCGCGCGCGAACGCGGTGGCCGCATTCTCGATCTTGCCTGCGGGAGCGGTCGCCTGACCGTTCCATTGGCGCAGGCGGGTCTTGATGTCATTGGAGGCGATCTGTCTTCCGCGATGCTGGAGCGGGCGCGAGATCACGCCAGGGCGAACGCGGTTGAGCCCGGCTTCGTCGAATTGGACATGCGCGATTTCGATCTCGGCGGCCGGACTTTCGACACCATCATTGTCGCGATGAACTCGGTGCTGCATCTGCATAGCCTCGACGATTTCAAAGGCTTTTTCAAATCTGCCGGCCGACACCTGTCGGCGCAGGGTCGGCTCGTATTCGACGCGTTCCTACCCAGTATTGCCATGCTCAACTCTGATCCCGACAAGCGCGAGTTGATTGCCAGGGTGCTCCACGACAGTCTGGGTGCGCTCACCATCGAAGAAAGCGCGCGATACGACCCACTCACCCAGATCAGGCACGTGGATTGGTACTGGTCAAGCGCGACGAAGAAGGATTTTTGGCGGGTCGCATTGCCGATGCGCAACATCTTCCCGCAGGAAATGCCGTTGCTCGTGGCCTCGGGCGGCTTGCGCCTCATCGAGCGCTTCGGCGATTTCGATCGCGGGCCACTGACGGCGGAAAGCATGCGGCAGATATGCGTCTGCGGTCTCTAGCCCGGTAGCCCGGATGGAGCGTAGCGAAATCCGGGCCCGCTTCCCCGTATTCCGCTACGCTCCATACGGGCTACAAGGCCGCACCTTGGCACGAGCGCGCATCTCACATACGCTTCGCCTCAGCCCGCACACAAATCATAACAAGCGGGCAGCGAGGAAACAGCCATGCAACAAATCCGCGTCTGCACCCACGCAGGTCCCGGCTCGGAGCCCGTGATCCGCACCGTGCCGTGGCCGAAGGTCGGCCGCAAGGCTGCGCTGATCAAGGTCGGCGCCTGCGGGGTTTGCGGCACCGATCTCCATATCCTCAAGGGGCACTGGCCGAAGCCGCTGCCCTGGCCGTTCACGCTGGGACACGAGCTCGGCGGCGTCATCGTCGAATGCGGCGACGAGTTCACCGAAGATTTCATGAGCAAGCCGCTCAAAGTTGGATCGAAAGTGATGATCCCGCCCTTGATGCCGTGCGGCCGCTGCTACTATTGCATCCACTATCCGCAAACCGCGAACAAATGCCTGACGCCGGTCTATTACGGCCGCTATCTCGGCTTCGACAAGGCGCCGCATTTGTGGGGCGGCTGGGCCGAATATGTCTATGTCGATCTCGACATGCTGCCGGGCACCAAGATCTACAAGCTGCCGGACGACATGTCGTTGCGCCTGGGTGCGCTGTCGGAGCCGCTGACCTCCTGCATTCGGGCCTTCAATCGTGCGACCCGCGCCGGCGGATTCAGCTGGGGCGACACCGTGGTGATCCAGGGCTCCGGCCCGATCGGCATTCTGGCGGTCGCGGCCGCCAGGGAGATGGGGGCGGGGCGCATCATCTGCGTCGGCGCGCCGGAGGAGCCGCGGCTCAAGCTGGCGCGCGAGTTCGGCGCGGAGGCGACCGTCAACATCGAGGAGCTGAAGTCACCGCAGGATCGCATCGCGCGTGTGCGCGAGATCGTCGGCGGCTTCGGCGCCGATCTCGTGATGGACTGCTCGGGTCATCCGACCGCCGGCCCCGAAGGCATCGAGATGCTGCGCGACGGCGGCACCTATGTCGAGATGGGCCAGTTCACCGACGCCGGCTCGATCGACACCTCCTGGCACCGCATCTGCACCAAGGACCTCAACGTGCTGGGATCCTGGGGCTTCACCGGCAATGACCTCCCGCTCGGCGTCGACATGCTCTACCGCACCCGTGACAAATACCCGTGGCTGAAAATGCAGACGATCTACCCGTTCACGGAAGCGGGCGTCGCGCAGGCCGTGCAGGACGCAATGGCGATGAAGACGGTGAAGTCGACGATCGTGCCGTGGCCGGAGCTGGTGGAGTAGACGATGCCGTCCGCGCCTCACGATCTCGCGGCGTTCCTGGTCGAAGCCAAACGCCGCACCTATGCGGGTCTCGATGACGATGCGACCGTTGCTGCGCCGCTGCTTACCGGCTCCAAGCAGCTCGAGCATCACGCGCCGCCTTATGCCTATCGCGATATCTATTTTCGGGATGGGCTTCTTCGTCGGGCAGGAGACCGTGTCGCGGGATGAACGCGTCACCTGGTCGATGAGCTACAGCGGCGGCGTTCGTGCGGAGATCACGGAGCGGGAGATCTTCCTCGCCATCTACAAATTCCTGCGCCAGGCGTTGCTGCGCGTCGGCGTCGAAGAGCCTTACCGGGGACCTCGCCTGTTCGAGCAGGACGGCATGGCGTACCGCAACGAGATCGAAGGCGGTATCGATCGCTTCCACGGTGTGGAGACGATTGCCCGGCAGGATGGTACACCGCTTTATGAGCTGCGCTATGGTGGCGGCCTGCTGCGATAGACAAAATCCGTAGCCCGGGTGGAGCCGAGCGTAATCCGGGGACGTCCGTCCCGCATTCCGCTTTGCTCCATGCGGGCTAAAAGTCGGAGCCTGGAACGAGCGACGAAATGACCGACGAAAAGACACCCGAACCAGCCCGACAATCCCCCTTCCACGCCATCCGCGCGATCGACTACACGGTCATCTTCGTGCGCGACATGGCGCCGATGCGCCGCTTCTACGAAGACGTCCTCGCCTTTCCGCTCTCGCGCGAGCTGTCGCCGAACTGGATCGAGTACGGCCTCGGCAGCAACACGTTGGTGCTGGCAAGGCCGAGCCGCACCGCCAGCGATGCACCGACGCCAGCGGGCAGCGCCTCGCTGCAGCTGGCCTTCAAGGTCTCTGCTGCAGAGGTCGACGCGTGCGCCGATGAACTCGTGCGGCAAGGCGTGGCGCTGCTGTCACCGCCGACCAACCAGCCCTTCGGCCATCGCACGCTGTTCTTCCGCGATCCCGACGGGAATCTGCTGGAGGTGTACGCCGAGATCTGAGAAATTCTATTTGACGTATCCCGACAACATGGCGTGCGCCCAGTCCGGACGGTTGTTGGCGAGCGCGCGCGCCGAGGCGGCCTCCCAGTCGTATTCGAGGGCCAGCAGCTCGACCTGCCAGCCCCTTTTGCCCTTGGTGAGGATCGCGTAGCGGGCGTGAGGCGAGCGGTGTTCCAGTTTCGCGGCAAAGGGAATGTCAGCGAAAACAGGGCATCCGACGCTGCCGGGATTGAGGACCAGACATTCGCGCGGCCCGTGAACGACGGCCGGGCGGTGGCTATGGCCACACAGCACCACGCGCGCCGCCGGCTCGCTCGCAAGGCGTGCTTCCAGCACGTCGCGGCGTGCCGGCACGAAGCGGCCGTCGTCGAGTGCGTCCTCCAGCAGGCACGCCGTGTCGCTGTCGGGCGTGCCATGGCAGGCCAGGATGCCGTCGTCCAGTCGCAGCTGGGAGGGTAGGTTGTGAAGTGCACGACGCTGCTCTGCAGTCAGTGCGTTGCGCGCAAACAGACCTGCCGGCGAGAGCTTGTCGTCCGGAAACTCCTCGATCCAGCGATCATGATTTCCGCGCACGGTCGGCAACGCCAGCGATTGGAGGAATTCGAACGTTTCCCTCGGCCACAACGGGCTGGTGACGCAGTCGCCGAGGTTGACTATCCGATCGACGCCCCGCGTCTTGATATCCGCCAGCACCGCCTCCAGCGCGGCGAGATTGCCGTGGATGTCGGAAATGACCGCCAATCGCATCTTTATTCCCCATATCGCCAGACGTGAGCGTGGCTCGGCTATAGGCCGATCCCGCCGCGCCAAGGTTAATCGAGCTGGCCGCAAAAATCCGCTGCAAGCTTCAGGCGCGGCTCGCCGTCAAGCCATGCATCACGGCTATGGTGATTTCCGGGCGCTTGGCTTAAAGAGCGCCCAGATCAAATCAGCGTGCGGTCGGGCCGTTTGCCGCGCACGCAGCTCGGGGCGCCGGTTCACCGTTTGCGCGCCTGAATCAAACAAGGTTTCCCATCTCGTGTCTCTTCCGGCCCTTACCCCGCCGCTCGCCCGCGCTTTGGCCGAGCGGAACTATGATTCACTGACGCCCGTCCAGCTCGCGGTGCTCGCCCATGAGGCCACCAGCCGCGACCTCCTGGTCTCGGCCCAGACCGGTTCCGGCAAGACCGTCGCTTACGGCTTGGCCATCGCAAAGAACATCCTCGATGACGCCGAGCAGTTCGCACCAGCGGCCGCGCCGCTCGCCTTGATCGTGGCGCCGACCCGCGAACTCGCGCTCCAAGTTCAGCGCGAGCTGGCCTGGCTCTATGGGCATGCCGGCGGGCGTGTCGTCTCTTGCGTTGGCGGCATGGATCCGCGGCGCGAGCAGCGCGAGCTCGCCGCCGGCGCGCATATCGTCGTCGGCACCCCCGGGCGTCTGTGCGATCATCTGCGGCGCGGCCGTCTCGACATTTCCGAGCTCGCCGCGGTTGTGCTCGACGAAGCCGACGAGATGCTCAATCTCGGCTTTCGCGAGGACATGGAATTCATCCTCGAGACCACGCCGCAGACGCGCCGCACCTTGCTGTTCTCCGCGACGTTTCCGCGCGGCATCGTCGCGCTGGCGCGGCAATATCAGCGCGACGCCTTCCGGATCGAGGTCGCCGGCGACGAGGGCGGCCACGCCGATATCGAATACCGCGCGATCCGCATCGCGCCCGCCGACGTCGAGCATGCCGTCGTCAACGTGCTGCGCTTCTACGAGGCGCCGAGCGCGCTGGTGTTCTGCAGCACGCGCGATGCTGTCAGGCATTTGCAAGCCGCGCTGCTGGAGCGCGGCTTCTCTGTGGTCGCGCTGTCGGGCGAATTGACGCAGAACGAACGCACCCTGGCGCTGCAGTCGCTACGCGACGGACGCGCGCGCGTCTGCGTCGCGACCGACGTTGCCGCCCGCGGCATCGACCTGCCGAGCCTCGACCTCGTCATCCATGCCGATTTGCCCAACGACGCCGAAGTCATGCAGCATCGCTCGGGCCGTACCGGGCGCGCGGGCCGGAAGGGCACGAGTGTCCTGTTGGTGCCGCCCGCGCGGCGGCGGCGCGCCGAGCTGTTGCTCGACCTCTCTGGGATCGACGCGGCTTGGGGCACGGCGCCGCAGGCGGATGACATCCGCAAGCTCGATCACGCACGCATGAAGGACGTGCTGTTCACGGAGGAGACCACTCCCGACGATCTGGCCCTGGCGCAGGCGCTCTTGGCCGAGCGCTCGGCCGAGGACATCGCCGCCGCGCTGGCGCGGCTTTATCGCGCGCGGCTGCCGTCGCCCGAGGACATCATCGATCCCGGCGAGCGAAGCGGCAGGCCGGAACGCGGGCGTGATAGGTCCGAACAGGGCGAGGACCGCGCCAAGCCGCGGTCGAAGGCTGGGAAATCCTCGAAGCACGCCATGGCGGATGGCAGCGTCTGGTTTCGCGCCGCCATCGGGCGCCGCAAGAACGCCGAAGCGCGCTGGCTGCTGCCGATGATCTGCCGCCGCGGCGGCATCGACAAGCGCGACATCGGCGCCATCAGGATCATGGACACCACCACCGAGTTCGAGATCTCCCAGCGGGTCGCCGAATCCTTTGCGGCAAAGATCAAGCGTCCCGACAAGGAAGACAGCATCCGGATCGAGCCGATGACGGATGCGCCGGACCGGCAAGACGCTCCTCAGGAGCGCCCCCGCGCGCCGCAGCGCGAGGCCGGCGCTCATCATGAACGGCGCGAGGATCGCCCGCGCGAGGCGAGTGGATTCAAGTCGCGCAGCAAGCCTCAGGGCGAGCGCGCGTCGAAATTCGGTGATGCGCGTTCTTTCGCAAAGAAAAAGAAGCACAAGAACAAGCCCGGCCATGCAGAGCCTTCGGTCACGCCGTGGCCTGCGAAGGGCGCGCCCGAGAAAAATGCGAAGAAGAAGCGTCGGGGCTGATCTGCCGCTTTCCGGCCCCGGCCAGACTAACGCCGCCGAAGGCTCGCGCGGTGCGCTATGGCGCAATCAATCAGTAACATGGTGCCATCCGGACGCGCCTGCGAGCCCGCGCCTTCTCGAGTTGGCAGAATCCTTTTCGGCAAGCTCAAAGCGGCAAGAGCGGCGCCTGCGGCGAGGCGTCGCTTGAATCGAATTTAATCAAGTCGAGAGTCTGAAAGCGAACTGAAGGTCCGATCCTGGTTGGTCATAGTTGGCATCGGCAGGGGGGCGAGAGCAGCTCATCAGCAGCATCCCTCCATTTTGAGAGTAGGGGCACTGGTTTCCCGGTGCGGCCCGCACCCGGGAGCTTCTGAGAGTCTTCAATCCAACATCTGGTTTCGCGTGAAAGGATGGAATGACGATGCATGATGCCAATGTGAAAGCCGAGACGAATGCCACTCCCGCGGGTGGGAATGGTGGTGCAAGGCTCAAGTTCGACGTGCCGTTTTTCAATATCCAGGAGATCTTCGGTGATCTTGCCGAGCAGGGCGCCGCGCGGGCCAAGGCAAATCTCGAGCAGATGAAGGCGGCTTCCGAGGAGATCACCGACGCTTTCCGCGAAGCCTGTGCGACCAATGCCACGCGTGCCGCCGACTACGGCACCAAGGTCATCGAAATATCGAAAATCAATACCAGCTCCACCCTGGAATTCCTGTCCCAACTGGCCGATGCGAGGTCGTTTGCGGATGTCGTGAACCTCTCCACCACCCACAGCCGCAGGACCTTTGAAATGGCTTCCGGGCATAACCGGGAGCTTTGGGACCTTGCTCAGAAGGTTGCGACCGAGACGGCCGAGCCGATCAAGAAGAGCTTCAACCGGGTTCTGCACAGGGCAGCTTGAATCGAGGCTATCGGCCGCGTGAATCGGCGGACGAGCGTCTTCGCCAGAAGAGACGCCGTCCGGCTGATGGCGGCGACGCCTTTCCGTGAAGGGATGCCGAGCTGGAGGAAATCAGATGGGTATGGTGATGATCAAGTGCCCGGAAACGGGCCGAGCCATTTCGACCGGCATCGAGATGGACCGCGAACGATTTCGGTGCAGTGCAGTGTTCTTCTCTCGCACCTATTGCGGGATGTGTGCGGCAACGCACGAGTGGTTTGCCAAGGAGGCCTGGGTCTACGAAACGGGAAGTCCGGGGGCAGGCAGTCGTTCCGCGCGGGGGCGGCGTGAAGCAGCCTGACGGCGTCCTGCGAAGCAATCCGATCAATTTGCCCGGCGACGGGCTTACGTCGCGGCGAGGTCGCGCAGCATGTAGGTCGCGCCGTCGCCGTAGGATGCGAGCTTTGCGTGCAACTCGGCGTCCGCCGTCACGGTCCGAAAGCCGACGCGTTCCCATAGCGGCGGCGTGCCGTAGACCGAGACCAGCGCGAGCGTTCTGATGCGTGATGCACGCGCCAGCTTCTCGATATCACCGACATAAGCGCGCACGCCGCCGCCGCGGAACTCCGGCAATACGGCGACGTCGTGGATGTAGAGACAGTCGGCGCGATCGGGCAATGCTTGCAGAAAGCCGTCGAGCGGCGGAATTCGGTACCGCATCCAGGGATGTGCCAGTCCGTAGCCGATGATGCCCTGGTCCGTATCGAGCACGCCGCAGCCCTCCGGGCAAAGCCTGATCTTCTCCGCCAGCACCTCTTCGCGTTCGGGCAACGCCGGATGGATGCGTGCCGCAATCGCGCTTATCGCAGGAAGGTCGGAGGCGCGCGCGGGACGCCAATGCGGCTTGCTCATGTCGATCCGTCGTTCCGTGGTGTCCTTCCAATCTATTCCGCCGCGGCGATGCGCGCAGCGGGAAAGATCCTGGCGGTCGTTATCGCGGATATTCCAGCTGCATCGCCACGAAGTCGGCCGTGCGTGCTCCATAGCGCGTCTCGATCGCGCGCAGCGTTTCGTCCAGCGCCCGCGCCGGCGGCGAGGCGCCGGAATCCGGCACAGCCTGCTCCGCCGGCCAGCTCCCGGCAATGCGGTCCGGCAGGATGCGAAGACCGCTGCGGCTGGTCCGCGCCTCTGCCGTGGCGGCGAAGGTGAGGGCGCGCGAGCGGTAGGTGCGCGACCACGCATCGGCGATCAGGGCGAGCGAGACCTCGTCGACATCAGGCGTCAACGCGATGCCGAGTTGCTCGCGCTTCCAGAATGCGAGCGTGTTTGCGATCGCCGTCAGCGCGAAGGGGCGTGTGAAGCTGAACGCGTCGCTGCGGTGGCGTGCGTCCCATCGCGCAAGGCCGATGTCGCCGGCGACCGCCTCGGCCTTGGCGCGGCCGGCGATCGCCTCGATCAAGGTGAGGGCCATCGGCATGGATGCGGTGATGCCAGTGGTCGTCGCGACGCCCTGGTCGACGACCAGCCTGCGGTCCGCCGCGTAGCGGATCGTCGAATGCTTCTTCAGATCGCCCACGGAATACCAATGCGTCGTGGCCCGCTTGCCGTCGAGCAGCCCGGTGTTGGCAACAACCGTGGCACCGACGCACACGCCGATCACAATCGCGCCCTTGCCGGCTTGGCTCCTGATCCAGTGCAAGACCGTTGCGTCGTCGTCGCGGCTCATCGCCGGCACGATGACGTAGTCGGCGCCATCGGGGTGCGCGGCATCGAACTCGGCGATGGTCGCATGCGGCTGCACCTTGAGGGCGGGATAGAGCGTGACGGGCCCTGGCTGCGTCGACAAGGTGAGGACGTCGGCAATATCGGCGCGGGCGAGAATGCCGTAGGGCATCAGGTAATCGGTGGTCTCGCTCATGTCGTTGATGCCGACGATGGCGATCAAGGGGCGCTTGCGTTTCGGCGGTTTCAGCGCCGCCAGGGTCGATTCGGTTTCGTCTCTGGAAATCGCAGGCGCGGTTCCCGAGGCTGGCGCGGCTGGCAGCAGGAGCAGCCAGGTCGCGCCGATCCCTGCCAGCAATGTCATGCCGCCGAGGGCAGTCCACGCCAGATTGCGCCAGCTCATCATGATGTCACCCGCTCGTCTCACGCGGCGCGGAAGCTATCCGGTCGCATCGACGTCAGGAATGACGCAAATCCGGCAAAAACGGTCACGCTGCGCGACGATCCATCGCAGGATCGCCGCACGTCTGCAGGGCTCTATCGCAGCCCCTCATACACCATCAGCCCGCGCGCGATCTGCAATTTGCGGATGGCGCGCGGCAGGAGTTTCTCCGGCTGGTGCAGGTAGCGCCAGGAAGTGAGGGTGAAGGCGGACAACGTGCCGCATTCGTCGTCGAACGGCGCGAGCACGCCGGTGACGCTGACCGGCGTATGCGGGCGGGCGTTGAAGGGCAGCAGCAGGAGCTCCAGATGCGCCTTGCTGCCGTCCTCCCGCGCGGCGGTGACGCCGGCGATCGCGCCCAGTGCCTCGTCGGCGACGATCGTCGTGATCTCCTCGATCTCGCTGCGGCTTGCTTCTGTGAACAGCGCCGCAAAGCTGCGGTCCTTGAGGTCGGTTCCTGCGAGCGCGCAGACGCGCGTGCCGGCGACGCGGAACGGGAAGCCGAGGTTCGGCTCGCAGGACAGCACGAAGATGTCGCCGAGCAGGCCGCGGACCGCGGCCGGGTCGATGTCGGCCCGGTCAGGAGCCCGTGCAGTGCCGCGCTTCTTGTCCCAATACGCGAAGAACGCGCGGCTCGACGGATGTTTCATGACTGAACGCTCGCCCCGGGGTGCAACCTCGAAGGGACAGACTTGTCCCGCTTCAGTGCACCCGCGATCCCTTCTGTTGTTGTGCAGGAGGGGATTTGCAGCGTCCATGCCGCCGGCGCGTTTTCAGGCTTCTTGGGCCGGCCTTTACGCCGTTAACGTTAAATTAACTATGAGCTTCGTGCCGGCCGCGCGCCTGCTATGGTGACCGCGGTCGCAAGCCTCGCCGCTTTTCTCCAGGTTCTCGGCGGGGCCTGTACAGGGCGTCAAACAGTTTGGTCACGGGCCGCGGGGAGGGGTGGGGATACGCCTTATCTCTCCGGCCACCGGAAGACCGACACGGACAGGCAGGGCTTCGGCCCTGCCTTTTCCTTTTGTGCACTTGCGCAGGGACGGCAAAGGCGCCTATCTCCAAGTCTGTCGCCCCGATGTCGCCCGAAAGCGAAGCTGCCTTGGATTCCCCGCAAGATTCGTCGCCGCAAGGTCCTGAGCCGGGCCCGCCGGCCGTCGTGGAGGCTCCGCGCGAGCCGATCCTGACGCTGCCTCCGGCGCTGACCGCCTATATCCTGCTGCTGGCGGTGATCCATCTGCACGTGCTGCTACCGCCCGAGCTCGAGAACTGGACCATCGACGTCTTCGGCTTCATCCCGAAGCGCTACGATTCCTCGCTGCTCAATCTGCAGATCCCGGGCGGGGCGGGGGCGAAGGTCTGGACCTTCGTCACCTATTCGCTGCTGCACGCCAATCTCACCCATCTCGGCTTCAACGTGCTGTGGCTCTTGCCGTTCGGCAGCGCGTTGGCGCGGCGTTTCGGCACCGTCAGGTTCTTCGTCTTCCTGGCCGTGACGGCGGCGGCCGGCGCGCTCGCCCATCTCATCACCCATGAGCATGCGGTGGCGCCGATGATCGGCGCCTCGGCCTCGGTGTCGGGCGCGATGGCGGCCGCAATCCGCTTTGCCTTCGTCCGCGGCAGCTTCCTGTCGTTCAGCCGATCGGATGCCGATACCGCCGCGAAAGTTCCGGCGCTGCCGCTGTCCCGCGCGCTCCGCGACGGGCGGGTGGTCGGCTTCCTCGCCGTCTGGTTCGGCATCAACATCATCTTCGGCGTGGGCGCGATCGGGGTCGATGCGGAAACCACGAGCGTGGCCTGGCAGGCGCATATCGGCGGCTTCTTCGCCGGCCTGTTGCTGTTCGCGCTGTTCGATCCCGTGCCGCGCGTGCGAAGCGATGCTGCGGATGCGTCATCACGGGACGTTTCAGACCGTATCTGAAGCGGCGCTTGCGACGCGGCCCGAATTCATCCATCATTCCCGCGAAGAATGTTCCGAAGCGACACGTCCTTAGCGACGATGCTTCGCAAAGCGCACGAGCGTGAAACCGGCGCTGTAACTGTTAGTTGAAGACTCGCGAACAAGTCCGAACCGCCAAAGGCGGACGGCTCGGATTCAGGGAGGCGACGATGACGGTACGTTCCATTCTGAACACCAAGGGCCACCAGATCATGAGCGTCGAGCCCGATGCCAAGCTGGCGGACGCGATCAAGCTGCTCGGCGAGAAGAAGATCGGCGCGGTGCTGGTGATGAGTCAGAGCCGGCTCGAGGGCATCCTGTCGGAGCGCGACATTGTGCGCGTGCTCGGCGAGCGCGGCGCCGGCGTGCTGGAGGCGCCGGTCTCGGAGGTGATGACCCGCAAGGTCGTGACCTGCAAGGAGACCGACACCGTCGCCGAGCTCATGGAGATGATGACGACCGGCAAGTTCCGTCATCTGCCCGTCATCGACAACGGCAAGGTGGTCGGCCTGATCTCGATCGGCGACATCGTCAAGCGCCGCGTCCAGGAATACGAGAGCGAGCAGGAAGCCCTGCGCGACTACATCAAGACTGCCTGATCAGGCCAAGTCTCCCGCTTTCGGCTCGTCCGCTTTCGGCGCGATGCCCGCGGGCGCCGGCGCCAGCACGTGGATCGCCTCCTGGATGGACTCCAGTGCACGCTCCGCAGCGCGCGTGCCATGTGCGATCAGGTCTTCGGAGCGGTGGAAGTCGAACCAGCCGAACTGGCCGACCCGCGGCGTGATCAGCATGTCGGGCGGATCGCCGGCGAGACGGGCGCGGGTGATGCGGTCCTGCATGATGTTGAAGGCGTCCACCATCACCGAGGAGATGCCGGGCCGGCCGTTACCGCCGAAGAACTCGCGCTTCATCGTCTTCTCGGGCGAGAACAGGCGCGGGAAGCGCCGCTTCGCCGTCGGCTCCTCGGCCACCGGTACGACCGGGGCGGGCACTGCGCCGTGCGAATAGATCGTGGTGGAATGGGTGAAGATGTCGCTGGAAAGATTTGCGGCGATGACGATTTCGGCGCCGAGCGCGCGGGCGGCCGAGACCGGCACCGGGTTCACCAGCGCGCCGTCGACCAGCCAGCGGTCGCCGATCAGCACGGGCGCGAAGATGCCGGGCAGGGCGTATGAGGCGCGCATGGCATCGACCACGCGGCCGCGCGTCAGCCAGATCTCGTGGCCGGTGCGAACCTCGGTCGCGACGCTCGCGAACTTGATGGGCAGGTCCTCGATCAGGATCTGCCCGATCGCCTCCTCGAGCCGGGTCGCGAGCTTCTCGCCACCGAGCAGGCCGGAGCCGTTGAGACGGATATCGAGATAGCCGAGAATGTTGCGCATCCCTTGCAGGCTGCGCCCCCATTCCTCGAACGTATCGAGCCGGCCGGCCGCGTGGAGGCCGCCGACCACGGCGCCGATTGACGTGCCGACCACGACATCGGGCACGATTCCATTGGCAATCAGGGTCCTCAGGATTCCGATATGGGCAAAGCCGCGTGCCGCGCCGCCGCCGAGGGCAAGGCCGATCACCGGCCGGCGGATGCTGCCCAGGCCAACTTTTTCGCCGACTTTTTCGCCCACTTTCTCGCCGTTCGAGCCGTTCGCGCCCCGGCCTTTCAATCTGTCCAGCACCGAAACTCTCCTACGCCGGGCCAGCCCGCATCGTCAGACTAGGCATCGCACTTGCGCTCCGCCAGATCAGGCGCGAAGCATGGTTTATGCCGCTTTGGAAAGGGCACGGGGCAGGAATATGGCGAGGGCCGGTTGCCACGGGACTAATCACGCAGCCGTCAAGCCGGTTCCACCGAAGGTCCAGGGCCGTATTTCCTGGGGTTTCAGAGGCTTGAATTTGCCGCGTTTTCGGTGAAAAGCAGGAAGCATGACACGCGGGGGTGACGGCATCGGCGGATGGCGGCGCAGCAGCAGGCTGCTGCCGGCGCTCGTCCTTGCCGTATGCCTCTTGACTTCCGGCCGAAATGCCGCCCAGGCGCAGCTTTTCTCGGATCGTCCGCCGCCGGTACCGCCGGCCTCGGTGCCCGACCCAGGCAACGCTGTCAGCCTGGCGCCGCCCTCCGGGCTGGGCGCGGGACCGCCAAGCCTGCCGCCGACCCTGATGCAGCCGGCGACCCCGAGCATGCCACCGCCCGCTGTCTCGACCGTGCCGCCCGCCGCCCCGCTGAATGCGGCCGTGCCCGGACAGGGCGTGCTGTCGCTGACGGCGAAGTACGGCAAGGACTCGGCCCCGATCACCAGCGGCCTGGTCTGGCGCGTGTTTGCCGACCGGCCCGACGAGAACGGCACCTTCAAGCTGATCCGCGAGGACCGCAGCGGGACGCCGAACATCGTGCTGCCGCCCGGCAATTATGTCGTCCACGTCGCCTTCGGCCTCGTCAGCGCGGTGCGCACCGTCAGCCTGAAGTCCGAGACCAATCGCGAATCCTTCGTGCTGCCGGCCGGCGGCCTGCGCATCGAGGGCCGCGTCGGCACCAGCCGCATTCCGCAGAACCAGATCTCATTCGCGATCTACAAGGGCAGCCAGTTCGAATCCGGCGAGCGCGCTTCCCTGGTGCCGAACGTCGCCGCCGGCGACGTCGTGCTGATCCCGGAGGGCACCTATTACATCGTCTCCAACTACGGCGATGCCAATTCGGTGGTGCGCTCGGACATCCGCGTCCAGGCCGGCAAGCTCACCGACGTCACCATCACCCACCGCGCCGCCGTCATCACGCTCAAGCTGGTCAGCGACAGGGGCGGCGAGGCGCTCGCCAACACCGCCTGGTCGGTGCTGACCCCCGGCGGCGACGTCATCAAGGAATCGATCGGCGCGTTCCCGCGCGTCGTGCTGTCCGAAGGCGAGTACCGCGCCATCGCCAAGAACGAGGGCAAGGTCTACGAGCGCGGATTCAACGTCGTCAACGGCGTCGACGGCGAAGTCGAGGTCATCGCGCGCTAAGGGCAGCCGGCGGCGAGAGGCTCCGGCACGACGATTCTCATCGCGCGCACGGATGTGCATCTTCTGTTACCGTCACCGTCAGTGGGTTTCTGCCAGGTAACCTCGGACCCCTCTCTGTGTTCTGTTGTGAACACTGGTAGCGTCATCATTACGTGCAGGGGCCAGCAAACACCGGCGGCATCGGCTTATTCCAGCAGCAGCGCGTCTTGCTTACGATCGTGGACGGTACGTATTTCCGATAATCAATTTTATTCTCTTTCCATCCTGCTGCGCTATATGTCTGGCGTCCGTCCAACGGGGGAAGCCGGAGCAGGCTCATACCTTGCAGGACCGGCATGGAGCAGGGGACCAGGCTTGTCGACATGTTCGAAGTGATCCTCACCAGGCGCAAGCGGTTCGGCTGGCGGTGGCAGGTGTGCGACCAGTCCGGCAAGATATTTGCCGACGGCTTCGAGCGCACGCGCCCGTCCGCCAAATATCAGGGCGAACGCGCGTTGTTCTTCCTGCTGTCCCAGGCCTATTTGCGCAACCGCTCGGCGGCCTCCAGCGAGGATTAGCGGGGTAGGCCACCATCCCTTGCGTTGCCCGACGGGCAAAACACGCGAGTGCTAGGTCAACGCACGCGACCCAAAATATTCCGCTTTACCGAAATTCGGAAATCGCGTATGTGTCGCGCAACCTGGCCCAAGGAAGAGGGGCGTATCGCGATCGTCACGAACGCGGGCCGGGGGGCGGTGGACGCTGATGGCGTTGGCGCGAAAGGGTTTGCAGGGCGGAGAGCCGTGAGCAAAGACCTCGCGCATACGACCGGTGTCATCGGCGTGCGGCAAAATCGTGTGGTCCTGACGCCCGGGGTCTGTGCGTCAAGTCTTGCGGTGATGTTGCGGCCCAACCGGGCAAGCGCATCAGCCATCCGCAAGGCGACGGGGGCAATAGTGCATCGCTCCCCGGGGAGAGCACGACATAAGCCGTAAAGCCACTGCGCAGGGAAGGCTTTGGGCTAAAAACATTAGTAAAATCACAGCGATATTCTCGCGGTGTCCGCCGTTGTGTCCCAATCCGGCGGAGTTGGATTTTCCTGTTTATAGTCGTTAATGAGCCGGACCTACACGGATTGATCTCAAACTCGGGAACACGCCATAGTTGCGCGTCATGCCGACTCAGACCGTTCCCACCCCCTATTATATCGCCTTCATTGATGAGGCGGGCGACCCAGGACTGAAAAATGTGCGTCCAGTTGATCCTGTGGGCGCCACGGAATGGCTATGTCTCGGCGCGGTGCTGATTACCGCGAAGCGTGAGCCCGAAGTAACCTCTTGGGTTAGGGCGATCTTGTCTAAGTGCGGATCTAGCCGAACCGATCTTCATTACAGGCATTTGTCGGCCGCTCAGAAGCGGATCGCCTTGCAGGAGATAGCGACGCTCCCGTTGCGCGGCTTTGTTCTTGCATCGAACAAGAAGAACATGCGTCGCCATCGCAACGAACGAGCGGAGCGCGCTGGAGCCCAGCAGTGGTTCTACAATTACTGTCTACGCCTGCTTTTGGAGCGGGTGACGGACTTCTGCTATCGGCATGCAATCAAGGATCGCGCAAAGGATCGTTTCTTAAAGATCCTTTACAGCGAACGTAGCGTCCATTCCTACCCGCAAACGGCTGCCTATCACGAGCTACTGAAGATGCAGGCGAAAGCTGGGGCTCTCGTGCTTCCGAAGCGCCGGATCATGTGGGAAGTACTCGACTGGCGGCTCGCACAACCAGTATCGCATATCGACAGCCCCGGTGCGCAGCTTGCCGATCTTGTTACCAGCGCCTTCTACCAAGCCGCTGACACGCTTCCGCCGACGAAGTGGAATAACGAATTCGCGAAGCTGCTGGAGCCGATCATGGCCAAGGAGAACGGCTCCTGTATGGATTACGGTGTGGCTCTCCAGCCGGCGCCTACGTGGAAAGCTAGGCTGGATGATAGGCAAAGGCAGATCTTCGAGTTCTATGGATACAGTTTCTGGCCTTAAGGGGGAGAAGTACCACTACAATTCTTTTCAGTGGGCGGAGGCTTTGCCTATTGATGAGAGCACACGGATCAAAGGTAGTATGGAAACACATCTTCTCTTTTAGCAAATTGAGATTTATTCGAGGCTGGCTGTTGCGCTCTAGGATGGCGCGTAAGCCAATTATACGGGGCTGGCGAACGTGACCATTCAACTGGGGCTCATCGAAGCACACGAGCAAACTATCGGGAAAATCTTTAGCGACTCCTACGCGTTTGAAATTCCTCCCTATCAACGGCCGTATGCATGGGAAAAAGAGCAGGCCACCGAACTGCTGACCGACCTTTTAGAAGCGATGGACAACACTGAAGTCAGCGGCGGCGTTTATTTCCTCGGCAGCGTAGTGCTGATTAAGTCCCCGGCCGACCCAAAATCATTAGTAGTTGATGGACAGCAAAGGC
This sequence comes from Bradyrhizobium sp. NBAIM08, assembly GCF_020193935.1. Taxonomy (NCBI): domain Bacteria; kingdom Pseudomonadati; phylum Pseudomonadota; class Alphaproteobacteria; order Hyphomicrobiales; family Nitrobacteraceae; genus Bradyrhizobium; species Bradyrhizobium sp. NBAIM08. The sequence continues at coordinate 955,079 of NZ_JADYVR010000001.1, read as the reverse complement.
TCACCACCTTAACGATCCTCATTAGCGTCCTCCGAGACCTCACATCCAACGAAGAGATTCGCATTAATCGTCGAAGCTTCGTCTTTCAGAAGGCGAACCCCGACAGCGGAACAGTTGACAGATACCGGCTGCTACTTCGACCTCAAGATCGCTCCTTCTTCTCGAAGTTCGTTCAAGTTCCGGGAGCAACGAACGAACTGCCAGATCCGGCTAACTTGCAGGGCAGCCAACAGCGAATTTCGGAGAACGCCATCTATTTCAGGCAGCAGCTTGCTCGAATGGATGAGGAACGTCGAAACAAGCTGGTCGCATTCATAATACAGCGCTGTTATGTCGTTGCCGTTGCTGTGCCCACACCGGAATCTGCGCGGCGCATCTTTAGAGTGCTGAATGCAAGAGGGCTTGACCTCACCCCGACTGACATACTGAAGGCCGATTTCCTTGATCGCGCGGGCCAGGCGCTCGAAACGGATTTGGCGAGCCGCTGGGAGGCAATCGAGCAACGGCTTGGCAGGGAAAAGATGGTTGAATTGTTCGGCCACATCAGAATGATCTTCGAGAGGGATAAACCACGAATTGCGCTAGAAGATGGATTTCCAAAATTCGTCAAGCCCTTCAAAGGTGATGCAGACGTATTTATGACCGACTTCTTGGAGCCATTGGCCGAGGCCAGTTCGTTCCTTTCTAATCAGCAACTGGTTCGGGACAGATTTGGGCTTGATGCGCACCGGGCTGTACAATCCCTCAATAGAGTAGACAACAAGGATTGGGTTCCTGCCGCTCTTCTATGCTTTTGGAAGGTGCAGGATCGCAGCAAGGTCGCCAATTTCCTAATTGAACTAGAGCGGCTCACCTATTTTCTGTTCTGCGTTAGAGCGGAAGTGAATGTGCGGATTGGCCGCTATGTGGAAGTTATCGATCTAATCGATCCTCTGCCAGATAGACCGGTGCCTAAGATTGGTCTCCAGTTGAGTGAGGCAGAACAGTTCCAATTCTTAGAAGCCCTCTCCGGACCGCTCTACACGAAGACACGGGTTTGCAAGCCTGTCCTTCTCCGCCTAGATGAAGCTTTATCTAGTGGGGGCGCAACTTACGACGATGTTGTATCCATCGAACACGTGCTGCCCCAAACAGTGGAGGAAGGATCCGAATGGGCACACCTTTTCCCCGCGGAGCAAGATAGGAAAGATTGGACTCATCGCCTCGCCAATCTTGTTCTTTTGACGCGACGCATAAATACCAAGGCCTCTAATTGGGACTTTTCGCGCAAAAAGACGCACTATTTCGCGTCCGACGACGGCTCCTCACCATTCCCTTTGACGCAGGGAGTCTTGCAAACGTCCGTTTGGAATTCGCAGTTCCTGAAGGATCGACAAATCATGCTGATCCAAGCGCTCGCGAAACTTTGGAGACTGGACGCGACTCTCCTGGCGAGAGCAGACGAGTTTAAGGGTAAGTCGCTCACGCCGCCAAAGCCAAACGGGATTGAGGAAGGCACATGGCTCGACGATACCGTTCTTGCGCTAAAAGAGTTGGGCGGCCAGGCTTCACTGTCTGATCTATACAAGCAGATCGCGCGATTAAGAGGCGAAACAAAAAGAAGCCTACCAACCAACTATCAAGCCATCGTTCGAAGAACTCTAGAAGAGAACAGCGAGGACTCAGACGCCCACCGGCAGCGACATAGGTTGTTTCGAAATTCCGACAAGGGAAAAGGCCTATGGTCCCTGGCTTGAGGTGCTGGAGCAATCGCTCCTCTCGTCAAACCGTGGCCTGTCTTGACGAGATAAACCAATCCTTCTCCGGTCTACTCTGTAGGCCTAGACAACGCACCTGGGCGAATTTCCTATGAGTCGATTTTGCGGTGAGCTTAAGGTTGAACCCATCCTTAAGGCAGCGGAGACGTGGAGAGATCGATCACTCATCGGCTCAAAATCCATTTTCCAGAGCGATGAGATCTGGACCTTGCCTGTTCTAGAAGAGCTAAAGGCTCGGTTTATCGATGCTCCAGATGAGACAGACCGTTCCTTTGTCGACAAGCTGCGCGATCAACTCAAAGACGGAAGCTCTGAGGTCAAACGGCTATCCGCTGAGCTGTTTTGGCTGATGTCTCTTTGCCCTAGCAACAGTGGTCCTGAAAAAAAGAGAGATACGATACTAGAGATTTGGAGTTGGTCTGGCTCTCCATTTCCCCCTGACGCCCCTTTCCTCCAAGATGAGGTACTGAGCGGCATCGGAAGCGCGGGCCCCGCGTACTACATATTGATTCCGAAGGAATTCGCATTCGCAATTAATGCACTTTCATCGTTCAAAGCTCTGGATGCCGAGCGCCAGCGGAGCCTGCTAGTTTCCGAGTGGGAGTTTGCGGACTGGCTTCAGGAGGTTCCCGACGCCCAAACTCGGCAATTCAGGCATATGCTATTGTACTTGCTATTCCCTGATGATTTCGAGCGGGCGTTCTCATCCGGAGACAGGAAGGCAATTCTGCAGCATTTCGCCGAACTTCCTAAGGCGAAAACCAACAAGATGCTTGCGGTCGAGCTTGACAAGCTCCTTCGTCAAACACGGCATCGGCTGGAAACGGAGTTTAGCACTACAGAGTTAGACTTCTATCGGTCTCCACTTAGAGAGAAGTGGCAATTGGATTCGCCGCAATCGACCGATAAGATCACTTCGGATGATGTGCGACGTGCGCTTCTCGAAATCGATGAGAAAGGCGTCCCGGAAGACGCGCAATCGACGACATACGACCTAGTGGAAGCAGGCAAACGTTACCCGCCGAAACTCGTCTACTCTCTAGCCTTCAGGTATTCCACTGGGACCGAATTGCCTCGCTCCGAGTTTTCAGGAGGACAGGAGAGCACCGCCTTTAGAGTTTTGAGGCGACTTGGCTTTTCTATCGTGCCTAAAGACCAGCTGAGAGAGCTGGTGCTGGCCTTTTTAGCTCAGGCAGATGCTGGAAAGGACCTGCGCACAAGCTCATACCCTCAGGAGTACCGCGGCCTTCAGATCAGAGTGAGTTTTGGTCAAGGGGTCGCCTCTCGCGTGCCTTGGATCGCATTTCTTGCTCCGGGTGAGAAGGTAAGCGAAGGTATTTACCCTGTACTCTTGTATTACAGGGAGGCCAAGGCTCTAATTCTGGCTTATGGTGTAAGCGAGACTAAACAACCGGGGCGGGAATGGAAGAATTTAGAGGCTGAGAGCATCGCTGAATATCAACGGCGGCACTTCAATCGAGAACCTGAGCGGTACGGTGACTCGCTCATCGACACTTGTTTCCTGCTGCCTGATGACCTCGATCTGGAAAGGCTCACCTCCCGTCTGGATGCGCTGATCGCGCTCTATTTGCAGCAGCTGAGGAGCGGAACTACTAAAGAGAAGGATACTACACCACAAGCCGAACCCTCTTTTAGTAAGGAGGAGGCGCTTGAGCAACTTTTCACGACGGCGGAGGAGCTAGGCGTTTTGCTTTCCCGCCTCGAGACCAGCAAGAACCTCATATTGCAGGGGCCGCCGGGAGTTGGAAAAACGTTCTTCGCACAATTGCTAGCTCAAGCATTCCTGGGCCACATTTCATCAGAACGAATTCGAACGGTGCAATTTCATGCTTCTTACGCATATGAAGACTTTGTTCAGGGCTATCGGCCCGATGGCAAGGGTGGGTTCGAAAGAAAGGATGGAGTGTTCCTGAGGTTCTGCAAGCGGGCAGAGGCTGACCTAGCAAACAAGTATGTTTTCATTATCGATGAAATCAACCGAGCAAACCTCAGCAAGGTATTTGGGGAGCTGCTGATGTTGATCGAAAGTGACAAGCGGGATGAGGCCTTCGCGGTGGATCTCGCCTATTCGACGGGAGACGACAAACGCTTTTTCGTGCCGGATAACGTATACATCATTGGTCTTATGAATACGGCTGACCGGTCACTGGCTCTCGTGGACTACGCTCTCAGGCGCCGCTTCGAGTTTTTTGACCTGAAGCCCGCTTTCGACAGACCGCAATTGTCAGCGCATTTGCTTGCCGCGGGTGTTCCTGAGCCCTTGGTCGCTCACGTCAACCATTGCATGACTGAACTAAATGCAGTCATTGCTGCTGATCCTGATTTAGGATCTGGCTTTATGATTGGACACAGCTTCTTCTGCTCGCTCCCTGCCGACGAAGCCGCCGAGGAGGCTTACAATCACATTGTTCAGTACCAAATCCTGCCTTTGCTTCGAGAGTATTGGTACGATGGAGGTAAGGCGGATGAGTGGCGCACTAAGTTGCTCAAATCGTAATGCCTGCAATACCGATTCAAAACATCTACTATTTACTTTGCTATGCCTGGGACGCCCTGGATCAGGGTGCGTTGGTTGACGTTTCAAAAGTGCCGAGCACAAAGCTAGTGGACCTGTTTGCTCACGTCCTGCTCAGCGGCTTGCGACACTTGGTTCGTATGGGCCTCGAGCAAGGCTATCAAGAAACAAGTGAAGAGATTTCCGGACTACGTGGAAGGCTGAATACCGCTGCGAGCCTACGGCGGGCTTCTTTCATAGCTGGCCGTGCCCACTGCACTTACGACGAAGTGACCGCCAACACACTTGCAAATCGGATTATAAAGACCACGCTCGTCAACCTAGAGAGACATTCGGAGTTGGACAGTCGCTTGAGAGATCAGGCGCACGGAGTCATCCGTCAACTGCCTGATGTCGCCACCCTACACCTATCAAACAACGTTTTTAAGTCGGTCTCTGTCACGTCCAACCGCCGTTTTTATCGCTTTCTCCTGAATGTCTGCGAGCTAATCAACGATTCGTCCCTTGTCGAGCCAACGGGCTCACTTAAATTTCGAGATTTCACCCGTGACGACAAGAAAATGTGGCGTCTTTTCCAATCATTCCTACAGAACTTTATTCGGCGTGAATGCAAGCAGTGGGCGATCAAATCTGAAGAAATCACTTGGCAAGCGACTGGCGGCGCGCATGGGAGATTGAACCTGCTGCCGCGAATGGTAACTGACATCTCGGTTTGGCGCCCTGGAGAATATCGAATTATCGATGCAAAGTTCTACAGTGAAACGCTAAGCCGCAACTTCGGTGTGCCCAAGCTTCACAGCGATAATCTCTATCAAATGCTAGCGTATGTCATGAACGCCCAGCAGCGTTCTGGTGTGCAGCCTGAGGGAGTTATAATCTATCCAAAAGTTGGCGAGGGCCTTCGGGAGGAGTATCATATCTTAGGACGAAAGATTTCGATCTGCACGCTAGATCTCTCCGCTCCTTGGCGGACCGTGGACCGGGAAATGCGCGAGCTGTTTCGGTAGCAAGCACAATCCGGTAAACTAGTGCCTCGGTGCCACATGCTACCAAAGACAAGCCGCGTTCACAGCGTGCGCTTGAACAAGCGACGGCGCTGGCGAGCCGCTGCTCTGGGGATCCACCATTTTAATCAAAGAAGAAGGCCACACCGACTAACGACTACAATCCTGAAGGGCGCGTTCACATCGTCATCGGGCAGATGACTTAACAGTTTCTAGGCGCTGCTCTAAAAGGATTGCATTTGATCGCGGCTGTCTATCCGCGGAATATGGGATGAGTACCGTTGCCATTACTCGCACCAGACCTTGAACAGCGCGCGTAAACGTGCACCGCCGCCGCCGAAATCTAGCTTCTGCCACGGGATGGGTCTTGAGGAGCCTTGGCTATCCCAATGACTGCGGCTGCCATCACTGAAGAAATCGAACCCGCTGGCAAAATATTTGTACTGTTTATGCGCGCATGCAAAGTCGTACCTGGCAATAGCGCTCTCTTTCGTCCGTTGCTTCGTGCTGTTGTCCGAACGCGCTCCCATGGAGCGGATTTGACATTCGTACGTAACGACGACGTGGATTTCGTCGGCGTAGGGTGGCGCGGTCCAATCGGACGGGCCTGACGCGAGTATCTCTCCAGCCGAACAGCTGTTCTCTTCGAACAATACTCGTGACTGTCTTACCCTGTCCTTCGGGCCATCCGTGGCCAGATCATCTTGAGGCTGGCAAACCGTCAGGCTCTTTTCACCCTTGCAACTGAAAGCGGCTCCTGCAGGCTGTGACGTTACGGCGAAAAGAACAATAGGAGCCAAAGAAACACTTATTGCCGATTTGAACATTGATATTTTTCTGCAGTAAAGTCATGAACATTCAAGATCAGCACCGCATTTGTGCGGTCGTTGAACATCAGCAATTTTCCTTCCGAGCAATGGCTTCCTATGCCTCGATAGATCGTGATATTTTTACCGACTACGCCCGATCTATCGATATACAAATTCATGTCAGTCAGTAGAAATTTGCGACCCTCGCTAAAGCCGCACGATGCATATTGCCCTTTTGCAAATTCCTCGCCCCAACTTGCCTTAAGGTTTTGGTCGCTCTCAACGTATTGAATAATTCGATAAACCTTCGAGTTCGATCTATCCTGTTTGGCGCACTGGAATGTGCTCGTCTCTTCTGCACGCAAGGGCACGATCGCGAATGCAAAGAAGATTTGAGAGAGAACCAGGCAAGATAAGGTTCTAATCGGACGTCGTTCAATGTATCGCCACAATTCCACGACTGTGCCGAGGGCGGCCTGAAGTGAAGAATCCGCTACAGCGAGGCTTCTCCGTGCAAAGATTACATTGCTCGACATAGCCATTCTTCCAATCAGATATGGATTGAACAGCGTGGGGCCATACCGACCGCCTCAGCACGCAGCGCGGCAAATTGTAAACTGACACCTTGACGCCTGCGGCATTGAGGCAGTCCACGCCCTCCGCCAAACTATCCCGATAATCCATTGGGTCGACCCAGAGTAAGCCATCATTTGCGATAGCAAATCCTGTGTTTTCCAACCCCATTAACGCGACATGATCGACAAACGGGAGATTGCGAGCGATCCAGCGGCATGTCTCCGAGATCATCGGCACCGTCAATGCGTGAAGCACTATCCGAATTTCAACCCGTTGACATCGATCTTTAAGCTTCAGAATGCCAAGGATCGTTTCATCGAATGCGCCTTTGGCTTGCACGACGTGATCATGAATATGATCGACCGATGCATAAACCGGGATTGCCGCCATCAGATTCGGATGGCTAATCTCCCTCCACGCATCCACGACTTGCGAGTTCGCGAATGCGCGGCCGTTCGTGAGCACCTGGAGGGCAGTCGCCGGGAGCTTGTCGCGGCATTCCTTCAGGACAGCAATGAAGCTCTCCCAATCCGACAGCGTCTCTCCTCCGGTGAATGTCAGGGCATGGGTTGCCGGATCAACCAGAGGCAAGCTTTCTTTGATTTCGTCGAGAATCCACCGGTCATCGACATCTTTCGGCGGCTGCGAGCACATCAGGCAGTAGTTGTTGCACCGTTCCGTCACTAAGAACGAGTTGTGCGCGGAATTCCGACGATACAACGTACGGAATTTCCGCGATGCATGATCAACGCCAATGACGTCGCCATCCGCGAGATAGTCGTATTTGGGCGACACCGCCAGCAACCGCCCTTTGAACGTGCCGGGTAGGTCGATAGCACCGTCCGAGACGACAAAGATACCCTGGCAATCGGCTTCTATCGCACGTCGGATTTCGGCCGGCGTTCTAGCGAGCGCGAAATCCGCCACATGACGTTCGGCGGCATTGTCGATTGATCGGAGCCTAAGGACTGATCGCACCTTGTCAGAGGAAAATCCAGAGCTTCGGCAGGCTACGCCATACAGAGGAAGGGTCATGCAGCTGCCCACCGTCGCAATATGGCAGCATCTTCCGGCGCGTTCTCCAGAATATTCAACAACAGGCTCATGATACCCTTTTGCCGAGCGCAAAACGCCGACAAGGGCTTAATTCCCAGCGCATCACCCTGCGTGGCGTGATGATAGACAGGATCCGCGCCGCAGTGGCTTTCATACACGCACGTCGAACATTCGGGAGCGCACTGGGTCAGTGAAGACGAAATCGCGCCAATTAGCTTGTCCGACAGGATTAGAGAATTGTAGTTGTCGTGTTCGACGTGACCGAGCCGGAAAGCGTCGTCACCCGTCTCAGCGAGCATCCTACCTTCATCCGACGCGAAGACGCTGCCGTCATAATTGTAGACCAGCGCGCCAAGGCCAGCACCGGCGGGGCTACGCAAATCTACGTAACCAATCGGGCGATCTGACAGCATCCGGGTGAGAAGCAATGCCGCATAAAACTCCCGGAAAGGGGTGCCCTGTCGGTTGATCTCAAGAACCCGGCGCAATCCTCGCTCGTAGAAAGCAAGCCATTTCTGCGCGTCGTACTTAGCGAATTGCTTCGTTTTAATCGCAAATCCAAATGGAGAAAGCGGGCGCAGAAAGATGCCGTCCAGCCCCAATCGGAGATATTCGTCGATGATCTCGTCGACCCGGTCGAGGCTCGCCTCCGTGGTAGTCATCAAGGCCCCGATCCGGTCCGGACCTAAAATCTCTCGGGCTCGTCGGATTCCAGCAACAGCTAGTTCATGACTATTTGCACCTGAGCGGGGACGGTTCTTGTTGTGCAGATCGGCTGGACCGTCGAGGGAAGTTGAAAGCAGGACATTGTTCTCTTTACAAAAAGCGAGAACGGCGTCATCCAACAAGGCCAAATTTGAGGCGATGACGAAATCGAGCTTCTTGCCGGACCGTTGCTGCGCAGCGGCAACAATCTTTTTGATCAGCGGAAAATTGAGAAGCGGCTCTCCACCCTGAAACTCTATCTTGATTCGTGCCGTCGGGCTGGCGAACGCTATGTCGAGTGCACGCATCGCGGTTTCTTCGCTCATGTCGAAACGTGAGCGGTCGGTACTTTGACGCGAGACTTGGCAATAAGGGCAAGAGTGTTCGCATCGCAGCGTTACAACGAAAATATGTAACGGGGTTGTTTGCTGCAGGAACGACATTCGGCTCCTCAGCCGCGCTGCCAAAAGCTGCCGTTGTGCTTTCTGGTTCGTTCCGGTGATCAGATGAGCGGCATAGGCCTTCTCGTAGAGACCGTCACCGGGGCGGACCTGAAGGTCAACCAGTCTGTGCAGTTCGTTCTCTGTCAGCCGGATGAAATCACCGACCAGGTTCGCCACGAGATAGTGGCTTGTTCCGATGCGCTCCAGATTGAACGGTAGCAACGAAAGATCTTCCGTCGCCGAACCGAAGGCGTCAGGAGGTAAGAAACGCGCCATGGTGCTCCGGCTGGACTTTATCTGGTGTTATTTCTGGGTAGCAGCCAAAGACCCGAAGGCAAGCGCAAGAATAACATTCCGGACGCCTTCGGTCTTCTCAGCCACCCGAATCCGCAAATTCTCGTCGGCGACCAAGCTTAGAAACCGATCCCTCAGGTCAGCCGGACTCAATAGCGCGCCTTTTTGTAGATTGGCAGCGGGCGCGAGACGGCAAACATAGCGCCCGCCCACCCGGTCAACCCGGCAAGTCGCCGTTCCGATCAGACGATAGATCGCCCCGTCCAAAGCCGCGAGGCTTTGGACGTTTGAATCGAAATCAACAACTACTTCGACCGGAGACGCCGCAAGATCCTTAGCGGCTAGAGGCATGCGATGCATGTGACGCATGTGAGGCATGGGAGGCGTGCGATGAGTGCCCTGCGACAATCGTCCCGTCAGCTTGTTTCATCATGACAAACCCGAGAAGATCCTCGCCCACCTGAAAGTGAGCGTTCGGCGCGGGCTTCGCATGCAAATCTTGCTTCACTGGCAACGTCACCTCATCACCCAGGACCGCCGATTTCGCTTCAGCGCCCTGCACCGAGAGACCGGTAAGTGACGCAAGCGCCGCGCCAAGCGAGAACAGTATTTTGGATTTTTCAGCCACTTTTTATCCCCCAATCCAAGAATCTGGAAATGCACCCTACTTACAACTTACAATAGTGGTGAGTCTAGAGGGTTGCTCAACAAATGGGCGACGGTTCGTGCCTAGCCCTCAAATCCTTGGGTTGATGATCAATCAACACAGGTATTGCCGACCCTCAATCCGGTAAAATACTGCCAGCTCACGCTGCGGGGAGAGGCGGCGGCGCGCGTCGGACATCGCAACACTAGTCCTTCGCCATCAAGCGGTCGGCCGCTTATTGTACTTTAGTATGACCATGATCTCTTCGACGGATGATTGAAGTCGATACTCCGCAACTCACCAACGGGGTGGGCACCAAATCGTGAGCGCGGCCCGCGCCATTCCAACCGGCCGTCGCGGGGACGACCAAAATGAAAAGATGGCCATCGCTGCAAGTGCCGCATTCAGGATCGCGAGCGTGATGTAGGCAGCGGTGAAAATATGCTGATGGTTGGCCATCTTGCCCTCCCTCAACTGATTGGCGCAATTTAGCACAAACTACCTTAGCGGGAACAGTAAAGAGGCTGACCTGTCCTCGTTCTTAAAACCAGCGGGTAATCCAGCCCGCCCGCCTGTCCCTTACCTGCTGCGCCGGCTGCGTGGTCAGCGGCTGCGGTCCCGGCCCTTGCGCCATTCCGACCGCCCACGTCCGCGGTGTCGGCACGAACGGATCGGGCCTGATGCCCATTGGCCTCGGTTCGACCTGCTCCAGAGGACCCAACATATCCTGCTCGGGATAGTACCTCGTACCTTGCATCATTTCGGTCGCAAGCCGGCAGAGCGTGTCGGCCGGCAAGTTTTTGCGCCCCCGTGAGAAATCGAGCAGGTCATCCGGCGCAATCCCGACGCTTTTTGCCAGACGCGCGTAGTCGATTTTTTTGACGCGAGCCGCCGCGACTTGGCGAAGAAGCTCCGTGCCGGTGATTTCAGTCATTGTACCTCTCCTGACGTTGCATTGATCGCATCGACCAAGGTTCTGAACTCAGTTTTCGGTCGTGGCCTTGTCGGCGCATTTACCGGTGTTGGCCTAGAGCGCGGCAAGTCGCACACGGACCGTTTGACGGGACCCGCGACGGTTTGGGGAGGCACAGCTTGAGCGGCGTTAATGACACGCAAGGCCGCGACAATGCCTTGCGCACACACGATGCCGCGCTTGATGATGTCCCATTGCTCCACCGCGGCTGACTGCCGGTAACGATGCCGCAGGATCGCGGCAGGATTGGCCGGCCTGTCGGTCAGCGTGATTTCGTTCAACGTGGCGCAGGTGACCAGCGCGTGAAAGCGCTCGCGGTCCTCGACGTCGCGGAGCTGAAAACCGTGGATCGTCGCGGCGACACTGAAGTGAGCGCAGCGCTTCGCTTCATTGTCGCGGACCAGCGCGCGCACATGCAAGCCCTTGTCAGTCGTGCGGACTTCGAGGACTTCGCCGGCCGGCCGGCCGTGGCGATACAGCAATGGGATGTTTTGCCGAACTGGCATCCAGCATTCGGCCGCAAACTTCGTGCGCTCGCTATCAATCGTGGCCGGCGCTGCAAGACCTTCAAAGATCCAATCGCCGTCGACTGGCGGCAGCGGCGCGGTTGGCACGCATGGCGGAGGCGCGATCCGATGCTTGCGCGCGAGGTGCTTCAGTTCGAGCTGCATCCGGAGCGCTTCGCCGCTCACTTCGCGCCCCTCAGGGCAGCGACCTTCCGCCGAATCTCCGCCAGTCGTTCTGCCAGGGCGTCGCGTTCGGCGGCAAGTTCTGCGACGCGTTCAGCGGATGACGGATCCGAGTCGAGCGACAGCGTCGTGACGTGCGAGGCCGGATGATTTGCGCCTTTGAGGAAAATGCCTTTTCGGATTTGGGATCGGTCCTGCATGGTCAAGCCTCCACTGCTGGACGCGCGATGCTTGGACACGCGGCCTGCGAAACACCAGTGCAGATTAGCACGGTGACCGGCACGGCGCGATTGCGGCTGTCTGGATCACCTCCGCCGCGAGGGTTGACCGTTGCGCCGCTTCAGCTCCGCCATGCGCTCTTCATGGTCGGCGCGTTCGGTCCAGTAGCGGGCAAGCTCGCGAGAGGTCGGTTGCGGCCCGGCAGCTCGAATGACGTCGTCGAATTGCTCGAACTGCCTGTGCAATGGCGGCTTATCCCGGCTATCCTTCGGCATTGGCTTCGTCCTGGACGGGAGACTCGGTCGCGCGAACCATCCTGCCGGACCGGCCGAGACGTCAAGGGCGTCACGGCACGCCGTCACCCGTCCGTCACGTGGGCGCAAATCAACTGCGGATAATGTCGCAGTTGCCAAGCGCACCAGCAAGGACGGCAGCCAGCACAAGCAACTGTCCAGAGATGGACAGTTGTCAAAAAACACGCCGTCACGATGTCCTGGCGTCTAACTGGCGCAAATTCGCCAGTTGCGAAGCGCACCAGCACAAGGCAACTGGCAATAAGTTGCCAGTTGAAAAACGGACTGCAAAGACTGGGAGCGCGCGCTCCTACTCCCATCGAGCCGAAGCTTTCCGGTCTCGGAACCAGCAAGACGGAGTCCTCGCGCCGGCAGTAGCCGCCCGTCGGTTTTGCGCGATCCTGGGACGGGAGGTGGCCGAAAGCAGCGGCTGCTAAGCGGCGGGGCGCGGGTCAGGCTCATGGGTCCGACCACGAGGTTGCAGCGGGCGACCGCGAGGGACCGGCGGGCGGCCACTGTTCCGGAACGGAGGTAGCAGGTTGCGACTTTTGTTAATCCGAAAATTGGGTTGAGGGAAAAACGTAGGGAGGGAGCCGACCCAGGTCCCTCGGCCGCTGGAGGTAAACCCATCCCCCCCAGCGGCAGCTCTGCGCAATCGATGCAGCGTTGAGGCAGGCTGCGACACGTTTCGCGACACTCCGATGAGCACGGGACGATGGGGGAATTGATATTGTTTAGTTTTCCGGCCGAGTCACCTCATTGCTGAGGGAATGACCGGGCTCAGCGGTCTGTAACACCTTCGCAACGCCGTCGCTGCCAAGATAATGATCGGACGGAATTGAAACGATGTTGATCTGGGTGAGACTGCTGGCGATGTGGCCGTCGATTTGGAGCGGCAACAACTTGGCGAGCAAGCCGGCGAATGCCTTCGGATGGCGCGATGCGAGAAAGAAACCGTAACCAGTCAGGCCGCCGCGGCCGTGACCATCACTGCCATGGGCAATCGCAGCGTCGATGACGGCCTGTTTAAGGTCGCGCGTGATGCGGTTTCGCGAGCCCCATTGTCGACCGCGTCCAGACCTCAGATTCTTGAGCCGCTGATCGGCGCTGGCGAGCGATGATGGCATGCCATGTTGCCTTCAATAGACAGAACCGTGTTGGCCTCGGTTTCCCGACCAATGCAACACACGTCTAAACTATAGTCCCCGCAGCTCCGGTCCAGCCCAACCTTGTTGTCGGCTGCGCGTGGCGCATCTCACCATTCAGTCGAAGTTGGGTCAGAGGGACACGGGACACCCTTACAAGGGGGTGTCCCTGTCTGTCCCCTTTTTGACCGGGGACAATGTCCCGTCATGTCCCCTGAATGTCCCATGTCCCTCTGGAACCCTACTCATAAGCGATCCAGACCAACCCATCCCAGATGCCGATCCGGTGCGTAGCGTCTAGCTGCTGAACCGCGCGCTGGAACGCCTTCTTGAAGCTTTCCTCTGTGCCTGCGGCCGACAGGCCGCCTCTGCGGCACGCCTCGCGCCATTGCTTCAAGGTCACCGTAGTGACCCCTCTCGGATAATCGCTCGTTGCCGGTGCGGGTTTGCCGTCGTCCAAAATGGCGCGACGCAGCAGCTCCAGCGCCTTTTGCTGTGTCGGAGTCATTTTCGCCTTGCCGGCTGGCGGTAAGTCGTCGGCGACAATTCCAACGGTGATGTCGTCGCCGTCCTCGTCTTGCCCGAGCGTCACGGCTTGCACCGTGAATCGTGTTAGCACACCCTGCTGGCCGTCATTGTTCTTGGTGATGGTCGCGGTGCGGATCTCGCCCTGCACAGCGATCTGCACCATCAAGTCGACGTCGCCCAAATGAGCGTTGGAGCCGCGGGCGCCCTTCTCTTCGTTTTTGCCGGTGTGACCGACCAGTGCAATGTGAATAACAGCCTGTTCATGCAAACGACGCAGGTTGGCCGCGGCAATGTTCTGATCCATCGCCTTGTTCTCATCGCCCCCGCCGGCTGCGATGCCCTTGTTAAAGGTGTCGATAATAATCAAGCCGACTGGGTGGCCGAAATGCGCCTCCGCGGAACGGATGGTGTCGACCACGATCTGCACGCAGCCGGGGCGCATCAGATCGATCACCTGGCTGGCAACCGCGATTGGCAGGTTGGGCGGCCCGGCCATCGCCATCATGCGACGCTTGGCAAGCTGCCCCCGCTCCAGCGCGAAATAGACCACGCCGACGAGCTGCTTCGAGCGGTAGCCGCGCCAATCTGTGCCGGTAGCGGCATGCAAGGCGACACTCGCGAGCAGCGCTGACTTGCCGCTGCCCGGCGGGCCAACAAAGCTGGATGTTTCGCCGATGGCGAGCGCGCCCTTGAAGATCCAGGTCTTCGGAACGGCGTTACCGAAGTTTTCGTAGTAGTCGAGCGGGATGCCGGGTGGTGGTGGCGGCGGTGGTGGTGGCCCCTCCGGCTTTGGTTCTTCCGCGGGTGATCCATCATCGTCCGGCGGTGAACCTTCCGCCGTCACCGCTTTGGTGATCAGCGCAGCGGCGTCACCTCCGTCCGCGATGCAGTCGACCGCGTCCCAGCCCTCAATCATGCCGGGCGGGATCTGAACAACCTTGACCTTACAGCCGAGCGAAAGCAGCAACGCGGTGGCGGCGCAAGCGAAGCCCTGGCCGGGGTTATCGTTGTCCGGCCAAACTATCACCAGCTTGCCGGCCAGTGGCGCCCAATCGGTCTTTGACACAGCGTTGGCACCGCCCATGATCGAAGTCGCCGCGATCCCGAGCCCGACCAGGGCGTCGGCTTTGGCTTCGCCTTCAGTCAGAACAACGACCGCGACCTTGACGATCTCGTGCAGCCGATACAACGGTCGTGGATCCGGCATGCCGGCGCACCATGTCTCGACACCGTCGACGATCTTATAACAATGCGGGCGGAAGGTTTTACTCGCACGAGTGCCGTCGGGTTCGTAGCGATAAACAATGGCGATGATTTTACCCTTGACATCGTGGTAGCGGAATCTCGCGACCGACGCGCCGAGTTCGAGCGTGTCTTTGTGCGGCTTGTCGCCGAAGTCCTTCTTGGCCTCCGCGATCTTCTCGGACGGTGTCGGCCGCCACGACCGACGCTCGACCTTGACCGGATCGTTGAAGAAGTCCGCCGCGATCTCGGTCAACGATTGCTGGAAGTCCTGGGTGCCGACATAGCCCATGAACAGGCGGTACAATTTGATCAGGTCGCCACCCTGGTCGGTGGCGTGGTCGTACCAGACGCCGGCCTTCGAACCCGTCAGCTCGATGTTGAGGCTTTCACCGGCTTCGCCGTGCACGCTGCCGATGCGAGCTTCGTGTTTCGTAAGATAGGCGCGGCCACCGAACAGCCACTGGACGAATCCCCGAGCGGAGGCTGCAAGCCGCTGGCGGATGTCGGCAGCATTGATCCGAACTCCATTGCCGCCACCGCGCCGCGGCGGCTCTTCCTGGGGCCGCGCGCTGTTGAAATCCAACATTACCGCCTCCCACGCAACGAAACCACGGTATGGTCGAGCGCAATCGCTTCAGCAATCGACAAACTCTCTTCAAAGTCGGTCATTGCATCCTGGAAAACGATGAGCTGCGTCGGATCAAAACCACGCCTCAACAAGCAGGCCGCTGCGCAGGGGATGGGGTTCGGAGTGGCGTCGCACAGGACGCGGCCGCTCATCGTTGCCATGAACTTCCGGCGGCCGCGGCGGTCGTTGGCAATCTGGTGGATTACAACCACGAGCGGACGCGCCTCATCGTCGGACATCACGCAAGCCCCTCATTAGGATGCGCGGCGGGACCGGGAACTTGGGGTAAGCGTGTTATATTCCTCAGACGCTCAATCCCTGACGGTTCGGTGCTGCCGGGCGGTCTTCGGTTTTAGTCACGAGCAAACGTTGTCGCAGGCTTGGCCTCACGCTTCCGGCGCCAATCGGCGGCGGCTTCAAACGTAATGAGAGTGCGTTTGCCGAGCCTAAGCTCATGAGGAGCAAGACGGTTTCTCTTCAGCTTATAGTAGAACCCTTGGCTGATGTTATGTGCGATGCAGAACTGAGGAATCGACATCGCCAGCGTCGGGATTAGGAAGTTCTCGTTTTTCTCTGTCGCTTCTTCACGAGGCATTGGTGGAACCCTTCCTTCATAGATCTACATAGGACCTCACGAAGGGTGGGAGGCGACCGTTGGGACGTCAAGTATTTGATTTTTCAAAATAATTTTGAAAGTACCGCACCCTATGGCGCTGGCTAAATGCTTCGCCCATCTAGGGATTTCGGAATGGCCAACCGCCAGCGACACATTCCCGCCGCACTCGATCTGCGCGAGATTTAGTGGCGGCGCGACCTGGGATTGACAGAGAAAAGCTGTTTTTCGCGACTCACTTCAGGGCGACGACGTTGTCGAACGACGGGGTCTCGGGTTGGAGCAGGGCCGCGCGGGCGTGCTCGTCGGCAAACTCAGTGATGTACCGGCTGTAATGCTTTTCAATCATCGCCACCGACGTGTTGTGTAGGCCCGCGACCAGACGGATCGGAACATTTGCCAGGAGCATTCTGACGATGCTGCTGTGTCTCAGGGAATATGCCGTCACCTCAGCGGGATCGCAGCCGATGGAGGTGACCACCCTGTCGACTTGACGATGATAATTTTGCCCCGGATTTTTGTTCCAAGCAGTCCCATCAGCTTGCAGTAGCAGCGGCGCGTCGTCAGCACGGCCGTTTGCCGCGGCCCTCAGTCTCGCCGCAAGCTGCACGGTGATCGGCACTGAATAACGTTCGACTCTCTTCTGTGCGCGGTTGCGTCCGCCGCCCTTTGCCGATTTTGGCATCATGAGCTTGGGCCGAACGGGATGGTCGTGAAAATCCTCGACGCGCAGCCGTACCGGCTGGGATGGACGCGCGCCCGTCACCGCCAGCGTATCCATCAGCAGGCCAAAATGAGGATCGAGTCCGTATGCAGTGCTCACGAACTCGCGTACCTTGTCGTCCGATAGGATGACGTTGCGCGCTTCAGTCGCGTCCGGCAGGCCGGCGAGTCCGATTTCCCAAGCGTCACCGTTCTTGATGCGGTCGTCATGCTGCGCGGCCAGTGCAAGCGCAGCGGATACACAACGGCAAAGCCGGTTGATTGTCGACGGCTTCATCGTGCCGAGCAGGCTGTCTCGCCAAGCCTTCAACTCTTTCGACGTCAGTAGGACCACAGGCTTCGTTAGCAGAAAGCTGGTGAGGTGCAGGCGCGGGTGATCGGCATTGTAGGGGTTAGCGTTGCGCGCGATCAGGTCTGCTTTGTAGGCCGTCAGCGCGATATCCACGGTGAGCGGTGCGGAGGCGGCGTTGCCGTCGTCGCCGCGTGCCAGCTTCTTCGCTGCATCCTGCGCCTCGAAGAACGTCAACACACCCTTGCTGTCACTATCCTCAAAATCGTCAGCAAGCGCGAAGCCCTTTGTCCAATATGCTCCGCTCCCGTCGGACGCTTTCAACACCCATGTGCCGTTGGTCTTGTTGCGCCGGTACATGAGTGAAATGCCACGCGCGAGCGAAGGGCCGCTGTACGGTCTGCGGCGAACTTTCAGTCGCAGACGCGCGCTGCGACTTTCCAGCGCGCTGAAGCTGACCTTGCGTGCCATGATGCGTCCCCGTTCTCGCGAAGTGTCGCGATCGTGTCTGTGAAGCGTCGTGAAGACACTTGAGACGTTATGGGTATATTGCGCGCTTGATCAATAGGTTGAGGACTCCACGTAGCTTCACTGTACTTCATGCGGCTATTTATTTTCCCCTGCGCAGGGAAGGCCGGATGTTTGGCTTCACCTGTATGCCGCTGTGCAAATTCTTCGTTGCCACCTTTCGCACAGTGGACCGTGGGTGCCCGGCCGGCACCCGGTCTTCCCTGCGCCCTCTTTCAATTGAGGGTCGGACGACAGGCAAAGCTCGGGCGAAATGAGCCGCGAGGATGCGGAAGCGTGTCCGCGAGCGAAATGCGAATTGAAGAACGGCGCTGCCCACCACACACTCCGTCATTGCGAGCGCAGCGAAGCAATCCAGGAATGCATCCGCGGAAGATTCTGGATTGCTTCGCTGCGCTCACGGTGTTGAGGCAGGTGCGCGCCAAAGCTCCGCTCTCCGGCCCGGCTCTGCGCCGCATCGCTTGCGCGCCGCGCTGTGTCCGGGACACGAGAGCAGCTTCGCGCAACCGTCACAGTCTCTAACGCCCACTAACCAACACCTGACTTAAAACTGTCATAATCACTGAATGGAACCCGCGCCTGCGCGCTTTTTACACGTCGTTAAGCGCGCCTGCATTGGATGCGGCGGGAAAGTGCGTTGGGGACTGCAATGACTGCCGCGAAGAAGATGCCGGGAAAACCGGCCGCCGAAATGTTCGACGACATCCCGGTGCTTCAGCGCAAATGGCGTGCGGCGTTGAAGCCGGGCGAGCGGTTGCCGCGTTACGAGGACGTCATGCTCGGCAGTCTCGGACGGCTCGCCGACCACATCGCGCTCTTGAAGAACGATGGCGTGCTCGAACTGTCGCGCAGCGGACGCTACGTGCAGAAATGGCTCGGCGAGGAGCGCTGGGACATTCCCCTAGCCGAGCTGTCGCCCGATTGCGCCACGGCGCTGTCGGAAGCGGCGGCGAGCGCGCTGGCGGCCGGACGGCCGCACCGGGCGAGCGCGCATTGCGTGCGCGACGGCATGGTCAGGACCTACGACGTGCTGGCGCTGCCGACGTCCTCGCGCTGGGGCGCGACGCTGATCGGCGCCTATGTCAACGAGCGCGGCGCGCAATACAATCTCCTCGACGCCATCTTTTCCGCGACCGACGACGCCGTGGTCTCGCTGGCGACGCTGCGCGATGCCGCCGGCAAGCCGTTCGACCTTCAGGTCGTGCACCACAACAAGAGCGCGGGTGAGCTGCTGAAGGTTGCAGGCGCAAGCCTGTTGTGGCGGCGGATCGGCGAAGGCGGCACGCTGCTGGCTTTCCCCGAGGTGATGGAATTCCTGCTCAAGGCCGTTTCGGGCAGCCGCTGCGAGCAGCTCGAGCTGGAGAGCGAGGGACGCTACCTCAGGCTCAGCGCCACGGCCTTTGCCGACGTGGTCTCGCTGACCATCTCCGATGTCACCGTCCTGAAGCGGCGCGATGCCTCGTTCCGCCTCCTGTTCGACAACAATCCAATGCCGATGTGGGTGTTCGACGCAGAGACCAAGGAGTTCCTCAGCGTCAACGACGCCGCGGTCCAGCATTACGGCTACAGCCGCGCGGCCTTCCTGCGCATGAAGCTGCACGAGATATGGCCGGAGGACGAGTGGGACAGCCACGCCGCGGCGCTGGAGCGCCTCGGCGACGCCTACCACTCCTCGCGCAATTGGCGACACTTGCGCGCCGACGGCAGCGAGATCGAGGTGCTCACCTTCGGCCGTCGCGTCGCCTTCGACGAGCGCGACGGCTATCTGGTGGCGGTGGTCGACATCACCGAACGGCGCAAGGCCGAAGCGCGCATCGCCTATATGGCGCATCATGACGGGCTCACCGACCTGCCGAACCGCGAGCACTTCCAGGAGCGCCTGAAGCAGGCGCTGGACCAGGCCGCGGGAAAACGGGTCGGCGTGCTCTACATCGACCTCGACCTGTTCAAGAACATCAACGATTCCTTCGGTCATCCGGTGGGCGATCGCCTGTTGAAGCAGGTCGCCGAGCGCCTGACCATAGCGGTCCGCGGCACCAATCTCGCCGCGCGGCTCGGCGGCGATGAGTTCGCCGTCATCTTGGCTGCCGACGTCTCGCCGAACGAGGCCAGCGCCTGTGCCTCCCTGCTGATCGACATGCTCAAGGCGCCTTACGACGTCGACGGACAAGAGATGGTGATCGGCGCCAGCGTCGGCATCGCGCTGTCGCCGGGCGATGGCACCACGCCGGAAGAGTTGATGCGCAATGCCGACATGGCGCTGTACCGGGCCAAGGCCGACGGCGGCGGCGTGCACCACTTCTTCGAGCGTGAGATGGACCTCCAGGCGCAGAGGCGCCGCGACATGGAGCTGGATCTGCGCCGGGCATTCGCCAACGGCGAGTTCGAGCTGCACTATCAACCGCTGGTGTCGATCGCCTCCGACCGCATCTCCGGCTTCGAGTCGCTGCTGCGCTGGCGTCATCCGGATAAGGGCATGATCTCGCCCGCGGAGTTCATACCCGTCGCCGAAGACATCGGCCTGATCACCCAGCTCGGCGAATGGGTGCTGCGCGAAGCCTGCACCGAGGCGGTGAAATGGCCCGTCGACGTCAAGGTCGCCGTCAACCTGTCGCCGGCACAATTCCGCAGCCGCAACCTGGTCCAGGTCGTGATCTCGGCCCTGGCGCAGTCCGGCCTGTCGCCGAAGCGGCTCGAGCTCGAGATTACCGAGTCGATTTTCCTGGCCGAGACCGACGCCAATGTCGCCACCTTGCACCAGTTGCGCGAGCTCGGCGTCGGCATTTCCATGGACGATTTCGGCACCGGCTATTCCAGCCTGAGCTATCTCCGCAGCTTTCCGTTCGACAAGATCAAGATCGACCGCTCCTTCGTCAAGGATCTGGCTGAGCGGCCCGACTGCGGTGCGATCGTGCGCGCGATCTCGGGTTTGGGGCGCAGCCTCAACATCACCACGACCGCGGAAGGCGTCGAGACTGAGGATCAGCTCGACTGGCTGCGCGCGGAAGGCTGCAACGAGGTGCAGGGATTTCTGTTCAGCGCCGCGCGGCCGGCGGCCGAGATCGGAAAGCTTCTCGCCGATTTCGGCCAGCGCACCTCACGGGCGGCGTAATGCGGGCGGATAGCAATCGTAGACCAGCGCCTTGAACGCGGGGGTGATGCGCCCGCGCTCGTTCTGGGTCTGCTGCATCATGACGTAGACCATGTCGAGCTTGGGATCGACGCCGAAATAGGTGCCGCTCCCCGAGTCCCATTTCAATTCGCCGAGCGAGCCCGGCGGCGGCGGTTTTGCATTGCCGGGATCGGTGCGCACCGCAAGGCCGTAGCCGTAGCCGAAGCCGTCGCCTGGAAAATAGAAATAGTCGCGTCCGACGCCGGAGCCCGGCCCGATCTGATCGGTCGTCATGGCCTTGAACGCGGCGGGGCTGAGATAGCGCCTGCCCTCGAGCTCGCCGCCGTTGAGCAGCATCTGCGAGAAGCGCTGATAGTCGGTGATGGTCGAGAGCAGGCCGCCGCCGCCCGACTGCCATTCTGGATGGTCCAGGCGGTCGCGCTCGCCGGCGAGCAGGATTGAGTCGCTCGGCAGCGGCCGCGCCATCCGCGCCAGCTCGTCCTCGGTCGCGAGCGTAAATTTGGTGCTGTTCATGCCGAGTGGATCGAAGATGCGGGCCTTCAGGAAGTCGTACAGCGTCTGGCCCGAGATGATCTCGATGACGCTGCCGAGCACGTCGGTGGAATGGCCGTAGCGCCACAGCGTTCCGGGCTGCCGCGCCAGCGGCAGCTTGGCGATGCGATCGGCGAATTCCCTGTTGTCGAAATGGCCCGCGAAAATGTTGGCCATCTTGTAGGCGTGCTCGACCCATTCGCTGCCGATGTAATCGTAGCTGATGCCCGAAGTATGCCGCAGCAGATCCTCGATGTTGACGGGGCGGTCCGGTGGGTCGAGGTCCAGCTCGACCGTGCCGCCTGGTAGGGTCACCTCGCGGCCCACCTTGGTCTCGGCGAACAGCGGGACGTATTTCGACACGGGGTCGGTCAGCGCGAGCTTGCCCTCGTCGATCAGCATCATCGCGGCGAGGCACGTGATCGGCTTGGTCATGGAGTGGATGGCAAAGATCGTGTCCGGCGTCATCGCGACGCCGCTCCTGGTGTCGCGCACGCCGAAGCACTTCAGATAGACCGGCTTGCCGTGTTGCTGAACGAGGATCACCGCGCCCGGCAGGCGGCCGCTTGCCACCTCGTTGTCGAAGAACGCCGTGATGCGGTCGAGCCCGTCGGGCGAGGGGGCGGGGATGTCCGCGGCCCGGCTTCGCGCCATCGTGCCGGCGAGCATCGCGGCCCCGACCAGAAATTCACGGCGTCTCATCCGCACCTTCCTCCCCGGCGGGATCAAAGCCGCAAGAGGCTCGATGCGTCAACACAACATCGATTAAAATCGCGTCACGATGTCCGAAAGTGACGGGCGCGGACGGTCTTCGTTCGGCTTGGTCGGCGTGCCGATATGAATGAAGCCGGCGAGCTTCTCATCCGGCTTGAGGCCGAGGCCGTCGAGCACGTCGCGGTCGAAAGAGAACCAGCCGGTCAGCCAGCAGGCGCCGTAGCCGAGTGCGGTGGCGGCGGTGACGATGTTCATGGCGCTGGCGCCCGCCGACAATTCCTGCTCGAACGCCGGCACCTTCGGATGCGGCTTGGTGAAGCTGACGATGCCGATCACCAGGGGTGCGTCCATTAGGCGCTTGCGTTCGGTCTCGACGTCGGCCGCCGGCGCCCCCGGATTCTTCCTGGCGAAGACCCGCGCGATCACCTCGCCGGCACGTAGCCGGGCCTCGCCCTCGAAGATGATGAAGCGCCAGGGCGCGAGCTTGCCGTGATCGGGCACGCGCGCCCCGATGGTGAGGATGGTCTCGAGCTCGGCCGCCGACGGGCCGGGCCCCGTCATCTCGCGCGGCTTGACCGAGCGGCGGGTCTTCAGGAGTTCGATGGCATCGGGCACTGCGATATCCTCTTCAAATGGTCGGCGGGCGTGCCATGCCGAGATAAGCATGCACGCCCGCAACCGGAAGCGAATTTAGATCGATTTCAGGGCTCAGACGGCGCCGCGCGCCCGCTTCACGTCCGGCGGCGTCGCCTCGTCGACCAGGGCGGCGATCGCCTCGGCCGTGGTCATCACTTTCTGGCCGTCGCTGCCGAGCCGGCGGACCGAGACGGAGTGCGTCTCGGCCTCTTTCTTGCCGACCACGAGCAGGGCCGGGATCTTGGCCAGCGAGTGCTCACGGACCTTGTAGTTGATCTTTTCGTTGCGCAGGTCGATCTCGACCCGAAGCCCGGCGCGCCGCGCCTGCTCCAGCACCACCTTGGCGTATTCGTCGCCTTCCGAGGTGATGGTGGTGACAACCGCCTGCACCGGCGAGAGCCAGAGCGGGAAGTTGCCGGCATAGTGCTCGATCAGGATGCCGATATAGCGCTCCATCGAGCCGCAGATCGCGCGGTGCACCATCACCGGCGGTTTCTTGCCGCCGTCATGGTCGATGTAGAAGGCGCCGAACCGCTCCGGCAGGTTGAAGTCGACCTGCGTGGTGCCGCACTGCCAGTCGCGACCGATGGCATCGCGCAGAACGTATTCGAACTTCGGCCCATAGAACGCGCCTTCGCCCGGATTGATCTCGGTCTTGATGTGATTGTTCTGCGACTGGATCTCGCGCAGCACCGTCGCCATTACGCGCTCGGCGTGATCCCACATCGCATCGGTGCCGACGCGTTTCTCCGGCCGGGTCGAGAGCTTCACCGTGAGGTCGCCGGTGAAGCCGAAATCGGCATAGGTCGACAGGATCAAATCGTTGATCTTCAGGCACTCCTCGGCGAGCTGATCCTCGGTGCAGAAGATGTGCGCGTCGTCCTGGGTGAAGCCGCGCACGCGCATCAGGCCGTGCATGGCGCCGGAGGGCTCGTAGCGGTGCACCACGCCGAACTCGGCGAGGCGCAAGGGCAGGTCCCGATAGCTCTTCAGGCCGTGCTTGAAGATCTGGACGTGACCGGGGCAGTTCATCGGCTTGAGCGCAAACCAGCGCTTGTCCTCGGCCTCGTCGCCGGCCGATTGCGCCGCGAACATGTTCTCGCGATACCAGCCCCAATGGCCCGAGGTCTCCCACAGCACCTTGTCGAGGATCTGCGGCGCGTTGACCTCGTTGTAGTCGCCGGAGAGGCGCCGGCGCATATAGGCGATCAGCTGCTGGAAGATGGTCCAGCCTTTCGGATGCCAGAACACGACGCCCGGACCTTCCTCCTGGAAGTGGAAGAGGTCGAGCTCGCGCCCGAGCTTGCGATGGTCGCGCTTCTCGGCTTCCTCGATCTGCTTCAGGTAAGCGTCGAGGTCCTCCTGCTTGGCGAAGGCTGTGCCGTAAATGCGCGTCAGCATCGGGTTGTTGGAATCGCCGCGCCAATAAGCGCCGGCCACCTTCATCAGCTTGAAGGCGCCTCCGACCTTGCCGGTCGAGGTCATGTGCGGACCGCGGCAGAGGTCGAACCAGTCGCCCTGGTAGTAGATCTTGATCGGCTCGGTGCCGGGAATGGCGTCGACCAGCTCGACCTTGAAGGCCTCGCCCTTGTCGCGGAACACCTGCTTGGTCTTTTCGCGGTCCCAGACTTCCTTGGTGAAAGGCTTGTCGCGCGCGATGATCTCGCGCATCTTCTTCTCGATCGCGGCAAAGTCTTCCGGCGTGAACGGCTCGTTGCGGAAGAAGTCGTAATAGAAGCCGTTCTCGATCACGGGGCCGATCGTGACCTGGGTTCCCGGCCACAGCGTCTGCACCGCTTCCGCCAGCACGTGTGCGCAGTCGTGCCGGATCAATTCGAGCGCGCGCGGGTCATCGCGATTGACGAGCTCGATTCCAGCGTCGGCCTCGATCGGATCGTTGAGATCGGCAAGCGTGCCGTCGAGCGCCATGGCGACCGTGCGCTTGGCCAGCGACGGCGAGATGCCCTTGGCGATATCGAGGCCGGTGATGCCCTTGTCGAACTGGCGCTTGGCGCCGTCGGGGAAGGTGAGGGTGACTTTGGCGGCGGGGGTCACGGGCTTCAAATTGGAGAGGCTGTACTGGAAGCCGGACTCGGATTTGGGCTGGTCGGACATTGCTTTTCTCCTGGGGCTCACTCCTGCGAACGAGCGCAGGTAAGCGGGAACGAGCGATATATCAGGCGATTCGGCCTGCGCAATCCGGCATTTCCAAGAAAGTGGCGCGCAAAACCCGGGGCGGAGCCCGCAACTATTTGACGTTGTACCCTTTAACCGGTCGCAGGCCGCCGCTACATGCGTTTGCATGAAAAGCGCCCCAGCCGCCGGCCGTTTCGCGCCAACCGCCCTGATGCTCGGCAATCTCGTGACCGGCTGCTCGGTCTTGGCGCCGGCGGGCATGCTGCCGGAATTGTCGGCGGGGCTCGGGGTCAGCATCCATGCGGCCGGGCTCCTGATCACCTTCGGCGCGGTGACGCTGTGCATCGGCTCGCCGCTCACGGCGTGGCTGACCAGCCGCATCGAACGGCGGACCCTGCTCGCCACGACGCTGGCGGTGCTCGCACTCGGCAATCTCGCCTCCGCGCTTGCGCCCGATTACACCAGCCTGCTGATCATTCGGCTCGCGATGCTCGCAGTCGGCTCGCTCTATACGCCGCAGGCCGCCGGCACGGCTGCGCTGATCGTGCCGGCGGAACGGCGCGGCAGCACCATTGCGTACCTCTTCCTCGGCTGGTCGCTCGCAGCCGCCGTCGGCCTGCCGCTGATCACCTTTATCGCCAGCCGTTACGGCTGGCGCGCGGCTTATGGCGGGGTCGGCGCGCTCGGCTGCGTCAGCTTGCTGCTGTTGCTGCTGCGCCTGCCGGCGGGCCTGCAGGGCGCACCGGTCGATCTGAAGACATGGGCCGCCGTCGGCCGAAGCAGGACGATCCTGCTGCTGCTCGCGATCACGATGCTGCAAATGTCGGGGCAGTTCGTCGTGTTCACCTATATGGGCCCGCTGCTCAACAAGCTCACCGGCGCCGGTCCCGATGCGATCGGCTCGGTCTTCGCGCTGTACGGGATCTGCGGCTTCCTCGGCGTCGTCGTCGCCACCCGCATCGTCGACACTGCAGGGCCCTATCGCACCTCGTTGCTGTTCACCTGCCTGCTGCTTGCCGGGATGAGCGGGTGGGCCCTCGGCGCCGGCTCGCTCGTCATGATGGCGGGCGCGGTGACGATCTGGGGCCTTGGCTTCGCCTCGACCAACTCGATGCAGCAGGTGCGGCTGGTCGCGGCTGCGCCGCCGCTGGCATCGGCCACCGTCGCGCTCAACACATCCGTCCTCTATATCGGCCAGGCGGTCGGCTCCGCGCTCGGCGGCTTGCTGTTCGCCCGCGAGCTCCTGCACACGCTCGGCTTCGTCGCGGTCGGTTTCGTCGTGCTGGCACTGATCCTGGTGGTCGTGACCCGGCCCAGGCGGGCGGCTGCCGCCACCGCCTGAACGCAGCAGGTCGTGCGCGCAAGGCGCTTGGCAAACCTCGCGCGGGAGCGGTAGAAGGCCGGCGTGGGGATCAAAGAGAGTTGACTGAGATGAGGATGATTCTGGCGGTTGCCGCGGTGCTCTATTCAGCCTCCGCATTTGCGCAGACCGAGAAGCCACCCATGGTGGGGGACAAGCCGCTGGTGCAGGTCAAGCCGAAAGGCGCCAAGGAGGCTGTCGCTGCTCCAAAGGGCAAGCCGCAATCGATCGCGGTCCGCCTCCAAGCCTGCCTCGACATCGACGATGGCACCAAGGATCGCCTCAATTGCTACGACGCCGTGATCCCGCCGGCGCCGAAGCCGAAGCCGGCCAAGGCCAAGGGCTATGCCGACTGCCGCTTCTTCAAGGAAGAGGACGAGCGGCTGGCCTGCTTCAACGGCTTTGCCGAGAGCATTCCGAAGCTGCCCAGGAACTGATATTGGGAACTGATATCCCGGCTAGGGATTTGTGGAGGCGACGCGCGTCAGCGCGAGCGACGGCGTCGCCGCCATCTTCACCAGCACGTCCTTGAGCGGATCGCGCGTCCAAGCGCGCGTGACGTAGTCGCGATGGGTGATGCCCTCGCCGGTCTCCACGAACACCACGCTGCCGGGTCGTAGCGGCCCGTCCATGTCCTCGGCGACGCTGATGCCCTTCTGGCGGAGCATGCTCATCAGCTCGCGGTCGCGCCGCGCGGTGTGGCGGGTGTAGGCGCTGACGAAGAAGCCGGAACGGTGGTTCTCGATCCAGGACGCGAATTTGTCCATCTCGCCATAGACGGCATCGAGCAGCACCACGCCGCGCACGCGGTCGCTGATGCCGCCGACCTCGAGGCTCCAGGCCGTCGGCAGGAAGCCGCCGCTATAGCCGACGATCACGATCGGCATGTTGGCGAAGGCGCGCGCGCTGTTGGGATCGCCGGTGAGGCGCGCAAGATGGTCGGCCGATTCCGCCATGAAGCGCTTGAAGCCGCCCGGCTGCCAGAATTTTCCGGCGCTGGAATCGGCGGCGTCGACCGCCATCTGCGGCGCGAGCAGGATCGCGTTGGCGCCGGAATCGGTGACCTGTTTCGGCACCATCTGCCGGTCGCGGACGTCGCGCTCGAGCGTTGCGCCATTGCCGTGGAAGAACACCACGATCACGCCCGGCTTGCGCAGGTCGAAATGCTCGGGCACGTGCACCAGCACGCGGCTGTCGCTGTAGGTCTCGTCCTGCCAGTAGACGCGGCCGGAATAGCTGCGGTGGCCGCGGCGGTCGCCCTTGGAGATGTTGAGGAAGGGCGCGTCGGAGGCGGGGTTGTTGCCGAAATAGGGAAAGGCCGACGACTTCATGCTGACGAGTGTCGTCAGATCCTCGCGGGCGGGGCGCTTGTACGGCACTTGCGGCTCGAGCGAGGCCACCTTGTAGGACGCCTGCTCCGGCTGAGACTGCACGGCGCGCTTGGGCGAGAAGTCCGACATCTGCCGCTGCAGGAAGCTCTCACTCGCCGAGGGAAAGCGCTCCCTGAACTGCGGGGCAGGGAAGCGGTCCTCGAACGTGTCGCCGCTTGCCAGGTGCGCGTTCGAGCTCTGCGAATTGGTCTTGGCGACCACCTGGACATTCGCCTGGGAGTTCGCCGCCAGCGCCGCCGGATCCGGCGCCTTGCCGCATTGAACCAGCGTCAGCGACAACGGCACCATGACTGAGATTAGAGCGGCCCGGAGCGCACGATCATGCCGACCGGACATTGTCCGATCGGCACGATCATCAGCTCTCAGTTTAGGAGCGGCCCCGGCCATCCACCCATGACCCCAAAGTCACGACCCAAGTCTTACGTCCCAGGTCACACGTCCAAGTCACACGTCCATCGGCAAACTTGAAACAATTGAGCCGACTGGCGTTTAGGCGACGTTAAGCGTCCGGAGAAACTTCCCCACATCCGGAACGCTCGAAAGGACCATGCAATCGTGTCCTGATTGTGGGGGAGCGGAACGGACAATCCCGGGTGCATCCAGAGACATCGTCCAAAGAAGCGCCTAGGCGGTGGTCAGGTACCTACCTCCGTTGCCTCATTTAACCCTTGTTAACCCTGCTTGAATTGACTGGGCCAAAGTGCACGATCGGCCCATTAGGCGAAGCGCCTGAGGTTAAGGACCCCGATGACGGCATCAGATGCGGGTACCCCGCCCTGGACGGACCGGCTGACCGGGAGGGGGGCCGGGGTCTCCGTTCCGGTCGCCACCGCCATCGTCGTCGCCGACATGATCGGGGTCGGCGTCTTCACCAGCCTCGGCTTCCAGGTCAAGGACATCCCGTCCGGCTTCTCGATCCTGCTGCTCTGGACGGTCGGCGGCGTCGTCGCGCTGTGCGGTGTGTTCGCGTACAGCGAGTTGGGCGCGATGTTTCCGCGCTCGAGCGGCGAGTACAATTTCCTCGGCCGTGCCTATCACCCGGCCTTCGGCTTCCTCGCCGGCTGGGTGTCGGCCACGGTCGGCTTCGCGGCGCCGGTCGCGCTCGCCGCGATGGCGTTCGGGGAATATGCCAAGTCGGTTGTACCCGATCTGCCGGCGATTCCGCTCGCCATCGGCGTGGTGTGGCTGGTTTCGCTGGTGCAACTGACCGGCGTCAGGCACTCATCCACGTTCCAGTTGATCTCGACCGTCCTCAAGGTCGTGCTGATCGTCGGCTTCCTGGTCGCCGGCTTCGTCATCGCCGTGCCGCAGCCGATCAGCTTCACGCCGCAGCCCGGCGATATCGCTCACATCGTCAGCGCGCCGTTCGCCATCGGGCTCGTCTTCGTGATGTATTCGTTCTCGGGCTGGAATGCCGCCACCTACATCATCGGCGAGATGAAGACGCCGCAACGGAACCTGCCGCGCGCGCTGCTCGCGGGCACGCTGATCGTGCTCGTGCTGTATGTCGCGCTGAACGCGGTATTTCTCCATTCGGCGCCGGTCAGCGCGCTCGCCGGCCAGCTCGACGTCGCCAGTGTCGCCGGCACGGCGATCTTCGGCACCCTCGGCGGTCGGATCGTCGGCGCCATGATTTGCTTCGGTCTGATCTCTTCGATCAGCGCGATGATGTGGATCGGCCCGCGCGTGATGATGACGATGGGGGAGGACATTCCCGCCTTGCGCGTTTTCTCCAAGCGGTCCGTGAGCGGCGCGCCGGCCTATGCCATCCTGTTCCAACTGGCCATCGCCAATCTTCTGTTGTTCACGCGCAGCTTCGAGGCGGTGCTCGATTTCATCCAGTTCGCGCTGTTGTTCTGCTCGTTCTTCACGGTCGCCGGCGTCATCAAGCTGCGGATCACCGATCCCGATCTGCCGCGGCCCTATCGCGCCTGGGGATACCCGTTCACGCCGCTCGTGTTTCTGCTCGTGACCGCGTTCATGATGTACTACCTTCTGACGGAGCGGCCGCTTCAGTCGCTGTCGGGAATGCTCGTCATGCTCTCCGGCCTTTTGATTTACGCTGTTTTCCGCAGGCGGCCCGTCGTCGCTGCCGCATCACCGCATCGCGAATAGACATGCTCCGCCCCCTGAGAATTGCGGCCGTTGCTTTCGTCCTCCTGGCTGCGGCCGTCTCGTCCGCGCGTGCCGCAGACGTCACCTTCGATGACACGGCGCGCTTCCTTGCGGGCATGCAGCCTTCGGCGGACTCGCCGCTGGTGCCGCTCACCAGGGACCCGGCCTGGCAGCGTCACGCCAAATTCTTCGACGGCGCCTTCGCTCAGCTCGAGCAGCGTCAGCTCTCGAAGATCCGCAGCTGGGCCGACCTCAATCTGGCCGCGCCCCGACCGACCATGTTCTATTTGTTCAGCGGCCCCGATTTCCTCTACGCCAACACCTTCTATCCCAAAGCCAGCACCTACGTGCTCGGCGCGCTGGAGCCGGTCGGTGCGGTGCCCGATTTGACGCGGCTGCCGCGTGGTTCGGTCGGCGCTGCGCTCTACAACGTCGAACGCTCGCTCGGCTCGATCCTGAGCTTCTCGTTCTTCATCACCAAGCAGATGAAGGTCGACCTGAGCGCCAACCAGGTCAACGGCACCTTGCCGATCCTCTATGTCTTCCTCGCCCGCTCCGGCAAGACCATCCGCAACGTCGAGATGATCGCGCTCGACGACAAGGGCGGGCTACATGTCGGCGGCGACAATCCCGGACGGAACGCGACGCGCGGCGTCCGCATCAGCTTTGCCGGCAGCGACGGGGAAGCGCGTACGCTGTATTATTTCGCAACCGACCTCTCCAATTCCGGCGCACGTGCCGCGGGCTTCCTGAAATTCTGCGAGACGCTCGGGCCCGGCAACAGCCTGCTCAAGAGTGCGTCCTACTTGTTGCACTCCGGCAATTTCACCGTCGCACGCGACTGGTTGCTCGCCAACAGCGCCACCATCATCCAGGACGATTCCGGCATTCCGCTTGCGAACTACAATGCGCGGCAATGGCGGTTCTTCCCGTTCGGCCGCTATCTCGGCCCCATCGACGAATTCCCCGGCCGCTACCAGGAGCGCTACGCCGAGCTGTTCACGCGCGCCCAGCCAATCGATTTCGGCGTCGGCTATCGCTGGCGCATGCGTGAATCGAATTTGCTGCTGGCGGTGAAGGTGCCGGGCAGCGAGACCGCACCGGCTGCAGAGACCACTTCGGCCGCCGAGCCGGCGCCAAAGCCGCCGCGCCCGAAGCGGCTACGACCGCCGGAGTCGATCCCTCCGTCACAGGGACGGTTCTACTGGTTCCGGTGACTACCAATGCACGCTCTGGCTCGGCACGATGAACGTCGTCGTGCTCGGCTGTGTTGCAAGGCTCCTCTCAAGATACCAGCCTGAGCCGAGGACGAGCGCAAGCAAAGCGATGATGGCGAGCAGGTCGATGGTTCTTGGATCGTGTGCCCTGTGATCGAGATTCGGACCGGGCTTGACGTGAAAATGCGGGCTGATTTTCCAGCGCATTGTTGTTTCCTCCCGTGGGGAGCATCAAGACAACGCGGGCGGAAAGTCTAAGGTTCCGGTCAGGGCGGCGCTGTTCAGAGCACCGCAGGTCAGTACGCGTTAACTCCGCGCCAGCGGCCATAGCGCCAGGGCAGATACCAGCGTGCGCCTTTGGGCGCCGTGAGAGGCACGTTGTCGATGCCGGACGTGCCGAAGGGATGGCAACGGAGCAGGCGCGCGAGCGTCATCCAGCCGCCGGCCCACAGCCCGAACCGTTCGATTGCCTCATCGCCATAGACGGAGCAGGTCGGCAGGTGCCGGCAATTGTAACCGACCAGAGGTGACAGCGTGTGGCGATACAGCCAGATCAGTGCACGGCCGAATCTGCGCGGCAGCCGGAGCACACCATCGACGGAACTGGAACAGCGCTGGCAGGCTGAATGCTTCATGTGCGTTGTGCTGCGATGTTGAGCGAAGCTTTGCCCGGTTCCGGTGCAGGGAACCATAAGTTGTTGTTTCCACGCCATATTTTGCGTGTTTTTTGGGAGCAGTGCAGCAAGTATCTGTGGACGATCTGTATTCGCCCGGATACCATTTTTATGACGGTCGTGTGTAGAAACATACGCCTGTATGATGGACTCAGGTAGCGCCACCGGGGATTGTTTGGGGACCTTGGGGCTTTGGGGCTTGGGGAAGGAACCAGATTGAGACTTCTGAACTCCCTTAAACTTCGCGGCTGGTTGCTGGTGGGAACCGCCGTCTGCGGAGTCGCGCTGGCTGGCGCTGTCGCAACATTCGGATCGTCGGCCCGCGCCGGCGCTGCCCTCGAAGAGCGCAAGCTGCCGATGAAGTTCAGCTGGGTCGCCTGCGAGCCGAACTGCCGCGGCTGGATCAGCGCGGTCGGCATCATCACCGCCGATACGCCCAAAGAATTCGAAGAGTTTTCGCGCGGCCGCCAGCTCGGCGGCGCCACCGTAGTGCTCGATTCCAGCGGCGGCTCCGTCAATGACGCGATCACGCTCGGCCGGCGCTTCCGCAATCTCGGGCTTTTGACCACGGTCGGCGTGAGCCTCCGCGGCGGGCCGTCGACACGGCCGGCCGTCGCGCCGGAAGCGTATTGCGAATCCATGTGCGCCTTCCTGCTGCTGGCCGGCAAGAAGCGTTACGTGCCGGAAGCCGCTCATGTTCGGGTTCACCAGATCTGGATGGGCGACCGCGCCGATGATGCCAAGGCGGCGAGCTATAGCGCGCAGGACCTGATGATCGTGGAGCGCGACATCGGGCGCCTCGCCAAATACACCTTCGATATGGGTGGCGCCGGGGATCTGTTGTCGCTTGCGCTCAGCGTCCCGCCTTGGGAGGACCTGCACGAGCTCGATGCCGGCGAGCTCAAGCTCACCAATCTGGTTACGACCGATCTCGTGGCTGACGTGCTCCCGCACGTGGATATCTCGGCGCCGGCAATGGCGGAGCTTGCACCGAAGACGCAGGCGAGGTTCGGCGCGGAACCGGAGCAGGCTTCCAAGTCGACCAAGACGGCGGAAGCCCTGGTGCCGACCGGTAGTGTTGCCACACCGGCTGCTGCGGCGGCGCCGAAGTAAGCTCTTAAATCTCGGTAGTCATCCCGGGGCGCGCGTCAGCGCGAACCTTGGTGAGCAAGTGCGTACCTGGGGTGCGCAAGTTCGCCCGGAATGACGGAGAGGGGGTCAGCCTTGCGCTGCGGCCGGCTGCTTGGTTCTGGCCTCGATCTGGCCGATGGCATCAACCACGGCATCGAAGGTGAGAAGCGTCGAGGCATGGCGCGCCTTGTAGTCGCGGACCGGCTCGAGGAACTTGATCTCCTCCCATTTTCCTTGAGGAGGCGCACCATTCTCCTTCAGCATCTTGCGAACGGTTTCGCGTAACTCACGGAGTTCGCTCGCAGTCGAGCCGACCACGTGACTTGCCATGATGGATGAAGAGGCCTGGCCCAAAGCGCAGGCCTTCACGTCATGGGCGAAGTCGGTGACGGTATCCCCGTTCATCTTGAGATCGACCTTCACGGTCGAGCCGCACAGCTTGGAATGGGCGGTGGCGGAGGCATCGGGGTCCGCCAACCGTCCGAGCCGCGGAATATTCCCGGCCAGCTCGATGATCCGCTTGTTGTAGATGTCGTTCAGCATGTGATGGAGTCCAACGCGTCCACACCCGCTTCCAGGCCGGATCGGCCTTGGCGGGCGCCGCCCACGGTCCTATATAGGGGCGGAACTGGTGGAAAAACAGTCCAGGGATGCGGTGGCGGTGATCCAGATCTAGGCTGCCGGCGTTGTGACCTCGGGACTTTTGCTCCGAAACTGTTCTGTTCAGGCGTCCGGCGGCTTGGCCGCCCCGTCTGCCGGTGACACTCCGGCCGTTAGGCCGTCGAACGGAGAAGATATGGACGCTGCAATCAAATCCATCCGCCCGGGCAAGCCCTCCGACCGGCAGCCCGAGAGCCGCCCGGCCGAGCTTGATCCTGCCGAATTCCTCGCGGCCGCCGTCCGCGCCGACCAGCCGCGCCCCGCGCGCGCCGAGGCGGAAGCGGCGGTGAAGACGCTGCTCGCCTATATCGGCGAGAACACCGAGCGCGAGGGCCTGCTCGACACGCCGCGCCGCGTCGTCGAGGCTTTCGACGAGCTCTATCAGGGTTATCACCAGTGCCCGGCCGAGGTCCTCGACCGCACCTTCGGCGAGACGGCGGGCTATGACGATTTCGTGCTGGTTCGCGACATCGAGTTCACCTCGCAATGCGAGCATCACATGATGCCGTTCTACGGCAAGGCGCACATCGCCTATACGCCGGTGGAGCGCGTCGTCGGCCTGTCCAAGCTGGCCCGCTTGACCGACATCTTCGCCCGCCGGCTCCAGACCCAGGAGCACCTGACCGCGCAGATCGCCGCCGCGATCGACGAGGTCCTCAAGCCTCGCGGCGTTGCCGTGCTGATCGAGGCCGAGCATACCTGCATGTCGGTGCGCGGCGTCGCCAAGCATGGCGCCTCTACTTTCACCAGCCGCTTCACCGGCATGTTCCGCGACAATCCGGCGGAGCAGGCCCGTTTCCTGTCCCTGGTGCGAGGCACGACGCGCTGACCTCGCGACAAACCGGCGAGAGTTGCTGTGTCCGCTCATTCCCATGAGATCGAGGAGGGCCTCGCCTTCCTGCCCAGATTTGATGCCGCTGGCCTCGTGACGGTCGTCGCCACCGACGTCGCCACCGGCGACGTGCTGATGGTCGCGCACATGAACGAGGAGGCGCTGCGCAAGACCATTGCGACCGGCGAAGCCTGGTATTTCAGCCGCTCGCGCAATGCGTTGTGGCGAAAAGGTGAGACGTCGGGTCAGACTCAGCGCGTGGTCGAGATGCGCACCGATTGCGATCAGGATGCGGTCTGGATCCGCATCGAGCAGATCGGCGCGGCCTGCCATACCGGCCGGCGGTCGTGCTTCTACCGCAAGGTCGAGGCCGAGGGTGGGGGAGCAAGATTGGTCTTCACTGAGGCTGACCGGCTGTTCGATCCAGACGCGGTCTACAAGAAATAGCTCGCTGTCATTCCGGGGCGCGCGGAGCGCGAACCCGGAATCCATCGCAAGGTATCACGCGCAGCTCAATGGATTCCGGGCTCATCGCTTCGCGATGCCCCGGAATGACGCGTAGCATCAATTAACCCCGCATTAACCATAGCTGTCCCACGGTGAGACGACGGGCGCCGAATTGCCGGCGTCGCTCAGCGCCGCGCGGGGCGGGCCCTCCACCATGTCGATCGACAGTTTCAGTGCCACGCAGACGGCCGGCCTTGATCCGTCGCGCGCGCGTGTCGCCGGTGCGATCAAGCAGGCCTCGAACGTCACAGGCGTCAGCTTCCAGTACATGCTGACCACGGCCAAGATGGAATCGGACTTCAATCCGACGGCCGCCGCCACCACCTCGTCCGCGCAGGGGCTCTACCAGTTCATCGACCAGACCTGGCTCGGCACGGTGAAGGAAGCGGGTGCCCAGCTCGGCTATGGCAGCTACGCCGACGCCATCACCAGGACGTCATCGGGGACCTACACCGTCGACGATCCCGTCAAGAAGCGGTCGATCATGAAGCTGCGCGACGATCCCGAAGCCGCTTCCGCCATGGCCGCGGCGCTGACGCAGTCGAACAGCTTCAAGCTCACCGGCCTGCTCGGGCGCAGGCCGAGCGACAGCGAACTCTACATGGCCCATTTCATGGGCGTCCGCGGCGCGGCGAAATTGATCGCCAATGCCGAGGACAATCCGCAAGCCGTCGGCGCGCGGCTGTTTCCCAACGCGGCGGCCGCCAACCGCCCGATCTTCTACGCCAAGGACGGCCGCGCCCGCAGCGTCTCCGAGGTCTATTCGGTCCTGGACAGCCGCTATGCCAGCGCGGCCAATTCAAAGGTAACCCGCAGCGCGATGGCGATGTATGGCGCCACGCCTTCGACCACGCAGGTCGCGAGTGCCAATGCAGTGGTGCCCACTGCGCCTGTCGTGGACAACGCCGCCTATCTCCAGACCTTCCCGAATGCCCGCACAGTGACGCCCGTCAGCGCGACGTCGTCGACACATGTCGCGGACAATCCGACGGGCACGCCGGTGTTTCGTTCGATCTATCAACCCGGCGATGCCACGCAGCCGGTCTCGACCACGGTGCAGAAACTATGGGGCAACAATGCCTCGCTCACCTCGGTCGCAGCGGCGACGCCGGACGTGCGGCCGCCGCAACCGCTCGATCTCTTCAGTGATCGCAGCGGCACGTTCTCGAGCTAGCCGAGATCTCGTGTCCCGGACGCGCTGCGGCGCAGAGCCAGGACCCATGCAACAAAACTGCTCTCGATCATCTGGGCCCCGGCTCAGCAGCGCATCACTTGCGTGCTGCGCTGCGTCCGGGGGCACTCCTGCCAGGCGGCTTTGTTCCCTTAACAAATCATCAATAAAACCAGCCAGTTATGGTGAACGCTTTGTTAAGCGTCGTGGTTTATTTTGTGTTGCAGGTGACGAGCGTCATCGTTTTTCGTTTGTTGTGTAAGCCGGAAGCAGCATGATTGTTCGGCAGTTCATTCATTGGATCAGGACGGCACCCGCAGGCGAGCGGGCCGAGGCAACACGGGCGCTGGCCCGGGCCTGGCTGATCTCGGACCTTTCTGCAGACGATCGCATCGCCGCCGAAGGCGCGCTTCTGATGCTGCTTGACGATGCCTCGCCGCTGGTGCGGCAGGCGATGGCTGAAGCTTTTGCCCGCAGCCTCGATGCGCCGGCCGCAATCGTGCGGGCGCTGTCGGCCGATCAGCCGACGGTCGCGCTGCCGGTGCTCGAACATTCCCCGCTCTTGATCGACGCCGATCTCGTCGACATCGTCGCGACCGGCGGCGAGGAGGTGCAATGCGCAGTCGCGCGCCGCATCGCATTGCCGGTGTCGGTGTGCGCCGCGATCGCCGAAGTCGGCTGCGCGGCTGCCGCGCTGGAGCTGATCGAGAATCCCCATGCCGAGCTCGCCCCGTTCTCCTGGGACCGGATCGTCGAGCGTCATGGCCATCTAGCCGCGATCCGCGAGGCGATGCTGGTGCTGGAGGATCTGCCGGCTGCAACGCGTGCTGCGCTGGTGGCAAAGCTCTCCGAGACGCTGGCGCAATTCGTCGTGGCGCGGAACTGGCTGAGCGCCGACCGCGCCGACCGCATCACCATCGAGGCGCGCGATCGCTCCACCATGAACATCGCGGCGCGCTCGCGCGGCGATGACATGCAGGGCCTGGTCCGGCATTTGCGCATCACCGGCCAGCTGACCGCGGGCCTGATCCTGCGCGCACTACTGTCCGGCAATCTGGGCTTGTTCGATGCGGCACTCGCCGAGCTCGCCGATCTGCCGCTCGCGCGCGTCTCGGCGCTGCTGCACGAGCGCGGCGGCAACAGCGTGCACGCGCTGCTCCGTCGCGCCGGGCTTCCGGAGGCGACATTTGCGGCGTTCCAGGTCGCGCTCGATGCCTGCCACGAGCAGGGCT
Organism: Bradyrhizobium sp. NBAIM08; assembly: GCF_020193935.1. Taxonomy (NCBI): domain Bacteria; kingdom Pseudomonadati; phylum Pseudomonadota; class Alphaproteobacteria; order Hyphomicrobiales; family Nitrobacteraceae; genus Bradyrhizobium; species Bradyrhizobium sp. NBAIM08. The sequence goes on along the minus strand of NZ_JADYVR010000001.1, from coordinate 917,940 downwards.
TCGTCGATAGCGACGACGGCGCGGTGCGGCTGCGCCGGCGCATGGTCGAACGCGTGCTCACCCATTGCGAATCCGATCGCGGCGCCACCGAGCCGCTCATGGTCCTGCTGCGCCGCTTCGCCACCGAGTCCGCGCGCGAAGAGGCACGGCTGTTCTGCGACGAGATTGTCGCGGATGATGTGGTCGATCCGCTCTATGACGATCTGATTGCGGCGTAGTTCGAAGCTCGCGACAAGGCGGGCCGGAAGAGAGACAGGCTCCGTCATTGCGAGCGCAGCGAAGCAATCGAGAATCCCTCCGCGGGGACAGTCTGGATTGCTTCGCTGCGTTCGCAATGACGAGAGGAGAGAGTTCGGCCTTATTCCGCCGGCGCGATGCTCGGCGCCAGGATCACCTCGAGATGCTCGGGGCGGTCGCGGTTGACGTAGGCAAGATAATCATCGGCGACCTTGCGCAGGCGGCGGCTGAGCTCGGCCGAGACGCTGATCCTGTCCAGCCTGGTGTTCTCGTGCACGATGGCGAGAATGGCGTTGATGTGGTGCGTGAACAGCTCGGCCGGCACCTTTTCCAGGTCAGGCGCGTGCTCGATGACGCGGCACAGGCTTTCGGCGATGCCTGCGGCTGAAGGAAAGCCGAATGTCGCCGCATCCCCCTTGATGTCATGCGCGGCGTGAAACAGCTCGTCGCGCAGTTTCTTCGTGAAGCCGTCGTTCTGCACGGCCGTCCAGGCGGCGTACAGTCGCTGGGCCTCGATCGCCATCCAGTCCTTGAACTCGCCGGAGAGGCTCGCGAGCGCCTGCTCGGCGCGGGCGACCGGGTCGTCGAGGTCTTTTTCTTCGACGCGGCGCAGGACCTTGCGCAGCGGATTGGGCTGCGTGATGACTTGGTGCGTGGCGAAGGCCTTGACCTCGATGTCCTTTGCGCTGTTCTTCGCCATGATGCCTGCCTCGTCTGAAGCGGTTGCGCTAGATGGTGGAGCGGGCCTTGTCGAGCAGCGAGGGCTGCTGCAGCACCTCGTGCTTTTCGCCGACGCGGCGCTCCGGGCCCATATAGGCGGAGTTGGTGTTGCGGCGCCGGTCGGGGCCGAAATAGGTCTTGGTCTTGATGAAGGGGCGGGGATTGGCGACGACGTTGAGGATGCGCTGATAGAGCCCCTTGGCCGAGATCGGCTTGGCCAGAAACTCGGTGACGCCGGCATCGCGCGCGACCGTGACGCGACGTTTCTCCGAATGTCCGGTCAGCATGATGATCGGTGCATAGGGATTGCCCTTGGATTCCGGCTGCCGGATCATCTGCGCGAGCTCGAGCCCGTCGAAGATCGGCATGGCCCAGTCGGTGATGACGATGTCGGGCACGTAATGGCTGTACATTTCGAGCGCCGTGGCGCCGTCCTCGGCCTCATAAACCTCGCGCGCGCCGAACGAATGCAGCAGCGTCCGCAGGATGCGGCGCATATGCGGATTGTCGTCGCAGACGAGGAAGCGCAGCTTGTTGAAGTCGATACGGAACATGACGCCCGGGCCAAAAGCGGGTCAACCTTCGTTAACCATATCGTGCCGGGAGTTAACGAAGGGTTGCGGCCAGGGGTGGGCCGGCAGGACACTCAGTAGCCGAACTGCTCCCGCAGGATACGCTCTTCCAGGCTGTGGCCAGGGTCGAACAGCATCCGCATCGAGATGCTCTTGTCCGAAAGCACTTCGACGCGCCGGACCCTGCGCACCTCCTCGTGGTCGGCGACCGCTGCGACGGGGCGCTTGTCGTCTTCCAGCACCTCGATCACGACATAGGCGGTATTGGGCAGGAGGGCGCCGCGCCAGCGCCGCGGCCGGAAGGCGCTGATTGGCGTCAGCGCCAGCAGGGCGGCGTTGATTGGGAGGATGGGTCCTTGGGCGGAGAGGTTATAGGCCGTCGAGCCTGCCGGCGTCGCGACGATAATGCCATCGGCGATCAGCTCCGGCATGCGTTCGCGCTCGTCGATAAGTATCCGCAAGCGCGCCGCCTGGGAGGTCTGGCGGAATAAGTAGACCTCGTTGATGGCGTGGTGCAGGTGAACGCGGTCGTTGACGTCGGTCGCGCGCATCAGGAGCGGATTGATCTCGGATTCATGCGCCGTCTCGAGCCGTTGGCGCAGATCATGCGTCGAGTACTCGTTCATCAGGAAGCCGACCGTGCCGCGGTGCATGCCGTAAATCGGCTTTCCCGTACGCATATGGTGGTGCAGCGTCTGCAGCATCAGCCCATCGCCGCCGAGTGCGACGACCACGTCGGCCTCATCGGGATCGCAATTGCCATAGTCCCTGGTCAGCTGGCCAAAGGCGGCTTGCGCCTCGTTGCTCGGGCTGGCGACGAAGGCGATCCGGTCGTATCGCGCAGGCTTGGTCATGGCTTCTCGGCAGGGCCGCTGGGTCGAGGAAGGTTCCGCCGGGCTCGTCTATACGAGGTAGGCCCGTATTGTCGAGGATGACCGCCCACCAAAGCTAATGGGGACGGTCCAACCGGACTTAAGCACAGAACCGGGCAATTTGAACCCGGCCGGCCGCTTCAGGGCCCGCACCGCCAATGATTCCCCAAACCGTCGTAATTTGGCGCTACCTTTCTGACTCCCCGGCGGTCACGGCCGGACACGGAGGATGATCATGGTCACGACTTTGCCGGCGCTCCGCCGCGCGGGCCTGGTGTTGGCGGTGTCGGCTTTCGCGTTCGTCGGCCTTGCACACGCAGATGATGCGCCGCAGCCGCGCTCCGAGGCGGCCGCGCCGGCCGGACAGAAGGGTGGGCGCGGCGGTGGCGCGCAAGGCGCGCCGCAGACGTCGTCGTCCGCGGCCGAGCCGCACCGTCTGCCGCCGGATTCGACCACGAAGCAGACGCTCGATCTGCCCGGCCGGACCCTCAACTTCACGGCCACCGCCGGGTCGATCCGCGTGTTCGATGGCAAAGGCGAGCCGTTGGCCGACATCGCCTATACGTCCTACCAGCTCGACGGTGCCGAGCGCGCCACGCGTCCGGTGACGTTCCTGTTCAACGGCGGGCCCGGTGCGTCCTCGGCCTGGCTTCAGTTCGGCGCGGCCGGGCCGTGGCGGTTGCCGCTCGATGGCGAGGCCCTGTCGCCGTCGGCCTCGCCCGAGGTGAAGCCGAACGCGGAGACCTGGCTCGACTTCACCGATCTCGTCTTCATCGACCCCGTCAGCACCGGCTACAGCCGCTTCGTGGCGAGCGGCGAGGATGCCCGCAAATCGTTCTACTCTGTCGATGGCGACGCCAACTCGATCGCGCTCGTGATCCGCCGCTGGCTCGAAAAGCACGAGCGGCTGACTTCGCCGAAATACGTCGTCGGCGAAAGCTATGGCGGCATTCGCGGCCCCAAGGTCTTGCGCCAGTTGCAGCTCCAGCACGGCGTCGGCGTCAGGGGCTTGATCCTGGTCTCGCCGCTCCTGGATTTCCGCGAGTTCACCGGCACGAGCCTCCTGCAATATGTCGCGACCTTGCCGAGCTATGTCGCGGTGGCGCGCGAAGCCAAACGTCCGGTCAAGCGCGCCGACCTCGCCGACGTCGAGGCTTACGCGCGCGGCGAATTCCTGACCGATCTCGTCAGGGGCGAGGCGGACAAGGAGGCAACGACGCGTCTGGCCGACAAGGTCGCCGAACTCACCGGCATCGACCAGGCGGTGAGCCGCCGCCTCGCCGGCCGCTTCGACGTCGGTGAATTCCGCCGCGAATTCGACCGCAAGAACGGCAAGGTGACCGGACGCTACGATGCCTCGGTGCGCGGCTTCGATCCCTATCCGGATTCGAGCAGCTCGCGCTTCGGCGATCCCTCCGGCGATGCGCTCCAGGCACCGCTGACGAGCGCCGCGGTCGACGTGCTCTCGCGCAAGCTCAACTGGCGGCCCGGCGGCTCATATGAAGTCCTGAACGGCGCCGTCGAAGGTCAATGGGATTTCGGCCGCGGCATCAACCCGCCGCAATCGGTCTCCGAGCTGCGCCAGATCCTCGCCACCGATGCGAAGCTGAACGTGCTGGTCACGCACGGCCTGTTCGATCTCGCCACGCCCTATTTCGCAACGAGGCGGGTGCTCGACCAGTTGCCGGCCTTCGTGACGCAGCGCGTGAAGTTCGTGGTCTATCCCGGCGGCCACATGTTCTATTCGCGCGACGGATCGCGGCAGGCGTTCCGAAGCGAGGTCGAGGCGCTCATTCGGGAGTAGGCCGGCGCTTGCGCGGCGGATACCGGCGCGCGATCTCGCGTGCGACGACTTTTTTTGGCTTCACGTTCGCGCCGGCAATCCAGATGTCGCTGATCTTGCCGCGCTTGTCACGGACCCGGCGCACCGGCTCGCCGTGGCTGGAATAGCCGGCAGCCCAGGCGAGCTTGCCGGTGTCGCGGCCGGTCACTTCGATTTCGGCGGCATCCATGAACGGGTTGTTGAACTGCGGGTTGGCGACGAGCACGCGGTTGCCGGCGGGGACGAGATCGGTCGCGCCCCAGATCGTCCACCAGCGCCCGGTCCAGTCGCGCACGCGCCGGTCGGGGGCGCCGCGGGTCTGGAAGACGCGCAGGATCTGCATCGCGCCGTCCATCCAGAACGGCGCCGCGCCGTCGATCGAGTTGCTGAGGATGCTGATTGCAAGCTCGCAAGCGGGAATGGAGCAGGTCCGCGAGATATAGCCCTGGAAGCCGCCGCCATGGCCGAACCAGTCCCAGCCATCGGTCTTGCCGGCATTGACGCCCAAGCCGTAATAGGCCTCGAAGCTCTGCGGGATGCGCCAATGGTTTCGCGTCATCTCGCGGCGGCTGGCGACCGACAGCACGCTCTTCTTCGCGTTGGGCGCCAGCTGCGCGAAGAAGCGGGCGGTGTCGGCGGCGGTGGCGACGAAGCCTGCGGCAGATGCCATTGCATGGGCGGGATTGTCGCCCGGGATCACGCAACGCTCGCCAAAGGGCACCCTGCGCGTGTGGCCGCGCGCGAACGCTGCGCCCTTGGGAAACGGTGCGTCAGGCTCCGTCTCGCGCAGGCCGGCGGGCGCAATGATCTCGCGCTTGATCCAGACGGAGTAGGGCTCCTTCGCAACAGCTTCGATCACGAGGCCGAGCAGGCCAAAGCCGTGATTGGAATATTTGAAGCGTGTGCCGGGGTCAATCGCGGTCGGCAGCTTCAATTCTGCAAGCAGCTCCTTGGCATCGAGATAGGGACGGCTGTCGATGAACTGGCCGGAATCGGCGCCGTCGCGCGTCAGCCCCGCGCTGTGCGACAGCACTTGCGCGATCGTGGTCTCGGCGACGCACGGATCGAGGCCGCCGACATATCGGCCGACATGGTCGTCGAGCCGGAGCTTGCCCTGCTCGCGCAGCTTCATGATGCCAGCCGAGGTAAAGCTCTTGGAGTGCGAGGCGATGCGGAAGCGATGGCGCGGGGTGAGCTTCTCGCCGGTGTCGAGATTGGCGAGGCCGAACGCATGCTCGGCGACGACCTCGCCGCGATGGGCGAAAGCCACGATGACGCCCGGCTGCTGGATCGTCGTCAGCTGGTATTCGATCCAGGAGCCGATGTAGTCGATCGCGGATCGCAGCCACGTGTCCATTGCGCTACCGGTTTGCGAGGGAGGTCGGTGCGAAAGCTAGCCGAGAAAGCAGAACGGGCACAACCTGAAAGGTTGTGCCCGTTCGCGTCGTTCGAAGATGCGATGCCTTCAGTAGACGAGCGTCGCGCCGGTCGGCTTGTCGAGCGCTTCGGCCAGCGAGCGATATTCCGAGCTGCCGGTGCCGGCGAGCGAGGCGATCTTGTCGAGGTGGTATTGCGCCTGCTCGCGGTTGCCCTGCTCGAGCTGCCAGAGGCCGTAATATTGCCAGGTGCGGACGTGATTCGGATCGTCCTTCAGCGCCAGCTCATAATAGGCCTTCGACGACTGGTAGTCGCCGAGCTTGCGATAGGAGTAGCCGATTAGGTTGGCGACGTCGGCGACGTCGTTGCGCTTGAGCGACTTCAGCTGGTCGATCGCGCCCCTGTAATCGTGCTTGTCGTAGATCGCGGCGTAGGCAGTGCGGTAGGCCGCGAGGAATTTGGGGTCGCTGACGGAAGAGCTCTTCTTCTTGCCCTTCTTGGTCGAGGTGTCCGATTTCGGCGGCGACGAAGGGTCGTCGCCGGCGGCGGCATACGCGCTGGACAGCACCGGCGCGGCCGCCAGTGTCATGGCGACGAGTCCCGGCACAACGAGCATTGAGAGTTTGCGCATCTAAGTTCTCCGGTATGGAACGTGGCGATCCTACACGATTGCCCGAAGACCGGAACACCTCTCGGGCAAAAACATTCCCGCGTCGCACGATCTATTCGCCCGGCCGTGGATGACAAACGTGTCATCGAGATGAACGGAAGCCTGCAAGGGGCTTCAGATTGGGTTCAGTGCACCCCGCTTATGTTCCTTCCCACGATCGATGGGGGCGAGAGGGCGCCGCCTGATGATCCTTCCAAGAGGAGACCACCATGTTGAAGACCATTTCTGCAGCCTTGCTCGCAACCTCCGTGATCGCAGCCCCGGCGTTCGCCGCCGAGGCCGGCAAGACCACCACAGCCGCGCCGGTGATCAAGGCCGACCAGAGCCAGACCAAGGCGGCGACCACTGCCGCAAAACCGGAAGCCGGCGTCAAGGCCGACGCCAAGGCCGACGCCAAGACCGACGCCAAGACGACGGACGCGAAGGCTTCCGATGTCAAGACGGACGCCAAGGTGGATGGCAAGTCGAAGGCAATGGACGCCAATGCCGCGGTCACCACCGACCAGCACAAGAGCGTGAGCAAGCATCGCCATCACGACAAGCAGGTCACGGCCAAGGAGTCGCAGAAGGCGCAGCCGGATGTGACCAAGCCCGCGACGTCTGACAAGCGCAACTGACGACTGATCGCGCGCGGCGGCATCCCTGGCATTGCCCGCCGCCGCGCGCGGACGTCAGGCCTGGCCCGTTGCCACGCCTCGGGCGGAAGCCCGAGATGTCGGCGGCTGGCCGGTGCGCTGTTTGCGCCGCTGCAAGCGAATTCCCTTCATCCCGGCTTGGGGCTAGAACGTCTCCTGATCTGTTCGAGCGGAGAGCGGGGCCTGTGGGGCGATTGGCGAGATGTGCGGTGATCCTGGCGTTGCCGCTGGCGCTTGCGGCATGTTTCGGCAGCGACAGTGACCGTCCGACTTTCATGGGCGGGACCCAGGCCGGCGGGCCGCAGCCGTTTCCCGACAATTTCCGGAACGACACGGTGGCGTTGATGCGGGCCTACCTCAACAATCCGGTCGGCGTGCGCAATGCCGCCATGGCCGAGCCGGTGCAGCGCGAGGTCGGCGGCCGGCAGTTCTATGTGAGCTGCCTGCACTTCACCCCGCGCGAGACGGATGGGAGCTACAAGGGCATGCGCGAGCGGGCCGTGATCTTCGTCAACGGCCGGGCGGACCGCGTGGTCGACCAGACCAGCGATCTCTGCGCCGGTGCGGTTTACGCACCGTTTCCGGAACTGGAAAAGATGACGCGGTAGCGCAAAGGCAGCCTTTATCGCCCGGTGTTAGACAGAAGGAGCCGGAGCCGCTGGATCACATTTCGGCGAGCTTTGAACGGGGTGGTTTCGTCTTGCGACAAATCGTGGCGGCGGCCTTGCGCAGCCGAATTGACGGAACAAATTCGTGTTGTTGCCACGCCGTCACAGTCACGAACGATCAACGTTCCGGCATTGCCGCGAAGCAACCCAATTCACGCCACGTTGTTTCCCGAGTGTCGTAATGAAAGAACGGGGATGATCATGAAGTCGATCTTGCTGGGTGCAGCAGCTCTGCTGGCGCTGGTTGCGCCGGCCGCAGCGGCCGACATGCAGCCGCGCGCCTATACCAAGGCTCCGGTCACGCCGCCGCAGGTGATCTATAACTGGACCGGTTTCTATATCGGTGGCCATCTCGGCGGCGCGTTTGCCGGCGACAACAGCTTCCAGTCGAGCGACGCGCGTTTCCTGGGCGGCGTGCAGGGCGGCTTCGACTACCAGTTCGCGCCCAACTGGGTGGTGGGTATCGAGGCCCAGTATTCCTGGCTGCCGACCAACAACAATGGCGCCATCTTCCCGCTGGGCACGCAGGTGACATCCAACACCGACCAGATCGGGTCGGTGACCGGTCGCATCGGTTACACCTGGGGACCGACGCTGCTTTACGCCAAGGGCGGTTATGCCTGGCGGAATAACGGCCTTGGCGTGAACATCGCCGGGGTGCCGCAGGCCTTCACCACCACCGGCAACAACAAGGACGGCTATACGGTCGGCGCCGGCCTCGAATACATGTTCGCGCCGAACTGGTCGGCCAAGGCCGAGTATCAATATTACAATTTCGGCAGCACGACCTTTACCTCCGGCCCGGCTGACATCGTCGGCGTTCGTGGCCGGGAGGACGAGCATACCGTCAAGGCCGGGGTGAACTATCGCTTCGGCTGGGGCGGCCCGGCCGCCTCGCGGTACTGACGGTCAGCGCCGACCCAAGATCTGAAGATCCAAGACCTGAAGATCCAAGACCTGACAAAGGCCGGCTCCGCCGGCCTTTCGTTTGCCGGCCTGCCGCCTCCGGCGCCTGCTTTCTTTGCATTCCGTGAACCATTTGGCGCGTCATTTGCTTGCAAACGATGCTGGCGCGCCTTCTCACGCGCGTCATGGGGCTGGCGTAAAGCAAAAATAATTTTTGCGGTTTACGGAACTCGCGCTCCGGAACGCGTTATATGACAATTACCGGGCAGGTGGGACGACGGACATGCGTATCTTGGTGTCGGCAGTGGTGCTCTCGTTCTTCGGCTGCCTGCCGTGCTCTGCACAGACAATCCTCAGATCCGAGCCTCTGATGTTGGCACCGTACGAAGTTGCCTTCGTCAAGGACGCTTCATGTCCGTCGGGCAAGGTCATGAAGGTCACCGGCGCCATCCGCGGGCTGCACCGCCGCAAGGCCTGCGTAACGATGCCGGGCGAGCAGGCCTCGCTTGTGGCGGCCACCCCCTGAGCTTTCGCTCCGGCTCCGTGCCGGAGCTCAGGAATTCAGCTCGAGCTCCATTCTGGACTGCCGATCGGCCTCCGCCTTGTTCTTGGCGGGGTCCTCGCCTTGAGCCGCCTGGCACGGCTCGATCTTGTAATCATTGTCGAGCACCCGGCGCGGTCCCGGCCGCTCGTCGTCCGCCGTCACGTCCACGACGAGACCACTCCGCTCGGCGAGCTTCCAGACGTCGGCCTCGCTCGGATAGGACTTGCTGATTTGGGCGTCATTGCAGAAGAGGGCGTAGGGCATGCATCCCGACTCCAGGAATGCCCGTTAACGAGCTTACGGGGGGAGGGTTCCGGCCGCCCGCCCGATCACGCGCCCGTGATCGTCGTGGACGGCCCTTGAGTCCTTAACGAGTCCTGAATCCCGGAAAAAAGAATCCCTGGGACTCTTCGGCCGGAATCAGCGGATGTTTTCGGCCATGACCAGCGACCTGAACACATCCTGCGGGCACATGCTCCTGCCGCTCACGCTGGCGCTGTTCGGCGCCTGCGCGGCCAATCTCTGGCTGGTCTGGTCGTGGTTGTAGGGTCCTGGCTGTAGGGCCCTGGCCGGGCCTTATTCGGCCGGCGGACCTGAGGCGTCGCGGATGGCTGCACGCAATTTGGTCAGGGTCGCCGCACAATATTCCTCACGTTCGCGCTCGAAGCGCTCCTGGTGCTTGCGGAAATTGGCGATGCGGGCCTGCATCTCGGCACGGAATTCGCCGCTCGTCCGCGTCGGCAGAGGCGCGGGCCGCGGCGGAAAGGGGGCTTGCGGCGGTTCGATCTCGACGGTGACCGCCTCCACGGTGACGATCTCCATCGCGACGGCCGGGCCAGATGCGGGCGCCTCCGGCTGAAGGACATCATCCTTCCTGCCGGTCACCGATTGGACGAAAGCCAGCGTCTGCGCGATCAGTGCGTCGCGCTCCCTGATCCATTTCATGATCCACCTCAGCCGCGCGTATTCCAGCAAAGCGGCTGCTTCGAATCAAGGCTGTTTGCAAGGGTTGCATATTTTTCCCGGTAGCCCGACACTGGGCAGATGGATGCATCGAAAGAAAGACCGAACGAGGCGGAGGGCCTGAGGCTCATCCGCGCGTTCCTGACGCTGCCGCCCGACAAGCGGGCGGAGGTGATCGCGTTTGTCGAGGAATTGGCGCGTGTCCACGGCCGGCCCGAGGAGGGCGCCAAGGCCTCGCCGAGGTGAGCAAGGCCTGGCCGAGGTGAGCGCTACCGCTCGCGCGGATTGACGTTGGGCTCGAACGGCGCGCCGACCACCCGAACCGGGATCTGAGCTGGCGTGCGCGGAGTGGGGTCGATCACGGCTCTATCGGCGACCAGCTTATCGGGCGCCCGCCCCGGCGCCGGCTCGAACAGCGCCAACGTCCCGGCCACGGCGCTACAGCACAGCGTCACCGTCGCCAGCAGAATCATGTTTCGGTTTTCTTCCCGGACCCTCATGCGCTGACAACGGCTGACGCGGGAGCCGGTTCCGGGCCGGCGATTTTCGATGCGAAAACGGGGGGCTTTGGATCGCGCCTAGTGCGACAGCACCAAGCCGAGCGCGAGCACGAACAGCATGGCCGTCGCGACGACGGCCGTCATCGCGCCGGTTTCGAACAGTTCGCCTGGGTTGTATAGTGCGCGCGTGCCGCAAAAGGCTCGCCCAATGACCGTCGGTCGTCCTCCCGTGCTTGCGCACGAACGCTTCGTTGCCGACCGTGACAATTTCTCAGGGCTGGATCTCGCCGCACGGTTCGCGCGGATTGAGCGCACCAACCTCTGGGGCGCAACCACTTCGGTGTCCGGCCTCGGCTCCGAGGATGTCGCCACAGCCGCGATCCAGCAGGCGCTGCCTCCATTGCTGCTACGGCTCGGCGTGCGCTCGCTGCTCGATGCGCCCTGCGGCGATGCAGGTTGGATCGGCCGCCTCAAGCTCGATGTCGATTACACCGGCATCGACATCGTACCGTCGCTGATCGATGCAAACCGCCGGCGTGTCGCAGCTGACGGTTCGTCCGGTCGGTTTCTCGTTGCTGACATCACGCGCGATGAGCTGCCGCACGCCGACGTCATTCTCTGCCGGGATTGCCTGGTGCATCTGAGCTTTGCGAACATCTATCGCGCGCTCGCGCAATTTCGGATGAGCGGCGCGCGCTTCCTGCTCGTCACGACCTTTCCGGAGTGGGACGACAATCACGATTGCGAGGATGGCGACTGGCGCGCGCTCAACATGGAGAAAGCGCCGTTCGGCTGGCCGGCACCTCAGGCACTGATCGACGAGCGTTGCGAGGAGGGCGGTGGCGGCTGGCGCGACAAGAGCCTCGGGCTCTGGCGGCTGGATGAGCTGCCGGAGAATAGCTTCGCGTCAGAAGCTGGTGCCGGCTGAGGGGATTGAACCCCCGACCTTCGGTTTACAAAACCGCTGCTCTACCGCTGAGCTAAGCCGGCGATGCCTCAAGAGGCAGGGCAGAGCTCGGCTCGCGCCGGGCCCCGTCTACCCGTGCGCGCCGCAATACCAGACTTGATCGGAAAGTGCCAGAACCGGGAGGTCGTCGTCGCAGGACGTGAATCGGGCGGCCGCGCGGGCCGCCCGATGTGTCGCGTTCGGCTCAAGCCGGCTTACTGGCAGAGCTGCCGGCGGCCGTCTGCGCCCTTGAAGTACGTGCCGGGCGTACAGACGAAGCCGTTGCGCTGGGCATAGGTGCGCCTGTCCCAGCTACGATTGTCCCAGCCGCGGTCCCACGAATTGTCATAGGCGTAGGAATTGTCCCAACCTCGGAATGGGGCGGTGGCAATCGCGCCGGCGGTGCCGATCGCGGCGCCCGCGACGCCGGCCGCCGTCCCGACAGCGCCCGCCGCAACGTCGGTCGGCCAGAAGCCAGTGGGGCTTCTGTTCCAGTCGTTATTCCAGTCGCGGTTGGTCTGGCGATAGGCCGCGCGGCGGTGGCGGTAGCCGCTCTCGGTGGTGGCCTGTCCCGGTCCGAAGGTCTGGCAATTGGCGTTCGGGAATTGCGCCGAGCAGCGGCCCTGATTGGTGACGACGGTCTGCGCCATGGCAGAGCCTGCCAGCATGGTCGCTGCGATCGCCGTGGCCCCGAGAAGCTTGATGGTCATGGTTGTTCGCTCCCATTTTGTGGACAGGAGCTAAACGCTGACGGCGCAGGACGTTCCGATGCAACCTTGGGATTTTTCGGAGGCGAGCCGTCAAACCGATGTGAGCAGCATGCGTTGTTCCAGCCGCGCGGTTCCGCGCCGTTAACGCTTCGCTAGCTCGCCGTGCAGCATTTGAGCGGCGCGCAATCCTTGCACGTTAGGCTTACCGGAATTTGGTGAGCAGGCCTTAACTCTCTCTGCGTCGCGATCGGTTAGGTTGCGTCCGGATAACCGGGGTCTCCTCATGCGTGCCGTGGCGCTCGCCGCCTTTCTGATCGGACTGCCTGCAACCGCGTTTGCAGCCGGCTTCGAGATCGTCGTTCCCGGCCGTCCCGGCGTGCCGATCATTATCAACAACATCGATGCGTCCTATGCCGTCGTCGAGGGCACCTGGGGTCTCGGCAAGGGCCAGCAGGTGCAGCCCACGATCTATGGCGGACGCTATATCGCCGAGCGGCAGCCCGACGACGTCGGCCATTATTATCCGACGCTGGGCCTGCGGCCGGGCTACGGCCGGCTCGAGGTCGAGCCGCCGGCGAACCGCAAATTGCCCAAGCCCGCCGAGAGCTACCACCAGAGCTGGGGTGCCTCGTCCGCGCCGCTGCCGGCGCAGATGGATCCGCCCGTCGATCCGCCGCCGGTGATCTACGCGCCCGAGATCAACGACCGTCCTCGGCCCCCGCGGCCGCGGCCGCGCACAGAGATACCCGGCAGGCCGCCGGGTTGAGAAACGTGAAAACCAAAAACGGAAATCAACAGGAGAGAGTAATGCGTCAAATGATTTCGGGACTGGTCGCGGCAACTGCCGTGATGTTCGCCGCCACCGTGCCGGCCGCGGCCTGCGGCTTCAGCACATGCGCGCCCGTTGCGCCGGTCTATGCCGGCTGCAACACCGGATGCGGCGGATATGGTTATGGCTACGGCTACGGCGCCTATGAGCGTCTCGCCGAGCCGACCACGCAGTATTATTACGTCAACCAGGGTCCGACCTATACCGGTCCGGGAGCCTTCGCGCCGTACCCGACCTATCGCGAGGACGCGGTCGTCGCGCCCGCCAATTACGGCTATGGCTATGGCTATCGTGCCGCTGCGGTCGCGCCGCCGGCCGCTTATCCCTATCGCCGCCCGTACTTCCGTCCCTATCGCTACGGCTACGGCCCGCGCTACGGCTATCTGCCGCGCGTTCACTACGGCCATGCTCACCGTTACGGCTACGCCCACCGCCATGCACCGCGCTATTATGGCGGTCACCGCGTGCTGCGCCGCTATTACTGATCTCTGATCGGTTGAGATTTGCGAAGCGCCCGTTCGCGTGATGCGGACGGGCGTTTTGCTTTCTCTTCAAAACAACCCCATGCACAGTAGCCGGGAACAGTGAAATCAAGGGCTTGAAGCGCAATGTGCCCGAGATGAGCGAGCATCGCTCATTAGCTCATTGTTCGAACCCCAAATTTCGGAAAAACAGAGACTTCGATTGATCCGTCGGGCAAAACAGGCGTAGTCTAGCATCGTCCGGATATGCGCGGCGCCTAAAGCGCTAGCGCTTCATCAGCCCCAGCCGGCTCGCGCCGACATAGAGCGAGAGTACGGCCGCATTCGAGACGTTGAGGCTCTTGATCTCGCCGGGCATGTCGAGCCGCGCCACGACGCTGCAGGTCTCGCGCGTCAATTGCCGCAAGCCTTTGCCTTCGGCGCCGAGCACCAGCGCGAGCGGCTCGCGCAGTGTGACGTTCGAGAGGTCCTCGGTACCTTCGCTGTCGAGACCGACGGTCTGGAAGCCGCGCTCGTTCAACGCCGTTAAGGCGCGGGCGAGATTTTGCACCGTGACGACAGGCACAAGCTCCAGCGCGCCGGAGGCGGCCTTGGCGAGCACGCCCGTCGCCTCGGGGCTGTGACGCGCGGTGGTCACGATCGCCTTCACCGCGAAGGCCGCTGCAGAGCGCAGAATGGCGCCGACATTGTGCGGATCGGTGATCTGGTCCAGCACCAGCACCATGCCTTCCTGCTTGAGCGTCTCGATGTCCGGCGAGGGCAGGGGATCGGCCTCGGCGAGCAGGCCCTGATGCACGGCGTCGGGCGAGAGCAGGCGGTCGATCTCCTGGGGACGGACGATCTCGGGCGCGATGCGGGTCGCGATGTTTTCGTCCGCCAGCCGCCGCGCGGCGTTCTCGGTTAGCGTCAGCTTGCGGATCCGCCGCTGCGGGTTGGCGAGGGCCATGGTGACGGTGTGCCAGCCATAGAGAATGACGGGCCCGTCGGGGTGCGAATCGCGTTCGCGCCAAGCCGGCCGGCCGGTCGATTTCCCTGGTTTGTTGAAGGGCTTAGCCCCCCTGCGGGGGCCCCTCGGGGCGAATTTTTTGTCCTTCATGGGCTCGCTTGTGTCACGGGGACCCCAATATGGCAATTTGAGTGGCTTCGAGGACGATTTTAGCTGCTTGCCTCGGTTGACTTTGCCCCACCGCTTCGCCCATAAACGCGCCCGGTCGCGCCCCGATACGGGTTGCCGCGGCCTTCACGTTCCATGGCCGTCTTCGGTCCGCCGGCAAGGTCCGGCCCGATTGTGCTGCCGTCGAGCGGGGGAGTGTCCCGAGTGGCAAAGGGAGCTGACTGTAAATCAGCCGCCTCATGGCTTCGCAGGTTCGAGTCCTGCCTCCCCCACCAGCCTTCGCTCGCTTCGAGAGCTACGGCTAGGCAAGCCAGCATAAGTGCTCGTGGCGCGAAGTGAGCGAAGGCTGTCGCGCCGTAGCCCGCAGGGCGTAGGCGGACTGGGACTGTTTCTCAAGCCCGCTACCCCATCATCTCCCGCACCATCGGCACCACCTTCCGCCCGTAGAGCTCGATGCTCCGCATCAGCTTCTCGTGCGGCAATGGCCCCGCCGAATACTTCAACTGAAACCGCGAAAGCCCCAGCGCCTTCGCGGTCTTCGCGATCTTGCGCGCCACCGTTTCCGGCGCGCCGACATAGAGCGAGCCGTGCTCGGCCTCATGGACGAACTCGTCGCGTCCCATCGGGGGCCAGCCGCGCTCCTTGCCGATGCGGTCGCGCATCGCCTTGTAGTCGGGCCAGAGCTCCTCGCGCGCCTGCGCGTCGGTCTCGGCGACGTAGCCCGGCGAATGCACGCCGATCGGCTGGGCCGGGCGACCGAACTCCCTGAAGGCCCGATGATAGAGCTCGACATAGGGCGCAAAGCGCGCTGGATCGCCGCCGATGATCGCCAGCATCAAGGGCAGATCGTAATGCGCGGCGCGCACCACCGATTGCGGACTGCCGCCGACGCCGATCCAGGTTTTCAGCTTGCCGTTCTCGACCGGCGGATAGACCAGCTGATCTTTCAGCGGCGGACGCAGCTTGCCTTGCCAGGTGACCGGCTGCTGCGACAAGAGCGCAGCGAACAGATCGAGCTTCTCCTCGAACAGCTCTTCATATTTGCGCAGGTCGAAGCCGAACAGCGGGAAGGATTCGGTGAACGAGCCGCGGCCGAGGATAACCTCGGCGCGTCCGTTCGAGACCGCATCCAGCGTGGCAAAGCGCTGGAACACGCGGATGGGATCGTCCGAGGACAGCACCGTCACGGCCGAGCCAAGATGGATGCGCCGGGTGCGCGATGCGATCGCAGCGAGCACGGTTTCAGGCGAGGAGATCGCGAAATCGGCGCGGTGATGCTCGCCGAGACCGATGAAATCGAGACCGAGCTCGTCCGACAGCACCGCTTCGTCGACGACGTTGCGGATCACCTGCGCATGCGGAATCATGTCGCCGGACGCATCTCTTGTGACGTCGCCAAAGGTATCCAATCCGAATTCGAGCGGTGGGGTCATCGATCAAGTCTCTGTGGGAGGATCGGCCACATCTAAGGGACCGCAGCCCGGTCACAAGCGCACGTGCGGAAATGCTCGGTTTCCGTTTGTGGATCTTATCGCCCGATGCGCACCACCATCTTGCCGAGCGCAGCGCGCGTCTGCATCGTCTTGAATGCCGCGCGGAAATCCTCGAAGGCGAAGACTTGGCCGACCACGGGCTTCAACTGGTCATCGGCAAGCCAGTCCGTCAATTGTGACATCAGGCGCTTCTGCACATCGGGCTCGCGCGTTGGAATCTGCGCAAGATCGACACCGAGTAAGGCGCCGCCTTTCAGAAGCGGCAGATTGAACGGCAGCGCGGGAATGGCGCCGGCGGCAAAGCCGACCACGAGATGGCGTCCGCGCCAGGCGATGGATCGAAATGCCTGCACCGAGATTTCGCCGCCAACGGGATCGAAGATCACGTCCGCGCCACGTCCTGCCGTCAACTCCGTGAGCGTGTCGCGCCAGCCCGCCTGCGTATAGTCGATCACCGCATCGGCGCCATGCGCCTGCGCAAACTCGCGCTTCTCTGGTGTTGATGCAGCCGCGATGACGCGAGCGCCGAGCAGCTTTCCAATCTGGACGGCCGCAATCCCAGTGCCGCCGGCGGCACCCAGCACGAGAAGCTGCTCGCCTGCGGCCAGCGAAGCGCGCGCGCCCAGCGCATATAGGGCCGTCAGGTAATTGGCGCGAAACGAGGCGGCGACCTCGGCTGCGACGCCATCCGGCAGGGGATGGACCGCTTCAGGCCTAACGACGATCTCTTCGGCCAGTGCGCCCGATCGCGTCATGCCCATCACGCGCATGCCGGGTTGGTAACCCCCCGGTGCGCCGGGCGCGTCCGTCACCACCCCCGCGAACTCCGTCCCGGGAATGAAGGGCAGGGGGTCCTTGGTCTGGTAGCGTCCCTCGATCTTCAGCCCGTCGACGAAGCCAATCCCGGCAGCTTCCACCCGGATGCGCAGCTGTCCCGCCTCCATGGACGGCGGCGGTACGTCCTTCAGCTCGATCTGATCGATGGGGGCGTATTGCTCGACGACAACGGCTTTCATGTCGGACCTCTGTTGTTCCAGTTATCCTGACAGGTCTCGACACTAGCCTCTTGTGTCTACCGCCACATCCCCCGCATCCGCGCCCCGATGTCGATCTTCGGCCCCTGCGCCGCGGTGCGCGCGGCACCGCTTGCTGCCTTCGGCCAGGCGGTGCGCTCGAACAGGTAGACCAATTGCTCCGGGATGAACCGGGTGCGCGAGGCGTAGACGTGGCGGTCGCCCCTGGCGGCCTGACCGTGCACGAAGAAGCGCTGCGGCACGACGAGATGCAGATCGTCCTTGGCGCGCGTCATCGCGACATAGAGCAGGCGGCGCTCCTCCTCGATCTCGGCGCTGGTGCCGGCGCCGAGATCGGACGGCATGCAGCCGTTGACGACGTTGAGCACGAACACCGATTTCCACTCCTGGCCCTTGGCGGAGTGGATGGTGGAGAGGATCAGGTAATCCTCGTCGCGCAGGGGTGGCCCTGATTTGTCGCTGGTCGCATCCGGCGGATCGAGCGTGAGCTCGGTCAGGAATTTCTCGCGAGAGGCATAGCCGCTCGCGATCTGCTCGAGCTGCATCAGATCGGCGCGGCGCGTCTCGGCATCCTCGTGCATGCGATCGAGATGCGGCTCGTACCAGAGCCGCACCCGTTCGAGATCGACGGGCCATTCCGAATAGCGCAGGTTTTCGACCGTGCGGACGAAACAGGTCCAGTCCTCGCCGGTGCGCGCCGGCCCCGGCAGCCGGCCGAGCGCGGCAAGCGGGTCGGTGCTCTCCGCCATCTGGTCCAGCACGCGCTGTGCGGTCGCAGGCCCGATACCCGGCAGCAGGTGCAGGATGCGAAAGCCGGCGACGCGGTCGCGCGGATTCTCGGCGAAGCGCAACACGGCCAGCACGTCCTTGACATGCGCGGCATCCAGGAATTTCAGGCCGCCGAACTTGACGAAGGGGATGTTGCGGCGGGTCAGCTCGATCTCCAGCGGACCCGAATGCGAGGAGGTGCGGAACAGCACCGCCTGGTGCTTGAGCAGCGCGCCTTGCTCGCGGTTCGCCAGCACCGCCTCGACGATGTAGCGCGCCTGGTCGGCCTCGTCGTGCACGGTGACGAGCTGCGGCTTCTGACCTGAGGTGCGGTCGGTCCAGAGGTTCTTGGTGAAGCGCTCGCGGGCGAGGCCGATCACGCCGTTCGCCGCCGACAGCACCGCCTGCGTCGAGCGGTAATTGCGGTCGAGCGTGATCATCTCCGCGCGCGGCGAGAAGCTCTGCGGAAAGTCCAGGATGTTGCGCACGGTGGCGGCGCGAAACGAATAGATCGACTGCGCGTCGTCGCCGACCACGGTGAGGCCGCGGCCGTCGGGCTTGAGCGCCAAGAGGATCGAGGATTGCAGACGGTTGGTGTCCTGATATTCGTCGACCAGCACGTGGTCGAAGCGGCCGCCGATCTCCTGAGCGATCAGCGCATCGCCCATCATCTGCGACCAATACAGCAGCAGATCGTCGTAATCGAGCACGTGCTGGGCCTGCTTGGCCTCGACATAGGCGGCGAACAGACCCTTCAGCTCGGCGGCCCAGCCCGCGCACCAGGGAAAATGCTGGGCGAGCACCTTCTCGATCTCCATCTCGGCATTGACGCAGCGGGAATAGATCGACAGGCAGGTGCCCTTGGCCGGAAAGCGGCTCTCGGTCTTCGACAGGCCGCGCTCGTGCCGGACCAGGTTCATCAGGTCGGCAGAATCCTCGCGGTCATGGATGGTGAAGGCGGGATCGACGCCGATCCGCTCGGCATATTCGCGCAGGAGCCGCGCGCCGATGCCGTGGAAGGTGCCGGCCCAGGTCAGCGCATCGCGCATGATTGCGGCGTTGTTCTCGCCCAGCACCTTGCGCGCGATGCGCTCGACCCTTCCGGCCATTTCCGCCGCGGCGCGGCGGGAGAACGTCATCAGCAGGATGCGGCGGGGATCGGCGCCTGCGACGATCAGATGCGCGACGCGGTGGGCGAGCGTGTTGGTCTTGCCGGAGCCGGCACCGGCGATGACGAGCAGGGGGCCGCCCACGGTTGCGCCGTCGGCCACGCCATGCTCGACGGCGCGGCGCTGCTCCGCATTGAGCGTGTCCAGATATGTCGCCACGAATCGCCCCGGTGAAAGGATGAGACTCGGCGATCCCGGCGCGAATCGCAATGCGGCTGGACGGAACTGGAATTAGGATTTAGGGGGATGACGGCCCTTTGGTTCCAGCACCCCATGGCGAGATGACCGAGCTCAAGCCCGAACAATTCGAGATGCGGCGGCTGGAGTCGCTCAGCAACACCATTTTCGGCGTCGCCATGACGCTGCTGGCCTACGACCTGCCGAAGGCGGCAGTGTTCAGTGGCGCACCCGACTGGAACGATCTCGCGCGGGTGTATTCCGGCAAGCTTGCCGGCTTCGCGCTCAGCTTCATCATCGCCGGGGTGTTCTGGATCAGCCATCACCGCCGGCTGGCACGTCAGCCCGTCGGCAGCCGCGGCATGGTGGTCCTCAACCTTTTCTTCCTGCTCTCGATCGTGCTGCTGCCGGTCACCAATGGGCTCTACACCAACTACGCCATGAGCAGCGCGGTGGCGGTGCTCTACGGCCTGCACCTGACCACGATCGGCGGCCTCAATGCCTTGCTGTGGTGGACCATCCTGCGCGGCTGGGGCCGCGAGATCATGGCTTCGCTGTTTCCGGTCGCCGTGTTCATCCCGGGCACCATCGTTGCGGCGTTTGCGCCGCATATCGCGCCCTACATCTGGTGTTTTGCCTTTGGCGGCCTACTGATCCAGCGCTTCTATGTCGCGCCGAACCCATCGGCCGGCACGTAAA
Organism: Bradyrhizobium sp. NBAIM08; assembly: GCF_020193935.1. Classification (NCBI taxonomy): domain Bacteria; kingdom Pseudomonadati; phylum Pseudomonadota; class Alphaproteobacteria; order Hyphomicrobiales; family Nitrobacteraceae; genus Bradyrhizobium; species Bradyrhizobium sp. NBAIM08. The sequence goes on along the minus strand of NZ_JADYVR010000001.1, from coordinate 898,033 downwards.
GCTTGACCGGGCGGATCTCGTACACCGCCGTCGGATTGACCGCGCGCAGCTTCCGCGCCGCTTCGATCGCCTCCTCCTCGGTGGCGCATTGCATCAAGTGGAAGCCGAGAAGCTGCTCCTTGGTCTCGGCAAACGGCCCGTCCAGCACCATTCCCGCGCCGGGGCCGCGCAAGGTCCGGGCCTTGCGGGTCTCATCCAGCCGGGCCGCCGGACCAAACTGCCCGCTGGCCCGCAGCGGCGCCTGAACCTCGATGACCTTGGCGACGACCGCGGCGTCCTGCTCCGCCGTCCAGGACAGGACCTCGTCTTCCACGTGATAGGCCAGGATGGCGTACAGCATCGTCACCTCGTTCTTTTCTGCTTTTGTTTCTGCGCAAGTCCTGAGGACGTGGCACGGCGGCCCGTGCCGACACTTCCGAAGCAAAATATTGCGTGGCCCGCAAGCGGCGAAACCGTCCTGAAACCCGATTGCGTCCTCGCCCATGTGAACGCCGCCGGAACTGGTCGCGACTGATGGACCATAAACAACAAGTTCTTTGCTGGAGGCGGCAATGTCGGGTCATACCATCAAGATCATCTGCGACGCGCGGCGGGCAGGGCAGTCGGAGCCGGCCGATCTGCACGACCAGGCCGGCCATCACCGCTATTACGGCAGCTCGGCTGAGAACGGCGGTGAGCGGATCGTCGAGAGCCGGCGCGGCAAACTGCGGCGCGCGTTCAACTTCTTCGGCTTCTGAAGCCTTGCGGCGAGGCGGGCGTTCGAAATGGACGTTCCGCAGATATCGATCGCGGCGATGCCGTTCCTGCTCGCGCTGATGATCCGGACCTCCAAGGCCATCGTCCCGTGCCTTCTGACCAGAGGTTATGTTTGAGCATGATCTTTTCGGAAAACCGCTACACACTTTCCGGATCATGCTCTGGTCACGGTGCTGCTCGGCGAGGAGCCGCACCGCGCGGTCGTGGCCTGGTGCGTCGGCATGCTGATCGCCGCCGTCGCGCTGCGCGAGCGGCTTCGCGCTGGCTGACGCAGCATTCGTCATTGCCCGCTCAAGACCTGCTTGACCAGCGCCTCGCGCAGCGAGGCCAGCTCGCCGCTCGCCTGCATCTGGGCGATGACCTTGCCGACCTCAGGCACCAGATCGCGATGACGTTCATGCAGGTAGTGGTTGCAGGCGATGCGCGCCAGCCGGATCGTGTCCTGCGCCAACGCAGGGTCAGTGGCGAGCAGCGACAGGCAGGCGACGGCTAGCCGCCAAAGTTGGCGCCTGCACACCCGGTCGCAACGATCATTGCGCGCTCGTCCCGCGAGCCATACCGGACTTTCACCGATGACATTTTAGCACGAGCAGTGATAATTTGCCCAGCAGTGCCGCTGCGGGGGCGGAAGACGTGACTTGCCGACTTCGAGCTCGCGGGCCGACGGGACGTCGCTTGCATCGGGTGACGAGACGGGCGCGTCTCAGCCCATGGATTGCTCGAGACTGCAACCGCTCGACCGCAGCAGCGAGCCGCCATTTCGGGAACATGGTGCATGGCCAACGCAGCTGACGAGGACGCCAAGCGCAGCCACGCCATCGCGCCGACGGCGGCGAAGCCTGGTCTGACCGACATCGAGACGCTTGCGGCCATCGCCGAGTACGTCAGCAAATACAGCCTGACCCGGCCCCCACCGCCGTTACGCCTGGAGCGCCGGCCGCCCTCCGATGCCGACGAGCTGGACAAGGTGATCGAGGCTTTCAACGCGATGTGCGCGAACCTCCAGCAGGCCTATGGCGAGCTGCGCGAGGCCAATGCCAATCTCGAGCGCGATTTAACCATCCGCCGGCGCGCCGAAGCGGAGGCGCGGGCGAGCGAAGAGCGTTTCCGCGACTATGCCGAGACCGCGTCCGACTGGTTCTGGGAAACCGGGCCGGACCACTGCTTCACCTACCTCTCTGACCGGGTGATTGCCTTCGGCATGGATCCCAAAGTGCGGATCGGCACGCGTCGCATCGATACTGCGCTCGATCGGGATACCGAGTCTGAAAAATGGCGCGCGCATCTGGCGACGCTGGACCGTCACGAGCCGTTCCGCAAATTCGAGTATCGCGGACGCGACACGCGCGGGCGGATGCATCATTTCAGCGTCAACGGCAAGCCGGTTTTCGACGACGATGGACGCTTCCTCGGCTACCGCGGCTCCGCGACCGACCTCACCGCGCAGCACGAGATCGAGGAGCGGCTGCGTCAGTCCCAGAAGATGGACGCGATCGGCCAGCTCACCGGCGGCGTGGCGCACGATTTCAACAACGTGCTCACGGTTATCACCGGCACGATCGAGATCATCCAGGAGGGGCTTGCGGACAAGCCCGAGCTGGCCGCGATCGCGCAATTGATCGATGATGCGGCCGCGCGCGGAGCGGAGATCACCTCGCAACTCCTGACCTTCGCGCGCCGCCAGCCGCTGGAGCCGCGCGAGATCGACGTCAACGCGCTCGTGGTCGAGACCGCGAAGCTGCTGAGGCCGATGCTCGGCGAGCAAATCGAGATCGAGACGCGGCTCGCCGACGAGGCCTGGTCCGCGATGGTGGATCCGTCGCAGCTGTCCTCCGCGATCGTCAACCTCGCCGTCAATGCGCGCGACGCGATGCCGGGCGGCGGCAAGCTCACCCTCGAAACCGCGAACCGCGAGCTCGACGGCACGGGGACCGCTGGTGAGGGCGTGCGCGGCGCCTTCGTGATGGTTGCAGTCGGCGACACCGGTCACGGCATTCCGGCCGATATCCGCGAGCGTGTTTTCGAGCCGTTCTTCACCACCAAGGGGGTCGGCCGCGGCACCGGTCTGGGGCTGAGCATGGTCTACGGCTTTGCCCGCCAGAGCGGCGGCACTGTTGCGATCGAAAGCGAGGAGGGGCGCGGCACCGTGATGCGGCTGTTCCTGCCGCGGGCAAAGGGCGAGGCGGTGGCCAGGACGGCGCCGGTTCAAGCGCCCGCCACGGCGCGCGGGCGGGAGACGATACTCGTGGTGGAGGACGATCCGCTGGTCCAGGGCTATGTCATCGCGCAACTCGGCGGCCTCGGCTACCGCACGCTCGCTGCGAGCGACGGCGCGTCCGCGCTGGCGCTGGTCGACCAAGGTGCCCGATTCGATCTGCTGTTCACGGACATCATCATGCCCGGCGGCATGAACGGGCATGAATTGGCCGAAGCCGTCAGGCTCCGCCGGCCGGGCGTGAGGGTGCTCTACACCTCCGGCTATACCGACAACACCATCGTCCACGACGGACATCTCGATCCCGGCGTGGCGCTGCTGTTCAAGCCATACCGCAAGGCGGAGCTGTCGCAGAAGATTCGCGAGGTGCTTGCCGGCGAGCCGCCCGCCTGAGCCGCGGCGACAGACGAAAAAGGCGCGGCGGGGAAGCCCCGTCGCGCCCGATTTCTTGCTCGCTGGTCCAGGGCTGAGAGCGCCCCGATGCCAAGCCCTACTCGAAGCTTAGCGGGCGATCCCAGCGAGGTGACAGCGCTTGAGATAAGACACTGGATCACCTCCTTTCGTTGGTTTCGGAAGTCTTCAATATAGGCGGCGATCCCGCCGCTGTTAAGGGGCGGCGGGTCCGCAGGAACCCGGGTGGTTCGCAAGGCCGCCGAAGACGCCGGAAAGCGACCTCCTGGGCAGTTGAGACCGCAGCCCGGCCGTGTTAGGGAGCCCCCAACGCGGGTGTAGCTCAATGGTAGAGCAGCAGCCTTCCAAGCTGAATACGAGGGTTCGATTCCCTTCACCCGCTCCATCAAAAATTCCGCATCCAAAACAAGTGCTTGCTAGCTTACCGCGGCGATATTTTCGGCATCTTTCTAGGTTTCCATACAACCTCCGTACAACGGAACTCGAATCCGCGTCTGCGTTGGCGGCGCTTCGTGTAGGACTTAGCTTGTTTACCGGCAATCGAATCCTTGAAAGTGAATGGCCGGCTTTTCGCTGCGGACGTTTCCCAAAATGGCTATCGCACCGCTGGAGTCAAATAGCGATCAACGCCGCAGTGTTCGCTGAGCGGTCTCACGGCATGCGAGCGAACAGTCGATAGAAGCGCAAGGGGGAATCATTGTTTTTACAATCCCGCCCGCAGACCGGGCCCCCGGTACCGGTGCGATTGCCGGCTTCTCTCTCGATTCCTTTCGCGTCGAGGATTCGGTGGGACCCGTCCTCGCCAGATCGAGCCCGGACGAACCTGTCAGGTCGGAGACTTCAGGATTTGCGGAATCGCTAAGTTTGTCCTGATGCGGATAAGAGCAGCTGACTTTTAATCAGCGGGTCCCAGGTTCGAGCCCTGGTGCGCCCACCAATATTTCAGTAAAATCAATGGAATGGCAGATCCTCGCGAAGGCACGGATTGCTCGAGGGAGCTTGGGTCACACTTGGGTCACAAACCTCGCAGGCGAGCCGACGATCGTACGTGTCAAACACTACGTTGCTTACTCTTCTGCTTTGTGCACTCGGCTTTGCGTAGGCGATGGAGCACGATGGTCCGTGGCTCCGTTGTTCATCACTGGGTGTAGCGGAGCGGACGTCCTCGGTACCTTGAGCCGACGCACCAGCGCTCTTCTTTGATCGAGCAGCTTCCATAGCAAAGCCGGCGACCACAAATGGCCAGCCTCCGTGGGGCGTAAAGCAGAGTTGACAAATTCGGCCTTGGCGAATTCCGCTCCGAGCACGGAATCATAATCTTGGGTTCGAGTCCCTCCCGCGCTACCAGAAAACCTCACAATAGATTGGGCAGATCACGTCCGCGCGAATCCCGGTCCGTAGCGCATCGGTAGCGCCGCGTCGCATGCGAACGGCAATCTAGTCCTGAGCGCTCGTAGCTGAATCCTTCATAGGTAATCTCTCAAGGGCCGTCGTCGTTGCTGCTTTTCTCATTCGCTTGAACCGGCAGGCCCCTCGATCCTCCGCGCCAGCACGCATCAAAGGAACTAGCCACGCATTCTGACAAAAGCCCGAGGCCGCAATTTAATACTTGATGGATCAAGGCCGTATCGCGTGCTCGGCGCTGCCCGAGGACCGGTTTTGAAGCCGGCGAGAATATCGGCCGCGAACTCAGGGCTTCGATTCCCCTAGGGAGCGCCATTCCCAAATTTAGCATTGAGCTAAAAGGGGTTTTTCCCTGTTTTTGTCCCACCTCGGTTGAAGTGGGACAGTGTTTGATCACGAGCCGTTCTTACGGCAGCAGGCACGTTAAAGCCCTCGCCCTATTATCTGTGCCATTCCTTCACTTCCATCCTTTATGAGTTGAAGCAGGCTCTTTCCGGTTGCCAACTCTAATTCCATCATCGGCGCTATCAGGCCGCCGCTGGCGCGCTTTTCATCTTGCCAGCTTCGACTGACGACGCCCTTTGTAACGATGCCAGACCCAACGAGAATTGGGGCACCGCTCATTTTTCCGGGAATTTTGGCGTCGAACTCGAAACACGGCCCCGGGGTCGTAGCTTCTTTTTTTGTGACGTTATCTGGATAGATATTCGTGACGGAGCCGACTGATACGACCAAAGACGGCTGATAAGTCGCGAGTCCGCCAAACTGAATGTTCTCCATCTCGGCGTAGCCAATGGCGACTGCGCGGTCGCCGATTCTTAGATCGTGTTGAGCGATATTGAGCGGCTGGTATGAACCGCCGATCCGGTTTTCAATCACCTTGCAAACAGCGATGTCCAGATCGAGTTTGTACTCTGGCTTCATATGAAACAGAGGACCAACAACTTCTTGCCCCCAATGCATAGCCCACCCAATGGGCGCGATGAATGAATCTGCGGTGCGGATTTCATCTGGCCCATTGAACACTTGAGGAGGAGCAGTCCTCATCGCCGGGTTAGCGGGCAGCAAAACCCCCATGTGCAGAGACTTGTCAAACCTGAAAGTTCTGTCGCCGATTTCGGTGAAGCTTGCGTACTCGTCGTCTATCGGGTCTCTAATAACGTGGGCTGCTGTCATCAAAAGGCCCGATGCACTTATGAAGAAGCCCGTGCCGATGCAACGCATCCCTGTATCACCATCATTCCAAGCAACGATGGGTACGATGCTCTGCCTGACTAGGAATTCAGTCATTCCAAACGTCGTGAAAAAATCACGTATCACAGGCCCAGGTCGTTGAGTGAGCAGAACCATTTCGTCTTTGATTTTGAAGTAATCTGCTTCAAAGCCTTCCCGGGGGGTTAGGTCAATTCCTTTGATGTCATGTACGACCCATACGCCCGCCGAGTTCTTCTTCCAAAGCGATTTCAATATCCCGATCTGATCGCTTTGATCTCCGTTCATAACTAAGGCCTCGGTAGTCGTTTACGCAGGCGTGTAGTTCGCTTGAACGAGCCTGCATATTACTTCAACTTCGCCATTGCCACATCGGTCAATTTTTCCGATCCGCTGCCTTAGTGTAGCGCTCGACGTCTTCCAACGCCATCATCTCATGCGGCGTTGCTTGTGACTCAGCGAGCGCCGTCAACGTCGCCTTTCGGATACCGTGCGCCGAACAGTGCGGAGGATCAGCTTGACGACACCAATCCTAGAACTGTTACGGTGACAGTGTCACGGTAGTTACCGCGGCTTATTTCTGCGACCGCCGCGACGCGAGAGCCTCCGATATTCGGTTTCACGCACAAGCCCGAAGTGGCGATCGAGGTGACCAATGCTGGAGGGATGGGCGCGCTCGCGGCAAGTTACTATCAGCCGGATGAGCTCGAGCGAATTCTGACCGACATGGACGCGAAGACCAGCGGACGTCCATACTGTATCGACGTGCTGTTCGCCAACAAGGTTGGCCAGGTCGTTCCGATGTCGCAGCGCCTTTCGGCCCTGCCGAAAGAGCATCTCGATTTCGTCGAAAGGATTCTGGATGAAGCGGTATCCCGCCGTTACCGCCCGACGTGGAAGCCGAGATGCTTCGTGAAAAGCCGCCCGGTCACGGCCATACCGAAGAAGGCGTTCTGGAAGTCCTTGATGTCGTCGTGAGGCATCCGCAGGCCAAGTTTGTCCTCAGTGCCATGGGTGCTCCGCCGCCCTATGTGGTCGACCGACTTCATAGCAAGGGCGTTGTCGTCGGAGCGATGGCAGGCAGTTCGGAGCACGCCCAAAAGCAGATCCAATCGGGGGTGGATATTATCGTGGCCCAGGGGAGCGAGGCGGGCGGTCATACAGGGACCATCTCGTCCATGGTGTTGTGGCCTGAAGTCGTCGACGCCGTTTCACCGGTTCCGGTGCTCGCTGCAGGAGGCGTCGGCAGCGGTCGCCATGTCGCCGCAGCTTTCGCTTTGGGAGCGGAGGGCGTGTGGTGCGGGACTATCTGGCTTGGATCATCCGAAAGCGAACTGTCGCCGGCGCTCCGCAAGAGGTTCATCGCGGCACGCTCGCAGGATGCGATCCAGCGCAAATATGATACTGGCAAACCTCTCCGCGGTCTGCGAAGCAAATGGACGGATGCATGGGACGCACCCGATGCTCCGCGACCTCTTCCACTTGCGGCCCAGAAGCTCCTCGTGGCGGCTGCTCTCAAGCGGTTCGAACTGGCCGATGCAGCCGACTATATGGGCTATATGTCGGGGCAGATCGTTGGGCGCATCAAGGAGGAGCTACCCATACGGGAGATCATGGCCCGTTTGAAAGTGGATTGCCATCAGACCCTGGAACGGCTGAGAACATCCGGCTGGCAGTAATGTCGTGCTCAATCATCGGCTTGATATGCCGTATCTTAATGAGTGTTAGCACAATGCGAGACCGCCCCAATGGTGGCAGATGCACTGCTAAGCGCCCAGCGCCGATCATAATCCAATATGTTGGACGCTGAATTCAATTCCTGCTCCTTCTAGTTTCGACTCTCTGCGGCTAACTCTTCAGCAACAAACGCAGGCGGGCCTAGTCGAGAGGCGCGCATCAACGATGACCTCCGTAGCGGATCCGAGCATTGATCGCGTGCGGTTCGCTAAGAGAGCATAGGGTAAATAGATGACCGAAACGACGAAAATACCCGAATCAGACAATGTTTCACGGCGTTCTTTTCTGGCTGCTTCCACCGGCATCGCGGGAAGCTTCATTGCCGGTAAAGCGGCGGCCGAAAGCCTTGCCGATGTTCCCCAGCGCGAAGTTGGCGCCGACCTCGCGGGTCTCAGCGAGCGATCGAAGTTCGTAAAGCTCGCGCGCATTCCGGAGGCCACCCCCGGTAGGCGGAATATCGACCCTAGTGATGCAATCAATTCGAAGACGCCGCTCGACAAGCTTGTTGGTACGATTACTCCCAGCGATCTGCATTACGAGCGGAGCCACTCCGGCGTGCCCGATCTGGACCCTGCTAAGCATCGGTTGCTCCTCCATGGCATGGTCGAGAAGCCATTGGTGTTCAGTGTCGACGACCTCAAGGAAATGCCTTCGATCTCTCGTAAGGTGTTTATCGAATGCACGGGCAATGGCTGGGAAAATTGGAAGAGGGCCGACCCGAGTCTTACGGTGCAAAATACGCACGGTCTTATCAGTACGAACGAATGGACCGGCGTTCCGCTGAGGTTCATTGCAGATCTTGTCGCTAAAAGTCAAAATGCGACTTGGATGCTGGCTGAAGGCGGGGACGCCGCGGCCGTCGCACGGAGTATTCCGCTTACTGACGAAATTCTAGACGAAGCGTTCGTAGCTTATGGGCAAAACGGCGAGCCGTTGCGGCCGGCGCATGGTTTTCCGATGCGCTTGATCATGCCGGGCTTCGAGGGCAATCTCAACATCAAGTGGTTGCGGCGCCTGAAATTCGGGGATCGTCCGTGGATGACCCGCTGGGAAACTGCCCGCTATACTCAACTGCAGGCTGACGGCAAGGCAATCCAATTCCAGCTCCGTATGGACACCAATTCGGTGATCACCTCGCCATCAGGAACCATGACGATTAAGCCTGGCCGCCAGAAAATCACAGGACTGGCTTGGAGCGGGCACGGTAAGATTGCAAAGGTCGAAATCTCGACCGATGGCGCCAAGACATGGAAGGCTGCGGAGCTGACCTTGCCGGTTCTGCCAAAATCGCAGTGCCGGTTCGAGATGGCATGGGTTTGGGATGGTAAGCCGACCAAAATTGTCAGCCGTTCGACCGATGACAAGGGCAACATCCAACCCGACAGAACTTCATTCATCAGAGTTCACGGCACAAATGCGCTTTTTCATTACAACGCGCAGCAGACCTGGGCGATCGACGAGACCGGAAAGGTGAGCAATGTCCTCGATTAGCAAAGTACTCTTGAGCGGGTCCATTACGCTCGCGCTTATCTCGCGGGTCTTCGCCTATGATTTCGGTCGTCACGCAAACCCTGACGAAATCGCGTTATGGGATATCGACGTCCGACCTGACGGCACGGGATTGCCGGAAGGAAAAGGTACGGTCGCGCATGGCAAAGATGTATTCGCCGAAAACTGTGCCGCTTGTCATGGCGATAAGGGCGTGGGCGGCATCAAGGACCGGCTCGCTGGTGGCCAGGGAACACTAAAATCGGACGCCCCTATCAAGACGGTCGGCAGCTACTGGCCTTACGCGACAACGCTTTTCGACTACATTCATCGGGCGATGCCTTATCAGGCGCCGGGTTCACTCAGCGTCGACGACACCTACGCGGTCGCCGCCTACATACTGAGCTTGAACGGCATTGTTCCGGAGAACGGCGAACTTGATCGCAATAGCTTGCCCAAGATCAGGATGCCGAACCGAGACGGGTTTGTGCCCGATCCGGCATTCAATCCTGATACTCTTTTCAGGAAAAGGTCACGATGAGAGTCCCGTTGAGGCTCGTCCTCGCCCTTATCGCAACGTTGGTAACAGGAGACGCGGCCATGTCACGCGAAGGATTGATTACGATTCGCAGCAGCTTCGATCCGGGAGCGACCATGAAGCGGCTTGAAGACGAGGTTCGCGCGAAAGGCTTGACGATCTTCGCGCATGTTGACCATGCCGCGGGAGCCTCGGAAGTCGGTATGCAGCTACGCCCGACTGATTTGCTGATATTTGGGGCCGCTAAGGGGGGCACGCCGCTGATGCAGGCCGATCAGACCATCGGTATCGATCTTCCGCTGAAGGCTCTGGTTTGGCAAGACGAGACTGGAGCGACGTTCTTGTCCTACAACGATCCTGGCTATATCGCGCGTCGTCATGGCCTGGACGAGAAGGTCAAGGCTGTAGTTGATGCCCTTTCGGGAGTGCTACGCACGATCGCCGCCAAAGCGACGAGCGCGCAATAGGCTCGTCCGCGGCGGATTGATCCAACTCAATGATTTTGGGGGGCTCTTGGGCCTGGAAAGATTCGCGACCCTCTGAGGAGCTCCACTTCAGCGACTATCGGAATCAGTCGATAAAAGGGACGCACATTCCGGAAGTTCGGTGACGCGCCAGACGATCTTTGCGCGCGCCCGTGGTTCGCGTATCACAAGTCTAATTTCGGGACAGAAGAGCATCGCTAATCTTTTCGGCCGCCATGATTACTGGGATGTTGGTATTTGCCGTCGGCAACCGCTGCATAATCGAGGCATCCGCCACGAAGATATTGTCACTACCAATCACACTGCCCTCGGGATCGACCACCGCCATGGGGTCGGCGATATCGCCCATGCGGCACGTACCGACGGGGTGCCAGACGCCGAACACGCTTTCCCGCGCAAAGGCTTCAAGGGCACGGTCGTCCGCGAGCGTCGCCGGGAAGGGAGTGCCGTTGAGCAGCACCAGCCGGATGAGGAGTTGCCGCAGGACGGTGGGCACGTCGAGCATCGGACCGAGGATCGAAGCAACGATGCGGTTGGCCGCGCTGTACAGGCTCAGACGCTTGATCCGAGGGGAATAGGAGGCTGGGAAGAAGTCACCCCCCTCTGGATTGAGCGAGGGATGGACGAGAAGCTTCGCAATCAGCCGAACAGACGCGATCATGCGCTCGAGATCGCGCGTGTCGGACAGCAGGTTGAGATCGGCTACCGGATAGGTTTTGGGATCAGGCGACGCCAAAGTGAGCGAGCCGCTCGAATACGGCCGGTTGCACCAGAGGAAATAGACCCCAAGCCGCGTGCCCAGCGAGTGCCAACCGCCGCGTGCCGAGGCTGTGATGTACATGTCGGAAGCATCGCAGCCTGGATGCTCCGAGGAAATCGCATCGCCGCACAGTTTGGGCGCCGTTGGGCCAGCGGTAGCCGCAACTGACTGGGTAAATATTGGCAGAACGTCAGTGCGGGATGGTCGCGCAGATTGCTGCCGACCCCGGGCAGATTGATAGCCACAGGAATGCCCAGAGCTTGCAGCGCCGCACCGGGGCCGATGCCCGCTCGCATCAGGATCGCCGGCGATTGCAGCGCGCCTGCCGTGAGTATTACGCGGCCGGCACTGACGGCGAGCCTGTCGCCACTCCGTGCGACCATCACACCCGTTGCGCGGCGACCTTCAAGCTGAAGTTGCTCGACCTCGCTGTGGGCCCAGATAGTCAGGTTCGGCCGCGCTCGCGTCGCCGGATCAAGGTAACCGGCGGCCGTTGAGACACGCCGCTCATCGCGGTTCGAAAACGCCGGCGGAAAAATGCCGTCCTCGAACTCGCCGTTCTGGTCCTCTCGGAACGGCAGGCCGGTTGCGGACAACGCCTCGCCGACAGCGCGGCCGAACGGCGGCATCGCTTCGCGCGCAATGCGGCGGATCGGGATTGGGCCGTGCTTACCGTGTAACGGTCCGTCGAAATCGAGATCGGTCTCAAGTTTGAGGAAATACGGCAGCACGTCCGTCCAGCCCCAGCCCCGCGCGCCGAGATCGCGCCATTCGTCATAGTCGCGCGGCAGGCCGCGATTGGCCGACTGGACATTGATGCTAGAACCGCCGCCCATCACCCGCGCCTGCTCGTAGGCGCGGACAACGGGCTTGCCCTCGGCATTGCGGCCGGTTGCCGCCGATAGACCCGGCCAGATGTACTTGTCGCCGAGGAATAGCGTCATTGGATAGCTGTCGAGGATTTCCGGCGGCATTGCCGCAGGCAGCGTATCCATCCCGGCTTCGATCAGAAGCACGCGGCGCGTTCTCTCCACGGACAACCGGTTGGCGAGCACACAGCCCGCCGACCCGCCGCCGACGATCACGTCGTCGAAATGCATTTCATTCATTCCAGTCTCGTCGTGCAATTCGATGATCAGCGCGGCCGTTGCAACCACTCTGGTAGAACCTAGCGGAAGCGCCTTTGGTCTCGGGGATCACGATTCTCCTTGATCACCCGCCTGGCATCAATGCAAAGCACTCGGACGGTGGCGAGCGACAAGGGAGCGGGCAGAGGGCCTGCAACTCGGCGAGGTAGTCCACCTCGCCCCTTTCATACCACTCGTCAACGAGATCATTGGCCGTGCGGCGGATGGTCTGACGCATGTTGCTGATTGCCCGGCTGGCAAATAGTCGTGAAATTGGCGCTCGGCGACGCTGATGCACTTCGCCTTCGGCTGTTATCATGCTGTATGTGAAGAGATCGAATATTGCTCCTCTCCTGACTTCTAACGCCTCGGGATAGCTGGTTCCGCTGGACCACGACGCCCGGGTCTTTGGCCAGCCGGTCGACATCGGCGGCGCGCAAACGAAAAATCCGCAAGTCTAGTGCGACACGACAGCGTGATCCTTGCGATATACCGAAAGACGTTATGTGGATCGGGGTCCAGTTCCTTGAGCGTGAGGATTGGAAGCGATGGACCTTCGGTCCAGGCAAAGTTTTGCACCATCATTACAGAGCTCCGATCGTCCAAATTTTAGCTTTCGCTGCTTATAGACTTGCACGGATCTTAAGGTTTGACGTGCATTACTCGGCTGCGACGGTAGTATCCGCCATTTCCGGCCAGAAGGACACGACAGGAAGCGTAAAGTCAGCACAGCTTCTTGAATGTCGTTTGATGGCCCTTCGGCGACCTCGGGAGACGTCCGCTTTCCCGCCGCTGTTAGGGGCTGAGCGGACACAGGGGCCAGCTGCTTACAGTACACAGCCCAAAATATCGTCGCCGTAGCTAAATAATATCGTTCAATGAATTAGACGATATGTCCCATTTCTGCGGGCTTCCCGGTCGATCGGCGCGCGAATAATTTCGTGGCCGATCAGCAGCAAGAGTCAGCAGAGTGAAACGTCCCAAAGGAAAGCGCGCCTTCGTTACTGGCTGCAGCCGTGGGATCGGCGGAGCCGCCGCGCGTCGCTTCGCGGCGGCTAATGCGGACGTCGCTTTCGGCTATGAACGCTCCGCCGACGCTGAAAACGCTAACCCCACCGAGATCGAACCTGCTGGGGGACGCGCGGTCGCGATTCAGATGAACGCGGTCGATCCCGCCTCGATCGAGCGGGCGGTTGATCGCGCCGCCGCAGAACTCGGCGACCCGGACATCCTCGTCGGCATGGCCGGGACCATCAGGTACGGCCCGGTCGAGGAAATCACGCTCGGGCAGATCGACGCGATGCTCACGGCCAACTTCTGTGGCGTGATCCTGCCCACGCAGGCAGCCATGGCCCACATATCGGACGGCGGTCGGCTCTTTTGCTGGCGGCCGGGCGACCGTCGCGCTGGGTACTGGGGCGCTCGGCCTCATGCCCATCGCCTTCGTACTGGCTGGCTCTCTCGTCGTCGCTCTCAGTCACAGCGTGGCGGACACCTTCAATTTGCGAGCGGCGCGGCGCCTTCCGCGCGACCTGAATGATGTGCACGATAGGAGACTACTGTGACGACCCCAACCAGAAGTGCAATAGTAACCGGATCCTCGCGCGGTATTGGTGCCGCGATTGCCAAACGGCTGGCCCGAGACGGGCTGGCGGTCCTCGTTAACTATCCGGGCAACGCTGCCGAGGCTGATAAGATCGTCGCCGAGATCACTGCAGCCGGCGGCACCGCGATCGCCGCGCGCGCCGACATCAGCAAGTCGGACGAGTTCGTCGCGCTGTTCAATGCGGCGGAGGCGTCGTTCGGCGGCGTCGACGTGCTCGTCAACAACGCTGGCATCATGAAGCTCTCGCCGATCGCGGAGACCGATGATGCGCTGTTCGATCGGCAGATCGCGATCAACCTCAAGGGCGTCTTCAATGGCATGAAGCTCGCCGCACGGCGGCTACGCGACGGCGGCGCGATCGTCAACTTCTCGTCGAGCGTCGTCGGGCTGTTGATGCCGACCTATGGCGTCTATGCCGCGACCAAGGCAGCAACCGAGGCGATGACACATATCCTCGCCAAGGAACTTGGGCCTCGCCGCATCCGGGTCAACGCCGTCGCGCCCGGGCCTGTCGAGACCAGCCTGTTCACCGAGGGCAAGCCGCAGGGCGTGATCGAACGCACGAAGAGCATGAACCCGCTTGGGCGGCTCGGCCAGCCCGAGGACATTGCACGCGTCGTTTCGTTCCTCGTGGGCCCGGACGGCGAGTGGGTCAACGGCCAGGTCGTGCGCGCCAACGGCGGCGTCATCTAGCCCGTTTCCAAAGGAGAAAGCACCATGGCCATCGCACTCATCACGGGCGCGTCGAGCGGCTTCGGGCAGATGATCGCTCGCGAGCTCGCGGCCGCCGGCCACACCGCTTACGCGTCGATGCGCGACACGGCGGGCAAGAACGCCGGGGCGGTTCGCACGAGTGACGCCTATGCGCGCGAACACGGCATCGACCTGCGCGCGATCGAACTCGACGTGCAGGACGACGCCTCGATCAAGGCAGCGATCGAGACGATCATCACCCGGCACGGCCGCTTGGACATCCTCATCCATAACGCCGGGCACATGGTCTATGGGCCGACCGAGGCCTTTACGACCGAGCAGCTCGGCCAGCTTTACGACACCAACGTGCTCGGCACGCAGCGGGTAAACCGCGCGGCGCTGCCGCATATGCGTAAGGCGCGCTCGGGCCTGCTGGTCTGGATCTCGAGCTCCAGCGTGGCGGGCGGGGTGCCGCCGCTACCCGGGCCGTATTTTGCGGCCAAAGCGGGCATGGACGCGCTGGCGGTCTGCTATGCGAAGGAGCTGGCGCCGTTCGGGATCGAGACCGCCATCGTCGTTCCTGGTGCATTTACCACCGGCACCAATCATTTCGCCCATGCGAGCCGTCCATCGGACGTGGCGGCGGCAGCCGACTATGATGCGGTTTATCCCGCTGGATTCGTCGACCAGATGCAGCGCGATCTCGCCGGCACAGTGCCGGCCGATGCCGATCCCAATGCCGTCGCACGTGCGGTGGTAGACATCGTCGCCGCGCCCTATGGCAAGCGACCGTTTCGCACGGTTATCGATCCGGCGAACGACGGCGCGGCGGTGAGCTTCGCGGTGATCGATCGGGTGCGCTCGGAGTTTCTGCGCCGCATCGGCCACGCCGACCTTCTTCACCCGAGCGGATCGCAAGGCTGATCGGGGCTGCGCGGCTTTCGCCCGTCGCGGGCCCCGCCACATCTCCATTTTTAATAGGCAATGGCCGTGGACACCCAACACCCCGCTATCCTCGTGGTCGGCGGCTCTCTCGCGGGCCTGACCTTCGCGCTCGCGAGCGCCAGCCGCGGTGTTCCCGTCCGTGTAGTGGAGCGAGCGGAGCGCCGGACGCTGGGCGGAGACAATCTCAACGTCGATCTGGCTGCGATCGCGCGTACCGTGATTTGCGATCCGCGCACCGGCGCGAAGCTGCCGGTCGTGCGCGCCTTTCGCGACCGTCACCTCACCACCTGGCCCGCGCTATACGGCTGGCTGCGCGATCGCGCGGGCACGATGCCGGGCATCACGCTCGACGAAAACCGCGCTGTCGCATCGGTGCGAGCGGAGGGCGACCGCGCGATCGTGGCGTTTGAGGATGGGATGGAGGCTTCCGCCAACGCGGTGATCGGCGCAGATGGCTATCACAGCATCGTACGCCGCGCAGTCGCGCCTGAGCAGCCGCTGGCGAGCTACGCCGGGTATCTTGTATGGCGCGGGCTCGTCGATGAAAGCGCGCTATCCGTGCCGGTCGCGTGGCCGACGGATGGCGGTCTGTGGATCACCCTCCAACAGGGCTATCGCCTCGTGGCCGCCGTGCTGCCGGGTCGCGACGGTTCGCGCGAAATCGGTCAGCGGCAGGTGACGTTCGCGTGGTTCGATGGCCGCCGGGACGATCTGCTGCGCCGCACCGGCTGCCTGGATGCGGGCGGTCACGTCATCGGGACACTCACCGCCGCCGCTATCAGTGCGGAGGTGCGCGAAGAACTTTCCGCGCTCGTGCCCCGACTTTGGCCCGAACCCTGGGCGGAGGCGGTGGCGTTAGGCGTGCGCACACCCGGCGCGATGCGCGGTGCGCCGATTGCGGAATACCGACCCGTGCGGCTCGTCGCAGGACCGCTCGCGATCATTGGCGATGCCGCGCACGGGGTATCGCCAATGACCGGCAGCGGCTATGCGACTGCGGTGGACGACGCCTTTGTACTCGCGACAACTCTGGCCCAGCGCGACACGGCCGAGCCGCTCAAACGCTATGAGCGTGCGCGGCTGCCCTATACGCGGGGACTTGTGGATCACTCGCGACGTCTGTCCGCCGAGTTCAACCACTATGTCGCGGGCTGGTTCGGTCGCTAAGCCGCCTCGAGCCGCAACGAGCCGGGCCGCACCGATCGCCGCAACGATCTTGAAACTAGCGCGCCGGATGTGACGATGAATGTCCGCTCGACAGGATCGCTGGCATAGTGCCGGACGAGACTGAATTATTCCCGCTGCAGTGTCATTGGGATCGGCATCGGGGAAGGCGCACCACCCTCATAGTGTTCGTCAACAGAGCTGTTATCCTAGGATCGAGATTCCAAAGAACGCCGTTTAAGGCCAGCTCGGGAGTGGTCAATGAGGACACACGATGTTCAGCCGGTGAGCTCGATGGTCGCCCTGGGCCCGGATCGATCAACGCCCCGAGCGGCATAGTCCCGGTCCAGCCGTGGTGATGATCTCACCCCCAGGTCCCCCGACCCTGAGACGGCGAAGCCAGCTCTGCAGAGGTGCTCAAAGATCTCGGGGGATCAGGTGAACCTTGGGAAGCCGGGTCGGCGGAGCGCGAGGTAGCGGCGTCAGATGAAGGGCCGGCGTGGGTATCGCCTTCGACATTATGGCCGATCCGATGCCGTCGCGCCTGCGAGACATCGGCGGGAGACTCCGCCGATAGGCCAATCAAATTCCCCCTTGGTGCGCTCGCGGACAACGCCCTTCACGACAGGAAAGTCGCGCCCGACGATTTGCTCGAGACGGATCCACGCCGGGACTTCCTTGATCAGGCGACGATCTGTCCCATCAACGACGATCTCTTTGCCTTCGACCTGCCGCCACGTCAGATATTACAAGTACACCCCAACGAAATCGGCGATCTTGCCTCGGAAAATAACGTCGACTGCGAAGCCGTGATCCTTGGCGCAGACCTCTACGCCTTGAGGATCGAGGACCAGCCACAGCACCCCTGTACTTTGTTCGGTTGGCCGGCACGCTGGCGAATTCGAAGCGAGCGACGACTCTCCTGTCGATGGCGTCCCGGATCGCTCGCTTTCGGAAAACACCATATAAAGAAGAAAGGATCAAGGTCCGTCGGCTTGATCGCATCCCGCGCGTGCACCAGACCCCAATGTCCCATCTTGCTGACAATCGGCCGGAGTGCCTCGCCAGCGGGGGGGTAAGCCAATATTCGTGTCCGGTCCCGCTGGACCGCGCACGCCTTTCGATGATTCCCTGATCCTCCAATTCGCGAAGCCGCGTCACAAGAACCGCTCTTGAAATATGCGGGGACGCGCTAGAACGGCGAGTATGAGCGCGCCCAAACAAGCCCCGTGCGACCAAATCGGGCGGGGTTACCTCAAAACCTTACAGGCCACTTTGCAGCCGCCGGACCCATCCGCGAAACCTGCGCTCTTGTTCGAGGTCCGCACATCGCGACAGAGCAGACCAAATTTGTTCTGTTTGAATGTCTAGACTCCAAGCAGCCAATTTGTGGCGACGCGATTGATCGAGACCGTCTCTAGCCAAGCCGGCTACAGGCGTAATCAAGTTTCCGTTTTCAGAAGCCGTTCCGTAGCCGCGGTAGGCGAAAACTCGCCATCCGATCGCATCGTCCCCCAGATGAAGGCGGCTCTGCGCAATCGAAAAGGTAAACACCGCGGAACACACCGATGAACATAACCGAGCGCCCTGACGTTGACTTTGATGCGCCCCTTAGTGCAATCGACGTTAGCAATCCGGCGATATACGAAAAAGACATCTGGCAGCCACTATTCGCCCGTCTCCGGCTCGAAGCGCCGGTGCATTACTGCGCCGAAAGCTGCTATGGTCCATACTGGTCGGTGTCGCGATACAACGACATCATGGCCGTCGAGCTCGACCATGCGACCTATTCCTCACAACTTGGCGGCGGACTATCGATAAGGGACGTACCGGCCGATATGGACCGCCGCGGGTTTATCCGCATGGACCCGCCGCGCCATACGGAGCAACGCAAGGTGGTTGCTCCGGTCGCGGCGCCCCGGAATCTTGCAGGCTACGAGATTTCAATAAGGGAGCGCACCCGCGCCGTGCTCGACGCACTGCCCCGCAACGAAAGCTTCGACTGGGTCGACAAGGTCTCAACGGAGCTTACCACAATGATGCTGGCGACGCTGTTCGATTTTCCGTGGCAGGAGAGGCGCAAGCTTACCTATTGGTCGGATGTTGCCGTCTGCGACGTTAACGCGCCCGATGCACTGGTGCATTCTGAGGAGGAACGCTCTGCGGAGCTCATGCGGATGGGCGACACCTTCAAGGACCTGTGGCAAGAGCGCGCGAAAGCACCGCCGCGGCTCGACTTGATCTCAATGATGGCGCATAACGCGGAAACGCGTGACCTGCCCACGACGGAGTTTCTCGGTAACCTGGCCTTGCTCATCGTCGGTGGTAACGACACAACGCGCAACTCCATGTCCGGCGGCCTGCTGGCTCTGTCGGATAATCCAGATCAGCTTGCAAAGCTAAAGGCCGATCATGGGCTCGTCCCTAGTCTGGTCGCCGAAACGATCCGCTATCAAACGCCCATCATACACATGCGGCGGACAGCGACACGCGATTGCGAGCTCGCCGGCAAGCACATTCGTCAAGGCGACAAGATCATCATTTGGTATGTTTCCGGCAATCGCGATGAGCGCGTGATCGACCGACCGCAGCATTTCATCATCGATCGCGCCAAGCCGCGCCAGCACCTCTCCTACGGAGCAGGTATTCATCGCTGTGTTGGTGACCGGCTGGCGGATCTGCAGCTCCGGATACTTTGGGAAGAAATACTGGCCCGCGATCTCCACATCGAGGTGGTAGGGCCGCCGCGACGGCAGCACTCCAACTTCATCCGCGGCATCCGGGAACTGCCCGTCCGGATCAATGCATGAACAGACTGCTCGCCGATTTGAGACAGTTTGGCCGCGGCGACCATGTCCGCTCCCAGAAGAGGATCGGTCGGGTCGACTCAAAGAGGCCGGGTCATGCAGCGCCGACCGATCAGCCGTCCATCGCGCGATCGACTTCTACGAAAGTAGCGAATTTTCTCCGCCCAGCAATCGAGATGTAACGCGGGAGGCCTATGAGGAGATGTCGCAGTCAAGGACAATAGAAACTCTATGGCAGAAGTCATTAATGCGAACGCATTGGCTACATCGACACCGCGAAATGATCGCACAGTTCGGTTAAGAGCGAACTTCGTGTTTAGATCAGTACAGTACAATCTCGCACGTCCCATCTGAAGTCACCCGCGCCGCAACCTAAGCAGAGGAGATCTAATTGTCGCTCGAACAGCGCGTACAGGAGCTTAGTCGATCGACTAGAATGCTGGCTCTCGTCGGAGCCTCATTGAAACTTCGCTCGATATCTACCGCTGATCCTGCTGTTCGCGAGCAGATCGACCTCGGCGCACGGATTGTTCTACACGAGGCCCCCGCGATCATCGATGATCAGCAGGTACCGCAGCTTCTCACAATGATTGAAATGGCTTTCGCCGAGGCCAGCGAGCTCCTCCGTCACTCCGAACGAGGATCCGGCTGGCAAGTCGCGGACGTCGCGTTGCTTGAAGCGCAAGGCCGTGCCTCCCAGAACGTATTTACGAGGATCCTTTCGCTTGCGGCGACGCGCCCGATGCTGCGGGAGGCATTAAATAAAATATTCCTCGATGTTGGTACAGGGGTAGCCGGTATTGCGCTTGAAGCGGCAAGGACTTGCCCAAATCTGGAGATCGATGGCATCGATATCTGGGAACCGGCTCTGGCTCTGGCGAGAAAGAACGTCTCAGAAAGCCCTTATGCCGATCGTGTCCATATCAATAAGATCGACATTTCAGCCTTAGCGGTGGAGGATCGGTACTCGTTGGTGTGGCTACCGACGATGTTCTTGAAGCGATCAGTCCTGGAGCAGGCGCTCGACCGTATTGTCAGCGCATCGCGTGCCAATGCATATCTAATCGCAGCCCTCTACACCCAGGCAAGGGACCCGCTTGCTGCTGTTCTCTCGTCGCTTCGAACGATTCGGAGCGGGGGGGAGGTGACTGACCCTTCTGAACTCCGGGAGATGTTGAAGTCTCGCGGCTACACCGATTTGGAGGTTAGTGTCACCCCTATCGCGACGTTCGTGTTGGGGCGGCGACCCACGGATGCGACGTAATCGTTCGGCGTTGCTAAGGTTATGCTAGAAGGCCGGCGACAGGCTGTGGTACATGCCGCGTACTCGCCCGACCTTAACCCGATCGAGCAGGTCTTCGCCCAGATCAAGCTGCGCACACGCATCGCACAGAAACGCGCGATCGACGACGCCTGCGACCACATCGCCGACCTCGTCAGAAGCGTCCTGCCCGCCGAAATGCAGCAACTCCTTCGTCAATGCTGGGCACGCCCCGGTTCAAAGATTAAATGCTCTTGAGGGTGGATGACTTGTCTATCGAGGCACGATGGCAAAGGCACGAGCTGGAAAACCCAAACCGTTCCTGACTTTAGGCCAACTGATCACAATCAGGCCACCCTTGGTAGGGACCTGATCGAGATTTGCCATGACTTCGATCTGGTAGTGTCCGCTCTTGAGGATGTATGTTTCCGAGTCCATCTTCTCGGTTGTGTCGGCATCCATGGATTCGTGCCCGGTCGCGGCAATGTGACGCTGCTCATAGAGATATCTGAGAGTATCCAGCTGCCAAGCGGGAAATGGACTACGTTTGAAGCGTTCCGGGTTGCTATCCCAATCCTTGTACATGTCAGTACGAAGCGCGACGAAGGCTCCTTTGGGGACGGGACCGTTCTTTCGCTCCCAGGCCCGCAGGTCTTCTAGTGAATAGGCGTGATTCGGATCTTTGGCGAGATACGGTGTGTCGTCGAGCACGATGAGTGGCAGGATCATCTGGTGAAGCGGAATCTGATCCAAGGTTGCCCCGCGCTCGTCGAAATGCGCGGGAGGATCGATGTGGGTGCCGTATTGGCCGACCATCTCATAATAGGTAGTTCGAAAGCCGTCATGTTCGATGCTGTACGGTTGACTGGTTGCGGGATCGAGAGCCGGTGCCATCTTGGCTTGGCTGAAGCCGGACCAGACCGGCGTGTTTGGTCCGAAGCTGTGGGTCAGGTCAACGAAGCGAGCCGCAGCGATCGTCTTGTACGCAGTATCGAGCGAGGCGGACGACGCGACATTACACGCGGAGCTAACAATGGAGACGGCGGCGAAAAGGATGATGATGTGATGTTTAAGGCAGCATAGTCGCCGCCAGGATGAGAGTCCAAGCAAGGACGCACGATCAATAGTAGCGTCTCGTGAACGACCCTCTTCTACGTGTTCACGAATGTGGCCACCCCGCATTTGAACTCCCGCCGTAAATCCACACTGGCCCGCGCCGATGGTGGCAGACGCAAGGCGCTGGCTATCTTTTCGAGGGCTGCTGGCAGACCCTCTATAGTTGATCCAAAAGCTCGGCTGATGGGGCCGGTCGTCGCTCGAAGTGAGGTTCATCGCTATTCTCCCGCTCTGCCACTACTAGGGATCACCTCGTTACCAGCAAATGTCACAGCTCACCCGATTAGCTACTGCTGTAACAGTCAGTTCTAAATGCACCGGCTTGCAAGTGGACGCGTCCGGCAGTCACAGCGGCCGCTCATCCGAAATTGAACGACAAGACTATCATTGCAGCGGAGAGACGAATGATTGGCTGCGCGGCATTGCTGGCGAAGTTCGGTGTATCGGCCCCTCGCGTAATAGCTCCCTTTGGATAGCAATCGGCCAGCGTCATGCCGTTGGCCTCGACGCGGCCACGAAGAGCGGTGCCTGTTACGAGGGTGATCTCGTGGCCTTCGGCAGCTAGGATCTGAGTGATCGCCAGCAGCGGATTGAGATGGCCCGTCGCAGGCGTTGAAGCGATAAGAATCTTCATGGGAACTGACCTCTTGATGATCGGCGCACGGTCACTACGAAGCGGTCGATTAATTGCGCAAAGCCGAATTGACGGGATCGCCGTTACACCGGCGCTTCTGCCAGAGGCCGGATGGTTACGCCGGAAACGCATCGTGGCGCGATCAGGGCCGGCATTGAGCGGACGTCGATCGCGTTACCGCAAGACTCCGATCGAAGCGCGCGCAGCGGCCCGTGAAAACGAGCGGTAGTGCCACGCCGCTGATCCGGCAGTACGCGTTTGGCATGTCTCAGATCACAATGCTTCACGTCTGCGACATCTGGCGGACTTGGTCGCAGAATTACCAGGTTACGGAATCATGGGGACCGGCAGACGGTGTCGACGCATCGCGACGTTCTAGCGACTATCGGTTGTCTTGAGCTATCGTTGGTATATGCGACTTCAGTGGCGCCAACTCTTCGGCCTCGGTAACACCGATGTGCTACATTTGTAGTCTGTTTTTTCAAGCGCGACTGCGTTCGGTCGTTATCTATCCCTGTTGTAGGGCCGGATCGAACTCGAAACGATGCAGGACGCGCTGACGGAGCGGCAGAGGATGGCGATCAAGAAATATGCCCGGACCGACGATACTGCCGCGCTCTACGCATTCTTTGCGAGCGATGAGGTGCGATCTGTGAAACGGCTCCGGCTTCACGGCCAACGGGCCCCGGAGTGCAGTTACAGAGCTTTCGATTCGCAGGCAACGTGATTGGCCGCCCGCCGGTGTTACTACTGGAATGACATTCACTCAGAAACAAGCGATCGCGCTAGGCCGTAGGATTGATAAATGATATCACGCTTCTCCGATCACGCAGCAAACGAACGAACCTTTCTCGCATGGATCCGCACGGGTCTTGCAACGGTCGCTTTCGGCTTCGTTATCGAACGATTTAACGTGCTTATACTAACAATGGAGAGAGCCGACACATCTCAGCTGACTAGAAGCCGCGTACTTGGCGACGCCGGCCGAGTGATCGGGAACTACGATGGAAAGGTGCTGATCTTTGCAGGGACCCTTCTGATCGCGCTGTCCGCCATTCGATTCGTGCGGACGGGACGGCTGATTGATGCGGAAGAGATCTATACCTTGCAGAGCATCCGAACGGAGCTTGCGACATCGCTTGTTCTGATAGTAGCTGCGCTTTGTGCCTTCGTCGTTCTGCTGTAGAGCGAGGTAAAAGTTGTCGAGCCGCTCGGCTTGATGCCGTTTTACCTTGACTTCGCACTGCTTTGAGCTGGGTCTCCCTAGGTTGGGCCTCCTATGGAAATGTCGCGCCTGGGCCCAATTCGGGGATGGACGATCACCCTAGGTGACGATCGCGGCATAAAATCGGCGCCAAGGCGCGCTAGGGTGCTAATCGTCTCCACAGTGGATCTGCCGTCAAAATAGCCGCGTCGCTATGATTTCGTCGCACTGGCCGACAGCCTTGTAAGCATCGTCGGCTCGAACAGCGAGCACCGCTCACGCACCGACGCGCTTCGTCCTCGCTACTCGGCAATAGAAAATACGGACATTGCCAAGGACCGAAAATCGCGAGCCGATTTCGGAGATGATGAATGGCCAGATTGGCCGCGCGCAAGGTACAATCCCCCAGTTGAGTTGGCCGAAGGTAGGAAGTCGTCCGCGATTAGCGAATGGCGGGTCGCATCGAAAAGTAGTTGGGGCGATCACGTTGAGCGTCCCGTGAGAGGTCTGAGCGTTCTTGGGTCATTCCTTCGTTCCGGGCCGCCTCCGGCATGTGCAGACGGCATCAGGGTTGCTCGGTTAAACAGCTTCGCAGCGGGCCTACAGGATTGCTAATTAGGCCGGCGAGCCAGATGTGTCCCGCTGGCGAGCATCTGAGAGAATACAACGAGCCGCTCCCATGATCGGCTCACCAGCCCCTTCGTCAAAGCCAGCCACCGCCTCGCCGACGACGACCGCTGCCTCGTGCGACCGTCCCTGCGCGAGCAGGAACCGGCCAAGAGAGACCGCTGCCCGCAACTCCCATCCCTTGGCGTACTGGCGCCGTGCTTCGATCATGGCGTGGCGAAGATGATGCTCAGCAATCTGTTGACATTTCTCCCCGGCTCTGCCGACGATACAGCCACGCGCCCGACGCATCTCCGGAAGCAGATAGAGCTCTCCATTACGCTTAGCCCGCTCCAAAGATTCGTTGAGCACTCTCAGCGCCTCCTCATGCTCTCCCCTAGCAGCCATGGCTTCGGCAAGACTGCACGAGAATTGCGTGCTGAGTACCTCGTGCCTCTCGGTCTGCAGCACCGACATCGCGGCGGTCAACTCCTCGATGCCCAAATCCAGGTTGCCCCTTAAGGACGCGATTTGCCCGCGCATCCCGACTCCTACCGCAAGGTAGGGTTCCAATGAGTTCTCCTCCGCACAAGCAATAACCCCATCGACGCGTCGCGCCGCAGTGTCAAGATCATGCGACCAGATGGAGGTGGTTGCCGTATAGATGTTCGCGATGCACACTGCAACCGGCTGCTCTCGATCGACAGCCTCAAGTATGACCTCGCGAGACAGGCGGGACGCTTGGTCCCAGAAGCCGCGGAGCCACAGTGTCCGCACCAAAACGATGAGACCGCGGATGCGTTGATCATAACCAAATGCGTTAAAGCGAGATACTGGTACCCGCAACGAGCATTTGAGAGCAGATTCACAACAGCCCTGTGCGATCGTCTGATTGCCGCTGAGGTGGTAGGCAGTCGCCTTCATCCATTCGGTCATTGCAGACAGATCATCCCGCGATGTCGACGCCGCCAATTTCGACGCTCGAGACGAGATTTCATGCATGCCGTGAACATCGCCGATCCTGGCCTTGAAGATGTGCATGGCCGACAACAAGCGCAGCTCCTGCTCGCTCGCCTTCAATTGCCGCGCAAGCGTGAGTCCGCGCTCGATCAGATGCTGGATTTGCTGCGAGTTGCCGCGCATGAACATGTTGGATGCACCGAGCCCCTCCCACAATATCAGCTCTGTTTCGGCGCTGACCCCCAATCCATCAAGAACGGCAAGGGCCCGCTCGCACCAGAGGCCACACTCTTTCAGGAGCGACCGCCTCAAGAGCAGTGGAACGGCCTTTGCGACCAGGTCGGGGGCGCTTTCCTGGTCCGACGACCGCGAAAAGCCCCAGCTTAGAGCTAAACGCAGATTCGCGATCAGGCCGACAATGTCCTCTTGAGCGACTGCGTCCCTGCTCCCTGTCGGTCCTTGCAGCGCAGCGATCCATTTTGCCACGTAGGCTGCGTGACGACGAGCGACCGAATCGTAATCACCACTCCGCTCAAGCCGTGCTAACGCATACGCCCTCGTGAGACCGAACAGACGATAGTGAAGTGTTCCCCTCACCAAGTCCTCTCGGATAAGCGATTTGTCGGCCAAGCTCACGAGGGCATCGGCAACGTCCTCTCGGCAAATTCCATCTTCGCTGGCGACATCTTCAGCGGCGGTCACGGTGAACGGCCCGACGAAGATGGATAGGCGCGTCAATATAAGTTGGTCTCGCTCGCGGAGCAGATCATAGCTCCAATCCAATACCGCGTTCATTGTCTGATGCCGGCGAGCTGCATTACGACGACCGCGCCACATCAAGCCAAATCGATCATCGAAAAGTTGGCCTGTTCCTTCGACCCCATGACTGGCTACTCGGCCGGCGGCGAGCTCGATCGCAAGGGGTACACCATCGAGCCGACGGCAGATCGACGCTATGGTGGCGACCTCATTGTCGGTGATCTCACCCTGATAGCCGCTTGCGGCGACCCGGTCCAAGAACAATCGAACGGCAGGCCATTCCGTTGCACTCGCGGTCGTTATCTCCTGCTTGCATGGAGGATGAGCCAGCCCGCTCAAGCGATAGACTGCTTCACCTTCGGCGCGAAGGGTCTCCCGACTTGTGGCAAGAATGCGCAAGTCGGGAGCCCCTTCCAGCAACCGCTCGACAGCAGATGATGCTGCCGCAATGAGATGCTCGCAATTATCCAGGACGATCAGCGCCCGCATATGCTGGATGCTCGCCAGAATCTCGCCGAGAACGTCGTCGGACGTGGGGGCCAGCCGAAGCGCTTCGGCGATGCTAAGCTCGACATGCTCGGCGCATGTCGACGTGCTGAGATCGACGAACGCGATCACGCGGTCGAGTTCACCCATGAGGCAGTGTGCGACGGCTATGGCGAGAACCGTCTTCCCGATGCCGCCAGCCCCAACGATGCTGACCAAGCGGCGAGATCGAAGCATGTCTAGGATCGCGGACGTCTCCTCAGTTCGGCCAACCATGCGGTCAAGCCGTGCCGGGAACGCGTCGGCAAAGCTCGGCATCTTCCCAGGGGGCGGCCTCAATCCGTCGACGCTTGGACTCTCGTCCCGCTCGACGTGCGCCACGAAGCTGTACCCCCGCCGTGGAACAGTGGTAATGTAGGACTCTCCGTTGTCCTGCTGTGAGAAAAGGCAACGCAGCGCAGCGACATGCACGCGCAGATTGCTCTCATCGACAAAGACGTTCGGCCATGCCAAAGCCATCAGGTCGCGATGGCTCATAACAGTGCCAGCATTTTTCACGAGGGCGACCAAGAGGTCGAAAGCGCGTCCAACGAGCTTGACCTCGTCTGCACCACGCCACAGACGCCGCTCATCGGGCCAGAGACGATATGGGCCGAATTTCAGCCGGCCGACCTGTTGCGTTGAACTCTCCGCCATCTATCACTCGACAATACTACTGTCTCACGCCGCCAGAACTCCTGCCTCCGCAGCGGCGGACATAATGCCGATGTCCCCGACCTTCGGCGCCAAGTCCTCTCTAGCGCGTCAATGGATGTGCCAGCCAGGAGCTTGTGTGAACGCGAAATGGCTGAACTTCGGATGTAGCAGCAAATAGGCACCCGGAACGGCTTCCGCAATATGCTCTGAATGCTGTCGCTTGATGCACTCATCTTATTCGGCGTCCAATACCTAGACGGGCACCTGCGTCCGCCACGGATATAGCTGAAGCCACGGCCATGCCTGGTGCACGCCCATGACCGCGGCTGTCAACAAGACTGACCGGATACGAATACAAGAGCGCCTGCGCTTGCACATCATGCCGGTTTGAATTCGCCAAGTCACCTTGCAGAAGCAGGGCCGACGGACCGGCACCGAACTCCTCATACAATACGGATGCGCGTCTGACCTCAATGGAGGCTGTCCAGCCTTCCAAATCAATGATTTTCACTTTCGTGTGGGGCGGGGGTATTTCGACGAGCGTAGGTCTCTATGGATCAGATCGGCGGCCCGACAACCAGCAGGGCACCGTAGGCAAGAAAAGTATCGTTGTTGCGCTTCCAACTCCATCTGCTCCAAGGATCGCCTTAGGGCTCAAAGCACCGCACATGGCATGCGCTGCTTGCAAGGCGCACGATACGGCCAGTCCGCATCCAGCGTTGTGCAGCGGCGATCGAATTGAGGCAGACGTCGGCTTTTTCCACGCCGATGACCCTCTCAGTAAAGGCGGGCAGAATTAGTCAGACCGTTGGATTAGACGAGATCCTTTCGGCATCCCGTCAAGTTGGAGGTGCATTGAAGTGGGGCAACTTTCTGAAGATCCGATGTCCAGCAGATTACTGCGGCTTTATGCGGTGCCAGCGGGTCTCCGTCACTGACGGAGCATGATGACGTTCCGCAGAACGGTAAGTTGCGGCGCCATTCCTCGAATCGTTGTCAGGCCCCTTGCCAAGGGGGCGGCTCACCCTCGAAGCGTTCTCCATCAACATTTCCTTCGGCGTTCTCATGGAGCTTGAGCCGTGACGCCGTTCGCAATCCAGCTTTGTGATGATTCATTGCGCCATCATAGAACGGAGCAAGCGGCCCGCGCGCTTTTGCATCGGCCGAATAGCCGTCGGATACGCTTGCGAGCACCCTGAGCACGGCATGTGTAGTGAAGCGCGATACTTCTGCAGCCATGCCAATCAAGGCCCCCAGGAGGCGTCGTCGCACCGTCCTTGCAAACCCGCGTCGAGCGGCCCGGCCCCTTGTGCTCACCGAGCTCCGTGTGCCCGACAGGCCGCCGAACCCTCTACACCCATCCGATGTCCGCTCGATCTGCAATATTGGCATCTTGCCGCTCGCTCGCAGAATGCCATCTTGCGAATCAGTGCGCGGCCGCGAGCGATAGATTAAGACACCCTGTGTGCGACTCGCTTTACGCAAGTCCAGCTTCATTAGCATTGGCATATCTCCCGATTTGTATCGGCGGCGACGGCATGTTGATCTCTACCTATGGCGCGACCGGCATCCCGATCGTTCATTCCTCGATAGATTCGTCGGATACTCATGGATGGGGTTGGACTTAGCGCATTCATAGGGCCGCCAGAACATCCTAACGGGTCATCCAACTACATTGTCCTCCTTGCACGACACCGGCACTGCTTCCGACCGCGCACGCGATCCGCGCGACGTCAGAACGACTGACACGTATCGTTCCTCATGCTGAATGGCACGTTATTAATTGCAAAGTTTTATAAAGGGACACCAAAGCGTCCGGGTGTTCCGGTTTACACGCCGACATCTGGTTGCTTTCGCCTCCGGAATGCTAACAGGCGATGGCTGCGATAGCTCGCACGCGTTGCGCCACGTCCCGACGCAACGCTCAGCACGCGCGTATTCCTGGCTTAGCTCAGCCGCATTCATACATCTCTCGTAGCAGTGGTGGGGCGACCGTTTGAGTGGCAGTCGGTACGAAACGCTTCGTGATATGCCACCGCGCACGCCCATTTCGAAGCTTGGTTGTTGCCCCTCCCAAATCGCGACCTTTTGACTCCAGCTGCGTTCGGTTACGGCAGGGACCGATTGCGACGGAGCATGAAAGATCATGGCCGAAATCAATCTCGCGATTTCGCGACGCGACAACCTACTTTTGATCGATAACGAGTGATCTTCGACCGCAGTTCGAAGACATGATTCATCAGATCAATAAACATAAGTGTGACACGACTTGTCAGTAAAGCCGGAGTAATAACCGAGCGGCCGATGAGTGGCGGGCAATCAATCCGCTCGCTGTTGTGCGACCAACACGGTGGAATGGAATTGGAATGAAGATCGGAATCATGGGGGCTATGCCGGAGGAGGTCTCAGGCATCGTCGGGCAGCTCGAGACGTTACGCATGCACCGGATTGGCGGACGCCGATATCTCGAGGGCACGTGGAACGGCATCGATTTGGTCGTTGTGTTCTCCCGTTGGGGTAAGGTTGCAGCGTCCGTGACGGCCACGGTTCTGCTTTCGCGTTTTGATGTCGACGGTATTTTCTTCATCGGGGTGGCGGGCGCTGCCGACCCGACGCTTCGCCTCGGCGACGTTGTCGTCGCTACCGACCTTCTTCAGCACGACATGGATGCATCCGCGATTCCGTTGTTTTCGAAATTCGAGATTCCGCTGCTGGGACGCTCACGCTTTCCATCTGACGCCTCTTGGATGTCGGCTTCCCTCGCGGCCGCAAACCATTTTATCAAAGGCGATTTCGAGGCATGGGTGAGCGACGAGGTGCGCACTTCGCTCGGTGTGGGAAACCCAAGGGTCGTCGCTGGTCTGATTGCGACGGGCGATCGATTCGTCACTGATGCCGCGTTCCTCCGCGATCTGCGAAAGGCGCTGCCGGATCTGAGATGCGTGGAGATGGAAGGAGCTGCCGTCGCCCAGACTTGTTTCGAGTTCGCCGTTCCATTCACCGTTGTCCGGATCATCTCGGATCGCGGCGACGACGGTGCGCCGGTCGATTTTCAGAATTTTGTATCAAAAGTGGCGTCACGAATGAGCCTTGGTATAGCATCAAGTTTCACGAAGACGATGTTCGAACGCGTAGATTCCGACGCTTGAATTCATGTTGCAGCGTCGAATTCGCTGGCCGACCGCTAATGAGGTCGGCTGATGCGAATCAATCACGTCATCTCGCAGAAGAATTCACCCAATCGAGAGAATCATGCGCGCAAGCCGTTGTCTGATCCTACGGGCGCACAAACCCTCGACTAAGTTTTTGAGAGAAC
Organism: Bradyrhizobium sp. NBAIM08; assembly: GCF_020193935.1. NCBI lineage: Bacteria > Pseudomonadati > Pseudomonadota > Alphaproteobacteria > Hyphomicrobiales > Nitrobacteraceae > Bradyrhizobium > Bradyrhizobium sp. NBAIM08. The sequence goes on along the minus strand of NZ_JADYVR010000001.1, from coordinate 867,647 downwards.
CAGTCCCATCAATAAGGCCAGGTGACGACCGCGGCCGCGGCGTTGTGCTGGTCAAAGGCTCGTATCGCGAATCATGATCGTACCCTTTCGTGTTGGCGCGCCGATGTGGTCCTGAGCATTGAGACACGACTGTTCCTCGTGATATGTATCGCGAATAGCAGCTAGACGAATGGGCCAAAACTCATCACAATCAAAACTCGCCCGAGTCCGCAACCTATGGCTGCGCGGTAAATCCGCCGCGGCTTACTATCAGTGCTCGTCCTTCTCGCGGCCGGGCTCCCTAAGTAAGTGCTGATTCAGGCCTGCGTCGTCGATGTGCCGTCCAATCGAATGGACGCTAAGTCCCATTCTCACTGACTTCTCGGGATGCATGCCGAAGATACATTGGCTCCATGTCGCGCCGCGGAATTCGACGTCTACCGCACGGTTGCCCCCTACGCTGAGGGCAGTAGTCCCACCTAAGCGGCAAAGAAGCGCGGAGTGGTGCGGCTCGCAGGTGAACGCGCGGACTAAAGACTGGAGTGTAGTTGCAACACGCCATGGTAGCGACGCGCCTCTCTTGAGAAGCGCATCGAGTGTGGGGCCGACGGATCAACTCTCTCAGCTGTGCGCCCCATTCGCCAGCGCGATTAGCCTGAAAGTTGGAGATCCGAAATGTTGGCTGACATCGGCCATGTTATCGTCGTGGATGATGACCCCATCCTGCAACAGATGGTAGGTACGTTTCTTGAGGAGAATGGTATTTCGAGCAAAGCGGCGTCCAACCGAGCGGAGTTATGCAAACATCTCCAGGGGCCGCCGCCGGGTTTGATCATTCTCGATCTGCGTCTTGGGCAGGAAGATGGCCTCGATCTTCTGCGGGAGATTCGTTCAAGTTCGGACGTTCCGGTTATCATCACGACCGGACACCGGCTCGACGAAACTGATCGAATTGTGGGTCTGGAGCTCGGCGCAGATGATTATGTCATCAAGCCGTTCAGCTTGAGAGAGCTGTTGGCTCGCGTTCGCGCGGTGTTACGGCGTCAAGAAATGGGACGCACGGGGCGCCTTCGCGATCCCGAGCGTGGCGGCTACCGGTTCAATGGCTGGAAGCTCGAGCGCCGCCACCGCAGGTTGTTGAACCCGAGCAATACCACGGTTCCACTCACAAAGGGCGAGTATGCACTACTGCTGGCCTTTCTCGAAGCACCACACCGTCCATTGAGCCGAGAGCACCTGCTCCAGGCCACTCGCATGCATGAAGACATTTTCGATAGGAGCATCGACGTGCAAGTGCTGCGGCTACGACGCAAGCTTGAGGTAGATCCAAGCAGCCCGCGCATGATCCAAACTGCACGCGGTGTGGGGTACAGCTTCGACGCCGTCGTAGAACCATTCTAAGCCATCGCCCCTTCGCGCAGGCGGGTAGATGGGCCGTCCAGGTCGGGCAATGCATGTTCCGTCACGCGGCCAGACGGCGATCGCTACATCGGTAGTCACTTGTCGATTAGCAGTGATGCAGTTGTAACAGGAGAGACTCAAAGTGTCGTCCATGACGTTGCTTCGGAGTACCTGCGATGCTGGAATTGATCTCGGTCGTGATGACGACCTGTCTGCGTCAGAATGAGGAAGCAGCCGGATTTCTCGTTAGGGATATCCCGTCCGTCGAGAATGTTGCGCCTCTGCCGACCAGTGTCGTCACGTCGGCTGACGTATCATCCGTCCCGATGGACCCCGGTACTGCGCCGGAAGATGGGAGCGATTGGTTCCCGATGGCTGCTGCATCCAAGGTCAAGGGCTTCGACATTGCACCCGCTTTAAACGAGGGCTGTAAACATTCGGCCGGGCCGGGCGCGTTTGTCGGAGCGATCGCGCCGGCTGATCAGTTGGCGCAAAGAGCAGAAGACCAGATGGGCGGTCGCGGCTCTTCGACATCTCGATGACCGTACGTTGCGAACACTCGGCATTGATGGTCACGACGACATCGAATGAACTGTGAGATTTGGCATGACTGCTGATGCAATCTACGTCGCGCTTTGCGGCGCCTCCTACTATGCTCTAACCTTGCGTGCACTTTTGGCCAAGCTCTTTGGATCTAACTTTGCTTGCCGCAGCGCGATTATCCATTGCGCAAGTTTTGCATTCATTCCTGGCCGCCGCTCCAGGCACTCCTCGACGCGGCGATGGTGTGCAACTTGCCCGCAATGGAGATCGCCGCATCATTTCTCTAGATTGCCGCGAACCTCCCTATCATGCAAGCGGCTCCGTCCTCGAAGTCGCCCCTCACACAAGAGCTGCGTCCGGTATCATTGCGTCCGTGATGAGGCCCTCAAACCGGCTGCGTGCGATAACGCAATAGAGCGCGATCCAGGTCCGTGCCTCAGTTCTAAACCCCTTGTGCCGACGGAGACCATGTGATGTCAGAAGTCAGTTTCGAATGCGCATTGGGCGACGCGGGTCTTCTAGGTCGAGGCGGAACTCTTGCGGACGCAGAATGGTCGCGTGCGGGCAAGCGACTTGCGGAGAACGTGTTTTGGGTTGGTACAGGCATCAGCGTCTTTGTGGTCAACCGAACAACGTCGAGTGAGATCGGATTGGAGGCGGTCGCGAGCAGGGACGTCATCGTCTCCAGCGTCGTCGTTGATCCTAGTGAAGTACGAACCAATTTCGACGTTCGTGACAGGCAAGTTGGTGCTGACGGTTCCGATTTGACGATGGTCTTCATTCCTCGGCATGAGTGTTTCAAGTTTTCGGCTCAGGCGCCGACCGGGCTTCGGGCTGTAACGCTCGTCATCGATCTCGCAGCCTTGATGACGACGCGTGGGGTCTGTGCTGACGCTCTTCCGCTGTCCCTCCGCAACGCAACCGGGGCGCGGGAGTTAGCAATCGACAAGTTGGTGCCTGGCCAGTTCGGGAGGATCGCCCTTGAAATCGCCGCTGATCGCGGCAATTTCGCAGGTATCCCCGAGCTCTTCTACGAAGCCAAAACCCTCGAGCTGACGTCAGCATTAATCGACGAGATTGCCCGACGCGACGCGCTCAGCGCAGACGGCCCCCGAATCGGGTTGCAAGTCTTCGAGCGGCTCCAGGATGTGAAGGAGATTATCGACAAAGCGCCGCATCGGCTCCTGGATATCGATGCGCTCGCGCGCGTTGCGGGGATGAATCGAACAAAACTGCGACTTGTCTTCAGGCAGGTTTACGGCACCACGCTGTCGGCCTATCGAAGCGCGCTGCTGCTGCAGCGCGCTGATCTCGCGCTCAGGGACGCTGGAGCCAGTGTCACGCAAGCAGCACGGCAAGCTGGCTATGCAACCGCCTCCGGCTTCATCGCGGCATATCGACGACAATACGGGTCTAGCCCGGGCAAGGTCCGACGCCATTGATGCCGGCGTCGAACAACAGCTGCGATGATCGCGATTAATGCTGCGATCCGCGACATCGAGTTGTGAGATGTGGTGTTTGTCGGATGAGACAACAGAGGACGGTGAACATGGTGCAGAATGAGATCAGCCGGTCTGGCGATGTCGTGCGAGCGCTGAAATCGACGCTCCGGGGGCGGATTATCTCTCCGGAAGACCCGGACTATGCAAACGCAAGGAGGACCTGGAACCGTGACGTGGACCACCATCCAGCTGCGATCGCATTCTGCGGAGATGTTGAGGAAGTGCAGACAGCCGTGCGAATTGCCCGAGCTCATGAGATGCCGCTCTCGGTTCGCAGCGCAGGCTTTGACGTGATTGGACGCTCCGTCCGCGCCGGGGCGCTTGTGATCGACCTTTCTCGAATGAACCAAGTTCGCGTCAACCAGCAGACTGGAGTCGTTGGCGGCGGCGCAACAGCGGCGGACGTTATCGCCGCCGCCGATGCTGCTGATCTGATGGCGGTGACCGGATGGAATGGCCGGCCGGGTATGACGGGGCTCGCTACGGTCGGGGGGTACGGTCCCCTGCTCGCGAAGCATGGGCTGGCGTTGGACAATCTGATCGGCGCAGACCTGGTGCTTGCGGACGGCCAGTGCGTGAGTGTCGATAAAGAGCAGCATGACGATCTATTCTGGGCCTTGCGCGGTGGCGGCGGCAATTTCGGCGTGGTCACGTCGCTGAAGCTTCGTTTGCATCCCGTCCGGCAGGTTTTGGCAGGCATGATAATGTTTGCGGGGGCGGAAGCCGAAACTGTTCTGAGACGCTATGCCGAGGTGATGCAGTCGGCCAGCAACGATCTTGCGGTCGTCGCCGGCATCATATCGCTCCCGAACGGCGTCCCGGCGCTATTCCTGGCGCCAGCCTGGACCGGCCAATTGTCAGCGGGAGAAATCGCGATGGAAGTCTTGAAACGGTGCGGAACACCCATCCATGTCCAGCTTGACTGGATGAGTTATCAGGATCTCGTCCGGGGCTTCGACGCGCGGGTTGTGGATCATCGTCACTATGCGGTCGAGACGAGATGGATCGCGAAGCTCGACGTCGATGCCATCTCCATTTTGCTTGCGGGAGCTGCGCGCCGAACGTCGCCATTCTCGACCATCATCCTGCAGCACTTCCGTGGCTTGCCGACGCAATTGCCACCCGACAGCACAGCGTTTGGGATGCGGCGAGAACATGTCATGGTCGAGTTGATCGCCGCGTGGGATCCTTCCCCAGATAACCTGGGTACTGTCCATCGCCACTGGGCGCATGAGCTGAGCCGAGCTCTGGCGCCGGTGTCGCTGCCTGGTGGCTATCCGAATGCGCTAGGCCCCGATGCGGACGATCAGGTCGCGCGCGCCTATGGCGAGCATTTGCCGCGACTCCAGGCCGTGAAACGCCGTTACGATGCAAGCGGCGTCTTCGCGGCGACGCCGCTTCCAACCTAATGCCGGATTCCTATCGACAAGGCCAAGTGCCATCGCAGGTCGCGGACGCAGGAATCACTACTTGAATGCCGAAGGTGGGTGAGGAGGCGGGGCGAGCGCTCGCGTTCCTCGCCCGCATCCACGCCTGCTTGAGCTCTAAGTGAACCTCTCCCTAAGAGATAGCGTCGACGGCGGCCCCCCAATGAACAGGCTCCGAACAGACCTCAAGACTTTCGAGGACCTGGCTGTAGTGGAACGAGGCAAGCGCATCCCGCATCGGTGAAGCGCACGCTGAAAGAGGAAGAGTTCTCGCGGTTGGTGCAAAGGACCGCGCTATCCGCGAGTGTTCATCCGCGCTCACCATGGGCGGCGCCAGCTCCAACGATGTCTCGCTCAGGCGGAATGGCTACCTCTATTAGAAAAACGCGCGATGATCGCAGCGCCCACGGTTGCGGTGAACGGCCGGCGCCGCGCACCGATCTGCTGCGGGTCGCTGCTCGTGGCATCTGTGGAGCGGCTCTTACGACCGACGCAGCAACGAACCGTCATTCGGTCAGATACTGCATAACAGGCTGGCTGTTTCGGGTCCAAACCAGATTTCGTGTTTCAAATGTAGCCTTATTCGCCGGTGTTGGAATGCTACGGAAACGCAACGACGGCAAAGTCCTCCGTACGAAACGTCATGGAGACGAAGATGCAACCGCTCAGAAAGACCAAATGCGAGGCTCCATCAAAGAGGATGACGGATCAATCCGTTGGGCTCGCTCCCGGGGAGCGATCACTGCTTGAGAGCAGCTCATCATTTCGGCGACCGGGCATCGATGAGATTACGCGCCGACCGCGGTTAGCGTGGCGTATCATGGCCGGCGTCGCCAACTTGGCGACATCCTCGATCGATTTCTTCATCGATGTGGCTCAGGCCGCCGGCCGCGTTCTGGTGTCGGAATTCCTTGCCGGTTGCGCCGCCTATGCCTGTGCGATGTATCCATGCGGAGCTTTGTTGGAGAGAAGCGAAGGGCCGGTCGAGCCCGGGTCCGTCCCCGATCAATCGAAGAGCGATGGGACGCACGAGGTGCGACCAAAGCTGCGCTTGATCGCGCGTCATGTGAGCCCCCCGGTCGAAGAAGCGGAATCGCATCGGTTGCTTTTGGATGTCCTGCCATTCACATCCGACATTCCGCCCGTCGGCGCTACCGTCCGATCGTTCCCGACTTGGTATGCATTGATCGGCGCAGCGGCGCTCGCGCTGTGCGGGTCGATCCGCAAGCGTTGGGAAATACGGCGCGCCTTGGCGGAAGTGCATCAGCTCGATGATCGTCTCTTGCGAGACATCGGGGTTTGTCGTGGAGATATTGAAAATGCAGTCAAAGGAGACAGTTGCCAAAGATGAAGCGGATATTGGCGGTCGCCTATGCATCATCCCTGCTTTTGGCGGTGATGCCGGTACCCGAGCTGTCGAAGGGCATGTCTTGGACGGCTTCGGCCGACGCTGATGGTGAGCCGATCACGCCGATCCCATTGCCGCCGCCGGCTGATCCACGAAAGCTCGCGCTGGGCGAGCGGCTGTTTAGCGATACGCGGCTGTCGGCGGATGGGACACTCGCCTGTTCCTCTTGCCACGACCTGCGCACCAATGGCGCACATGCAGGCAGGAGGGCGAATCCGGCATTGGGCGAGCTCGATACGCTCACCGTGTTTAATGCGGCCCTGAGCTATCGCCTGACGTGGGAAGGCCGCTACCACAACTTCGCCGATCAGGCGGAAGCCTCGATCGGTAGCACCACCAACATGCGCAGCAAAATTGCGGATGTGGTGCCGAAATTGCAAGCGGACATGGCGCTTAACAACCAGTTTCGCGCCGCCTATGGTCGCGACGTCGATCGCGATAGCCTGCTGGATGCGATTTCCATCTTCGAAAAATCTTTGCTCACGCCGGACAGCCGCTTCGATCGGTGGCTCGGCGGCGAGTCGTCTGCGCTATCGCCGGCCGAGCTTAAAGGCTACGAGATATTCAAGGGGTTCGGTTGCAGCGCATGCCATCAAGGCGTCAACATCGGGGGCAACCTGATCGCCCGGCAAGGCATTTTCCATCCGCTGGTCGCCCAGGGGCCGCTTCGTGTTCGTGTGCCGAGTCTGCGCAATGTCGCGGTGACCGGGCCTTATTTTCATGACGGAAGCGCGGCCACTCTCGATGACGCAGTGCGCCGAATGGCGGCTGCGCAACTTGATCGAACATTGAACGATGAGCAGGTGGCCGCGCTAGTTGCTTTCCTGGGGAGCTTGACCGGCAATTACCGCGGCAAGCCTGTCACCGGAGTGGCACCATGAGAGCGGTACGCTGGGCGGCAGTAGTGCTAGGACTGACGGTTCTGCTCACATGGTTCTTGTGGCGCGCAGCAAATCCAGAGGCGGAAAATTACGACCGGGCGCTCACCGAAATCGATCGCTTCGGCATGGTTGAGGATGCGCTGTATTGCGACCTCTTCGTCGCTCGCGCAGGCCTGTTGCTCAACTATGACCCATTGGTCAGTGAGATCGACGGGCTGCATCAAGCCATCACGCGCTTGCGAGCGACCGCCCAGGTCGACAGCCGAACCGCCGAGACGATCAACTGGCTCGCCACGTCGGTGGACCATCAGGAACAATTAGTCGAGGACTTCAAGAACCAAAATGCGGTCCTTCATAACTCGTTGTCCTTCTTCGCACGCTTCGCCGGCAAGTCGGACCAACCCGATCTGGACCTCGCCGTCAGGTCGGCGGGAACGGCTATTCTGCACTTGACGCTGGACACGTCGCCAACCGCAGTCAGGGAAGCTCAGAAGCGTCTGGATGAACTGGAGTTGCGGGCAACTGAATCAGGACAGGCGGTCCTTGTCGAGCCTTTCCTGGCTCATGGGCGCTTGCTGTACAAACTGTTACCGTCGGTCGACGACAACCTCAGGAAGATGTTGGCGCTGCGGCACAAGCAGGGCCACGAGACCTTGCGGGCGCTGATACTGGATCGACAGCTCTCCTCGCGAAACACGGCCCGCTTGTACCGCGCAATGCTATACGGCTGCTCGATCACGCTGATCGTATTCCTGATCCATCTTGGTCTGCGGCTGAGATCACGCGCAAATGCGCTGCATCGGCGCGCAGCGCTTGAGCACATCATAGCGGACATTTCGATGAGCTTCCTAAACGCGACTCCGCAGGGCATCGATGCGGAAATTGAGCGAGCCATCGCTTCGTTCGGAACTTTCGCGGGATCTGATCGCGTCTACGTCGTTGTGGCCGGTGCGGCAACTCGGTCGTACATTTGGCATCGGCCGGGCAGAGAGTTCCCCCCTGGCTGGCCTGAGGGCGCCCTCGAACTGGCCTCCAGAATGGCTGACGGGGAGGGAGTAGTCCACGTCCCCGACGTGTGCCGCATGTCCGCGGGCGACGAGAGGTCGTTCCTACAGGGCATGGGACTGGGAGGATGGGCATGTGCGATCAATGGCGATCGTCAAGGTCGTACGGTCGCGTTTGGCTTTGATGCCGTGGGTTGCAAGTGTCGCGTGTCTCACGCCGACGAACTTGTGCTTCTGCGTATGGCCTTGGATACCTTCATTCATGCAATCGAGCGTCAGACTGTCGAAGAGGAGCGAATTCGCCTGCAGAAACGCTTGCAGCAGGCTCGGCGTATGGAAAGAATCGGCACATTCACCAGCGGCATCGCGCACAATTTCAACAACATACTAGGAGGTATTCTTGGGCATGCCGAAGTCATGGAAGAGCAGGCCCGCCTCAGCTCGCCGTTGGCGCGCCATGTTGCCGGAATCCGCCGAAGCGCAGACCGAGCTCGCGACCTCGTCAATCAGATCCTGATGTTCGGTCGCCGCTGCGACGTCCGCCGCAATCCTGTCAGTCTCGGTGCGCTCGTCGCTGAGACGACTTCACTATTACGCGTCGCGCAACCTTCCCGGATCGAAATCGTGGTCAGACAGCCTCCGGCCGGATTGATCGTCTTCGGCGAGGACGTTCAGCTGCAGCAGGTCATCATGAACCTCTGCAACAACGCGGCAAACGCAATCCCGGAGACGGGAAGAATCGATATCGATCTCGAGTCACATGAGGTGCTCGACCAGATCTGCCTCAGCCATGACAAGATTGAGCCTGGCCGGTACGTACGAATTTCCGTTTCGGACACGGGAGTTGGTATGGACACTCAAACATTGGAAAGGATATTCGAGCCGTTCTTTACGACGCGGTCCAGCGGAAACGGATTGGGGCTTGCAACGGTGAGGGAGATCGTTCTCGACCACGGTGGGGGCATCAACGTGAGCAGCCGCCCGGGCGAAGGCAGCCGCTTTGATATCTGGTTACCGCAGGCCGCCTCGGCGGTGTTGCCGGAGGAAAAGGTCTTGCCTGCGCATCGAATGGGACAAGGCAGGGTTGTGATGCTGGTGGCCGGCGACCGTCACCGCCTAATGGCCGGTGAGGAAATGCTTGCTGCGCTCGGCTTCGAAGCCGTGGGCTTCGCGACCGCTGACGCTGCACGTACGGCATCCAAGGCAGATCCTGACCGGTTCGATTTCGTTGTTATCGCACAGGTCGGCCCGCTTCGGGAATCGCTCGAACTGGCGGCCATACTGCATCACGAACTTCGATCAGTTTCGATCGTCCTGGCGACGAGAGCGGCATTCGAAGTGGGCGCCGATGCATTGTTGGCGGCCGGCATCTCCGACATAGTGCGGTGGCCCCTCGTTGCCGAAGAGATTGCGGTTGCTCTGACGCACATCTCCAGCGCCGGAGCTGGCTGTCGTATCGCGCCAAATCACGGTATTTATTGGGACTCTTCGCGTAATCGCCATGCTGTGAATGGAGGTTGGCAAGGTTAGCAGCCGTCGCCGCTGATCGTGCCAATCTAGATTGATCGCCCAGGACGCGCAGGGGCTGGGGGCGGGCAATGAACAAAAGCTGTTGTCAATCGTCCGCAATCGCAGGCGACGTCGGCAGGACACGCGATCGCGAAATATCTGGACCAGTGAGAGGAGCTATGACGCAGCCATGACCGCCGGCATCGACAGCGCGGTTCGTCCGTGGAAAAACGTTCGGCAGCAGTCCGCTCGATGCGTCTCCCGCGATCAGTTAAAGTCTCCCCGCCGCACCGCTGAACGCGCCCTTCAATGTCGCGAAAGTGCTGCATCGTCGCGCTCACAGATGTCGATGCTCATGGGGTCGTCGCAAGCGTGGGAAAATGTGGAAGCGGACTTTCTCGATGGTCGGTAGACGGCGGCGACAGGCTGCCGATCGATCGCGTGCAGCGAACTAACGAGATCGCATTACGCTAACTCTTCCATCCAAAGCCGAATGATTAGGTCGGCAAGCATCGTTGCGCCAGCAGGGCCGGCATCATCCGGACGTCAGTCGTGTCGCCTCGCAACAGCTACGATTATGGCGCGAGCAATCGCTCGTGAAGCAAGCTGGCGCGCGAGCCATGCTGCGACGGCACGAGATGGGCCGAGCCGCGCGAGCTCATGATCCCAATCGCGGATGCTATTGCTTCAACGGTTTGATATTGGAACTTCGCAGCCGAAGGCTCGTCACTCCAATGGAGCAGCCGTAACGCTCAGCAAGGGGGAGTATGCCTTGCTGCTTGACTTTCTAGAGGCGCCGCACGTCCGCTGACTCGGGAGCACCTGCTTCAGGCGACCCGCATCCATGAGGATACTTCCGATCGCAGCATCGACATTCAGGTGTTGCCGCTACAGCGTAAGCTCTAAGTCGATTCGAGTGCGCCGCGCGTCAGACCGAACGTGGCGTTGGCCACGTATTCGGGGCCCCTAGATCCGTATCGAAAGCCTCGGGCGAGTTGCAGCTGTAACTGATCTGCCCCGTTTTTGCTGGAAGCTCCAACTGCTGAGAGGACTGAGGCGCGATCCCCGTGACCTCGATTTCGGTCAAGATCGCGTGCGCGTCGCAGACGCTGCATGACTGGTTCAAGGGGGCATCCTATGGATCGATATCTCGCATTTCGGCGAGCTTGGAGAGGATCGTAGCAGTTCCCCCCTCAAACTTGCAGGCCATAACACTGAGTCCGTGCACGTCCGATCGAAGCCCGGCCATCGCAAGCGCCGCGTTGAGGATGACTTCACCTGGAATCTCGACAGGGCAAGACGTGCATGTCGCGATCTTCTTGGGCAAGCCATCGGCTCAACAAGTGGAGCTCGCGGAACATCTATCCCCTCTTCCAACGGCGCCTGATCGGTCCAGCTTGATCGCCAGAACAGCGAATCGGCCAGCACTTGCGAGCACAACGCCTGCTGCTCGGGTTCATCTATTTTCTCATCTAGGTCGCTTTTGGTGCGCCCGCGACCCTTCAGGGCGGGCCAGGTCGGCGGCACTATCAGCCTAGTTATGGTAGTCTATATTAATGCCTTGACCGGAAGCACGACGCCCGCGCTCTACGCTATCGGTTGCCTGTGAGTTACCCGTGCGGCTCTGCTGCTGATGGAATTGTTCAAGGAGCTTAAGGACAGGAGAGCCACTCGCTGCAATCGCGTCGCTACGTCCCTGCAGATCGGCCGGCTCTGATGAAGACTGGCTCAGGTTGATGGCTAAGTGCCGGTCAGTGGTAAGCGAGAGATGCCGCGCGAGGTACTCCGGCGAATGAAGGTGACGATCGGTAAAGAGAGGATCGCAAATCCGAAAGGTGCGATGCCAATCGCACTGATGCCGTGGCTATCTATCACGCGGCCTCCGCCGGCCGCTCCGATTGCGATGCCGAGGTTCGCCGCCGATATGTTCAGTGTCATAGCAAAGGATGCCGCGGATTGTCCCGCGAGCGTTACGCGCACTTGGCCTAGGACAACCGAGGCAGTATGGCTTGCGCTCCAAAGCACGAGTGGTGCGGCCGCCAGTGAAATTGCGTGGCCCGCGAGCGCCGTCAGGTTGACGGAGGCGACTAGAACGACAACCGCAACCATTGTTGCGCGCATCGGCGCAATGTCCGCAACACGGCCGGCAATGCTGTTGCCGAGAAGTCCAAAGAGCCCGAACAGGAGCAGAGCGACCGCGACGCCCCATGTTGATAAGCCAAGCGCCTGCTCCACCCAGGCGCCAAGATACGTGTAAGCAGAAAACATCGCCGCGAAAAGAACCACCGACAGACCTAAATGCGCCACGAAGACAGGCTGACGCACAATGGCGAGTTGCCCGCATAATCCCTCGTTCCTTCCCGCCGGGATGCTCGGAAAGCACATAGCGATAAGCGGGGCGAGCAGCATGGAAGTCGCCGCAAGGACAACGAACGGAAGGCGCCAGGTTCCGCAGCGGGCCAGCGCGAAACCGGCCGGAAGCGCCAGGAGAACGCCGAGCACGAAGCCGATATTGGCGCGCGACAGGCCGTTACCACGTTCCGCCATGGGCGCGAGCTCCATGACGACAGACGCGCCAACGCTTATAAAGGCGGGCAACGTGGCGCCTTGCACCATCCGCGCCAGCAGCATCAGGCTGAAATCGGATACCGTGGCGACCAGCAGGTTGCAGGCCGCATAGAGCAAGAGCGTCCCGGTCAGAATGAAACGCGGCGTCAGCCGTCTAGCCGATAGGGTTACGATCGGCCCCGCTACTGCGGCCGAAAAAGCGAACCATCCCGCCATCCCGCCCGCTCTCGCGAGCGGAATGCTGAGATCCTGCGCCACCACCGGCAGCAGGCCAACGACGATGAATTCGGCGGCGACAACGATCGCTACCGTCGGCGCCAAGAGTGTCAACGCTCGGCTCAGAGGCCTTTCCGAGCGGTCGCTGCTGGATGTCACGCGTTCGCTCCGCCGTCGACGGTGAAGCCGGCGCCGTTCACCGAGCGTGCTGCGTCACTTGCTAGAAATGAGTAGAGCGCTGCGATATCTTCGGGGCGGCCATATTCCTTAATGGCCATCCGCTGTCGCTGAGCTTCGGCATGAGGGCCATCAGCAGGATTCATATCGGTGTTGGTTGAACCGGGGTGAACCAGATTGACGGTGATACCTCGCGGCCCGAGATCGCGGGCGGTGCCCTTTGTCCAGGCGATGAGCGCAGCCTTGCTTGCCGAATACAGAGCCTTGCCGGCGTCCGGTACGCGCTCCGCAAGGTTGCTGCCGGTCGAGATGATGCGGCCGCCTTTCGACATGTGTGGGAGAGCCGCTTGCGTTGCGAGGATGACTCCGCGGACATTCACCGCGAGCATTGTGTCGATCTGCTCGAGCGTGACCTCCTCGATCGTGCCGTAACTGATGATACCAGCATTGTTGACGAGAATATCAAGCCCGCCCAGCTCGGCGGCAGCGCGATCCACGGCCTGTTTGATCGAAGTGGGATCAGCCGCATTCATCTGAATGGCGACCGCGCGGCAGCCATTCGCCTTGATCTCCTGTACGATGAGGTCGGCAGCTTGCGCCGAGCGCTCATAGCCAACCGCAACGTCTGCACCGTCAGCAGCGAAGCGGCGCGCCACGGCTGCCCCGATGCCACGGCTCGCACCAGTGACGAAGGCTCGCTTTCCTTGTAGAACAGACATATTTAACTCCTTTTTTGTGGCGACACGTAGATTGGAACGGAGGGTTGTCGGCAGGTAAAGCGCGATAAGCTCAAAAATTACGTGCGATGGCTTCCGCCATCATGATGGTGGTGACGTTCGTCGGAGCCGAGACGATGTCGGGCATGATCGAAGCATCCACGACATGTAGTCCTTCGACGCCGCGGACCTTGCCGCGGCTGTCCACTACGGCGTCGGGGTCCTCGGCTGCGCCCATCGGCACCGACGAGGTCGGATGCGAATAGCCGTCGACCTGCTCGACGATTGCGTTTTCCAGAGCGATGTCGTCGCGAACAGCTCCGCCTGGAAACATCTCGGACGCGAGGACGTCCCTGAAAGGCGCGGTCGCCGCAATCTTGCGCGAGAGCTTCACGGCTTCGATCATTCGCCGCAGGTCGCTCTTGTCTTGGAAGAAGTTGAAGCGGATAACGGGCATGGCCCGCGGATCGCGGCTCGACAGCCGGATCGTGCCAACCGATTTCGGCTGCGTTACCGAGCAGGCCAAGACGATGGCGCCGCCGGTCGGGCTGGCGGCGGGATCGAAGATGTGGGTGCCCGAGATGTGGAGGTCGAGTTCATCGGCGGCTGCTTCGCTGGACCTCGTCCAGACGATTGCGCCGGCCACAGGGGTCATGGATTTCACCGCGGGCTTCAAGGCGTAGACATTGTAATAGAATGGATGCTCCTTCAGCTTCTGCCCGACCGCGGCATCGATGATGACCGGAATCTCGAGCTCTTGAAGGTGGGACGCGGGGCCAATGCCGGATCGCATCAAGATTGCGGGGCTGCCATAAGCGCCCGCCGAGAGGATGACCCGTCCAGCCTCGATAATTTCCCCGGTGGCGAGTCGCACGCCGGCGGCGCGGTCGTCATCGAAAATAACCCGGTCGACATCGACGCCGCCCCTGATCGTCAGGTTGGAGCGGTCGCGCACCTCGTCGGTCAAATAGGCCATGCCTGTGTTGATGCGTCTTCCACCGACCACATTGAGCGGATAGGGCGAGACACCATGTTGTTCGCTGCCGTTGAAGTCCTTGATGCGCGGCAGACCGCAGGCTTCTGCGGCCAATACGAATGCCCGCATCGAAGGCGTGTTCTCCTCCATAGTGCGCTGGCGGATCGGGAATGGGCCGCTTCGGCCGTGCCAGGCGTCCTCGCCGGTCGGCGTGTTCTCCATGGCCTTGTAGATCGGTAATACATCCTCAAAGGACCAGCCCTCGAGACCGCGTTCCGTCCAGTTTCTGAAATCGGCGGGACGTGCGCGCATCGCCACTGCTGCGTTGACGCCGGAGCTCCCGCCGAGCACCTTGCCGCGGATCGCTTTGACGTCGTGTCCGAGCCCGAGATGGTCCTGGGTGTAGTAGCCCCAATCGTGGAGCTCGTCCCCGCCGACGCGGTCTGCGTTTGCGATCACGTCCGGATAGCCGGCGGGCGCGTAGACTGGGCCGGCCTCGATCAGCAGAACTGTACGACCACGGCTTTCGCTAAGGCGATTGGCAAGGACGGCGCCGGCGGACCCACCGCCCACAATGATGATGTCGAACTTCTTTTTCGTTGCCATGTAAGTAACTTTCGTTTGCGTCAGCGGTGGTCGAAGACAGTACGAAGAAAGCGGGCAGCATTATTCAGTGCGTTGCGGCTAGTCGCCAAATGAGCGACGTCGAGCTGAAAGACGTGATGCATGCCCTCGAAAATCTGCAGCTCGACGGACACGCCCGCCTGCGACGCCCGCTTGGCGTATTGCCGGGAATCGTCGAGCAACCTCTCGTCCGTTCCGACCTGGATCAACAGAGGAGGCAGACCCTTCAGATCACCGTACAGCGGCGAAGCCATGGGATGGTCCGTCGCGAAATTGCCGACATATTTGGCGGCGCAGTCGCGCAAATAGTCGAGGCTGATCAAGGGATCGATCACTGCCGCATCAGTCATCGACGCACCGCTGAATGACAGGTCGGTCCATGGAGAGAACACGACGCCGCCGACAGGCGCAGGCCCAGAGGGGCTCTTGGCGAGGCTTGCGAGGGTCACCAGCGAAAGCCCCCCACCTGCGGAATCGCCGACGATGGCTATGCGATCAAAGCCCCTGCTGACAAGATAGCGCCAGGCGCTTTTCGCCGCCTCCGGCGCGGCGGGAAGCGATGCTTCCGGCGCAAGCGGGTAGTCGATGACGAGGGCGGGCACATTGGCGCGACTGACAATTTGGCTGACGAAGCCGCGATACGCCTTGGCAGAACCGAGGACGTAGCCGCCGCCGTGCAAGAATAGAATCGCTTCGTTGGTCGCAGATGCTTGTTGCGGACGGAAGAAGAAACCATGCGCTGCGTGGTCATCGACCGCGTCGATTGTCACGCCTGCCGCGATTGGACTGCCGGAGATGAAAGAATCGTAGGCGATCCGTAGGTTGCCATTTGCTGCGCTCCAGAACGCCGCAAACCTCTCGCGCAGCGCCCGTTCACGCTCCTTTTCATCAGGCGCGATCGGAATGACTTCCGTTTTGTAGAAACCCGCGTTCATCAATGAGATCCTTGCTGCTCTGCCAGACACGACTTACCGACCGCGCAAAAACGCGCGTGCGGCATAACATCAGGGTCAATTTGCGCTTAGGACGGGATCCGCCCGAACTTGCCTTCTGCGTAGAAAGCGAGCGTTCGTTGGACGTCGACTTCCGTCGACATGACGAGCGGGCCGTGTTTGACGAAGGGCTCGCGGATCGGCCGCGCGGCCATCAGAACGAAGTGCGCCGATGCTTCAGCCTCGATAAGCACGTCCGTGGGGGGGCCGGCCTGGACCGTCGTCGCGGCTGCCGGCCCGAGCACGCGTTCCGCGTCGCCGCAGCGGATTACAAGCGCTCCAGAGACCACATAGATCCAGGCTTGGCGTCCCTCAGGCAACCGATGCTGGAAGCTACCACTCATTAAATAGCCGTCGAGCATGGTCATCTCTTCGGGTGTATCCTCGGCGCCGACCGCAGCTCCGCTCCGGCCAAGTAGCACGCGCACGCGGTGGCCAGGACCTGCCAGCACTGGCACCTGGTCGGCTGACACATGCAACGACCGAGCGGGCTCCCTTTTCAGATGGCTTGGCAGGTTGACGAATATCTGAAGGGCATGGATGCACGCCCCTTCGGCCGGCCGCTCCTCGTGTGCCGCTCCTTGCGCTGCCGTAAGCCAGTACAAATCGCCGGCCTTCAACGCGATCGTATGCCCCAGCGTATCACGATTGATAAATTCGCCGTGAGCGTCCTCGAAAACCGCGGTGACGGCCGAGATGCCTGCATGAAGATGGGGATCGAAGGTCGGCGCGGTCATCGTGAAGTCGTCGGCCATGAGCAGCGGATCCATGCTGCCGCAAAACATTTCTTCTGAGAAATGACGGGCGGTGAATCCGCCTCCGAGGCTCAGCGGCTTCGCCGAGACGATGGCGCCGAGTCTTTCCCTGCGATCGGATGTTTGCTCCGTGCGTTCGACGGTTGCTGCCTGGCTCATCATGATCCTCCTCAGGTGTTGCCCACGGAGGCCAATCTAGGTTGCTCACGATTGTGCCGGGAAGTCCGTAAGTCTAGGACTTAGCGTCCAACCTATTAGACGACCGGCGTGCGATAATTCATTCTACATCAAGACAGTTTTGGGAAGCTCTGCCGCGAGATGATCGAGAAAAACGCGGACGGAGGGTAGCAGCCCCTGACGGTACGGGATTAGCGCGGTGAGCGTCGAGTCGCCGGCGATCCAGTTCGGAAGGACACGGCGCAGTTTTCCCGACTTCACTGCCGCTCGGCAGATATAGCCGGGCAACGCAACGATCCCCAGTCCGCGGATCGCGGCCTGTTGCAGGCCCACCATGTCGTCGCTTAGGAGGCGCGGCGTCAGCGGTACGATTTCCTCGTTCTTTGACTGACGAACGTGGCGCAGGTGCCAGACCGAATCGACGCCGGTTCGCATCATGAAGAGGGAGGGGTGATTGCGAAGGTCCTGTGGCTTCTCTGGCTCGCCGTTCTTCTTCAAATAGGACTCACCGGCAAACAAAAACCAGGGGGCTGGCGCCAGGGTCCGTTGCACCAGATTGGAGTCAGGGAGCGCGTTCGTGTGTGCACGAATTGCGATGTCGAAATTCTCGCCCACAATGTCAACAGTTCGGTCAACGGCATGCACGACGACGTTAACCTTCGGATATCGTGCGAGGAAATCTGCGATAACGTCTGATAGGGCGAACTGCATCGTCGCCACTCCGCCTGTGCATCTGATCGTTCCGCTTGGTTCGCCGACCCGCTCCTTGATGATGGCCTCCGCCGTCTCCGCCTGGCGTAGCATCTCGACCGCATGTCGGTAAAACTCCGCGCCGACATCAGTCATTCCGAACCGACGCGAGGTGCGATTGAGGAGACGCACGCCTAGATTGGCCTCCAACTGCTGCATCCGGTGACTGAGCGTAGACTTCGGCGTCCCCAGTGTACGGCTCGCGGCGGTAAAACCGCCGCGATCCACGACTTGAACGAAAAGATAGAAGTCATTGAGATCAAGCATGCTTCCTCATCGTCCAACCCTGTGGACGGTAAGTCCCGATATTGACCGCTTTTGGTCGGGTCGTCTAGCCGGTATCTGGTTGCGCGTGTCGCGGCGAAGGGCCGTGGCCATGTTCCGGACCTTCCTCCGGAGCGCGAATTCAGGAGAATGCGATGAACATTCGCAAGTACGAGCCACTCACTTCGGACAACGCCGCCCTTGTCCTTGTCGATCACCAGGTGGGCCTTATGACCGGCGTACGCGATTACTCGATAGGCGAACTCAAGCACAATATCGTTGCACTCGCCAAGTCCGCTAGGGCGTTGAATCTTCCGATCGTGGTCACCACGACGGCGGCGGAGAGCATGTGGGGGCCGACCATCCCTGAGCTCGTGGAGGCTCTTCCCGGAGTCGAGATTGTCGATCGCTCGACGGTCAATGCCTATGACGATGCACGCGTCGCGAAGGCAATCGAGGCGACGGGTCGCAAGAAGCTCATCTTCGCTGGCATCTCCTTGGAAGTCTGCGCAGGCTTTCCTGCCATGACCGCTGTCGCTCGTGGCCTGGATGCGTATGTCGCCGTCGATGCTTGCGGGACCTTCAGCGACACCAAGCATCAAGTGAACCTGTTTCGCATGCAGCAGGCTGGCGTGATCCTCTCCGACCATGCGACCATGATGGTCGAAATTCTAAAGGATAACGGGCGTCCGGAAGCTGGTCCGGTGTATGCAGCCCTCGACATGCCTTGGGCGACGCTCGTCGGCCAAGTCGCGGCGGCGCTTCGCAGGTAGCGCACGACCATCAAGAACCGATGCGCCGGCCGGAAACGGACCGGCGGTATCGATTGAATACATGGGGAAGGCGATGCTTCGAAAAGGACGTCGGAACGAAGCCAGCCAGGATCCCGCCAATCGGCACTTTAACGAGATCGCCTACTGGCTGATACACGGAACGCGGCACGAGAAGTTCATCCACGACATCTTCGCGCAAATGTGCCTTCGGTTGCAGGGCGCGGGCATCCCCGTCAAGCGGGCAACCCTCCATTTGGATATTCAGCATCCGCAGTGGATCGGCGCCCGACTCACTTGGTCTGACGGAGGCCGGAAAGCGGTCGTTCATCACGTGGAACACGACGTCGAACATCGCCCCGAGTACATCGGCGGTCCCGTCGAGGAAATCCGGCTCGGCGCCTGCGAAGTGCGAGAGAATCTTGAGCGCGCCCCGTCGCCCGCACGAACGCATAAGGCCTACCGGGATCTGCGCGAACTAGGTCTGACGGACTACGTCGCTTGGCCGATCTACCATACGTTGGATAAGCGTCATGTCGTATCGTTCTCGACCGACCGGCCGGGCGGACTCAAGGATTCTCATATCGCCTATCTTAAGGAATTGCTGCCGGTCCTTTCGTTGGTCAGTGAGATACGCATCAAAAACCTGCTGGCGCGCACGCTTTTGGACACTTATGTCGGGTCGCATGCGGGCAAACTTATTCTCGCGGGCGACACGCGGCGCGGACGCGGAACGACCGTCAGCGCCGCCATCATGATGTGCGATCTGCGTGATTTCACGAAAATGTCGGACAGCTCCCCGCGCGACGAAGTTATCGGGCTGCTAAACGACTATTTCGACGCGATGTCGGAACCGATCGCGCGATACGGCGGGGAAATACTAAAATTCATCGGCGACGGTCTCCTCGCGGTGTTTCCGATGGACCGACCTGCGGCATGTCTCAATCTTCTGAGAGCCGTCGAAGAAGGACGCCGGAATATGACGAAGCTGAACGCGATAAGGAGGAGATCCGGCCGCAGCGTCCTCCGCTACGGCATCGGTGTACACGTCGGCGATGTCATGTACGGTAACATCGGATCGCATGATCGGCTCGATTTCACGATCATCGGCCCGGCCGTCAACATGGCGTGCCGGCTCGAAGCGCTCACCAAACGGATAGGGCGGTCGGTCCTGCTCTCGCACGAATTTGCCGCCTACGTCGAGGACGACGTTGAGCTCGAGAGTGTTGGCAGACATCACGTGCGCGGCTTTGGATATCCGATCGAGGTGTTCTCCCTCGGTGGCAGCGCGGAGGCGCACCGGGGAGGCGGTGCCCAAGCTCCGACGTGGTCGAGGCAGCATTACGCGGAGGCGCGCTTCTCGCCGACGCGATCTATCGCGGCCGGTTAAGACACACGGCAACTGGAGGAGACGGAGAAGAACATTTTCGAGCGCTCGTTCCGCCACGCAGCGGCTACGCTGCCGCCCAGACGAAGGAGCGCGATGGCATACAGCCCGCCAACTGTTCTGCTCGCTCTTCGTCAGGGCGATTTACTTTATTGTCGACGTATCGACAAAGGAACTTTGTGGCGCTAGTGCTCAAAGAAGCCTAGCTGGCAAGAGCTTCGACAGAGATCACGCCTCCATCGCTGGCGCTCTGTATCTGCCGCGAGCGATATCTGAGTTCTTGGCGGAGACGCCGGTGCGCCCCGAACCCAGTTCAAGACTGCGAGGTCGAGATTGGACCGCCTCACGAGCCTGGGACAGGTCGAATCTTGCGTGGCTTCGCAATCCATATCGCCATCACGGACACTAGGCTAAATCGGCCACGACGCCCAGAGGAGCAATAGTCAAGCTTCGGCGCCCATCATGGCGGTGATGAGACGGTCGCGAGTGAGGGGCAGGTCCCGCACGCGTATGCCTAGAGCTCTAGCGACCGCATTGGCGATCGCAGCGGCGGTGGGTCCTAGGGACGCTTCGCCGACTCCGGTCGAGGCGCAGTCCGGCCGCGATATGGACTTCAACGGTGATCTCTGGGACCTCCGTGATGTCAAAATTGGGTAGTCCTTCCAGCTCTCGGCCGTCAGGCGCGCATCGTCCGTTGGAACCTCCTCCTTGAGAGTCCAACTGGCGGCCTGCACCATGCCGCCTTCGATCTGAGACACGATCCCAGCCGGATTGATGACAAGACCTGCATCGACTGCGGCCCACATTTTATGGAGTTCGACGCTCTCCTCAACCGCGACAAGTGCGACAACGGCGCAGTATGTTCCCGTGTTCTTGAATCGGGCGAAACCCAGTCCACGCGCAAATCCAGACTCAGGGGGCGAAGGCCAATTCGCCAACTCGGAAACACGTCGAATGACTGTGCGGGCTCGTTCGTCGGGCAAGTGCGCAAGCCGGAAATCGACTGGATCAACATCTGCGATCTCGGCTAGTTCGTCCATGAAACTCTCGATTGCGAACACGTTGGCGAATGCACCCAAGGAGCGGAGTGCGGAGAGCCGAAACGGGAGATTCGGGACGAATTGGTAGGTCACTTGCTGAGGAAAATTATACAGTGCGACCGCGTTCTTCGAGCCACCGTTGTGAAACGGCAGATCCGTATCCGAGCAAAGTGCGAACGCGTCATCTAGCGCGGCCGGCGCAAGCAAATTGACGGCGCCGTTCCAGCCCGGCCGCTGGATGTGCGTGCCGGATCGTGTGGACAGCCGCCAAGCAGAAATCCGTGAACCCGACAGTTGGGCGGCAATTTCGATCCGCATTGGCGAGCCGAGCGGCTCTAAAGTCAGCTCGTCCTTGCGGGTCCATTGGACCCTGACAGGGCGGCCCGGCAGACGGCTGGCAAGCAGCACCGCATCCCATCGCCGCATCGTCGGCACCGTTATGGCCGTAACAGCCTGCTGCAAGCATGTGCCGCACCCGGACAATTTCCGACGACACGTTCAAAACGCGGGCTATTTGCGCGCGAAGAGCGAAGACGTTTTGCGAATGGGTCCACACCTCGACGCGAGCCTCCGTGACTACCGCCACCCCGCAAGACGGCCCAATCGAGCCGTGAGCTATCAAGGGCTTGGTGTAGATCGCCGTGTGCACATCGCCATCCCCGTTAGCCCGATCCAACTGGAAGCCCTCGTCAGAGTGGATCACACTGTCGACATTCGGTGCGCCGGTCAGGATCTCCTGGGTGCCTCCTCCAATCTTGGGTG
The DNA here is from genome assembly GCF_020193935.1 of Bradyrhizobium sp. NBAIM08. NCBI lineage: Bacteria > Pseudomonadati > Pseudomonadota > Alphaproteobacteria > Hyphomicrobiales > Nitrobacteraceae > Bradyrhizobium > Bradyrhizobium sp. NBAIM08. Next base: position 845,819 of record NZ_JADYVR010000001.1, on the reverse strand, counting down.
ACGTCGGGATGTGCCAGGTGCCAACCGCGTCGTGCCCGCCGTCTGCTATTCGATGTTGAACATTCGGTCGATCAGCCCGCCCACGCCACATCGTCGAGCGGCCGATCAGTCGGCAATTCCGACAATTTGCCGGATTTGACAGCCGCTGCCCGCCGTTCCGCTCTCGCCCTGCGTCCGTGCGGGCGGCGCGGCGCGCGCACCACGCTGTCAGGAACGAACGCTTGTCGCGTCCCGCACGAACCGCAGCGCAGATGCCTCGCCGCCAGGTCAGCGACGGCTGCGGCGATGACAGCGGTGTGGCCGCAGTGGCAACAGCGGACGGTCCACGATTGAACGAGGGGGAGCAGCATGCCGTTACGTTACGCCGGTCTCGTTACGGTGTCACGGGCGCACTCGGGACAGGTCAAACCTTCCGTGTCACGCTTAGGTTGTGGTAATGCTCACGGGAGTGGGAAGGGGGACCAACATGGCGGCCGTCTATAGTGTCATCGGTTTAGTGCTTAGTTTGATCGGGGTACTCTTGCTATTTCGCTACGGGATGCCGTTCCGCATTGCCGCTCCCGAAGGGGATTACATCATCACGGAGCAGCCCGATCCCGAAGGAGTAAAGATCGATGCCCGATACAAGGCGATTGGCTATGTTAGGCTCGGTCTTGTCGTCATCGGAACGCTCTTTCAGATAGCGGGATCTGTCGTGAAGTAGAGAAAGCCCGCCTTCGGCGGGAAGTAAGGGTCTGCTAGGTGACGTGCGAAGAGGTCAAGGGCCGAGCAGAAGGCGCATCGTGGCGCTGCCGGGCCAGCCGCCTTGTGCTTGATGGCCGGTGCCGCCACCCCCGACATCGCAGAGCAGATCGGCCCCGGCAGCCGTATTGCTGCAGAGGCCGATCGCGCTCTCAAACTGATCAAATGCTTTCGCCGTCCAACCCGCAGGTCCGGACTTCGATCCGTCGAACGTGCCCGCATGTCGCTCTCGGAGCCGGCGCGTATCGGCGGTCGCAAACTGTGGGCGGAGCCCGGAGTGCCTAGGAGTCCGGGTCTCCGGAACCGTAACAGCACCGGCGCGCGCATGCCGCTCGGTACGAACCCAACTCTACGCCTTCGAACGCGGTTCGCTTTGAGGCATCTGAATTTTCCGTGGCCGACCACGAAAAGCATCGACGTTGTCCTTCAAGCTGACTTGTGCAGACGGCGATGCTGAGGGAAATACCACCGCATGACTTCCCGCAGCTTGTCGGAATCTCCGCGTGCCCAGTTGCGCATGATCTCGCAACCGAAGGAGATCGCCGTGATTGGCCTTGCCCCGGCCTGGATCATTCGGTCTAATGCGCGTTCGTGCGCGGCCGGCGAGATGCCGCCCACGGCGTCGGCGACCGGATAGACCTCGTAGCCTTCGGCCAACATGTCGAGGGTCGGAAAGGCTAGGCAGACCTCGGTCCAGAGCGCCCCGATGACCACCTTGCGTCGCCCCGTGTCCTGGACCGCCTTGCGGAAGTCATCGTCTTCCCAGGCATTGACGCCCGTGCGGTCGATTTCTTCCACTCCCGGCAGAGCCGCGCGGATCTCCGGAATTGTGCCTTCGTTCACGCCCATGTCGACCGCCACCGTCGAGAGTACCACAGGGATGCCATAGGCTTGAGCGAGTTTGCACAGCGCAATCGCGTTGAGGGTGATCTCCTCACGGGAGGATGAAGTCACGCTGGAATACTGCTCAGGCTGGTAGTCGATCAGGACCAGAACGCAGTTTTGCGAGGTCAGAAGATGATCGGCCTTCGGATCGCGGACGGGTTCGGGCTGGGTCTTTGCCACGTTGTTCCTCTTTCGAATGGAAGTGAAGGATGATCCAAATCTATATCATCAAGATCTGCTGAAGCGCGAGCTTCGCAACGGTGGACGAGCCGGACGTCCGCCATCACAAGGTGCTGAGATGGTCCGGCACCTCGCGGAACTTCCGGCCAAATGGGAATGGCTGAAGTCGCCGCTGGACGGATCGCCAGTTCGGCCCATCGCGATGGCGCCCGCGTAATCGGGCTTCGGGACACGCCTCGGCCCGCATCACCGCGGCGTGGCGCGCACTCCGCCGCTCGTCGACGGCCAGGCCGACGTCGGAGAAAACGAAGGGTAGGGCTACATAGTACGTCAGGTCAGTCATCTGGCCCGCTCCGTTGCGCCCGCGCTCTTGGCAGCCGTCCCCGGGCGTAGCCCGTCGATACCTTTCGACACCCTCTCGGTCCTACGATGGGACCAGATTCTTAGCCGGCGACACAGTCGATGTCGCGGCGATCGACGGGGAGGAAAATGCCGTCTCGCTAATCCAGAGTCTGTATGGCGCGTTCGGCTCCTGCTTGGTAGCGGGCCGCACAGGCGCCGTGCTCCAGAACCGCAGCGCCTACTTCTCGCTCGATCCCAACCATCCCAATCGCCTCGAACCCGGAAAAGTGCCCCTACACACCTGATCGCCTCCATTGCCAAGCGCGACGGCAGATTGTGGAGCGTGCTCGGCTGCATGGGGGCAGACGGACAACCGCAGATCCAGTTGCAGCTATATTCGGCGATGATAGATCATGGCCTCGATATCCAGGAAGCCATCGAGTTGTCGCGCTTCTTGTCGGCCCAGTTTCGGCCTGGGCGAGGCTCGGGACACCCTGCACTTGGAGGGTCGCTCCCCCGACACCGCCGTGGGCGAGCTGGCGCACAGAGGGCACATCATGAACCGCTGGAAGGCCTGGAACGAGATGGCCGGCCGCGGCCATGGAATAACGATCGATCCGCAAAGTGGGATCCTGAATGGAGGGGCGGACCCGCCTAGCGACGGCGCTACAATTGGCTATTGACCGCCTCCCGGCGCGCCGCCGTTGTTGGAAAACGGTACAACCCGAAACCGCCTGAGACGGCTTTCACGGTGTCGATACCCGTGTTTGAGCGAGAGGAGGAAATGTGCGCCGAGCTGATGGGCACGTCCCGGTCCTCTTCGGCGTTCGAACGTGTTCAAGATCCTGGCGTTTGGCCCGAGCAATAGGGTCGAATCTTCGACGGAGCGCACCCAAACTCCTCACTAAATCTCCGAGAGAAGTGCGGGAGATTGGTAAATCCCCAATAATAAGCAATCTCCGAAACCGATGCCTTCAGGCGATCGCGCCTGAGAAGATCCTCCTTGCACCGTTCGAGCCGCAACCGCATGATCGTTTCAGAAAGGGACTCTGGCTCGTCTCCAAAAAGCCGGTGGAGTTGGCGTGCGCCGAGCCCCATCTCTTCGGCTATGAATTGCGGCCCCAGCCTTGGATTGCGAAGATTGGCAATAATAAGCTGCTTGATCCGCTCGATCATTAACAACTGATAGTTGGTGCGGCTGCCTCTGATCGTCTCATGGGCAAGTTCCAATCCTCTCCAAACCTCCTCTTCTATTGTCTGGTCCAGATCGCAGTGCTCACTAAACGGATGATGCCGTCGCAGAATTTTCCGCAGACTCTCTGATACATATCGACCGGCGCCAAGCGCACCATCGAAACAGATTGTCTTGCCGAGATTCCAGTCGGGGAAACGTTGTCGAAAGTCTTCACCGCGAAGCTCGAATATGACGTGCCGCATGTCCCCCGGGAAACCGTGCATATAGGGTTGATTGGTGTCATAGAGGACGCAGTCTCCCTCGTTGAGTACTAGACAGTCGTTGGCCCTGTTGACGAACGCCTTGCCCCGGCTCAGCAGAGTCAGGAAAACCGCATCTTTCTCGATCCTGCGGATCAGGTCGGGAGTGCGCTCGACGACGTGCTGTCCACCTGCGATATCGATCAGTTTCATTGCGCCAAAATCGACGTACTGAAACTGGGCTTGAAGCCCGGTTGGCTCGAGCGACGTGCACCGAAGTCCCACGACCCTATCAGCGCATTTCTCTTCCCAAAAGCTGATGCGTCGGAGCGGTGGAACGGCCGCTGTGTCGAATTTGATAGGCCGTGCCGCACGGCCCTGCTCGGCAAGGCAAGCTGCTTGCATGTCCCCTCCCGGTCATATGTGCATATTTTTGCATTATGCTAACCGGTTGGCCGAACTGCTTCAACGGCAATAAGGCCGTTAGCCGGCCTTCGAAACAGGCGCTCAGAAACCTGAAACACCTGCACCGGGGCCGCAAATTGGTCCGTTCTCCTGACTCGAGTCGACCTCACTCGGGACTTACCAGGATTTTCAGATCCGCGGGGTTGGATAGCAGACGCTCGAAGCCATCCCGGACCACTTCCCCCAGCCGGATCTCTCGGGTCACAATGCGCGACGGATCGAACAGACCCGCAGCGACGAGGGCGATGAGGTCCGAGTAGACATGCCGGTAGCCGACACTTGAAATCAGATCAATCTCCCGATTGACCAGGCCAAAGGCGTCCATGGTGGGTGGCTGGCCGAAGAGCCCGACGAGGACGAGGCGCCCGCCCTTCCGCAACACATTGAACGCGCTTGTGAGGGCGGACTGAACGCCGACGGCTTCGAAAGAGATGTCGACGTCGCGGGCATGGTCGGAAAGAGAATCGCGGCTGGTGTTCACCGCGATCGTGGCGCCGAGCCGAGTAGCCATTTGCAGGCGCGCGTCGGAGAGGTCGCTGACCACGATCTCGCGCGCACCTGCGAACCTGGCCAATTGAACAATCAACAGTCCAATGGGCCCGGCGCCCACCACGGCACAGCGCATTCCAGCGACCAAGCCGCTCCGCCGGACGGCATGCAGGGCGACGGCTGCTGGTTCGAGAACTGCAGCCTGGGTAAAGGACACCTCATCGGGAAGCGCGTGGGCCATATAGGCCGGAATCGTGGCCTCGTCAGCCATGCCGCCATCGCCCATGAGCCCGGCGAAGCCCATCGACTCGCAAAGATTGTACTCCCCGCGTTGGCAAGCGCTGCAGCTTCCGCATCGATACTCCGGCTCAATGACAACCCGCTGCCCCTCTCGGAACTCGGTCACACCGCTGCCCACCTCGCTCACAGTCCCGCAGAACTCGTGACCCAGGACGATTGGTGCCTTGCGCCGCGACAGCGGGTGTTCCTGCAACACCGGAATCGCGTGAGGGCCGTTGACGTATTCGTGGAGATCGCTTCCACAAATCCCACATTTTGCGACTTTGATACGCAGGTCATTTGCCGAGAGCGGGGAGGTCTGCCGAAGTTCGACTCTGACATCGCGCGCGCCATGCCAGACGGCGGCGGTAAACTGGCGATTGTGCACGGCAGACCTCAGCGGAACAACTTGTCGATGTAAGCCGCGCCGATGCCGACCTTGTCGTAATGTTTGCGCGCCAAATCGATGTACATATGCACGTCGAAATATCCGTCCGGCTCGCCTTTTTCGTTCAGCCAGATGAGAGGCCCGGTCACGTTGAACTGAACGCGCATGGGCTCGTCACTCTCATACGCGACCAGCGTATGACCTTCGCCGGGGGTCTCGTAGACGAAATCGCCTGCAGTCGCTGTCCAATCGTGCTCGAGATACCCCCATTTGCCGGAGATCGTGTAGGCGAAAACCTGGTGAGGATGGTAGTGGCGATTTACCAACCCAGCCTTCTTGGCCATCAGGATATCGCACCATCGGTTTTGCGACGGCGAGATCCAGAGGGGACGAGTTGAAACCGTCTCCGTGAGCGGGACGTAATAGCGCTCGTCGTCGATGGGCGCGTTCGGAATATAGACTTCAGGTTGCGCATCCGGCTGGAAGATCTTCTCAATCGGCTTGATGTTCTTCCAGAACTCGGTTGTGGCCGCTTCGGGCATAGGAATCCTCCGCTTGAATTGAGACGGGCACTGTTACACGAACGTCGCGAAGGCTGTTGCAGGGCGGCTTGATCCAGAGCGGCCGATCGTTTCGCTCACAGCGACATGGCGAGTTCTGGCTCGGGACAATGCGGGTAGCCTCGGCTATGAAACCGAGCCACTGCTTCAGCGCGCCGGCCGAGTCCAGGCGTATCGCGAACGCGGATACGGCGGGCAATGCGCTTGAAGAGGCGTGGCCAGAGGAAACAGAGGAGGGGAATATGGACAGGAAGCGTCTCGACGGTATGACGCGTCGGTCGATCTTAGCGGCGGGTGTGGCGGCGCTTGCAGCCCCCGCGGTCTCGAGGGCGAAGTCATCCAGCACGATCAAGATCGGATTTGTAAGTCCACGGACCGGGCAACTCAGCCAATTCGGCGAGACCGACGAGTACGCTCTCAATTGGATCCGTAAATTCCTCGCGGGCGGTCTCGATATAAGGGGCAAGAAGTATTCCATCGAGATCCTCGACCGTGACGCACAGTCGAACCCCAATCGCGCATCCGAGCTCGCGGGCGAATTGATCCAGAATGGCGAGGTCCATCTGATGGTGCCGGCCTCGACAACGGACGTGACGCTCCCGGTGTCCGAGCAATCCGAGCTCTACGGCGTTCCCTGCGTGTCATCGACAGCGCCATGGCAAGCCGTGATCATGCCACGCGGCGGCGGCCAGTTTCAATGGACGTACCATTTCTTCTGGGGCCTTGAAGACATCATCACCACCTACGTCAACATCTGGCGATCGACCGAAAGCAATCACAAAGTCGGCTTGCTTCTTCCCAGGAATGCGGATGGCGAGGTGTGGGGCGACGAGAAGATCGGACTACCGCCATCGATGCGTAAGGCCGGCTTCGACGTCACGGCGCCAAGCAAGTTTCAACCTCGCACCAACGATTTTTCGGCGCAGATCGCGGAATTCAAGAAGGCGGGCTGCGATATTCTCGGAGGCCTAGTTTATCCGGGTGACCTGAAGACCTACGTGCTTCAATCGGCGCAGCAAAACTACAAGCCGCGCGTCGTCACGGCTGCAGCGGGGCTGCTCTTCCCATCTGCGGTCGAAGCGATCGGTCCGCTGGGGATGGGAATGAGCACCGAGGTGTGGTGGACACCCTCTTTCCCCTACAAATCATCGCTGACCGGCGAGACATCCGCGGAGCTTGCGGCAAAATGGGAAAGCTCAACCGGCAAGCAATGGACGCAGCCCCTCGGATACTCGCATGCCATTTGGGAGGTCATCATCGACACACTGCGGCGGAGCCGCGATCCGCTCGATCGCGGGGCGATCCGGGATGCGCTCAAGACTACAAATTTGCACACTCTGGTTGGTCAGGTGAAGTTCGGTGGCGTGCACCCGAACGTTTCCAAGACGCCGATCCTCGGGGGCCAGTGGGTTAAAGGCGAGAAGCGCCCCTTCGATCTTAAGATCGTGGAGACCTCGCTTTATCCGATCATGGAGCCCGAGGGTAAACTCAAACCTATGTCCTGGTGAACTCCAATGTCCGTTGTATCGAAGGATCGCGCTTCGGGCGCGATCCTGCTGTCCGCTCGCGGCGTTTCAAAGTCGTTTGCCGGGTTGCATGTCGTCAAGAACGTCGACTTCGATGTCGGAGTAGGCGAGGTGCTGGGCGTGCTCGGTCCCAATGGAGCAGGCAAGACCACGCTGTTCAATCTGATCAGCGGCGATCTCGGATTGAGCTCGGGTGAGATCACACTCGCCGGCCAGCCACTTTCGCAGCTGCCCGCTCACAGACGGGCCGCGCTCGGGATCGGGAGGACCTATCAAATCCCGCGCCCCTATGGAGCGATGACGACGTTCGAGAACCTTCTGGTTTCGGCGATGTTCGCGGCCGGGAAATCGGAGCGTGACTCGTATCGAGCTTGCCTGACAATCCTCGAGGATTGCGGTCTGGCTGACCGGGCCAACGGCCCGGCAGGCTCGCTGACCCTTCTCAACCGGAAGCGGCTTGAACTGGCCCGGGCCTTGGCAGGGGAGCCGAAGCTGTTGCTGCTTGACGAGATTGCCGGCGGTTTGACTGATCAAGAGGCTGCCGACCTGGTCTCGCTGATCCAGAAAATCCGATGCAGCGGCGTGACGATCATCTGGATCGAGCACGTCGTCCATGCCTTGATGGCAGTCGCAGACCGCCTGATGGTTCTCGATTTCGGCTCCAAGATCGCCGATGGCCGGCCAAACGACGTTATGGTCGATCCCGATGTTCGTCGGGCGTACATGGGGATCGAGGCATGACCGCGATCCTGGAGGTGAGGCGTCTATGTGCGGCCTACGGCGATTTTCAAGCGCTCTTCAACGTGGATTTCGAGATTGCAGCCGGTGAGATTGTTGCGCTTATCGGGTCGAATGGCGCGGGCAAGAGCACGCTCTTGAAGGCCATCACAGGCCTCATGTCCCCGACCGCGGGTACGATCTCGTTTGCGGGCGAAGCCACTTCGAGAACTCCGGCGCATGCCCTGGTGCGCAAAGGACTGGCGATGGTTCCTGAAGGACGCAGATTATTCAAGGGAATGACCGTAGAGGACAATCTGCGCGTCTGCCTCGATCGGGCACGAGCTGACGTCGAACCCGCATCACGATGGACGCTCTCGCGACTGTATGACCTGCTCCCTGTCTTGAAGGAGCGGCGTCGCGAACTGGTCGAAAGGCTGTCAGGGGGACAGCAGCAGATGGTCGCAATAGGCCGCGCCCTGCTGGCGCAGCCTCGCTTGCTCCTATGCGACGAGATCTCACTGGGGCTCGCACCGAAGGTCGTCAAGGAGATTTACCAGAAGCTTCCCGAGATTCGTGCGAGCGGCACCTCGATCGTGATCGTCGAGCAAGACGTGTCTCGGGCGAGATCCTCGAGTGATCGCCTGTATTGCATGCTGGAAGGGCGAGTGACGCTGTCCGGCCCGTCCGGCGAAATTGCTCAGGAGGATATTTCACGCGCTTACTTTGGAGCACATTCATGAAGTGGCTGGACGCGCTCGTCCAAGGTATCCTTCTCGGCGGGCTCTATGCCCAGTACGCGCTGGGAATGGCCCTGATGTTCGGAGTGATGCGAATCGTCAACATCGCGCATGGCGATCTCGTCATTCTGCTGTCCCTTCTTGGGATATCTCTTGTCGCCGCCCTCGGAATTACGCCGCTCGCGGCTCCCCTCCTGCTGGTGCCGGCCGGCGTTCTCATCGGGTGGGTTCTTCAGCGAGCAGTGTTGAACAGAGTCGTCAAGGCCGATCCGCTACCATCCCTCGTGGCGACGTTCGGCTTGTCAATCGCTTTGCAGAACCTCATGCTGCAGATCTGGTCGGCCGACACTAGGTCGCTCTCACTGGGCGCGCTCTCGTCCATGTCGATTGAACTCGGTTCGATCTATGTGGGAGTTCTGCCCCTCGCCGTGTTTGCCTTCGCGGTCGCACTAACGACCTGGCTTCATCTGGCGCTCAAGTTCACGAAGTTCGGACGTGCCTTGCGGGCTGCTGCGGCTGACAGCGATGCTGCGACTTTATCGGGAGTAGACACCAAAAGGGTCTACGCACTCGCCACCGCCATCGCCGTCGGCATTCTTGGGGCTGCAGCTTTTTGCCAAGCGACCCGCACGACCGTGGCGCCGGCGGATGGTGGCGCTCAGCTCATCTACGCCTTCGAAGCAGTCATCATAGGGGGGATGGGCCATATCAGCGGGGCATTTCTTGGTGCGATGATCGTGGGCATCGCACAAGTGGTGGGTTCTCGTGCCGATCCGGGATGGGGCATCCTTACCGGTCATATCGTCTTTCTACTCGTGCTTGCCTTGCGTCCGCAGGGCCTGATGTCCCGCACCTGAGCAGCGCAGATCAATGTCTCATTCCAACGTAATTGTGCGGCGGCAGACGACCTCGAGCATCATTGCGCTCGTAGCCAGCGTGCTGATCGTCATGGCCATCCCGACGATGCCGTACTGGGCCAGCAACGGTCACATTCGATGGGTCATCGAACTGAGCTGCCTCATTGCGATCGCGCAGATGTGGAACTTGCTTGCGGGATATGCAGGTCTTGTATCTGTAGGCCAGCAGGCATTTATCGGCGTCGGCGGCTACGTTCTTTTCGTATTTGCGAATAACATGGGTTTCAATCCGTTTTGGACGGTACCGCTCAGCGCGTTCGCGGCAGCCGCAGTTTCGATCCCGGCATATATGCTGCTGCGTCGGCTCGAGGGCCCTTATTTCGCCATCGGGACCTGGGTCTTTGCGGAAGCGCTCAGGCTCCTGACGGCGAATATCTCCTATGTGAATGGCGGGTCGGGAATGTCACTGCGCGCGATGGCGCAGTACACGCCCGATCAACGGGCTTTGGGGCTCACGATAGTGAGTTCGCTCCTGCTGCTGTTGACGGTCGGCGGTTCGTATGTGCTTCTTCGCTCGCGCTTCGGGCTCGCTCTCACGGCGGTTCGAGACGAGCCCGTCGCGGCCGCGAGCCAAGGCGTCAACGTCAAGAGAATCCGCTTGATGATCTGGATAATGGCGGCGGCCGGAACAGGAATGGCCGGAGCATTGTACTACATGGCCCAATTGCGGATCACGCCCGACGCAGGCTTCGATCCCTACTGGTCCTCGATTTGCATTTTCAGTGTGATGGTCGGAGGCGTCGGCAGGCTGGAAGGACCTGTCATTGGTGCGCTGCTGTACTTCTTCGCCACACGCTTTTTTGGGCAGTTCGGGGCAACCTACCTTGTCGCCCTCGGCCTCCTGACCCTCGCTATGGCGCTGTTTTCGCCAGGAGGCATCTGGAGTTTGCTGTCAAAGTCAAGGAACTGGCCGTGGTTCCCCCTGACCCGGACCGTGGTCAATCAGTCCCAATGAGTGGGAGGAGATCAAGAGTGCAGAAGCGGGGCGGGTTCGACCGCGGGGCGCCACCGTCGCATGTAATTCGACTTCGGTGACGCCAACGCCATTAAGATGAATGGCACGAAAGCCGTGGATGCAGCAAACATCAACTTGCAACAGCCGGCGCAGCGGTGACGGCGGCACTCTTAGTGCACAGCCGCTTGGGGCCCCCGGTAAGCAGGACATTTCCGGGAGCGACGTTCGGGAAGGTGAAGAGCTCGGTGATCGTTTTTGCCGGCTTGAACACCAGGTTGGCCGTGGTGTCGCTCTGCCGCCGCGCCGTTGTCGTCGAGCTCGAGCGCGAGTTCATCCATGCAGGGTAATTCGTCACGCTCGAGCACCGTGAGCCATGGGCCGATCGGGCAAAAGCCGCGGTAATTCTTGCCCTTGAAGAACTGGGTCTGGGGCAGCTGCATGTCACGGCGCTTAGATCGTTGGCGATGATGATCCCAAAGACTTAGCCAGGCAGGGTTTTGCGCGTCGCCGTGACAGCCGACGAGATCGGGCGGCGAAACACGAGCGCGAGTTCGATCTCGTAGTCCAGGAGCTCGATGTGGGGGGACCGGCCACCGCCTCTCGCCCGAGCAGACCGAAGCGTGCGGCTTAGTGAAGAACATGTTGAACAGTTTCGCGCCCAGATCCATTCCGGACCGCTGGCGGCAATTGGCGCCTTGGCAATAGAGCCTGCATGGTGTCGTCACAGGCAAGTGGATCGCGATCGATGCAATTGCGATGCGCGCGCGCGACCATAGGTCCTGTCATTCGGCTTGCAATTTGTTCACCCTCATCGGTGTCCATTTTTGCAGGCCTATGCTGATTGCTCGAATTGCGGCTGCCATCGCAAGAGGTAGGACTGCAGCGAGCGCACTGCGATCGCCAGCAGGATGCCGACGAACATCGTGACCAAGATGGCCACCATCATCTCGCTGGCATTGGCCCGCGCCTTAGCTTCGATGATGAGCTTGCCGAGACCGCGTTCGGCACCGATGAACTCGCCGACAATGACGCCGATCAGCGCGAAAGAGACGGCCGGCAAGAGCGAGGCAAACACCCAGGCGAGCGCGGATGGGATCACGACCGTGCGCAGCACCGTGAATTCGCTGGCGCCGAGCAGGCGGGCGGCAGCGATCTGGTCACGGTCGACCGCACGCGTTCCTTCGAAGGTATCGAAGAACACCACGAAGAACACGACGAGCCAGGCGGTTGCGATCTTGGAGAGGTCACCGAGGCCGAAAATCAGGATGACGAGCGGGACCAGCGCAATGCGCGGTATGGAGTTGAGCGCCACGATGTAGGGGCTGAACACGCGAGAGAGGAAATCGGAACGGCCGAGCACCAGGCCGGCCGCAATCCCGCTCGCCGAGCGCCGCCCATCCGGCGCTCGCGGCCGTCAGGCGCGGCGAGCAGGTTTATACGGCCTATGGCTGGCGTTTCGCGGAGACGGTCTCGAGCCCCGAAGCGCAGGCGCAGGCCAAGGCGTTTCGCGCAGTGATCGAGCCGGCGGCGATCGCACAGCCCGGCTTTGCGCTGCCCCAGGAGGTGATCACACGCCTGCGTGAGCGCCAACAGCGGGTCTTCGACGGCGAAATCGAGAAGATGACGATTGGCGAGATCTTTCACTCCGGCTGCGAATTCCACGAGGAGATCATCCGCGGAGCAGGCAATCCATTCTTCCTCGAAGCACTCAAGCGCGTGAACTCGATCAGGCGTTTGTTCGCCTATCGCAGCTTCGCCGATCGTGACGGCATGAGGCGGCACGTGCGCGAGCATCTGCGCCTCCTCGACGTTCTGGAAGCGCGGCGCTATGCTGAGGCAGCGGACCTGATGGCAAAACATCTGCAACGTCCACTCGTGGCAGGTCTATCGTGACACTTGGGTCGCCGGCACCTCAACTGTGAGCGTCCGCAGGACCACTTGTCATTTGTCGATAGGCATCCAATCTCGCTGGACACTGTACTAGAGGACCGCGGGTTGATTGCTTAAGAGAGCTAATATTGGGATTGATGCGCCCTACGGTAACTTAGACAGAAAGCGAGAAGCTTTCTTCAGGCTCCTTGTCATAGCAGAATGGTATCGCTTGCTGGCGAATTGTTTGTTCGATCAACGAGTCGCAGCCCGGAAGGGTTGTACTCATTGATGACTGGCCACTGCGAGACGTGCGCGGCCGGCTGAGCCCGCCGATCCCGTCTGGCATCGCTCCGCAGCTCCTGCGGCACGGTCTCGGCGATCGTGTCCGCCGGAGCGCCCGCCATCACCGGAAAGGCGATCTTGAGGTCGACCGCCGCAGGGCAGGCGCTTTGGTTCAGGATCGCTTGGCCCCAGACTGCCTCATTTGACAGCAAGACCTGGGTGTTGTCTGCCGCGATGAGCTCGGTGATGAACAGCGAGAGCAATCTCACGTTGTCTGGCTTACCGCGATCGCGACCTCATGGCAAAGGCTTCCAAGTCGTGACCTGTCCCGTCGCTCTCTACCCGTCGACTTCAGAGACCGAGAAGATCTCGTTTAATCAGCTCAACCGGCAGACCGGCATCGCATCAAGTACCTCAAGATACCCCGAAACGGCGACGAGGTGCCGAACGAGGACATCCTCAAGGCTACGAGCTCGACAAGGTCAGTACATAGAGGTCACCGCGGAAGAGCCTGAGGAGATCGCGTTGATCGACGCGCACGATCGAGATCGACCAAGTTCGCCGACAGGTCCGACAATCGAACGGAGCTACCTGATCGGACCCTTGCGACCAGACGGCAAGGTATGCAGCATAATCTCAAAGCGGCTCCGGGAAGGTGCTTCTTGAAGAAATGCTCGATGTCCCCCAAGAGCTAAATCGACTTCGGAGGGATTGTCATTCTGTTGAATCCTCGCTGACGAAGGTCCAATTTGCTGCCTCGAGCGCCACGAGATTCAGAACGGACCCTCGCCTTTGCGGCAGGCTCTGCGGATCGACTCTAATCCTTCGATGGTACCGGATCTAGGAATACATGAAGCGATTGGATGCGGTTGGCTTCGAATTGAGCGACGTCGGTTCCGGACGCTGCAGTCGGTCCACCAAGCGGGCCAACGCGCCACCGCAGTCGAGCAACTCCATGATGCCCCTGCGCAGGTCCAATTTGCGTGAAAACAAATTCTCTGGGCAGGCTTGCAAGCAAGCTGGTGACGGCCTCGCAAATGGAGGGTCCTCCCTTTGCGTGACCTTCCGGCTCGTAAAGTACCGCATCGTCCGAATAGAGCTCACGAATAGCTATCATTCGCTTTGCCGGATCACGTTCGCTGAAGACACGAATTAGGTTATCCCCCATAATACCATTGTAATCGATCGTTGCCATAGATCCTTCGCCAACTGCGCCGAAGCTCGCCGGATCATCGTTCCCGTACTTTCCTAACGCGACGGCTTTGGCACTCGAGTGTGCCGCTGCCATGACCTCACGTTGGTCTCGAACTTCGTCTTGTTTGCTCCACCGAAACGGTTCGGTGCCGTGTTGGCAAGTATCTGCAGGTATGATTGGCGAGCATCCTGGTGGAGATATTGATTTTGACTGCTTCGCTGATCGACGCCTTCGAGGAGTACGGGTGTATTCATCTGACGGCGGCGCTCCGCGCGTTGCATTCGATGCCTTATGTCGCCAGGTGGTTGGCTTTGGTGAGCCGTGTTAGGGAAATGCTGGATGAGCAAGTCCGATGTGTGGGATCTAGAGCAACGTCTGCGTGCACTGGAAGACGAACTCTCGATCCGGAGTCTCGTGGCTCGCTTCACGGATGCAGTCAACGAGCGAGATGCCAATGCGTTCCGGCAACTCTGGAGTGATGAGGCGACGTGGGAAATTGGGGCGCCGTTCTCGAAAAAGGCTAGAGGAGTGGAGGCCATTGTCAGTATGCTCGAAGAGTTGTTCAATCCCAAGGTATTGTTCGTGCAGCTCACCCATTCCGGTGTTCTAACGCTCACCGGCGAGAACACCGCAGTGGGTCGCTTTACCGAGAGGGAGCGTGGCAAAGGACAAAATGACTACTATGACAATCTCGCAGTGTACCATGACCAGTACGTACGTAATATCGACGGCTGGCGATTCGAGCGACGTTACTACGAGTACCGCTTTCTGGACACTTCCCCGTTTCAAGGAGACGTCGTCACCGACGGCGGGATCAAATTCACGCCAACGTGAGACCATGATCGGACTTAAGGTCGGCATCGTCGATATCGTTCGCCGCTGTCGAACAGACATTCCTACGTTTCGGAGCCGTTAGCCTTCAATAGCGCGGAACGGATGCAATCGATCAACGCCGTATGGTCGACCGGCTTACCAAAGAAGCCGTCAGCACCTGCGTGAAGAGCCTTGCGTCGCAAGCGTTCGTCGACATAGGACGTCACGAAAATGATCGGGGGAGTTGGCGGTTCGGCGTTCAGTTTGGCCTGCAGCTCCAGACCGTCGATCGTCGGCATGCGCACGTCGAGAACGATACAGACTACACTCCTGCGCTCGGACCAGTCCAGGAAAGACTGTGCAGACCCAAATGTAACCGCGGAGTATCCAAGCGACGCGATCAGGCCTTCCAGAGCTTCGCGGAACCCCTGATCGTCATCTATAACGGCTATTTTTGCGGGTTGACCCACGATCCGCGCCTCGCTGGGTTGGTGTTCGGATCCGTCCTCTACGACATAAAGGGGCGTGACCAGAATTCACCCATACATAAGTGTGGCTAGGTCAGAAACTGCTTCCATCCTATGCAGTGCGTATCGATCGCTGCTCGTGAGAGAAATGCGGAAAGTTCGATCGCAAGGTTAAACTGCCGATGGGGTTGGGTTCGCAAGCGAACTCTCTTGCGCCCCCCAGGCCAAGTGAATCAAAGCTTAAGGCTACTTACGCATTACAGGGCACGCCAATCGCGCGGCCGCATTCCAAATCGCTTCTTGAAGCTGCGCGAGAAATGGGACAGATCAGCAAATCCCCACGAAAATGCAACGACGCCGATATCGCGACTCGCGAATGCGGGATCTCGCAGGTTCGCAGCCACGCCATCCAGGCGCCGCTGCATAATGTATTCGCGAAAGGTCGTACCGGATCGCGCCAAAAGCATATGCACGTAGCGTTCGCTGACGCCTACTGCAGCTGCGAGGTCGGCCACCTTTAGGCCCGGCTGGTCGAGCCGTACTTCGATCGCGCGTTTAACGGCGAGAGTCGTTGCGTCGGCCACCGATGATGACTCGCTTACGCCAGAGCGGCTCGTTCGGGAGACACCGAGGGCGACCAAGTCAAGCAGCACCCCGAACAATCGTTCAGCCTCGTCCGATGGCATCCGAAGAGCATTCGCATTCAATGTGCGCGCCGTCTCGGTAATCAGCGGACCAACGTATGGGTCGTCCGAAAGTCGTGCTGGTTTGATGTCGAATGATGGTCCGAGCCGCTCGCACAGTGACTCTGCTGGCATCCAGAAGGAGGCGACACTTGTCAATGGTGCGGCGTGGGGCACCGTCGAAAAGGGACGATCGGTGTCGATAATGCAGGCCTGTCCTGGGGAGACCCCCATGTCCAGGCCAGCCTGCTGGACCTGGCTCCGCCCGGCGAGCCTGTAATTCAGGTAGAAGCCGCGCCTCTCCGCCGCCTTAACATCGGCAAGCGTGCGTTCATTCCTGTGAGGAGAAAAGACAGCTACCCTATTTAGCGCACCGGGGCCGAGAGCGATACTTTGGCCATTCGCCGAGAAGCCCGGCTCCGCAGGAGGCTCCGGGGTCATTTTCATGAAGGCTTGACAGATCACTTCGCGATAGTAGTCGAAGCGCTCGGTGGGCCTGATTTGGTTGGTCGTCCAACTCCGTTGGCGGCTGTCGTCGGCTGAATCCATTACTTCTGTCCCAGACCAATCGCCTTCCGACCCAGCCAAGCGGCGGAGGCGCATTTCGGTCCATAGTCAAGGTTCAACTTTGTGGTGCCGCGAGCCTGGACATGTCAAGTGTTTCGGATGGGATAAACGTAGCCCCGCTGACGAAGCCCCCTTTCTCCCCCCGATTCTCGCGCAAATGGTCAGGGAGAGGCAACTTTTTGCGCTTGCTGTGGGCCCAATTGCCTCGATCCAAGTCGTTTGTCGTCCGAGCGACGATCGTGGCCTCTTTACTCCTCGCTAGCGCACAGATGACCCTGGTTCCGAGCGTGACCGTAGGCCTAATTGCTCTAATGGTCGTTGCGCGGAAAGCAGACGATCACGAAGTCGCTGTTCTCGGCGCAATCGCGATTTCTGGCATTATTGCCTTCAGCATCGTCCAAGATAACCCACCCAGCGGGCCGAAGATTGCTCGTTTGCTAGGAGACGTGGTCGCCATCTGCGTCGCCACCGTCCTACTTGCAAAGAACTCCAGGGAGCGGCAGGCTCTCCACTTTCGGTCGCAGACGGTTTTGAGACGCAGCGGACTTGCCCTTTGGGAGCTCAACTTTTCCCGCACGCTGGCAGAACTGGACGGCCTGAAAGCCCACGGCATCGTCGACATATCAGAGCATAGTCGCACAACGCCCGGATTCCTGGCGCGGCAAAAGAAGCACATCTGCTTTGTGGCGATGAACGACGCGATGTTCGCCCATCTGGGCATGACGCCGGGTGTGGATGAGATACCCGCAAACCTCGCCTCGATGAAAATCGACGATGATCGGCTCCTACAGGTCTTACAGGCGATAATGGACGGCAGTGATCACTATGGCGCCGGGGCACGCGAGGCGCGGCTCGACGCCACGCCCAACGACGTTTTCGGTGTATCGATTGACCTGCGGGCAGCACGCTCCGGCTGTGTCATTGGTACGTTAATCGATGTCCGCGAACGGGAGGAGGCGAACAATGCGCTGATTGCCGCGCGCACGGAATTGGCTCGCGCGACGCGGGTAGCGGCGGTAGGTGCTGTCTCTGCCTCAATTGCACATGAGCTCAATCAGCCGATCGGCGCGATCCTTCTGAACGCCCAGACCTGTCTGCGATATCTGCGGCGAGGATCACCGGAGATAGGAGCGGCTCTCTCCGCGGCCGAAAGAGTAGTCCGCGACGGTAATCGTGCGGCCCAGATCGTCCGCGAAACGCGGGACTTGGTTATGAAACGTCGCAACCGGCACGAGGCGCTTGATATCGCGGCGTTGATCAGGGAAGTCTTGGAGTTCAGTCGCCACGACATAGAACAGGCAGAGGTCGAGTTGCATTTGCAAATCCCAACGAGCGAAGCATGGATACTCGGAGATCGAGTAGCTATCCAGCAGGCTCTGATGAATCTCATTTCAAATGCACTGCATGCGGTTGCGGCCCATTTCGGAACGCGGGAACTGGTGATCGGATTGATGCTCGAACATGAACAGGTGGTTATCAGCGTTTGTGACTCCGGAAGGGGTATAGACGATGATGCTCTAGAGCGCATCTTCGATGCTTTTTACACCACAAAAGAAAATGGCACGGGCATGGGGCTTTCGATCAGCCGATCAGCCGTCGAAGCCCATGGCGGCACATTGAAGGCACGTAATCGGCAGGGCGGCGGCGCGATCTTTGAGTGCAGGTTGCCTCTGTGCGTCGGGAGCATGGAACGAGAAGTGCAGTCAACATCAAAGGCTGGTAGTCAGCTTAGCACGGACACTGTTGCACAAACCTCAGCCTATTCGGAGGCAAGCATAGTCGCCGACCGTTACGTGCTGGGGACTGGAATTTGACCCCTCTCAATCTACACAAGAATGGCCGCCATGAACTTAAGCCGATCCCAGGTTGATCCGAGAAGGAGCGCGACAGCCGCAGCAGCCGCTCGACGGCCATCGGAACTGCCGACGATAAACATTGTCGAGGACGATGTCGGCTTTCGAATCGCTCTGAGCGAATTGTTTCGATCGGCCGGGCACGAGGTTCGTCAATTTGGCGATGCGAATGCTTTCATGGCGTCAGGCAAAGCGACGTCGCCCGGGTGCCTCGTGCTTGACATCCAACTGCCGCACTTAAACGGGCTTGATTTTCAGGCCCAGCTGTCGAAATCCGGCATCCATATGCCTGTTATCCTGATGAGCGGTCAGGGCGACATTCCAATGTCGGTGCGAGGCATGAAGGCGGGTGCGATTGACTTCCTACCTAAGCCCTTCGAGGACAGCGCCATCTTGGCAGCCGTCGCCGCAGCACTCTTGCGGGACGCAGATACCCGGATGAAGCATGATGAAATGGCTGGTTTGCGGGAGCGTTTCGATAGCTTGTCGTCGCGCGAGCGGGAGGTTCTAACCAACGTCGTAGAGGGCCAGATGAACAAGCAAATCGCGTTCAAACTCTCGATCAGCGAAGTCACGGTCAAGATTCACCGGGGCAACGTGATGAGAAAAATGGGGGCCAGGACGTTTGCCGCTCTTGTGAGGATGACGGAAGTGCTCAGGAATCATTCCCAGTCTAAGTAGAGCCGCGGCAGGCTGGTCGCACCGTGGCGCCGTGCCCATGTGAGCGGGCTGAGGAACTGCGAATACGGGATGCAGGACCTTGGGCGCAGCAGTTGCGCCCAAGGAAATTGCGCGGCCGAGCTAATGCCTCATCGATGCCTCGCGACAGTGCGGTCGAGGAAATTGTGAATCAGCGGCGCTATCAGGTCCAGTTTGTCCTCCAACGCGAAATGGCCGGTCTCCAGGATGTGCAGCTCTGCTTTGGGGAGATCACGAAGATAAGGGTGCGCACCTTGCTCCGGGAAGATCTTGTCGTTCTTGCCCCAGACAATCAAAGTCGGAGGGGCGCGATCGCGGAAGAATGCCTGGAATTTCGGGTAGAGAGGCACGTTGGTGCCGTAGTCCAGGAATAAATCCAGTTGGATGTCCTTGTTGCCAGGCCGATCGAGTTTCGCCTGGTCCTGAACCCAATTATCAGGACTGATGCGCGCCAGATCCTTGACCCCATCGGTGTACTGGAATTTTGTCGTCTCTAATTTGACAAGTCCGGCGAGTGCCTCCCTGTTCTTTTCCGAATTGTCTGCCCAGTAGGCTTTTATCGGGTTCCAGAATTCGCGCAAGCCTTCCTCATAGGCATTGCCATTCTGAACGATGAGGGCGCTCACCCGCTCTGGATGCTTGAGGGCAAGTCGGTAGCCGACAGGTGCGCCATAATCCATGACGTACATAGTGTAAGTTGGGGCGCCGAGTTGCTCCAACAGCGTGTTCACCATGTCCGCGAAGTGACCGAATGTGTATTCGAACTTCTTGTGATCGGGAGCGTCGCTCTCGCCGAAGCCGGGGTAGTCCGGCGCAATCACGCGGTAACGGTCGGCGAGTAGAGGAATTAGGTTGCGGAACATGTGCGACGAGGTTGGGAAGCCGTGCAATAGAAGCACAACAGGGGCATTCGAAGGGCCAGCCTCGCGGTAAAACATGTTGATGCCGTCGATCGTCTTAGAGCGATAGTAGACTGTGATCGGTGTGGCGGTCGCAGCGGGGGATTCCTTAGCGACAACCGGATTGATATCGACTGACGTTACCAACGCCATGGCCGCCAGTTGTAGCAAGAGCAGAAGTGTTTTCATCATTGTTCCTTTCGCAGGGTGATATCCCTCGCCAAAGAACACGGGAGTCCTGGCGCTGTCGCAAGCATGCCTAGGTATGATTGGGAGCTTGGCGCATCCTGCCCCATAGTCGCATCCAGTGCTTGCGGCGAGAACAGGAGACCATCAATGAATACAGTGAACACGAGCGACGGCACTGCTATCTTTTACAAGGACTGGGGTCCAAAGGACGCCGCCCCAATATTCTTTCATCATGGATGGCCGCTAAGTTCTGACGAGTGGGATCCCCAGATGCTGTTTTTCCTGGACAAGGGTTACCGGGTGATCGCGCACGACCGCCGCGGCCATGGGCGTTCGTCGCAAACCGACGTTGGAACGGATATGGACACCTATGCAGCAGACGTTGCTGCAGTTACGGATCATCTCGATCTGAAGGGAGCCGTGCATATCGGTCACTCGACCGGCGGCGGCGAGGCGACGCGATATGTCGCGAGGGCGAAGCCCGGCCGCGTCAAAAAGGCCGTGTTGGTCGGGGCCGTACCGCCGGTGATGATCAAGAAAGAGAACAATCCTGACGGCTTACCGATTGACGTATTCGATGGGCTCCGCCGAGCGTTCATCGCAAGTCGCGCAGAGTTATATTTTGATATCGCGCGAGGACCGTTCTACGGGTTCAACCGCCCGTCGGCAAAAATCAGTGACGCAACGGCCTGGAATTGGTGGCGTCAGGCGATGATGGGGGCGACCAAGGCACACTATGATTGCATCGCTGTGTGGTCGGAAACGGATTTTACCGAAGATCTGTTGAGGATCGAACAACCAGTGCTGGTCATGCATGGAGACGATGATCAGGTTGTCCCGATTGAGAACTCCGCCAAGCGAGCAGTCAAACTCCTGAAGGAAGGAGAGTTGAAGGTTTACGGGGGCTATCCTCACGGAATGTTGACGACCCACGCTGACGTATTGAATGCGGACATACTCGCATTCGTTCGGAAGTGAGGTGGGCCGATCATGACCGATAATAGGAGCGGGCGACACAAATCTTATAGTGGCGGTCACGCCGATCCGTCAAACCCGGCCTTACCCTCCGTACCGTTTGATCTGGATCTCGCGCGCGTGGCCCTTGTGGTTACAGATCCGCAGATCGACTTCCTGAGCTCCAAGGGGGCAGCTTGGGAAGTTTTCAAGGATAGTATCACAGAACTGGATACGGTAGCTAACTTGCGGCGGCTTTTCATCGCGGCAAAGGAAGCGGGCATCCCGATCGTAATATCTCCCCACTACTACTATCCCCACGATCATCGCTGGCGCTTTGCCGCACCCGGCGAAGCGCTTATGCACAAGCTGCGGATGTTCCATCGCCCGGGCCCGTTGACCATCGATGGCTTCGCTTGTTCTGGCGCGGATTGGCTCCCCGAACTGAAGGACCTCATAGAGGACGGGCGGACCGTTCTCTGCTCGCCTCACAAGATTGCGGGTCCGCAGACTAACGATGCGATCTTTCAGTTGCGCAAACTCAAGGTGGATCAAGTCATTCTTGCGGGCATGGCTGCAAACTTCTGTGTCGAATCGCACCTGCGTGATTTCGTCGAGCACGGGTTCGAGGTCGCCGTCGTGCGCGATGCGACTGCCGGCAGCAATATTCCGGAGGGCGATGGGTATGCAGCCGCGTTGGTGAATTTCAGGTGGTTAGCAAACGCGCTGATCAAAACCGACGGGGTCCTGGCGATGATTCGCGAAAAGAAGGGCCCACAACGAGAAGCTCGGTAGGACCGCATACTCGCGGCCCAATCGTTGCCCTGATCACAGGTGCCGGCGGATAATTGCGCCTGCCGCAATAATGAAATGTCGAGCCGCACTGTTCTCCTGAATAGAGCTTTCGGTCAATGTTCTTTCCGACCCTGAGACAGTCCCTATCATGGATGTGGATACAACATGAGACTCTACTATCACCCCTTGTCTGGTCATTCGCACCGCGCACGGTTGTTCGTCTCTTTGCTCGGAGAGCCCTTCGAGTTGATCGAGGTTGATCTGAGGTCCGGTGCGCACAAGAAGCCTGAATTTCTTGCACTCAATCCGTTCGGGCAGGTGCCTGTGCTCGAGGACGACGGAATCGTCGTATCCGATTCGAATGCCATCCTTGTCTACCTCGCCAAGAAGTTTGATCGGAAGGACTGGCTTCCGGACGATGCGAAGACAGCCGCGGAAGTTCAACGTTGGCTTTCAGTCGCGGCCGGCGAAGTCGCCTACGGTCCCGCTGCCGCGCGGCTCATCACGGTGTTCGGGGCAAAGTACAATGCTGAGGACGTCATCGGTCGGGCTCATGTTCTGCTGAAGCGGCTCGAAAGCCACCTAACCGACAACGACTGGCTCGTCGGCAAACGACCGACGATCGCGGATGTGGCGCTGTACAGCTATATCGCGCGCGCACCGGAGGGCAACGTCGATCTGTCCGGCTACCCCAATGTGAATGCCTTTCTGCGCCGCATCGAGGCGCTACAGGGCTTCGTTCCCTTCGTCGAGACACCAGTCGGCCTTTCGGCCGCGGCATAGGACGCGCCGCGGGCGCGTCGAAAGGCACGCCCGTTTCGACGCAGCAGGAGCGGCAAAATGGGCAATCGGCCTTCCAAGGATACCGAGGTCTGGCACGCGGGCGAAAAGGCCATCCAAGCAAAAGTCGGTGTCGAAGACAGGATGGCGGTAGTCGGCAGGCGCGTGGTCCGAGACTACATGCCCGATCAGCATCGAGAGTTCTACGCCCAGCTACCGTTCGTCGTTCTCGGCAGCGTCGATCCAAAAGGAGATGCATGGGCCACCTTTCTTGAGGGAAGGCCGGGCTTCATGACGTCGCCCGGCCCGAGAGCCCTCGATATCGCCGTGCGACCCGACGACACCGATCCAGCGAGCATGGGAATGACTGAGGGCAGCCCAGTGGGCCTGCTCGGCATTGAGATGCATACGAGGCGCCGAAATCGCTTGAACGGCTTTCTCGGCGTCGCGGGCGACAGGTTCAGGGTCGAGGTCGATCAGAGTTTTGGGAATTGCCCCCGCTACATCCAGCTGCGGGATTTTGCCTTCGACCACGAGCCCGGCAGGACGTATGGGGGGACTATCGAGGACATGACGGAGCTGGATTCCGCCTCGCGTGCAGTGATCCAGGCCGCGGACGCATTCTTCGTAGCATCCTATGCCGATCGTGAGGACCGGCGCCAAGTTGACGTCTCTCACCGCGGTGGCAAGGCGGGCTTTGTCCGCGTGGCCGAAGATGGAAGCCTGACCATCCCCGATTTCGACGGAAACCTCTTCTTCGCGACGCTCGGCAATATCCTGCTGAATGGCAAAGCCGGGCTTCTCTTCGTCGACTTCAAGACCGGCGAGATGCTGCAGATGACCGGCGACGCCGAACTTGTGCTGGAGTCGCCCGAGATCGCAGCATTTCAGGGCGCGGAACGGCTATGGACATTCCGAGCGCGCAGGCTGGTGCGCAGGCGCGGTGCCCTTGCCTTGCGCTGGACGTTCCAGAAAGACGGCTGGTCTCCGAGCTCACTGATGACGGGAGACTGGGCTCAGGCAAGCGATCGGCTTCGGGCAGCCGAGCTTGCAACACGCTGGCGGCCTTTTAAGGTCACCAGGATCGTCGATGAAAGCCAGTCGATCCGCTCGTTTCACCTGCAGCCGAACGATGGCGCAGGGTTGCTTCCGCACCTCGCTGGTCAGCACCTGCCGATCCGGGTTCGGACTCCGGGCGCCGACAAGCCTGTGCTACGGACTTATACCTTATCTGTGGCTCCCTCGGACGGCATGTACCGCATCAGCGTCAAGCGTGACGGCACCGTTTCGAAACATCTTCACGAAAATGTGGGCGTCGGAGACATCATTGAGGCGCGAGCCCCGGCCGGGGCGTTCGTGATCGATGCGCGCTCCACGCACCCTGCGGTCCTACTGGCCGGCGGCGTCGGCGTTACGCCGATGCTCGCGATGCTGCGCCACATCGTCTACGAGGGGCTTCGCAAGCAGCGCGTTCGCCCGACGATTTTCTTTTACGCCGCGCGCTCGAAGCGGGACCGCCCCTTCGACCGCGAACTGGCTGAGCTCGTCGAAGCGGCGCAAGGCGCGGTGAAGCTCATTCGGATACTCAGTGGTGTCGCCGACGCCCAGCAGGGCGTCGACTATGATGCGTCCGGCCGCATCGACATGGAGCTTCTCACGCGATATCTGCAGTTCAACGATTACGAATTCTACCTGTGTGGCCCGGCCCAGTTCACGCAAGGGCTCTACGACGGACTGCGGGGATATAACATCGCGGACGGCAGGATCCATGCGGAGGCGTTTGGCCCCTCCTCTTTGAAGCGAACGATCGCTGTGAGCGGAGCGGCGCCCCCGCGCCAGGCGCCCTCCTTGAAACCCGTCCCCGTCGCTTTCATGAGCTCGTTAAAGGAAGCACGCTGGACACCTCAATCGGGGACTCTGCTTGATTTAGCGGAAGCACGCGGACTGTCACCCGACTTCAGCTGCCGCACCGGCACTTGCGGCACGTGCAAGACGAAGCTCCTTGCTGGCGCCGTCGCTTATGTGAACGAGCCAACCGCAAAAATTGCGGACGGCGAGGTGCTGATCTGTTCTGCAGTGCCTGCAGCCCAAACGGCAGGCGCAGAAGATCGCATTCAGCTCGATCTTTGACAGGGGCAGACTTCGAAGCCGAAAACGACACGGCCCTGCCAACGGTATGGGCTACACCGACAACTCTAATGTTACTGCACCGACCGACACGAAGGAGAATTTGATGTCTCGTCCCCCGATCCCGCCGTTCAACGAACAGACCGCCGTCGAGAAGGTTCGGTTGGCTGAGGACGGTTGGAATAGCCGCGATCCCGCCAAGGTCGCTCTAGCTTATACCGTCGACACCCGTTGGCGCAATCGCGCGGAATTCGCCAACGGCCGCCAGGAAGCTCAGGCTTTTCTTACCCGCAAATGGAATAAGGAGCTGGACTATCGATTGATCAAGGAGCTCTGGACGTTTGCGGGAAATCGCATCGCGGTGCGATTTGCCTACGAGTATCACGATGATAGCGGTCAATGGTTTCGCGCCTACGGCAACGAGAACTGGGAGTTTGCTGACGACGGGCTGATGCGGGCACGCCATGCGAGCATTAATGAGCACCCGATCGCCGAAGCCGATCGGAAATTTCGCTGGCCGCTCGGTCGTCGTCCTGACGACCATCCGGGACTGAGCCATTTCGGTTTCTAGCCGAAAGAGGGCAGTTATGTCGGCGCATGGACGCATCAAGCTTGGGCTTCGCGTTTCCGAGAACATCTGTCAGCCGATTGGGAAATTTGCGGAGCAGGGTGCCTGGCCGTAGCTCGAAAGCCCGGCCGGCGGTCAGGTGCAGCTGCCGCCGCTTGTGGCAGAAAGTGTGGTGGGGGGCTTTTATTTCGTTGTTCGCTCGGTTATGGGCCCAGGTGGTTCTTTACGAAGATCGCCCGCCTTACAACGTTGAAGCTTCAGGAGGACAAATGGATCGCTGGCAGGCGATGCGCATCTTCACGAAAGTTGCGGAGACCGAAAGCTTCGCCGAGGCGGCGCGCTACATGCATATGAGCGCGCCAGCCGTAACACGTGCCGTCGCTGCGCTCGAAGAGGTGATCGGTGCGCGACTTTTTGTCAGAACGACGCGATCGGTGAAGCTGACCGAGGCGGGAGGGCGCTACTTCGACGATTGTCGCCGCATTCTGTCGGACATCGTCGAGGCCGAAGCCGCAGCTGCGGGCGCATATGCCAAACCGTCCGGGACGCTGGCGCTGACTGCCTCGACTCTTTTCGGCCAGATGCACGTACTCCCGATCCTAACTGAATATCTCGATGTCTACCCCAATATGTCGGCGAAGACGCTCTTTATAGATCGGCCCGTGAACGTCATCGAAGAGGGCCTCGACATTGCCATCCGCATCGGCAGATTGCCGGATTCCGGCTTCACCGCAATAAAGGTCGGCGAGGTTCGGCGCGTCCTCTGCGGGGCACCGTCGTATTTCGACAAGCACGGCATCCCGTCTACGCCGACGGATCTGGCGGATCATCGAATTGTTGCCTCGACAAGCGCCTGGGCATCACCCGAATGGCGTTTCGCGCGAGACGAACGCATCACTTTGCGTCCCACTCTGCAATGCAATACCAACGAAGCTGCAATTTCGGCGGCGCTCTCGGGATGGGGTTTGACGAGAGTTTTACATTACCAGGTCGGGGCGGCCCTGGACGGAGGCCAACTGCAAATTGTCCTGGACGACTACGAAGAGCCGCCTTTGCCAATTCATATCCTACATCCGGAAGGTCGCCACGCGCCTGCAAAAGTCAGGGCCTTTATCGACCTCGCCGTGCCGCGCCTGCGCGCGAACCACTTGCTCAATTGATGCCTCACGGCTTTTCAAGCTCGCCGCCCCGGGACTCCTGAATGTGGACGGCAGCAACCTCGTCGTACCCGCTCCGACTGCTGTAGAACATCAGCGCCATGAGACCGGATCCGATGGCCAAGGAGAAGATCGTTCCGAGTCCAAGAGCAATCCAGCCGTGAATGGACATCTGTGTATCCCCGGCTGAGGTCCATCCCACGATGGCAAGGACCACGGTGAGCAGCAGGGCCGCGAAGAGCACTGCGAGTACGGCGACGCCGCCTGCCCCGATCGGGTGATTCGATACGCTTTCAGGATGTGACATGGTTTTCCATCTCGTCTGCTTGGGAAGCTCTGCTGCGAGGGCCGCATCGACCCGGTTCCTGCAATCGAATATGCGCCTCGGTCGGGTTTGGCAGAACGGCCGATTTTGACACTTCATCCATGCAGAGAGCGAAACAATGCGGCTGCTCTCCAGCGGAACCCGAGGCCCCTTTGCTAGCTCTCGGATTCCGATGGCTTAGGTACTGGCGCTGTTCAGGTCACGACGCAAAGACGTTACCGCTGAACATGCCCCCTTTGAATACCGCCGCACCAGGATCCGTCGTGAAAAGCACGACGTCGGCCTCGGACTGTGCAGAAACAGTCCCCTGACCGTCGGCAAGATAGGCGCTTTCGCCCGCATGAAGCACGATACTTTCGATGCCGACGACGCCGCCAAAGGTGTAGATCAGGCGAACCGCGCCGCTTGCCTGAGGTCTTGGAAGCGCAAGGCTCGTTCCTGCGGACAGACGAACATCCTGAACCCAAGCTTGAGCGCGTACCTGCAAGGGAGCACCGTCGGGGCCTGCGAGCAATCGCCAGGCATCGCGACTCAGGGCTTCGCCGAAATCGTGAAACTGCACCTCTGGTGTCAGATCCGGCGCGCGAGGGCGCAGGAAAATCTGGAGCGCCTCGGTTGCTCCGGGGCCAAGCATTTCCTCCTCATGCTGGAATGTGTGGCCTGCGTTCATCATCATCAGGCGAGTGTTGGTAATGCTTTCCTCGTTCCGCATGCTGTCCCGATGGAGCATCGCCCCGGCCCGCATATAAGTCAGGATTTCATCGTCACGATGCGGATGCATCGCTATAACATGCCCGGCCGAGACGCGTGCCCGGTCTATGCGACCGATGGCGCCGATCCCGCTGTCACCGGCATTCAGAGCCAGGCCGGGGTAAAGAATCTCGACCCCAAAGCCACCATTCCAATCGCCGCGCTTGCTGCCGTGTTTGATTTTCAGCGGCTGCATGACATCTCTCCTTTTCAAGACTGGTCCATTCGGAGCCACGAGGTACGATTGTGGCTTTGATTGTGACGAACGGAGCCTTCCGGAGCCGGAGATAGCGTGGCCATTTGAGGTGCGATAGCTATACGATGAGGTAAGCTGCGTCGCCAGGATCGGAACGTTAGGGGGCGACGTCATGGAGCTTGAAGATTTGCGAACTTTCGTCGTGGTCGCCGATTCGGGGGGCGTCTCGTCTGCCGCGCGCCGTCTGGGGCTTGCGAAGTCCGTCGTTAGCCGCCGGCTGTTCCGATTGGAGACCGACCTCGGCGTTCAACTGCTGGCTCGGACCACACGTGGCGCGGCTTTGACCGAAGCTGGCATAACGTTCCGGGACCACGCTGCACGCGTCTGCGCGGAGATCGATACTGCGCGCGAGGAAATGTTCCCCTCCGGCAATCTGCGGGGTCTCTTGCGGGTCGCCGCGCCGTCCTCGTTCGGCCCGACGCATTTCGCGTCAGCGCTTGCCGAACTCGCAGCCCGTCATCCATTACTGCAGGTCCACACGCACTATAATGATCGCTACGCCGATCTAGTCGGAGAAGGGTTCGATTGTGGCATTCGGGTCGGCTACCTGCCGGACTCCAACCTGGTTGCGCGTCGCATCGGCTCGTTCTCGGTCCGGCTTTTTGCGAATCCCGATTATGTCAGCGAGCACGGCGCGCCAGAAGAGCCCGAGCAGGTTCTCCAGCACCAAGCGGTCATGATCGGCACGGAAAGCTGGAAGTTCGGTGACGGTAAGAAAATCATTCCGATCCGTCCGCACGGAAGGTTCAAGGCTGACAGCGTCATCCTATCGCCGAAGCGACGGCACGGCGGATTGGCATTGCCGCCTTGCCCGATGTCATAGCGGAAGCCTACGTGGCATCGGGGCGTCTCGTGCCGATCATGACGAGCTATGGGGTGCCCTCGGTTGGGATTTTCGTGGTCCGTCCGCCGGGCCGGTATCTCGCTCGAAAGGTGAGAGTTCTTATCGAACTGCTCGCGGAAAAATTTGATTCAGATCGTCCTCCTGTCGGACTGAATGCCATCGCTTCGAAAAGCTAAATCTCGGTCGAACATTGTTATGCAACATATCCGCCGACCGCCTCTGCGGCCGGCGGATGGCGTTTTCGAGCGCCTCTTGCTGTCCAGGGTCACTTGGCCTTAGCCGCGAGATATCCGGACATGTTGTTTGCAGCGAACGGCAGGTGATCACTCATCAGCTTGGCATGTGCTTCGCCCGTCGACGACTGCCAGGTCCCTAGAAGTTCCGCGCCCACCGCCACCCAGGTGATCGGAACGACGCCCGCCTGCACCATGCGCACGACGGCGGCGTCCTCAACTAGCTTGCTCCAAGTGCCCGACGCGTCCAGCACGGCATAAACGTCATAGCCTTCCTTGCGGGCGGATAGAGCGGCAAAAGCAACGCACACGTCCGTCGAGATGCCTGCGATCAGAAGCTTCTTGCGCCCAGTCTTCTTCACCGCAGCAGCGAACTCCGGATTGTCAAATTGCATTGATCTGACCAGGACGATGAACAAAGGCCGCTTTCGGAAGGCCTTCCGAAACTACCGGCATGATCGGACCGTTCGGCCCGTCGGCGGCACTCGTCGTGATCACTGCCGGCAATTTGTAGATCTCCGCGATCGTGGCAAGCGCCTTCACATTGTTGATGAACTCCGGAGGGCTCTGGGTCTGGACGCCGTTAGCCAACCCGGTCTGGTGATCGACGAAGAGGACGGCGGCGTTATCTGCTGTAAGGCGGTCGTACGACATGGCCTGTTCCTTTGAGAATGGATGCGGATCATCCGCATTCCTCTTGGGGGAAGATGCCGACCGGGTGGCCCCGGCACTAGCCAGCCGTCGCGCAACTCACTGTCCTCCAACGCGGAACGTCGTGGGCCGATACAGTCTCGTCGCCGGCTGCCAGCGGCTCGACTGGATACACTGCCCAATCATACTTAGGGATGCTTGCTGAAGAGGAAGGGTTCATCGCTTTTGTGAAACGTACACGATGGAAAGGTCCTCGCAATGGCTGCACTCAATAGTCAACTGAACGAACGCGATACCCCGACCGACTACTCGAAGAATGACATCAAAAGTATCGCGAAGGCGATCAACGTGCTGCTGGCGAACGCATATGCGCTATATCTGAAGACCAAGAACTTTCATTGGCATGTCGGTGGCCGACACTTTCGTGACTATCACCTCCTGCTTGACGATCAAGCCCAGCAGATCTTCGCCACGACGGACGTATTGGCGGAGCGCGTACGAAAAGTGGGCGGCACTACATTGCGCTCAATCGGCCATATCTCGAAGTTGCAGACAATCAAGGACAATGATGAGCCATACGTCTCGTCATCTGCCATGCTCTGCGAATTGATGAACGACAACAAGGTGTTCGCCGCTGCGATGCGCAAAGCTCATAAAGCCGTGGACGAAATGGGGGACGTTGCGACAGCCAGCGTGCTGGAGACTTTTATAGACGAGGCGGAGCGCCGCACGTGGTTTCTGCTTGAGACCTCCGAGAGGGAAGCCGACTAAAGCGATTGCCGTTTGCCGCCGAGCAGGATCTGCTCAAGAGACCCTTGGGCCGCGATGAGCGAACAAGCGATCGGCGGTTCAGCATCGTTCTCAATCATACCTACGGATGCTTGCCGTGACCGCCCAACTTCGTTTCCTTTGAAGTGCACAGGACGGCGGGAGCCCCGAGATCCGTATAATCGAGGGAAACAATATTCCCGGGACTTCGAACCAGTGAAAAAAGAAAGAGGCCTTAGCGATGCACAAGAACGTCTTCACCTCCGAAAATGCGGCGATGCTGTTGATCGACCATCAGATCGGCACAATGTCCTGGACGCACTCTCATGACATCAATCTCGTCAAGGCGAATGCCGTCAAGCTCGCCAAGATCGCCGCAGGATCAGGCATCCCGGTTCTCCTCACGGTAAGCATGGAAGATCATGTCCAAGGCCCACTAATTCCTGAACTCAAGGAGATCCTGCCTGAGGCGTATGAGAGGCGAATCAAACGGCCCGGAATCGTCAATGCAATGCACCACGATGAGTTCAACAAGGCCGTCAAGGCGCTAGGACGCAAGCAGCTGATCGTGGCTGGGATCACCACGGAGATTTGCGTTCTCTTCCCGGTGCTGCAGATGATCGATGAGGGATATGAGGTGCAGGTCGCGGCGGATGCTTCGGCTTCGTATACGAAGTATGGTGACGATATTGCTTTGCGCCGCATGGAAAGGGCCGGGGCTACCATCATTACCCATGATCAGCTGATCTCAGAGCTTGCGGTTGATTGGCGGACCCCGCTTGGACAGAAGCTCTCCGGCATTCTTGCTTATCATTGATGGGACTCATCGCGCTTATGCGCGGTGCCTAGGGCGCTTTCGGCCTGCATCCGCTGGAGGCGGCGGCCAGGCGCATTCACGGGGTCTTCGGCGAGTTCGCCAGGCCGACGGCGTACAACTCTCGGACCCGGACGGAGTCCGGCCGAGGGTCCAGGAGCAAGATGTATGATGAGGAAACAGCGCGATTTGACGACCGACCGGCCGCACGAGATTGAGCCCGTGTCGCGCCGAAGCCTTATCGCAGCCTCCGGAGGATTGGCAGGAAGTTTAATAGCCGGCCAAGCGTTCGGCGAGTCCCTCGCGGACGTGCCGCCGCGGGAAGTCGGTGCCGACCTTGGTGCGCGCAGCGAACGATCGAAGTTCGTTAAGATCGGAAGGATTCCGGAGGCCGGTCCAGGCAAACGTAACGTCGATCCGAGCGATGCCATCAATTCGAAGGTGCCACTCCACAAGCTGTTCGGGAGCATCACACCCACAGATCTTCACTACGAGCGAAGCCATTCGGGAGCTCCGGACTTGGATCCCGCCAAGCATCGGCTGCTCCTACACGGAATGGCAAGAAAGCAGCTGGTTTTCAGCGTCGACGATCTCCAGTCGATGCCGTCGATGTCTCGTGCGGCGTTCATCGAATGCACCGGAAATGGATGGGAGAACTGGCACAAAGCGGACGAAAATCTCACGGTCCAAAACACTCACGGGCTTGTCAGCACCAATGAATGGACTGGTGTACCTTTGAAGTTTCTGGTCGACCTTGTGGGTAAAGACAAGAATTCGACTTGGATGCTGGCTGAGGGAGGCGACGCGGCCGGCGTTGCGCGGAGCATCCCGCTCACCGATGAGATTCTGAACGAAGCGTTCGTGGCATACGGCCAAAATGGGGAGCCGTTAAGGCCGGCGCACGGCTTTCCGATGCGCCTTGTGATGCCAGGCTTCGAAGGCAATCTCAACATCAAATGGTTGCGACGCCTTAAGTTCGGTGACCAGCCTTGGATGACAAGATGGGAAACCGCTCGATATACGCAGCTTCACGCGGACGGCAAGGCAACCCAGTTTCAGCTTAGGATGGACACCAACTCTGTCATCGCATCACCTTCTGGAACGATGACGATAAAGCCTGGCTATCAGCGGATTACAGGGCTGGCTTGGAGCGGCCACGGAAGTATCACGAGGGTAGAAGTCTCAACTGATGGGGCGAAGACCTGGATGAATGCTCAGCTCAATCGCCCGGCGCTGCCCAAGGCGCAAGTCCGGTTCCAGATGGATTGGGTCTGGGACGGGAAGCCGACGAACATTGTAAGCCGCTCCACCGACGACAAGGGCAATGTCCAACCAACCCGAAAATCTTTCATCGCAGCCGTCGGGACTAACGCGCTGTTCCACTATAACGCCCAGCAGACCTGGAGCATCGACAAGAACGGGAAGGTACGCAATGTGCTCGACTAGAATGGCGTGGGTTGCCCCGGTGGCAGCACTCGCTCTCGCTTCCCCCGTTTTCGCTTACGATTTCGGGCGTCAGGCGACCGCGGACGAAATCGCGCTGTGGGATATCGATGTCAGACCGGACGGAAAGGGATTGCCTCCAGGAGCGGGTACCGTCAAGCGAGGAAAGATTGTCTTCGCAGAAAACTGTGCCGCTTGCCACGGCGAGAACGGCGTCGGAGGTATCAAGGACCAACTGGTAGGAGGACAGGGAACGCTCTCCTCGCAAGCCCCGGTCAAGACCGTCGGTAGTTATTGGCCATACGCAACGACTTTGTTCGACTATATTCACCGTGCCATGCCCTACCAGGCGCCGGGGTCACTCAACAACGACGACGTATATGCAGTCGCAGCATACATCCTGAGCCTGAACGGCATTGTGCCGCCGGGTAGCAAACTCGATCGCAACACCCTGCCGAGCGTCAAGATGCCTAACAGAAATGGCTTCGTGCCGGATCCCGCGTTTGACCCTGCCAAGCTTTTCATAAAACGATGAAGAAGAAGCTGTGGAAGACGGTCGTCCTTGGCATGGTCATAACAACGTTGATTGGAGATCACGCAATGTCCGCCGACGGGTTGATCACTCTGCGCAGTGCGTTCGGACCGGAAGAGACAATGAGGCGGCTCGAAGCCGAGGTTCAATCGAAAGGTATGACTGTATTTGCCCACGTCGATCATGCTGCCGGCGCAGCCGCAGTCGGCCTCCCCCTGCGGCCAACGGATCTCTTGATTTTCGGTGCCGCCAAGGGCGGGACGCCATTGATGATGTTGGCGCAGACGATCGGAATCGATCTGCCGTTAAAGGTGCTGGTCTGGCAGGATGATAGCGGCATTACACATCTTTCCTACAACGACCCGGGCTACCTTGCCGACAGGCATGTGATCGGGGGCGGCGGAAAACCTGTCGTTGAGGCTATGAGCAGTGCGCTCAAGGAGATCGCCGTCAAAGCCACAACAGCGCCCTAGATGGGCGTCTTCATGCGGATCGTCGATAAGGAGCATCAGATGGTGGGGCAGATCAGATCAGTGACAAGTGGCCCTCGAAGGTGGTTCGTCGTCACTGAGGTCGGTCGACTACCTTGCACCTAGTGTTCGAAGCATCCATCGGAGATCCCTGCGATGATCGACAGATATTCGGACCACTCCGCCAATGAGAGAACCTTTCTCGCCTGGCTAAGGACGGGCATTGCGACCATCGGATTTGGTCTCGCTATTGAGAAGCTCAACCTATTCATGGGGGCACTGGAGGCGCGAGCCGGAACCGCACTTGCCATCGCCGGCCTGACACAACGTAGCGTCTCGGGATTCCTGGGGCACTATGACGGAGCCGGGCTGATCTTCGTAGGCGTTGCCCTAATCGGACTGGCGACCGGGCGCTATATTCGAATCGGAAGACTTATCGACGCCGAGGAGAGGTATTCAGTGAGGGGCGCGCTCGGTGAATTCATCATAGCTATTGCTCTGACCACGGCGGCCATTGTCGCCTATGTCACCCTCCAGTGACACGCGCCGACCGTCCAAAGATTGCCGCCGCGGTGCCCCTTGCCATACAGGTTCCCGTTCTCTTGTGTTTCAGCCGCTGAACATGGGGCGGTGTCCCGGGAATCTTTGATCTAGTCAGCGGCTCGGCCTCAACTGATCGGAAAAGGTGTATCGAAGCGCTTCAGCGACTTGACGGGGGTCTCTGGCGTTGATCTCACGGTCGGTGCGGTGAGGTCCACTATCTGATCAGGACCAATGGCGCGGGTTAAGAGCACGCTATTGGAAAGTCATCCCCCGGTTACAAACAAGTCGTAGGTCGATTGATTTATCTGCAGCATCATGCTGTTGATCAAGATCGATCGCCCTATCGAATGCCCGCCATCTCACGCACGGCCGCCGTTATAGTTGCTCTTTCGCTCACTCAGCTTCTGGGCTGGGGGGCCACGTTCTGGCTGCCCGCCGTGACGGGCCCTCTCATGGCAGTTGATCTCGACCTTCCTCTTTCCGCCATAATGGCCGGCCCGACAGCCATGCTGGTGGTGATGGGCATCATATCCTGGCCGCTCGGCAACATGCTTGAACGCTATGGTGCTCGGCCGATCATGACGTTGGGATCGCCTGTTGGTGCAGCCGGCCTTCTGATCATGAGCGCAGCAACCGGTCCGGTGACATATTTCCTCTCGTGGGTCGTTCTTGGCTGTGCTGGTGCCTGCATGTTGACCACTCCAGCGCAGATTGCGGTAACGGAAGTAGCCGGCGAGAAATCCCGACAGACACTCAGCGTGCTGATTATTGTTGGCGGCCTTACATCGACGATCATGTGGCCGCTAACGGCTGTCCTACGAGCGCAATGGGGCTGGCGCACGACAACGATGGTCTATGCCGCCCTTCTGCTTATCGTGTGCATGCCCTTGCATTGGTTCGCTCTGGCGCGACGGCGAAGGAGCCCGGCAAAAGATGACGTGACTCCAACTCGACTATCCATTGACTCGGCCCGTTTCGTGCTGCTCGCGACGAGCTTTGCCGCCAACGGCTTTGTTACGTGGGGATTTGCGCTGACGATCATCATTCTGTTCGAGGTCAAGGGTCTTGATCACGCCACCGCCCTCACGGCGGCAGCCTTCATCGGTGTCGCCCAGTGGGCCGGGCGCATGGTGGACTTCTTCATTGGAGGACGCTGGTCAGACCCACGGTTAGCCTGGTGGGCTCGGCTCTGTTCCCGCTGAGCTTTGTAGTTCTGCTGCTAAGTAGCAGCTTCGGCAGTGCTATCGCCTTCGCCACCCTCTATGGTGTCGCCAGTGGTATTACCGCTGTTGCCCGCGCAACACTGCCTCTCCAGCTATTCCCTCCTGGTGCTTATGCGCGTGCATCTGCGCGGATGGCTGTCCTCTTGAACTTTACATTTGCCGCTGCGCCGCCGGCATTTGCCGCGATCGTGACATCGGCGGGACCACAAGCCGCTCTCTGGTTGGCGTTCTTTATCTCGATTTTCGCGTTTATTACGCTGCTATGGCTTGGCTTGCTACATAGCGCCCGACCTGCGTGAGCTGGGGGGTTCGTCAAACACAAGCCGCTGTCGCGCCTTGCCGGAAATAGTCAACGCCGGCCAGGACCGTATGCTTGACGGGACCCGTGACCAGCTTGGCCTCAATCTGGTTGTCGACATTGAAGGTATTCAGCCATTCGCGGTATGTCGCGCCATAGCGGTTGAGCGTGCGGCCGTCGGGAGACAGGCTGAGGGCATCGACCATGTTGCCCTCGAACGACACATGCCCGATCCGGACATGCTGCCGAAACGCCAGTGCCTCGTTGACACGATGGTCGAGCCTGTAACCGAACGAGGCCTGCCATTGCGTCAGCTCGTCGAAGGCGGGATCGCCGAGACGATTATTGGTGACCACGCACGTCACCGGGTTGCGCAGATAATACCGCCACATCGGGTCGGCCCGCTAAAGTCGAAACGTCCCTGATAGCGATCGAAATTGCCGATATCGAGACTAACCTCGTTGAGGCGCTTATCGAGCGGCATCTTGCTCACATAGTTCACCATGCCGCCGGCCTCATTGGCGCCGTACAGCACCGACCTTGGTCCGCGCAGCACCTCGATGCGCTCGGCGCAATAGGGTTCGTTGCGGAAATAGGCGAACGAGCCGTTGCCCTGCCGCAAGCCGTCCCGATAATTGCCGTACTGGTTGGCGGCAAATCCCCGGATTAGAAACTGGTCATAGCGCGGGTTGAAGCCGTATGGCTGCGTCTGCACGCCGGCGGTGTAGGCCAACGCCTCGCCGACGGTTCGCGCACCGGTATCGCGGATCTGGTCCTGCGTCACCACCGAGACCGACTGCGGCGTCTCGATCAGAGGCGTGTTCGTCTTGGTGCCGGTGGCGCTACGCGTTGCGACGAAGCCCTGGACCGGACCGGTCGCACTCTGGAGTGTCGTGCTCGACACCGGCAACCTGCGCCGCCCTGCGCGGATTCGGACTCCGCACCGATCGTCGCTGATCACCCGCGGCACCACGCCGCGCGCTCTGCGCTCGGCGCGCTTGCTCCTGCCTTGGAGCCTCGACTGTCACTGGAGGCAGCTGGGCTTGAGCGTAACTCTTGCCGTCAAGTCTTGCATCCAACACGAACAATCTGCAGGTCGCCAGAAAACCACGCCTCACGGCATCCCAACCCAGCATTCCAATCCCCGGTAAGAAACAATTTCAGACGCAGACTTATGGGCACATGCAGACCGAGAAGCGTTGAATGCGTCTAAAGAATATGCGTCTTGCCGCTACTGTGGCATTGCTGCGACTCCGCCCGTACCGTGGCAGCATGCGACGAGTTGGACGTCGCGCCTTTACGAAATGCGTCGGGGAAAGGTGCCGAACGCTGCACAAAATACTCCTCGTCCTTCACCAACGACGCCTGATACCGATCGATGATCTTGTTTCGTAGCTACGTAGGGTCGCTGACTACCCAGGCCATCACCTCAGGCAGATCTCAGTCTCAAGGTGGACCTGCGCGTTGCGACGACATCGAAATGCGCGACCATGCAAATTGTTCTCGGTCAATCTCAATGGCTTCGATAATGAAAGATGCGCGACAATCCCAGATCCATGTGTCCTCGTCGGATGCTGCCCCGACTGCAGGGTGACTTGCTACTTGATGGGAAGTGTCATGCCAGCTGGTTTAGAGCCCCACATGCAGAAGCTCGTTGGCTCGAAGCCGAATTGCCGCGGGCGGTGCGTTGCCTCGTCCTCGATTTCATCGACGCCCACCGAGTATTCGAAGATCATTCCATCGGGTCCTTTGAAGTAGAGGAAGCGGGCCCCCGACGTCGGATGGCGCCCCGGACCGAACACGATCGGCACGCGCTGTTCGTTCAGGAAGTAGTAGGAGCGCAGCACATCGTCGCTGTCCTCGACCTGGTGATTGATGTGCTGGATGCCGGCCTGTGGCGCGCGGACGAGCGCGATGGTGTGATGGATGGCGTTGACGCGCATCAGCGGGATGTCGCCGATGCGATCGCTGACGCGGGCGTTGCAGACCTGGGTCCAGAACCGCTCGTCGCGCGCGGGATCGGTTGAGTTGAGCCCGACGTGGCTGAAGCCTGTGATGCCCGCGTCGCGGCTGGCGAAATAGCGGCGCCCGCTGCGCTCAGGCCGCACCACCAGCTCGATATGGTTGCCGGTGGGGTCACTGAAGCCGATGAATGCCTTCACCTTGCGCCGCTCGGCCTCGCCGTTGGTCCCGGCGTGGACGGCGTGGCCGAGCTTCTCGAGCGTGGCAGCCGCATCCTGGAGACTTGCTTCGTCCTCGACCTCGAAGCCGACCGTCTGCTGCTTCGGATCGCCTTCGAAGTAGCACAGTGTATGCGCGCGCTCGTCCGACCTAAGGTAGAGATCGGCCTTGCCGCGTTCGGCGATCTGCAGGCCGAGGCAAGTGGTGGCGAATTGCGCGGCCTGCTCGAGATCCGGCGATCCCAGGCGGACATAGCTCACATCCTTCAATTGGATCATGCCTCTCTCCTGTTCAGTTAGCGCTTGGCGCTCAACTCGGGAACCCCCTTGCTCTCGCTGCCCCAATTACAGAGCGAGGTTGCGGTGAGCGGAAATTGCCGGGCAGGGCGTGGTCTATCGCCGATCTTGGCCGTGCCGGTGACATAGGACAGGATCAGCCCGTCCGGTCCTTCGACATGAAGGAAGATCTGCTGCGAGGCGGGCTGCCGGCCGGGGCCTTGCACGATTCGCACCTGATTGTCCTCCATGAAGTAGCTGTTTTGCATGATCTGATCGAGCGCCTCGACCTCGAAGGCGGCGTAGAGCAGTCCGCGGCGCTGCGACGGATAGAGCGCGATGCGATGATGCAGGCGGTCGATACGCAGATATGCGATGTCACCGACCCAATCAGTCACCTCGGCGCCGAGCAGGCGCCAGAAGGCGAGATCGCGCTCGTGATCGATGCTGCGCAGGCCGATGCCATGGAATTGCACGATGCCGGCATCGCGGGGTGGAAAAAAGCGTCGCCCGCTTCGTGTGGGGCGGGTTACGAGATCGATCCGGTTTCCGGAGGCGTCCTCCGTCAGCAGGGCTGATTGCACATACCGTCGCTGGCATTCCTCCGGACTGGCCGATCTAGCGCTAAAGCCACGCGCGCGCAGCCGTTCGCCGATCTCCTGAAGCGCTGCATCGTCCCAGGCCTCAATGCCGATGCTGGTGCCGTCGTCATGATCGCGGCTGAGGCTCACGGTGCGGAAGCGATCGTCCGCGCGAAAGGCAAGCTCGCCGTCCCGGCTCGCGACCTGTTGCAGTCCGAAGATATCGGAGACAAAGCGCGCGCAGGTCTGCGGTTCATCCACCGAGTGGCGGACGTAGCAAACGGACGTGACTAACGGCGCTATCCCGTTCGCCTTCATCGCAGCCGCCCTCGTTTTTGCTCGGCTTCGATGAAGATCCTGATCATCTGCCGCCAGAGCCCGAACAGATGGTCGAACCATTTGGGATCGTTGTTGCGCGCTCCACTGTGGTCCGCGAGCCTTTCCACGCAGGAGAGAACGGTGCGGTTTCGGGGCGGCATCTGAGGCAGGGTCGAAATCCGTCCTGCTCCGCCGCAGCTGCCGAAAGATAAAATGTCACGTTCTGTGCCTTGGCGGGTCGCACGGGACACACGGGTCTGCAATAGATGAAGAGAAGCGACTTAAGCTGGCGCAATGGTTCGCGGATGAATGTGACCGACTAAGAGAGAACCACTCCGCCTTCAGTGGGAATAACGTCGTCGCAATGGTGCGTGCGTGACCGGCATCCTCGCTTTCAGGCCCCAGCATGGCCGACTGCTTGTCACTGCCTCGGCTGGAGCTGCTCCAGTCCATCCTCGATCACTCGGAGGTCCTCAAGTAGAGCGTCACGAGAGTCGGTCAGGTTAATACCTATGTGGACTGTAACTGTTCGAGCAATTGGCGCCGAAGGTCTCGCATATTCTCCAAGGCCATCCGGTTCTTCAGACGCCCACAAGCCGAAACGATCGATCTATGCTTATTCCCAATCGGTCGCTCCAAATGCAGATTTCTAAAATAAGTTGTGTAAACCGATATGAGACAACCGGGAAAGGCCGCACGCACTACACCCAGTGAGTGCCACCGCGCCAACGCCGCTCAGCTAATTCGTTAAAAATGCAATTCCGCCTGCAGGAGAAAATTTGCGGGTGGGCGCCTTTGATGTGGCTCGTCGTCAACGTGCCATGGGAAGCGTGTAACGATGGGACAAAAGACACAAAATTCGGAGCGGGCACACGTTATGCCCGATCTCGTGAAAATGCTCCGGGAGCTCGAGGATTTACGAGAGAAGGTCCGGCTAGCAGAAGCCGCTCGTGTGTTGCACTGACGTTCGCCGGTTTGAGGAGATGCTCCCGTGCGCTTTTAGCGGCGGGGCTCGAGATAGGCAGAGCCGTTATACGAGGAGTTCGGGAACGACTGCCCATCCAGCCACTTGCCTGAGGCATGAAGGACGAGCCAGTTGTTCTATTCCCCGGAATGCTCAAGCCCTTGCGGCTCGCGCGCGTTTACGGCTTTCTCGTCGAGCGCAATGACGGTCTTTATCATCCCGGCGGCAATCAGCCCGTGTGCTCCATGCCCTTAGCACAGAGAATGGTCGAGGGTGGCTGGCTCGTGAAGCGCGGGCTTCGTTATGAGCCCACGGAGCAAGGTCTGCACGCGGCAGAATGATGCTGGCCGGCCCCACCGGCGCGGGCAGAGCATTCGAATTTGCAACGCAGCATAGTCCAACCCTCTTGCCGCACCACAAATCCGCGAATAACGTCAGCTCCCTTATTTGTAAATAGTTGGGCGGCTCGATGAGGGATTTTCAAGCCAAGTTAGAGCGTTATGAGAGCCTTGCTGCTGAATGCGAATTGATTGCCAAGAGAGCAAATGAGAGCAATCGGGGCTTTTATTTGCGAGCGAGCGAGCACTATCGCCAATTGGCGGGTGAGGTCCGTGCTCTGATTGCGACGTTCGATCTCGCAGCCTAGGTGCCCGTCACTGCGACTTGAATCTCTCCGTCGGCACCTCCGAGGCCGCGGTTCGAAAGGTGGTGGAGATCGCCGCTAGCATCGAGCCCGTGCAGGGCGGCCGCTTCGAGCTGGTCAACAAGACTTTCATCAAGATGGGAAGACGGGCGGCACGGGCGAGGAGTTTCGTTTCGGCATCGCAGTTGCGAAACAGTGCGGGTGAGGTCGAGCTGCACGAGACCGGGACGTTCATCAGATGACCAAGGCCGGCTCCCGGCCCAGACCTATTCGCCGCGTAGGGAAAAGTAGGTCCGCTTAGCCGCTAGAAGCGGACGCCGACGAAACGCGCGAGCACGGCCGCGAAGGGCCAAGAGGCGACATCGACTAAGATTGCGAACGGAGGGCGCACCTAGTTGCGCGCGCTCCCGCGGCACTTAAAGGCCGCCTTATCATCTTCGAGCAATTCGATTGCGCATCGGATCATCGCCAAGCTAAGCGCGTCCATTCCCGGTGCTATCAACCTGCGGAACTGTTCAATCTCGTTGTTTATCTGGTCGCACTTTTTGCACAGGCGCACCCGCGGCTTGCAGGCGGGAGCAACCAGCTCTCAGTCACCGATAGTAACCTAAGGATCCGAAAAGGTGATTAAGCTTAAAGCTATTCTCCCAGCGGCGTACCTAGAAGCCAAAGGAATCGGGATCAGCCGCTTGACGGTGCGTGCAACGGCTTTCCAGCTCAAGAAAAACGCCGCCCGCTTAAATAAAAGCGCAGGCGGCGGATTTCCAGCCTCGGGAGGGTGAGAGTAAAATCCCGATAAAGGTGGGTCTTCTCGTGGCATGCTGAAGTTCATCAGGTCGGACAAAAGCGAGACCTAAATTCAAGATGGCGGCTGTAGTCCCGGCGAGGTCAGCCACTTGTTGACCTCTCCGGCAGCATCGATCTGCCTGGCCTTTCGCAGAAGCTCCGTGCGGCGGACGCCAGCGGGCATCCCCTTCGCCTGTAGGCGGAGGTTGATCGCCTCCTGCGCGAGGCGGTATTCGAATGTCGAGGATTGTCCTGGGGACCGTTGAGTCGGCATGTTTGACGCTCCGCTTGGGGTTGAGCGGGAGCGCATTTTGCGTTCACGCCACCGATAGATGCTGAGGGCCGCTCGATGGTGGTGAGACAGTGCGCCTTTATTTGCCCAATAGCGAGCACTTTGTTTCGATTCTGCAGGAACTATCTGCAGGCTGCTTGAGGTCACTGGCTGGCTAACTGCTCTCGCTTCAAGCTGGGCGCGATTACTATTGTCGCCTTGAAGCCGATCCAACCTCAGCAACCACGGCAAATATTTTTTAACTTCGCTGAGGTGCGAGCTTCTTCCGCAAGGAAAGGGTCCTTTTCGACCGACGATGAGTCGGCACTGGTCCCGGAGGGCTTCCTCGCTTTTGGAGGAAAGGCTGCGTCGTAACAGGAGAGGCGCGCGCTGGTGCTTTCGATTGAACGGCAGTTCGGCTCCGCGGCGAAAGCCGCCGGTGCTGCACCGACCACTGATGTAAGGAAAAGCGCGGCCTTCCATGTACCTGTTCTAGCCATTGTCATGCTGAACGTCCTTCCTATTTGATTCGTCCTCGAGAGGATCTGCCGGGCCATGTTCCGAAAGGGGGGTAGAAAGGGGGCTAGGACCACTACACTCCATTGCCGGGTGTCAGTTCCCTGCCTTCTTTGCGGGCCCGAAATCCGGCTGCCAAACGGCTTCCTTGCGGCTCGGCGCCGCCGCGATCACCTTGGCCTTTTCCTTCTTCGGCTTCTTGGCTTCGCGATTGCCACGTTGCTGGCCCTTCGCCATGTCGCTCTCCTTTTGCGGTTTGAGTTCGTCGAGTTCGTCCGGCTGCAGAACCCGTCCACGCGGGGTGCAGACCCTGACGTCCATGTAGCCTTCGCGCAGCAGCTTCCGTGCGA
This sequence comes from Bradyrhizobium sp. NBAIM08, assembly GCF_020193935.1. NCBI lineage: Bacteria > Pseudomonadati > Pseudomonadota > Alphaproteobacteria > Hyphomicrobiales > Nitrobacteraceae > Bradyrhizobium > Bradyrhizobium sp. NBAIM08. Next base: position 803,266 of record NZ_JADYVR010000001.1, on the reverse strand, counting down.
ACCGCAGCGCGACTGCCGCACTGCCGCGGCCGAGATTGGAGCTTCCGTATTCGTTGGTCCCACTGACCAGATACGGCACCCGGGTTCCTCTAGCCATTGAGGATGGCGGCTCCGCACACGAGAAGCAGTAGAAACAACGGAACGATCACCGGCGGCACGATCCATTCGGAGATACGAACACGCGACATCAAATGCTCCTGCGGGGCCTTCGGCGGGAGCACACGTGACCCTCAGTCACCGGTCGAAGCCGTTGAGATGCGCGGTGATGGCAGCGAGCCTAAGCCCGTGCCGAGCCAATAGCGAGCGTTAAATGCCGGGCGGGCGATGGCTCCGCTGTGACATCTTTGTTTGCCAGCGGGGCCCGATAGTACTGGCTATTGCGGCGCGAAGGGCGCATGGTCGCGACCGCCAGCATCGGTTGGGGCTTCACTTGCGAAAGGCAGGCGTGCATGACCATCCGCTCGCGGCGAGAAACCGTCCACTTCAAGCGCCCGTTCCGTATCCGCGGCATCGAGCGCCTGTTGCCGGCCGGCGCCTACGAGGTCGTCACGGACGAGGAGACGATCGAGGGCCTGACCTTCTCGGCCTATCGCCGCGTTGCCACGATGATCACCGTGCCCGCCGGAGGCGTTTGCGGCGTCACGGAGATGCTGTCGATCGGCTCGGTCGATCTTGCGAACGCGCAAGCGGCGGACGCGAGCGCCGCCAATGACTGACCAGACGGTCGATCTCGACAAGCACCGCGGCATGGCCGCTCAGAAGGCCACCGATTTGCGCCGCGCGCTGGCCGAGGTCGAGAACAATGTCAGGGAGCTGCGCCAACGCGAGTCCGATCTCGAAAACCGCCTGATGACGGTGCCCGCCACCTCATGGCCGGAGGCGGCGGTGAAGGCGCGCTATCTGCTCAACCTTTACGTTGCGAGCCTACCCGCCGAGGACACGCGCCACCGCGCCCTGGTATCGGCGCTGTTCGATGATTTTATCCGGCTCGGCGGAGAGGGCTGAGGCAAATAACACAGAATGGAGTGCGGTCGCGTTGACCAGTGATTACTTGTCAAACACGAGCATGCCGGATCATCGTCCGATTCTCGATGCGTGACAGAGCCAAGAGGTTCCTTGCACGACATCGACCTCTCCGATGCACTCCCTCCTGCCACTTCGCGCACCCGATAATTTTCAGCGGCGCGATCAATCAGGCCACTCGACTGGAAATCCTGGATCATGCTGCCGTTCCCGTGAAAGAGAACGAGAGGCCGACCACTGCCGCGTTCAACATAGTACAACTGGACGCCGCTGACCTCGATAAATCGCCCTTGTGGAGGATTATCGCGCTGCGCCTTCTGCGCACGCTGTCGAGTGATGAGCGCGGCGCCCGCCATGAGAGTAGCTGCGCCAGCAACGGTGGCAAGCGCAGGGTGACGCTGGAGCGCGACCAGACAGGTGGACAGGAACTTGGGAAAATGCGCATGCGGGAAGGTCATTGGCAGTACCTCGGTGGGTCTGCACGATGCCTCAGGCAGTGAGAAATGTTGCAGGTGGAGTGAACCGACAGGGCCCCACTTCGTTCCTCAGTCAACACCGCCGTGACGTCAGGTCGAACGTTCGGAACCGAGACAGGCCAGCTGAAGCCAGCGACCTGGCGCCATCGTCGGAATGGGCCGACCGAGACGCCAGCGCGGCTGCCGGCGGGAGTTGCCGTTGATCACCCTACACATTCAGCATACGACGACTTATCGCTTCAACGAGCCGGTGAGCCTTCTTCCTCATCGCCTTATGCTTCGTCCGCGCGAGGGCCGAGATGTTCGCTTGCTATCCAACCGCATCTCGACGGCGCCTGATGCGGTCTTAAGCTGGGCCAGCGACGTGTTCGGCAATGCAGTCACGACTGCCACGTTTCCCATGAAGGCCAGCACTTTGGTGATCTCCAGCGTTGCCAAGCTTCAACTCGCCTCGGTTGAATGGCCGATTTTCGACATCGCAGCCTCGGCAATATCCTACCCCTTTCTCTATTCCGATCACGATTGGACTGATCTTGGCGCTTTGGCCACTCCGCAGTTTGCGGACGCCGATGGGACGTTGCGCAGATGGGCACAGATGTTTGTTCGCGGAAGCCAGACTGACACATTAGCGCTGCTCAAAGACCTGAGCGTCGGGGTCTCAGCAGCGGCTCGATATCAGAGCCGTGAGGAAGAAGGGACACAAACGCCACTGGAGACCTTGAGCCGTGGCTGGGGTTCATGCCGGGATCTGGCGGTGTTGTTTGCCGAGGCGGCCCGCGTGTTGGGTTTCGGAGCGAGGATAGTTTCCGGCTATCTGTACAACCCGAACCAGCAAAGTGCTGGCTCCGGCGGAGCAGGGTCAACGCATGCGTGGGCCGAGATCTTCGTACCGGGAGCGGGCTGGATCACGTTTGACCCGACGAACCGCAGCTTAGGCGGCTTCAATTTGGTTCCCATCGCGGTGGCTCGCGACATCCGACGGATTGCGCCCGTGTCGGGCAGCTACATCGGCAGCACCGATGCCTTCGCTGGTATGTCGGTTGAGGTTCTGGTCACGTCATAGCTCGCGATCGAGCAACTTCTTGGTCGAAAGCCAATTGTATTAGGGCAGCTGAGTGTGCGCTATCGTCGGGCAGATCGCCCCCGGTGCCACCGTGCTGGAGCAAGGTTCGGTCTGCCACTCCCCTGAGGAAGGGGACAACAGACGAGCAGCTGCCTTTTCGAACATCGCACGACAAGGCGCCTGCTAACCTGGATTGGATTGCCGTATGATCAAGTTTCCAAATCAAAGCCGCTCATATGACCGGACGAGACGTGCTGTGCATTTTTGGGGCTCGGACAGTGCGATTGAGGCATCATTCTTCATTGAGGAAGACGCCCTGAAGCGACTTCAGCCGGGCGCCTGTCACGAAGCGGACTTCCTGAATGCGTTCGACCGCAATCGCGATGTGATCTGCGCCACAGCCGCAAAGGTCTATGTGCGCGGCAGCAGGGGCTCTTATGATCTGGTCGCCAGCCAATTCTCAAAAGTGGCCTGATGAACAATAAGCCAACCGTGGCGCGGCTTCCGCAAGTTGAATCAATGGCTAACTTTAAAATTACACTCGCACGCATCGAGATGATTTCGCCGAATGAGCGAGGCGAGGACATGGGTTTGACGTTTCGATTTGACCGCGATCAAACCAGTTTTACCTTACCCATCTTCCTCAACTCTCGCGAGTTTGACGACACCGAGATGGTAAAGGTCGCCCGAAGCAAGCTGCACGACGCTTTCAAGCAGCTCTATAGTCAATGCGAAGACTGGCAATTGTCGGATGATGAGCGTCGAGAGCTCGCACGGCTCAACGTGCGGCCGAACACGCGTGTCCCATGAGCTCACCCACGTTCCGATGTGCGTTCAAACGCTCTTCGTTGATGTGCAATGAGAAGCGCGTTTCCAGTCCAACCGAAGGAGTCTTTCTCCGTATTAGGCTTCGCCGCCCGAGCCAGAGGGGTGGGCACAAGGTCATCCGCCTAAGTAGCTAGTCGAACCGATACTCTAACGGTCGCGCAGCCAATCGGGCCTTCGTCCGATGAAACCGTCAAAGTGAGTTCTTCCGTGATGTTCTTTTGGTCGCGCGCCAATAGCAGCGCTGTCCTGGCGGCTTCTTGCAGCGCCGACTCCTGGTCGGCGAACTCCACACCTTCGTCATCCGGAAGGTCTCCGGGTTGAGTGAAATAGAAGCGCATCGCGGCTCAGGATGATGGAGGGTTCCTAGCCAAGTGCAGGTAGCTGTCATCGAAGCCGGATGCCTCAACGACCTTCTCATAATTCTCAATCGTTACGAAATTCTTTTGAAGGTCAAGAACCCGCCCTGCGCGGAAGGCTTGCAAGACTCGGTTGACGTGGACAGTGCTCAGCCCAAGCGCCTCCCCGAGCTCTGATTGCGTGACCGGAAACTCGAACTCTTCTCCGTTTGATAGGCCGACCGCGGCCATGCGCTGCCGCAGCTCCGCAAGAAGATGCGCCATGCGTGCGGCGGCCGGTCGGACCCCCATGTTGACGATCCACTCACGGAAGATGGCAGCGTCAATGAGCGTCTCCCGCCAGAGGGCGCGAGCAACGGCCGGATGTGTCCCGATCAGACGTTCGAGAGCAGAATGCGCGATGTAGCCGACGGTTGCCGGGGACATCGTAACGAGGTCATGATCCATGGTCTTCAAGAACAGACTCTGAAGATCTGGAATGTCGCCCGGGATGTGGAAGGAAAGGATTTGCCGCTTTCCGTTAGTCGCGACCTTGGACCGGGAAGCGAACCCCTCGATGATCAAGCAGGAATGGTTGGGACGATCTCCCTCCAACACGAGATAGGTGTCTGGGGGAAGGGTTTTGATCTCCAAAGGTAGAGAACGGAGTGCGGTTGCTTCATCGTTGCTAAGACGGCTATCAACCCGCAATCTGCGGGTCAGCATTTCGGTGGGATGCATGATGCACGCGCGATGGCGAAGTCCAAGACCATCGACTTGAGGCTGGGTTGAAAAACCTCGGAGCGACGAACCTAAGTCGCCGAAAGGCCGCATCGTGCGGCAGACGCCAGATCGACGACGTAGACCGGTCCTAGCGGAGGGGAGCAGTCCGCCACTAAGAGAGTTGGACGTATAATACACGAAAGTTAGAACGTTCCTACCTGTTAAATGTGGCGCGATTGCCGGTAGGCGAGAACCGGCCCGTCGCCAAACGCGCGTCTGACGACGGGTCGTCACGGGTGGGTGCCGTGTCTAGATCACGGCACAGACCAACTTCTCAATCTTTGCTTTGCGGAGTCGTTCCTACCTGTTGAAACGTGGTTTGCCTTGTCACAGCCTATGTGCGCTTCAGGCCAACCTGCGAAGAACTCAGGTCGAGCAAATCTTGTCCACTGCCGCACGATCAGCGACCTTCCCAACCTGGGCGCAACTTCACAGGCGGGCCGAAAGCGGGAATGCGGATTGAGGTGGTCAGTCGCTCATGCTGGCCAGCGCAAACTAGCGTGTGCGGCAAGCAAATCCCTTGCTCCGCGTTCGAAGACAGTCTTTTCCGGACTGTGGGAGAGACGAAGCGCTCCGCAGCTCCTCCGCCGCATGAAAGGTGTGCGACCTGTCTGACCCGTAAGGTTGAAAGCGTCGTTCGCACCGCGGGCCCCCGACAAAGAACGACCCCAGGCCTGGATCAGTGACCCAGGGCTGGGGCCGCTCGGGCTAAGGGAGATAGCCTAGCCTGATGCGCCTGGGCGCACGTGGAATCAAAGTCGGCCAATGAAGGGAGTTCCTATCTCGTGGGCTTTGCTAAACTTGGCCGCGCGAAGCAACGGGCCAGATGCGAAAAGAAAAAGCCCCAGCCGCTGTCTGGGACGGCTGGGGCACTCGCAGAGACCACCTGTTGTCCGGCAGGTGTTGGCGGATTAATCGACGGGACGGGTGCACGTTCCTATCGAGTGTGCGCTGCGCCGCGGGGAAAAGACCTCAGCAATGGGAATGAGCTGAGGTCTTCGCAGCAAAAAGGCCCCAGCTCGCAGGGGGCGGTGAGCTGGGGCCGCGTCACTTTGGGTATCCTTGGGGAAGGGCACCGGGAAAACTTGGCAAATGGTGAATGGTTCCGGCCGCGACCGTCCTTCGGTCAGCGGTCCTTGTCGGGTTTGCCGTTGGGGCTGCCGTCACCGCCGCCGTTGCCTTTGCCATTGTTGCCATTGACCGATCCAGCGCCGGACTTGGCAATTGCATCCGACGTGAGGGACGTTGACAGCAGGAGCGTCATGGCCGGGGGCGTCACGGCGGCGAACTTGCCGCAGGTCTTCAGAAATTCGCGGCGGTCATCATCTTCTCGACTAGCCATTGCACTCTCCGCGGGACATAGATCAAATTATATATCTGTTATTAAATCTTTAATAATTAAATGAGCAAAATGTTCAATCAGGAAGTGTGACAGAGTGCCTCAGTGGTACTGTCCGTGCCGAGCCCGGCCGCGAGGGCGCAAGGCCGCCTCAGTTGGGCGGCCTCTTGGATCCCAACTTCGGCGACCCCAAGATGGCAAGCCGGGGATTGCCGCCTCAAAGTCGGGCCTGACATCGGCGCCGCGAGCGCCGCAGCCCTGACAGACAAAGCGCGGCTCAATATCCGAAAGCCGCACCTCGTCCAGCCACTGATCTGCGTCCAAGGCAATGTGATGGCCGCAGTGGTAGTAGACCAGGATGCCGCGCAAGCCCATCGCGCGCATCTGGCCGAAGGTAATTTTCATCGGCCGGCCGTCGTGGTGGGTGGGCGTATGGCGTTGCGCGGGCGGGGCATGCGACCGAGACCTTTGGCGGTGGCCACGCCCCTACTGATTCCGCAGGGATCGCTCTCAGGCAAGCCGCTACATCTTGGAGCGGTGGGCGAGGCATGCGCTTCACCTCGGTCAAGAGGAGGCCATAGGGGGCGGATCGGCTGCGGTGTTGCCGCTGGAGCCGAACAAGCCGGTGCGTGTAAGCCGCAACTTCACCGTAATCAGCGGCGGGAAAAGCTAATCTGCGTAAGCCTCAAGAAAGAAATCGAGGCCAGTAGGTGGATTTCTCCGATGCACAATTGAAGCGATCAGATTTGCCTGATCGCTTGTTAGCTCATAGCAGCCTACAGCTTCTGGATCGTCGTCATCAATTTTGACAACCGTTCGGACCTCTCCAAACAGACGCTCGGAAATTGGCAATTCGAATTTTTCTAGTTCGGTCCGACGATCGTACCCAACTAAACGGTGCGATGCTTTCATGGCCGAATCCTTCGGTTGATACCGGGGTGGTCCTATTTTCCTACCATCGGGCCGATACTCGCCCTGATGTCTTCCTTGCTTGTCGTACTTCTCTACGGTGCCGTGCTGGTAATCCCATTCATAAAGTGTGCCATCTGGGTCTTTCCATCGCTTCCGCAGTTTATTTCCATTCTTGGTGATGGGCGTCTTTGGTTTGGCCGCTATCGCCTTGGGGAAGCCAGGCAACGCTTTTGGCGGCGTCTTGTAAGCGCACAAATTCCCCCCATTGACGTTCTTTTTCGGGGTTCCAGCATCTCACGAATCCTTGAGAACACAATTCAAAACTCCCAGCTGATGTCGCGGATAACGGCTGAGATGGGCAATTTTTCCCTACCCTGTGGCAATTTCTCCCCTTTCCGATCCGCCGCTGTGCGGCCCACATAGGAATATTTTCACTGTCCTAATCTGCCAGAGCGGGTGGTCCTGACTAGGACAGTACCCAACATCGGGTACTGTCCGTATTTGACCCCCCAGTGTCCTAACTTAGATTTGGAGTGTCCTAATTAGCTTTTGAGGTAGGAACCACTGTCCACTTTGGTACTTAGGAACTCACCTTTGGCTGGGTGAGTCATGACAGACGAGAAGGAAGCCGATCTTCCCAAGCAACAGACGCAGGACCATGGCCGACGCTGCCCAACCTGCGCAGCCTTCCCGAGATTGGCGCAATCACTCTTGGACCCAATTAAGGGCCGCACCGTGCGGCTCTATCAGTGCCAGTGCGGCGAGCGCATTTGGGACGATTGATCTAACGCAATGGTCCAGCCTGCGCTGGGGCAACGATTGACTATGGCCGAGCCTAACAACCAGACTGATGCCAGGGAATCCAAGCCCGCCCGGCTGGAGGAGGCGCGACGCGTCATCGAGGAGTACGCCGCCGACCTCCGCGAGATCATCAAGCAGCTACGACGGCGCAAGATGAATTAAGGCCGCCTCAGTTGGCGGCTCTACCTCATCCACGATGGCTTGTCCGCGATCGCAGGGGTCAGATCCTGCCCCCGCTCGTACACTAGCTCCCATAGCTCCCACGCGACCGCGTCATTGACGTCGGCAATCTTGGCTGACACCGCTTTTCGAAACGTGCCGTCCGAAGGCGGCGTGCTGCGAATAATCCGATAGCCGCTCAGGTGAGGATTGGTCGGCATAGCCATGGACACACTAAGCCGGATGCAGATCTGCGCCGCGAGTTCATTCGCCTTGAGGGGCACGAGCCCGGCATCATCCCGCAACGTCTGTGAAACGATGCGCTCAATGGGAGCGCTACCGGCTGGCGAGCGGCCTGGTCGGCGCCGCTCCCGGCTCCCTGAGCGTGGATCTTCGCTTCCATGATCCGGCCGCCCCAGACTACTTCGCGTGACTTGTTGCCCATGCGAATAGATTCCGACGAACGGAGCAAGAGACAAGCCGCTAGCGGTGCCCCCGGCCGTCGGGTCGAATAGGTTGGTCAAGGGCTAACGCGCGAGCGTGAGGAATGTTTTCGAAATACCGAATTTCGCTTGCTCCGTCGGGCAAAACAGGAGTTTATAGGGCGCTGGCTCCAACCAAGAGAGGACCAGCGCCATGGCCGACGAGGTCGAAACTTCTGAACTTTCAAAGATCGCAAGGCTCAACGGAGACTTCAGGAGGAACTACGGCCCGCTCTTAGGCGCGTTCCTGTATCTGCGGTCGATCAGCGCCGCCCGAGGCCGCTCGTGGATTCTGGCTGCCGTTTTCTCGCTTCTCTGCTCGTCGGCGTGGGCTTGGCTCGGGAAGGCACTCTCTTGGCTAGCCGCCTTATGATCGCTCTGACCAGGGCATCAGCTGTTTCAAAACAAGCGATATCGTGCCGCTTGCGAGCCGAATCCGTGAACCTTATGGTTCGTTTCACCCTCCCATCGGTAACCAAGCAGCCGGTAAAGATTTCGAATGCTGCCAAAGTGGGTCTGACATGTTGCAACACAGGGCAGGCCAGGCGTGCGATCGATGATGGTTATACTCAGGCGGCCATTTTCGAGCAGAGCTCGACGCAAGCGAAAGATCATTTCCTCTTCGGACAGATCAACTCGCCGTTCGCCGATGAATTTGTTCGCTTGCAAGAAGATGTCCCGATCGACGATCGGCTCAAGGCAACCCTCTGCGCGGATCCATTCCTCAGGAGGATTATACTTGCGGATTTGACGCAACTTCCACGAACGCCGATTGAAAACAAGATTGCCTATGTAAGTCTCGTCCCTGAGAATGGCTCCGACCATAACACGCGTCCAAGGTTTTCCTGTTCTGGTCGGCACCGCATTCTTATTGAGCTCCCATGCCACCACGGTTTCACATTTCACCTCTAAGAAGCGAGTGAATATCCATCTCACGATTGCGACTTCGCGCGGGTCGCCGGGGCGAACCCGAATGTGATCGGTGGTGAGATACTTGCGGTCCCCATTCTTCAGGATGCCTTTTGATTGGTCCTTCTCGTCAACGAGCTCTCGCACCAGACCATAACCAACTTTGCCGCAAGGTTTGTAACCCAGTCGAGCAAATCGGCATTGGCCAGCATAGACCTTGGCCGAAAGTTCTCGGCTGTACTCGGCCGCCATGACTCTTTTGATGTTCTTGACGATGCTGGCGAGCATACTTCCGTCGTTGTCGAATTGCTCCGCGCAATAGGCCACTCTGATGCCGGCTCGTTTGCAAATGAACCGCGACGGCACAAACCGCGGGGAATTGCAGGAAAAAACTCCGTTAGCGAGATGTTTCGCAAACCCACCAGTTGATTGCGAGTTCAACATTGTAGTCCGAATAGCCGACATTTCCCGCGGCGGCAGACTCCGATTGAAGCAGAGAGACTCAGATCGAACCCGAAACGACAGAAGTGTCGTTTCGCGTTCGACCTGAGTCACGGAGCGAGAAAATCCATTAATTTCAGTCTGGGGATTATGGCTCCTTCGGAGTCTATTCTCGTTCAATCGGAGTCAGGTAGCCAGAATTAGGGTTCCATTGGAGTCGCTTGGTCGGTCAGGCGAGATCGTACTGCTACGGCGAAGAATTAGGGCGGTGATGTCGAAGGATGCAGGCGCGTATCTAGCGCGAACGCTTCCTGAAGGTGCTGCTGGTACGCGCCTTTCGCCCTGGTCGGGTCGAAGATCAGATTCCAGCTGTGATTGGACACCGCACTTGGGATCACGACGAATTTGTGCTTGGCCAGGAGCGCATCCCCGAACGCCTGCTGGCCTGCGCCCGGGATTCCCGGTCGCAGCCAATTGGCGTTCGGAACGTCGGCAGGGCGAACAATATGAACGTCAGACACGTCGGCGATATGAAGCGCGGTCAACACGTGCGGGAGAGTGTCGAGCGCTTTGAAGCCTTTGTGAACCGCCACTTCGAGTATCGCGGTCGCTGGATCAAGCGCGCAATACACAACGCGAACGCCTTTGCTGTTCCACCGGCCGCCGACCTGGAATGCGCCTTCGCCACTATCCCAGGTCGACGCAAAGCGCGCCTGATCGAGGCGCCAAGCGATGAGCTTGCCGCCTCCCAATGGCCCTACAGAAGGCGTCATGCATAGACGCCGTATGCGAGGCGTGTGAGGTACTGTTCAACGAGCTCGATGCCGGCCGGAGTGGCAAGCAGGTCGATCGGACGACGCTGGTCAAGACCGATGGCCGGACGCTCGAGCCACTGCTCGGCTTCTTCCTGCGAACCGAACACGTCGGTGGCCTTGGCCAGGATTTCGGCAAACTTCCAGGTCCGCCCACTTTGCTCCTGGCTGAGCGGCTTGTCCGGAGCGTCCTTGCGTCGCTGAAAGGTGCGAAGGCTCATTCCGAAGGCTTTTTCCAACGAGTCCGTTTGAATGATAAGGAGGTGACGGACGAAGTGGGTCAACGCAGAGCCTGGCAGTCCGTCCAGCAGCAGTTCGTGGGCGTCGAGGGCGCTTGTGATGCGGCGCGACAAGATGCGTGGCCCGCCGAGCAAATCGGCCACCTTCTGCAGATCATTGCCCGGCCCCTTTGGAGCCGGCTTCTCGGCTGTGGCGGTCACGGTAGCCCTCGCGTCACGTGTCGCTGAGTATACGTCACATGTCGCGACTAATCAAGCTTGGTCCTCCACGCCTCACCCCCTGTCGTTTCGCATTCGATTTGAGTCCGGGTCGGCTAGAGCTGGGCCGTTGACATTCGGGTGAAAACACGTATTTTACGTATTATGTCCATGCGTCTATTTTCTTCTTTGGACCTCCAGCAGCAGTCCGGTGAAATCCAGCGAGCTGCTGCTCAAGCGCCGGTCGTTATCACCAGCCACGGTAAGCCGCGCGCTGTAATGATGTCGGTCGAGGAATTCCGCAGATTGAAGACCCTGGCTCGCGAAGAAATCCCGCTCGAAGCGATTGCACGGCAGCCGACAGTGTTCGGCCCCGAACCCGACGATGTGCTTGGCTATCCCGAGCACGACCCGGTCGAGGCCGTCCATCACATGGCAAAGGATGCCGCTGCTGGCATCAACCAGGACCTGGTGCGCCGAGAAGCCGAAAGGTTTGCAAAACACTTTGTTCGAGGCGCCAAGTGAACGCTCAGGAGTTCAGCGATAAAGATCCGATATTCCTCATCATGGATGCGTCGCCGATTGTGATGCTGTCAGCGATCGAGCGCCTGGATTGGCTGATGGAGCCCTGCGGCACGATCTGGATGACCGACATGGTCATGGAGGAAGTCGCGCGCGATCCGGACTCGGGTAAGGATCCGCGGAGCCGCTGGCTTGCCTACACGCGTTCGTGGATCGCCGCGAACAAATTCCGCATTCGCCGCGTGGAAACCGACACCTACAGAACGTACCAACTTGCGTTGGACGGCTGGAGGGCTCAGGGCTCGGATCCCGAGAGGAAGCCCAATTCCCGCGATCTAGGCGAAGCCAGCATTATCCAGACGCTGAAGAGCTTTCGTGGCAAGGTGCTGCCGCGGCAGACAATCATCGTCCTTATGGACGAGTCCGATGGGCGAGACGCATTGAAGGGAATGCGCCGGATCAACCTCGATGTGTTCGGTACCCGCGCGTTCGTCGAGGCACTATACGCGCACTTTGGAATCGCGGAGGCCGAGCACGCCTGGCAGGCAATCTTGAAGGTCATCACCGCGGATGAATCCAAGGATGACGATGATCCGTTCATCGTACGCCGAGCGATATAGGCCGAAGGCGGGTTAGCCTGCTTTGCGGCGGCGACAAGCGGACCCAGAACAAGGACATCAGGACCGCCAAGCGGATGGCGAAGGAGGTTTGATATGCCACTTAAGACAACCAAGTTCGACGTTCAGGACTAGTCAACCGCCTGCTTCAGCCGGTCGATGATGGCTTTCACCACATCGGCAGGCATCTGCGCCACTTTTACCCGGCTGAAGTACTGATCGATGAATCCATCCGAGCCATTGGGCAGCCGAAGCACGGCTGCCCATATGGCAACATCGGACGTTGTGCGGGTGACTTCCAGGCTTCTGACGAAGCGCGTGCCCAGAACATCGAAGTGATCGATCGATGACGACAGTCCGGCATGATCAGCAAGCGCAAAGATCTCATAGAAGGATGGAGCAGCGCCTGCGACGAAGCGGATGGTCTTCGACTGGTCCCGGTACGTACCCGCATCAAAACGAAGCTGTATTGTTTCAGCTTCCTTGAGGCGACGATCAAATTCCTTGCCTATCTCATGATCGAAATAGGTCGTTTCATCCCATGGGTCGCAGTTCGCCGCTTTGTATTTGACCGGCCAGCGCTCATACTCATCGTCGCGGACCTTCTTGAATTCCGGATTGTCGCGCATGGTGAAACGCACGCGCTTCATCAGCCATGCTGCCCACGCTTCGCGCGACAAGAGCCAGATCGACCGGCGATCCTGAGCCCGGCGTTCTTTTATGTTCTTCCATGCGTCAAAGATTGCCTGCGCAGCTTTGTCGTCCTGGCAAAGCTCACAGAGCAGCGCGGCCCTGCGAATGCCCCAAGCCGGATCGTCGCCCGCAACCGCGCCGACCGCCGCAGCAAGGCCGGCAAAATCCAGCTCATCACGGCAGCGCAGCGCGCGCTCGTAGGCGAGCGCTTCCTTCGTCCGGGATGACTTTTCCATGGCCGTGGCAAGTACTTCAAACGCCGGCCAATCGCGGCGACGGCGTGCTGCACGCAGCAGTGCGATCTGAAGCTCGTCCCGCTGGGCAGGCAATGCTGGTCGCGAAAGTCTGCTTCTGCATCGCTTGGCAGATCGCCGCGATCGAGGCGGCGCCGGCGGTGATCAGGTCGGTCGGCGTTGCTTTCTTGCCGGAGCCGTAGGCCGCGCGCAGGAACGCCACGGAACCCGCCGAGATCTCGTTGCGCAGGCTCGTCGGATCCTTCTTCTCGTTGGCCATCGAGCTGGCCGCGTAACGGCGTGCCCGCAGCATCGAGGTCACAACGAGATGGCATTCGCTGCAGAGCGCGATGAGGTCGCCGTCGAGCTCATGGCCTAGACGCTCGTAAGTGCGGTGATGGATCTCGATCCGCGCTCCAGTCGCGGCCGCATTTGGACACAGGCGGCATGCGAAATTTGCCGTCGCCAGTTCGCGCAGGCGAGCCGGATTGTTGCGCCAGGCGGCGCTCGTGATGTAGGCGACATAATCCATTGAACGGCTCAGCGCTCAGTACCGCTGCTCGCGCCGACGGTCGTTCGGATCGGATGAGCTGCCAGAAGCTCATCGATTGCCGCGCGATCGACATATCCTGTGGTGCGAAGCCGGTCCGCCACGGCTTGCACGGTATCGCGATTCTCAGTGATCAGATCGCGTGCCCGCGCCATGCAGCGGTCGAGGCGCGGCCTGATCAAGCCGGTCATGGCGATGTCGTGCGGAAGAATCTCGGTCACGCTTTTTGGAAAATGCATCACACCGAGCGTGCCAAACCCGAAGCGTAGCTCCAGGTCAATTGCAGCTTGTGTGGCGCGAGCGAAATCGCAGTCCTCGCCGATGCCACTGCCGGCTGTGACGGCGGACGGTCCCAAAACGATCTCCTCGGCGGCGCGCCCCGCCAGCAATGCGGTGATGTAGTTCTCAATTCCGGCTTCGGTCAGCGCGTTGGCCCGCAAGAGTTTGATGCCGGTGGCGCCCCCGTGATCGAGGATTGCCAGCATCCTGGCCTCAAACACGGAAAGCGCATGTCCCACCACGAAATGGCCGGCCTCGTGAACCGCACACACGAGGCGCGTTGTGTCCGGCATGACTTCGCGACCCGACCGGATCTCGAGCATCAAATCATCGAGCGTTAGATCGCGTCCGGCACGTCGCGCGCGTGACTTAGCACGCCGAACCCAGGCCTCGACGTCCGCTCCGGCCTTGCCTGCCGCAAGTAGTGCAGCGGGCATGAGGTTTACCCCTGTAGGGGTCTCGTCGCCGAGATGAAAGCGAAATATCTGCGCCAGCGTTTCGATATCGGGTAGCTCGATCTCGGCGGTTTGATCGAGCCGGCCGGCGCGTTTGACTGCCGGGTCAATGTGCTCGGCGTGGTTGGTCGCCGCGATCACCACGACACCAGGCCTGTCCTCGATGCCGGACAGCATCTCTAGCAACAGATTCACGATCTGGGTCCAGTACTCCCTGTATTCGGAACCGAGCGTTGCGCGATTAGAGATTCCGTCTATCTCATCGATGAATAAGATGCAGGGGGCGAGCCGTCTTGCCTGCTCAAACGAAGTCTTAATCGCGGCCAGCGTTCCCGAAAGGTAGGCGGACGCGTTCCAGTCCGCGACCGAGGTCGCGACCAAGGCGACGTTCGCAGAGTTTGCCAGCGCCCGGGCGAATTGCGTCTTGCCGACGCCTGGAGGCCCGACCAGAAGCAGCCCCTTTTCGACGCAGTCCCAGGAAAGCCGACCGGCCTTGTACTCACGCAGGTCGGCGACGAGATTGAGCCCCCATTCGCGCGCACTGCCATAACCTGGAAGCGCCTCGAGGCTTGGACCGCGGTGGTCAAAATACGATTTGGTGGCGATGGTCCTCTTCAGCCGCTTGATGCATTCGTCCGGATCACGGTCGGCACGGATCGCCAACGTGAGGTCCGAGAATTCGAGGGCTCGTACGAGTTGCTCGTCAATGGGCGCTGCGGGAGGACGTCCGGTCACGGCCTCGATCACCAGCGCGATAGCGGAAGCGTCAAGCGCTGGCAGACAGAGATGATGGTCGGACGCACGAAGCAGATCGCGCGGCAGATGGCGGCGCGGGTCGGGAGCAACCCCGAACACGGGGACGCGCGCGTGCAGGGCGTCGGCGACGATATCGTTGCCGTGTTCGGCCTTGTGATCCTTTGCCGTCCCGTCCCTGGCGATCAGCAGGACCGGACGCGTATGACGGTCATTGAAAGTCCGCTCGTCCAGCACCCTTGCGCTTGTTCCAAACGCACAGGTTCCCAGGACACGCTGGACGAGCGCAACGGTTTCAGCTCCCAGAACCGCCAGCGATACGACCGGCGAACCGCGCCGCAGCTCCAGGGTCAGCTCCTGGATCGGCTCGATGGCGCGCGCGACAAGGATGGCAGCGGCCGCCAGATCGGCCCGGATCGACGACCCCGGGTCCGAGGCCGGTTTGGTCGCGAGTTCGTCGATCAGCCGCTCGATCGGATCGTCGGGGTCGCCGCTGCGCAGAAGCGGCCGCGACGCAGCGCCAGCTTCGGTGGCCAACATGTCCAGGTACGCACGGCCGAGCAGGTCGCGTGGGCGCTGTAGATGCAGGTTCATCGATCCTCCGGTTTCTCAAATGGATGGGCGTCCCCAGCGGCGGCCAGCGGGGGTACAAGAGTTTCGCGGCGGACCGGCATCCGGCCCGCCGTGTTCGAAACGTTCGTTGATTGACCGGCCCGTCCTAGATCGGCCGCACCATGGTTCGCTTCCCGAAGGCGCCTTCATGCACATCGACCGTGAGGAGGCCTTCGCAACTCAAGGCGCAAACGGCCGACAGGGGATTGCAGTCTGGACGCGCCCGCTGACCCAGCTCCTGGATAGTTTGCGGGCCGTTTTCGCAAAGGGTCGACCCGATCCGCAATCGATCAAGGATCGAGACCGGATAATGCTCGTGGGACCAGACCTCGTTCACGTTCGAATAAATTGGCTCGCGCCGTATGTCGGCCGCATCCCGCTCCAGCAGTCGTAGTCCCGACGCCGCCAGTTGTTCGGCAAGGCGCGCGCTCGCAGCTAAAGACCTGTGCGGCCGGACCCGGCAAACGTCGAGCAGGAAGTCACCATCGGTTCGTCGCAGCACGACGCCCTTCAGCTCGGGCGGCGCACCATAAGGGTTCGGAGCCGTCCGATAGTGGATCGCGCAAACCGCCGGATCAAGGCTCGCCTCCCTGAGCGCGTCACGTTGCAGGAAGTTTTCGAGGGGAATGGCGACCGTGCATTTCGGACTGAGGAAGAGAGGTGGAGCGTTGTGGAGGAATTGTTTATGGAGAGCTTGGCCATGCATGACGCAGTATCCTGAACACGTTGCGGGAAGAGGCGGCTGCGTTCGGGACGGTGATGATCGATGAACATGGGCGCTCCTGCTGTTCGTTAAGCGTAAACGGGCGAAGGCGTGCGGAGGCTATTGACAGAAGACGAAACTTGCCGCGATCGCTCGAAGTGAGCGTCGCGGCCAGAGTGATAAAGGCAAGACGATTGATGACGTTTGCGCGGCGAAAGGTCGATCCGCTCGCCGCTATTGCGGGGCGCCAGAACTTCGGGCGGCAGCCCGATGGCGAGGGCAATAAGATACGTTATATAGTATCCAAAAAAAATACGCCAAAGATATGGCGAACCGGCGCACGTGGCAAAAAGAATACGCCACGTGCGTCGATCGGGCCGCGCAAGTACGTCGCGCCTAAGTCCGGCGGGCTAGCCGGACAAAGCCCTTCTGGTCGCAACCGAGCATCTCGCAGCGAGCGCGGTAGTCGGCTTCGCACTCATTCCGGTCGCGCTGCAGGCGGTAGAGATCGTCGTCCTCGATCTCGACCGGCGGCCTAAGCTGCGTCCCTCGGGAGACCTGGCTCAGGGAGGAGGCGGCACGTCGACGCCGCGCAAAGGCGAAGTTTTCCAGTCTCCTGGACGCAACGTGGCCGTTTTCACTGACGACAACCTCAATCACAGCGCTCTCCGGGGAGGCTGACGGACCAGCCTGACTGCACGACCTGGCCCCAATGGTTCCCACTGTCTCACAACGCAAAACATATAGATACGGTATAAAGTATCAATATCCGGAACCGGCGAGGGATCCGGTCATGGTAAATGACGCCGCTGGACCTCGGCCGCCGCAAGCGGCCTTGTGTCAGCGCCGGCCGCGAACAGGGCGTCGAAGTCAACATGAAGGGCGATTGCGATCTTCAACAGTGAATCCAGCGTCACATTGGCCTCGCCGAGCTCGATCTGGCTAATCAGCGCCTGCCGCACGCCGGCACGATCGGCGAGGTCACGCTGACTCAGCCGCAGGGACAGACGCAACTGTCTGATCCTGCGGGCCAGGTTGTCGCGGAGCAAGGATTGGTTCTCAAGAAAGGACTCAGATGGTGCCACCGTCCGCTCCGAACCGTTCTGCCCAGGGCTCAGGCCATGAGCAGCCAGAGCCTAGTTTGCCATTTGAAGCGGAAGGATACCATCGCGACTTGCAAGGATTCGAACTCGCAAGGTCCAGGGCCATCGGCAGCGGCAAAAAAGCCGATTTGCAGGAAGTCGACCAGGTAAATCGCGTGATGCGCCGCAACGACCGATCACGTTTCAAAACTGCTGATGGATATGCAGATGCTGGCTGAATGGAAGGTAGGCCCAGCAGGCCATTTCCCTCCGACACCGGAATCTTTCGGCTCGAGACGTTCTTCTACGAAAGCGCGTGGCGATGGTGCGTGCTGTCCGGAACGGACTACATAGAAGCGCAGGGTGTTGCGGATGACCAGGACGGAGCAAAGTCAGATGCTGTCGCATGGGCACGTGAGCGCCTCACCACCGCGCTGCGGCGGCTCGGCTAGGCCCGCCAGCAAGGGTGCTTAGATCAACGGTCGACGTGATGGGCCGAGAAACACCGGGAAAACGGTAAGTCGCGTGGATCGGAACGTCCGGCTTCGATGATCGCAAAGTGCCGGCGGCCTCCTGTCGGCCAAAGGCACCGGAGGAGCTCCACTCGGCAATCGAGTCCTTGAGTTGTCACGCGACTTCCATTGACACTTTCCGGCGCGGCGGTCTGTCGACTCCCTATAAACAGGCGATCGGGTTCAAGCTTGGCATCATATACTGAGGCCCAGCGCGTAATCTTAGGGTTGAGCGCGTCGCGTTTGCGTCATCGAGACCGCATTCAAACGGGTAGACCAATGCGCGCGAATCGGCCTTCGAATGGCGGCCTCGAACTGGCCGCCAAGTGACCCTTCCCGAGTCGTTAATCAGAGGTAAACCGGGCGAAACATTTGCTCCGCTTACGACTTGGCGACTCAGGTTATGTCTCGTCCAGCTGTTGAAAACAGAGGACGGTCGCAATGTCAGGCGGCAATGGAAGCGAGGCTTGCTCAGCCGGTGGAAGGCTCATCGCTTACTTAGTCGTTACGGGTTCGACGCTGGCGAGCATGGCGGTTCTCTTGTTCCGGGCGGTGCCCACCTTGCTTCAAAACTGCGGCTGACAAGCCCTGCAGTCTGCAGCGCTCCTTGTTGCCGCGGCCAGACTCACCCTAAACCATCTGACGAAACTCACTTCCAGGACTTGGATCCCAAAGATGCCAAATTCTACGCGAGATCTGCCGACGAGTGGTTATGCGATCGTGGTTGACGGTTGCGTGAAGACGGAGTTCGAGACGAAAGATGGCGTCGAACACGGCGCACGAGATCTGAAGCGACGATTTCCGATGTTGCAGGTCCGCGTCTATGATGCGCAGGCGCGATCGGATCATGAAATTCACGCGTTCTGACGTCGCGATGCCGGCGAGAACTTGGAGTCTGGCGACTTGGTAGCTGCCTGAGTTTACGCTTTCGCTTGAGGCTCCTGAGGGCTATATCGCTCCGCCGGAGAGTAGACGATGGCGCAAAAGCAAACGAGCGGATCCCCTCGGCAGCGGCGGCAGGCGAGTCAGCGCGAAACTGGTCCAGGCGAGGACATTCGGCACCGCATTGCGGGCTTGAGAGGTCTGCCGCGCGATCAGCTGGCAGATGCAGTATTCATGCTCGCAATGGACGCGAAGCGGCAGAGTGCGCTGCTGCGAGAGGCGATAAATCGACGTGTGGCCGTCGAACTCAATCCAAGTTCAGCCCCCGGTGAAGATTTGGCGACGTACCTGGCGGATGAGGCCGGGTCGATACTTCGCCATCACACTGCAGACGCTCCCTCCTTTTTCGACGCCTTGCTGCAACGCTCGCAGGATGTTTGTTTCACGGTTGACCAAGCCGAGGCTGTTGCGCTGCTTGCCGCGACGCTGCGGGAGCAGCGGATTGAAGGTATACTTGAAGGGCTTCGGCTCGCCGGCGTCCTAAACGAGCCACATAAGGATCGTCACGGAGGCTTCGGCACCTGAGATGAGAGTTGCACAATCGGTGATCGCCTCTGGCCGAAACCCTGACGGCTGGCGCCGAAGCTATCCGTGGGCGCTCTCGCTTGGAATCGGCGCAGCAGATCAGTCAGCGGCGCGCTGATAAGTCGAAAATTTCATAAGCTCGGCGTGGGCTACTCGGTCCCCGCCAAAGGGCTTGCTGAGCGGCCGCGACGTGAAGCCGATGAGCTGTGATTTTGCGGCCGCTGCGATCCGGGGATCATTCTTAAGAACGTCCAACGCATAAGGGGCGAGTATGAAGAGTTTGAGGCCTTCCTTCAGCGCCTCGGTGACGGCGTCATTGATGTGAGCGTCGCCGAAGCTATAGCCGATCGCCATCAGCCGGGCTGACGGCCGTAGCAGCATTTTGCGGAACTCGGCATCACGTCAGCAGGGGATAACGGCCAATGCTGACCGCTTTCTGGCCGCCCATGATAAGCATGCGCTGCCCGACAGACGATTCGATCCAATTCACCGAGCCGTGGAGCTTCACGTAAGGCTGGATCTGCCGGGAAGTCACGGCCACGATTCCAGATCAGCTTCTGCTGCGCGTCCTGTCTGCCAGCCTGTCGCGCACGCCCCTCGCCAACGAGTTCGTGCCATTGCCACTGTCCAACCGGAATCCGATTGGCGACCCCTTAGGAGAGTTTAGCAGCGACGGTGCCAGCGACATCACGTATCGCTCGATCCGTGAGGGAAGCATTGGATGAGGGATTAACCGCGTGAGCGCGGTCTTGCTCGAGCGTAGTGAACCGAACAGTACGGGGCTCAATCGGGGCGCGGCTGGTTCGAGGGGAGGCCTTGCTACGCGGCCGCGCGACGCGAGGCAGCTTGGAAGCGCCTCTGCTCTCGATTATAGGCACTAAGAAGCGTCTTCACCCATGGGGCCATTCCTTCAGCCTTTAATCGAATGCGTTGCGAATGATTATAGTGCTGCTCCGTGACCGGAGCGAGTCTCTCGCGCTCCTCCCGGCTGGAATCCGAGTTGCGTTGCTTGGGTTGCTTGTGGCCAAGTATCGCGCTGGCAGCTCCTCCCAACTTGCGGTCGTCAAGGAACGTCGTGATGGTGTCCCGGCAGTCGTGCGGAGTCCATGGACGGATCCCGAATTGTTCGAACAGGTTCGGCCTGATCTTCAGCGGCCGTGGCTTTGGTCCAGGCTTTCCCTCGCGATCAGGCTTCTGCCTCACGGTGTGGTCAAAGACTTTCCCTTGGAGCCGGTAGATCAACTGATCGAGCGAAGATTTGCCCACATGTTTGTCGGGGGAGCGTGCAGGAAACATCCACGGGGATTCTGCGCCAGCTTCTCTGTGGTACCGGTACACGATCTTGAGCGCCTCGGGTGGAATTGGAAGTGAATGAGGTCTGCCACCGTCGCGACCTCCCTTCATCTCCTCTGAAGTCCAGTTGGCGATCTTCCATGCTTTGAGTTTGCGGTACTGCTTATCAGTTGGGAAGAGACGGTTTGTCCGGAGCTTCGTTAGCGCGCCAGCTCGCTGGCCCGTCAGCGCTACCCCCCAAAGTGCGCCGAGCGTTCCTGGATAGATGTCATGTTCGCCGTCGACCAAATGTCTGTAGCGCTCGGCTATGACAAGGGTCCGGGCGATTTCCTCGATGGTAGGATTGCGGGGCGGCCGTTTTTTGGGCTTGTATTGGTAAGACCATCGGTCCCACCATTGGTATTGCACCTTGTCCAATCCGGAAGCGGTCGCATGGTTCTTCCAGGCCCACGTCAACATCTCTTTGGATTGCTGTAGCGCACGCTTTACGGCCGATGGGGCGTGATTGACGTGGATTGCGTTCCGCACTCTTTCCAGATCGCTGAGCTCGATCTCGCGCACCATCTTGTTGTTGATCGGTTCGAATTCCTTGAGCCTCAGGTAGTGCGCGTGCGCCCCGCGATAATTGGCCTTGAGGTCCGGCTGCTTGTCCTTCAGGAACTCGTCGGTCAGTTGCTGCCACGTCCAAAATTGCGGCGCAGGTGGCGCAGGTATAGCCTTCGCGTTATCCCGGCAGGCCAGCATGTGGTCCAACTTGGCCTCGACATCATGCTCGCGGAAAATGCTGCCGTCGCTGGGGCGAGGGGCGTATTCCAAAAGAATGTGCACCAGATCGCCAAGGTTTCGATTGCGCTTGGCGGCAAGTGCGATCTGTTCCGCAATGTATCGGGCGTCTTCCAGCGAGAGCTCGCGAACATCCTTGAGGCGAAGCGTCTTTTCCTTTCTGCGGACGTACCAGATCGGCTTGTTCGGGGTGATGCGGATCGTGAGACCCTTAGCCTTGTCGTCTCCCAGCTCCACGACGGTGCGGGCCAGCAACTCGTCTTCGCTCATTGCGACCGCATCGTAGAGATGGTCTTCCGTCAGCCGCAGTGATTTGCGCCAGAATTTCGGGGCTGGAGTGGGGAGGGCCAACCTTGTACAACGCTCATACAAAACAGCCATCAAAAGTCCACCCCGCGTTCTTGGTGTGTTCGCAAGCCCTATTATTGCACTATATCCAGTAATATCAATAACTTATTAACATGGTCGGAGGCGCGCGGGGGGTGCGTAGGATTCGTCCTTCCAAGCTGAATACGAGGGTTCGATTCCCTTCACCCGCTCCAGAACCTGTTGGACGCGATATCCCAGCAGGGCGTTTCCTCGATAGCCGCCCGTGGCTTGACGGCCGATCAGCTATTCCTCGTCCCGTCGCTCGCGTTCCTTCCGTGCGCGATCGAGCGCGCCGCCTTGAGGCTGTCCGCTGACCTTCACGCCGGGGAGATGATCGACCTTGTCGGCCTCGTCGCCGCGCTGAAGTTCGCGATCAATGATGTCGCGTGATCCTTCGGCCGGTTCCTGTCGAATGGGCTCTTGCTCTCGATGCTCATGAATGATCCTGCTTGACCGCGTTGATTGCTAGGGCAAACCCAGCTCTGCGCTATCGTTCCTGTCCAAAGCAGCCGCTTCGTGCAGGCTCTATCCCCTGTGGTTATCGATTTCGGCGGCGACCTGTCCGTAGTTCAGCAGCGCAACCAGGGTCGTTCCGCCGATAATATTGCCGAGTAGCGTGGGTATGAAGAAGTCGGAGGCATATTGGCTGAACGAGGCCAGGCCGCTCTGCACCAGAAAGGCGCACTCGATCGAACCCGCGACGATGTGCAAGAACTGGCCGAGTGCGACCACATAGGTCATCACTACGATGATGTGTGCGCGCGAGCCTTTGGCAGCCGGAAGAAGCCAGGCCATCGAGGCGATCAGCCAGCCGGCGAAGATGGCCCTGACGAAGGTGCTCGAGAACGTCCCCTCGATCGTCGGCCGGCTGAGATCGATGAAGGCGTCCACGATGCGAGGTTCGAAGATGCTGGTGCGAGCGAGCACGGAGGCGGCTGCCCAGGTCCCTGCGATATTCGAGGCGAGAACCAGGATCCAGAGCTTGAGCACGCTCGCCAAGGTGCCGAGATCCCTGTTGTGCAACAGCGGCAGGATCGGTGTCAGCGTGTTCTCGGTAAAGAGCTGTTGTCGTCCCAGCACGACGACCAGGAAGCCGACGGTGTAGCCGAGCGGAGCAACCAGGCGGCGGGTCGCCTCATCCGAGATCAGCGCATGCAACTCGCCCTGAACGATTAGCGACAGGCTTATCGAAAGGCCGGCAGCAAAACCGGACAGCACGATGGCCCACCATCGCCGCTCCAGCTCCTGCTCGCCTTCGGCGCGGATCGTCTCATGGATCAGCGCGGCGCTTGGCCTGCTCTGGGATTCGATCTGCCTGGTCTGGCGCCGCGACACGCCGTCGAGCTTGGATGCTGGGTTGAATGAGGCGCCGTCGCCAGACTGATCCACGCTGCGGTCTCCGAAAGGCTGATCCAGTCAAGACTTCCGGATGTCCCATTCAGTTCCCCTTGCGCGGTGCAGCCTCGCTCCAGGCGCGGTGCAGCACGCGGAGGAACCTTCGTCATGAGCAGGAGTTCGCCGTGGGGGCAAGGGTGAAAGTCACGAGGCCAACCGTGCAAGACGACGTGCGCGTGCGTTCCACCGCGCAGATCGCGGGTCATCCGATTCATCCGATGCTGGTGCCGATCCCGATTACGTGTTTCGTCGGGGCGCTGCTGACCGACATCGCCTATGTCGCCAGTGCCGAGATCATGTGGGCGAATTTTTCGGCCTGGCTGCTGCTCGCCGGAATCGTCTTCGGCGTGCTGGCGGCGATCGCGGGCCTGATCGACTTCCTCGGCAATCGGCTGGTGCGGGCGCAGGCGCCGGCCTGGCCGCATCTGATCGGCAATGCCGTGGTGCTGATCCTTTCGATCGTCAATCTGATGATCCACATGCGCGATGGCTGGACTTCCGTGTGGCCGAGCGGGCTCGCCTTGTCCGCGCTCACAGTGCTGATCCTGCCGATCACGGGGTGGCTCGGCTGGGCTCTCGTCTATCGCCACGGCGTGGGAGTTGCACGATGACGTCTGCGATGATCCGCGCGCTGTTGTGCGCGTCGCTGCTGGGGCTGGCCGGCTGCAATGACGGCAGCGGCGATCCCAACGCGCAGGTCGGCGCCAATCCGGCACTTCCCGAAATCCAGCAATATCTGCTGCCGCCGGTCCACATTGCCCGCATCGTCGGCTGGAAGAAGGACGAGACGCCGACGGTCGCGCAGGGCCTGCAGGCCAAGGCCTTCGCCACCGGCCTGCAGCACCCGCGCTCGCTCTACGTTCTCCCCAATGGCGACGTGCTGGTGGTGGAATCCAAGGCGCCGAAAGGCGCTCCGATCAAGCGGCCCAAGGAACTCGTGATGGGCGTCATCCAGTCCTGGGCGACCTCCGGCGGCGACAGCGGCGCGAGCAACCGCATCACGCTGCTGCGCGACAGCAACGGGGATGGCGTGCCGGAGACGCAAAGCGTCTTCCTCGACCATCTCAACTCGCCGTTCGGCGTCGCGCTGGTCGGCAACGATCTCTATGTCGCCAACACCGACGCCATCCTCAGATATCCCTACACCGAAGGGGACACGAAGATCACCGCGCCGGGCACGGTGCTGACGCCACTGCCGGGCGGTCCGATCAACCATCACTGGACCAAGAGCCTGGTCGCCAGCCCCGACGGCTCGAAGCTCTATGCCGGCGTCGGCTCCAACAGCAACGCCGCCGAGAGGGGCATGGAGGCCGAGCACAATCGCGCCGCCATCCTCGAGGTCGATCGCGCCAGCGGCCGCTGGCGCGTGTTCGCAAGCGGCCTGCGTAATCCCAACGGCCTCAGCTTCGAGCCGCAGACCGGTGCACTCTGGGCGGTGGTCAACGAGCGCGACGAGCTCGGTCCTGATCTCGTGCCCGATTACATGACCTCGGTGAAGGACTTCTACGGCTGGCCCTACAGCTATTTCGGCCAGCACGTCGATCCCCGCGTCAAGCCGGAGCGGCCGGATCTCGTCGCCAGGGCGATCGTGCCTGACTACGCGCTGAGCTCGCATGTCGCCCCGCTCGGGCTCGCCTTCAACACCGGCACCAGCCTGCCGGCCGCCTATCGCGGCGGCGCCTTCGTTGGCGAGCACGGCAGTTGGAACAGGCAGGTGCTGAGCGGCTACAAGGTCGTGTTCGTGCCGTTCACGGACGGCAAGCCGAGCGGCCCGCCGCAGGACGTCGTCACCGGGTTCCTCAACAGCGACAATAAGGCGCGCGGCCGCCCCGTTGGTGTTGCCATCGACAAGACCGGCGCGCTTCTGGTTGCGGACGACAGCGGCAACACGGTCTGGCGAGTGAGCGCGACCCATCTGCAGCTGACGCAACGTTAAGCGCGCAGGCGCGTTGTCGTGCAGACCTTTTTTCTGAGATCTAGAGCCAGGAGTTTGGACAATGGGCCTTGCGCAATATGCCATCGTGCCGGTGCGGGACGAATGGGGCGTGCTGCACGACGGCGACGTCAAGAACACCTACGCCACCAAGGAAGCCGCGTTCGAGTCCGCAGTCGCCGCCGCATCCCTCGCGCTGCGTGAGGGACATGAAGTTCAGGTCAGCGTGCCCGGCCGCGAGGCGGGAGGCAACGCGCTCGGCGTCCGGGACAACGCTTGAGAAGGAAGACGCGATGACCAAGCCCCGTGAGCCCAACGGCGTCGAGCCATCCCGCTCCGAGGACGACATCCAGCGCGACCAGCTCGGCCCGCGCGGCGTGCCGGGCGCGCCCGATCCGGCCAAGATGACGCCGCAGCGCGAGAAGAAGACGCCGAAGCACGTGGATCCCGGCCACACCGCGTGAGGGGGCTCCGCTGCGGCCAACCGACCAGACGATCAATCGCCCGCGGCGGGCGGCACCCCTCCGTCATTTCCGTAGCAGGTAGTCGCCTCATCGAGGTAGTCGCCTCGAGGTCATCGCGCGCGCCGCCGCCAGCCGCACGGCCACAGCAGGCCGGGCGACCGCACTTCCGACCTGATTCGGACGAAAAGGCCCTGTCGCTGCGATCGACGAATGTTGCCGCGACAGGGTTTCACTTGTAGCAAGGCTGGCCGAACGTTATGCGCGCGAGCGCAAAGATCATGAGGTCGCTGGATGAACCCCGCTGTCATTGCCGTCGCCATCACCGGCTCCGTTCCGCGCAAGAAGGACAATCCGGCGGTGCCGATCCTGCCCTCGGAGCAGATCGAATCGACGCACCAGGCCTTCGAGGCGGGCGCCACGCTTGCGCATATCCACGTCCGCAACGACGACGAGACGCCGTCCTCCGATCCCGAGCGTTTTGCCCAGGTGCAGGAGGGGATCAAAAAGCATTGTCCTGATATGATCGTCCAGTTCTCGACCGGCGGGCGTGGCCGCGATCCCTCGGCGCGCGGATCGGCGCTCTACCTCAAGCCCGACATGGCCTCGCTCTCCACGGGATCGGTGAACTTTCCGACCATCGTCTACGAGAACAGCGCCGCGCTGGTCGAGACGCTCGCCACTAGCATGAAGACGAACGGCATCCGGCCGGAAATCGAGATCTTCGATCTGTCGCATCTGCATGGCGCCCGCCGCCTGATCGATGCGGGCCTCATCGACGCGCGTCCGCACGTGCAGTTCGTCATGGGCGTCAAGAACGCGATGCCGGCGGACGAGCATGTGCTCGACATTCTCCTGGGCGAGCTCAGGCGGCTGATCCCGAAGGCAACCTGGACCGCAGCCGGAATCGGCCGTCATCAGGCCGAGGTCATGGGGTGGGCGCTCGCCCGAGGGGCGGACGCGGTCCGCACCGGGCTCGAGGACAATATCCGCATCGACAAGACGCGCCTTGCTGCCAGCAACGCCGAGCTCGTGACCTTGGCCTGCGAGGCGGTCGCGCGCCACGGCCGGCGCGTTGCGACCGCGGCTGAGGCGCGATCGCTGCTCGCCATGGCAGGGTAGGGCGACTTCCTCGTCCTCACATGCTCCCGGCTGCCGCCTGCCATTCGGCGGCTGGCGTTCCCGTGCGCCGTTTCTCCGAGTAGACAGGTGCTACAGGCGCAATCTGCGCCTGCCGGGCAGGCGACGTTTGGAATGCAGTTCTTGAAATATGACGGCAGGCTCATCGGGGTCCTGCTGATGCTCGCCACCACGCAGCTGGTCGGATGGGGCACGATCGGGCTTCCCGCCATCGTCGGGCGCGATCTCGCCGCCGATCTCGGCATGAGCCTGCCGGCGGTGTTCGCCGGCACGTCCGTTCTCTACGTCTCGATGGGGCTGTGCGGTCCGTTGCTCGCCAAGTCGTTTGCGCGGCATGGCGCGCGGACGGTGATGATGGTCGGCACAATCGTCACGGCGCCAGGCTTCGTGCTGCTGTCGCTGGCGCGCGAGCCGATGCTCTATTTCGCCGCGTGGATCGTGCTTGGCATCGCCGGCAGCGCCACGCTGTCGACCGGCGCCTATATCATGCTGAACGAGATCGCGGGGCGGCAGGCCAAGAACGCGATCGGCGCGCTGATGCTGGTGACGGGCCTGTCCAGCAGCATCTTCTGGCCGACGACCTCGTTCCTGAGCGGTCACCTCGGCTGGCGGGGGACGTGCCTGGTCTACGCCGCGATGATGCTCCTCGTCAGCCTCCCGCTCTATGCGTTCGGCGCGCCGCGCCGAAAGATCGCCCAGGACGAGGGCACCGCGCCGGCGAAGCGGTCGCCGCCGCCTGCCATTGCACGGAGCACGTTCGGCCTCGTCGTCGCCGCGATCACGCTGAACGCCTTCGTCAATTTCGGCGTCAGTGCGATCCTGATCGAGCTGTTGCGGGCGGAGGGGCTGGCGCCGGCTCAGGCGCTGGTGTTCGGCTCGATGCTGGGCGTGATCCAGGTCAGCGCCCGCGGGCTGGATTTTCTCGGCGGCGGACGATGGGACGGCATCACGACCGGGCTCGTCGCGGGCAGCGCATTGCCGGTCGCCATGCTGCTGCTGATGTCGAGCGAGGGCGCCACGTGGGCGGTCGCGGTCTTCATCCTGCTCTATGGCGCCGGCAGCGGCGCAATGGCGGTGGCGCGGGCGACCATCCCGCTGGTGTTCTATGACCAGGCCGAGTTCGCCAAGGCGATGTCGATGATCTCGCTGCCGCTCAACCTCGCCTCCGCGATCTCACCGCCGCTGCTCGCGGGCCTGCTGACGGAGTTCGGCAGCCGTGCTGCGCTCGGTCTCACGCTGGTGTTCTCCTGCGCGACGGTGCTGATCCTCGTTCTGCTCGCTCGCCGCCGGCCGCGACAGCCGGCGGTCGTGACCTGAGCCGATCACGCAATATTCGCGGCGCGGAAAGTTTGCGGACGGCGATCACCTCCGGCCCGGCAGGAGATAGCCGTATGCCGCCAGTGCAGTGCTCAGCGTGCGAAAATGGTGGTATCGGCAGGGAGCGCAGCCTCGCGATCCCGCCGCCGCGCCAAGGTTAGTTCCCCGGAGGAAATCGACATGTCGGCCCTGCCGCTCTCAGGCATCAAGATCCTTGACCTCACCCGCGTGCTGGCCGGGCCGCTGTCGGCCCAGATGCTGGGCGATCTCGGCGCGGAGGTGATCAAGATCGAGCGGCCGGGCACCGGCGACGACGCGCGCGCTTTCGGTCCGCCTTACCTCGCCGACCCCGAGGGCAAGGCCAACAACAACAATTCGTTCTATCTCTGTGCCAACCGCAACAAGAAGTCGGTCACCGTCAACATCGCCAAGCCCGAAGGGCAGGCGATCGTCCGCGAGCTCGCCAAGGACGCCGACGTCTTCATGGAGAACTACAAGGTCGGCGATCTCAAGCGCTACGGTCTCGACTACGAGACCATCAAGGCGATCAATCCCCGCATCATCTATTGCTCGGTGACCGGCTTCGGCCAGACCGGACCTTACGCGCCGCGCGCCGGCTACGACGCCATCCTGCAGGCGATGGGCGGCCTGATGAGCGTCACCGGCCATATCGACGGCGAGCCCGGCGAGGGCCCGATGAAGGTCGGCCCCTCGATCGTCGACTACATGACCGGCATGAACGCCTCGATCGGCATTCTCTCGGCGCTCTACCATCGCGATGCCAATGGCGGGCAGGGACAGCACATCGACGTCTGTCTGTTCGATACCGTGATCGCATCGCTGTCGCACTGGCTCCAAATTTACCTTGTCAACGGCAAGACGCCGCCGCGCCGCGGCACCTGGGGCAATGGCGGCATGCCCGCCGGCGTGTTCCGCTGCGCCGACGGCGAGCTGATGCTGGTGGTCGGCAATGACGGCCAGTTTCAGCGCACCTGCGCCGTGCTCGGCGAGCCCGAGCTCGCGAACGATCCGCGCTTCGTCAAGAACAACGACCGCGTCGTGCACGGCAGGGAGATCATGGCGATCTTCGCCGGCCTGTTCCTGAAGCAAAAGGTAGCCTACTGGCTGGAGAAGCTGGAGGAGGCGGGGGTGCCCTCAGGGCCGATCAACAATTTCGAGCAGGTGTTCTCCGACCCGCACGTCCAGTCGCGCGGCATGCGCGTGAAGGTCAACCATCCCTTCGAGCCCGATCTGTCGCTGGTCCGCAACGCGCTGACGCTCTCGGAGACACCGATCAAGGACTACCGCGCCCCGCCGCTTCTGGGCGAGCACACCCAGGAGGTCCTCGGCGGCAAGCTCGGCTATGATGCCGGCAAGATCGAGCAGCTGAAGCAGCAGGGGATTATCTGACGCTCTGTTCCGCGCCTGGGGCCAAGAGGCCGGGATTCATGCGCAGCGCGACTATATTGTGACAGCCGTGGACGCGCGCGCCATGCCGGGGCTTGCGTGAAGCTTGCCCGCAATCCCCAAGTAATCCCGGTCCGTAGTCGCACAGGCTTCCGCTTTGCCTCCGACTCTGATTCGATCTCTCCACTTGAGTTCGGGGAGGGAAGTGAATGTCCTACACGATCGGGTTCCAGGCCAAGGACCAGAAGGCCATTCTGGCGACCGAGGCGGCCACCGCCAATCAGGCCGTCGCCATCATTGCCGCGCTGCGGCAGAGCGCTGACGAGATCAAGTTCATCCGCTCGCCGCAGGAAGGCGAGATGGGCATCGAGATGCTGCTGTTGCTCGCCAAGGAAGAGGCCGAGGAGATGCCGCAGCGGGCGTAGTCCCGCCCAGCATTCTCCGATCAGATCTGCATCGCCCGTTGTGAGGCGCTTACTTCACCTCGCCCCGCTTGCGGGGAGAGGTCGGATCGCTCTTGCGATCCGGGTGAGGGGGTACAGGTCTCCCGAAGACCGCACGTGTGGAGAGAGGCCCCTCACCCCAACCCTCTCAGCGCGAGCAAAGCTCGTCGCGGCTCCGTAAGAACGGGGCGAGGGAGCGCACCGCGAATGCAGCTTCCAGCTCCGTACCGTCAACGCCCATCCGCGCTAACGCGCCGCCACCTTTGAAGAGACCTTCGGCTCCATCCGTCCCGCCGTCAGCGCCATCGTCGCCACGCTGACGACGCGCGTGACCACATCCTCGACGTCGTCGAGGTCGCATTTGCCCTCCGAAAGCTTGGTCAGCCGCTCGCTCTCACGGATGGTGTGATGCGCCATGGCGAGCGCGAAGTTGAGGCCCCAATAGATATCGACGTCACTGCGGTCGGGCAGGGACCGCCGCATCGCGCCGACGAATTTGCGCAAATGGTCGATCTCGCGGTTTTTGATGCGCCGGATCGGCGGCACGGATTCGATCGAGGCGCGGATCATGAAGCGCGCCGCGGTCGAGCGTTGGTTCTCCGGCCCCAGGCAGCCGCGCAAGGTCGGCCCGACCAACGCGCGCAGGATGACCTCGATCGGCGCGCGGCCGCCGCCTTGCTCCTCCGCCGCCTTCAACTCGTGCAGGCGCTCGCGGTTGGTGGCGATCGAGCGTGTGACGAATAGTTCCGCGATCAGCTCGTCCTTTGAGCCGAAATGATAGTTCACCGCGGCGAGGTTGACGCCCGCCTCCGCGACGATGTCGCGCAGCGTCACGTCGCCGAAGCCGCGATCGGCATAGAGCCGCTCGGCGGCGGCGAGAATGGCAGACCTCGTATGATCGCTGGCCATGGATGCCCTCGGGGAGGGGAGTTGCAATTCAAACAGTTGTATGAAACTATCGTTTGAAGGTCGGGAAAAGTCAATCCGCAATCGGGACTCGTTCGCAACTGCAGCCGGGTTTCGACAGGTCCGCAAGGACGCGCATTCGCGCTTGCGGGCCGCGCAAAGCGGGAGGACAGTCCGGCGCAAAAGGACCAGTGAGAGAGAGGAGCGTCGCATGGACTTCGATATGTCGCCCAAGCAAAAGGAATGGCTCGACCGCGTGCGGTCCTTCATGGCCAAGCACGTGCGCCCGGCGGTGCCGATCTACGATCAGCAGGACAAGAGCGGCGACCGCTGGAAGGTGATCCCTGTTCTCGAGGACCTCAAGAAGAAGGCGAAGGCCGAAGGCCTCTGGAACATGTTCATGCCGCCGAGCGAGCATGAGGACGATGAATTCCGCGGCGCGGGACTGACCAATCTCGAATACGCGCTTTTGTCGGAAGAAATGGGCCGCATCACCTGGGCCTCGGAAGTGTTCAATTGTTCCGCGCCCGACACCGGCAACATGGAAGTGTTCATCCGCTACGGCACCAAGGAGCAGAAGCGGAAATGGCTGCGGCCGCTGATGGACGGTGAGATCCGCTCCGCCTTCCTGATGACGGAGCCGGCGGTGGCCTCGTCCGACGCCACCAACATCGAGACCCGCATCGAGCGCGACGGCGACCATTACGTCATCAACGGCCGCAAATGGTGGTCGTCCGGCGTCGGCGATCCCCGCTGCAAGATCGCGATCCTGATGGGCAAGACCGATTTCAAGGCGGCCAAGCACCAGCAGCAGTCGCAGATCCTGGTTCCGCTCGACACGCCAGGCATCAAGGTCGAGAAGATGCTGCCGGTGTTCGGCTTCGACGACGCCCCGCACGGCCATGCCCAGGTGCTGCTCGAGAACGTGCGCGTGCCGAAGGAGAACATCCTGCTCGGCGAAGGCCGCGGCTTCGAGATCGCGCAGGGCCGCCTCGGCCCAGGCCGTATCCATCACTGCATGCGAACCATCGGCAAGGCCGAGGAGGCGCTGGAGAAAATGGTGAAGCGGCTTGCCTCGCGCACCGCGTTCGGCAAGAAAATCGTCGAGCACAGCGTGTGGGAGCAGCGCATCGGCGAGGCCCGCACCAACATCGAGATGACGCGTCTTCTGTGTCTCAAGGCGGCCGACATGATGGATAAGGTCGGCAACAAGACCGCGCAGGCCGAGATCGCCATGATCAAGGTCGCCGCGCCCAACATGGCGCTGAAGATCATCGACGAGGCGATCCAGGCCTTCGGCGGTGCGGGCGTCTCGGACGAAGCCGGCCTTGCCAAGGACTATGCGCACATCCGCACGCTCCGCCTCGCCGACGGCCCGGACGAGGTGCACAACCGCGCCATTGCCAGGCTCGAACTTCGGAAGTATGCAAACTCTCCCAATCACTAAGCGGGGGAGCCCTGCGGCGCTCCCGACTTGAAGAAACGACGGGACATGATCCAATTGCGGTAACCGCTTGACGCAAGTGCGTTAGCGGTTACCGATTAGGATCATGTTCGGACTGAAGAGGGAGCGTGACCGTGGCTGACGGCGTCAGGAAAGACGAGGAGTTTTCGGGCACCAAGCCGGTCGAGGAGCGGCATCGCTTCGACGAGATGCGGCTCGAGGCCTGGATGCGCGAGCACGTCGAAGGCTTCGAAGGCCCGCTTGTGGTGCTGCAGTTCAAGGGCGGGCAGTCCAACCCGACCTATCGCCTCAACACACCGAACCGCTCCTACGTGATGCGCCGCAAGCCATTCGGCAAGCTGCTGCCCTCGGCGCATGCAGTCGACCGCGAGTATCGCGTCATCGCGGCGCTTGGCAAGCAGGGCTTTCCGGTCGCGCGCGCCTATGCGCTGTGCCAGGACGACGGCGTCATCGGCGCGGCCTTCTACATCATGTCGATGGAGGAGGGGCGCGTGTTCTGGGATCCGACGCTGCCGAGCCAGGACAACGATGCACGCCGAAAGATCTTCACCAGCAAGATCGAGACGCTGGCCAAGCTCCACATGTTCGACCCTGTTGCCATCGGGCTCGGCGATTTCGGCAAGCCCGGCAACTACTTTGCCCGCCAGATCGACCGCTGGACCAAGCAATATCGCGCCTCCGAGACCCAGCACATCCCCGAATTCGAGAAAGTCGCCGAATGGCTGCCGAAGACGGTGCCGGAGCAGGCGCGCGTCTCCATCGTCCATGGCGACTATCGCCTCGACAACATGATTTTCCACGCGACGGAACCGCGCGTGCAGGCGGTGCTGGACTGGGAGCTGTCGACGCTCGGCGATCCCATGGCCGATTTCACCTATCTCTTGATGCAATGGATCATGCCGGGCCTCGACGGTGCCGACCTCAAGGCGCTCAATATCCCGAGCCTCGAAGAGGCCGCGCAGATCTATTGCAACGTCACAGAGATGACGGTGCCCGATCTCAACTGGTACTTCGCCTACAATTTGTTCCGTCTCGCCGGCATCACCCAGGGCATCGCCGGCCGCGTCCGCGACGGCACTGCCGCCAACGCCAAGGCGCTCGAATCCGCCAAGCGCACCGTGCCGCTGTCGAAGGCTTCCTGGGAATACGCGCAGAAGGCGGGGGCGGTGTAGGAAGAACAAAGGCGCGGCTGATGGCCGCGCCCTTTTTTGTTTTGGTAAGGCGCTGCTCCACACGCGCCGTCATTGCGAGCGCAGCGAAGCAATCCAGATTCTTTCCGCGGTGGCCCCCTGGATTGCTTCGCTGCGCTCGCAATGACGAGGAGGCGGAATCCAAGACTCGCAATTCACACCGCGCAAGTGCCTTTCGCAGCGACCGAGTCCTTGTATCCCTTTGCCCAATCCGCCCCGGGAGACCCGCGCATGATCGACCACACTACCCTCATCACCTACGTCCTCATCGTGCTCGGTTTCGTCTTCATCCCGGGACCAGCGACGCTGCTCACGATGGCGCGGGCGGCAAGCTCGGGAACGAAGGTCGGCATCGCCACGGGTGCGGGAATCGCCGCTGGAGACCTGGTACATACGGGGATGGCGATTGTCGGACTCTCGGCGATCATCGCGACCTCGGCGCTGCTGTTCAGTATCGTCAAATATGCCGGCGCTGGCTTCCTGATCTATCTCGGCATTCGGGCCATGCTGGACAAGGCGCCGATCGCGCTGAACGGCGGCGCCCCTCCGATCGGCGCGGGCCGTGCCTTTCGCGAGGCCGTGCTGACCGAGGTGCTCAATCCCAAGACCGCACTGTTCTTCCTGGCGTTCCTGCCACAATTCGTGAAGCCGGAGCACGGCGCGCCTGCACTTCAGCTTGCCGTTCTCGGTGTCGTCTTCGTGCTGCTCGGTCTCGTCAGCACTGTCGTGTTCGCCGTCGGCGCGGGTCGTCTCGGCAACCTACTGCGCCGCCATCCGGCGGTGGTGAAGTGGCAGGGCAAGGTGGTCGGGACGATCTACTGTGCCGTCGGTTTGCGGCTGGCGCTGCAGGAGCGGTGAGCCCGCAGTGGATGAGTACAGCGATATCCGGGCAGGAGGTTCCTACACGCCCGTCATTGCGAGCGAAGCGAAGCAATCCAGAAATCCTTCCGCGGTCGCAGTCTGGATTGCTTCGTCGCTTTGCTCCTCGCAATGACGAGCTACCCCTTCGCACAATGCGCGATCAGCCGCTCCACGAACCCCGCGCATTTCTCCAGCTCCGCCATCTCCACG
Source organism: Bradyrhizobium sp. NBAIM08 (assembly GCF_020193935.1). Classification (NCBI taxonomy): domain Bacteria; kingdom Pseudomonadati; phylum Pseudomonadota; class Alphaproteobacteria; order Hyphomicrobiales; family Nitrobacteraceae; genus Bradyrhizobium; species Bradyrhizobium sp. NBAIM08. The sequence continues at coordinate 768,815 of NZ_JADYVR010000001.1, read as the reverse complement.
AACTCATCAGGCGTATGCGCTTGTGCGATCGAGCCCGGGCCGATCACCACGGAGGGAATGTCGGCGATGTCGGCGAACAAGCTCGCCTCGGTGCCGAACGCGACCTTGGCGTGGTCGTTGCGTCCTGCGAGGCTCTTGGCCAGCGTGACGATGGCGGCGTCGGCGGCGGTGTCGAGCGCGGGATAGTCGAGGATCTCCTCGAAATCGATGCCGCAATCGGGATGTCTCGCCTTCATCGCCGGCTCAATCTCGGCCTTGGCCCAGGCGACGATCGCATCGGTCACCTCCTTGGACTCGGTGATCCCGATGCCGCGGCATTCGAAATCCACGGTGCAGGTATCAGGCACGATGTTCAGCGCTGCGCCGCCGTGCACGATGCTGGTGAGCAGCGTCGAATGCGGGACGTCGTAGAGGCTGTCCGTCAACCGCACGGCCGCCAGCGCCACTGCGCGGCGGCGGATCTCGACGATCAGCTCGGCGGCATATTCGATCGCATTGACGCCGTCGGGCGCGATCGAGGAATGACGTGCAAGCCCGTGGAATGTGGCGCGCACGCCGTGCTTGCCCTTGTGGCCGATGATGACCTGCATCTGGGTGGGCTCGCCGATGAATGCGCCGAGCGGCCGGACCCTCTTCTTCGCGACCTCGTGCAGCATCGGCCGCACGCCGACGCAGCCGATCTCCTCGTCATAGGAGATCGCCAGATGAATCGGCGTCTTGAGTCTCGCCTCCACCATCTCCGGCACCATGGCGAGGCACACCGCCACATAGCCCTTCATGTCCGTGGTGCCGCGGCCGTACAGCTTGCCGTCACGCTCCACCAGCTTGAACGGATCATGGCTCCAGTCCTGGCCCACGACAGGCACCACATCGGTATGGCCCGACAGCACGAAGCCCGGCCGATCCTCCGGCCCGATCGTGACCCAGAGCGAAGCCTTCTCGCCGGTCTCGTCGACGATGCGCTCACCCTTGAGGCCGAACGCGGCGAGATAGCTCTCGATATGGGCAATCAGGGGCAGGTTGGTGCGGTCGCTGACGGTGTCGAACGAGACGAGGTCGGCGAGGAGTTTTCGGATACGGTCGGGTCTTGAGCTTGGCATTGTCTCGGTCTTGTCAGGGAATGGAGGCTGAGTTGCCTGCAGGAACCATACCAACGTGAGCCCCGGTCGAGCAAATCAACACAGCCCCGCAGCCCGGATGCTGCCCACCACACGACCGTCATTGCGAGCGCAGCGAAGCAATCCATAGTCTTTCCGCGGAGGGATTCTGGATTGCTTCGCTGCGCTCGCAATGACGGGTTGAGGCAGCTGTGTACCTGAAACTCACGTCTCGTGGCCCGGACGCTGCGCAGCGTCTCCCCGGCGATGCGAAGCATCGTCCGGTTCGACGATGCGCTGCAGAGCCGGGGCCCGTGCAGCAGCGAGCGACGTAGCCTGCTGGGTCCCGGCTCTGCGCCGCACCGCTTGCGCGCTGCGTCGCGTCCGGGACACGACCTGCGAACTAAACCGGCTTGCCCGTATACGGCATCGATGCCGTCAAGCCGCCGTCGACCGGGAACGCCTGGCCGTTCACATACGAAGCCTCGTCGCTCGCCAGGAACAGTCCCATCGCCGCGAGCTCGTGCGGCTGTCCCGGCCGCTTGAGCGGGTTGAGCTGGCCGATCTTGTCTTGGGTGCCGCGCTCCTTGGCGCGGTCGAAGATCGGCTTGGTCATGCCTGTTTCGATCAGGCCGGGGCAGACCGCATTGATGCGCACGCCGGTGCCGGTGAGCGAATACGCCGTGGTCTGCACCAGGCTGATCACGCCGGCCTTGCTCGCGGCATAGGGATGCCCGCTCGCGCCGGCCTTGAGGCCGGCGACAGAGGCGGTCAGCACGATCGCGCCGGACTGCTGCTTGACCATGTGCGGCATTGCGTACTTCACCGCGAGGAACGGCCCGATCAGGTTGACGCGCAGGATTTCCTGCCAATGCTCGACGGTCTGCTCGGCGAGCGGAACGAGTCCGCCGGAGACGCCGGCATTGGCCCAGATCACGTCGAGCCGGCCGTGCGTCTTCACCGCCTTGTCGATCACAGCGATGACGTCTCGTTCGGAACCGGCATCCGCAACCATCGCTTCCGCGACGCCGCCGGCCTTCTTGATCTCCTCGACCGTCTCCTTCACCGCCTCGGTGCGATCGACCGCGATCAACTTGCCGCCCTCCTTGGTGAACAGCAGCGCAGCCGCGCGGCCGATGCCGCTGCCGGCGCCGGTGATGATGACGGATTTGCCTTGCAGGCGACCCATGCGTTTCTCCCTTTTGCTCGTGCACGACGCTTGCCGCGCGACGGAATTTCAAACAAGATTTCAAACGGCAAAGTGTCTTGAGACGCGTTCACTACTCACGTACAGCGACAATAGACGGGATGGAAGGGTTTCGATGGCAGGTGCAGACAAGCCGAACGTGGTCATCACGCGGTGGTGGTGGGTCCGTCACGCGCCGGTGCGCAACGACGGCGGCAACATCTACGGGCAGAGCGACATCGCCTGCGATACCAGCGATACTTATGTGTTCAATGCTGTTGCCAAGGTGCTGCCACGCCAGGCGGTCTGGTATTCGAGCAATCTGATGCGCACCCATCAGACCGCCGAGGCGATCTGGGCTGCGGGTTTTCCAAGGCCGGCAGCGCTGAAATGGGAGGCGGATCTCGCCGAGCAGAACCTCGGCCGCTGGCAGGGCATGAACCGCGCCCAGTTCATTGCCAACCGCCCCGTCGGTGCGAGCTGGTTCGCCGACATCAACGAGCCCGCGCCCGGCGGTGAAAGCTTCATGGACCTGTACAACCGCACGCGCCGCACCATCGAGCGGATCAACGCCGAGGCGGCCGGGAAGGACATCATCGCAGTCGCGCATGGCGGCACTATCAGGGCGGCAGTGGGGTTCGCGCTCGGCGGGCAGCCGGAACGCGGGCTGTCGTTCGACATCGACAATTGCTCGGTGACGCGGCTGGATTATTTTGCGAGTCCCGATCGCACGGTCTGGCGGCTGCCGATGGTCAATCAGCAGCCTTGGATCGCCGATCCAGCGCACGCGGCGATGCATCAGCCGGCGGGACCGGAAGTCAAGAAGCTGGCCTGATAATGAATACGAAAATCAAATCTGGGAGAGAAACATGACCTTGTTCGACATGAAGGGGAAAGTCGCCGTCATCACGGGCTCGACGCGCGGCATCGGGCTTGCGATCGCCGAGCGCATGGCCGAGCACGGCGCCAAGGTGGTGATCTCCTCGCGCAAGGCCGACGTGTGCGAGCAGGTGGCGAAAGGCATCAACGACAGATTCGGCAAGGGCACCGCGGTCGCGGTCGCCGCCAACATCTCCTCGAAAGAGAATCTGCAGAACCTCGTCGACGAGAGCAACCGCGCCTTCGGCAAGATCGACGTGCTGGTCTGCAACGCCGCATCGAATCCGTATTACGGCCCGCTCGCCGGCATCTCCGACGATCAGTTCAGGAAGATCCTCGACAACAACATCGTCGCCAACAATTGGCTGATCTCGATGGTGGTGCCGCAGATGATCGAGCGCAAGGACGGATCGATCATCATCGTCTCCTCGATCGGCGGCCTCAAGGGCTCGACCATCCTCGGCGCTTACGCCATCTCGAAAGCCGCCGACATGCAGCTCGCGCGCAATCTCGCCTGCGAATACGGCCAGCACAACATTCGCGTGAACTGCATCGCGCCGGGCCTGATCAAGACCGATTTCGCCAAGGCGCTGTGGGACAATCCGGAGAACCTGAAAGCCTCGACCTCGCGCTCGCCGCTGTTGCGCATCGGCATCCCCGACGAGATCGCCGGCGCTGCCGTGTTCCTGGGCTCGAAGGCCGGCGACTTCATGACCGGCCAGACCATGGTGATCGACGGCGGCGCGACGATCAGTTGATGCGTTTGTCGGAAGGGAAAGGGCACGTAGTCCACCCATACACAGCGGTCATCGCCCGCGAAGGCGGACGATCCAGTACCCGCAGCCGCAGTTGTGTGAACGAATGACCGCCGCGGCGTACTGGATGCCCCGCCTTCGCGGGGGCATGACAGTGCGGATGATGATACGGCGTCGCGCGTAAGCGCAGGGCCTCACTCCACCGCCGCGTAAACCAGATCTCGCACCAGGGTCCGCGTGTGGTCGCGCTGTCCCGGCCCCTGGCTCATGAACACTGCGAACAGATCCTCCTTCGGATCGATCCAGAAGAACGTGCCGGCAATGCCGCTCCAGAAATACTGGCCGACGCTGCCTGGGAAGGGCGCGATGCCGGCCTCGCGGCGCACGGCAAAGCCGAGGCCGAAGCCATGACCCGGCGATAGCAGCGTGCCGTTGGTCGGCACGCCTGGCCCGAGGTGATCGGAGGCCATCAGCTCCAGGGTCTTGCGGCCGATGATCCTGTTGCCGTCGAGCGTGCCGCCATTGCGCAGCATGAGGCAGAAGCGGGCGTAGTCCATCGTGGTAGAGACCAGGCCGCCGCCGCCGGACTCCATCACGGGCTGCTCGAGCATGTTGAACAGCGCGACCTTGTCGCCGGTCCACGGGTCGGCCGCGAACGGCTCGGCAAGGCGGCCGGCATTGGCTTGGCTTGTCGAGAAGCCGGTTTCGGCCATCTGGAGCGGCGCAAGCACGCGCTCGGTAAGGAACGCGCCGAGCGATTTGCCGCTGACGACTTCGATGATGCGGCCCAAAATATCTGTGGAGCGGCTGTAGTTGAACTCCGCGCCGGGCTGGCAGACGAGCGGGAAGCTCGCCACCAGCGCGGCATGTTCGGCGTTGGTGATCTTGCGGCTGCGGACGCGGGACTCCTGGTAGAGCTTGTGCACGGGGCCGTCGCCCTGGTGCTCGTAGGTGAGGCCGGAGGTGTGGCGGAGCAGGTCCTGCACGGTCATGGGCCGCGCCGGCGGTACCAGCTCCAACCGGCCGTCCTTGACGGCGCCGACCTGCTGGCTCGCGAACTCCGGTATGAACTTTGCGACGGCATCGCTGAGCAGGAGCTGTCCGTCCTCGACCAACGTCATGATGCCGACCGAGACGATCGGCTTGGTCATCGAGAAGATGCGGAAGATCGAATCGCGCGCCATGGGCGCCGCGCCTGCCGGGCTCTGCTTGCCGAGCGCCTCGAACCAGCCGATTTGGCCGCGCCTCGCCACCAGCACGGTGACCCCGGGAACGGTTCCCTTGTCGATTTCGCGCTTGAAGGTGTCCGACATGGCCTGGAGCCGCGGCCGCGACAGCCCGAGCGTCTCTGGGCGCGCTTCCGGCAAAGCTGGGGTGTGGGGCGCGTTTGCGGCCTGCGGGGCGGCAGTGGCGGTCGCTGTAGCGGTCATGGGCACTCCCGATTGTTTTTCGTTATGGCCGATGGACTGTGGCCCAGAACCCCCGGCACAAACAAGCGAAGCCGGCGCGGTTCACCCTTGCAAACCGGCCGCTCTCTGTGCTTGAAAGCGCCCCTGATCCGCGGCGACGCGGGTTCGTAGGAGTGTAGCTCAATTGGTAGAGCACCGGTCTCCAAAACCGGGGGTCGCAGGTTCGAGCCCTGCCACTCCTGCCAGCCAAATCAATCACTTAGACTAGATTGCGGCGGGAGGGCGTCCCGCGCGCGCCCGTGCTCTCGCAGCCGCTGTGCTGGAGGTGCCGTGTCGTGGTCCGGCGAGGCCTAGCGCGCCGGGGTCCGTTCCGCGTCGGCGGGAATCTGCCTGAGGTTGACGTTCCGGATGGGAACGCGGCGCAGCAGGGAAAGGATGGTCCCGCCGAGCTCGAGATAGGTGCGCAGCCGCAGCGCGCGCGACGAGCCCTTCAGCTCCGCGTTCAGGCTCACCGGAACCTGGACGTAGGTGAGGCCGAGCTGGAGCAGGGAGATCAGCGCACAGATCTGGTAGCCGTAGCCGTCGGCCTTGACCGCGATCTGGCGCAGCCATTTCACGGGATAGACGATCATGCTGTGATAGTCGGACAGCCAGAAGCCGAACAGGCAGTTCAGGATGAACCGCAACGAATGCGACTGCAGCGAGCGGTTGACGGAGCGGTCCGACTGGTTGTCGCGATAGGTGATGACGAGGTCGGCGGCGCCCGCCGCTTTGAACATCCGGGCAACACCCTCGTTCTGGAAGGCGTGATCGCCGGGGATGAGCGTGATGGCATCGAATTTCGCGCGCGACAGCGCATATTCGAAGCCGGCACCGACACCCCGCGGTTCGGCATTGTGATGCACGATGATGCGCGGCTCGCCGGCTGCGAACTCGTCCATGATCGCGCCGGTGGCATCGGTGCTGCCGTCGTCGATCAGGAAGATCTCGAAATCGTCGAGCAGGTCGCGGGCGAGCGGCAGCACGCCGTCGATCGTGTCGGCGATCTTGTCCTGCTCGTTCAGTGCAGGAATGACGATCGTAAGCCTTTTTGCCGCCCTGGAAGGTGTCATTGTATGCGCCCGTTGGCGGGGCCACTCTGTCCCGGTGACCCCATGCAAGTCTAGGTCATCTGAACCGGGCGAACAATGCGGCTCGCCGGTATGCCCACAAGACCGGCGCGAAACCTATGATGTGTGTGTTCCGCGCAACTAGTCGGAAAAATCATAGAGGCTGGTGTCGCCAATGCCGAAGGCGCGGCGCAGCCGTCCGACGTGGCCTGCCATATTCCGGCCCGCCGCCGTCGCCGCGAAGTGCGAATCGGTCCGTTCCACCAAGCCGCCATCGACCAAGTTCCCAATTCGTCCGCGGAACAGATCTGGAACCTGCCCGTCAGCGATCTCCGATAGCGGTGCCCTGCGATCGGGGCGATCGACGAGGCTGAGCAGGATGCCCAGCGAAACCGATTTATACACGGCGCCAAAGGCGAACACGTAAGCCATGACGCAAAATCCGAAAATCGACGCGGCGTCCCAGTACTGAAGCTGCGGGACGAAGAGAATTCCGAGCATCACCCCGAGACCGTGCGAGACAACCGTGGCAATCGCCAGCAGGGTCACGGGTCCGAGCGGCCAAGCGCGTGCGCGGGCCATGAATTGCAGGGCAGGCGCCAGCAGGGCGAACACGGCGACGGCGGCAAGTCCGACAGCAAAGGACATCGACTCACCCAAGGCCTGTCGACAGACGAACGAGCTTGACGAGATGCGCTACCGCAACCCCCTTGGAGGTGGGGGCAAGCCGGCCGTCCGCCGTGATGACCATCCCGGCCCCGATCAGGAGCTTCAGGCGGTTGTGCGTGAAGGTGCCGAGATCTCCACCTTGCATGTAGGCTCTCGCCCATTGCTCCAGGGTGAGAGGATGTCCAGCCTGAACGAGTGCGGTGAGCAGCGTCAGCGTGAAGCCCCAGGCCAGCAGGCTGAACAGGATGTAGCAGAGCATCATTGCGGTCCCGAGCAGGAAGAGACCGCCAAGCACATCGCCGACGTGGCGCTGACCTGGAAGGGCGATACAGGCGACGGCGTAAAGGATGACGACGCTGATGCAGCCCAGCCGGAAGCGACGGCCGGCTCCGCCGGTGGCGGCGATGCGCGCGTAAAGCAGCAACAACAGTGGAAAGGCGAGGCTGACACCAATCGCAGCAGCTTGCGCCGGGCCCGGTAGCAGGTTCATTGCGGAAAATCGTCCCGGACGCCTCTCAGGCCAGTCAGAGCGAAAGTCTATAGGGGGTCGTATTTTTCAGGTCAAGGCAGCCCGGCGCCTTTGACTGGCGATTGTCACGCGGACTCGCGTGTGTCGCGATGGAAACGGCTGGCTGCGCAAACTTCCGCATCATGCGATGCCGTCAGCCCGCCGCTTGTAGACCATCTCCGCCAGTGAGATGTCGGTCACCGAGTCCGCGCCGGAGGCCAGGGGGGGGCGTCCCTCGGCGATATCGGAAACGAAGGCGTCGGCCTGGCGCCGAAATGCCCAGCTCTTTTCACCCGTCAGATGCGTGCTTTGACCATCGTGCTCGACGATGACCTCCGCCTCTTGCTCGGCAAAGGGCGGGGGCAGTTTCAAGGTCACCGCGCCGCGCTCGAAATCGATCGTCAGACCCTCGCGCCAGGCTCCCTCGGACCCGTTCACGAGATCCAGCGTACAAGCGATGCTGTCGAAGTCGAGGGTGATGCGCGCGGCTCCCGAAGTTTCGACGGAGCTGTCGGCGAGCGTTGGCGATGATCCGAGCAGGTAGCGCGTCAGATTGATGATATGGCTGAAGACGTTCAGAAAGTTGTCGTAGCCGGCCCGCATCGTGCTCGGCATCCAGTCGGGACCGTCCTTCCAGAGTTCGATCCCGTCCGGCCGTGTTTCGCCGGTCATCACGAAATTGTCGCGCGACCGGCCGGTGTCGCCGCCGAAGCACCAGCCCTTGGCGCGGACCACGCGTCCGAGCGATCGGTCGTTGCGCAAGCGCGTCAGCACATCGAGCGCGCGCGCCACACCGGCATCGTGACGCTTCATGTAGCCGACGCTGTAGACGAGGTTTCGCTGCCGCGCCGCTTCGACCAGCAACGTCGCCTGAGCCGTCGTATAGGCCATCGGTTTCTCCGACAGCACGTGGCGGCCGCTGTTCAACGCGTCCAGCACGATCGGACCGGTGGCTCGCCGCTTTGTCACGACCACGACAGCGGACACCGCAGCGTCCGCGAGCAGCTCCCGATGCGTGCCGTAGACCTGCGAGATGCCGAACTTCTGCGCTGCGGCGGCAGCGAGATCCGGCCGGAGATCGGCGATGGCGACGACGCGGCAGGCGGGATTGGCCACGAAATTGGCGAGGTGGCACATCTGGCCGACCATCCCCGTTCCGATGATGCCAATGCCTGGCCTCACTGGCTATGATCCCTTGAAGCGCTTCCGGATGACGAGGAAATGCGCCGGCTGTCCCCAGGTGTTGATGAATGCCGGATCTGTCTGGGTCAGGGCCGTGACCGCAGGCGCATCGCGTCGCCCGATCGCGGCGAAGATGCGGTGGAAACTGTCGAGCGTCGCAACGATGGTTTCGATGTCGGAAGCATCGTCCGCGAGAATGTCCGTCGTTCGGATCGCCTCGCGTAAGGACGCAAGGCTTGCGATCACGCGCGGCAGGCTCTCGCCGAAGGGGGCGTCGATCATCGCGTCGACGTCGAGAACCAGCGTCTCGATCGATGCCGAAATCGCCGCCACGGCATCGGCCTTGCCGACCAGGTAGAGCTTGCGTCCGCCGAGGAAGCTGAGGCGGCTGCGGTGGAGATGGCGCGCCGCACGCCGCAGCTTCTCGTCGGCGGAGAGAACCTTCTTGTGCCAGTAGACGTCCAGGCTGTCGCGATAGGCTGGCCACGCCGAATGGATGTCGAATCCCTGCTCATGCGCTGCCGTGCACAAGGCGGCTGCGTCGAGGAAGTACCGATGCCGGACGAACGGGTTCTCGAGCACGTCCATCAGCCAGGATTCGAAGCTGCGGGTGTGCGGAATGCTGTTCCATTTCGCGTCGAAAAGCGTCTTCGCGGTTTCGAGTGCGGGACGGCCTGACAAAGCCTTGCCGGCGGCATGGATTGCCTTGAGCGCGAGCTCGAAGAAGCCGCCATAGCGCTCGTAATAGGACACGACGGCGAAACCGTCCGGATTGAGCAGCCGATGGAAAACGCCGAGCCAATTTTCGGTCGGCTGCACGGTGTAAATGAAACCTTCGGCATCGATGATGTCGTAGCGGCGCTCGCTGCGAAATCCCTCGACATCGGCCAACGCGAGTTCGCGCAGGCGCTCGCTCAGGCCAAAATGCGCGAAATAGGCCTCAATTTTCGGATGCGCATGCCGGTTCGGTTCGGCGAGCGCCATGTTCGCGCCCCAGCCGGCAAACACCAGCGCATTCTCACCGGAATCTGGACCGAATTCGAGCAACTCCGCATCGCGGAACAGCCGCGGCGGCAGCACGAGCTTGTCTGAAAACAGCTCGCGCCGCTGGCTGGCATATGCATCGAGTTCGGCGGCCGATTTGAAATTCCCGAACGTCGGTAGGACGTCCTGACGTTCGTAGTAATTGAAGAGCTTCTCGTCAGCCATGCCGCGTCCCTAACCCAAGGCCGCCTCGAGCCGGTCGAGCTCGCTCCAGATGTCGGAGGGCGCGAAAATCGAAACGATGTGCAGCGGCCGCTTCACGTTCTCGCGCAGCCGGCTGCTGACCTTGGCTTCGTTTTCCTGGTTCACGGCGAGAAGGCAGACGAGCGGCTCCGACTTGCCGGCGAGTTCGTCCGGCGAACGGATCGGTATGCCGGTGCCGGGCAGGAACAGCCCCTGGCGCTCCTTCTGGTCGTCTACGGAGAGATCGACGAGCTCCGCCAGCTCATGCGCGTTGGTGAAGGTGCAGGCGCGGCAGCCCGCGCCGTAGATGGCAATCTCGGCGCCGTTCGCACGGGCCTTGGCGAGGATCGGCCGCAGGCGCGCGCCGTACTCCCTTGCGCGCTGGCCGAATTTCTCGCCGACGCCGGAGGGCGCAGGCGGCGGCGTCACGTCGCGGGTTGCACGACGGGCGGCGATCGCGAGGCTGCCGCCGCTGAAATTGTATTTCTTCACCGAGACGGCCTCGAAGCCGTGGCGGACCAAGAGCGCGAGTAGCGTCGGCTCGGTGAAGTAGCTGACGTGCTCCTCCCACAGCACGGAGAGGTCGCCCGCCGTCGAACCGGGATCAAAGTCGGGCACGTCGATGAACAGCAGTCCGTCGTCGCTGAGCGCGATCTTCACGCAGTCGAAGAAGTTCTCGAAATCGACGATGTGCTCCAGCACCTGGCGCGAGACCACGAGATCGAACTTGCCGGACTGGGCGACCGCGTCGTGACACAGGGCCGGGCTGATCATGTCGGAATAGACCTTGATGCCGCGTTCGCGGGCGATCTTGCCCGACACGGGGTTGGGCTCCACACCCACCAAGACCTTCGCGCCGCGTTCGCGCAACTTATCCATGAACAGGCCGTCGTTGCATCCAATCTCGAACACGGATTGGTGCTTCGAGAATTTCGCGATGGTGTCGAGCTCGTCGACCTGGTGCGGCTCCGGCTTCCAGCTGCTGAAATTGTAGTTGAACTGGCGATAGAGGATGTCTGGATCAATCGGCTTGACGATCTGCGGCAGGCCGCAGTCGCCGCAGGCGAGGACCTCGAACGGATACCGCTCCTCCTGCTCGTTCCGGCTGCGCCGAAGTCGATGCGCGATTGGCATTTGCCCGAGGTCGATGACCGGTCGCAGGTTGGTCGAATGGCAGAGGCGGCAATGATCGGTCACTGATTATTCTCGCATTTGAGCAGGTCTGACGAGGCGACCTTCAATGGAAACCGGCGTGGCCGGCAACGAGACGTTCCCGGATACATCATAACCGGGTTACGCGGGGCATTCCTCCGGCCTGTGCGTTCTCGGCCAAAGCAGGTAGCAGCCGTGGATAGGTCTTGCAAGACGTGCCGCCGTCCCTCAATTGGAGGTGGATGCGGCCGGCCATGTACGCGCGCGACGGCTGCGAGCACGGTCGACGTCAAGGCCGCCGCCGCTCGTAGAGTGTCAAATTACCCCGGGTCTCCACGGCCACGAAATCCCGCTTGATCCGCTTCATGACCTCTTGAACATGGTGGTACTCCGGCCTGCGCTCAACCATGCTGTCGTAGAACAGCCGGTCCGCCGGGTTCATCGAGCGATCCAGGAACCGCGCGTCAAAGGACACCAGGAACGGCATGAAATAGGCCATCGGCGCCCGATGGGCCTGGGCTAGATAGGCCCAATCCCTGAGGGCGATGACCAGAACCCTCTCGTCTGGCCTGGTTTTATCCTGGATGAACTTCGCATCGGCCTCTGTGATCTGATCCAGGTCCTCCTGCCACGTGACCGCCGGGCTCGAGACGAACGGCCACCGCAGAAGGCTGGGATAAGTTGCATACGATCTCAGGCCGTAGAGGTGGGGATTGTTCTTGTCCTGGACGAACAGCAGCGCAAGAACGGTCGCAGCGGCCGTTATGGCGCCGGCGGTTCTTCGGAACGACGGTTGCCACCCCGTTGAAAACTGGCGGATCCACCAGGCCGAGACCATCACCAGCGGCAACGCGTTCTGGTGCCAGACAGCGTCCAGCGTCCGGTTGACCCATTTGATCATCAGCGCCATGCCAATCATCGACAGCGTCAGCAGAATCCCGGTCACGAACCGGTCATGCCAAGAATCGGAGGGCCGTGACAGCCGGATCGCGGCCCAGCCGACGGTGATGCATCCGACGATCTGGAGCGGCAGATTGTAGATGATGCCCCAGCCCAAGTCCCATTTGATGGGCGTGCTTCCCCACCCGGTCCCGTAGAGTACGAGCGGGCGAAAGCATTCGATCAGAAACTCCAGGGAGAAGGCTCTCGTGCCGAACAGCACCAGGCACATCAGGATTGCGGCACCTATCGATGTGACTGCGAACACGAGGGCATTGCGATAGTTCGGAAACCCTCCGGCGATCGCCGCGACGAAGGTACCCGTCACAAGGAAGAACAGCCCGATCTCGGTCTGCCAGAGCAGCGAGACGGCGCACATGATGGCCGATAGGATTAGCCATGTCAGGCGCCCGGGAGCGGTGCAGTGCAGGCTGATCGCGAGCGCAAAGACGATCAAGAGCGGAAATCGCGTCGGGTAGGCAGATGGCGAGTAGAACTGGCCGGTCGTAGAGAAAGCCAGCACGGCGAGCGCCGTGATGACGGCGATCGCGGCAAGCTTCGAGCGGATCAAGTAATACAGAAGAAAGTAGGCCTGGACGTAGGTCGCGAGCGTGACCGCGATGTTCAATCCGACCGCTCGCATCGCCGCCGATTTCCAGCCATCTCCCATGATGAGATGAAAGAACCAGCCGAGCGCAGGGCCGTAATGCGAATGGAAGTCCAATCCGGGAACGAGCCCGGGGGCGTAGCCATAAAGCGCGGGACCGATGAAGTAACTTACCTTGTGCGCTTCGTCCCTCACGGCCGCGGTCAGGCCTTCGAGGTCGGAGGGGATCAGCAGCAGAGCGAGGAATATGATCGCGAGCAGATCGCCGGACCCCACGCTGAACCGGGTGTCGGTCGAGGGTTTTGCAGCAGGAAGGTAATTGTTGGCGTCTCGATTGAGCGCGACGGTGATAGCGGCGACCGCCAGCAGGGCGATCGCGATCCCGGGGCTCCTCCAATCGTTGGCAGCGCCGAGGGCAAGATAGACGAAGCTCGCCGTGATGGCGCTCAGTGCGAGCGAGCCCGATGATCGATACGTCGCGTACAATGCCGCTGCTGCCGCAATCGGCCCGGACAGGAAGAACGAGCCGTAGAACGCCTTCTTGCAGAAATCGCAATTCCTGTCTGCCAAGGCCATGTCGAAGCCTTCGACGAAATTTGATTGAAATGACGGAAGGTGATTTTTCACCAGCAGCAGCACCACGTAGGCGACGGCGCATCCCAGCAGGGCGGCCACAACAGCTCTGGCGGCGATCGAGAATTCCCTTGTGTACTCCACTAGGAGGTCTCGAGGCTAGCTACGATCGAAGTCGGGGAGGAGGCTGCGTCGAACACAGCGGAAAATCTAACTTTCTCTGAAATCACGTCCAGTCCCCAATTGCCTGAACTTCCCGTTGCGAGGCGCTTCTACCACCACAGCGTTCCCTGAACAATCCCGCGAAGCCCGTGGTTGCCTCCGGCATGGCAATGTTTGTGTCTGGACGATGGGCGCTGGAACCCTCCATGGCTGACGCATGCTCTAGCGAACTCCAGAGGCAGCACCTTCACATGCCGGGGCCGGCAGCGCCAGCAACCAGGCTGCGCCTCGGACGCCAGGCCGATTGCAAGGCGGCCGATACTCGGCTCTCGCCACAGGGGCCGGCTCTCCATTCTTCAACTGCATCAGTTCACCGCGGCCCTCCGTGGCCGAGGAGTTATTTCCGAGGGTCGCCGTCAGAAGCTCGATGAATCCAATGTCGTCGGGTCGTGGAATTCCCGGGGCGGCGCGATAGCGCCAGGTCTCGCGACGGGGTGGGCAAGGAAAGGTCTCGAGGTAGGAAACCGGGCAGTTGCCGTTCACAACGAAATGAGGATCAGTAAAATCCCCGCAGTAGTCCGTGTAGATAAACGACCGCTCGCGATTTTCATCCCGCAGGATCGTCTGTGCCACGTTCATGTCATTGCCGCCGAGGCATCGTGAGCGGAACGAGAAGACGTGCGAGTTCTCGAACTGGAGCTTAACGACCTTTGGCTCGGGGTCCGCGAGCAAGGCTGCTCGGACTTGCCGCAGCATGTCGCTGCTGAGCAACCCGTCGTAGAGCAGCCATTTGGAATCGTGAGCCGACGACAAGGCGAAGATCGCGACCAAGCCCCCCGCGACGGCTGCGCGGACGCGCGATCCCGGAATCGCCTGCACAACGGTCGCCATCAGGATCAAGACGCCGAACTGCGAGGGAAAGAGTAGCCTGGACTCGCCCCGCGTCACGTCGCCATAAATTCCGGTAAGAGCGTAGGGCAGCGCGCCGATGAGGGCAATCGCGGCTCCCAGCACCAGCAGCAGAAGCATCGCATTCGTGGTCGAGCGGCCGTTCAGCAGCCAGGGCGTCCACAATGCTGTCGATGAGAACCGGGCAAAGACGGCGATCGTGGCCAATGTCACTGCCGCGGAAACAGGAAGCCCCAGCAGCGCAACCCCGTGAGAATATGCGTAGCTCAGGCCGCTCGGGAAGGCCATGAGGTGCGCATAGAGCGCATTGGCTATGATCGAGAAATCGTTCGCGAAACTGTATTGTCCGGCGTAGTGGCCGCTCTTCCCCAGAATTGTCAGTCGCAGAACGATCATGGCTGCAACGGCCAGCCAGAACGGTACAAGACGCGCGAGTTTCTGCCTCCACCGCTCGGGACCAGACCAGGTGAGCACGACGCGAACCGGTTCGAGGGCGATCAGAGTCTCGAGCGACAACGCGAATAACAGACAAAAAGGTGCGCTCCATCGAAGCGCCCGCACCTTCGAATAGGACAGCTCGTAGGACAGCAGATAGAAGAGCAGGAAGAAGTCGTAGACCGCGTTGAGTGTCAGGCGAATTGCATAGAACGGGCTGAGCAGGAACAGAGCCGTGACAAGACCGGCGATCCGTCTCGTATAGGATGATCGCGACAGGACGGAGTGAAGCAACACGCCGTTGACCAGATGGCAGGCTAGTCCCGCGAGCCGCGCAGAGACATCGGGAGTATCGTTCAAAAGCGCCACAAACAGCGTCATCGGGATTGCGAAGCCGGCGTGTGCCGACTCCCACAGCACGCGAGCGACGCCAGCGGCACCTTGAGTCCAATAGATGTAGTACACCGTCCAATCGTCGCCGAAGACCTCACGCGCGAACAGCGCGGGCACGGCCGTAACAAAGGCGAGAACCAGAGCGACGTAGACGTATCCAATGCCCGCCCGCTCCCGTTGTCGGAGAGCCGCAGCTTTCGGATCTACATTCGTGCGAGCATCGTCGAAACCGACGGGGGTGACCATGGTCCTAGGCTTTGCCTCGTTTGTTCAGATGCTCCGCGGCGAGCCTACCAATTCTTGTGACGTAGTCCTGCACCGCGGCAGCGTCGCTGCCATCAGGCGCCCAGTCGGGAAATGCCGTGCGCGAAGGATCGAACGGGCCGGCGGTGGTTTCGTGAAATACCAGCCATTCCGAGGTGATCAGGATCGAGTGGAAGACCTGTTCCGGCATGCGATAATAGCAGCGTTTGCCCTGACCGTAGGGCGCCATCTCGAGCACCTCGCGAATGCCGCCGTCGTCCTCGAAGATCACGACCTGCGCGGTCCCCTCGATCACGTGGAACGATTCAGGTTTGCCAAGGTGCTTGTGCGGCCGCACATAGGCTTCGCGATGGTGCACGATCAGCATCTCGTGCAGTCCGGACGAAGGATCGGGATGCGTGCACAGCCGACTGCGCAGGCGCGGGTTGCCGGCGGCGATGCGCTTCAGCTCCGCGATCGTGGCATCGTCCGCGGTGACGATGGCATCGTCCGAATAGTACACTTCCGGATTTTGCGCGCGCAACGAGGTCGGCCGGTGCAGGCCTGCCTCATTCGAAGAAGATGAACCCATGGTCGCCCCGATACCCGCATTTGTCGTAGATCCAGGCCCATGTTTGCGGGCCGTGGAAGCTCAGGCAGGTGAGCTGCCAGTAAAGCAGATTGGCCTTCTCGCGCTCGTTGCGGAAGGATTCGACCATCAGATATTTCGAGGTGCCGCGTCCGACGCGCTCGATCTCGGGCACCGCGCGGAACACGTCCTCGAGCGGAAGGTTGTGCAGCACGCCGAGCGAAACGACGAGGTCGAAGCTGTGGTCGGGGTAGGGGAGCTCGACGGCGCTGCCGACCTTCAAATGCGGCCGCACCTCCTCCTTGGCGTTGGCGATGCCATACTCGGAGATGTCGATGCCGGCGATCCTGAGATCGGGGACGAGCTGGGTGAACTCATAGAGCAGGTAGCCCTTGCCGCAGCCGACGTCGAGTACGCTCATGCCCGGTTTGATGCCGTAGCGATCGATCAGGGTCTGGGCGAGCGGGCGCCACCGTCCGTCATAGCGATAGCCGCCGTAGCCGTAGCGCCGGTCGCCGTCCCAATAGTCGCGTCCCCATTGCCGCGCCACAGTGGCGGATTCCGCCTTGTCGTGCTCGACCACGCGCTGGACGTAGTCCCGCCTCGTCGATGCGTGCATCGGCTGGAGCAGGTTGATCTCGGTCATGGGGGCCAACCGGTCCGCGGCATCATCACAGGATAGTCGCGAACCTGTTGACGAGCAGGATGTCCTCGACGGCCTGGATGTCCTTCTGAGACGCCAGCGTGATCTCCTCGACCGCTGCATGGAGATCGCAGCCCTCGCGCAGCACGCGGTCGTAGATCTGCCGCCGCCGAGCCTCGTCGGGCGGCAGCATGAAGATGCTGTAGAGGATCAGGCCACGCAGCTGCGGCAGCTCGTCCAGGATGTCTTCCAGCACCATGTAGCTGCCGGGCATGGTGTGCTCGGCGGCGCTCAACAGATAGTGCAGGTTCTTGCGCCGCGCATAGTCGCGGATCACGATGTTCTGGACGTGCTGCGGGGTGCGGCTGCCGTTCAGCGGCCTGGCGCCGATATAGCCGCGATGGCCGGCTCGCTCAGCCATGGAAGCCTCCCGGCAGCTTGTACTGCATCCCGACCCGGGTTGCGGGGCGCAGCAGGATCGGCTCGAAGAACTCGCCGAAGCGCTTGTCCGCGTAGGGCGACATGATGCTCTTGAAGCGGCAGTTCATGCTCCAGCGCGTGCCGGCTTCCTCGTTGACGCGATTGCCGTGCATCAGGGTCTGGTTGAACAGCATGACGTGACCGTAGGGAATCTCGATGAAGGTCGCGTGCGGCTTGATGGTCTTGTAGAGCTCTTCGGCGCTGCGCAAGGCCGCCATCCGGTCCTGCATCTCGCCGTTCAGGGACGGCGGCAGCAGATACATCGACTTGGTGCGGTGGACATCGACCAGGGGCACCCACACCACGACCTCGAACGGCGAGTCGCCCGACCAGACGTCGGAATGGGTGGCGAGCAGCGAGGAGCTGTCGCCGGGAAGCTGGATGCTGAGATTGACGCGGCGCTGCATGCAGAGCTCGTTGCCGACGATGGTCTCGATCGTCGAGCGCGCCAGGCGGAAATAGGTCGGCCGGAACCAGGGCTCGGCGTTGAGGCCGTTGAAGACGTGCAGCCGCAGGCCGTTGAGATCATCGACGCTCACCCGCGTGTGGATGGTGTCGAGCATCGCGTAGGGATCGTTGCTGTGCGGCAGCTTCAGATAGTCCGCCGCGAGCTCGGCAGCACGGCGCTGGATCCGGTCGAGCCCGGCGCGATCGTCGGCCGGGGTGGTGACGAAGCCATCGTCGATGAAACGCTGCGCCAGCGCCTGCTCGTCGGCGTGCAGGAAGTCCGTGTCCGTCATGCAAAATACTCCCGGGCGGTCGCGCAAATATAGCTGATGTCGGCGGCCGACAGGAACTGGTTGATGGGAAGCGTGAGGATCTGGTCCGCCTGCCGTTCCGTCACCGGGAACGCGCCGCGGCCATGGCCGAGATGCGCTGCTGCCGGCTGCAGGTGGATCGGGACCGGATAATGGATCGCGGTCTCGATGCCTTTGTCGGCAAGATATTTCTGGAAGTCGTTGCGACGCTCGGTCTGCACCACGAAAGTGTGGAAGGTGTTGAACTCGATGTTCCGGCAGGGCGGAATGAACAGGGGCAGGCCGGCGAGCTCGGCGCGGTATTGCGCGGCGTTGCGCCGCCGGCGTTCGATCACGGAAGGAAGGTGGCGCAGGCGGATGCGCAGCACCTCGGCCTGGAGCGTGTCGAGCCGCGACACGATCCCCCATTCCTGGACGTCGCTGCGGTTGATCAGGCCGTGATTGCGCAGCCGTCGGATTCTTGCGGCAAGCTCGGCGTCGGCAGTGACGAGGAAGCCGGCATCTCCGGCGGCATTGAGATTCTTCAAGGGGTGGGCGGAGAAGCAGCCGAAGGTGCCGATGGTGCCGCTCATCCGGCCGTCATAGGTCGAACCGACCGCCTGGGCGCTGTCCTCGATCACGGCGAGCGCGTGCTTGGCAGCGATCGCCATCAGCGGAGCCATGTCGGCCATGCGTCCGGTCAGATGCACCGGCATGATCGCCTTGGTCCGCGGCGTGACGGCGGCCTCGACCGCGGCCGGATCGATGTTCTGGTCCGGCAGCACGTCCGCAAACACCGGCGTGGCGCCGACCGCGATGATCGCGGCGGTCGATGCCACGAACGAATTCGGCGGCGTGATCACCTCGTCGCCGGGACCGATGTCGAGCGCCCGCATGGCGAGGATCAGCGCGTCGGTGCCCGAATTCAGCGTCACCACATGCGGCGAGCCGAGATAGGCGGACAATTCCTCCTCGAGCCTTCCGACCGCCGCCCCGCCGATGAAGTCGCCGCGCTGGAACACGCCCTCGACCGCCTGCAGGATCTCGGCGCGCTCTTCCTCGAACTGCGCAGGAAGATTGACGTAGCCGATGCGCCGGCGGCCGGTGTCAGCGTCCATGGCAGAACTTCCTGACGGTCTCAATGACGCGGTCCTGCTGGGCGCGCGTCAGGTGCTGGTCGACCGGGAAGCTGATGACTTCCTTGGCGTGGCGGTCGGTGACCGGAAACGTGCCCGGCGCGTAGCCGAGATGCTTCAGGCCTTCCTGCTGATACAGCGGGATCGGATAGTGGATCTTGGCCTCGATGCCGTTGTCCAGGCAATATTTGTAGAGCTCGTCGCGACGTTCGGCGAACACCATGTAGAGATGGTAGACGTGCTTCACGTTGGGACGGCGCGGCGGGACGCGCAGGCCGGGCAGGCCGGCGAGACCCGCATCGTAGTAGGCCGCATTTTCGATTCTGCGGCGCGTGATCTCGCTGGTCTGGCCGATCAGCCAGTTGCCGACCACGGCCTGCAGGGAATCGAGCCGCGAGTTGCAGCCGAGGATCGCGATCTCGTCGCGGTTCTTCATGCCGTGGTTGCGGATCAGGCGGAGCTTTTCGTTCATGCCGTCGTCATTGGTGACGACGACGCCGGCATCGCCCCAGACGTTGAGGTTCTTGAGCGGATGCAGCGAGAAGCCGGCCGCGATGCCGTGGGTGCCGGAGCGTTTTCCCGCGAACTCCGACAGGATGCCCTGGCAGGCGTCCTCGACCACAGGCAGGTTGTGGCGCTGCGCGATCGGCATCAGCTTGCCCATGTCGGTGACCTCGCCGGTCAACTGGACCGGCATGATCGCCTTGGTCTTCCCGTTGATGGCAGCCTCGACCTGGTCCACGTTCATGCAGAAGGAATCGTCGCAATCGACAAGAACCGGCGTCGCGCCGGTTTCCGCGATCGCGCCGACCGTGGCGATGAAGGTGTTCGCGGCGGTGATGACCTCGTCGCCATGACCGATGCCGAGCGCCTTGAGCGGCAGCTTGAGCGCGTCGGTGCCGGATCCGACGCCGATGGCGTGCCGGACGCCGATCAATTCGGCGAAGCGCTTCTCGAACTCGGCGACGGGCTTGCCAAGGGTGAAGTCACCGGTCGCAACCAGCCGGCCAATCTCGGCGAGTATCGGTGCGGGATCCGCGAATTGCTCGAGCAGATAGGAATATCGAACGTCGTACATGTGACCCGTCAGGTGGAATGAAGTTGAGGTGAGGGGGTGTGCGACGCCGCGAGCGCATGCTCGATCGAGGTCGCAATGGCGCCGGCGGAGAGCCCGTGCTTCTTCAGCAGCGAGTCCTGAGAGCCGTAATTGTGCATGAAGCGGTCGGGCAGCGACAGCCGCAGCATCGCAGGGAAACCGGAGCCGAGCTTGTCGATCAGCGCCTCCGCGACCGCGCTGCCGAGGCCGCCGGAGGGCACGTGCTCCTCCAGCGTGGCCACGAGCCTGGTGCCGCGGATCGCCTGCAGCAGCGCTGCGGTATCGAGCGGCTTCACGGTATGCATGTGCAGGATGCCGGCGCGAATGCCTTGCGCGGCCAGCAGGTCGGCTGCGGCGAGGGCGCGCTGGAGCATGATGCCGGTGGTCACCATGAGGACGTCGCCGGGCGGCCGCATCAGGATGGCTTTGCCGATCTCGAAGCCGTGCTCGGCCTTGGACACGATGGCATCGCCGCCCTTGCCGAGCCGGATGTAGATCGGGCCCTTCCAATCCAGCGTCTGCTCCATCATGCGCGCAGCCTCGTCGGCGTCGCACGGGCAGATCACCGTCATGTTGGGCAGCGCCCGCATGATGGCGATGTCCTCGATCGCCTGGTGCGTGGGACCGAGCGGCGCATAGACGAGGCCGCCGCCATTGGCGATCAGCCGTACCGGCAGATTGTGCAGGCAGAGATCGACCGCGACCTGCTCGTAGCAGCGGCGGGTGAGGAAGGTCGCGATGGTGTTGACGTAAGGCACGAAGCCCTCCATCGCGAGACCGGCCGACATGCCGATGATATGCGCTTCCGAGATGCCCTCGATCAGGTGGCGCTTGGGAAACTCCTTGCTCATCGCGCGCAGCGTGCCGGCACCCGGATCGGAGCCGATGTAAAGCACACGCTCGTCGCGCGCGGCGAGCTTGTGGACCATGTTCATCGCGGTGTTGCGCATGGGGAGCCGATCAAAAATCGCCGACGGCGACGCGAATGGCGTCGAGCTCGCTGTCGGTCAGCTTGTTCTTGTGATGCCAATCGGCATTGGATTCCGCAGCCGGAAGACCCTTGCCCTTGACGGTATGGCAGATGATGGCGGTGGGCTTGCCGGCAACGGCCGGGAGCTGCTTCAGGACCGTGCGCAGTGCGCCGACGTCGTGGCCGTTGACCTCCTGCACGGCGAAGCCGAAGCTGCGCCATTTGTCCGCGAGCGGCTCCAGCGGCAGCACGTAGTCGGTTGGGCCGTAGCTCTGCAGCTTGTTGTAATCGATCAGCGCGACGAGGTTGTCGAGGCCGTGCTTGGTCGCGCCCATCGCCGCTTCCCACACCGATCCCTCGTTGATCTCGCCGTCGCCGAGCAGCACGAAGGTGCGGTAGCTGCGCTCGCGCATGCGGGCGGCGAGCGCAAGGCCGACGCCGATCGAGAGGCCATGTCCGAGCGCGCCGGTCGAGGCCTCGACGCCGGGCACCATGCCGTATTCGGGATGTCCGCCCAGAATGCTGTCGGGACCGCAAAAGCCGTCCAGCTCCGACAGCGGGAAGAAGCCGCGGTCGGCCAAAAGCGCATAGAGCGCCAGACATCCGTGTCCCTTGCTGAGGATGGCGCGGTCGCGATCGGGATCGCCCGGGTTCTTCGGGTCGATCCGCAGTACGTCGTCGTAGAGCACGCGGACCATCTCGATCAGCGACAGGGCAGGCCCGACATGGCCGCGTCCCGCGGAGCGGACAGAACCGAGGACCAGGCGGCGCAAATAGAGGCTCCGCTCGTCCAGCGTGCAGGTGAGAGCAGCTTCAGCGTGGGGTGAGATCTGGATCACGTTGGCAAATCGTTTGGTGGAGCCGACGGGCTTTGTCGAGCTGGCCGGCAAGGCGGACCGTCAGATCGCCACCTTGCGCAGCCAGGGCACGCCGGGAGCGGCTTTCCGGCAAATAGGCATTCAGGACAATCAGGCACCAAATCGCCCCGAACACAGGATACAGTACGTCAAGGCGGACCGCAAACGCGTCATCCCCAGCCGCGAAAGCGCGCGAGAGCCGCTCGATCAATCGGTTCGCATCGGCCACGGGCAGACCGCTGCCGGGGTGAATCGCGGTGTCGGACACGAGCTTGACCGGGTCGTCCCAGCCGAAATACTCGAAGTCGATGAAGCGCAATTTGCCGTCGTCGGTGCGCAGTGCGTTGTGTAGTCCGCAATCCGACGGGCTCAATGCACGTTGGGCGGGCGCAAGGTCCGCGGCGGGATCCAGGCCCCGTTCCGCATAGCGCCGACGGAGTTGCCGGATCGCGACGGCAGCGGTGGGAACCAGGCTGCCGTCCATGAACGCGCGCAGATCCGGATGATCATCCGAAGTCCGCCTCAGGTCGTCGAGGCGTTGCTCGTACTGGGCGATGGCCGCCTCGGCCGAGAAGATGCTGGCCGACGCATTCCGCAGAGTCTGCGCGCCTTCAGCGTCGTGCAGCTTTTGCAGCTCGATCAGGAAATCGGCCAACTGGTCGGCGTCGTCGGGCTGCGGATGCAGGACCGCGGGTTCACCGTCTAACCATTGATACAGCGCACAGAACGCGGCCGGATCCTTCGCGATCGGCCGCGGCGTCGCATTGATGCCGTGGCGCGAGAGAAACGAGAGCGCGTCATATTCCTGTCCCAGCCGATCGCGCCCGTCGGACGGATAGTGCTTGAGGGCGAGGGGCGGGCCTTCCGCCATCTCCAGCCGAAACACCCGGTTGTTGCCGCCGGCCCGCGCCGGTTGCGCCGCCGCGACCCGCGCCCCGGAGAGGCGGCTGCCGATCGAGACCGCATCCTGTGCGCTGAGGTCCGACTGGCTCATGCTCCGAACACTCCGCGGTGGATATCGGCCCAGGTCGCGAGCGGCTCGCAATGCGCGGGATGCGGCGGCCGCGACTGCGTGAACAGGATCGATCGCGTCGCCTTCGGAAAATGCGGCTGCTCGAAGACGTCGACGAGATCGTCAATGAAGATGTCGAGCTGCAGGCTTGCCAACCGCTCGACCTTGGCCGCCAGCGTGTCCTCGAAATAGACATTGCCCGCCGAGATCGCCGCGTCGGCGGTGTCGATGAGGCCCGCGCTCTTCAGCCAGCCACGCGCAGCCTCGCGCAAGTCGACCCGATCGGGATCCTGATGGCCGAACTGCGTCTTGTGGCTGACGATATGGACGCTCGCGCCGGCCTTGCGGCACGCGGCAAGGAACTCGCGGACGCCAGGGTTGATCTCGGCGCCGCCGATTCCCTTGCCGTAGACGAAGCCCTGCAGCCCCTGCCAGGCAAGCTCGCCGCCGGCGCGGGATCGCAAGAAATCCCGCACGTCGGTCTTCAGCCCGTCCCAGCCCTCCGGCACCAGCCCGCGTTGGCGCGCGGCGGCGGCAAAGACCTTGTCGTAGCAGATGATCGTGTTGTCGAAATCGATGCCGATCCGCACGCCGCTCACTTCAGGCTGATGTTCTGCATCATCTTGATGTTGAAATACCTGGGATCGTTGAGTGAGTTCGGCAGACGGCCCGCCCTGAAGGCGTCCACGAGCCCTGACACGGCCTGCTCGATCGTGTGCGTCGGCGCAAAGCCGAGCTCGCGGCGGATCTTCTCCGACGACACGTGGTAGGAACGGAGATCGTCGGTCGGCTCGACGGCCACGTCGACATTGTTGCCGACCACCGATTTGACGATGTCGGCGATCTTCATCAGCGAGTGGTTTTCGTAGCCGATGTTGTAGGTCTTGCCGTCGATCTTCGCATCGTCCTGCTGCAGCAGGAACAGATAGGCCGCCGTCATGTCCTGGATGTGCAGATTGGGCCGCTTCTGCGTTCCGCCGAACACGCGGATGCGGCCGGTGTTGACGGCCAGATTGGTCAGGATGTTGACGACGACGTCGAGCCGCTGCCGCGGAGCGTAGCCGCAGACGGTGGCAGGGCGAACCGTGCAGGTGACGAAGCCGGACGCGGCCTCGTCGGCAAGATCGGTCTCGCACATCGCCTTGAACTTGGAGTAGTCGGTGAGCGGCTCGCAGGACAGCTCCTCGGTCACCTCGGCCTCGTCCTTGATGCCGTAGACGCTCGAGGAGGAGGCGTAGATGAAGCGCTTGATACCCGCCTTCTTCGCGGCGCGCACCATCGGACGGAAGCAGTCGTAGTTGATGGACTTGCCGAGTGCCGGGTCTAGCTCGAACGAGGGATCGTTGGAGATGCAGGCGAGGTGGATCACCGCGTTGTTGCCGCGCAGGGCCTCGTTGACCGCGGCCTCATCGCGGATGTCGCCCTTGATCAGGCGGAGGTTCGGATTGTCACGAACGGCGTCGAAGACGTCCTCGCCATACATGAACAAGTCGAGCACGGTGACCTTGTGGCCCGCGGCAAGCAATTGCGGAACCAGCACGCTGCCGACGTAGCCGGCGCCACCGGTGACCATCACATTCCATTTCCGATCAATCACTGTCGTTCTCCGGATTCTTCGATCGCGCTACTTCAACAACGCGGTGACGAACTTGACCAGCGGCGCCTTCTCGACCGAGTTGCGGTGACCGACGATGCCGACCTTAATCGCGCCCGCCGCATTGCCGATGAAGGCGACGTCCTCGATGTTGCCGCCGGCCGCCACCAGCGGCGCCGTGATTGTCAGGAAGGCATCGCCCGCACCGACGGTGTCGACGACGGTCTTGGTGAAAGCAGGGACGCGCGCAACGCCGGTCTTCGACGAGAAGGGGTAGCAGCCGAAGGAGCCGTGCGTGATGATCATGTTGTCGCAATCGATCTTGCGATGCAGGCCGCCCTCGATCACCGATGCGATGTCGTTGAACTTGTCGGTGGCGGCCAGGCGCGCTTCCGGTGCGTCGATGCAGATGTAGTCGGCCCGCGGATACTTCGTGATCAGGTTGTAGCCGTGGTTGCCGCTGTTGCTCTGGGCGTTGACGGCCAGGAACTTGGAATTCGCGATCAAGGCGTCGATCGTGCTGGATGCGATCATGCCGTGTCCGAAATCGGTGACGATGACGACGTCGGCCCCGCGGACGCGCTCGGCGGTGACGCGATCGATCTCCGTGCGCGCGGCCTCGTCGAGCGGCGTGTCGTCCATCGTATAGACTTCGAACAGCTTGTGCAGATAGCCCATCTCGACGTACCGCAGCTTGCGAGTGGTCGGACGGCCCTGAACGCGGATCGGCGTGAGCTTTACGTTCGGGCGGACATGCGCCCGAATGAACTCTTCGGGGTAGTCGTTGCCACCCAGCGTCGTGACGATCTCGACCGACTTGCAGAAGCTCGCGACGTGATTTGCCGCGGCAATGACGCCGCCGGCAAACTGCTCGCCGTTCTTGAGCAGGGTCGCGACGATGTTCTCCTTGGAGGCCTTCCCGAGCGCCGTGACGTATTGGTATTCGTCGATGATGGTGTCGCCGACCAGCACGACGTGCATGTCCTGGATCTTGTCGATCAGCTTCAGCAGGCGTTCGGCGCCGCCGCCATCGCGCACCTTCTGGAGGTAGTCGCGCAGCGGCGGATCGTAGATGTCGAAATAACGGTTCAGCAGCGACGACGAGCTGAACGTCACGTCCCGCGTGAAGACGATGCGCCCGCCGTGACGCTCGACCGCCTCGCGCTCCACTGCGATCTTGCCGGTCACGTCATCCTCGGGATTCTCGTAGTCCGAGCCCTTCACGTAGATGTCGGGGCGCACGGTATCGAGGACCGGCTCGGCGCTGGAGGTCTGATTGATGCCGACCCAGTCGACCGTGCCGAGCGCGGCCAGCATCTCGGCGCGCATGTTCTCCGGAAAGATCGGCCGTCCCGGGCCCTTGTTGACGTAACGGTCCGCGGTGATGGTCACCACGACGACGTCGGCCTCGTTGCGGGCTGCCAGGATGTGCCGGACGTGACCGAGATGCACCAGATCGAACACGCCGTGGCAGAGCGCAACGGTCAGGCCCTCAGCCTGCGCGGCGCGCGCGATCTCGCCGAGCTCCTCGATCGTCTTGATCTTCTCGTGCGGTGCCGGATGGCCGGCCGGCCTGTCTGTCGCAGCATTACCCATGTGAATGACCCAAGGCGCCGGTCGGTCTCAGTTGGCCGGCCCGGACGTGATCGGCTGGCGGCAAAATTGGGGGGTGAACGAATCTGCTCAACGGCTTGCCTTCTGCGGGGTGACCTTGTCGTCACCGAGATATTTGAACCAGTCCTTGGTGGCGTCGGCGATCTTGTCCACCGTCCAGAGCGGAGCGTCCTTGTACTGGTCCATCGACCTCAACATCGTCGCAACGCCGTCCTCGAACTTCACCTTCGGCGCCCATTTCAGGACCCGCTTGATCTTGCTGATGTCGGCGTAGGTGCAGTCGGGCTCGCCCGGGCGCTTGGGAATGTGGACCTTGTCGCCGCCGAGGAGCTCGACCAGGCGGTTCACGCTGTAGGTGTTGTCCGAGCCGACATTGAAGATCTCGTGCGAGACGTCGGAGCGCGCGGCGTTCACGAAGGCATCGGCGACGTCGCTGACGAAGGTGAAGTCGCGCGTCTGCTCGCCGTCGCCGACCACCGTGAAGGGCTTGCCCGCCAGCTTCTGTGCCATGAACACGCCGAACACGGCGCCGTAGGTGCCGGTGGTGCGATGGCGCGGTCCGAACACGTTGAACAGGCGCAGCGCCACGGCGGGCAGCTTGTAGACCTGGCACCAGTGCATGACGCATTGCTCACCGAGATTCTTGGTGAGCGCGTAGGGATACATCGGCCGGATCTCGGAACTCTCCGGCGTGGGATAGACATCCGGAATGCCGTAGCAGGAGGAGGAAGCCGCATAGATGAAGCGGCTGGCGCCCGCGTGCCGCGCCGCTTCGAGAACGTTGACCGTGCCGTCGACATTGGCGCGATGATAGGGGATCGGCGATTCGATCGAGGGTACGATGTCCGCCAGCGCGGCGAGATGGAAGACCCAATCCACCCCGTGGAAATACGGTTTGATCGCGTCGATGTCGGTGACGTCAGCCCGCACGACCTTCAACTGGCTCGAACCGGCGCGTGCGGCGAGGTTTTCAGCGCGTCCGATCACGAAATTATCGAGCGCAATGACCTCATGGCCGTCATCGAGCAGGCGATCGACGAGGTGACTTCCAATGAACCCGGCGCCGCCAGTAACAATGCATTTCATAGGGAACATCCGTGACGCGAATGCCCAGCGAAATAGGCTCGCCAATGTTGAGTGAAACCCGAAAAGCCGACTATCAGCCGCCCGCAAACTTTGCAAGTATTATACCTTTGCAATCCTTGGTAATAGCCGGTATCACCCGGTAATGTTGCAATCGAGCCGTCAGCCCATGCCTGCCGAATCCGTCGATCCCGACCACAAGGCTTTCCTCGACGATTACGTGGGGCGCCTGCATCGCGCGACGGCGGTCGACGACGGTATTTTTGCGAGGATCTCCGCGACGCGCGCGTCCTGGTTACGCACGCGCGAGCAGGGCGGTCGCGTCATCTTCATCGGCAACGGCGGGTCGGCCGGCATCGCTTCGCATTTGGCGATCGATCTGGCGAAGAATGCGTCAGTGCCCGCTCTCTGCTTCAGCGATGCGAGCATGATGTCGTGCCTTGCCAACGATTACGGGTTCGAGGACTGGATCGCGCACGCCGTGCGGCTGAATGCGCGCGCCGGCGATTGCCTCGTCGCGATCAGCTCGTCGGGGCGTTCGAAGAACATCCTCAACGCGGTCACGCAGGCGCGCAAGATGAAGCTCGACGTGATCACGTTGTCGGGCATGAACGCGGACAATCCGCTGCGCAATCTCGGCGACGTCAATTTCTGGGTCGACAGCCGCAGCTACAACATTGTCGAGACCACGCACCAGTTCTGGATGATGGCCGCAATCGACCTCGTCATCGGTCGTGCGGAATATCCGGCGTCCTGAGGCGGCATCCGATGCAGTCGCGATTCAAGCATGCGGCCCTGTTTTCGGTGAAGCTGCTGCTGTCGATCGCCGTGCTGGTCTACATCGCGCGCGGTCTCGACCTGCGCCAGCTGCGCGACCATCTCGTCTCGGTCGATCCGGTCCTGTTCGTCGTCGCGCTTGCGCTGATCTTCGTCCAGACCTTCGTGCTCAACGGCCGGTGGGAGCTGATCATGCGCGCGCTCGGCGTGTCGCTGGATTGGCTCGCCGGCTGGCGGAT
The DNA here is from genome assembly GCF_020193935.1 of Bradyrhizobium sp. NBAIM08. NCBI lineage: Bacteria > Pseudomonadati > Pseudomonadota > Alphaproteobacteria > Hyphomicrobiales > Nitrobacteraceae > Bradyrhizobium > Bradyrhizobium sp. NBAIM08. Next base: position 740,554 of record NZ_JADYVR010000001.1, on the reverse strand, counting down.
ACTGATGACCAGCCTCTGGTTCAATCAGGTGTTGCCGTCATCGGTCGGCGGTGACGCGGTGCGGATCTGGCTGCTGCGTCAACGCAGCGTGCAGTGGCCGGAGGCGGTCAAGGGCGTTGCAGCCGACCGCTTCACGGCATTGATCGGACTGGTCGTGCTGATGGTGGCCGGATTGCCGTTTCTGTTGTCGCGCGTGTCGAATCACGCTGCGATCCTGGCGATCGGCGGACTGACGGTGGCCGGCGTCGCCGGCACGCTGGTCCTGTTGACGCTCGACCGTCTGCCGAAACGCTTCACTGCGCTTCCCGCGATCGCGAGCTTCGTGCGGTTCGGAACGCTGGTCAGGTTTTTGCTCCTGCAGTCCGAGCGCCGTGCGCTGCTGTTCGGATCGGCGCTCCTCATCCATCTCGTCACCGCCGCGGCCTGCTACACCTTGGCGCGCGGCGTCGGAGCGCAGCTCTCTGTCCTCGACGCCGGCATTCTGATTCCGCCGGTGGTGCTGTTGACGGCGGTCCCCATCTCGATCAGCGGCTGGGGCGTTCGCGAGGGAGCGATGGTCGCCTGCCTGGGTCTGGCGGGTGTGTCGTCCGAGCAGGCGCTGTCGGTATCGCTCCTGCTGGGCGCCATTAGCGTGATCATCGGGCTCGTCGGTGGCGTAATCTGGCTGGCAAGTCCGGAGCGCGGCTCGTATTCGGCCGACAAGGTGGCCAAGGCAGCGGAGGACGCGCCCGGCTACGGGCTGGGCAACGAGGCCTCGAGCCACCCATGACCCGCTTGAGCCCGTTGCCGATCTGGTCTTCACAGGGTGGGACTATCCCACTCGCGCGCGTATCTCATTCTTCGGTTGCACGATGAAAAACCTGTTCTACGTCCGCAATACTTGCCGCCTCTGTCATTCCGACAAGCAAGAGCTGGTCGTTCCGATGGCAGGCATGCCGATCGGCACGCCGAACTTCCAGGTGCCAAACGCCAGCGTCGACGATCCCGTGTTCCGCGCTGCGGTGCCGATGGCGCTGCATCTGTGCCGGGACTGCGGCCACCTCCAGATCCTCCATGTCGGCAATCCGGAGATCCAGTACCGAAACTATGTCTATACCACCTCGCTCTCGCTCGGCCTGCGCGAGCATTTCGCTACCTATGCCGACGACGTCGTCAGCCGTTTCGGCATTGCGCCGGGTTCGCTGGTGGTCGAGCTCGGCAGCAATGACGGATCGCTGCTCGGCTTCTTCAAGGAGCGGGGGATGCGGGTGCTGGGTGTTGATCCCGCCGTCGACATCGCGCGGCGCGCCACGGAGGCGGGCATCGAGACCATCGGCGATTTCTTCACCGATGCCGTCGGTCGCCGCATCCTGCAGAGCCATGGCGCGGCGAGCGTCGTGATCGCCAACAACATGATCGCCAATGTCGACAATCTGGATCCGCTGGTGATCGGGGTTCGCGACGTGCTCGCGCCGGACGGATTGTTCGTCTTCGAAACGCAATACGGCGTCGACGTCACCGAGAAGAACCTGCTCGATACCGTCTATCACGAGCATCTGTCGTATTTTAACATCAAGCCGCTGATCCGTTTCTTCGCCCGGCTGGGCATGGAGCTGATCGACGTCCAGCACATCTGGACCAAGGGCGGTTCGATCCGCGTGACCGTGCAGCGCGCCGGCGGCGCCAAGAAACCGTCGGCCGAGGTCGCGCGTTTCGTTGCCGAGGAAGACCGGCTCGGCGTCGATCAGCCGGCCTATTATGTGCCGTACGTGAAGAGGATCGCCGCCATCCGTGACGAATTGGTCGCGATGGCCGATGCCGCCCATGCGCGCGGTGAGCTGGTCGCCGGCTATGGCGTCTCGGTGGGCACCACGACGCTGCTGCCGCAGTTCGGCCTGGAGAACAAGATCGACTTCCTCGTGGACGACGATCCCAACAAGGGGAAGGTGATGGCGGGCCCCGGCTATGACATCCCGATCCTGCCGCCTGCCGCTCTCTACGAGCGCAAACCCGCGTTCGTCGTGGTCTTCGCCTGGCGCTATGTCGACCCGATCCGGGCCAAGCACGCCCGCTATTTCGCCGAAGGCGGGAAGTTCGTGGTGCCGCTGCCGGGGATTTCCATGGTCGACCGGGCCGACTGACGGCTCCCGATAGCCTTGCCGGGGATGGGATGGCGCGTTCCGGGCGGTCGACAAGTCCTTGATCCACATGGCCTCTGCACGACCCTCGGGGGGAGGGCGGCCTGCCCGGGCGAACTCTCTCTACCTTGACCTTTGGCCGCATCCGCAGTAGATACCCGGCACTCGCAGCCGGCCCGTTAGACGCGGATTTCCGGCGCGGCCTTGAAATCCCCGAACAATCGAGCCCGGTTTCCGGCTCATCCTTCGAGACAGAGGGCTGGGCCAACGGCGGCTGTTCGGATCCCTGAAATTCATTTGCGTCTGTCGACGGACGCTGGACCTCAAGCGATGGCAGTCAGCCCGTTCAAGTTCTTGCAGGAAGTGCGCTCGGAGACTGCCAAGGTCACCTGGCCGACCCGCCGTGAGACCACGATCACCACCATCATGGTGTTCGTCATGGTCGCGGTGGCTTCGATCTTCTTCTTCGCCGCCGACCTGATCATTCGCTACCTCGTCACCTTCCTCCTGGGCATTCAATGATGGCAACAGCAACCGCTCAAGTGTCCGACAAGCGCTGGTACATCGTCCACGCCTATTCGAACTTCGAGAAGAAGGTCGCCGAATCGATCCGCGAGCAGGCCAAGCAGCGCGGGCTCGAGGAGCTGTTCGAGCTGGTGCTGGTTCCGACCGAGAAGGTCACGGAAGTGCGCCGCGGCCGCAAGATCGACGCCGAGCGCAAGTTCTTCCCCGGCTACGTGCTGGTGAAGATGAAGCTGACCGACGAGGCGTTCCATCTGATCAAGAACACGCCGAAGGTCACGGGCTTCCTCGGCGCCGAGAACAAGCCGATGCCGATCTCGGAAGCCGAGGCCATGCGCATCCTGCACCAGGTGCAGGAGGGCGTGGAACGGCCGAAGGCGTCGGTGTCGTTCGAGATCGGCGAGAACGTGCGCGTGGCCGACGGCCCGTTCGCCTCGTTCTCGGGTGTGGTCGAGGAGATCGATGAGGCGCGCTCGCGCGTGAAGGTCGCCGTGTCGATCTTCGGCCGCGCGACGCCGGTCGAGCTGGAATTCGGTCAGGTCGAGAAGGTCTGATCGGGTAACGCGGGAGGCTTCGGTCTCGCGCAACAAGAGGCCGTGGGAGGGAGGGGCGGTTGCCAGCCGCATCCGACCCAGACCACGAACCTGAAACCGCCGGTCCTGCCGGCACAACAGGAGTGATACATGGCAAAGAAAGTGACCGGATACCTGAAGCTTCAGGTCCCGGCCGGCGCGGCGAATCCCTCGCCCCCGATCGGTCCCGCGCTCGGTCAGCGCGGTCTCAACATCATGGAGTTCTGCAAGGCGTTCAACGCCCAGACCCAGAAGGAAGAGAAGAACACCCCGATCCCGGTGATCATCACCATCTATGCGGACCGTTCCTTCACCTTCGAGATGAAGACGCCGCCGATGTCCTACTTCCTCAAGCAGGCTGCAAAAATCCAGTCCGGTTCGAAGGCGCCGGGCCGTGACAAGGCCGGCAAGGTGACCAAGGCGCAGGTGCGCGAGATCGCCGAGAAGAAGATGAAGGACTTGAATTGCGACACCATCGAATCGGCCATGAAGATGGTCGAGGGCTCGGCCCGTTCGATGGGTCTGGAAGTTGCGGGGTAAGCGGCCATGGCAATCGGAAAGCGTTTGAACAAAGCCCGCGAAGGCATTGACCGCGAAAAGCTTTACCCGCTCGCGGACGCCATCAAGATGGTCAAGGAACGCGCGAAAGCGAAGTTCGACGAGACCATCGAGGTCGCGATCAATCTCGGCGTCGATCCGCGCCACGCCGACCAGATGGTCCGCGGTGTCGTGACCCTGCCAAACGGCACCGGCCGTACGCTCCGCGTCGGCGTGTTCGCCCGCGGCGCCAAGGCCGATGAAGCCAAGGCCGCCGGTGCGGACGTCGTCGGCGCCGAGGACCTGGTCGAGAAGGTGCAGAACGGCACGATCGATTTCGACCGCTGTATCGCCACCCCCGACATGATGCCGCTGGTCGGCCGCCTCGGTAAGGTGCTCGGCCCGCGCGGCCTGATGCCGAACCCGAAGATCGGTACCGTGACCATGGACGTCACCGGTGCGGTGAAGGGCGCCAAGGGCGGCTCGGTCGAGTTCCGCGTCGAGAAGGCCGGCATCCTGCAGGCCGGCGTCGGCAAGGCCTCGTTCTCCGAGGAGAAGCTGGTCGAGAACATCAAGGCTCTGGCTGACGCGGTCTCCAAGGCGAAGCCGGCCGGTTCCAAGGGCACTTACATCCAGCGCGTTGCGGTGTCCTCGACGATGGGCCCCGGCGTGAAGGTCGAGCCGGGCACCATTCTCGGCTGAGGTTTGGAAATTGCATGAGGCGAGGGGCGGGATCGGGCGACCGATTCCGCCCCTCGTCGTTTGTGGCGGCGCTCTTCGGAAACAACAACAATGGCTGACAAGGTCCTGATCTACTCGCGCTTTCCCAAGTCGATGATGGCGCGCTTCGCCGAGCGGTTCGAGCTGCTCGACACCGGCGGCAAGCCCGTGCGGGAGGTGTTTCCGGCGGAGGAGCTGGGCGGCATCCGCGCACTGCTGACTGCTGGCGGCTCGCCACTCGGTGCGGAGGCGATGGACCTGTTTCCGAAGCTCGGCGCCATCGTCTGCTATGGGACTGGCTATGATGGCGTCGACTTGAAGGCGGCGGCCAGCCGGAACATCGCGGTCGGTCACAGCCCAGGTGCCAATGCGGCTTCTGTCGCCGACATCGCGATGACCTTGATGCTGGCGACGACGCGGCGGATTTTGGCGGCCGACCAATATGTCCGCAGCGGCGATTGGGCGGCCTCGAAACAGTCGCCGATGATGCGTCCCCAGGCCGGCATGCCCGGCCGCCGCATCGGCATCTACGGCATGGGTGAGATCGGCCGCAAAATCGCCGCGCGCTGTGCTGCTTTCGAGAGCGAGGTCGGCTATTTCAGCCGCACCCGGTATGATCTGCCCTATCAGTACTTTCAGACCCTGGAGGCGCTCGCCGATTGGTGCAGCGTCCTGATGATCGCGGTGCGGGCAGGGGCCGAGACCCAACATGCCGTCAACGCCGATATCCTCAGGCGCCTCGGGGCGGAGGGCTACGTCGTCAACATCTCCCGCGGCTCCGTCATCGACGAGAAGGCGCTGGTCGCGGCGCTCACCGACAAGACGATCGCGGGGGCGGGCCTCGACGTCTTCGAGAAGGAACCGCACGCGCCTGACGCCCTGACCGAACTCCCCAACGTGGTGTTCGCCCCGCATATCGGCGGCCACACCCTGGATTCGCACGTCGCGATGCAGAACTGCGTGCTGGCCAACCTGACCGCGTTCTTCGAGGGCAAACCGCTGCCGTATCGGGTCAAATCGGCCTGAATCGGCCCTTGTTGGGCCATCTCAAGCCCAACCGCCAATCGATTGGAACTGGTGTGAATTTTGCTCTTGGCAAGCAGGCTCCGAGCGGTTAAAGAACCGCCTCCGGACGTGCCGGCCTCGGCTGGCGCGTTCGTGCACGCATTCCGAAAACCCGACACGACAGGAGATCATTCCTTTTCAGGACGTCCGTGAGGATTTGCCCGAAAAGGAAGGAAGATCCGTCTTTTGGCAGGGATGCGGGCAGAGGTCGGGCGGTTCGCCGGCTGACCTCGTCCTGTCCAAGACTGCAGGCGCCCGCGGGGAATCTCGATTCCTCAACGGCTTAATCGCATGGCCTGCATAGACGGGTGAAGACCGGATTTCACTTCGCATCCAGCTTTAAGGGCTGGTTTTGCGAAACGGGTCTGGTTCGGACCTCGACACGCCGTGGGCCCTTGGGCTCCCGGAGGGCAGGCTTTGAATTGTCGTCTTGCCCGGCGTGTCCGATGGGTTTTTGACCCGGAGGTTCAGGTTTGGGCGGGACGATGGGTGCAACCCGGCGGTCCCGCTTCTCGCGATGACCGCCAACCGGAGAGAGCTTGCTGTGGAACGAGCGGCAAAAAAAGAAGCGGTCGAACAGCTCAACGAGGTCTTCAAGACGACGAGCGTCGCGATCGTTGCTCAATATTCCGGCCTCACCGTCGCCCAGATGCAGAAGCTGCGCCAGCAGATGAAGCAGGCGGGTGCCGCGGTGAAGGTCTCGAAGAACCGTCTCGCCAAAATTGCTCTTGAAGGCACTGACGTCGTTGCCATCGGCCCCATGCTGAAGGGGCCGACCGTGATCGCGACTTCGAACGATCCGGTTGCGGCGCCAAAGGTCGCCATCGAATTCGCCAAGGCGAACGAAAAGTTCGTCATCGTCGGCGGATCGATGGGGAAGACCGTCCTGAATGTCGATGGCGTGAAGGCGCTTGCCTCGCTGCCGTCGCTTGACGAACTGCGCGGCAAGATCGTCGGCCTCATCGTGGCCCCGGCGACCAAGCTGGCCCAGCTCGCCAACGCGCCCGCGGGCAAGCTCGCGCGCGTCATCCAGGCTCATGCCTCAAAGGGCGAAGCGGCCTGACGCCCTTCGCAAAACTCAAACCCGAACCAGACTTACAGTTAAGGAAACTGAACAATGGCTGACCTGCAGAAGATCGTTGACGACCTCTCGAGCCTGACCGTGCTCGAAGCTGCCGAACTCGCGAAGCTCCTCGAAGAGAAGTGGGGCGTTTCGGCTGCCGCGGCTGTCGCCGTGGCCGGCCCGGCCGCTGGCGGCGGCGGTGCTGCCGCTCCGGCGGAAGAGAAGACCGAGTTCACGGTCGTTCTCGCCAGCGCCGGCGACAAGAAGATCGAGGTCATCAAGGAAGTCCGCGCCATCACCGGTCTCGGCCTGAAGGAAGCAAAGGACCTCGTCGAGGGTGCTCCGAAGCCGCTGAAGGAAGGCGTGAACAAGGACGAAGCCGACAAGATCAAGGCCCAGCTCGAGAAGGCTGGCGCCAAGGTCGAGCTCAAGTAAGCACTGCTTACTGGCGGGATCCCGGGCGGGCAACGGCTCTGCCCGGGATCCTGGTCCCCCTTCGAGAGGGTGGACCGGAATGCAAAAGGCGTGCGACGGAACGATCCGACGCAGGCCAAACACGAAAAAGTGTGGGGATTTGAGGGTTTGACCCTCGAATCTGCACTATTGTCGCCCCATATCGGGTCGGCAGCACGAAAGCGCGGTGGGCAGGGATGCCGGATTTCCCTGTAAGCCGTTGGGAGAGCAGGCTATTTCGGGCTTTTGCAGTCCGTGAAGATGATCGTTGTGACGGGCGGGCGCGCATCTGCGCCCCGCGCGTCGTTTTGCGTTTTGAAGGTCTGAAGAACAGATTCAGGACATCGGCGCCTGAAACTGCGTCTCCGGCCCCCCAAGACGGGTTCGAAAATTCAACCCGGAAAGCGGTGGCAGCCGCGGTCCGGACGGTGCGCCCAGGGCGGGCGACGAAAATGAGAGGCCACGATGGCGCAGCAGACATTCACCGGTCGCAAACGCGTTCGCAAGTTCTTCGGACACATCAAGGAAGTCGCCGAGATGCCGAACCTCATCGAGGTTCAGAAGGCGTCCTATGACCAGTTCCTGATGGTGGACGAACCCCAGGGCGGACGTCTCGACGAGGGTCTGCAGGCGGTGTTCCGCTCGGTGTTTCCGATCTCCGACTTCTCCGGCACCTCGATGCTGGAATTCGTCCGCTACGAGTTCGAGCAGCCGAAATACGACGTCGACGAGTGCCGCCAGCGCGGCATGACCTTCGCTGCGCCCCTCAAGGTGACGCTGCGCCTCATCGTGTTCGATATCGACGAGGAAACCGGCGCGAAGTCGGTGAAGGACATCAAGGAGCAGGACGTCTACATGGGCGACATCCCGCTCATGACGATGAACGGCACCTTCATCGTCAACGGCACCGAGCGCGTCATCGTCTCGCAGATGCACCGTTCGCCCGGCGTGTTCTTCGACCACGACAAGGGCAAGACCCATTCCTCGGGCAAGCTGCTGTTCGCCGCCCGCGTCATCCCGTATCGCGGCTCCTGGCTCGACATCGAGTTCGACGCCAAGGACATCGTCTATGCGCGTATCGACCGTCGCCGCAAGATTCCGGTGACGTCGCTGATGTTCGCCCTCGGCCTCGACGGCGAGGCGATCCTCTCAACGTTCTACAAGAAGATTCTCTACAAGCGGACCAAGGAAGGCTGGCGCGTTCCGTTCGACGCCAACCGCTTCCGCGGCTACTCCACGGTCAACGACCTGATCGATGCCGACACCGGCAAGGTTGTGCTCGAGGCCGGCAAGAAGCTCACCGTCCGCGCCGCCCGCCAGCTCCAGGAGAAGGGGCTGAAGGCGCTGCGCATGGCCGACGAGGAGCTGGTCGGCAACTACGTCGCCGAGGATCTCGTCAACCCCAAGACCGGTGAGATCCACGCCGAGGCCGGTGAGGAGATCACCGACAAGCTGATGAAGGCGCTCAACGAGCAGGGCTACAAAGAGCTGCCGCTGCTCGACATCGACCACGTCAATGTCGGCCCCTACATCCGCAACACGCTCTCGGCCGACAAGAACATGACGCGCGAGGACGCGCTGTTCGACATCTACCGCGTGATGCGTCCGGGCGAGCCGCCGACGCTGGAATCGGCGCAGGCCATGTTCCAGTCGCTGTTCTTCGACGCCGAGCGCTACGACCTCTCCGCGGTCGGCCGCGTCAAGATGAACATGCGCCTCGACCTCGATGCGCCCGACACCCAGCGCACGCTGCGCAAGGAGGACATCCTCTCCGTCATCAAGACGCTGGTGGATCTGCGCGACGGCAAGGGCGAGATCGACGACATCGACCATCTCGGCAACCGCCGCGTGCGTTCGGTCGGCGAGCTCATGGAGAACCAGTACCGCATCGGCCTGTTGCGCATGGAGCGCGCGATCAAGGAGCGCATGTCCTCGGTCGACATCGACACGGTCATGCCGCAGGACCTGATCAACGCCAAGCCGGCCGCCGCCGCGGTGCGCGAGTTCTTCGGCTCCTCGCAGCTCTCGCAGTTCATGGACCAGACCAACCCGCTCAGCGAGATCACCCACAAGCGCCGTCTCTCGGCGCTCGGACCGGGCGGTCTCACCCGCGAGCGCGCTGGCTTCGAGGTGCGCGACGTGCACCCGACGCATTACGGCCGCATCTGCCCGATCGAGACGCCGGAAGGTCCGAACATCGGCCTGATCAACTCGCTCGCGACCTTCGCGCGCGTGAACAAGTACGGCTTCGTCGAGACGCCGTATCGCAAGGTCAAGGATGGCCGTGTCACCGACGAGGTCGTGTACCTGTCGGCGATGGAGGAAGGGCGCTATTCCGTGGCCCAGGCCAACGTGCCGGTCGACGCCAAGGGCCGCTTCACCGAAGACCTCGTGGTCTGCCGTTCGAGCGGCACCCGCGACGTCGTGCCGATGACGCCCGACAAGGTCGACTACATGGACGTGTCGCCGAAGCAGCTCGTTTCGGTCGCCGCGGCGCTGATCCCGTTCCTCGAGAACGACGACGCCAACCGCGCGCTGATGGGCTCGAACATGCAGCGCCAGGCGGTGCCGCTGGTTCGCGCCGAGGCGCCGTTCGTCGGCACCGGCATGGAGGGCGTGGTTGCCCGTGACTCGGGCGCTGCGATCGCGGCGCGCCGTTCGGGCGTGATCGACCAGATCGATGCGACCCGCGTCGTCATCCGCGCCACGGAAGATCTCGATCCGACCAAGTCGGGCGTCGATATCTACCGCCTGATGAAGTACCAGCGCTCGAACCAGTCGACCTGCATCAACCAGCGTCCGCTGGTGAAGGTCGGCGACGTCGTCAGGAAGGGCGACATCATCGCCGACGGTCCTTCGACCGATCTCGGCGAGCTCGCGCTCGGCCGCAACGTGCTGGTCGCGTTCATGCCGTGGAACGGCTACAACTTCGAAGACTCGATCCTGCTCTCCGAGCGGATCGTGAAGGAGGACGTCTTCACCTCGATCCACATCGAGGAGTTCGAGGTGATGGCCCGCGACACCAAGCTCGGACCCGAGGAAATCACCCGCGACATTCCGAACGTCTCGGAAGAAGCGCTGAAGAACCTCGACGAAGCCGGTATCGTCTACATCGGCGCGGAAGTGCGCGCCGGCGACATCCTGGTCGGCAAGATCACGCCGAAGGGCGAAAGCCCGATGACGCCGGAAGAGAAGCTGCTGCGCGCCATCTTCGGCGAGAAGGCCTCCGACGTCCGCGACACCTCGCTGCGCGTTCCCCCGGGCGTGCAGGGCACCATCGTCGAAGTGCGCGTGTTCAACCGCCACGGCGTCGACAAGGACGAGCGTGCGCTGGCGATCGAGCGGGAGGAGATCGAGCGCCTCGCCAAGGACCGCGACGACGAGCAGGCGATCCTGGACCGCAACGTCTACAACCGTCTTGCCGAGCTGCTCGAGGGACGGCAGGGCATTGCAGGTCCCAAGGGCTTCAAGAAGGACACCAAGATCACCCGTGCGGTGCTCGAGGAGTATCCGAAGTCGCAATGGTGGCTGTTCGCTTCGCCGAACGACAAGCTGATGGCCGAGATCGAGGCCATGCGGAAGCAGTACGACGAGTCGAAGAAGGGACTGGAACAGCGCTTCCTCGACAAGGTCGAGAAGCTTCAGCGCGGTGACGAATTGCCGCCCGGCGTGATGAAGATGGTCAAGGTCTTCGTCGCGGTGAAGCGCAAGATCCAGCCCGGCGACAAGATGGCCGGCCGCCACGGCAACAAGGGCGTGGTGTCGAAGATCGTGCCGATCGAGGACATGCCGTTCCTCGAAGACGGCACGCATGCCGACATCGTGCTCAATCCGCTCGGCGTGCCTTCGCGCATGAACGTCGGACAGATCCTCGAGACCCATCTCGGCTGGGCCTGCGCCGGCCTCGGCAAGCGTATCGGCCAGACCGTCGATGCGTACCTGTCGAAGCAGGACATCAAGCCGCTGAAGGAGACCTTGAAGAAGGTCTACGGCGAGGACGAGACGATCAAGTCGCTCAACGACAACGAGCTGCTCGAACTCGGCCATAACCTCAGCCGCGGCGTGCCGATCGCAACCCCGGTGTTCGACGGCGCCAAGGAAGCCGATATCGAGGAGATGCTGAAGCTTGCTGGTCTCGACGCTTCGGGTCAGTCGACCGTCTATGACGGCCGCACCGGCGATCCGTTCGATCGCAAGGTGACGGTGGGCTACATCTACATGCTCAAGCTGCACCATCTGGTCGACGACAAGATCCATGCGCGTTCGATCGGTCCGTACTCGCTCGTCACCCAGCAGCCGCTGGGCGGCAAGGCGCAGTTCGGCGGCCAGCGCTTCGGCGAAATGGAGGTGTGGGCGCTCGAGGCTTACGGCGCGGCGTACACGCTCCAGGAGATGCTGACGGTGAAGTCGGACGACGTCGCCGGCCGTACCAAGGTGTACGAGGCGATCGTGCGCGGCGACGACACGTTCGAGGCCGGTATTCCGGAATCGTTCAACGTGCTGGTCAAGGAAATGCGCTCGCTCGGCCTCAACGTCGACCTGCACAACTCCAAGATGGGACCGGCGCCGACGTCGGAAGCGGCCGAGTAATTCGACCTGTCATGCCCGGCCTTCGCGGCCGGGCATCGGCGCCCCGCCCGAGGCCTTGAGGGCAGGGCGCCATGCAGAAGTGATTTTCGAATTTGCGGCCGGAGGCGACCGGCACGCGAGGAGAAGACGATGAACCAAGAAATTATGAATCTCTTCAACCCGACGACGCCGGCTCAGGTCTTCGACCAGATCCGGATCTCGATCGCGTCTCCAGAGAAGATTCTGTCCTGGTCCTACGGCGAGATCAAGAAGCCGGAGACCATCAACTATCGTACCTTCAAGCCCGAGCGCGACGGCCTGTTCTGCGCCCGCATCTTCGGGCCGATCAAGGACTACGAGTGCTTGTGCGGCAAGTACAAGCGCATGAAGTACAAGGGCATCATCTGCGAGAAGTGCTCGGTCGAGGTCACGCTGTCGCGCGTCCGGCGCGAGCGCATGGGTCATATCGAGCTCGCAGCCCCCGTCGCGCACATCTGGTTCCTGAAGTCGCTGCCCTCGCGCATCGGCCTCCTGCTCGACATGACGCTGAAGGATCTCGAGCGGATCCTCTACTTCGAATATTACGTCGTGCTCGAGCCGGGCCTCACCGCGCTGAAGGACCGTCAGCTGCTGTCGGAAGACGAGTATCTGAAGGCGCAGGACGAGTACGGCCAGGACAGCTTCACCGCCATGATCGGCGCCGAGGCGATCCGCGAGCTGCTCAAGGGCATGGACCTCGAGAAGCTCGAGGCCTCGCTGCGTGCCGAGATGCAGGAGACCGACTCCGACATCAAGCACAAGAAGCTCGCCAAGCGTCTGAAGATCGTGGAAGCGTTCCGCCATTCCGGCAACAAGCCGGAATGGATGATCATGACCGTGATCCCGGTGATTCCGCCGGACCTGCGTCCGCTGGTGCCGCTGGACGGCGGCCGTTTCGCGACCTCTGATCTCAACGACCTCTATCGCCGCGTCATCAACCGCAACAACCGCTTGAAGCGGCTGATGGAGCTGCGCGCGCCCGACATCATCATCCGCAACGAGAAGCGCATGCTTCAGGAAGCGGTCGATGCGCTGTTCGACAACGGCCGCCGCGGCCGCGTCATCACCGGCGCCAACAAGCGTCCGCTGAAGTCGCTCGCCGACATGCTCAAGGGCAAGCAGGGCCGCTTCCGCCAGAACCTGCTCGGCAAGCGCGTCGACTATTCGGGCCGTTCGGTGATCGTGGTCGGTCCCGAGCTGCGCCTGCATCAGTGCGGCCTGCCGAAGAAGATGGCGCTCGAGCTGTTCAAGCCGTTCATCTATTCGCGGCTCGACGCCAAGGGCCTGTCCACCACCGTGAAGCAGGCCAAGAAGCTGGTCGAGAAGGAACGGCCCGAGGTCTGGGACATCCTGGACGAGGTGATCCGCGAGCATCCGGTGCTGCTCAACCGCGCCCCGACGCTGCACCGCCTCGGCATTCAGGCATTCGAGCCCGTGCTGATCGAGGGCAAGGCGATCCAGCTTCACCCGCTGGTCTGCTCCGCGTTCAACGCCGACTTCGACGGCGACCAGATGGCCGTGCACGTTCCGCTGTCGCTCGAAGCGCAGCTGGAAGCGCGCGTCCTGATGATGTCGACCAACAACATCCTGCATCCCGCGAACGGCCAGCCGATCATCGTGCCGTCGCAGGACATCGTGCTCGGTCTGTACTACGTCTCGATCATGCGCGAAGGCCTGCCCGGCGAGGGCAAGGTGTTCGGCGACATGGCCGAGCTCGAGCATGCGCTGCACGCGAAGGTCATCCACCTCCACACCAAGATCAAGTACCGGTGGGAAGGCATGGACGAGACCGGCAAGGTCTCCAAGCGCTGGATCGAGACCACCGCCGGCCGCGTCATGCTCGGCAATCTGCTGCCGAAGAACCCGCGCATCTCCTACGAGATCATCAACAAGCTGATGACCAAGCGCGAGATCTCCGGCGTCATCGACCAGGTCTACCGCCACTGCGGCCAGAAGGAGACGGTGATCTTCTGCGACCGCATCATGGCGCTCGGCTTCTACAACGCGTTCAAGGCCGGCATCTCGTTCGGCAAGGACGACATGGTCGTGCCGCACGGCAAGTGGAAGATCGTCGACACCACCCGTACGCTGGCGAAGGATTTCGAGCAGCAGTACAACGACGGCCTGATCACCCATGGCGAGAAGTACAACAAGGTCGTCGACGCCTGGTCGAAGGCCACGGAAGAAATCGCCAAGGCGATGATGAAGGAGATCTCCGCCACCAAGAAGACGGCGAGCGGAGCCGACGCCGACATCAACTCGATCTACATGATGGCTCACTCCGGTGCCCGCGGTTCGCCGGCCCAGATGCGCCAGCTCGCCGGCATGCGCGGCCTGATGGCCAAGCCGTCGGGCGAGATCATCGAGACGCCGATCATCTCGAACTTCAAGGAAGGCCTCTCGGTGCTCGAGTACTTCAACTCGACCCACGGCGCCCGCAAGGGCCTCGCGGACACCGCTTTGAAGACCGCGAACTCCGGCTACCTGACCCGTCGTCTCGTCGACGTGGCGCAGGACTGCATCATCACGCAGAGCGACTGCGGCACCAAGCTCGGCATCAAGATGCGCGCCATCGTCGACGCCGGTACCGTGGTCGCCTCGCTCGGCTCGCGCATCCTCGGACGCACGGCCTGCGAAGACGTGCGTGACAGCTCGGGCCAGGTGATCGTCAAGCGCGATACGCTGATGGAAGAGAGCCACGTGGATGCCATCCATCAGGCCGGCATCCAGGAGGTGAAGATCCGCTCGGCGCTGACCTGCGAGCTCGTCAACGGCATCTGCGGCAAGTGCTACGGCCGCGACCTCGCCCGCGGCACGCCGGTCAACCATGGCGAAGCGGTTGGCGTGATCGCGGCGCAGTCGATCGGCGAGCCGGGCACCCAGCTCACCATGCGCACCTTCCACATCGGCGGTGCGGCGCAGCTCAACGAGCAGTCCTTCGTCGAAGCCAACTTCGACGGCAAGATCGTGATCAGGAACAAGGCCATCGCCCGCAACAGCGAAGGTCACCTTATCGCGATGGTGCGCAACATGGTTGTCGCGATCGTCGATGCCGATGGCACCGAGCGTGCGACGCACCGTATCCAGTACGGTTCGCGTCTGCACGTCGACGAGGGCGACATGGTCAAGCGCGGCCAGCGCATCGTCGAATGGGATCCCTACACCCGTCCGCTGCTCACCGAGGTCGAAGGAACCATCGGCTTCGAGGATCTGGTCGAGGGGCAGTCGATCTCGGAAACGCTCGACGAGGCCACCGGTATCGCCAAGCGCGTGGTCATCGACTGGCGTTCGACGCGCGGCGGCTCGGACCTGCGTCCGGCCATCGTGGTGAAGGGCAAGGACGGCAAGGTGCTCAAGCTCGCCCGTGGCGGCGATGCCCGCTACATGCTGTCGGTCGACGCCATTCTCTCGGTCGACATCGGAGCCAAGGTCCAGCCGGGCGACATCCTCGCCCGTGTGTCGACCGAAAGCGCCAAGACGCGTGACATCACCGGCGGTCTGCCGCGGGTGGCGGAACTGTTCGAGGCTCGGCGCCCGAAGGATGCGGCGATCATCGCCGAAATCGCGGGCACCATCCGGTTCGGGCGCGACTACAAGAACAAGCGTCGCATCTCGATCGAGCCGATGGACAAGACCGACGAGCCGCGCGAGTACCTGATCCCGAAGGGCAAGCACATCCACCTTCAGGACGGCGACGTCGTCGAAAAGGGCGACTTCATCGTGGAAGGCAACCCGGCGCCGCACGACATCCTCGCGGTCAAGGGCATCGAGGAGCTCGCTGCCTATCTGGTCAACGAGATCCAGGAGGTCTACCGGCTGCAGGGCGTGCTCATCAACGACAAGCACATCGAGGTGATTGTCCGTCAGATGCTCCAGAAGGTGGAAATCACCGACCAGGGCGACACGGACATGATCTCCGGCGAGCAGGTCGACAAGATCGAGTTCGACGCGCTGAACGTGAAGGCCAAGGAAGAGGGCAAGAAGCCCGCCACGGGAACGCCGGTTCTGCTCGGCATCACCAAGGCGAGCCTCCAGACCCGCTCCTTCTTCTCGGCGGCATCGTTCCAGGAGACCACCCGCGTCCTCACCGAGGCGGCGGTCAACGGCAAGATCGATCCGCTCGAAGGCCTCAAGGAGAACGTCATCGTCGGCCGGCTGATCCCGGCGGGCACCGGCGCCTCCATGGCCAAGATCCGCGAAGTCGCCATGAAGCGCGACAAGCTGATCCTGGACGAGCGCGAGAAGCAGGCCGCCGTCGTGTCGCCGGCGCCGGAAGCCGAGCTTCCTGCGCTGCCGCCCGCGGAATGATCGTTCATCCGTAGGAATACCGAGGACAATGAAAAGGCCGGCTTTTGCCGGCCTTTTTGCTGCTTTGTTGCGATGCGGGATCAACCTTTGTTCATCTTTCCTTCAGCCGCAAAAGCGCTTGTGCTATGGCGCCTTAGACCGGTGGTCCCGCCAAGGGGGCAGGGCCGGAAGACCACGGAACTCTCATGCTTGATCTCGCAATCGTAGGCGGCGGCCCCGGCGGGCTGATGAGCGCCTGGTACCTGAAGCGCAAGCTCGGCGACCTCTGCCGCGTCACCATCTACGAGGCCTCCGACAGGCTCGGCGGCAAGATCGTCACCCGCAAGTTCGATTCGGCGCCCGCGATGTACGAGGCCGGCGTTGCCGAGATCTACGACTACTCCATGACAGGCCCGGATCCTCTGCGCGAGCTGATCCAGCATTTCGGCCTTCAGACCATTCCGATGGATGCCGAGCAGGTGCAGTTCGGCGGTGAGCTGCTCAACGACGTTCCCGGCATGCGCCGCAAATACGGCGCCAGGACTGCCGCCGCGATCGAAGCCTTCCGCAAGCGCTGCGCCGAGGTGATGTCGCCGGTGGAATATTACGAGGGCGTCGGCGCGCACGACAACGAACATCCCTGGGCCTACAAGACCGCCGAGCAGGTGCTCGACGAGGAGGTCGAGGACGTCACCGCAAAGCGCTTCTTCAAGGTGATGGCGCGTTCCGACATCGCGACCGAGAGCCACAACACCAACGGGCTCAACGCGCTCAAGAACTATCTGATGGACGTCGACGGCTATATCGGCCTCTATTCCATCCAGAACGGCAACGAGCAGCTGATCGAATGCCTGCAGTCGGAGGTCAATGCCGACATCCAGCTCAATCACCGCGTGCTCACCGTCGGCAAGGCGCCGACCGGCCGGTATCAGCTCAAGATGATGAACGGCAAGGGGCCGGAGACCCGTGACTTCGATCTCGTGCTGGTCTGCCTGCCGCATTCCTGGCTCGCCACTCTCGGCTGGGAGGGCGAGCAGCTGCGCAGGTCGATGGTCAAGCACGTGGCCTATTTCGACCGTCCCGCGCACTATCTGCGCGTCTCGATCCTGTTCGACGAGCCGTTCTGGGGCGACAAGATTCCGGGTGCCTGGTTCATGTCGGAAGCCTTCGGCGGCTGCTGCGTCTACAACGAGGGCGCACGTCACGACGTCGGCAAGCATGGTGTTCTGAATTGGCTCATTCCCGGCTCCGATGCGCTGGCTTTTGCCAATCTGTCGGACCAGGAGCTGATCGAGGCCGCCCTGAAATCGCTGCCGGCTTCTCTCGGCGATGCGCGTCTGCACTTTATGGAAGGCAAGATCCACCGCTGGCTGTCCTCGGTGAACGCGCTGCCTGGTGGTTTGCCCGCGCGCGACGTCATGACCAATCACCGGCCCGAGCCGAAGGAGCACCCCGGCATCGTGGTGGTCGGCGACTATCTGTTCGATTCGACGCTGAACGGCCTACTGGATTCCTCGGACGCGGCGACCGACATCATCCTGACCGAGATGATGCGCCTGCGCCGCCAGCGCGCGCAGGACGACAAGCCGCTCTCGGACAAGATCGATCGCAAATATTTCGAGAATTATCGCGGTCTCGGCCCCTATCATCAGGCATGGCGGCACTTCACCGATCCCGACTACCTGACGAAGCTGATCGGCATCGTCTGGGGCGGGGCGGCGGGCGCCAAGCTGCTGGTCGCGGGCTCCGCCAGCGGCGAACTGGTCGGCGCCCTGCGCGATCGCGGCATCGATGCATGGGGAATCGAGAACAACCGCGCGATCCACGCCAGGACGCCGAAATCGCTGAAGAAGTACAACAAGCTCGGCACGATCACCGACATGCCGTTCAAGGACGGCACGTTCGACTTCGTGTTCGAGACCAGCCTCTGCCACGTTTCCCCCAAGCAAGTGGTCCGCGCGATCCGCGAGCTCAACCGCGTGGTCAAGACCGGGCTCGTGTTCGGCTCCATCACCTCGGACATGGCGCCGGCATTGATCGACCGCTACGACCTCCTGCGCGGAGTCAAGAAGCTCGGCACCTGGTGGGAATGGTCCGAACTGTTCTTCGGCAACGGCTTCGACCTATCGATGCACCGCAAGGATTGCACCGATGCGCTGTGGGAGGCGACGCTCGCCGCCAACAAGGGGCCGGGGCAGTGGTACGCCGACGCGGACAGCTTGCGCTATTCCTTCTTCGACAAGGTCGAGGACGAGGACTAGCCTGGGGGACGCCAACCGAATTCGCCAATTGTTTTGCCGAATTCATCTTGATCGCATAGAATCGGTGCAATAGCGGTTGCCGCTATTTCCTGCGTTCTCTGCGGTCATGCCGGCCGTCAGCATCGGTTGGTTTCATGGCATCCAAGCCTTTCTTGCCTGGCGACAAGCCTCGATCTCCCGATCAACAGAAGCTCGCCGCGGAGGAGGCGGCCGGGCTCGATGGCAAGCTCGCCGACGCTGCCAAGCCGGATCTCGAGGACGACGAGGACGCCGAAGACGAGGGGGATGACGAGCTGGAGCTCGACGAGGACGATGAGGACGAGGACCTCGTCGTCTTTACCGCGCGCGAAGCCGCCGGGGCCCTTGCGACCATTGTCGGGTTCGTCAAGCCCTATCTCTCCAACTACAAGCGGATGCTGTCATTCGTGGCATTCGGCGTCGTGGTCGAGACGTTGTTCAACGTCATCATGCCGCTCAGCCTCAAGTTCCTGATCGACGATGCGCTCGGCGAGGAGGATTTTCAGGCGCTCTACAAGATCCTCGGCGTGCTCGCCGTCGCCGGCATTTTCACCTCGATCGTTGCAGTCTGGTACGAACGCTGGGACGCGCGACTTGCCGCTTGCATCATCTCCGATGTCCGCACACGCCTGTTCGAGCACGTCCAGGACCTGCCCGCCGCCTATTTCGGCCGCACCAGGCGCGGCGAGATCCTGTCGCGCTTCTCGGTCGATCTCTCGGCCTTCGAAGGCTCGGTCAAGACGTTCGCCAACAGTGCCGCGCTGCCGTTCCTGGAGCTGATCGCCGGCATCATCCTGATGCTGTTCCTCAACTGGCAGCTCGCCGTCGTCGCGCTGCTGGTGTTCCCGATCACGCTGATCGGCCCGCGGATCCTGACGCCGAAGGCGGTGCAGGCCAATTACGAACAGAAGCTCAATGAATCGGCGTTGCTGGGCCAAGTCCAGGAGAACGTGGCCGCCCAGGCGGTCATCAAGGCGTTCAGCCTGCAACGCAAGATGTTCGGCTTCTTCCGGTTGCGCAACGACGAGACCCGCAACAAGATGGCCTCGGCCACATTCCTCTCGACCATGGTGGAGCGGACAGTCACCATCTCGGTGCTCCTCCTGCACCTTGTGGTGCTCGCGATCGGCGCGTATCTGGCGACCAAGGGCCATATCACCATCGGCACCTTCGTCACTTTCGAGAGCGCGTTCTGGGAGGTCTCCTACAACATCGCCCATGTGATGCATTTCATCCCGGTGTCGATCTCCTCGGCCGCCGCGATCCGCCACATTCAGGAATTGCTCGACGAGCCGACCCGCAGCGCCGATCGCCCGGGCGCACCCGATCTGCCGCGCATCACCCACGACATTACATTCGATCACGTCACCTTCCAGTACGAGGGTGGTCAGACGCCGGTGCTGGACAATCTCAGCCTCAAGCTCGACGCCGGCAAGCGCATCGCGATCGTCGGTCCGAGCGGCTCCGGCAAGAGCACGCTGCTCAATCTGATCCTGCGGCTCTACGTGCCCGACGAAGGCCGCGTCACCATCGACGGCGTCGACGTCCGCAAGGTGACGCTGGACTCGCTGCGCCGGAGCATGGCGGTGGTGTTCCAGGAGAACATGCTGTTCAACATGTCGATCCGCGAGAACATCCGGCTCGGCAAGGAGGGCGCAACCGACGAGGAGGTGGAGGAGGCGGCCAAGAAGGCCGAGATCCACCGCTACATCATGAGCCTGCCGCAGCGCTACGACACGCCGGTCGGCGAGCGCGGCGACACGCTGTCGGGCGGCCAACGCCAGCGCATTGCGATCGCGCGCGCGATCATCCGCAACCCCTCCGTGCTGCTGCTGGACGAAGCCACCTCAGCGCTGGACCAGACCACCGAGGCCGCGATCAACCGCACGCTGCTCAGGGTCGCCAAGGGCCGCACCATGATCTGGTCGACCCACCGCCTGACCTCGGTGGTCGAGATGGACGAGATCATCGTGATTTCAGGGGGCAGGGCGATCGAGCGCGGTTCCCATGCCGAGTTGCTCGCCAAGAATGGCACCTATCGCAAGCTGTGGAACGACCAGATCCACCAGCCCCATGGCGCGGCAGCTCATGCCGACGCCGACCGCAATGATGACGACGAGGACGAAGACCTCGATGACGATGAGGACGACGAGGAGGAGTAACCGCGGGCGGTGAGCTTCGAGCGGCCGCGTCTGATCGTCTCGTCTCACGGCAATGCGCGGTTCAGCGTCGACTCGTCGATTCTCTGATGCAAGGCGTTCGGCCGCCGCGCGCCGCGTTTTTTCGCACGGATGGTTTGGGGCAAGAGCCATTCGCGGATCGACCAGTCCGGGCTGAAGCCGCGTCACACCGGGCATCGCGGCGGGCCGGGAAAAGCTGGTAGACCGGCCACCAGCCAACAAACTGAGCGCAGGCAGGAAAAAAGCCCCTCAGTTTGGTAATAAAACTACATTAAGCCCGGGTAAAATTGTTCTCAGATCTGGCAAGTCAGTCGCCTCGGTCCTATATCAGGCAGGCGCGGGGAGGCGGCGAAGAGGCGATTTTTTGCAGGCGCATGAAGCGCTTTGTGACTGTCGTTTCACCTTGACTTGACCGATTCTCACTTATAGAAAGCGCCTCACTTAACGACAGGCGGTGAGCATCGCCAGCGTCGGAACGGGCCACCCGTTGATCCCCAAAGACTAGATCTGCCAGGGGTCGCAAAGACGGGCACCAACCTCGACGAATGCCGCTCAAACGCTGTCGATCATAGCTAGGCAATGCCAGTGCGACTTTAGTTCTCTCGAGCACGTTCTCTTGAGATCGAATTCGGATGCATGACCTCAGTGCGCGGGCCGCGGCGTTACGCTGAACGGCTTCGAGACTGCGGTCCTCTGTGGCGTCGAAGCGCTTTCCGCTCGTTGATGGAGCGGTTGGCGCAATTTCGCTTTGCGCGGATCATTCGCGCCAGGCGGCCCGTTCGGGCGGGTAGCTCGAGCAGAATTTGCGGACCCGGTGACGGGCCGCGGCAAGACAGCGGACCCGAGAGGGGCCGCGGCAGAAAAAGGGTGAAGGCCAGTATGCCGACGATCAACCAGCTGATCGCTCAACCGCGGGAAGTGCAGAAGTCGCGCAAGAAGGTGCCGGCGCTGCAGCAGTCGCCGCAGAAGCGTGGTGTTTGCACGCGCGTCTACACCACGACCCCGAAGAAGCCGAACTCGGCGCTTCGTAAGGTTGCCAAGGTGCGCCTGACCAACGGCTTCGAGGTGATCGGCTACATCCCTGGCGAGGGCCATAACCTCCAGGAGCACTCGGTGGTCATGATCCGCGGCGGCCGCGTCAAGGACTTGCCGGGCGTGCGCTATCACATCCTCCGCGGCGTTCTGGACACCCAGGGCGTCAAGAACCGTAAGCAGCGTCGTTCGAAGTACGGCGCCAAGCGTCCGAAGTAAGCGGGAACCAAGCCTATGTCTCGTCGCCACTCTGCGGAAAAGCGCGAAGTTCTTCCGGATCCGAAGTTCGGGAACATCATCGTCACGAAGTTCATGAACTCGGTGATGTACGCCGGCAAGAAGTCGGTTGCGGAAGGCATCGTCTATGGTGCGTTCGGCATCATCGAATCCAAGACCAAGCAGAACCCGCTCGGCGTGTTCGAGCAGGCGCTCGAGAACGTCATGCCGACCATCGAGGTCCGCTCCCGCCGCGTCGGCGGCGCGACCTACCAGGTTCCGGTCGAGGTCCGCTCGACCCGCCGGCAGGCGCTCGGCATTCGCTGGCTGATCGCGGCTGCGCGCGAGCGCAACGAGAAGACGATGACCGAGCGGCTCTCGGCGGAGCTTTTGGACGCATCGAACAACCGGGGGAACGCCGTCAAGAAGCGCGAAGACGTGCACCGGATGGCGGAAGCCAACCGCGCCTTCTCGCACTATCGCTGGTAACGGCGAAACAAACGGACTCGCAAGGAACACCCTATGCCCCGCCAACATGCCATCGAGGACTACCGTAACTTCGGTATCATGGCGCATATCGACGCCGGCAAGACCACGACGACCGAGCGCATCCTCTATTACACCGGCAAGAGCCACAAGATCGGCGAAGTGCACGAAGGTGCCGCGACGATGGACTGGATGGAGCAGGAGCAGGAGCGTGGCATCACGATCACCTCGGCTGCGACCACCGCGTTCTGGAACGGCAAGCGCCTGAACATCATCGACACTCCCGGTCACGTCGACTTCACCATCGAAGTCGAGCGTTCACTCCGCGTGCTCGACGGTGCCGTCTGCGTGCTCGACTCCAACCAGGGCGTCGAGCCTCAGACCGAGACCGTCTGGCGCCAGGGCGACAAGTACAAGGTTCCGCGCATCGTCTTCGCCAACAAGATGGACAAGATCGGTGCCGACTTCTTCAAGTGTCTGGCGGACATCGTCGACCGTCTGGGCGCCAAGCCCGTCGCGATCCAGCTTCCGATCGGTGCCGAGAACAACTTCAAGGGTCTCGTCGACCTCGTGAAGATGAAGGGCGTCGTCTGGAACGATGAATCGCTCGGCGCCAAGTTCGATTATGTCGATATTCCGGAAGACCTTGCCGACCAGGCCAAGGAATACCGCGAGAAGATGGTGGAAGCCGCCGTCGAGCTCGACGACGATGCCATGGCCGCCTATCTCGACGGCAAGGAGCCGGACGAGGCGACCCTGAAGCGCCTGATCCGCAAGGCGGTGCTGACCGGCGCGTTTTATCCCGTGCTGTGCGGCTCGGCCTTCAAGAACAAGGGCGTGCAGCCGCTGCTCGACGCCGTGGTCGACTATCTGCCGTCGCCGCTCGACGTGCCCGCGATCAAGGGCACCGACGACAAGGGCAACGAGGTCGTGCGCAAGGCGGACGACAAGGAGCCGCTGGCGCTGCTCGCGTTCAAGATCATGGACGACCCGTTCGTCGGCACCATCACCTTCTGCCGCATCTATTCCGGCATCCTGCAGAGCGGCACCGGCGTCGTGAACTCGACCCGCGAGAAGAAGGAGCGGATCGGGCGCATGCTGTTGATGCATGCGAACAACCGCGAGGACATCAAGGAAGCCTATGCCGGCGACATCGTCGCGCTGGCCGGTCTGAAGGAAGCGCGCACCGGTGACACGCTGTGCGATCCCGACAAGCAGGTGATCCTGGAGAAGATGGAGTTCCCCGAGCCGGTCATCGAGATCGCGATCGAGCCGAAGTCCAAGGCCGACCAGGAGAAGCTGGGCGTGGCGCTGGCCAAGCTCGCCGCGGAGGATCCGTCCTTCCGCGTGTCGACCGACCACGAGTCCGGCCAGACCATCCTCAAGGGCATGGGCGAACTCCACCTCGACATCAAGGTCGACATCCTCAAGCGCACCTACAAGGTCGACGCCAACATCGGCGCGCCGCAGGTGGCGTTCCGTGAGCGCATCACCAAGCGGGTGGAGCACAGCTATACCCACAAGAAGCAGACCGGCGGTACCGGCCAGTTCGCGGCCGTGTCGTTCATCGTCGAGCCGAACGAAGCCGGCAAGGGCTTCGAGTTCGAATCGAAGATCGTCGGTGGCGCGGTGCCGAAGGAATACATCCCGGGCGTCGAGAAGGGCCTGGAGAGCGTGCTGTCGTCCGGCGTGGTCGCGGGCTTCCCCGTGGTCGACGTCAAGGTGCAGCTCGTCGACGGCAAGTATCACGACGTCGACTCGTCGGCGCTCGCCTTCGAAATCGCCTCGCGCGCCTGCTTCCGCGAAGCGCTGCAGATGGGCAAGTCGGTCCTGCTCGAGCCGATCATGAAGGTCGAGGTGGTGACCCCGGAAGACTACACCGGCTCGGTCATCGGCGACCTGAATTCCCGGCGCGGTCAGATCCAGGGGCAGGACATGCGCGGCAACGCCAACGTCATCAACGCGATGGTGCCGCTCATGAACATGTTCGGTTACGTGAACAATCTGCGCTCGATGAGCCAGGGTCGCGCGACCTTCACCATGCAGTTCGATCACTACGCAGAAGCGCCGGCCAACGTGTCGGCAGAAGTCCAGAAGAAGTTTGCCTGATTGTCGTCGGTTGAAAGCTGACGATTGAACGGAGAGTCAAATGGCCAAAGCAAAGTTTGAACGTACCAAGCCGCACTGCAACATCGGCACCATCGGTCACGTCGACCATGGCAAGACGTCGCTGACCGCGGCGATCACCAAGGTTCTCGCCGAAGCCGGCGGTGCGACGTTCACCGCGTACGACCAGATCGACAAGGCGCCGGAAGAGAAGGCCCGCGGCATCACCATCTCGACCGCGCACGTCGAGTACGAGACGCCGAACCGCCACTACGCCCACGTCGACTGCCCCGGCCACGCCGACTACGTCAAGAACATGATCACCGGCGCTGCCCAGATGGACGGCGCGATCCTGGTTGTGTCGGCCGCTGACGGCCCGATGCCGCAGACCCGCGAGCACATCCTGCTCGCCCGCCAGGTCGGTGTGCCCGCGCTCGTCGTGTTCCTCAACAAGTGCGACATGGTCGACGATCCGGAGCTGCTCGAGCTCGTCGAGCTCGAAGTCCGCGAGCTGCTTTCCAAGTACGAATTCCCCGGCGACAAGATTCCGATCATCAAGGGTTCGGCGCTCGCCGCTCTCGAAGACTCCGACAAGAAGCTCGGCCACGACGCCATCCTCGAGCTGATGAAGAACGTCGACGAGTACATCCCGCAGCCGGAGCGTCCGATCGACCAGCCGTTCCTGATGCCGGTTGAAGACGTGTTCTCGATCTCGGGCCGCGGCACCGTCGTGACCGGCCGTGTCGAGCGCGGCGTCGTCAAGGTCGGCGAGGAAATCGAGATCGTCGGTCTCCGCGCCACCCAGAAGACCACCGTCACCGGCGTCGAAATGTTCCGCAAGCTGCTCGATCAGGGTCAGGCCGGCGACAACATCGGCGCGCTGCTCCGCGGCACCAAGCGCGAAGACGTCGAGCGCGGCCAGGTTCTGGCCAAGCCGGGTTCGGTCAAGCCGCACACCAAGTTCAAGGCCGAGGCCTACATCCTCACCAAGGAAGAGGGCGGTCGCCACACCCCGTTCTTCACCAACTACCGTCCGCAGTTCTACTTCCGCACCACCGACGTGACCGGTGTCGTGCACCTGCCGGAAGGCACCGAGATGGTGATGCCGGGCGACAACATCGCGATGGAAGTGCACCTGATCGTGCCGATCGCGATGGAAGAGAAGCTCCGCTTCGCGATCCGCGAAGGCGGCCGCACCGTCGGCGCCGGCGTCGTCGCCTCGATCATCGAGTAACAACGCGAATAGGGAATGGCGAGTGGCGAATAGTTTCTATTCGCTATTCGCTACTCGCCACTCACTAAGAAAGATTCGGCAATGAACGGCCAAAACATTCGTATCCGTCTCAAGGCGTTCGACCATCGTATCCTCGATACGTCGACCCGTGAGATCGTGAACACGGCGAAGCGCACCGGCGCGCAGGTCCGCGGACCCATTCCGCTGCCCACCCGCATCGAGAAGTTCACCGTTAACCGTTCGCCCCACGTCGACAAGAAGAGCCGCGAACAGTTCGAGATGCGCACTCACAAGCGCCTGCTCGACATCGTCGATCCGACCCCGCAGACCGTCGATGCTTTGATGAAGCTCGACCTGGCCGCCGGTGTCGACGTCGAGATCAAGCTCTAAGATTTTGGATCCCGTTCGCCAAAAGCGGACAAAGAGAACAGGAAGCAAGCCGATGCGCTCCGGAGTGATCGCACAAAAGGTCGGGATGACGCGGGTCTTCACGGAGGCCGGCGAACATATCCCCGTGACCGTGCTGAAGCTCGGCAATTGCCAGGTCGTAGGCCACCGCACCGAAGAGAAGAACGGTTACGTCGCGCTCCAGCTCGGTTCGGGCAGCCGCAAGACCGTTTACATGCCGAAGGCCGAGCGCGGCCAGTTCGCGGTCGCCAAGGTCGAGCCGAAGCGCCGGGTCGAGGAATTCCGCGTCACCGCGGACGCCATGATCCCGGTCGGCGCCGAGATCCAGGCCGACCACTTCGTCGTCGGCCAGTTCGTCGACGTCACCGGCACTTCGGTCGGTAAGGGCTTCGCCGGCGGCATGAAGCGCTGGAACTTCGGCGGTCTGCGCGCCACGCACGGTGTGTCGATCTCGCACCGCTCGATCGGTTCGACCGGTGGCCGTCAGGACCCCGGCAAGACCTGGAAGAACAAGAAGATGCCCGGCCACATGGGTGTCGACCGCATCACCACGCTCAACCTTCGCGTCGTCCAGACCGATGTCGAGCGCGGCCTGATCCTCGTCGAAGGCGCCGTTCCCGGCTCCAAGGGCGGCTGGATCCGCGTGCGCGACGCCGTCAAGAAGCCGCTGCCGAAGGAAGCCCCAAAGCCCGGCAAGTTCAAGGTTGCTGGCGACGCGGAAGCCGCTCCGGCTGCGCAGGAGGCGTGAGATGGAATTGAAGGTCACCACCCTCGAAGGTAAGGAAGCCGGCTCCGTCCAGCTGTCCGACGCCATTTTCGGCCTCGAGCCGCGCGAGGACATCATCGCGCGCTGCGTGCAGTGGCAGCTCAACAAGCGCCAGGCCGGCACGCACAAGGCCAAGGGCCGCGCCGAGATCTGGCGCACCGGCAAGAAGATGTACAAGCAGAAGGGCACCGGCGGTGCTCGTCACGGCTCGGCCCGCGTGCCGCAGTTCCGCGGCGGCGGTCGTGCCTTCGGTCCGGTGGTGCGTTCGCACGCCACCGACCTGCCGAAGAAGGTCCGTGCGCTCGCTCTGAAGCATGCGCTCTCGGCCAAGGCCAAGGACGGCGATCTCGTCGTGATCGAGAAGGCCGCGCTGGAAGCCGCCAAGACCAAGGCGCTGCTCGGCCACTTCTCGGGCCTCGGCCTCACCAACGCGCTGATCATCGACGGTGCCGAGCTCAACAACGGCTTCGCCGCTGCGGCTCGCAACATCCCGAACATGGACGTGCTGCCGATCCAGGGCATCAACGTCTATGACATCCTGCGCCGTCAGAAGCTCGTTCTGACCAAGGCCGCCATCGATGCGCTGGAGGCGCGCTTCAAATGAGCAAGAACATCGAGCCTCGCCACTACGACGTGATCCTGTCGCCGGTCGTGACCGAAAAGGCGACGATCGCCTCGGAGCACAACAAGGTGCTGTTCAAGGTGGCCGCCAAGGCGACCAAGCCGCAGATCAAGGAAGCGATCGAGAAGCTGTTCGACGTCAAGGTCAAGAGCGTCAACACGCTGGTCCGCAAGGGCAAGGTCAAGGCCTTCCGCGGCACCATCGGCTCGCAGTCGAACAGCAAACGCGCGATCGTGACCCTCGAAGAGGGTCACCGGATCGACGTCACCACCGGTCTGTAAGGTCGTACGACGATGGCACTGAAGACATTCAATCCCACGACGCCGGGCCAGCGCCAGCTGGTCATGGTCGATCGTTCGGCCCTCTACAAGGGCAAGCCGGTCAAGGCGCTCACCGAAGGCAAGAAGTCCTCGGGCGGCCGCAACAACACCGGCCGCATCACCGTGCGCTTCCGCGGCGGTGGTCACAAGCAGACACTGCGTACCGTCGACTTCAAGCGTGAGAAGATCGACGTGCCCGCGACCGTCGAGCGTCTCGAGTATGATCCCAATCGCACCGGTTTCATCGCCCTGATCAAGTATCAGGACGGCGAGCAGGCCTACATCCTGGCGCCGCAGCGCCTGGCGGTGGGTGACACGATCATCGCCGGCAATTACGTCGACGTGAAGCCGGGCAACGTCATGCCGCTCGGCAACATGCCGGTCGGCACGATCATCCACAACATCGAGGTCAAGATCGGCAAGGGCGGCCAGCTGGCGCGTTCCGCCGGTACCTACGCCCAGCTCGTCGGCCGTGACCAGGATTACGTCATCATCCGCCTGAACTCGGGCGAGCAGCGCCTGGTGCACGGTCGTTGCCGCGGCACGATCGGCGCGGTGTCGAACCCGGATCACATGAACACCTCGATCGGCAAGGCCGGTCGCAAGCGTTGGATGGGCCGCAGGCCGCACAACCGCGGTGTCGCGATGAACCCGATCGACCATCCGCACGGCGGTGGTGAAGGTCGTACCTCGGGCGGCCGCCACCCGGTCACCCCGTGGGGCAAGCCGACCAAGGGCAAGAAGACCCGCACCAACAAGTCGACCAACAAATTCATTCTCCTAAGCCGCCACAAGCGGAAGAAGTAAGGAACGCCGGACATGGTTCGTTCAGTCTGGAAAGGCCCGTTCGTCGAGGGTTCTCTGCTCAAGAAGGCAGATGCCGCGCGCGCGTCCGGCCGTCACGACGTCATCAAGATCTGGAGCCGTCGCTCGACGATCCTGCCGCAATTCGTCGGCCTGACCTTCGGCGTCTACAACGGTCAGAAGCACGTGCCGGTGGCCGTGAACGAGGAAATGGTCGGTCACAAGTTCGGCGAGTTCTCGCCGACCCGGACCTTCCATGGCCACTCCGGCGACAAGAAAGCCAAGAAGGCTTGAGGATTAAACGATGAGCAAACCTAAGCGCGAACGGAGCCTCGCCGACAACGAGGCCAAGGCGGTCGCCCGGATGCTGCGGGTGAGCCCGCAGAAGCTCAACCTGGTCGCCCAGCTCATTCGCGGCCGGAAGGCGTCTGCCGCGCTCGCCGACCTGCAGTTTTCGCGCAAGCGGATCGCGGTCGACGTGAAGAAGTGCCTGGAATCGGCGATCGCCAACGCCGAGAACAACCACGACCTCGACGTCGACGATCTCGTCGTGGCGCAGGCCTTCGTCGGCAATGGCCTCGTGATGAAGCGCTTCGCCGCCCGCGGCCGCGGCCGCTCGGGCCGTGTCTACAAACCGTTTTCGCAGCTGACGATCATCGTTCGTCAGGTCGAAGCTGAAGCCGCCGCTTAAGGGCGCAGGAGAACACGATGGGTCAAAAGATCAATCCGATCGGTCTGCGTCTCGGCATCAACCGGACCTGGGATTCCCGCTGGTTCGCCGGCAAGCAGGAATACGGCAAGCTGCTGCACGAGGACGTCAAGATCCGCGAGATCCTGCACAAGGAGCTCAAGCAGGCGGCCGTCGCCCGCATCGTGATCGAGCGTCCGCACAAGAAGTGCCGCGTCACCATCCACTCGGCCCGTCCGGGCGTGGTGATCGGCAAGAAGGGCGCCGACATCGACAAGCTGCGCAAGAGGGTCGCGGACATCACCTCGTCCGACGTCGTCATCAACATCGTCGAGATCCGCAAGCCGGAGCTCGATGCGACGCTGGTGGCCGAATCGATCGCGCAGCAGCTCGAGCGCCGCGTGGCGTTCCGCCGTGCCATGAAGCGCGCCGTGCAGTCGGCAATGCGTCTCGGCGCGGAGGGCATCCGCATCAACTGCTCGGGACGTCTGGGCGGTGCGGAAATCGCGCGCATGGAGTGGTACCGCGAAGGCCGCGTGCCGCTGCACACGCTGCGTGCCGACATCGACTACGGCGTTGCGACCGCGTTCACGACCTTCGGCACCTGCGGCGTCAAGGTCTGGATCTTCAAGGGCGAGATCCTCGAGCACGATCCGATGGCTCAGGACAAGAGAATGGCCGAAGGCGAGACCGGCGGCAGTGGCGATCGCGGTGGCCGTCAGCGCCGCGAGACGGCCGCTGCCTAAGGCCAGACAGGAATTTGAGGGCTTAAAGCCATGATGCAACCTAAGAAAACGAAGTTCCGGAAGGCGCATAAGGGCCGCATCCACGGCGTTGCGTCTTCGGGCGCGACGTTGGCGTTCGGCCAGTTCGGCCTGAAGGCGACCGAGCCTGAGCGCGTCACCGCGCGCCAGATCGAAGCCGCCCGCCGCGCGCTGACCCGCCACATGAAGCGCGCCGGCCGCGTCTGGATCCGCGTGTTCCCCGACGTTCCGGTGTCGAAGAAGCCGGCCGAAGTCCGCATGGGCTCCGGCAAGGGTTCGCCGGAATTGTGGGTCGCGCGCGTCAAGCCGGGCCGGGTGCTGTTCGAGATCGACGGCGTCAATACCCAGACGGCGCGTGAGGCGCTGACCCTGGCGGCCGCCAAGCTGCCGATCAAGACGCGCTTCGTCGAGCGCATTGCGGAGTAATGGCCATGGCACAGATGAAGATCGAAGACATCCGCGCGATGAGCCCCGACCAGCAGGATGAGGCCATCCTGAACCTGAAGAAGGAGCGCTTCAACCTGCGCTTCCAGCGCGCCACCGGGCAGCTCGAGAACACCTCGCGCCTGCGCGAGGCCCGCCGCGACATCGCCCGGATCAAGACCATCGCCGCGCAGACGCGCGCGAAGAAGAAGTAAGAGGCTTACGAAGATGCCGAAACGTACTTTGCAGGGCGTGGTCGTCAGCGACAAGCAAGCCAAGACCATCGTGGTGCGCGTCGACCGCCGCTTCACGCACCCGATCTACAAGAAGACGATCCGCCGTTCGAAGAACTACCACGCGCACGACGAGAGCAACCAGTTCAAGCCGGGCGACATGGTGTGGATCGAGGAAACGAAGCCGATTTCGAAGTTGAAGCGCTGGGTCGTGATCCGGGGCGAACACAAGAAAAGCGCCTGATCTTTTGGCTTTAGCCGACTGACTTCAGGGAAATGTTGAGCGCCGGCTGGGCTGGCGCAAAGAGAAAGAGGACGAGGTGCATCAATGATTCAGATGCAGACCAACCTCGACGTGGCCGACAATTCTGGCGCACGCCGTGTCATGTGTATCAAGGTGCTCGGAGGCTCCAAGCGCCGCTACGCCACGATCGGCGACATCATCGTCGTGTCGATCAAGGAAGCCATTCCGCGTGGCAAGGTGAAGAAGGGCGACGTGATGAAGGCCGTCGTGGTGCGCGTCCGCAAGGACATCCGCCGCGCCGACGGCTCGGTCATCCGTTTCGACCGCAACGCCGCCGTGCTGATCAACAACCAGTCCGAGCCGGTCGGCACCCGTATCTTCGGGCCCGTGCCGCGCGAGCTGCGCGCCAAGAACCACATGAAGATCATCTCGCTCGCGCCGGAGGTGCTGTGATGGCTGCGAAGATCCGCAAGGGCGACAAGGTCGTCGTGCTGACCGGCCGCGACAAGGGCCGCACCGGCGAAGTGTTCGAGGTTCGCCCCGACGCCGGCACCGCGCTGGTGCGCGGCATCAACATGGTCAAGCGTCACCAGAAGCAGACGCAGGCCCAGGAGGGCGGCATCATCTCGAAAGAGGCGCCGATCCAACTGTCCAACATCGCGTATGTCGGCAAGGACGGAAAGCCGACCCGCGTCGGATTCAAGATTCTGGCGGACGGCAAGAAGGTCCGCATCGCCAAGAGCTCGGGAGCTGAGATCGATGGCTGAGGCCGCTTACACGCCGCGCCTGCGCGCGGAATATGACGCGAAGATCCGCACGGCTCTGACCGAGAAGTTCGGTTACGAGAACGTCATGCAGGTTCCGCGCCTGGACAAGGTTGTGCTGAACATGGGCGTTGGCGATTCCGTCAACGACCGCAAGAAGGCCGAGACCGCCGCTGCCGAATTGACCCAGATCGCCGGCCAGAAGGCGATCGTCACCTATTCGCGCATCGCGATCGCGACCTTCAAGCTGCGTGAGAACCAGCCGATCGGCTGCAAGGTTACGCTGCGCAAGGCCCGCATGTACGAGTTCATCGATCGCCTGGTGAACGTCGCGCTGCCGCGCGTGCGCGACTTCCGCGGCCTGAACCCGAAGAGCTTCGACGGCCGCGGCAACTACTCGCTCGGCATCAAGGAGCACATCATTTTCCCCGAGATCGACTTCGACAAGGTCACGGAAGCCCGCGGTATGGACATCACCGTCTGCACCACGGCCAAGACCGACGAAGAGGCGAGGGCCTTGTTGACCGCTTTCAATTTCCCGTTCCGGCAGTGAGACGCTGACTTAGAGCCTCTCAAACGCGGATACCCAGGAGCCAAGCATGGCAAAGAAGAGTTCAGTCGAGAAGAACAACCGGCGCAAGCGGATGGTGAAGAACGCCGCCGCCAAGCGCGAGCGGTTGAAGGCGATCATCGCCGACAAGACGCTGCCGATGGAGGAGCGGTTCGCCGCGACCCTGAAGCTGGCGGAAATGCCGCGCAACTCGTCGGCGACCCGCATCCGCCTGCGTTGCGAGCTGTCGGGCCGTCCGCGCTCGAACTATCGCAAGAACAAGCTGTCCCGTATCGCGCTGCGCGAACTTGGCTCCAAGGGCATGGTCCCGGGCCTCGTGAAGTCCAGCTGGTAAGGAGGGTCGTTTAGATGTCTACGCACGATCCAATCAGCGATCTGATCACCCGTATCCGCAACGCGCAGATGCGTTCGAAGACCAAGGTGTCCACGCCCGGCTCGAAGATGCGCGAGAACGTGCTCGAGGTTCTGAAGGCCGAGGGCTACATCCGCGGTTACGCCACGCTCGAGCACTCCTCGGGCCGCAGCGAGATCGAGATCGAGCTGAAGTATTTCGACGGCGAGCCCGTCATCCGCGAGATTGAGCGCGTTTCCAAGCCCGGGCGCAGAGTCTACGCCTCGGTGAAGAACCTGCCGCGGGTGAACAACGGTCTCGGCATTTCGGTGTTGTCGACGCCGAAGGGGATCATGGCCGACCACAGCGCGCGCGACGCGAATGTGGGCGGTGAAGTCCTCTTCACGGTGTTCTGAGAAGGATTTTTCATCCATGTCACGAGTTGGCAAAAGGCCTGTGGCGGTTCCGTCGGGTGTGACCGCGACCGTCGATGGGCAAACCGTCAAGATGAAGGGGCCGAAGGGCCAGCTTCAGTTCGTCGTCCACGACGACGTCGAGGTGAAGCTCGAGAACGGCCAGGTCAAGGTCAAGCCGCGGACCGAGACCAACCGCGCGCGGGCCCTCTACGGCACCGCTCGCGCCCAGGTCGCGAATCTGGTCGAAGGCGTCACCAAGGGTTTCGAGAAGAAGCTCGAGATCACCGGCGTCGGCTATCGCGCCGCGATGCAGGGCAAGAACCTGCAGCTCGCGCTCGGCTACAGCCATGACGTGATCTACCCGATCCCCGAGGGGATCACGATCACCGTGCCGAAGCCGACCGAGATCACGGTGGCGGGCAGCGACGTCCAGCGCGTCGGCCAGGTCGCCGCCGAGATCCGCTCCTATCGTCCGCCGGAGCCCTACAAGGGCAAGGGCGTGAAGTATGTGGGCGAATTCATCTTCCGCAAGGAAGGCAAGAAGAAGTAACGGAGCCGGTCATGTCGAAAGCCAAGGTTACGAATGCCCGGCGCAAGCGGAGTGTGCGGCTGAAGCTGCGCCGTTCCGCCGGCGGCCGTCCGCGCCTGTCGGTGTTCCGCTCGTCCAAGCACATCTACGCCCAGGTCATCGATGACCTGAAGGGCGAGACGCTGGCCTCTGCTTCGTCGCTCGAGAAGTCGATGCGCGACGGCGGCAAGACCGGCGCCGACATCGATGCGGCGAAGGCGGTCGGCAAGCTGCTGGCCGAGCGCGCTGCAGAGAAGGGTGTCAAGGAAGTCGTGTTCGATCGCGGCAGCTATCTCTATCACGGGCGCGTCAAGGCTCTTGCCGATGCAGCGCGTGAGAGTGGGCTGAGCTTCTAACAGAATTTGAGGATTGAGGCGTAAGTCTCTGAAGGATTAGAAAAATGGCAGAACGCGAACAACGTGGTGGACGCGATCAACGCGGCGGCGGACGTGAACGCAGGGAGCGCGAGGAGCGCGACAGCGAGTTCGTCGACAAGCTCGTCCACATCAACCGCGTGGCCAAGGTCGTCAAGGGCGGCAAGCGCTTCGGTTTCGCAGCGCTGGTCGTGATCGGCGACCAGAAGGGCCGCGCCGGCTTCGGTCACGGCAAGGCGCGCGAAGTGCCCGAGGCGATCCGCAAGGCGACCGAGTCCGCCAAGCGCAACCTGACGCGGGTGTCGCTGCGCGAGGGCCGCACGCTCCATCACGACATCGCCGGCCGTCATGGCGCGGGCCGTGTCTATCTGCGTGCAGCTCCGGCCGGTACCGGCATTATCGCCGGCGGCCCGATGCGCGCCGTGTTCGAGACGCTCGGCGTCCAGGACGTGGTGGCGAAGTCGATCGGCTCGTCGAACCCGTACAACATGGTGCGCGCGACCTTCGACGCGCTCAAGCACCAGGATTCGCCGCGTTCGGTCGCAGCCCGCCGCAACATCAAGGTGTCCACCCTCCAGTCCCGTCGTATCGGCGGCGATGCCGAGGCGGCCGCCGACTAACGGAAGCTTTTCGGAGTAGACTCCCATGGCCAAGGCCGCAAAGACGATCAAGGTCGAGCAGACCGGCAGCGCGATCCGCCGCCACCACTCGCAGCGTTCGACCCTGATCGGGCTCAAGCTCAACAAGATCGGCCGCACCAGCGAACTGCCGGATACCCCGGCGGTCCGCGGCATGATCGAGAAGGTTCACCATCTCGTCCGCATCATCGACGAGAAGTAAGCAAAGGCGCACGGTCCCGGAGAGCGGGAAGCCGTTTTCGGTGAAGATCGTGCGCAAGACACAAGGAGAAGGGCGATGAAGCTCAGCGATATCGCCGACAACGCCGGCTCGCGCAAGAAGCGTATGCGCGTCGGCCGCGGCATCGGTTCCGGCAAGGGCAAGCAGTCCGGCCGCGGCGGCAAGGGCCAGACCGCGCGTTCGGGCGTGCGCATCAAGGGTTTCGAAGGCGGCCAGATGCCGATGCATCGCCGTCTGCCCAAGCGCGGCTTCAACAACATCTTCCGCGTCGAGTTCGCCGAGATCAATCTCGACCGGCTCCAGGAAGCCGTCGACGCCAAGAAGATCGACGCCGGCAGCGTCGTCAACGTCGAGGCCCTGGTGAAAGGCGGCGTGCTGCGCCGCGCCAAGGGCGGCCTGCGGCTGCTCGGCCGAGGCGAGGTCAAGTCCAAGCTCAACATCGAAGTGCACGGCGCCAGCAAGACCGCGATCGCCGCGGTCGAGAAGGCCGGCGGTTCGGTGAAGATCCTCGCCCAGCCCAAGGAAGAAGGCGAGGCGGCGTAACAACTGCGTCATTGGCCCGCGGCGCGCGGGCCTTTACGCATGCGGGACGTGGACTTATCGAAGCCGAGCCCCAGATAGTGTCCGGCGTCCGCTAATTCAGCCCGGCCGCGGGCATCAACGGCGCAATAGGCGGCGGGAGAAAGTCCAAGATGGTCTCTGCAGCGGAACAACTGGCAGCCAATCTCAATTTCGGCGCGTTTGCCAAGGCCGACGAACTGAAGAAGCGCATCTGGTTCACCCTGGGTGCGCTGCTCGTTTATCGGCTCGGGACCTACATTCCGCTGCCCGGCATCGACCCGAGCGCCTGGGAACAGGTGTTCCGCTCGCAGGCCGGCGGCATCCTCGGCATGTTCAACATGTTCGCCGGCGGCGGCATCAACCGCATGGCGATCTTCGCGCTGAACATCATGCCGTATATCTCGGCCTCCATCATCATCCAGCTGTTGACCACGGTGTCGCCGCAGCTCGAAGCGCTGAAAAAGGAAGGCGAAGCCGGCCGCAAGACGCTGAATCAGTATACCCGCTATCTCACGGTGATCCTGGCCGCGTTCCAGTCCTACGGCATCGCGGTAGGACTTCAGGGCGCCGGCAATGTCGTCAGCGAACCTGGACTGTTTTTCCTGCTCTCGACCTCTATCACGCTGACCGGCGGCACCATGTTCCTGATGTGGCTCGGCGAGCAGATCACCTCGCGCGGCATCGGCAACGGCATTTCGCTGATCATTCTGGCCGGCATCGTCGCCGAGTTGCCCGCGGCACTCGCCGGCATGCTCGAGCTCGGCCGTCAGGGCGCGATGTCGACCGGCCTGATCCTGGTCGTCATCATCATGGCCGTCGTCGTGATCGCCTTCATCGTCTTCATGGAGCGCGCCCAGCGCCGCCTCTTGATCCAGTATCCGAAGCGCCAGGTCGGCAACAAGATGTTCGAGGGCCAGTCCTCGCATCTGCCGCTCAAGCTCAACACCTCCGGCGTGATCCCGCCGATCTTCGCATCCTCGCTGCTCCTCTTGCCGACGACGGTTGCGAACTTCAACACGGGTAGCGGGCCGGAATGGTTCCAGTGGATCACCACACAGCTCGGCCATGGCCGTCCGCTGTTCCTGATCATGTATCTGGCGCTGATCGTGTTCTTCGCCTTCTTTTACACCGCGATCGTGTTCAACCCGACCGAGACCGCGGACAATCTGAAGAAGCACGGCGGTTTCATTCCCGGCATTCGCCCGGGCGAACGCACCGCGGAATACATCGACTACGTGCTGTCGCGCATCACCGTGCTGGGTGCGATTTATCTCGCCATCGTCTGCTTGATCCCGGAAATCCTGATCTCCTACGCTTCGGTGCCGTTCTATTTCGGCGGCACCTCGCTGCTGATCGTCGTCAGCGTCACCATGGACACGGTGGCGCAGGTCCAGGGCTATCTGCTGGCGCACCAGTATGAAGGTCTGATCCGCAAGTCCAAGCTGCGGGGCCGCCGTAGATGAGCAGGGAGCTCGCGCGCCGAATCGCTTTCACGATCGGCGCGCTGCTCCTTTTCAGGCTCGGCACGCAGATCCCGATTGCGGGGCTGAATCTCTCCGACGTCTCGCCGGCGCTGGATCTCGTCTCCCGGCTTTCGATCTTTGCGCTCGGCCTCATTCCCTATCTGACTGCCGCAATCTTGATCCGGCTGCTGTCCATGGTGTGGCGCGGCCTGAGTTCGCTCGAACGATCCGGTGAGGGCGGACGGCGTAAGATCGCACGTGCCACGCTCGGGCTCACACTCGGACTTGCGGCCTTTCAGGCCTACGGCATCGCCTCGGCACTGACGTCGATCCCGGGCCTCGTCAAAAATCCCGACGGCTGGTTCGTGACGACGGCTACGGCCTCGATGGTCGGCGGCGTCGTCGTGCTGGTGTGGCTCAGCGAACAGATGACCCGCTACGGCATCGGCAATGGCTTGGCGCTGATCTTGAGTGCCGGCTTCATCGTCGCCGTTCCGCAAAACATTGCCGGTATCGCGGATCTCGTGCGGAGCGGGACGATCTCGGGCAATCTTGTGCTCGGCCATGTCGTGTTTTGGATCGCGATCGTCGTCGTGATCGTGCTTGTCGAAGGTGCGCGGCGAAATATCCGGGTCCAGTACGCAGCACAAAGCGTCGGTACGCGGCAACTGCCTGTGCGCGATGCAATGCTGCCGATCAAGCTCAACAGCGCCGGGTTTCTGATTCCGGTCACCGTAGCGCCGTGGATATTCTATCTGCCGCTTGCCTTTGCGGGCTTCATCCTGGGAGGCGATCATCCCATGGTTGCCGCAACCTACCGGCATCTCCAGCTGGGGCAGCCGGCGCACCTCATCCTCGTGTCGATCGCCGTGTTCGTGCTCGCCTTCGTCTACACTGCTTATGTGCTCGATCCCGAATACACCGCCAAATCCCTGACCCGCCACGATGGTGCAATTCCCGGTGTCGCTCCCGGCGAGGCCACCGCGGACTATCTCGATCGCGTCGTGTCATTGACGACAGTCGTCGGAGCCGTCTACCTGACGGCGTTGCAGTTGATTCCGGAGGTGTTCGAGCTTTACGGGATCGGGCTGCCTTATAGTATGGTCGTCAATGGTGGTGCAGTGCTGGTTGTGGTTTGCACCGTTCTTGATATCAAAACGCAGGTGCGCGAGGTGTCGCTCACCAATCCGGGGGGCGTACGCCGATGAGAATTATACTTCTGGGACCGCCGGGGTCGGGCAAGGGGACCCAGGCCCAGCTCCTGGTGCAGCGCTATGGCATCGTCCAGCTCTCGACTGGCGAGATGCTGCGTGCCGCGGTTGCGGCCGGCACCCCGGTCGGGTTGAAGGCCAAGGAGATCATGGCGAGCGGCGGCCTCGTGCCCGATGACGTCGTGGTGGGAATCATTTCCGACCGCATCGAGCAGCCGGACGCCAAGAGCGGTTTCATCCTCGACGGTTTCCCCCGCACCGTGCCGCAGGCCGAGGCGCTGGACGAGCTGCTCAAGCGCAAGCACCTCAAGCTGGACGCCGTGATCGAGCTCCGGGTCAATGAGAGCGCGCTTCTGAGCCGCGTCGAGACCCGCGTCGCCCAAATGCGGGAGCGCGGCGAGGAGGTCCGGCTCGACGATACCCCGGAGGTCCTGACCAAGCGGCTGGCCAGCTATCGCAGCCAGACGGAACCGCTGATTCACTACTATTCCGAGCGGCGGAAGCTCTCGACCATCGACGGCATGATGACCATCGACGAGGTCACCCGCGCCATCCATCGCCAGCTGCTGGCTCTGGGGGCGGTCGAGCCCAAGACGCATGCCCGGAGCGCCGCCAAGGCGGCGCCGGCTAAAAAGGCCCAGGCGGGGAAGAAGGCGGCGGCAAGGCCGGCAAAAACGGTCAAAAAGGGCGTCAAATCGGCTAAAAAGGCCGCCAAATCGGCGGTGAAAGGCCCAAAGAAGGCGGCCAAGAAAGCCTCCAAGAAAGCCGTCAAGAAAGCAGCCAAGAAGTCGGTCAAAAAGGGTGCCAAAAAGGCCGCAAAAAAGGTCACGAAAAAGCGAGCCAAGCGCTAGCAGCGGTTGACGAAAGCCCCCGGAATCCCTTAATAAGCCCCGCATCCAAGTCGGATAGTTTCAGACGATGCCGGGCCCCAGGAAGACCGGGGGTGGGCGTCGTGTTCGCGTTTGTGAACACCTGCCCGAGAAAGCAAGCACTTAAAGCCCGATCCCTGACGAGGGATCGGCAACAGGAGAGAAGGCCGTGGCCCGTATTGCCGGCGTGAACATTCCCACCAACAAGCGCGTGCTGATCGCGCTCCAGTACATCCATGGCATCGGCCAGAAGATCGCTGGTGAGATCCTCGAGAAGGTGAAGATCCCCGTGGATCGTCGCGTCAATCAGCTCAGCGACGCCGAAGTGCTCCAGATCCGCGAAGTGATCGACCGCGACTATCTCGTCGAGGGCGACCTGCGTCGTGAGGTCGGCATCAACATCAAGCGTCTGATGGACCTCGGCTGCTATCGCGGCCTGCGTCATCGTCGCGGTCTGCCGGTGCGCGGTCAGCGGACCCACACCAATGCGCGCACGCGCAAGGGCCCGGCCAAGGCCATCGCCGGCAAGAAGAAGTAAACTGGCGAATTGGACGTGGCGAGTGGCGAGTAGGGGGCTTCCCTATTCGCCACTCGCTACTCGCTATTCGCTTCCATAGGTGTAGCCGCTGGCATTACGGCGGCGTTTGAGATCTTCAGGAAAGGGACTCAATGGGCAAGGAAGCCACCCGCGTTCGTCGTCGTGAGCGCAAGAACATCGCCTCCGGCGTCGCGCATGTGAACTCGTCGTTCAACAACACGACCATCACCATCACCGACGCGCAGGGCAATACGATCGCCTGGTCCTCGGCCGGCACGATGGGCTTCAAGGGCTCGCGCAAGTCGACCCCGTATGCCGCGCAGGTTGCCGCCGAGGACGTGTCCAAGAAGGCGCAGGAGCACGGCATGCGCACGCTGGAAGTCGAGGTCGCCGGTCCCGGTTCGGGCCGCGAATCGGCGCTCCGCGCGCTCCAGGCTGCCGGCTTCACCGTCACCTCGATCCGCGACGTGACCACGATCCCGCACAACGGCTGCCGTCCCCGCAAGCGTCGGCGCGTTTGATTTTGACGAGCTGCGGGCGCGTCGGCGCCCGCGGCGACTTTGCAAGAAGCCGCGGGAATGATCTGCGGCCTTTCTCCAACGCCAGTATTTGCACCGTCAAATTGACTGGCCTGTATGGGTGAAACAGTGACGATCCAGAAAAATTGGCAAGAACTGATTCGGCCGAACAAGCTCCAGGTCACGCCCGGCAGCGATTCCTCGCGTTTCGCGACCATCGTCGCCGAGCCTCTCGAGCGTGGCTTCGGCCAGACCCTCGGCAATGCGCTGCGCCGCATCCTGCTCTCCTCGCTCCAGGGCGCGGCGGTGCAGTCGGTGCACATCGACGGCGTGCTGCACGAGTTCTCCTCGATCGCGGGCGTCCGTGAGGACGTCACCGACATCGTGCTCAACATCAAGGACATCTCGATCAAGATGCAGGGCGAGGGCCCCAAGCGCATGGTCGTGAAGAAGCAGGGCCCGGGTGTCGTCACCGCGGGCGACATTCAGACGGTCGGCGATGTGGTCGTGCTCAACCCCGATCTGCAGATCTGCACGCTCGACGAGGGCGCCGAGATCCGCATGGAGTTCACGGTCTCGACCGGCAAGGGCTACGTGCCCGCCGAGCGCAACCGTCCCGAGGATGCGCCGATCGGCCTGATCCCGGTCGACAGCCTGTACTCGCCGGTCCGCAAGGTCTCCTACAAGGTCGAGAACACCCGCGAGGGCCAGATCCTCGACTACGACAAGCTGACCATGACGATCGAGACCAACGGCGCGATCACGCCGGATGACTCGGTGGCCTACGCCGCCCGCATCCTGCAGGATCAGCTCAACGTGTTCGTCAACTTCGAAGAGCCGCGCAAGGAAGTCGCCCAGGAGATCATCCCGGACCTCGCCTTCAACCCGGCCTTCCTCAAGAAGGTGGACGAGCTCGAGCTGTCGGTGCGTTCGGCCAACTGCCTGAAGAACGACAACATCGTCTACATCGGCGACCTCGTGCAGAAGAGCGAGGCGGAAATGCTCCGCACCCCGAACTTCGGCCGCAAGTCGCTGAACGAGATCAAGGAAGTGCTGGCCCAGATGGGTCTGCACCTCGGCATGGAAGTGCCGGGCTGGCCGCCGGAGAACATCGACGAGCTCGCCAAGCGCTTCGAGGATCATTACTGAGCGAATGGCGAGTAAGGAGTGGCGAATAGGGGAAGAAGATCTATTCGCTACTCACCATTCGCCACTCGCGGCCTAGGGCGAACGCAGGAAGCCCACCTGAAAACCAGTCGCTGAACCACCGCGACACAATCGAAGAAGGACTACACACATGCGTCACGGCAAGGTTCATCGGAAGCTCAACCGCACGGCCGAGCACCGCAAGGCGATGTTCGCCAACATGGCGGCCGCGCTGATCAAGCACGAGCAGATCGTCACCACGCTGCCCAAGGCCAAGGAGCTTCGCCCGATCGTCGAGAAGCTCGTCACCCTCGGCAAGAAGGGCGGCCTGTCGCTGCGCCGTCAGGCCATCTCCGAGCTGCGCGACGTCGATATGGTCAAGAAGCTCTTCGATACGCTCGCGACCCGCTACAAGGACCGCCAGGGCGGCTACACCCGCATCATCAAGGCCGGCTTCCGCTATGGCGACAACGCCGCGATGGCCGTGATCGAGTTCGTCGATCGCGATGTCGATGCCAAGGGCCAGGATTCCGGCCCGGTGCAGGAGAAGGAAGCCGAGGCGGCGTAAAGCCCGATCGGCATGCCGTTTCAAGAGCGGCGCCTTTGGCGCCGCTTTTTTGTTGGAACGGTCGGGTGGACAAAGGCGCGCTCTTGGCGCGCCGTGCCCACCATTCACGCTCCTCACGCGTCGGTGAGCCCCGATTGCAGCTGAGGGAGCCGCTTCCGATATCTCCATCCGCATCCATGGAGATATCGCATGAAGATCGACCTTTCCGGAAAAACCGCCCTCGTGACCGGCTCGACCGCCGGCATCGGCCACGCCATCGCCAGGGGGCTCGCCGGCTCCGGCGCCAGCGTCGTGATCAACGGCCGCGGCCAGGACAAAGTCGATGCGGCGGTGCGCAGGCTGGAAGGGACGGGCGCCAAGGTCCGCGGCATCGCGGCCGACGTCTCGACCGCGGCAGGCTGCAAGGCACTCGTTGCGGCGCTGCCCGAGGTCGACATCCTCATCAACAATGCCGGCATCTTCGAGCCCAAGGATTTCTTCGACATCCCCGACGAGGACTGGAGCCGATTCTTCGAGGTGAATGTGATGAGCGGCGTGCGCCTGTCGCGCGCCTACATGAAGGGCATGCTCGCGCGCAACTGGGGCCGCATCGTCTTCATCTCCTCGGAATCCGGGCTCAACATTCCCGTCGAGATGATCCACTACGGCATGACCAAGACGGCCCAGCTTTCGGTCGCGCGCGGCCTGGCGCAGCTCACCGCTGGCTCCGGCGTCACCGTCAATTCCGTGCTGCCGGGCCCGACCATGTCGGAAGGCGTCGAGACGTTCGTCAAGGATCTCGCGAAGCAGAACGGCCAGTCCGTGGATGAAGCCGCCGCCAACTTCGTCAAGCAGCATCGCCCGAGCTCGCTGCTGCAGCGCTTCGCCAGCGTCGACGAGATCGCCAATATGGTGGTCTATGTCGCCTCGAAGGAGGCATCCGCCACCAACGGCGCAGCGCTGCGCGCCGAGGGCGGCATCGTCAACACCATCGCCTGAGGCGAGGCGCATGGCGGCCTATGTGATCTCCGAGGTCGTACTGCGCGACCCCCGAGGACTTCAAAAACCTATCGCGCACTTGCCGCCAGGACGGTCGCGCAGTACGGCGGGCGCTATCTCGTCCGCGGCGGCAAGGCCGAGCTTGCCGAAGGCAATTTGCCGCCGAAGGCCATTATCATCGTCGAATTCGCGTCGATGGCGCGGCTGAAGGAATGGTACGCCTCGCCGGAATATGCCGAAGCGCTCAAGTTGCGGCAGACGGCGCTGGAGCGGCGGCTGTTGTTCGTTGAAGGGACACCGGTGCCGTAGGGTGGGCAAAGCGAAGCGTGCCACCATTGTCGCGACTAGAGAGAGATGGTGGGCACTGCGCAAGCGCGCCTTGCCCACCCGACGAAGCCTTAGCCTACCACCCCTCCAGCACGATCTTGCCGCGCGACTTGCCGCTCTCCAACAGCGCGTGCGCGCGCTTCAGGTTGGCTGCGTTGATTGTGCCGAAGGTCTGGTCGAGTGTGGTGCGCAACACGCCCTTGTCGATGAGGTCGGCCACGTCATTGAGCAGATGATGCTGCGCGATCATGTCAGGCGTCTGGAACGAGGAGCGCGTG
Organism: Bradyrhizobium sp. NBAIM08; assembly: GCF_020193935.1. Lineage (NCBI taxonomy): Bacteria > Pseudomonadati > Pseudomonadota > Alphaproteobacteria > Hyphomicrobiales > Nitrobacteraceae > Bradyrhizobium > Bradyrhizobium sp. NBAIM08. Next base: position 697,466 of record NZ_JADYVR010000001.1, on the reverse strand, counting down.
AACATCGATTCCCAATGCACCGAGATTGCCTTGCCCTTGAATGCGGCAATCGTGAACTCCGGGGGATCGTCGATCAGGCCGAACTTGCCCTGTGGTGCCATGAATTCCGCGATCGCCTTGTAGTGCTGGTCGGTAAAGGTGAGGCTGGCCACCAGCGCAACCGGCGGCAGCTTCAATTTCTCGATCTGCTCCTTCATCGGCTTGCCATGGTCGATCACCGCATGCGCGCCGAGATCGAGGCACCATTTCTGCGACTCCGGCCGTGTCGCGGTGGCGAGCACCGTCAGCCCGGTGAGGCGGCGGGCGAGCTGGATCAGGATCGAGCCGACGCCGCCGGCGCCGCCGGTGATCAACAGCGTGCGCGGATCGACGCTCTTGCCCGGCACCGCACCGAGCCGGTCGAACAGCAGCTCCCAGGCGGTGATCGAGGTGAGGGGAAGAGCGGCGGCTTGGGCGAACGACAGGCTCTTCGGTTTGGCGCCGACGATGCGCTCGTCGACCAGATGGAATTCGGCGTTGGTGCCCTGGCGCAGGATCGAGCCCGCGTAGAACACTTCGTCCCCTGGCTTGAACAGCGTGACCTCAGACCCGACCGCATCGACCACGCCGGCCGCGTCATAGCCGAGGATCTTGGTCTCGCCCTCGGGCGGGGCGGCGCGCTTGCGCACTTTGTAGTCGACCGGATTGGCCGAGATCGCTTTCACCGCGACGCGGATGTCGCGCCCTTTGGGGTCGGGTTTAGCGGTCTCGAAATCGAACAGTGATTCCGCGTCCTCGATCGGAAGCGATTTCTTGTAGCCGACGGCTTTCATGGCGTGTCTCCATCAGATGGCTTTGTTCGCCCGCTGCCTTAACTGTCGCTCTGGCTCCGATTTGGCAAGTACTGTAAATTTGGGGATATAGTCCCTGTTTGGATACTATTGGGAAAAAGCCGCATGAAACGCCGTAACTTCGCCCGCCGTCCAGGCTGCTCGGTCGAGGCGACGCTGGACCTGATCGACGGCAAGTGGAAGGGCGTGATCCTCTACCACCTGCAGAGCGGCACCCAGCGCTTCGGCGAATTGCGCCGCCGGATGCCTGGCATCACCCAGCGCATGCTGACGAAGCAGCTGCGCGCGCTGGAGGAAGACCGGCTCGTCATCCGCAAGGTCTATGCCGAGGTGCCGCCGCGGGTGGAGTATTGCCTGTCCGAACTGGGCGAGAGCCTGAGGCCCGTGATCGACATCCTGAAGGCCTGGGGCGAGAGCCACCAGGAGCGGTTGTCCTGCGCGCCGCCGCCCGTGGTCGTGAAGAAGAAGCGCGCGGCGTGATCGTTCGGGAGCGGACGCTGCCGCTCCCGAACGAGCGCGTTCTAAAGCGCGATCGCGCTTTAGGTTTTGTTTAAGCATGATCTTTTCGGAAAACCGCTTCACACTTTTCCGGATCATGCTCTAGAACGCGAACTGCGTGCGCATCGCGACCGCGTCGAACTTCGAGCCGACGTCGGCGGTCGAGATCGGCGAGGCCTGTCGCGACACCGTGCCGTGCAGATAATCGAGCATGAAGCGCACGTTGCCGTTGACGTACCAGTTGAGCGCGAGCGTATAGACGGTCTGCCGGCCGCCTGCGACGCCGCTCGCGGTCGCGAGCTGATCGTTGAGGTCGATCGTCGAGAACCGTCCTGCGATCTCCCACGCGCCCCAGCCGCCGCCGTCGAGCGAGAACGGATGTGCCGGCTTGACGCCGCTATAGGCCGCGTTCGCCGCATTGTATGAGCGGCCTTCGCCGGTCAGCACATAGCCGGCCTGCGCGTAGCCGCCTTGGAATTTCAGGCTCGGTGCACCCGTCAGCGGCACGGCCGTGTTGGCGGTGCGATCGACATTGTACCAGAAATACTCGCCCTGGACGATGAACGGACCGTAGGTCGCCGCCGCCTCGACGCTGTAGACCTGCGCGCCCGAGGCATTGGCGATAGCGCCGGTCGAGATCAGCGTGGTCGGGTCGAGCCGCAATTCCGGACGATCGCTGAGCGTGACCGTCTGGGTGTTGGCGATGAGATTGCGCGGCGGCTGGATCAGCCATTGCGCATTGGCGCCGATATGCACCGAGTAGTCCTTGGTGCTGATCGGATTGCCGGCGACGCGCGCCACGGCACCATATTGCTCGCTGGTGCCGGGCGGCGCCGCGCTCGAGGCGGAATGGATCGCACCGGTCGTCGGTCCCGTGACATAGCCGCCGATCCAGAGCTGGTCGTTGAACCAGCGCGCACCGGCTGCGGAACGGAAGTCACCGGCAGCGATGTTGGTCGCGATCACGCCGGGCGAGGCGAGCTCCATGAACATGATGTCGTTCGAGCTCGTGGCTTCATCCATGGTGTAGGGCAGGTCCATGATGCCGGCCTCGATCGCCATCTTGCCGCCGAACGGCTTCAGGCCGGTATAGCTGATATAGGCGTTCTCGACGCCGGAGACGCCGCCGCCCGGCAGCGATCCCGGCGCGGCGCCGCCAAATCCGTCGGACGAGCCGCCGAAATCGTAGACCAGTGCGAAATTCCAATCGTGGAAGAACTTGCCGGTGACACCGATGCGCGCGCGGCGGACGTTCTGGCCGCTATCGAGCTTTTGCGGCACGGTGGCCGCGGTGTTGGGACGATAGTCATAGCCGCCGACATCCCAATGCAGGCGGCTGGTGATGGCGACGCAATTGGCCTGGTCGGCGGTGCAGATCGTCGGCCGGTTGTTCGGCATCGTCACGACGACGCCGGACGCCGGCGCCGGCCCCTTGACGGGAATTGCCGCGTTGGCATTGGCCACCGCGGCCTTTGCCTCCGCGCGCGCCTCGGCCTTTGCCTCTGCTTTGGCTTCGACTTTCGCCTTTGCTGCGGCTGCCGTGTTCGCCGCGGTCTGGCTCTGCAGCTTGTCGAGCTTCTGTTCGAGCATCTTCAACTGCTGCTTCAACAGCGCGATCTCCTGCTCACTGCTGCTTGCCGACTGGGCCTGGGCCTGCGAGGCCGCCAGCGCGCCGGCGAGACCAATCGCGGTGGCCGCAATTCTTGTTCTGCTCACGTTACGCTCCATCATCTGACTGTTTTCCCCAAGTCGCGAAGGGAGAGCCTAGGTGTGATCGATGACTGCCCCGCGACGCTGCGAGCGGTTGCGTGGGTTCCCACTGATGCAAATTCGCCGCAACCGAATCCGCTTCACACCACCATGCAAGATGACGCACATCATGCCAATCCGCCGCCGGGCAAATGGCCGATTCGCACGGCACCCTTGCATGCCGGACACGGCTGCGAAGGGACCGAATATTGCCCGCCGGCGGCCTTCTATTGGGAGGCGAACGCGCCTATATTCCGGCGTCTTTTCCAAGAGGTAGGAATGTTTCGAGCGACCTGGACTGCCGCCCTTACGGCGCTGTGCGTAGCCTTTTCGGCCACCTTCAATCCGACTGCTGCGCAGGACCGTCGGGTCCCGTCGTCGCCGGCCGAGCTGCGGATGTCCTATGCGCCGATCGTGCAGCGGGTGCAGCCGGCGGTCGTCAACGTCTATGCCGCCAAGGTGGTGCAGAACCGCAATCCGCTACTGGACGATCCGATCTTCCGCCGCTTCTTCGGCGTGCCGGGCCAGCAGCCCGAGCAGATGCAGCGCTCGCTCGGCTCCGGCGTCATCGTCGATGCCTCCGGCCTCGTCGTCACCAACGTCCACGTCATCGAGGGCGCTGACCAGGTGAAGGTGTCGCTGTCGGACAAGCGCGAGTTCGAGGCCGAGATCCTGCTCAAGGATTCCCGGACCGATCTCGCCGTGCTGCGCCTGAAGGACAGCAAGGAGAAGTTCCCGACGCTGGACTTCACCAATTCCGATGAGCTCTTGGTCGGCGACGTCGTGCTCGCGATCGGCAATCCGTTCGGCGTCGGCCAGACCGTGACCCAGGGTATCATTTCGGCGCTGGCGCGCACGCAAGTGGGCATCACCGACTATCAGTTCTTCATTCAGACCGATGCGGCGATCAACCCGGGCAATTCCGGCGGCGCGCTGGTCGACATGGGTGGCAAGCTCGCCGGCATCAATACCGCGATCTATTCGCGCTCCGGCGGCTCGCAAGGCATCGGCTTTGCGATTCCCGCCAACATGGTGCGCGTCGTCGTCGCCTCCGCCAAGAGCGGCGGCAAGGCGGTGAAGCGGCCCTGGCTCGGTGCGAAATTGCAGGCGGTGACGCCCGACATCGCCGAGAGCCTCGGCTTGCGCTCGCCGACCGGTGCGCTGGTCGCGAGCGTGGTGTCGAACGGTCCGGCGGCGAAAGCCGGCCTGAAATCCTCCGACCTCATCACCGGGATCGACGGCCAGATCGTGGATGATCCCAACGCCTTCGACTATCGCTTCGCAACCCGTCCGCTCGGCGGCACCGCGCAGCTCGACGTGCAGCGCGGCGGCAAGTCGGTGAAGCTCACGGTAGCGCTGGAGACCGCGCCCGACACCGGGCGCAACGAGCTCGTCGTCACCGCGCGTTCGCCGTTCCAGGGCGCGAAGGTTTCGACCATCACGCCGGCCGTCGCCGATGAGCTGCGTCTGGATGCCGACACCGAAGGCGTCGTGATCACCGATATCGGCGGCGATACCGCGGCTGCGAGTGTCGGCTTCCAGAAGGGCGACATCATCCTGGCCGTCAACAATCAGAAGATCAGCAAGACCGGCGACCTCGAGAAGGCTGCAGGTGAACGGGCACGGATCTGGCGCATCACGCTGGTGCGTGGTGGCCAGCAGATCAACGTCACGCTGGGCGGATGAGTCCGAAGCGACCAACGGAGACACCGACTCTCTTTGCTGCGGCGGGGCTCGATCACGATGCTCCGCATCCGCTGCCGGACCGGCTGCGCCCGCGTGCGCTGTCGGAGGTCGTCGGCCAGGATCACATCCTCGGCCCCGATGGTGCGCTGACGCGCATGCTGGAAACGCGCACGCTCGGCTCGCTGGTGTTCTGGGGCCCGCCCGGCACCGGCAAGACCACGGTGGCGCGGCTCCTGGCGGACGCGACGGATCTGCATTTTGAGCAGATCTCTGCGGTGTTCTCTGGCGTCGCCGACCTCAAGAAAGCGTTCGATGCCGCGCGCGCCCGTCGCGAGATGGGCAAGGGCACGCTGCTCTTCGTCGATGAGGTGCACAGATTCAACCGCGCCCAGCAGGACTCCTTTCTGCCGGTGATGGAAGACGGCACTGTCGTCATGGTCGGCGCCACCACCGAGAACCCGTCCTTTGAGCTCAATGCGGCGTTGCTCTCGCGTGCGCGCGTGCTGGTGTTTCGCTCGCTCGATGCCGCCGCGATCGAAAAGCTGTTCGTGCATGCCGAAGCCGTCGAGGGCAGGAAGCTGCCACTCGATGCGGAGGCGCGCGCGGTGCTGGTGCGCATGGCCGACGGCGATGGCCGTGCGTCGTTGACGCTCGCCGAAGAAGTCTGGCGTTCGGCGCGGGCGGACGAGATTTTCAATGCCGCGCAGCTGCAGGAGATTCTGCAGCGCCGCGCGCCGATCTACGACAAATCGGCCGACGGCCACTACAATCTCATCTCGGCGCTGCATAAATCGGTGCGCGGCTCCGATCCCGATGCCGCGCTGTATTACCTCGCGCGCATGCTGGACGCTGGCGAGGACCCGCTGTTCCTGGCCCGCCGCGTCGTGCGCATGGCGGTCGAGGACATCGGGCTGGCCGATCCGCAGGCGCTCGTCATCGCCAATGCCGCCAAGGACGCCTTCGACTTCCTCGGCCATCCCGAGGGCGAGCTCGCCATCGCCCAGGCCGTGGTCTATCTCGCCACCGCGCCGAAATCGAACGCGGTCTACACCGCCTTCGGCACCGCGATGCAGGTCGCCAAGCAGGCCGGCTCGCTGCTGCCGCCAAAGCACATCCTCAATTCCCCGACCAAGCTGATGAAGTCGGAAGGCTACGGCTCCGGCTACGCATACGACCACGATGCGCCGGATGCCTTCTCCGGCCAGGACTACTTCCCGGAGGCCCTGGGCCGCCAGACCTTCTACGACCCGCCCGACCGGGGTTTTGAACGCGAGATCAGGAAGCGGCTGGATTACTGGGCCAAGCTGCGCAAGGAGCGGGGCGACTCCCGCTAGAAGCGGCCATTTCGTCGTGACGGAAGGCCGCTTTTGGGGTACGCAGGCAACCATGAGCCGCCGTATCAAGAGAATGAACCCGAAGCCACGGTCGCGTGACGAACGCGACGACTCGCGGGCGCATCAGGCGCGTAGCGCGAAGAAGGCCGGGCCGCGTCCGGGTGGCAAGCCCGGCGGTAAGCCGCCGCGCTTTGCCGGCGAGCGCGCCGAGCGGCGTCCGCCCAAAGCGGTCCAGGAGAGGCCTGCGCCTGAAAAGTCCGTCGAGGCGCTGCTACCGACCAAGGTGCAGACCGTCACGGTCACGGCCGACGAGAACAACATGCGCGTGGATCGATTCCTCGAGGCGCGCTTTCCCGGCCTGTCGTTCTCCCACATCCAGCGCGTCGTACGCAAAGGCGAGCTGCGCGTCGACGGCAAGCGCGTCGACAGCAAAGACCGGCTGGAGGAGGGACAGAGCGTCCGCATCCCGCCGCTCAAGCTCGATGCGCCGAAGGTCGTCGGCGAGCTCTCGGAGGCCGCGCAGAAGACGCTGAAGGCGCTGAAGGAGATGACGATCTGGGAGGACGACGACGTCCTCGTCCTGAACAAGCCGGCCGGCCTTGCCGTGCAGGGTGGCTCGGGCATGACGCGGCACATCGACCAGATGCTTGAAGTGATGCGCGATGCCAAAGGCCAGAAGCCCCGCCTCGTGCACCGCATCGATCGCGAGACCTCGGGCTGTCTCCTGATCGCCAAGACGCGCTTCGCTGCCTCACACCTGACCGGCGCGTTCCGCTCGCGGTCGGCGCGCAAGGTCTATTGGGCATTGGTGCCGGGCCTGCCGAAGCCGAAGCAGGGCCGCATCTCGACCTTCCTTGCAAAGGAGGAGGGCGAGGACGACACCATCATGCGCATCGCCCAGCATGGCGATGAGGGCGCCAGTCACGCGGTGACGTACTACGCCGTGGTCGAGACCGCCGGCAACAAGCTGACCTGGGTGTCGCTGAAGCCGGTGACGGGCCGCACCCACCAGCTGCGCGCCCACATGGCCCATATCGGCCATCCCATCGTCGGCGATCCCAAATATTTCAACATCGAGAACTGGCAGCTGCCGGGCGGCCTGCAGAACCGGCTGCATCTGCTCGCACGCCGCATCGTCATTCCGCATCCGCGCGGCGGCGTGATCGACGCCACCGCGCCGTTGCCGCCGCACATGCAGCAGTCGTGGAACCTGCTGGGGCTGGACGCAACCAGATTTGATCCGATCGAGAACGCGCCTGAAGAATAGTGAGGTTGAATAGGGGCGACTGACGCACGACATGTTTCCCCATGAGACGACTGTCGATCTGCTTGGCGCTCTTGGCTACTCTGTTGGTAGGGCCGGCCGTCCGCGCGCAATATGTCTCGCCGGACGCCGCGCGGCTCGCTCCACCGCTGCCTGCGCCGCCACCGCCGCCGAAGATCGAGGTGCCCAAGGTTCCGCAGTTTGACGCGCCGCCGCGCTACAATTACCAGCCGCTGCCGCGCAATTCCTTCGGCGATCGCGTCACGAAGTGCCTCCACGACGCTGCAGCCGCAGGACTGGGCCCGGCCGATCGCGGCACTTATGCGCGTAGCTGCGCGAACTAGCCGCCTCATCGGCGTCCAAGCGGGGCCATGACGACACAGGTAATTTGACAGACGATAGGATCGGAAAAACCGACATGCGCGAATTGTTCGAGGAAGCAGCAAGGCAGCCTGCGCCGGATCCCCGGGAATCGGCGCGCGCGTCCGCGCGCACGCCAATGCGCAAGCGCTTCTACAAGGAGGCCGGCGTCGTCGATGCCGAGGGCGGCTTCGCCATCACTCTCGACGGCAAGCCGATCCGTACGCCCTCCGGCCGCCAATTGGTGATCCCGACGCGCGCGCTCGCAGATAGCGTCGCCGCGGAATGGGCCGCCCAAGGCGAGGCGATCGATCCCGTGACCATGCCTTTGACGCGCATCGCCAACAGCGTGGTCGAGGGCGTTATCGATCGCGTCGAGCTCGTCAGCGACGACCTCGCCAAATATTTCGAATCTGACCTGCTGTTCTATCGCGCCGGCCATCCCGAGGGACTGGTCGCCCGGGAGGCTGCGCATTGGGATCCCGTGCTGTCCTGGGCGGCGCAGACACTGGGTGCGCATTTCATCCTGTCCGAAGGCGTCATGCACGTGAAGCAGCCGGACGAGGCGGTGAAGGCCGCACGGGCGGCGCTGCCCGGCGATCCCTGGTCGGTCGCCGCGCTCCACATGGTGACCACCCTGACCGGCTCGGCACTGCTTGCGCTGGCGCTGGACCAAGGCGTGCGCGATGCCGACCAGGTCTGGGCCGCCGCCCATGTCGACGAGGACTGGAACGTGGAGCAATGGGGCGTGGACGAGGAGGCGGCCGCCCGCCGCGCCGCCCGCCTGAAGGATTTCCAGGCCGCTGTGACGGTTCTGGCGGCGGTGAAGCAGCCGGCCATCTGAGGTCCTTAACGAGAGGTTTACGAGGCGGCGGTTACGGTAGCCGGCATTCCCCTAGGGCTGCCGAGATGCCGACGCCGGTCACCCCCATCGCTCCCGTCAACGCCGCCAGCCGCCCGGCTGATGCGGCGACGCCGGATCTCATGCTTCAAGCCGGCAGTGTCGTCGATGCCAGGGTGGTCAGCGTGCTCGCCGACAATCTGGTGCGGATCGCGATCGCCAACCTGGCGATGGACGTGATGTCTGAGGTGGCTCTGACGCCAGGGCAGAATCTCCAGCTCGCGGTCTCGCAGAGCAACGGCACCATTCGCCTCGCGGTCATGGGCGGGGCAGGCGAGGCGGCGGGAGATCAGGTCACGCTGACGCCGCGCACGGCCTCGCTGGTGGAGAGCCCGCCGCTGGCGCCGTCGGTGGCCACGGCACGGAACACCCTCACTCCGTCCGAGCAGGTGGCCGTTCAAACGGCCTCTGCCGGGGCCGTGACCAAACAGGGCAGCCAGGCGCCGCTGTTCGCCAACCTGGCCTCTGTTGTGACGAGCAGCAATCTGCCCGCTAGGCTGAAGCAGGCGGTGCTCGACGTGCTGGCGCAGCAGACGCCGCTCAACACCGCCCTCGACGGCGGCGATATCGAATCCGCGTTCCAGAAGTCCGGACTGTTTCTCGAGGCCTCATTGGCCGCAGGCACGACGCCGTCCTCCGGCGCGATCCCGGACTTGAAGGCCGCTCTGCTGGTGTTGCGCCAGACCCTGGCATCGACCTTCGGCGCGCCGCAGGCAACTGCGCAAGGTGTGGCGCTGCCGGCGAGTGCTGCGGCCACGACGCAGACCGCAGCCTCCGCGCTGGCGGGCGAAACGGCACAAGCGGCGTTGCCGGAACGCGCCCGCCCGGCGCAAGCGTCGCGCGGTGCGTTTGCTGCCGCTCTGCTGGCCGATGTGGCGGGCAACAATCCGCAAGCTTTGGTGTCGCGCACCATGTCCGGGGGCCTTGCCACGAGCCTGCTGCAGGAGGTCACGGAAAACCTGCCGCGCCTGACCGGCAACGTGCCGGGCTCCAACAAGTCCGTGCCGGATGCCCATATCTTCGAGGCGGCCGCGCATCCGACACCTCCGCCGGTCCGGGGCGCGCTGCCGGCGCCTCAGTCCATTGCCATGCCGTCGCTCGCGCCGGATACGCCGCTGGCTGCAACCGTGCATCGTCTGCTCGACGAGACCGATGCCGCGATCGCCCGCCAGACGTTGTTGCAAATTGCCTCGCTCCCCGATCGCACCGACGCCAGCGGCCACCGCATCGATCCGGCCGCGCCGCAGTGGAATTTCGAAATTCCGTTCGCGACCCCGCAAGGTACCGCGATGGCGCAGTTCGAGATCTCGCGCGATGGCGGCAATGAGTCGGACGACCCCGCCAAGCGCGCCTGGCGCGCGCGCTTCTCGCTCGATGTCGAGCCGGCCGGACCCGTGCATGCGCTGATCACGCTGAACGGCGACAAGACCTTCGTTCGGATGTGGGCGGAGCGGCCGGCCACGGCGCAGCAGCTCCGCGCCGGCATCGGTGAGCTCAGCCAGGCCTTGACGAAGGCCGAGCTCAAGCCCGGCGATATCGTGGTCCGCGACGGCACGCCGCCGCCACCGGCGCCGGCTCGCGCCGGCCACTTCCTGGATCGCGCCACATGAGCGATCCCTCCAAGCTCGCGATCGCGCTGCATTACGAGAAGGGATCTGGCGCGCCCGTCGTCGTCGCCAAGGGCAAGGGCACGATCGGTGAGAAGATCGTCGAGATCGCCAAGGCCCACGACATTCCGATCGAGGAGAACGAGGTCTTGGCCGGCGCGCTGTCGAAGGTCGAGCTCGGCGACGAGATCCCGCCGGATCTCTACAAGGCCGTCGCCGAGGTGCTGGTGTTCGTGCTGCGGCTGTCGGGCCGGGGACGGTAAAAACAACCTGTCATCGTTTCAACACTTAGCGGCTGCATGGTCGCACCGGTTTTTCCGCCGCTCAATGGACCCGCCCTTGCTGACCCGCCGTTCCACCCTCGGCCTCCTCGCCGCAACCGTGATCCTGCCTCGACGCGCGCGCGCCCATGTCGCGCCGCCGCGCAATGAAATCCGCGACGCTCTTGCAAAGCGCTTCACCGATCTCGGCACGTCGGGCACCTTCGTCGGCTACAAGGTCGAGGACTATCTGATCGTCGCCAGCGACAAGGAGCGCTCGGGCGAGGGCAAGTTGCCGGCCTCGACCTTCAAGATTCCCAACTCGCTGATTGCGCTCGAGGCCGGTGTCGTCACTGACCCCGACAAGGACGTGTTTGCCTGGGACGGCGTCAAGCGGCCGATCGAGGCCTGGAACAAGGATCACACGCTGCGCAGCGCAATCGCGGTGAGCGCGGTGCCGGTCTATCAGGAGATCGCGCGCCGCATCGGCGAGGTGCGCATGCAGCAATATGTCGACGCGTTCGACTATGGCAATCGCGACATCGGCGGCGGCATCGACCAGTTCTGGCTCACAGGGGCGTTGCGCATCGATCCGGTCGAGCAAGTCGATTTCGTCGACCGGCTGCGCCGCCGCGCGCTGCCGATCTCGAAGCGCAGCCAGGATCTCGTTGCCGATATCCTGCCGGCGACGAAGGTCGGCGACGCCGTCATTCGCGCCAAGTCCGGTCTCCTGGGCGCCGAGCGCGGCGATCCGTCGCTCGGTTGGATGGTCGGCTGGGCCGAGAAGGGCGAAGCCCATACCGTGTTCGCGCTCAACATGGATTGCAAGGAGCCGCGCCACATCGAGGCTCGCATGACGCTGACCCAAGCCTGCCTTGCCGAGATCGGCGCGCTCTAGCGAGACCGTGAGGTTTAGAAGCAACCTGTTCGCACACGGTCAATGCGTGCGGTTGCACGTCAAGCCGGCACCTGAACCTCAGTCGTCGCAATCAGACGCCAATCGGCGAGCGCGGCAAAGCGGTGGGGTTCGGCCTCACGCCGGTAATCGGAGCTCGAGACGATGACTCGAAAGGTCGCGAAGTCCGGGTAGCGCACGATTGCGGCGTCGTGCCAGGCGTCGCCTTGCGCCGCCACCAGCAGAGCTCCGACGGATCCTAGCCAAGTTGGCCTGACCCCTTGCGGAATCGCGACCTTGCGAAATGCGGGGACATAGCGCGTGAAATAGGCTTCGCGGCCGCTACAGGCTGGAAGCTCGGATTTGTCTGGGTACAAGGCCTCATCCCGATAGCGTAGAAGATTGAGCATGAAGATGGGTTGATCTCCGGGCAGGCTCGAGCCTGCCGTTTCGAGTGATGCATTATCGATATCGACGAACATTGCTCTCTCCGGTCGTGGGTGCTTGCTGCGCTGATATCGCCTTCGAACGCCCGGCCTGTAGTGGTTTCGGTGTCACTGCTATGATGACGCCATGGCAACACCACGCAGCCATCGGCAACTCCTCGGCAATTCTGAGCGCCAGCCCGGCGGTCCAGCTCGAGCTGAAAGTCGACGATTTCGGGGACGGAGTTCAGGCGTTGTCAGGCTTCGCCGTCAGCGCCCGGTCGATGGCGAAGCCGCCGATCTCGCTCATGGCCTGCGAGATCGGATCGCCGCGCCGGGCAAAGCCGCTGGAGAGATAATCGAACTGCGTCCGCGCCAGCCGCAGCACTTCGATCGGCACCGAGACCGCGGTCTCGTTGAAGCTGTCGACGGAGGCGCGCAAGCTGTCGAGCTCCGTCGTGAGCTTGCCGATATGTCTCTCGGCATGCTGCATCAGCTCGAGCAGCTTGCCGCGCTCGGCATCGAAGGCGGCGCGCTCGGCTGCGGTCGCGGCGGTGAGCTCGGCGAGCGGTGCCCGCAGCGCCGCGATCTGGCCGACCATGGCGTCGGAGGCGAGTTCGGCGGACTCGCGCAGCTCGGCGTTGCGCGTGCTCTCTTCCTGCGCCTGATGATAGAGCCGCTCGGCCGACATCGCCCGCTGGCTCAGCGTCTCGATCATGCTGGCTGCGCGCAGCAGCATCTCGCCGTTCCGCCCCGACACCATGCCGGCCATGCGGCGCAGGAAGTCGATCGTTTCGGACGCTGGGTTCGGCGGCAAGGGGACGACCGTCGCGGACATCTCGGTGATGCCAGTAGGTAGACGCTGGAGCTAGGGCATGATGATCACCGCCGTACCGATTGGGCTCACGCAACATTCGGCGCCTGATCTGACTCGGAGCAAGCCTGAATCGGTCGGCCCGGTCAACCCGCTGGTGCGACAAATGCGGTCCTGTAGCCCGGATGGAGCGCAGCGAAATCCGGGGGAATCGCGCCCGCGCTGCACCGTCCCGGATTACGCTCCGCTCCATCCGGGCTACGCACTCAGCCGGAAGGGAGATCAGGAGTCCCTCCGCCCAATCCGCCCCAGGTGGGTGAAGCCGAACCCGGCGGAATATTTCAGGCCGTAGCCGAGCGCCCGGTCGATGCCGATATGGGCAAGCCAGATCAAGGCGATGGAGAGGGTGAGGGGCGAGGCGAGGGCGAAGCCCAGCGTCAGCAGCGCCACCGGCACCAAGTAGCTGTGGGCGGCGTTGTAGACCATCGCACCGAACCTAGCGTCGGACAGGTAGGCCAGGAAACTCAGATCGGGTACGAAGAACAGCAGCGCAAACACCAGCCACGACCCGTCCCAGGCCGCATAGAGCGTCACCATTCCTGCAAACAAGGTGAGGCCCTCCAGCCGCAGCAGGATGTTGACGCCGCCTGTTGCAGCGCCCGTCTCGGCCGTTCCTTCGCTCACGCTCGCCTCCCGGGCAAAACTTTGTAATTCCTTGCGCTTTCCCGCTACGGCAGGGCAGCCCTGCGACGGCGAAAGCGGCTTTCCGGGCCGCAAAATGCCGTGTTAGAACCCGCCCATCACTTAAGAACTGGCGGGAGCAAATGAAACACATCCTGGACGCCCTTGAAGATCGTCGTGCCGGCGCAAAGCTCGGCGGCGGGGAGAAGCGCATCGAGGCGCAGCACGCCCGCGGCAAGCTGACGGCCCGCGAGCGCATCGAGCTTCTGCTCGACAAGGGATCGTTCGAGGAGTTCGACATGTTCGTCGAGCACCGCTCCACCGAGTTCGGCATGGAGAAGAGCAAGGTGCCGGGCGACGGCGTCGTCACCGGCTGGGGCACCGTCAACGGCCGCAAGACTTTTGTGTTTGCCAAAGACTTCACGGTGTTCGGCGGCTCACTCTCGGAAACGCATGCGCTGAAGATCACGAAGCTCCAGGACATGGCGATGAAGGCGAGGGCGCCCATCATCGGCCTCTATGACGCCGGCGGCGCCCGCATCCAGGAAGGCGTCGCCGCGCTCGCCGGTTATTCCTACGTGTTCCGCCGCAACGTGCTTGCCTCGGGCGTGATCCCGCAGATCTCCGTCATCATGGGCCCCTGCGCCGGCGGCGACGTCTATTCGCCTGCGATGACCGACTTCATCTTCATGGTGAAGAACACCAGCTACATGTTCGTCACCGGTCCCGACGTGGTGAAGACCGTGACCAACGAGGTCGTCACCGCCGAGGAGCTCGGCGGCGCCTCGGTGCATGCGACGCGTTCCTCGATCGCCGACGGCGCCTTCGAGAACGACGTCGAGACGCTCTTGCAGATGCGTCGCCTGATCGACTTCCTGCCCTCCAACAACACCGACGGCGTGCCGGAATGGCCGAGCTTCGATGACATCGAGCGGGTCGACATGTCGCTCGACACGCTGATCCCCGACAATCCGAACAAGCCCTACGACATGAAGGAGCTGATCCTGAAGGTCGTGGACGAGGGCGACTTCTTCGAGATCGCGGATGCCTTCGCCAAGAACATCGTCACCGGGTTTGGCCGCATTGCGGGCCGCACCGTCGGCTTCGTCGCCAACCAGCCGATGGTGCTGGCCGGCGTGCTCGACAGCGACGCATCGCGCAAGGCGGCACGCTTCGTCCGCTTCTGCGACGCCTTCAACATCCCGATCGTCACCTTCGTCGACGTGCCGGGCTTCCTGCCCGGCACCGCGCAGGAATATGGCGGCCTGATCAAGCACGGCGCGAAGCTCCTGTTCGCCTATTCGCAGTGCACCGTGCCGCTCGTCACCATCATCACCCGCAAGGCCTATGGCGGCGCCTTCGACGTCATGGCCTCCAAGGAGATCGGCGCCGACATGAACTACGCCTGGCCGACCGCCCAGATCGCGGTGATGGGCGCCAAGGGCGCGGTCGAGATCATCTTCCGCAGCGATATCGGCGACCCCGACAAGATCGCCGCCCGGACCAAGGAATACGAGGACCGCTTCCTGTCGCCGTTCATCGCCGCCGAGCGCGGCTATATCGACGACGTCATCATGCCGCACTCGACAAGAAAGCGCATCGCGCGGGCGCTGGCGATGCTGAAGGACAAGAAGACGGAAATGCCGGCGAAGAAGCACGACAACTTGCCGTTGTAATAGGAGGTAGCCCGGATGAGCGAAAGCGACATCCGGCCCTTTGCCGAGGTCCCGCATGTCGCTTTGCTCATGCGGGCGACAGGCTCCTTCTGATTTGGCACGCTCAATCCAATGACCGAAGACGATCCTTCCGACGAAATCTCCGACATCGAAGATCGCATCGAAGAGCTCGCCGAGATCGCTGAGCGGTGCCGCAAGTACATCCTGGCGTCCAAGATCGCGATCGGTGGCGGGGCGGCGCTGCTGCTGGTGACGATCCTCGGTCTGTTCGGATTTGGTCAGACTGCCGCGCTCGGATCGATTGCGCTGGTGCTCGGCGGGATCGTCTCGCTCGGCTCGAATGTCTCGACGTTGCGGCAGACGGACGAGGCCATCAGTGCTGCGGAGGCGCGGCGTGCGGCGTTGATCGGCAGCATTGACCTCAGGGTCGTTGCCGATGCGCCGCTGAAGCTGGTGTGAGGTGTAGGGTGGATTAGCGAAGCGTAATCCACCAAGGTGTGCGTCATCGGATGGAGAAGTGGCGGATTACGCTATCGCTAATCCGCCCTACGCATCAGACGCCTCCAGCGCCAGCAAGCCTCACGCGGCCTGCTTGACTGTCAGCTCCGACAATTCGGCGCGGCATTCGGCGGCGTAGGCCTGGAGCCGGTCGGCGGTCTGCCGGTCGAGGATGGCCTTGGCCAACCGCTCGGCGCGGGCGATCTGTCGCTTGAGATATTCGATGCGGACCATGGGTCACCTGTCGAATTGAATCGTTCCGATGCCGGCGACTCTATGCCAAGCACAGCATCGATTATGTGAGGTGCATCACGCCCCACGCGCCTTATCCGCCGCGGCGAAATGCGCCAGCTGGTCGGCGTGGGCCTTGGCGAACGCCGGACGTCCGGTGGCGCGCGCGACGTAAGCGCGGCAGGCAGGACTGTCCGTCAGCCCGTTGAATCCATCGATGACGCGCAGCACGTCCGCCATCAGGATGTCGGCGACGGAGAAGGAGCCCGCCAGCCATTCGCGGCTGGCCAGCACCGGCTCGAGATGCTTGAGCCGAAGCTTGAGGAAGTCATCCACGAACTTCCATGCTGCCGTGTCGGTCGGATGTCCCATGAATTTGGACATGCCCCAGGGCAGGCTGGCCATCTCCACCGAATTGAGCGCCGCGAACACCCACTCCGCCGCTTCAGTGCGGCCGCGCGGGTCCTTTGGCATCAGCCTCTCGCTGAGGCCGCCGAGATGCAGCAGGATCGCGCCGGTCTCGAAAATCGAGAGGTCGCCGTCGGTCAGCCACGGAACCTGGCCGAACGGCTGGTGGGCGAAGTGCGCGGGCCCGCGGTCGTCGAATGGCACGCTGGCGACGCGATAGGGCAAGGCGGCTTCTTCGAGGGCCCAGCGCACGCGGAAGTCGCGCACGAAGCCTCGCGGCGCTGCGGGAACCCAATCGAAGGTGGTCAGGGTGAGGTCGGCCATTTGCTGTCTCCGTGTGCCGGTTCAACGCAAAGGACGAACGAAGGGCGCCCATTCCGACACCGGCGGCGACTCCTTTTGTCGCCGGCGGCTTAACCGGCTAGGCTCGCCCCAAACAACAGGAGGAAATCCGATGCCAGCAGCCTTCTTCGTCGTTCGCGCCGTCGTGTCCGACGCCGCCAAGCGCGCTGCTTTCGACCGTTGGTACGAGACGGAACATTTGCCCGACGCGGTGCAGGCCTTCGGCGTGAGCAAGGCGTGGCGATTCTGGAGCCTCGACGATCCCTCGCTGCACCAGGCGATGTATCAGTTCGATGACGAGGCCAAGCTGAATGGGATGCTGCAAGGTGACGCGCTCAAGAAGCTCGTCGCCGATTTCAACCGCGACTGGCCCGACGTGAAGCGCTCGCGCGAGACGCTGGTGCTGGCGCAGGAGTTCGCGGCGTAGCGATGTCCTGTAACCCGGACTGAGTTACGGATTCTTCATCTCGGCTCGCATGAATCTGAACGCTGGCTTCAGCTTCGGTTCATGGCGTTGCAGCGACATTCCTTCTGCATCACAGGTACGATGATCCAAGAAGGAAGAAGCCATGGAGCGCCGGAACTTTTTGGAACTTGCTTTGGGATTGACGGCGGGCGCCGCCGCCTTCGCCGCGACTGCCGCACAGGCTGCGCCGCTGTCACCGCAGCCGCTCGCTGATCGCGCCCGCACGCCGCAAGGCAATCCCGACGCTCATCCCGCCGTCACCACCAGCGAGGAAGCTGCACAACTCGCTCCCGAGCAGGTTCACTGGCGTGGGCGCGGCCGCCACTGGGGCTGGCACCGCCGCCATTGGCGCCGGCATCGCCGGCGCTGGCACCGCCGCCATTATTGGTAAGCTCGCGACCATTCGCGGACTCGACGGGGATCGCCGCTGGCGGTCCCCGTTTCGATTTGGAGCGTGCTCCGATTCCGCTGCGGACAGATCGTCGGCAACGAAAATGGCCGCGCTGGCTTTCGCCGCGCGGCCATTTTGCAACGGAATGAAGAAGATCAGTACGGGCGGCAGCGGCCGGCGTACCAGCGGAAGCCGTAGGGGCACACGCGCGCACGGGGCACGACAACGACCGGCGCCGGGGCGACCACCACGGGGGCCGGGCGAACCACGACAGGGGCGCGCATCGGACGGCAGCTGCCATAGGGGCCGCGATACCAGCCCGGGCCGCAACCGCCGGCGGCGCTGGCCACCTCGCTGAAACCGACGACCGCGCTGGCGAGCATGACGGCGGCTAACAGGTACTTCATTTTTGATCTTCCTTCTTGTCCTCTGGGGAGCAGGCTGCGGGGATAGCGCTTGTGGCGCACAATGAATCAAGAGACTCGATTCGACACGTTAAATCTCGGACGTGCCGGCACGTCGCGATCCAAACCTGCCAATCATGACCTGAATGCGGCATGAACGTTCCCCGCATTTGGCCTCGGAAGACATGCAGCTGTCGCTAGCGGCCGAGAAAGCTCAGCACCAGTTCCTTGTACCTCTCCGGCGCCTCCAGGAAGACGAGATGGCCGGTGTCGGGGATCACCTCGGCCCGCGCGTTCGGCATCTTGGCGGCGAGCTGCTTCGCAAGCTCTGCGTTTTGCCCCATCTTGGCCCGCAGCGCCTCCGGCGCGAGCGGCCGGCCCGGCGCGTTGTGGTCGTCTGCGCCCATGACGAACAGGGTCGGTGTCGCGATCAGCGGGATCTCGTGCGCCACCGGCTCACGATAGATCATCTGGCCGGAAGAGACGAAGGCGCGCAGCCAGCGCGGATAGTCCGGGCTGCCCTTGGTGTTGAAGCGGGCCTCGATGAACGGCGTGATCGCCTCGGCCGGCAGCTTGATTGCGTAATTGGTCTGGAGCTGCTTGCGATAGCCGTCGGCGGTGAGCTTGTCCTCGGTCTCGATCATCTTCTCGGTCGGCGTCGGCGGCACGTAGAAGCGGTAGTCCTCGAGCCCGATCGGAGCGGTCAGCAGCAGATGGGCGAGGCGGTCCGGATAGGCGCGGGCGATGCGCACCCCTAACATGCCGCCGAGCGAATGCGCGACGATCTCGGCCTTGTCGATTTTGAGGTGATCGAGCAGCGCAATGGTGTTGCGCGCCAGATTGTCGAAATGCAGCTCGCCCGCCGGCTTGGAAGACTTGCCGAAACCGACCTGGTCCGGCACCACGACACGAAAGCCGGCCTCGCTCAGCATCTTGATCACGGGCGCCCAATAGCTCGACGGAAAATTGCGCCCGTGCAGCAGCACGACGGTGCGGCCGTTCGGCCGTGCCGCGGCGACATCCATATAGGCCATGCTGAGCTGCTCGCCGTCGTTGACGACGGGGAGCAAGTGCACGGGGTAAGGATAGGCAAAGCCTTCGAGCGCGATGCCATAGGGCTCGCGGGACGTGGCATCGGCGGCGTAGGTCGATGTGAGTTGGAAAGTAAGAAGGGCGGCGGCGAGCGCGGCCAGGAAGATGCGGTTCATCACAGTCTCCGTCATGCCCGGGCTTGTCCAGGGCATCCACGTGCCAGCCGCAATAAAGACGTGGATGGCCGGGTCAAGCCCGGCCATGACGAGAGTGCACATTCACACGCAAACGTGCGATCTCACAGAGCTTGTGTGATCAGTCCTTCCCATTCGCGAACAGCGCAGCGAACTGCTTCTCGCCGGTACGGGTGAAATTCACGATACGGCTGCCGGGCGTGGGATCGCGCGCGGCCCATTTCAACTCGGCGAACCGTTGCATCATGGCCGCGCCCAACGTGCCGGCGAGATGGTGCCGCCGCTCGCTCCAGTCGAGGCAGGCCTTGCAGACCGGGCGGCGCGGATGGCTGAGCATGTCGGGCGAGATCTGCAGGTGCTTCACAAGAAAGCGCTCGCCCTCGGCGGTCAGCTCGATCTCCTGCTTCTTCTGCCTGACCAGATGCCGCTCGCGCAAGGAGTCCAGCATCTGCACGCCGAGGTCGCCGGCGAGATGGTCGTAGCAGATCCGCGCGCGCCGCAGCGCAGGGTCCTTCGGCCCGGTGCGCACGCGCATATGGCCGGTCCGCGCGGCAAGGCCGGCGAGCCCCTCGAGCACGCCGGCGACGTCGTCGTCGGTGAGGCGGTAATAGCGGTGGCGGCCCTGTTTCTCCGGCTCGATCAGGCCGCCGGCCTCGAGCTTCGACAGATGCGAGCTTGCGGTCTGCGGCGTGATGCCGGCCTCCTGAGCCAGCTCGCTCGCCGTGAGCGCACGGCCGTTCATCAGCGCAGTGAGCATGTTGGCGCGGGCGGGATCACCGACCAGCGAGGCGACCATGGCGATGTCGGGTCCTGATTTCATGCTTCGATGGTAACCGAAGCGTTGGTGTCGGGCAAGGGCGTAGCGTGTTGTCACGAACACGTCATTGCGAGCGAAGCGAAGCAATCCAGACTGCGTCCGCGGAGGGACTCCTGGATTGCTTCGCTACGCTCGCAATGACGGCGAAAACAAAGGAGCCCATCATGTCCGTCACCGTCTTCATCCGCTATCAGCTCGATCCCTTCAAGCGCGCGCAGTTCGAGGAATATTCGAAGCGCTGGCTCACCATCATCCCGAGATGTGGCGGCGAGTTGATTGGCTACTTCATGCCGCATGAGGGTACCAACAACATTGCGTCCGCCCTGATCTCGTTCGAGAGCCTGGCCGCCTATGAAGCCTATCGCAAACGGCTGCGCGCCGATCTCGACGGTATGGCAAACTTCAACTTTGCCGAGGCGGAGAAATTCATCCTCGCCGAAGAACGCACCTTCCTGCGCAAGGTGGTATTGTAGGCCCACCAACAGCAGGAGACGCCCATGATCGCCGTGATCTTCGAGGTCTGGCCCAAGCCGGAACACCGCCAGACCTATTTCGACCTTGCAGCCGATCTGAAGCCGCTGCTGCAGACCATCGACGGCTTCATCTCGGTCGAGCGATTCGAGAGCCTGACCGAGAAGGGCAAGATCCTGTCGGTGTCGTTCTGGCGGGATGAAGCGGCCGTCCAGGCCTGGCGCAACACGATGGAGCACCGCCGCACCCAGGCCAGGGGCAGGGCGCAGATCTTCGCCGACTATCACTTGCGCATCGCCAGCGTCATCCGCGACTACGGCATGAACGATCGCGACGAGGCGCCGAAGGACAGCCGCGCCGTGCATGACGCGCACTAGCGGACTCGAAAACGCAGCCTTATCTCTGCGCGGCTAACAAGGGAGAGAAACATGCACGTGACGACCGCTGACAAGCGCGCGACGTTCAGGAAAATGCACGAGAGCGGCTGCTTCATCCTGCCCAATCCGGTCGATGTCGGCAGCGCGAAAGCCTTGCAGCATCTCGGCTTCAAGGCGATCGCGTCATCGAGCGCGGGCTTTGCCTGGACCATCGGCAAGGCCGACAACCACGTCACCGTCGAGGACGTCTGTCAGCATCTGGCAGCATTGAGCTCGGCTGTCGACATCCCCGTGAACGCCGATTTCGAGGGTGGCTTTGCGGTCGAGCCCGACAAGGTCGCGGACAATGTCGAGCGCGGTGTGCGCACCGGCGTTGCGGGCCTCTCGATCGAGGATTCCACCGGCGACAAGGACAAGCCGCTCTACGATCGCGCGCTGGCCGTCGAGCGCATCAAGGCCTCGCGCAAGGCGATCGGCGACAGCGGCACGCTGCTGGTCGGCCGCTGCGAGGCCTATCTGTGGGGCGTGACCGATCTCAAGCTCGTCATCGACCGGCTCACCGCCTATGCCGATGCTGGCGCCGACTGCCTCTATGCGCCGGGTCTGAAGAGCCGCGAGGACATCGCCGCGGTGGTCAAGGCGGTCGCACCGAAGCCGTTCAATCTTCTGATCGGCGGCTCCGGCCTGTCGCTGCAGGAAGCCCAGGATCTCGGCGTGCGCCGCATCAGCGTCGGCGGCTCGCTCGCCCGCGCCGCCTGGGGCGGCTTCATGCGCGCGGCCAAGGAGATGGCGGAGAAGGGGACCTTCACCGAGCTCGGCGGCGGCTATCCCGGCGGCGAGCTCAACAAGATGTTCGGCTAGAGCATGATCAGGAAAAGTGTGAAGCGGTTTTCCGAAACGATCATGCTCAAACAAAGACCTAAAGCGCGATGACGATTCGTCCAAATCTCATCGTGCTTTAGGCAAACGAAAAGCGGCGGGATGTTGCATCCCGCCGCTCTCGCGCTTCATTGCGCAATGTTACTTCGCGCCGTCAGACGGAGCTGGCGTATTCGGGGCCGGCCTGTTCGGCGCTGCACCCGTGGTCACGCCCGGCTCGGTGTTGCTGCGCGGCGTCACGTCACGCATGCCGGGAGGTGCGGCCGGATTGGTCGTCTGCGTCTGCGCAGTCTGCGAGGCCGGTGTGTTGCTGGCCTCGTTGGTGGTGCTGGAATTGTTCAAGCCGTAGAACACTGCGCCCAGCACCAGGGCGACAGCGACCGCAAACAGCGCGATCTTGCCGCTGGAGGCGGGGCCTTCCCCGAGCTCGGGATCGGCCTGCAGGTCGGCATCCCGGCGCGCCGCGCGAGAGTACTCATCGTCGGCGAGGTTCGGGCGGTACGGATCGTTGGGAAAACGGTCGTCTGCCATCGATTTGGTCTCCTCGGTTATGACCCCGGGACAACCCTCAGGTGCGAGATTCTGTTCCGCCGCCTTGATGCTTTCGTCGCATGTTGCCTCGGTGTGGGGAATCGGGAACCTGTTCCATGGGAACCCGCGCCTGAGTTCGAGGCCACAGAGAGGGAACACGCGATGTGGAGCCTGCCGCCTACCGATAGCGTGCTGCATTTCCTGTCCCTGGCTGCGGTGGCCGCGCAGGGCATGACGGCTGCGCTCGCTGCCGGACGCCGCAGCATGGATTGGCTGGGCGTCTGCTTCCTCGGCTGCATCACCGCGCTCGGCGGCGGCACGTTGCGCGATCTCTTCCTCGGACATTATCCGCTGGCCTGGGTGCAGAACCCGATCTATCTCGCGCTCGCCGGCGGCGCCGCCTTCCTCACCATCCTGTTTGCGCGCCTCGTGCACCGGCTGAAGGTCGCCTTCATCGTGCTCGATGCCATCGGTCTCGTCGTCTTCACCATGACCGGCTGCGACGTAGCCTGGCAGATGGATGCTTCGCTGCCGATCGTCATCGTCTCGGGCATGGTGACGGGCTGCGCCGGCGGCGTGCTGCGCGACGTGCTCTGCAACGACGTGCCGCTGCTGTTTCGCTCCGAGCTCTATGCCAGCGTCTCGGTGGTGACGGGGTTGTTCTATGCGACCGCGTTCGGTCTCAAGCTCAACGCGGAGCTCTGGACCATTTTGACATTTGTCCTCGGCATCAGCTTCCGCCTGCTTGCGGTGCGCTACAAATGGGAGATGCCGAAATTCGTGTTCACGGGGGATGAAGAGCGGTGAGCGCTGTCGCGCGCGAATGGCGAATAGCGAATGGTTCTGGGCCATTCGCCACTCGCTATTCCCCATTCGCCTCTCGCTTCCTTGCTTTTGCCACCTGTGCCGGTGTCACCAGCGGGCCTGCATTGCCCCAGGAATTGCGGATGTAGTTCGTCACCGCGGCGATCTCGGCGTCGGACAGCTGCTTGGCGTAAGCCGGCATCTCGCCGGTGTTCGGCGCGCGCGGCGTCGTCACGGTGTGGGCACCGTCGAGGATGATGCGCAAGGTCGAGGACGGATTGATCGATTGCAGCAGCGCATTGCCCGGCAGCGGCGGGTAGATGCGCGGGCTGCCTGTGCCGTCGGCCTCGTGGCAGGCGATGCAGAGCTTTGCGTAGACTGCCTGGCCGGCCTTCATCTCGGCTGCGTCCGGCGGCGCCACAATGGTCTCGCGCCGGGCCGGCGGCAGGCTCTTCAGATAGATCGCGATCGCGCGCACGTCGGCATCGCTCATCTTCGAGGTCGAGTTGACGACGACCTCCGCCATCGGCCCGCCGGCGTGGCTTTTGGCGTTGCGCCCGCTTTGCAGGTACTCCGTGATATCGGCCTCGCTCCAGGATTTCAGCCCGGTGCGGGCGGCGCCATCGAGCCGCGGTGCGAACCAGCCGCCGACCGCGTTGCCGGACAGCGCCTGCGCATCCCGGTCGGCGCCGAAATAATTCTTGGGCGTGTGGCAGGCGCCGCAATGGCCGAGCCCGGTGACCAGGTAGCCGCCTCTGTTCCAGGCCGCGCTCTTGGTCTGGTCCGGCTCGAACAGGCCGGGCTTGAAATACATCGTGTTCCAAAGCCGCATCAGGCCGCGATAGCCGAATGGCCAGCGCAGCTCCGGCGGCTTGTTGCGGCTGGTGACGGGCGCCAGCGTGGCGAGATAGGCGCGGATCGCCAGCGTGTCGTCCTTCGTCATCTTCGTGAAGTAGGGGTAGGGAAACGCCGGGTAATAATTCGAGCCGTCAGGCGCGATGCCATAGCGCAGGGCGCGGGTGAAATCGGCATCCGTCCAGCCGCCGATGCCGGTGTCGCGGTCCGGCGTCAGGTTCGGCGCATAGATCGCGCCAAAGGGCGTGTCGATGCGCTTGCCGCCCGCGAACGGTTTTGCCGGATCGGCAGTGTGGCAGCCCGCGCAGTCGCCGGCCTCGGCCAGCGCCTTGCCATAGGCGATCAGCTCGGGCGATGGTCCGGCGGCGCCGGCCGCGCTTGTGACCGTACTTGCAACCGCACTGCACAATGCCAGGCCCACAAGCGCCAGGCCCGTCAGAATCGTCCGCATCGACAGCCTCTCCTGCGACCCATCGACCCTACCTGCGAGAAGGGAAGCGTCGATTCATTTCGCAACGATGGGGGTATGGTGACACAAACTGAAAATCGCCAACGTGTTTCAGGCCACGAAATTGCGATTTTTACCCGAGGCCTCCTTTGGTCCAGAATTGTGATGCGGAGCATGAAATATCCGACATAGAGTGGCGGAGGTGGTCGGCGCGCCCTAGCTAAAACCAACGGGCAGGCAACGACTTAAGTCAGCAAGACCTGAACAGGGCGCGAAGCGAGGACAGTATGGGCATCAACCAGGGTCCGATCAGTCTCGATCAAAAGTACACCCAGCAGACCGGACACGTCTTCACCACGGGCATCCAGGCCCTGGTCCGCTTGCCGATGGCCCAGATCCGGCGCGACCGCGCCAACGGCCTCAACACCGCGGGCTTCATCTCCGGTTATCGCGGCTCGCCGCTCGGCGGCTACGACCAGCAGCTGTTCGCCGCGCGCAAGCATCTCGAGCAGTACAATATCAAGTTCCAACCCGGCGTGAACGAGGACCTCGCCGCGACCGCGGTATGGGGCTCGCAGCAGCTCAACCTCTCGCCCGGCGCCAAATACGATGGCGTGGTCGGCATCTGGTACGGCAAGGGCCCGGGCGTCGACCGCTGCGGCGACGTGTTCCGTCACGGCAATGCCGCGGGCTCGGCCAAGAACGGCGGCGTGCTGTGCCTTGCCGGCGACGACCACGGCGCGAAATCCTCCACTGTCCCGCATCAGTCCGACCATGCTTTCATGTCGGCACTGATGCCGTATCTCTACCCGTCGAGCATCCACGAGATGATCGAGATGGGCCTGCTCGGCATCGCGATGTCGCGCTATTCCGGCTGCTGGGTCGGCATGAAGGTGATCACGGAGACGGTGGAGACCACCGCCGAGATCGACCTCACCGACGAGATGAAGCCGTTCATCATTCCCACCGATTTCGAGCTGCCACCCGGCGGCCTCAACCTGCGCTGGCCCGACGACCGCTTCGAGCAGGACCGGCGCCTGCAGGACTACAAGGGCTTTGCCGCCATCGCCTTTGCCCGCGCTAACAAGGTCAACCGCGTCACCATGGATTCGCCGAACGCCCGTTTCGGCATCATGGCCTCTGGCAAGAGCTACGAGGACGTTCGTCAGGCGCTACGCGAGCTCGGCATCACCGAGGAGGTCGCCGCCAAAATCGGCCTTCGTCTCTACAAGATCGGCATGCCCTGGCCGCTCGAGCCCGAAGGCGTGCATGAATTCGCCGTCGGCCTGGAGGAGATCTTCATCGTCGAGGAGCGGCGCGAGATCGTCGAGAACCAGGTCAAGCAGGTGTTGTTCAACTGGCGCGACGATGTGCGCCCGCGCATCGTCGGCAAGATGGACGAGCACGACAAGCGCTTCCTGACCTTCGCCGCCGAGCTCAGCGTCGCCTCGCTCGCGACCTCGCTGACCGAACGCCTGCTTCGACTTGATCTCAACCCCGAAATCGCGGAGATGCTCCGCGCCAAGGCCGACTGGTTCAACGGCCGCCAGGCGACCCAGATGCAGGCGGTCGCCCCTGTCTCCCGAACCCCGTATTTTTGCTCCGGCTGCCCCCACAACACGTCGACGAAAGTCCCCGAAGGCAGCCGCGCGCTTGCCGGCATCGGCTGCCATTTCATGGCGCTGTGGATGGACCGCTCGACCGAGACGTTCACGCATATGGGCGGCGAGGGCGTGCCCTGGGTCGGCATCGCGCCCTTCACCAACGAGAACCACATCTTCGCCAATCTCGGCGACGGCACCTACTTCCACTCCGGCATTCTCGCCATCCGCCAGGCGATCGCCTCCAAGGCCAACATCACCTACAAGATCCTCTACAACGATGCGGTAGCCATGACCGGCGGCCAGCGTCATGACGGCGATCTCTCGCCGCAGCAGATCACCCAGCAGCTTTACGCCGAAGGCATCCGCGAGCTCTATCTGGTCTCGGAAAACCCAGACGCTTACCCGGCCGATACCATCGCGCCCGGCGTGAAGAAGTATCACCGCGACGAGCTCGACAACGTCATGAAGATGTGCCGCGAGTTCAAGGGCACCTCGGCGATCGTGTTCGTGCAGACCTGCGCCGCCGAGAAGCGCCGTCGCCGCAAGCGCGGCCTGATGGAGGACCCGGCGCGCCGCGTCATGATCAATCCGACCGTCTGCGAAGGCTGCGGCGATTGCTCGGTGCAGTCGAACTGCATCTCGGTCGAGCCGCTGGAGACCGAGTTCGGCCGCAAGCGCGCTATCAACCAGTCATCCTGCAACAAGGACTATTCCTGCCTGAAAGGATTCTGTCCGTCGTTCGTCACCATCGACGGCGGCGCGCCGCGCCACCGCGCGCCAGCCGAGCTCGCTGAGATCGGCGCGCTGCCCGAGCCGGCCTCGCGTCCGACGCTCGACAAGCCCTATAACATCGCCGTCGGCGGCGTCGGCGGCACCGGCGTGCTCACCATCGGCGCGCTGCTCGGCATGGCCGCCCACATCGAGGGCAAGGCCTCGATGATCCTGGATATGTCGGGCCTCGCGCAAAAGGGCGGGGCGGTGCTCAGCCATGTGCGGCTATCAGATCATCCGGCCGAGGTGACCTGCTCGCGCATCGTCACCGGCACGGCCGATCTCGTGCTCGCCGCCGACGAAGTCGTCGCAGTCGCCAAGGACACGATCACCCTTTGTGACACCAGCCGCACCCACGGCATCATCAACAGCCACGTCATTCCCACGGCCGATTTCATCCTCAACCGCGATTTCAATTTCCAGACCCGCAAGCTGAACGGGCTCCTGGAAACGGCGCTGCACAAGGATTCGGTGTTCTTCGACTTCACCAAGCCTGCCGAGCAGCTGCTCGGCGATGCCATCGCCACCAACATGATGATGATGGGCTATGCCTATCAGAAGGGTCTGTTGCCGCTCTCCGCGGAAGCGATCGAGCAGGCGATCGAGGTCAATGGCGTCTCGATCAAGATGAACAAGGAAGCCTTCCGCCTCGGCCGCCTCGCAGTCGCCGAGCCTGCGCGCCTGGCCGACATGCTGAAGGGCGGGGACGAAGTGGTCGCGCCGAAGGCGCTGGATACCATGACGCTGGACGAGGTCGTCGAGCACCGCGCCAAGCATCTGACCGCCTACCAGAACGCCCGTCTCGCCAGGCGCTATCGCAAGCTGGTCGACCAGGTCCGCGACGCCGCGGCGAAGGGCGGCTATGGCGATGCGCTGCCGCGCGCGGTCGCCGTGTATTATGCAAAGCTCCTGGCCTACAAGGACGAATACGAAGTCGCGCGCCTCTACACCGACGGCGCCTTCGAGCAGCAGCTTCGCGACCAGTTCGAGGGCGACTTCAAGTTCAAATTCAATCTCGCGCCGCCGATCCTCAGCAGCGGTGTCGATGCGCTGGGGCGCCCCAAGAAGCGCACCTTCGGCCCGTGGATGCTGAAGGTCTTCCGCGTGCTGGCCAAGTTCAAGTTCCTGCGCGGCACGCCGTTCGACATCTTCGGCCGCAGCGCCGACCGCAAGCTCGAGCGCGACCTGATCGCCGGCTATGAGAAGGACGTCGCCACCGTGCTCGGCCTGTTGTCGCCGCTCACGATCGACACCGCGGTCGAATTGCTCTCGCTGCCCGACCGCATTCGCGGCTACGGCCCCGTGAAGGAGAAGGCCGTACACGACGCCAAGGCCCGCTACGCCCAGCTCGCCGCGGATTTGGCCAACCCGCCGCCGGCGCCCCGGCAGATCGCGGCGGAGTAGGCGTAGTAGCCCGGATGGAGCGCAGCGTAATCCGGGACGAGTGCCTCCGCGGGTGACGGCCCCGGATTGCGCTGCGCTCCATCCGGGCTACGACACCATCCGTTGCGTTGCCCGCCGGGCAAAACACCCAAGCCATGGTCAATCCGGGCGCGTAAAAACATTCCGCTTTACCGAAATTCGGAATTGTCGTATCCCTCCGCCACCTCATCCCTCTCAGAGGGGCGTATCGCGATCGTCACGAAACGCGGGGTGAGCGGCGGTGGACGCGGGCTGCGTCGCGCGAGTCTTTCGCGCGCACGACGGGCGCGGTCTCGCGTACGGCAAAATCGTGTGGTCCTGACGCCCGGGGTCTGTGCGTCAAGTCGTGCGGGTCTCTCTCGCAAGGCGACGGGGGCAATAGTGCATCGCTCCCCGGGGAGAGCGCGACATAAGCCGTAGAGCCACTGCGCAGGGAAGGCCGGATGTTCGGCTTCACCTGTATGCCGCTGTGCATCTGTTTTTCGCGCAATTCGCGCACAGCGGACCGTGGGTGCCCAGCCGGCACCCGGTCTTCCCTGCGCCCTCTGTCTTCGGAGGGAGCAAGACGGGAGCAAAACTCGGGCGAGATGTGCCGCGAGGATGCGAGCGTGTGTCTGCGAGCGAGTCTTGAGTTGAAGCAGCGCCATCAGTGGCAACAAACTCCGTCATTGCGAGCGTAGCGAAGCAATCCAGAATTCCTCAATGGAGGGGGCTCTGGATTGCTTCGTCGCAAGGGCTCCTCGCAATGACGACGCGGCGGGCAGGTTCGCTTGCTATCTGGGGCGGATTTTCGGATGTGCTCCCCTTGCGCCAATCCGCTACCCTCTCGCGGGGCGGAATATTTCCGCGCTTGCCAATCAGCCCGGTGCGGTTCAGAAAAAAGAGCCAAAAAAAGAGCCACGAACGAGACGCGAGCGGAGACTGAAGTTTTGACCATCAAGGGCAAGGCCTACATTGCCGGGATCTACGAACACCCGACCCGGCATGCGCCGGACAAATCCACCGCCCAGCTCCACGCCGAGGTCGCCAAGGGCGCGATCGAGGATGCCGGGATCAGCAAGGATGATATCGACGGCTATTTCTGTGCGGGCGACGCGCCCGGCGGCGCCTGGCCGATGGTCGATTATCTCGGCCTGAACACCAAGAAGCTTCGCCACATTGATTCCACCGAGACCGGTGGCTGCTCCTACATCATCCATCTCGGCCATGCCGCCGAGGCGATCGCCGCGGGCAAATGCTCGATCGCGCTCGTGACGCTCGCCGGCAAGCCGCGCACCGGCGCGATGCCGCCGCGCGCTTCCGGCGCCGAGGTCGATTTCGAAACCGCTTACGGGGCGACCACGCACAATGCCTATGGCATGTGTGCCATGCGCCACATGCACGACTATGGCACCACCTCCGAGCAGCTCGCCTGGATCAAGGTCGCGGCCTCGCATCACGCGCAGTACAATCCGCATGCGATGCTCAAGGACGTGGTCACTGTCGAGGACGTCCTGAACTCGCCGATGATCTCCGATCCCCTGCATCGCATGGATTGCTGCGTCGTCTCCGACGGCGGCGGCGCGCTGATCGTGACGACGCCGGAGATTGCCAAGAGCCTGAAGAAGCCGCTGGTGCGCCTGATCGGCCATGGCGAGGCGATGAAGGGCCCGCGCGGCGGCAAAGATCTCGACCTCACTTACTCCGCCGGCGTCTGGTCCGGTCCGCGTGCGTTCGAGGAAGCCGGCATCACGCCGAAGGACATCAAATACGCCTCGATCTATGACAGCTTCACCATCACCGTGCTGATGCAGCTCGAAGACCTCGGTTTCTGCAAGAAGGGCGAGGGCGGCAAGTTCGTCGCCGACGGCAACCTGATCTCGGGCGTCGGCAAGCTGCCGTTCAACACCGATGGTGGCGGCCTCTGCAGCAACCACCCCGTCAACCGCGGCGGCATGACCAAGATCCTCGAGGCCGTCAGGCAGCTGCGCGGCGAGGCGCATCCGAAGGTGCAGGTCAAGAATTGCGATCTCGCCATCGCCCACGGCACCGGCGGCCTCCTCGGCGTCCGCCACGCCGCCTCGACCGCCATTCTGGAGCGCGTGTGATGAGCGAAGTGAAAAAGTATCCGGCCCCGGTGACGAATCCCGAGACATCAGCGTTCTGGGATGCCGCGAAAGAGGGCAAGTTCATGATCAAGCGCTGCACCGCCTGCGGCGAAGCGCATTACTTCCCGCGCTCGATCTGCCCGTTCTGCTACTCCGACAAGACGGTGTGGGAGCAGGCCTCGGGCGAGGGCACGATCTACACCTACAGCTTGATGCGGAAATCGCCGACCGGTCCTTACGCCATCGGCTACGTCACGCTGAAGGAGGGGCCATCGGTGCAGACCAATTTCGTCGACTGCGATCTGGAGAAGCTCAAGATCGGTCAGAAGGTGAAGGTGGTGTTCAAGCCGACCGACGGCGCCCCGCTGCCGTTCTTCACGGTGGCTTGATTGCTTTCTTCCTTCCCCCCTTGCGGGGGAAGGTGGCGCGAAGCGCCGGATGAGGGGTTCTCTCCACGGAGAGAATCTTCAACGTGGAAGCAACCCCTCACCCAAACGCGTATGTGGCCGGCACCTCGGAGCCCTCTCCCGCAAGGGGAGAGGGCGCATCAGTAAGCGCCGGTGAAATCCCGGGAGAAACCAGAAGAATGTCCGCCAGATACGAAGAGCTCAAAGGCCTGAAAAATCTCGGCCAGAAATACGCCTACACCGATCGCGAAGTCATGCTCTACGCCTACGGCATCGGCCTCGGTGCCGATCCCATGGACGAGAACGAACTCGCCTTCGTCAACGAGGGCACGTTCACGCCGCGGCCGCTGAAGGTGGTGCCGACCTTCGCCTCTGTCGCGGCCTGGGGCTCGGGCCCGGGCGAGATGAATCTCAACCGCGTCATGGTGGTCGACGGCGAACGGGACATCACCTTCCACCAGCCGCTGCCGGTCGCCGCCAACATCACCGCCGACTCCTCGGTGCTCGAAGTCTACGACAAGGGCAAGGACAAGGGCGTGGTCATCGTTCACCAGACCGTGCTGAAGAACGAGAAGGGCGAGAAGTTGGCAACGCTGGTCGCCTCGCGCTTTGCCCGCGGCGATGGCGGCTTCGGCGGGCCGAACCTGACCCAGCCCGATCCGCACAAGATCCCATCGCGCGAGCCGGACAAGACCATCGACATCACCACGCGCCCCGACCAGGCGCTGGTCTATCGCCTCTGCGGCGACCGCAACCCGCTGCACTCCGATCCCGAGTTCGCCAAGAAAGCCGGCTTCCCGCGTCCGATCCTGCACGGCATGTGCACCTACGGCATCACCTGCCGCGGCGTGCTCCAGACCTATGCCGACTACGATGCGAGCGCCTTCCGTCAGCACGTCGCGCGGTTCTCCTCGCCGGTCTATCCCGGCGAGACCGTGACCATGGATCTCTGGAAGGACGGCAACGTGATCTCGTTCGAAGCCAAGGTGAAGTCGCGCGGGGTGACGGTGATCAAGAACGGCAAGACGGTGCTGGGTTAGTGAGCACCGGCGTTTCACTCCCTCGCCCCGCTTGCGGGGAGAGGGTGGGGTGAGGGGCTCTCACCACGAGTCGGGACGGTATTGAGACCTGTACCCCCTCACCCGATCGCTACGCGATCGACCTCTCCCCGCAAGCGGGGAGAGGTGGAAGAAAAACAAACAGGGAGACGCCACCATGGGACTACTCGACGGCAAGGTCGCGCTGATCACCGGCGCGGGCGGCGGGCTCGGTGAGGCCTACGCAAAGCTGTTTGCGCGGGAAGGGGCCTCGGTCGTCGTCAACGACCTCGGCGGTCCCCGCGACGGCTCCGGCGCCGACGTGTCCATGGCGCAGCAGGTGGTGGATGCGATCAAGGCCGAGGGCGGCAAGGCGGTCGCCAACGGCGCCGACATCTCCACCATGGAGGGCGGCCAATCGGTGTTCGACGACGCCATCAAGCACTTTGGCCGCGCCGACATCCTGGTCAACAATGCCGGCATTTTGCGCGACCAGACCTTTCACAAGGCCAGCGAGGCCGACTGGGACAAGGTCATCAAGGTCCATCTGAAGGGCACCTTTTGTTGCACCATGCCGGTGTTTCGCTGGATGCGGGAAAACGGCGGCGGCGTCATCGTCAACACCTCCTCGACATCAGGGCTGATCGGCAATTTCGGCCAGACCAATTACGGCGCGGCCAAGGGCGGCATCTGGGGCCTGTCCAACGTGCTCGCGATCGAGGGCCGCAAGTACAACATCCGGATCTGGACGCTGGCCCCGGGCGCCCTGACCCGCATGACCGCAGACCTGCCCCGCTATAAGGAGAACCCCGGCGCCGCGCTCGGGCCGGACGGCATCGCGCCGGCCGTGCTATACATGGTCAGCGATTTGTCGGGCGACCAGACCGGCAAGGTGCTGGGCGTGTCCGGGCCCCGCGGCGTGCGCGAAATGCGGATGATGGAAATGGAAGGCTGGAAGCCGCCGCACTCGGGCTGGAACGCCCAGGACATTGTCGATCATGCCAAGGAGATCTTCTTCTCCGAGGAGCAGATCAAGATGGGGGCACGGCGGTTTTAGAAGGCCGTCATCTCGGGGCACGCGAAGCGTGAGCCCGGGATCCATACTCCGGATCGTGGTTATGGATTCCGGGCTCGCGATTGCGTCGCGCCCCGGAATGACAGATTAGAGAAAGACGAGGACCGATGAAACTCACCGCCGACGCCAAGGGCACCTTCGCAATCGCGCCGACGCCGTTCCACGACGACGGCCGGATCGACGAGCGCTCGATCGACCGCCTGACCGATTTCTACGAGGAGGTCGGCTGCGACGGCGTCACGGTGCTGGGCATTCTTGGTGAAGCCCCCAAGCTTGATGCCGTCGAGGCCGAGCAGGTCGCGGTGCGCTACGTCAAGCGCGCCAAGAAGATGCAGGTGATCGTCGGCGTCTCCGCGCCGGGCTTTGCCACCATGCGTTCGCTGGCCAAGGCTTCGATGGATGCGGGCGCGGCCGGCGTCATGATCGCGCCGCCGCCCTCGCTTCGCACCGACGACCAGATCATCGGCTATTTCAAGCAGGCGGCGGAAGCCATCGGCCCTGATGTGCCCTGGGTGCTGCAGGACTATCCGCTGACCTTGCAGGTGGTGTTCACCCCCGCCGTGATCCGCAAGATCGTCATGGACAATCCGAACTGCGTGATGCTCAAGCACGAGGACTGGCCGGGCCTGGAGAAGATCTCGACGCTACGCGGCTTCCAGAAGGACGGCTCGCTCCGTCCGCTCTCGATCCTCTGCGGCAATGGCGGCACCTTCCTGGACTTCGAGATGGAGCGCGGCGCCGACGGCGCCATGACCGGCTATGCCTTCCCGGAGCTCCTGATCGACGTCGTGAACCTCTCCAAGGCCGGCAAGCGCGACGCGACACATGACATCTTCGACGCGCATCTGCCGCTGATCCGCTACGAGCAACAGCCCGGCGTCGGCCTCACCGTGCGCAAATACGTGCTCCAGAAGCGTGGTATCATCGCTTCCAGCGCGCAGCGCAAGCCCGGTGCGACGATGACGGCGACGGCGAAGGCCGAGGTCGACTATCTCTTGTCGCGGGTCGCCCGTTTCGACAAGCGCGCCAATCTCGGCCCGCAATCCAGCGCCGCAGGCTAGTTGCATGGCCGAGACATCAGCATCACGCCCGGCCTCGACGATCCTCCTGCTGCGCGACGGCACTAAGGAAATCGAAGTCTTCATGATGGTCCGCCATCATCAGATCGAGTTCAACTCGGGCGCGCTGGTGTTTCCCGGCGGCAGCGTCGATGCCGGCGACAAGGAGATCGTCGCCCGCGCTGATCTGTATTCGGGCGGAGAGGGCCTGAGCGAATCGGACCGCGGTTTTCGGATCGCCGCAATCCGCGAGACTTTTGAGGAAAGCGGCATCCTGCTGGCGCGGTCGAAGCAGACTGGCCAGCCGGTCGATGCCAACCGCGCTGGCGAGATCGCCGACGCGCACCGCGTCGCCCTCAACGAGCACAAGATCAGCTTCCTGAAGATCCTCGACGACAACGGCCTCCAGCTCGCGCTCGACACGCTGGTGCCCTACGCGCACTGGATCACGCCGGAGGGCATGCCGAAGCGCTTCGACACCTGGTTCTTCCTCGCCGCCGCACCGCCCGACCAGCTCGGCGCCCATGACGGTCGAGAATCCACTGATTCGATCTGGATCACGCCGCGCGAGGCGGTGGAGGGCGGAGAGAGCGGCCGCTTCAAGCTGCCGTTCCCGACCACGCGCAACCTGATCCGGCTCGCCAAGCAGGGAAGCGTGAGCGCGGCGCTGGAGCACGCCCGCGGCCTCTCGATCGTTACGGTGATGCCGGTGATGACCAAAACCGAAACCGGCCGTCAGCTCCGCATCCCCCGCGAGGCCGGCTATGACGGCGAGGTGTTCGAGGTCGGCCCCGTCGGCTAGCACACTTCGACAGGCGGCGAAGTATCGATGAATCCCGGCGCGCGGGGCAGCCAGCGTCAAACTGTCGTAAAGCTGAAGCGGGCGGCAAGTCCTGATATTAACGATATTCCGCGTCCCGAGGCATGTTCCCCCCGGGCAGGAATACGTCGTATATTGGACCTCCAGCAGTCCGGTCCTCAAACCACCAATGTCCGCCGAATTGACGCCGCCCCCTGAGAAAAGGCGAACCTTCTCGCTCTCCATCGGCCAGCTCACCTTCGGTAGCTTCCTGTTGGTGCTGGCGGTGATCATTGTCACCTCGACTGCGAGCGTGATTGCGATCCGGCACATCGATTCAACCTTCGCCGAGCTGCAGCGGCTGCAGAGCGTCGGTGACCTCGCCGAGGACATCGATCGCCGCATGAACGAACTGCGTCTTGCCGCGCGCGACTTCGTCACAGATCCCGGTGCCGGCATCCAGTTCCAGCAGGTCGGCGAGGCGGCCTCGACGCTCAGCGACATCCTGAAGAAGACCCGCATCGAGCTCGCGCCCGAGCAGCAGGACATGCTCGACGGGGTCACCGAGCGGCTCGCAACCTATCGCTCCGGCCTCGAGCGGATCTCCACGCTGATCGACCGCCGCGCCCAGCTGCTCGCCGGACTGCCGCCGCTGCGCGAACAATTCGACGCAGCGGTTGAAGGCACCGCGGACCGCGAGCTGGCGTCCCGCCTGTCCGAGGCACAGGGCCGGATCGCGATCGGGCTGCTCGCGCGCAACCCGTCCGCAGCCGAGCAGGCTGCACAGGGAATGCGGGGGCTCGATATTGCCGATGCCAAGCTGAAGTCGGCGGTGAACGACTATGCCGAGGCGATCATGGCCGTCGCCGTCCGCGAGCGGCAGATCGCCGACATCGATCGCGAGGTGCTGGGAACGGAAGGACGGCTGATCGGCCGCGTCACCGAATTGCTACGCGAGGTCAGCTCCCGACGCGGTCACGTGCTGTCGCGCGACTTCGCCCGGACACTGACCGAGGCGCGATGGCAGAGCATCGTGCTCGGCACGGTCGGCGTGCTGATCGGCATCGGCGCTGCCTGGTTCGTGGTTCGCAGGACGGTGCGTCCGCTCGCCCAGATCGCGCGATCCATTCGCGCGCTTGCCGCCGGCCGGAAAGATGTCTCAATTCCGTCCGCCGACCTTGGCAACGAGATCGGCGACATTGCGCGGGCGGCCGAAGTGTTTCGCCGCGCGCTGGAGGAGGCCGACACCGCGCGCGAGGCGGCGGTGCGCGCGCTCACCGAGCAGCGGCTCGCCGAGGAGAGCTATCGAAAACTGTTCGAAGGCTCCATCGACGGCATCTACGTGACGACCCCGGCCGGTGACCTCCTCAACGCCAATCCCGCGCTGGCGCGCATGATGGGCTACGACAGCCCGCAGCAGCTGATCGACAGCATCAGCGACATCGCCCACACGATCTACGTCCACCCCGAGGCGCGCGCCGAATACCAGCGGCTGATGGCGCGCGACGGCATGGTGCGCGAGTTCGAGTATCAGGTGCGCCAGCGCAGCGGCGACATCCTCTGGCTCTCCGACAGCGCCACGGGCGTGCGAGACGAAGCGGGCAACATCATCCGCTACGAGGGCACGCTGCGCGACATCACCGACCAGAAGCGGGCGGAGGAAGCCATCGCCGAAGGCCGGCGCCTGCTCCAGCAGGTCATCGACACCGTGCCGGCGGTGATCAACGTCAAGGATCGCAATCTACGCTACGTGCTGATGAACCGCTACATGGCCGGCATCTTCGGCATCGAGCCCGGCGAGGCGCTCGGCCGCACCACGGCCGACCTGATGTCGCGCTACGGCGCATCCAAGTCCGACGAGAGCGACAAGCGGGTGCTCAAGCTTCGAAAAGGTCTCGGTTTCTACGAGGAGGAGTATCAGGACGCCTCCGGCAACATGCGGCAATGGCTGGTCAACAAGTTGCCGCTGCTCGACGCCGAGGGCGAGATCGAGCGGATCGTGACCGTTGCGCTCGATATCGGCGAGCGCAAGCGGGGCGAGCAGGAGATGCGCAAGGCCAAGGAAGCCGCCGAAACCGCGCTGCGCAATCTCCGCGAGACCCAGGCCTCCCTGATCGAGGCCGAGAAGCTGGCCGCGCTCGGGCGCCTCGTCGCCGGCGTCGCCCACGAGGTCAACAATCCCGTCGGCATCAGTCTCACCGTCGCCTCCGCGCTGGAGCGCAAGACCGCCATGTTCACCGCCGAAGTCGAGCGCGGCGAGCTGCGCCGCTCCACGCTCAACGATTTCCTCAGTACCAGCCGCGATGCGTCCTCGCAGCTCGTCTCCAACCTCAACCGCGCCGCCGAGCTGATCCAGTCGTTCAAGCAGGTCGCCGCCGACCGCAACTATTCGGATCAGCGTACTTTCGATCTCGGCGACCTCACCGAGCAGGTGGTGATGAGCCTGCGGCCGGGCCTGCGTAAGCACAATCTGACGCTCAACGTCGAGTGTCAGCCGGACCTGACCATGAACAGCTATCCCGGCCCCTACGGCCAGGTGCTGACCAATCTGTTTCTGAACTCGGTGGCGCACGCCTTCCCGGACGGCCGGCCCGGGACGATCGAGATCCAGGTGCGCGAGTCCGGCAAGGACAACGTCGAGATCATCTTCTCCGACAATGGCTGCGGGATGTCGCTCGACGTCCGTCGCCGCGCCTTCGATCCGTTTTTCACCACGCGGCGCGACCAGGGCGGCACCGGCCTCGGGCTGCACATCGTCTACAGCATCGTTACCAACCGGCTCGGTGGCCGGCTCGATCTCGATTCCGAACCGGGTGGCGGTACGCGCATCCAGATGATCCTGCCGCGTGTGGCGCCGCTCGAACAGGCCGCGGAATAGCTAATCGACGTCTGCAAGCTTGTGCAGCGTCGCGCTGAAGATCTGGCTGGCCTTGCCGACCAGCGCGGTGCCGGTCATCTGTCCGCGCGTGTCCGTGAACGTGCCGGTGACGCCGATGCCGACCGGGGCAGGGCCGCCGAACAGCGGATTGTCATCGCCTCGAGGCGAGGTGTGCCGTTGCACCAACACCTCGCCCTTGAAGCTGTTGTTGTCCTTCACCGTGTAGCTGCCGGTGTAATAGAGGTAGGCATCGCCGCCGAGAATCTGGCCGTCGCGGAAGAGAATCACGCCGCTGCCCTTGCCGACTCGACCATCGAGCAGGGTGACGTGAATTGAATAGAGGCCGTTTTTCATAACGTCCCGTAGGCCGGCCGCCATCGCCCAATGGCGCAACCGGTCCCGCTTTTATGCCAAAGCCCATCCCTGCGCGCAACGAGGCAGTTTGCCGGGCCGGTCGCGGCGGCCTGCGAGCCGTAGTTGTTCCGGCTTGTCCATGACACCGTCGTGACGCTCTGATGGTGAGGCGAGGCCCGACGTTGCGAATCAGAGTTGGCCCGCGAAATGCATAACCATTGTTGCACTGGCCGCGGGGTGCTGGAGCAAGACGAACGTGACCAACTGGATCGATTCCGGCGGCGATGAGCCGCGTCTGTACGGTGCGCGTCCCACGAATTGCAAAAGCGAACAACGGCGGATTGGCGATGCGATACGCCGGGCAAACCTCACGAGGCTGGCGCCCGCGTTGGCTTTGATCGCGCTCGCAGCCCCCTCGGGGCACGCGCGCGACCGCGGGCAGTTCGCCAACACCAATCCCGAATTGAAGGCTTGGTTCGACAGTCTGCGCAGCGGCAAGGGGCCCTGCTGTTCCGATGCCGACGGTTCGGCGCTCTCGGACTCCGACTGGGACAGCAAGGACGGGCATTATCGCGTCCGCGTCCCGCGCTATGGCTATGCGCTCGATGGCCAGCAGCAGGAGCTCGTCTGGGTCGACGTGCCCGCGGAGGCCGTGATCTCGGAGCCGAACCGGGTGGGACGCACCATGGTCTGGCCGATCTACGGCTACATGGGTGTCACCATCCGCTGCTTTATGCCCGGTAGCATGACTTAGCCTTCGGGCGTGACGTCGTCGCCGGCTCGGTGCCTGGACGGCGGGGCGCCCCGTCGCGTCAGGTATATTTCTTGTCGCGCTCGAGCAGCTCGATCGAGATGCCTTCGGGCCCGCGGATGAAGCAGATGCGTACGCCGGGACGAATGGTCGTCGGCTCGCGCGTGAACGTGACACCCTTGGCCTTGATCTCGGCGGCGACCGCGTCGATGTCCTTCACCGTCAAGCCGAAATGGTCGAGGCCCTGATGCGGGTGCGGAGGTGGCGGGCTGACGGCGCTGTCGCCCTCGAGTGGCGCGATGAAGATCCTGGCTCCGCCGAGGTTCACGTCGATTCGTCCCGGCGCGCGCACGATCTCGCCACCAAGGATGTCCTGCAGCCAGGCCGCGGTGGCCTCCGGATCGGGGCTGCGCAGATGGACGTGATCCCAAGCGACGGCGAACGGCATTTCATAATCTCCCAACGGGTCTTTTCGATGCTATGGCGCATGCTAGCAGTATCGCCGGTGGCCATCACCGCCGTTGCCGACTCGCATGACGTTGGGGGAACCTTAGTTCGTCGCCCGAATTAAGGTAAGCTGTGACTAAATCCATCTTCGATGGTGCTGCGGTCGCGATCGGTGTGCAACCATGAATGCGAGGCTCGACCGACTCGGATTGGGGCGCTTGGCCGGCACCGGCGAACGACTGGCGCGGGCGGTGACGATTGCGAGCGTCTCATTTGGCCGAAGCCTTCTATGGCTGCTGGCGGCAATCATCGTCGGTTGCGGCATTTGGATGCTGCTACCTCTCTCCAAGGGCAACAGTGCTGAGCCGGTGAGGCCTGAGCTGGCGGCTGTTGAAGCGCCTCCCTCCGGCGATGCGTCCAAAGTAGCCTCGCCAGTGTCCGAAGCTCAGGTGCCGGCGACAGCAGAACTTGGTCGTCTCAGGATTTCATCACAGACCTGGCGTCGCGGCGGCCTCGGCTCCAAAGCCCTGGTGACGTTCACGCTGCGAAACGACAACGACTATGCCGTAAAGGATGTCGAGATCGTCTGCGCCTTCACGCGGCGCGATGGAAGTCATCTGACCGACCGCAGCCGCGTGCTGGCGGATCCGGTCAGCATGAAGAGCCGCAAGACCTTTGTGCGTATCCCGATCGGCTTCGTTAACGTGAATGCCGATCAGGCAAAATGTTCCCCGGTTGCAGCACGCCGTGCTTGAAGGCGACTTGTCCCGGTAGCTGAAAAGTTACCTTCTGCGGTCCTTGGCCGAAAACTATGCATCACCATTTGAACCGAACGGCTGGGCCAGGAACCAATTGGAAGATCGCCTGTTGAGGCGAGCAGAGCCCACGCGGGGATGCGGGGGGCGGAGCGCGGCCAATGCCCATCTTTAGGTATTTCATCTTTGTCGGTGGAGCTTTGCTCACACTGCTGTTCGCGGCGGATTTCGTTTTCCCGGCGGCGCCCGTAGCGCAGGCCGTCGCGACCGCAAGCAACGACCAGCCGCTGATCCGAATCCGGTCCGACCGCCATCTGCCTGAGCGCGTCGTCCTCGACACCAGCCAGCCGACGATTGTCGCACCCGCGGTTCAGACTGCCGCAGTTGCGGCTCCCCAGCCACCGGTACAGGAGAGCCTGTCGCCGGCTTTGGCCGAGATGTCTGCCAAGACGCGGGTGCGCGAGACCTTCGCCCAGTTCACGCCAGAGCCGAGGGCCGGGACCGCCGCAGCGAGGAAGTCCGACGCGGGCCAGCCCCAGACGTTCCAGGCCCAAGCGTCTCCTGTCCAGGCTCAGCCCAAGCGTAAGATCGTCAGGACGCAACCGGCGCATCAGCCGGGCCGCCCCATGATGCTGGTCGCTCAGCAGCCGCATTTCGGCCTCTTCAACACGACCTGGTAACAGCGCCTTCGGCTGCCTCGATCGAGGTGGGAAGGGCTTTTTATTGGCCGGCCTCTCTGCTAATTCGAACCAATCCGACCGCCGTCGGGTGTACTGGCTGCTCGCCAGTGCCGGCGGGCGGATCTCGGTGGCCCGCTACTCGGGCCAGGGCGCTCGTAGCTCAGCTGGATAGAGCATCGGATTTCGATTCCGAGGGTCGGAGGTTCGAATCCTTCCGAGCGCGCCAGTCCTCTTTGTTCCATATATGTTCTAAAGCGGCGAGGATGCCGGGTCACCGCCGCGAGGGCCTGCGGCGTCCATCAGCCTGCCGGGACACCGCTTTGCCGGCCGCGTGCCAGCGTGTCGGAGGGCGCCTCGTGGAAGATCGCGCGGTAGGCTGCGGCAAATTCGCCGAGATGATGGAAGCCTTGGGCACGTGCGCAGGTGGCCACGGTGACGCCGCCCTTGAGGAGGCGGGCGCGGGTCGCCCACAGCCTCTTCAGGCGAATGTACTGGTGCAGGCTCATGCCCCGCACCTTGCTGACGGCGCCGCCGAGCGTACGGATCGAGACGTCGAACTCGCGGGCGAGATCGGCTGTATAGATCGGCGCGGTCGGATAGGTAGCGACGTAGTCGTCGATGCGCTGCACGAGCTTGATCGCCCGCTCGCTGTGGACCGAGGTGCTCCGATCCGACGTCGAATCGATTCGAAACAAATCGTCGAGCGCGAGCAGCAGGCCTTCCTGCAGATGGGCCGCAACCTCGGTCGTCTCGAACAGGTCTGGCTGCACTGACGCGGTGCGCAGGATATCGAGCAGGAGCTGTCGGGTGTGGAGCAGGGCGGGCCGGTTCGCGACATGGGCGCGCAAATGGTCGGCGCGGTCGAACCAGCCCCGGTCTCTCAGCTCGGGGGAGAAGATGATCATGGCGTGATGATTGGTCCGGGGCTCGACGAAATGGCACTCATCGTTGCCGTGGAGGGCAGCGAAGAAGCGGGCGTCGAGATCCACACCTTTGAAGTTGACCTGAAGATCGTCGCTCATCGACAGGATCACCATCCCGCTCGGCATGCGATAAGCGGTATCTAGGATCCGCGCGAACGATCTCATCACGATGATGCGGCACGCCGGCAGGGAGACGATGGCTCGGGCCGCCGCGAAGTTCGGGATGTCGAGCGGAATGCTCCTCGCATCCTCCATCGTCTCAATCGGCCGAAACGCATCGACATCGGAGAAGCCGATCAGTTGAAGGGCAGAGGAGGGAGCGAGGTCGTCGAACAACATGATTCTGGCCGGCCGCTGAAATGAGACAATCAAAGGAACATCGCTGCATCATCAATGGCGAAGCATCGAGTTTCAGTAAACCGAATTTCAGGGCCGTAGTATTGCGGACATCATGCCATGAGGTACGTTGGATCATCGCCGTTTCTCAACGCTCTGCACCTTCATGTTGACAGCACCGAAACACGATCGGTTAAATCGTCATAAGTGACCTTTTCGGCTGATCTCATCTTTGATCTAGATCAAACATGAACGGCTTGGGGCCAGTGATCCACTGCGCAAGACATGATCTCGCAAAAGCGAAGGGGCCCGAAGGCCCCTTCAAACGTCACCAGCGGCGATAGCCGTAGTACCCATAATGGCGCGGCCCGTAATAGCGCGGCGGCCCATAGTACCGCGGGCCGTAATAATATGGCCGCGGCCTGTAGTAGTAGCCATAATAGTTCGGCCGCCACCAGCACCGTCCCCAGGCGTCGCAGACCATGCGGACCTGCTCGACGCCGGAGACCTGCGGTGTCGCAGGTGCAGGCGCGATGGGCATGGCGGATGCCGTCGACGATGCAACGAGGGCGCCGAACAGGATCGCGGCCATTCGGCCAGTCTTGAGGTTCATGATGTCTTCCTCCGCTTACGCGATGCAGGATATCGAGGTTGTTCTGATCAAATTGTGGCCGAACCGAAATGTAATACAGATGAACAGACCTTCGGCGAGCTGCCCCTTATGTCGCGGCTCGGCAGCGGGCCGCAGGCCGGGCAGGCCATGTCGTGACTTGAACTTGATCCTGCGCAATTCGCAAGTTTGCCTTGGCTCTTACTGTCGCCGTCATGGCAGCGGCGTGGTGCCTGCTGCCGGGCAAGGTGAGCTGAATGCGAGTCATTCCAGATCTGTCGATCTCGCCGGAGAAGGTGTTCTTCGTCATCTCGAAATCGCGCCGGTCCGACAGCGAAGCGGGCGGGGGTGGCGTCGTCCTGGACTTCGGCGACGACGACATGAGCTACGGCCGCGGTGGACGCGGCGAAAGCACCGACCGTGCGGAGCTCGCGGGCTTCATCCGCGCTCTCAATGTTGACGAGCAGATCGATCTCGTGGCGCTGACCTGGCTTGGCCGCGGTGACGGTGATCTCTCTGATTGGCGTCAACTGCGCGCCCAGGCCGCCCAGGCGCACAACCAGCGTACCGCCTCCTACCTGATCGGTACGCCAATGCTCGCCGACTATCTGGAGGAGGCGATGACGCAATTCGGCAAGTCCTTCGAGGAATTCGAAGAACAGCTCTGATGCCGGATGCGGCGTATGCAAGTGAAGGAGAAGTTGCGATGGACAAGATGAGAATGGACAAGGGTGACTGGCTGGTCGTGTGCGACGGGCGCAAGGCGCTCATTCTGGAAAACCTCGGCGACGAGATGTTTCCGAACCTCCACACCAGGGAGGTGCACGAGCAGCCCAATCCCGCGACCGCCGCTCAGGGGGCCGACGCGCCGGGCCGGTTGCATGGCGCGGTCGGCGGCGCACGCAGCTCGGTCGAGCAGACCGATTGGCACGACGAGGCCGAGCGCGCCTTTCTGCGGAGCCTAGCCGGCCGGCTCGATGCCGCCGTCAGCTCCGGTGAGACGACGGCCCTGACCATGGTGGCCTCGCCACGTGCGCTCGGCATGATCCGCGCCGATTATTCGGACGGGCTGCGCAAGGCGCTTCAGGGGGAGGTCGGCAAGGACCTCGTCAAGCTGCCGGTCTACGAGATCGAGAAGCAATTGCTGCGGTCGGGCGCCGCCAAATAACAGAGGAGTCGCAGCCGCCGCGGCGCCTCAGTAGCAGGGGTGCCGCCGGCCATCCTGACCAATATAAGCGGCCGCGCTGCGGTAGCAGTGGTTGGTCGCCGGGCCGTCATAGTAGGCGAAGGTGCCGGGGGTGATACCCGGGCCGTAATTGTGCAGGTAGCTGATCGGGTAGGGCAGCGGGCTCGCGTAGGAGCGGTGGTACCGGTGGCGGCCGTTCGCCTCCGCGAGGGCGGGGGCCAGGACCGCAGCCGTCAGGGCCGCAACCGCGGCGACACGAGTCAACTTGCTCATCTCGATTCTCCGGAACCTGCT
The DNA here is from genome assembly GCF_020193935.1 of Bradyrhizobium sp. NBAIM08. NCBI lineage: Bacteria > Pseudomonadati > Pseudomonadota > Alphaproteobacteria > Hyphomicrobiales > Nitrobacteraceae > Bradyrhizobium > Bradyrhizobium sp. NBAIM08. Next base: position 653,864 of record NZ_JADYVR010000001.1, on the reverse strand, counting down.
CGAACGGGTCAGCCTGTTATAGCAATTTCGAGCGGCCAAGCATCGCTCCGGAGGCCCGAAATCAATGCCAATCCCGCAGATTTCCGGGTGGGTGTGACAGAATTGCCGGAGATGCGGCCAAAGCTGCCCATTTTTGGCCTTTTCGGGATGCTTAACGAATTCCCCACACAAGTATGACCAAAGACTATTCGGTTAAGAATTCTGCCGCCGGCCCCGGGGGGCATTTGCCGGCCCCTCGAGTCCGGTACATTCCTGAAGGCCTTCGCCGTCATCTCGCCATGCGCATCACGCTTCCGAGTCTGCTGTTGCTCTGCCTCGCCGCCGCCACGCCCGCGCGCGCCGAGCTGCACATCACGCGCGACCACGGCGGCTATGTCGAGGAGTACAAGGCCAAGTACAAGCGGGTGCGCGAAAAGGGCGAGCGGGTCATCATCGACGGCATCTGCAATTCGGCCTGCACGCTCGTGCTCGGCATCGTGCCGATGAACAAGATCTGCGTGACGCCGCGCGCGAGCCTCGGCTTCCACCAGGCCTATTACGACAAGGCGTTCACCTTCGGCATCAAGGTCACCAGCGCTGAGGGTACCTCCGATCTCATGTCCTACTACCCCGACACGGTGAAGGACTGGATTCGCCGCAATGGCGGGCTCACCACGGACATGAAGAAGATCAAGAACGGGGTCGAGCTCTGGAAGATCGTCAATCCCTGCCCGGACGAATGGTGAGCGGCTGAGACGGACCGCGATCCTCCGTCGCAGCGCAGCATATCGTTACCACGAAATTCGCATTGCCGCATGGCCGAGGGTCGGGCAATGAGGGCGGCAATGAACCATAATCAAGAAACCCTGGCCGCCCGCGCCGCGCCGATCCTGTTCGTGCTGCTCTGGAGCACCGGATTCATTGGGACCAAATACGTCGTCAACAATGCCGATCCCCTGACCTATCTCGCCATCCGCATGGCGATCGTGGTCGGGCTGATGGCAATCATCGCGGGAATCGCCCGGCCGAAATGGCCTGATAGCGCCGGCATCGCGCACAGCGCGGTCGCCGGCATCCTCGTCCACGGCTTCTATCTCGGCGGCACCGCGATTGCGATCGCGCATTCGATTCCGGCCGGCCTGTCGGCGCTGATTCCAGGTCTGCAGCCGATCCTGACCTCGACCATCGCCAATCGCTGGCTCGGCGAACGGGTCACGCCGCTGCAATGGGCCGGGCTCGTGCTCGGCCTCGGTGGGGTGGTGCTGATCCTGCACAACCGTCCGATGACCGGTGAAGCCGGGCTCGGCTGGCTCGCCTCGGTGGTCTCGCTGGTCAGCATCACGCTCGGCACGCTCTATCAGCGCCGCTATTGCAATCACATCGACTGGCGCGCCGGCAATCTCGTGCAGTACGTGGCGGTCACCATCTTCTTCGCGGTCGGCGCCTTCCTGTTCGAGGATCGCGTGGTGCACTGGACGCGGGAGTTTGTGCTTGCGCTCGCCTGGCTCGCGGTCGCGCTCTCGATCGGATCGATCGGGCTGTTGTACTGGCTGATCCGCCACGCCGCGGCGACCTCGGTCGCGAGCCTGTTCTATTTGGTTCCGGCCGTCACGGCCCTGATGGCCTATCTGCTGTTCGGAGAAAAGCTGGATGCGATTGCCATTGCTGGCATGGCGCTCTGCGCCGCGGCGGTCTTTGTGGTCAATTGGCGGTCCTGACGGCACGCAGTTCGGCTCGCCGGAAACGCGGAAGTGCTTCAACGCCGAGCAAGCGGCGAGGATAGATGCGGGCTGTCTCCGGGCGCGCCCGCACCCGGAGACGTCTTCCGGTGCGATCAGCGCTTGGCCTTCTTGGCCTTCTTCTTCGACTTGCCGGCTTTCTTGGTCGCCTTTTTCGCAGACTTTTTCGCGGCCTTCTTGGACGACTTCTTTGCGGCCTTCTTCGTCGTCTTCTTCGCAGCCTTCTTGGCTTTCTTCTTGGCCGCCTTCTTCGGCGCTACTTTCTTCGCGACCTTCTTGGCGGCTTTCTTCACCTGCTTGACTGCGGTGACTGCCGCGTCCTTGGTCGTTTCCACGGCAGTGGTGATCGTCTCCATCGCCTGTTCGGTGATCGGCTTCTCGTCGTCCATATCGTCCCCCACGGTTTGTATGGAGCGATGACGATAGCGGGTTTCGAAATTGTGTCAAAGCGACGCTCAACCTTTGCGGATCTTTGCGTAGGCGGCGAGCGCGCGTTCGCGTGCCCTGGCATGATCGACGATCGGTTGCGGATAGGTCTTGCCGATCGTGATGCCCGCGCTCGCAAGCTCGATCGGCGTTGCCTGCCAGGGCCGGTGGATCAGCTTGGCGGGCAGGGCCTTCAGCTCCGGAACCCAGCGTCGAACATAGGCTCCATCAGGATCGAACTTCTCGCCCTGGAGCTGCGGATTGAATATGCGGAAATAGGGCGCAGCGTCGGCACCGCAGCCGGCGACCCATTGCCAGTTGGCAGGATTGCTGCCGGCGTCCGCGTCGACCAGCGTGTCCCAGAACCAGGCCTCGCCCTCGCGCCAGTCGATCAGGAGGTGCTTGACCAGGAAGGAGGCCACCACCATCCGCACCCGGTTGTGCATCACGCCGGTGTGCCAGAGCTCGCGCAGGCCGGCATCGACGATGGGGTATCCGGTGCGCCCGCGCTGCCAGGCGGCGAGCGCTTCTTTGTCGGGCTGCCAAGGGAAGCCATCGAAGTTCGTCTGCAGGTTTTGGGTGGCGAGCTGGGGATGATCGTGGAGCAGGTGGCGGCAGAATTCGCGCCAGCCGAGCTCGCTCAGGAATTTATCCACACCCTGCCCGAGTGCTGGATCTTCCGCCGCGGCAAACCGGGCGGCGTGCCAGAACTGACGCGGGCTGAGCTCGCCGAAGCGCAGATGCGGCGACAGCCGTGAGGTGCCCTCTCGGTCCGGACGGTCGCGGTCGCCCACATACATTCGAACAGTGTGCTTGAGGAAGTCGCGCAGGCGCAGATGGGCAGAGGCGGCACCGGGGGTCCATGCCTCGCGCAGGCCGCCCGCCCAATCGGGCGTGGTAGGCTCGAGCGTCCAGCTCTCCAGTCGATCGCTTGCGATGCTCGGTGCAGGGCGCAGCTCCTTCGGCGCGGGCAGGGGCTTTGGCGGGTCGCCGAGGGCCAGTACGCGGCGCCAGAACGGGGTGAACACGCGCAGGCCCCGGCCGTCCTTGGTGCGGATCGCCGCGGGCGGGACCAGCAAGTCGCCCGGAAAGCTTTGCGCGTGCATGCCGAGCTTCGCAAGGGCCGCTTGGAGCTGTCGCTCAACCGCCTGATGCGGCGCCTGCGCGATCTCGTTCCAGTAGACGGCGCGGGCACCGCTCTGTCGCACCACCTCAGGGATCACCTTGGCCGCCGGTCCTCTGCGCAGGACGAGCGAGCCGCCGCGCGCGGCGATCTCGGCTCCGAGCGCCCGCAGCGACTGCGCCAGCCACCAGCGTGCCGCGCCGCCCGGCGCTCGCCCCGCCGCCTCGTCCAGTACGTAGAGGCAAAGCACCGGCGCTCCGGACTTGGCGGCGGCGTGGAGGGCGGGGTGGTCGGACAGGCGGAGATCGTCGCGAAACCAGACGATGACGGGCGGGGTCAGGGAAGGCCTCGTTTACCAATTGGAAACCGTACGGCGTGCGGCGGTGGGAACCCGTCGTTAATGCGGCTGTAAGTCAATTGCACCAATATGCAGGAATTACGGGGGTCATTCCATCCATGTCCAATCTTCTAACGGCGAAGTTCCTGCCGCGGTTCAAGCTCGGCACCAAAGCGGTCCTGTGCGCGGTGCTGCTGATCGCAATGAACACGGCGCTCGTGGTCGGCGCCGGCTATTGGTCACTGACATCCGCCTTCAATGACCGCGCCCTGCGCGACATCGAGGTCAATCTGCGCACGCTGGGGCTGGCCTTTGCGGAGACCGTTCCCGAAGCCAAGATCACGATCCGAGACGGCGCGGTGGTCCGCGCCGAGATCCCCAAAATGCCCGACTTCAGGGATCACGCCATCGTCGACCGGGCGGTGTCCTATGTCGGCGGCAACGCGACCCTGTTCGTGTTCGACGCGGCGAGCGGACAGTTCATCCGCCGCTCGACCAACGTGAAAAAGGAAAACGGCGACCGCGCCGTCGGGACCCAGCTGGCCGCCGATCATCCGGGGCAGGCCCCGCTGCGCCGTGGCGAGGCCTATAAGGGGCCGGCCACGCTGTTCGGCAAGACGTTCATGACCGCCTATTTCCCGATCGCCGATGGCACCGGCAAGGTCGCCGGCATTCTCTATGTCGGCATCCCCATGGTGCAGTTCGAGGGCATGCTGTCCCAGGCGATGGAGAGCATGGCGGCCGCTGCCGGGCTTGCCGCGCTTCTGGTGCTGGTCCTGACCCTGCTGGTCGTCCGGCGCATCACCCGGCCCCTGACCTCGGTGACGCATTCGCTCACCGCGCTTGCCAACGGTCAGAGCGACGTCGCGATCGAATGCGAGGACCGTGCCGACGAGATCGGCGAAATCGCCCGCACGGTCGCGGTGTTCAAGAGCAACTCGCAGGAGCGGGCGCGCCTGCGCACTGAGCAGGCAGCGGCAACCGCTGCCGCAGCCGAGCAGCGCAAGGCCGAGCTGCGCAACTTCGTCGAGGGGTTCCGCGGCAGCGTCGGCGGCATTCTCGACAAAGTGCTGGCATCGTCCGGCGAGTTCGAGCGCGCCGCGCGACAACTCACCGACGCCGCGCGCTCCACGGCAGATCTGTCGGCGCAGTCGGCGGGAGCTTCCGAAAGCGCCTCCGAGCATGTGCGTTCGGCGGCGTCCGCTTCCGACGAGCTGTCTCAATCCATCTCCGAGATCACCCGCCGGGTGCAGGAATCGAACGAGATCTCCGCCGAGGCGGTGCGGCAGGCCGAAGCGACGGACCAGCGCATCGCGCAGCTCTCGGAGGCCGGCTCGCGCATCGGCGACGTCGTCAAGCTGATCACCTCGATCGCCGAGCAGACCAATCTGCTGGCGCTGAATGCGACCATCGAGGCTGCACGCGCGGGCGATGCCGGCCGCGGCTTCGCGGTGGTGGCTCAGGAGGTCAAGACGCTCGCCGGCCAGACCGCGAAGGCGACCGACGAAATCTCGAACCAGATCGAGAGCATGCAGCTTGCGACCGAGGAATCGGTCGCAGCCATCAAGGCGATCAGCCAGACCATCGAGCGCATCAGCGGCATCGCAGGCTCGATCTCGGCGGCGGTCGAGCAACAGAAAAGCGCGACGCACAACATCGTGGCCAGCGTGCGCGCCGCGGTGTCAGGCACGGCCGATGTCGCGGTCAATGTCCGTCACGCCGCCAAGGGCGCCAGCGAGACGGGCGAAACGTCGAGCCGCATGTTTGCTTCCGCCCAGGCGCTGTCGGGCGAGAGCCTGCATCTGAAGGCCGAGGTCGAGAGCTTCCTCGACCGCGTGCACGCGGCGTGATTCTGGGTCATCATCCCGGGATGGTCCGAAGGACCAGCCCCGGGATCTCGAGATCTCGGGTTCGATGCTGACGCATCGCCCCGGGATGACTTTTTGGGGCCGCTATCCGCGACCGCCAAAAGTCATCTGGGCTGCGGGACGATGCGGATGTAGGGCTTCGGCTCCTTCCAGCCCTGCGGATAGATCGTCTTGGCCTCGTCGTTGGAGACCGAGCCCGCGATGATGACGTCGTCGCCCTGCGACCAGTCGGCCGGGGTGGCGACGCGATGCTTGGCGGTGAGCTGGAGCGAGTCGATGACGCGCAGGATCTCCTGGAAGTTCCGGCCCGTCGTCATCGGATAGACCAGCACCAGCTTGATCTTCTTGTCCGGGCCGATGATGAAGACGTTGCGGACGGTTTGGTTGTCGGCCGGCGTGCGGGTGAGGGGATCGCCAGAGGTCGAGGCTGGCAGCATGCCGTAGAGCTTGGAGACGTTGAAATCGGTGTCGCCGATCATCGGGTAGTTCGGCGCGGCGCCTTGGGTCTCCATGATGTCTTCCGACCATTTGGCATGACGGTCAACCGGATCGACCGAGAGGCCCATCAGCTTGACCCCGCGCTTGTCGAATTCCGGCTTCAGCTTGGCGAGGGCGCCGAGCTCGGTGGTGCAAACCGGCGTGAAGTCTTTCGGGTGTGAGAACAAGAGGGCCCAGCTGTTGCCGATCCAGTCGTGGAATTTGATCTTCCCTTCGGTGGTTTCGGCTTCGAAGTCAGGGGCGGTGGCGCCGATCGGAAGTGTCATGATCTTACCTCATCTCATTGAATCTAATCGAGAATTCGTCTCCGGCCGTCACATCCATTATAAGGGCTTCGCCGGCCTAAGTGAACGCCAACTGAACCGGCTCAAGTAAAATGTGAATTCCTTCTTTGAAGAGCCGATTTTCTAGCAACTTATTGTTACAGCGGCAGCTGCGGCGAAACAGGTCCACCCGGGGTCACACGGTCTCGCTCGCCCCGATAATGCCTTTTATGACTTTCATCACGCTCGCCCGGCGCGTTCTAGAACCAGATTGGTCCTGATAGCGACCAATTGGCAACCATCTAGAAAAGTCGCGATCCCCGTATCGAATCGTTAACCACCCCTTTACGCCGGCATGGAAATGCTGGTCGATCAGAAGAAGTCTGGAAGTGAACTATGTCCGCCGCCGCGCCTAAGCCCACCGAGTCGTCGTCCCTCGTGCCGTCCTGCCGTGATACTGCAGCTTATGCCCTTTCCGTCGTGCGCGACGGTGTGATCACGGGCGAAGGCCCGACCACCAAGGGACGGGTGCATTTCTCCCGCTCGCTCGACGCCGATGACACCGCCTGGTGCATGCGCATCCTTACCGCCACCGCCGTCAACGACCAGCCGGTCAGCCGCGCCGAGGCCGAAGTTCTGTTCGAGATCAACGAGGCCGCGACCGAGCGCACCGATGGCGGCCGGTTCGACGACCTGCTTGCCAAGGCGGTCGCCCATTATGCCGCGAGCGCCTCGGGCCTGAAGGTGCCGCCGCGCAGCGTCGCGCTGTCGGCCGACACCGAGATCGAGAGCTGGGCGCCGTCCTATGCCTCCAAGGTCAACAGCGAGATGCTGGAGTGGATCGCCGGCCAGATGCGCGGCAAGCGCCAGAACAACCGTCGCCTGATGGCGATGGTGGCGACCTTCCTCGGCGCCACCGCACTGCCTCTGGCGGGCCAATTGCCGAACGTGTTCGACATCGGGATGTAAGGCAAATGGGCCGCGGTCGCGGCTCACAGCTCGTGTCACGCTCGTGTCCGGGGCACGAGACTACCGCATTGTGACACCGCTGTCTCAACAGCGTCATTGCGAGCGCAGCGAAGCAATCCAGAATCCCTCCGCGGATACATTTCTGGATTGCTTCGCTGCGCTCGCAATGACGGAGCAAGTTGCGACACCGCGTCTCTCCAATTCGCGTGACTCGCAGGCACGCTGCCGCATCCTCGCGGCGCATTTCGCCCGAGCTTTGCCTTGTCGTCCCACCCTCAAGTGAAAGAGGGCGCAGGGAAGACCGGGTGCCGGCCGGGCACCCACGGTCCACTGTGCGAAAGGTGGCAACGAAGAATTTGCACAGCGGCATACAGGTGAAGCCAAACATCCGGCCTTCCCTGCGCAGTGGCTTTACGGCTTATGTCGTGCTCTCCCCGGGGAGCGATGCACTATTGCCCCCGTCGCCTTGCGGATGGCTGATGCGCATCGCCCGGTCGGGCAACCACATCACCGCAAGACTTGGCGCACAGACCCCGGGCGCCAGGACCACACGATTTTGCCGTACGCCGATGACACCGGTCGTATGCGCGAGGTCTTTGCTCACGGCTCTCCGCCCTGCAAACCCTTTCGCGCCAACGCCATCAGCGTCCACCGCCCCCCGGCCCGCGTTCGTGACGATCGCGATACGCCCCTCTTCCTTGGGCCGGGTTGCGCGACACATACGCGATTTCCGAATTTCGGTAAAGCGGAATATTTTGGGCCGCGTGCGTTGACCTAGCGCTCGCGTGTTTTGCCCGTCGGGCAACGCAAGGGAGTGGTGGTCGCAACTATTCAATCCGGCGCGGTCTGCGCCCGTGGATTCGGACCAAGGGCTTGCGCCGGCTTCGTCGCGGCCGGATAGAGTTCGGTCTCCAGATCGGCGACACGAACACGGGAGCAGTGTGCTCGACTGACTGCGCAAGCTGCAGGGCCGCTGACGCACGAAGCCGTTGAAATGAGATGGGAATTCCGGGCGTTCTGCCGCACCTTGTTCCCGGTTATTCGCGTGCCTTAACCAATAATTAATTATACGTTTGCGGGTGGGCGACAGCCCGGCCTAGCCTCCTTTCGGGGAGCCGCTATCGCGAAGCCAAACGAGTGTGGTGCGTATCATGATTGCCAGATCATATGGGGCGTTGTTCGCCTCGCTCAGCGCAGCTGCGCTGCTGTTCAGCTCCAGTGACAGTCTTGCCGGACACGCCGGCGCCACTGCGTCAGGCGTCGCAACTGCCGCCGCGGCGCCGGCTGCGGCACGTCCGCCGATCGGGCCGGGCGCCAGGTTCCACCGCCGCAGCGCTCCCTGGGTCTATTGGCCGGGCGGCGGCAGCTACTTCTACGACGGCGCCGGCTACAGCCAGCCCTTCGCCGATGTGAACCAGTCGCTCTCCGCCGATGTGCGCTACACCTACACCTATGATGTGCCCTGGGACTGGACGCATCGCTATCCGCCGAACGTCGTGCCGTCCAATCGGCCCTACGTGCCGAGCTGCCCGACGGAGCAGGTGACGGTGCCCGGCCGTGGCGGCAGCGAGCACACCGTCAACATCATGCGCTGCTATTGAGCTAGCCGAGTTCGAAGCTGGTGACGCCGAAGACGCGGTCGATGCGCAGCGGCGCGATCGGCCCCGTATACATCCGCGCCGTCTCGAACACCGGCTCGAGGCCGAGCTCCTCGGCGAGCGCGATCGCGACGGGATTGACGGCGGGGACGTCGAGGAAGACCTCGCCGGCGCCCGCGCTTCCCATTAGCGCCTGCACGACTTGATCCGCGGCGGCGCGATCGTCGGCGACGAGCGGGCCGATCTTGTAGCCCGTCCGGCAGGTCCGGATCACACCCCATGCAGCGAGCCTGCCCTCGCGCAGCAACGCGCGGCCGACATGACCTCGCGTGTTGATCCAGGCGCGCAGGAAGGCGCTGCGCGCGGCGGGGAATACACGGGCGTCATCGGCGTCCACCAGCGCAAACGGGACCTTGTCGAGCGCAACGACATCGGCAGACGGCTTGACGGATCCCGCAACGGTGCCGCCATAGCGGATATTGGCGTAAGCGAGCTGGAAACCCGACTTCTTGTAATTCTCCTGCTGCGCCACCACGCCGTCGAGGCCGATCACGCGCGCGCCTGCATGCGCAATCGCGGCATTCCACATGCGTAGGCCATGGCCCGCGCCGCGAAAGCGCTCGCGCACGATGTAGAAGCCAAGGAAGGCGAAGCGGTCGTCGTAATTGACGCAGGAGACGGTCGCGACCGGCTCGCCGTCGATCTCGCCGACGAAGAAGCCTCGGGCATCGGGGATCGCGAAGCAGGCGGCATCCGCCAGCCCCGGATTCCAGCCCTCCGCCGCGGCCCAGTCGACGGCGAGGGCGATTTCGTCGGGGCGCAAATTGCGGATCTGCAGATCACTCATTTCAAGCGCCTCATGATGGATGCCTTCGGCCATGGACCTGCCGACGGGTCTGGCTGTAGAAGGCCTCATGATAGGCCGAGCCTGCGGCTCGCCTCAACTGAAGGGATCATCGGATCATGGCAGTAGAGAAGGTTGCGCTCGTCACCGCCGGCGGCAGCGGCATGGGGGCGGGGGCTGCGCGGCGGCTGGCGGCGGACGGGTTTCGGGTCGCGATCCTGTCGTCCTCGGGCAAAGGCGAGGCGCTGGCGGCCGAGCTCGGCGGGCTCGGCGTTACCGGCTCGAACCAGTCGAACGATGACCTGAAGCGCCTCGTCGAGGCTGCGATGGCGAAGTGGGGACGGATCGACGTGCTCGTCAACAGCGCCGGGCACGGGCCGCGTGCCCCCATCACCGAGATCACCGACGAGCAGTGGCACACCGGCCTCGACACTTATCTCTTGAACGTGATCCGTCCGACCCGACTGGTGACGCCGCTGATGCAGGCGCAGAAGGGCGGCGCCATCATCAACATCTCGACCGCCTGGGCGTTCGAGCCCAGCGCGATGTTCCCGACCTCGGCGGTGTTCCGCGCAGGGCTCGCCGCCTTCACCAAGATCTTCACCGACGCTTACGCGGCCGACAATGTCCGCATGAACAACGTGCTGCCGGGCTGGATCGACAGCCTGCCGCAACAGGACGCGCGGCGCGACAGCGTGCCGATGAAGCGCTACGGCAAGGTCGAAGAGGTCGCGGCGACGATCTCGTTCCTCGCCTCCGACGGCGCCGCCTACATCACCGGCCAGAACATCCGCGTCGACGGCGGGCTGACGCGCTCGGTCTGAGCGGCCGCCTCAATGTGAGGCGATAAGCTGCGCCAGCTCCGGCAGGATCTTGTAGCGGGCGATCTCGTGCGGATACTCGCCGCGATTGGCCAGCAGGACGATGCCGATCCGCCGCGCCGGCACCAGGCCGATATAGCCGGAGGCGTTGTTGAGTCCGCCCGGCTTGTCGACGATGGTGACGCCTGGAAGGCGCACGGTCTCCCAGGCCAGGCCCTGTCCGAATCTTTCGTCGACGCGGAAGGCCTCGCGCTGCGTCAGCCGCAACGCCTCGCGCAAATGCGGGTCGATCGCGCGGCCGTCGACGCAGGCGGCCGCGAAGGCGGCAAGGTCGCGGGCGGAGGCGAACATCTGGCCCGTGCCGGGAAAATCGAAGTAGCTCTGCTGGTTGCCGATCGGCCCGATCGCCATGCCCTGGTCGGAATAGCCCTGGACCACGCGCTGCATCGCCGCCGCGTCCATGACGGCGCGATGGTCCGGACCGCGCTCGGGGAGGAAGGTGGAGCCCATGGCGAGGGGGCGGAGAATGCGGTGCTGGATCAGCGCATGGATCGGCTTGCCGTAGCAACGCTCGAGCACGAGCTGAAGCAGCACATAGCCGGCATGGGTGTAGACGCGTTGCCGGCCAGGTGCGATGCCGGGTGCCGGCGTGAAGGCGTTCAGCAGGGCGATGAACTGCTCGCGCGTAAACTCTTCGTTCGGCCAGGGCGGATGGTCGGTCGGCAGCAGCAGGCCCGACGTGTGCGTCGCCAACTGGCCCACAGTGACGTTGCGGATGTAGTTGCCGCTCAGCTCGGGCAGGTATTTCGGCAGACGATCGTCGAGCCGCAGCTCGCCGCGCAGATCATATCGGAATCGGCCGAGGCGCGGCGCTGGCAAAGCGCCATCGCCATCGCAATGGACGCGGCCTGGGCGAAGACTCGCCGGGTGATCGGGGATGAGATGACAACGGGCGCCACGTGCTCTGATCGATCATGCTGATGCGCCCCCGGGATGGTTTTAGTGAGGAGGGCGCGAGGTCCCAACTCACGATTGCGCGTTGTGGGTTCCCGCCAATCCAGATCACAAAACTGAGCCGTTCGGCTAACAATTGTTGACGTCCGCGATCCTGCGTGTATAGTTAGCTTCATGGCTAACCAATTATCCAACCTCGACCAGATCTTCGCCGCGCTCGCCGATCCGACGCGGCGGGCGATCGTGATGCGGCTGTGCGCGGGCGAGGCGTCGGTCGGCGAGCTCGCCGGTCCCTTCGACATGGCGCTGCCGAGCTTCATGAAGCACATCCATGTGCTGGAGACGAGCGGGCTCGTTCAGTCCGAGAAATCGGGACGCGTGCGCACCTGCCGTCTCAGCGCGGATGCGCTGGTCGGCGCCGAGGATTGGTTCCAGCAGCAGCGCGCGGTCTGGGAAGCGCGGCTCGACCGCTTCGAGGCCTATGTGATGAAGCTCAAGAAAGAAAGGGCGGCCGTCAAGCGGCCGTCCCGAACAACCAAACGGAAAGGTTCCTGACAATGACTGGTTCTGCCAACCCCGCTCTGTCGCAATGGTCGCTCGACCGCGAGATCGTGATGTCGCGCGTGATCGACGCGCCGCGCGATCTGGTGTTCGAGGCATGGTCCGACCCGAAGCATCTGCCGCAATGGTTCGGCCCGAAGGGCTTCAAGGTCGAGACCTTCGAGATCGACGTGCGCGTCGGCGGCGTCTGGCGCTTCAACATGATCGGGCCCGACGGTACGGTCTATCCGAACCGGATGCGCTTCCGCCGCATCGAGCGGCCGTCGCTGATGGAGATGGATCACGGTACAGACCAGGATGACGATCCCCGCATGTTCCGCTTCACCGTCACCTTTGCCGAGCAGAGCAACGGCAAGACCGTGCTGATGATGCGGCAGCTGGCCTCGAGCACCGAGCAGCGCGATGGCATGATCGGTTTCGGCGCCGTCGAATACGGCTACCAGACGCTCGACAAGCTCGCGGCCTATGTGGCGGGCATGAAGCGGTGAAGGCAGTCCCGCCATTCCCGGGCCCTGAGATGGCGAGCCGGGAATGACGGCGTGCGCGAACGCATTCTGATCAAGCCGCCGTCGAAATGGCGGCTTGCCTTGTACAGGTCAGGTCAGCGCGTTGGTGACCGGCGGCTCCTGCATCTGCTCCACCTGCGCGGCGCTGTCGGGACGAGCGGGTCCGAGCACGGGCTCGTCGCCGAGCGGTTCGAATGCGGGGCGGAAACTGAATTCGCCGCGGCCGTCGAGCGAGGGGCCTTCATTGTAACGGCCCGGCTGGAGCGGCGCTCCGTTGCGCTCGGTGCCCATGAACATGTAGCTGAATTCGGTCGCTTCCTTGCTCCGGTCGAAGCTGTTCGGAATCGGCAGAGCGGCATCTCCGCCCAGTTCCTCGATCACGGCGAGCCATTGCTGTTGATGCATGGTGTCGCGCGCGATCAGGTAGCTGAGCATGTCCTGCATGCCCGGATCGCTCGTGGAGTTGAAGAGGCGCACCGCCAGCGTTCGGCCGGTGGCTTCGGCGGCCACGTTGCAATACATATCGGCGGCGAGATTGCCGCTGGCGTAGATGTGCGAACAATCGAACGGGACGCCGTCGGCGTTGGCCGGGAAGGCCGCCATGCCGGTCGACAGGATGTGCCGATGCAGCATGCCCTCGATCACGTGTCGCGGCCGCTCGCCGCCGGACATCACCGCGCCGACGATCGGATTGCCCTGCATGCTGCTCTCCTGCATCGTCGCCGGTGCATTTTCCAGGTTCAGGGCGACCGCGGTCGAAAGCATCTCGATGTGGCTGATCTCCTCGGTTGCGGTGTTGAGCAACACGTCGCGATATTTGGCCGGACCGCGCGCGCCCCAGGCCTGGAAGAAATATTGCAGGCAGACGCGGATCTCGCCTTCCACGCCGCCGATCGCCTGCTGCAGTTGGCGGGCGAAGATCGGGTCGGGCTTTTCGACCCTGACCGGGTATTGCAGTCGCTTGTCGAAATAGTACATGCGCAACTCCTTTTTGTTCTGTCGCATTGGCGCAATGAAGGCCGTGGGGTTGCGTTCCTAATCATCTGCAATCGCGGTTCAGATCGCTTCGAAATTCGCGGACCGCAAAGCCGAAATTGACGCGGTCCCCCACCACCACTCCTATGCGCGTCGATGGGAAGGTACGGCGACCTCGTCGAACAACTCGGCCAGAGCATCGAGCGCAACGCGCATCGCCGGTCCTTGCATCGCCGCGCCATGGCCGGTCACGACGATCTCGGGAGCAAGCGCGGCAAGTTCGCGCACCGAGGTTTTTGCGCTGGCCCAATCCGGCGTGAAATACATCGGCGGCCCGTGCATCTCTGGCGTTTGCGTCATTGCCGCGTAAACTGACTCCTGCCGGGTGGTGATGAAGGCGTCGCCGGCGATCAGGACGCGGTCGCGCTCGCGCCAGAGCGAGACATGACCGGGCGTGTGGCCGGGCGTCGGGATCCACTGCCAGTCTTGCATGAAGGGCACGCTGTGGTCCGAGGGCAGATCATAAAGGCGGGATGCGACGTTGACGGGTCTTGTCGGAAACAGCGGAGAGAGCAGGGCGAGCAAGCCGCCACCGACACTCGGATCGGCTGGCGGATAGGATTGCGTGCCGTCGAGATAGGGATGCTCGGCGTGATGCGCATAAACCGGGACGTCCCACTCGTTCGCCAGCGTCTCGAGCACACCGACGTGATCGAAATGAGCGTGTGTCATGATGATGCAGGCCGGGCGGCCGTGGCCGCCGAACCGAGCCTTGGCGGCGGAGCGAATCGCCGGTGCCGCTCCGGGGATGCCGGCGTCGACCAGTACCCAGTTGCCGTCGCCAGCACCTTCGCGGCCGACAAAGATCACGTTGACGATGGCAAGCTGCCGGTAGGCAACGTCGGCCACGATCTGTCGTGTGTTGTCGTTTCGCTCGAGGTCGAATTCGGGGTTTTCCGCCTCGGCCGCCGGGGAAAGAGGAATTTGCGTCATGCCGGTCCGTGTCGACCCAGTCTGATGTGTCATCGTTCTATCGTGCCCATCCGCCGGATTTTCTTCTGGAGCAGCATCACGCCGTAGAGCAGCGCTTCCGCGGTCGGCGGGCAGCCGGGGACGTAGATGTCGACCGGCACCACGCGGTCGCAGCCGCGCACGACGGAATAGGAGTAATGGTAATAGCCGCCGCCGTTGGCGCAGGATCCCATCGAGATCACGTAACGCGGCTCGGGCATCTGGTCGTAGACCTTGCGGAAGGCCGGGGCCATCTTGTTGGTCAAGGTGCCTGCCACGATGATCACGTCGGATTGACGCGGTGAGGCCCGCGGCGCAAAGCCGAACCGCTCGGCGTCATAGCGCGGCATCGACATCTGCATCATCTCGACGGCGCAGCAGGCGAGTCCAAACGTCATCCACATCAGCGATCCCGTCCGCGCCCAGGTGATCAAATCCTCGGCGGTGGCGGTGAAGAAGCCCTTGTCCGCGAGGTCATCGCGGATCTGCATGAAATAGGGATCTGAGGCGTTGTCCGGCTGCCCCTGGCCCGGACGCGGCACCGGGAAATTGCTGGCGGGTGAAGGACTGTCGGTCATTAGATCATCATTGTCGTTTGGGTGAGGGCGCAACTTCGCGCTGTGACCACGCGCTGCTGTGAACGGCGGGGCGCAGCCGGCGTTCCCGCGGTCGAAGACCACGTTTGCGTTTGGCTATCGCAGGTTAGCGCTGGGTCCTTCGGCCGGAACAGGCAACGAAGACATGGTCTCCCCTGCGGCAATCAGCGCGGCCGTGTTAGGAACAATCGCCCGTGCTTCCCGGTTGCGCGAACGAGCCAGTCAAATGGAGAACAGGAAAATGGCCAATGCAGCCCGCGATACGTTCGTGGTGGGACTACGCAATGCGCATGCGATGGAAGTGCAGGCGCGAGAGTTGATGGAGCGCCAGTCGGAGCGGCTGGACGAATATCCCGAGGTCAAGGCGAAGATCACGGCGCACCTTCAGGAGACCAATGAGCAGCTGCGTCGCCTCGAAAAGTGCCTGGAAGCCTGTGGCGAGAGCACGTCGAGCCTGAAGGATACGGCGCAGTCGGTGATGGCCAACATGATGGCCATGGCGCATTCGGTTGCCGGCGACGAGATTCTGAAGAACACTTTCGCGAACAACGCCTTCGAGAATTTCGAGATCGCCGCCTACAAGTCGCTGCTCGCGCTGTGCGGCGCGGCCGGCATGCCGGAGGCGAAGGAGCCGCTCGAGACGTCATTGAAGGAGGAGCAGCGCATGGCGGCCTGGATCGATTCCAATGTCGAGAAGGTCACCATGGAGTACCTCACGCATCAGCGCCAGGCCGCGTAGTTCTTCGCGTTCCTCGCTGACAGCGAACCACCGGCGCGCCCCGCGGCCGGTGGTTTTTTCGCGCCGCCGGGTTCCCTGCCATCTGCGCGTGAGCCTAGGAACGATCGCTGCGATCAGGCTTTGGCAGTGATGACGCACATCATCTTCAGCGATTACCGCAATCCCGCGGCGGAGCAGGCCTACGAGATCGCCTGGGACTTTCTTACGCGAACGGGCGCCATCAGCGACGAATTCGACGCCTGCGTGTTCCTGGCGCAGCGCATCACCGTGATGGTCGAGGAGGGACACACGAATCGGATCCGCATGGCCAACCGCGCGATCTCCGAATACCAGCGCCATGCCGCGGAACGCGACGATCTCATCCGTGGCGGCGGCCGTTACGCCGAAAGGCGTTGAGCGCCGGCGAAGCGGGTTCACTCCCTGGCTTCGTCCGTGACGATGTCGCCGAGCTTCTGCCAGCGCTGGCCGTCGAACTGCACCATCTGGAACTGCTTGTTGACGCGATAGTCCGTCGGCGTGGTCGTGACCGAGATCCCCGGGAGCGTCAGGTCGAGCTCGACGTTCTTGAGGTTGGCCGCCTGTCGCATCACGTTCTCGCGGGTCAGATCGTCGCCGCATTGCTTCAGCACTTGCACCAGGAGCTGCGCGGTGATGTAGCCGTAGACGTTCAGGTTCGAATCCTTGTCGCCCTCGGGATAGTACTTGGCCATGAAGGCGAGGTAGCGCTTCATGCCCGGGTCGTCCTTCCATTCGGGATCCGCGGCATCCTTGACGTATCCGACGCTGATGATGCCCTTGGAATTGTCGAGCCCGGCGGGCTTGAGCACGGCGCTGAGCGAGGAGGCGTTGATGTCGATGATGTGCAGCGCCTTCCAGCCGATCTCGGCCATCTTCTTGATGGCCTGCGCGGCCTGCTTCGGCGTGGTCGCGCTGAACAGCACGTCGGCGCCCGCATCCTTCAACCGCAGGATCTGCGAGTCGATCGTCGGCTCGTTGATCTCGTAGGAGGTCTCGGCGACGACCATGTTCGCCTTGTCGCCGAGGCCCGCCTTGAGGCCGGCGAGATAATCCTTGCCGAGATCGTCGTTCTGGTAGAGCACGCCGATTTTGGCGTTCGGATGGTTCTTCAGGAGGTATTGCGCATAGATCCGGCCCTCGACGAGGTAAGAGGGGTTGAAACCCATGGTCCAGGGGAAGTTCTTCGGATCGGTGAAGCGTGCGGCGCCGGTGGCGGCGAAGAGCTGCGGGATCTTCTTGGCGTTGAGATATTTCTGCACGGCGACGTTCGGGGCGGTGCCGATGATCTGGAAGGTCAAAAGCACTTCGTCGCTTTCGACGAGCTTGCGGACCTGCTCCACCGTCTTCGGCGGCGAATAGGCATCGTCATACTGGATCAGCTCGACCTTGCGGCCGTTCACGCCGCCCTGGTCGTTGATCATCCTCAGATAGGCGGCCTGGGTCTTGCCGATCACCGCGTAGGCCGAGGCCGGGCCGCTGAGCGGCACGGTCTGGCCCACCTTGATCGCGGTGTCGGACGCGCCGGGATCGTATTTCTTTTGTGCCTGCGCTGCCGCGACCGAGAGGAGAAGGGCGGAGGCTGCGATGAATTTGGTGACGACGTTTTTCATGTCGGTTTCCTCCAGCAATCCTCATTCGCCCTTGAGGCCGGCGTCGCGGATCAGCTTGGTCCATTTCTGCGTTTCGGCGTCGATGAACTTGCTGAACTCGGCGGCGGTGCCTGGGCGCACTTCGAGGCCCTGCGCGGTCAGCTTGTCCTTGATCGCAGGCTCGGCGAGCGCCCGCAGAACCTCGGCCTGGAATTTGTCCACGATGGCGCGCGGCGTCGTGGACGGCACCATGAAGCCGTACCAGCCGGCCGCAGCCACATTGGGAAAGCCCTGCTCGCGCAGCGTCGGTGCCTGCGGATACAGCGCGCTGCGCTCGGCCGAGGCGACGCCGAGCACGGTGAACTTGCCGCTCTGGATGTAGGGCAAGGCCGTCGGCAGCGCGGTCAGTGTGGCGTCGACGCGTCCGGCGAGCAGCTCGGTGTAGGAGGCCGCATCGCCCCGGAACGGGATGTTCAAACCCTTGACGCCGGCGTCGCGGAACAGGAGCTCTCCGGCAAGATGCGGCTGCGAGCCGGCGCCTGGGGAGGCGAAGGTGAGGCCGTCGGGCTTGGATTTGCCGTAGGCGATCAGGTCGGGAAGCGTCTTGAACGGCGCGTCGGCGCTGATGATGAGGAACAGCGGCGCGATCACCACCATCGCCACCGGCGCCAGATCCTTGCGCTCATAGGTCAGCTTGCCGAACAGCGCCTCGGCGGTGGCGTAGGGCGCCGCGACATAGAGGATGGTGTAGCCGTCGCCCGGCGCATGGGCGACCATGTCGTTGGCGATGCGCGTGCCGGCGCCCGGCTTGTTCTCGACAATAAACTGCTGACGCAGGCTGCGGCCGAACTCTTCGGCGAGCAGACGCAGCGAGATGTCGTTGGACCCGCCGGGCCCGTAAGGCGAGATCAGACGGACCATGCGCGAGGGCCAGGCGTCCTCGGCATGTGCCCTCATGCCTGAGCCGGCCGCGAGCCCGCCCGCGATCGTGCCCAGCAGAGCTCGCCGCGTCACCTTGAACGATGCCACTGTTGTCTTCCTCCCTGTATTTGTTTCTCTTTTATCTGCCGCTCTTACGACCTCAGATCACCTTTCGTTGGGTGAGCTGCTCGATCCTGGCGTCCGAGAGCCCGAGCCAATCCCGGTAGACCTCGTCATTGTCCTGGCCGACGTCGCCCGCGGCATGGCGCAGGCGCGCGGGATCGACGGTGAAACGCGGCACGACATTGGTCATGGCGACCGTGCCGAAATCCCGGTCGGCAACGCGCGTGATCACCTCGCGCGCCTTCACCTGCGGGTCGTCGGCGATCTGGTCGATCGAATAGATCGGGGCGAGCGTTCCCTGCGCGGCATTGAATCTCGCGAGGACCTCGTCGAGGGGATGCGCGGCGCACCAGGCCGCGAAGATGTCGTTGAGTTCGACGGCGTGCTTGACGCGCTGCTCATTGCCGGCAAAGCGCGGATCCGCGATCAGATCGGGGCGGCCGATCGCCCGGCAGTTCGCTGCAAAGAGCGCGTTGGTCGAACCTGCGAGCGTGACCCAGTGACCGTCGCGGGTGCGAAACACCGCGGCCGGTGCTGAATAACCATTGGCGTTGCCGATGCGGCTGCGAACGGTGCCGAGCTGGTCGTGCTCGATGGCGAGGACGTCGAGCAGGCGGAAGGTGGCTTCGGTCAGCGCGAGATCGATCTCCTCGCCCGGCGCATCCGTGTCGCGCGCCCGCTTCCACAGCGCTGCCAGCACGCCGACGGCGCCGAACAGGCCGCCGATCGAATCCCCGATCGGGTATCCGGGATGGGTCGGTTCGCCGCCGCTCTCGCCGGTGATGTAAGTCAGTCCGCCCATGGCCTCGAAGATGCGGGCGAAGCCGGGGCGCTCGCGATAGGGACCATCCTGCCCGAAGGCGGTGGCGCGCAGAATCACGAGACGCGGCTGGATCGACCACAGCACCTCCTTGGGAAGCCCCCAGCGATCCAGCGTTCCCGGACGAAAATTCTCGATCAGCACGTCGAAGCGTGGAAGCAGCTGCTTGAACAGCGCAAGCCCTTCCGGCGTGCGCAGATCGAGCGTGGCAAACTTCTTGTTGCGGTTGGCGGCCTTCCACCACAGCGGCTTGCCGTTCTTGAACGGAGGAAACGACCGCACGCCGTCGCCGTGCCCGGGCATCTCGATCTTGAGCACGTCCGCGCCGTAGTCGGCCAGCAGCGTGGCGGCGAACGGCGCGGCGATGATCGTCGCGATGTCGAGAACCTTCAATCCTTCGAGCGGTCCAGCCATATCATGTTCCGGCGCTTGTGATTTTCTTGGTTTTGCGCGGCGGCGTCGTAAGCTCGGCCTGCCCGACGATGGCGCGGATGCTGTCGGCGAGCGCCGCGATGCGCGGACCGATCTCGCTCTCGAGCTGACCTGGCTGGAGCCGGAAGGCGGGGATGCCGCAATTGATCGAGAACGACTGCTTCGATTCGCTCGCATGAAACAGCGGCGCGGCGACGGCATGGATCGAGGCCATGTACTCGCCCCAGCAGGTGCAGAAGCCGCGGCTTTTGCATTGCGCGATGCCGGCGCGGTATTTGTCGCGGAGCGCCGACCACAATCCGGCATCCTCGGCGGCGAGATTGCGTTCCAGCCGGTCTGCATCGGCCGGCGGCAAGGTCGCCGCCGCGGCGCGGCCCATGGCGGTCATCACGACGGGAATGGGCATGCCGATGTCGGGCACGTGCGGGCCGACATCGCCGGAGCGCGCGGTCTCGACATAGATCATCGACGTCGCATCGAGCAGGCCGATCGACACCGTGCCGCGGACGCTGTGCGCCAGCTCCTGCATCATGGGCCGCGCAACTTGGCGGAATTGCATTCCGGCGAGCAGGGGATGCGCCATCCGCAGCGCCCGTGCACCGACGCGGTACTTCGACCGCTCGGCGTCGTAGCGGAGATAGCCGAGCTCGGCCAAGGTATGGGTCAGCCTCGCCACCGTCGGGCGCGGGATGCCGGTCAGCGTCGACAGCTCCATGTTGCCCAGCAGCGTGCTCCCGGCCTTGAACGCCTCGAGCACGACGAGCCCCTTGGCCAGAGTGGTGGCGAAAGCGGCGTCATCCGCGCTCTCGGCCAGCACGGCTGCGGCAGAGGAGAGCGGGCGCTGCGGCTTGGGTGAGTCAGTCGGAGCCATCCCCGAATATCAGACGGACGGATTTCAAATGTCCAATAGATTCGCCATCCATGGGAAAATTGTCCGATATGTGGACACTCGGCTCAGCGCTTCTTGCGCCTTCCGGGCACCGCTGGAACGACCGGGCACACAGATTTTTGTCGTGATTGCCTGTCGTTCCGTGACAGGATTATTACGACGACGTGTCAGATCGATAATTTTTGCGGAGCGGTTCATGTTGCAGTGGCAGGCGCGGTCAAATCCCCTGGCGTGGTGGTGGGGATCCCTCACGCTTGTGAGCAGCGCCAATATCCTCGTCTGGTTCATGCTCTATCGTGAGTTCTATCCGACGCCTTCGGCCAGCCTCGGTGGCGGCTCGGACATCGGGCTGATGTTCCTGCTGTGCGCCGGCTATGTGTTCGGCTGCGCCTTCCGTTCGGTGCTGCCGCGCGCCGACGTGCAGCGCATCTGCCTGTTCGACACCTGGCTCTCCAGCGTCGCCGTCGGCCGGACGGTGGCGACGGTGGCCGAGCTCTGCTTCGCCGCGCAATGGGCCATCATCCTGCATCAGCTCGGCAAGATGACGGGCGCGGAGACCGCGGTGAACATCGCGCTCGTGATCGTGCCGATCATCATCATCGCGGAATGCTTCTCCTGGTACGCGGTGGTGACGACCAACTTCCTCTACAACGCGATCGAGAATTCGCTGTGGGCTGTGACCTTCTTCCTGGCCGGCATCGCGCTGTGCCGCCTGATGCCGGAATTCCAGGGCGTGGTGCGCTGGGCGCTGATGTCAGGCATCGTCGGCATCGCCTGCTTCCTCGCCTTCCTCATCACCGTCGATGTGCCGATGTATCTCAGCCGCTGGCGGGCAGGGCATGAAGAGGGCAACACATTCCTCGGCTTCCTCGAAGGACTGCATGACGTCTCGACGCGCTGGGTGGTGACCCATGACATCGCGCACTGGAAGGGCGAGCTGACCTGGATGTTCCTGTATTTCAGCGCCGCGGTGTGGTCGAGCCTCGCGCTCTGCGCGCTCTACGCGATGGAAGGCTATCTGACGCGCTATCTCGCCTGACGGTCAGATTCCAACTTGACGCGTTCTCTGAAGCGAAGCGGTATCCACTTCGCTTCAGAGGCTTTATTTGCCGACCAGGCTGCATTTGCTGCGATCGAGCGGGCGGAAGGCCTGGTCGGGCGGGATCGTCGCGACCAGCTTGACGAAGTCCCACGGGCCCTTGGATTCCTCCGGTGTCTTGACCTGCACCAGATAGAGATCGTGCACCATGCGTTGGTCCTCGCGAATGCGGCCGTTGGGGGTGTAGGCGTCCGACACCGGCGTCGCCTTCATTTTGGCCATCACGACGGCGCCCTCATCGGAACCGGTGTCCTTCACGGCCTGCAGATAGTGGCGCACGGCGGAATAGACGCCGGCCTGAATCTGCGAGGGCATCGCCTTGCGGCGAGCATAGAACGCATCGGAGAATTTCCGGGCTGCCGGCGAGACATCCTCGAAGAAGGAGGTGACGATGAGATCACCGCGCGTCGCTTTGAGCCCAACCGCCTCGATGTCGACGTTCTGGAACGACATCGGCACGATCTTCATGCCTTGGCTGGCGAGGCCGAACTCCTCGGCCTGCTTGATCGCGGTCGCGTTGTCGCCGGCAACGTTGATGGCCAGGATCTTGGCGCCCGACGACTGCGCCTGGAGCAGGAATGAGCTGTAATCGGGCGTGCCGAGCTGCGCCTTGACGCTGCCGGCGACCTTGCCGCCGAGTGCGGCGATGCGCTCGCGTGCGGTCACCTCGATCGAATGGCCGAAGGCGTAGTCGCCGGTGATGAAGAACCAGGGCTCCTTGCTGGTCTGCATGATGCCGGAGACCACGGCGGTCGCGGTGGAATAGGCGTCCTGGGTCCATTGCACGCTGGTCGGCGCGCACGCTTCATCGGTCAGCTGGTTCGCGCCGGCGCCGGAGATGAGGAATATCTTGCCGTTGCCGCGCACCAGCTCCTGCACCGCCAGCGCTGCACCGGAGCTGCCGCCATCGGCGACGGCCTGGACCCCGTCGCTGAACCATTTTCGCGCCAGCGATGCGGCGAGATCCGGCTTGTTCTGGTGATCGGCCTGCAAGATCTCGATCGGCTTGCCGTTGATCTTGCCGCCGAACTCCTCGGCGGCCATTCGCGCCGCTTCGACTGAGCCCGGACCCATGGCGGTCGCGAACACGCCGTTCATGTCGGTGAGGACGCCGATGCGGATGGCCTCGCCTTTGATCTCGGCCCGCGCGGGGAGGGGCGCGAGCGCAAGTGCGATCAGGAGGGTGGCGACGGAGGTGGTGCGGGTCGTGCCCATGGCGTTTCCTTGATGTTATCGTTGATTGATCGATGTTGACGGTCAGGCCAGTTCGGCGATCACCGTGTTGCGCAGGGTGCCGATGCTGGAGATCTCGACCTCGACGGTGTCGCCGGGGCGCATCCACAGCGGCGGCGTGCGCTTGGCGCCGACACCGCCTGGCGTGCCCGTGACGATGACGTCGCCGGGCAGGAGCGGGCAGATGGTGGAGATGTAGGCGATCAGCTCGGGGATGGCGGTGATCAGGAGATCCGTCGTGGTGTCCTGCACGACGTTGCCGTTGAGCCTTGTCTGCAAGGTGAGCTTTGACGGATCCGGAATCTCGTCGGTCGTCACCAGCCACGGACCGAAACTGCCGCTCTCGGCAAAGGTCTTCCCGGCGAGGAATTGGCTGGTGTGGCGCTGCCAGTCGCGGATGCTGCCTTCGTTGTAGCAGGAATAGCCGGCGACGTGGTCGAGCGCGCGGCCGGGGGGAATGTGACGGCCCGCCGTGCCGATGACGAGCGCGAGCTCGCCTTCATAGTCGAAGTCGTCGCTCACCCCAGGTTTGACGATGGGCTGGAGATGGCCGACCTGGCTACAGGCAAAGCGCGCAAACAGCGCCGGCTTTTCGGTGACGGTGCGGCCGGCCTCGGCGACGTGGTCGCGATAGTTGAGGCCGACGCAGATGATCTTGCCGGGATCGGGAATCACGGGCGCGAAGTTGATCTTGTCGAGCGGATGATCAGGGGCCGCGGAGGCGGCCAGCCTTGCCGCCTCGGCGAGCCGACCGGCTTCGAGCAGCTCCCGCAGCGTGGTGCACGCCGCCATCCGCGCGCCGAGATCGACGACACCGTTGTCCTTGACGGCGCCGAAGGTGGGGCGTCCGTCGGCGAGGAAAGAAAGCAGCTTCATGAAATGTCCTTGACAGGGTTCGGTCAGGCCGCGGAGGGCGCTTGGGCTGAAGGAATTTGGGTTGGAGGCGCGATGGCGGCGCTGAGGCGGTCGAGCTCGGCCTCGTTGCGGGCGGAGCCGCGGATGTAACGGTCGGGACGAACCAGTGCGGCGATGATGCCGTGCTCGCGCAGCCAGGGCCCAAGATCGTTGGCATCGTCGCTGGTCAGGATCTTGATCCCCGTCTGCGACAGCGCGAGACGCGATGAGAGTGCCGCCGCCGTCTCGACGAGCAGCACGTGGTTGTAGCCGGTCCGGTCATCGCTGCGGCTGGCGTCGGTCAACGTGAACTGCGGCGCGAGATGTCCGGCGAGCGGCAGGTCGCCGAACACTAGTCCGGGGCCGAGCAGGGGCTTCTTCACGTCCAGCTTGACCGGCGCGTTCTCGCGCGATTCGCCGGCGGCAAGGCCGGCCTCGATCGCCTTAGTGTTGATGACACCGCCGAGGCGAATGGCGAGCTCGATGAACGCGCGCACATGCGGCAGCCGTTCGCTCTGATAGGTGTCGAGCAGATCGGGCGCGGCGCCTTCGCGGATCACGCTCGCCAGCTTCCAGGCGAGGTTGGCGGCATCGCGAATGCCGGCGCACATGCCCTGGCCGAGGAACGGCGGGGTCTGGTGCGCAGAATCGCCCGCGAGCAGCAATCGCCCGTTCCGCCATTGCTGCGCGATGACCGAATGGAACGTGTAGACCGCGGCGCGCTCGATCTCGGCATCGGCGGGCGTGATCCAGCGCGACAGCAGCTCCCAGACCTTCGCGGGTTGCGCGACGTCCTGCGAATCCTCGTCCGGGAGAACCGTGATCTCCCAGCGGCGCCGCGTGCCGGTGCCGCGCACGTAAGTCGCGGGCCGGCTGGGATCGCAGTGCTGAAGGCTGTAATCACCGAGGTCGTCGCGCACGCGCTTGAGCAGGACGTCGATCACGAGCCAGCGCTCGTGGAAGCCGAGGTCGTCCATGCCCGAACCGATGAAGCGGCGCACTAGGGAGCGGGCGCCGTCGCAGCCGATCACGTAGGCGGTTCGGACCTCGCTGAGCCTCCCGTTAGAGAGGTCTTCGCAGCGGACGCGCACGCCGTGCTCGTCCTGATCGAGCGCGAACACCTCGCAGCGGTTGCGCAAGGTGACGTGCGGCCAGCGGGCGAGGCCACCGATCAACGCGTCCTCCAGATCCGGCTGGTGGAAGCGGTAGCTGAGATGCCAGCCCATCGGCGTCAGCGTTTGCGGACGGGACCAGTCCAGCAGCATGCGGCCGGCTGCATCGAGAAACAGCATGCCGGGACTGAGAATGACGTGCGGCAGGATCGCCTCGGCAAGCCCGATGGTCTGGAACACGCGCATGCATTCATCGTCGAAATGCACCGCGCGCGGCAGATGATAGGTCCGCGCCTCGCGCTCCAGCACCAGAGTCCGCACGCCGCACAGGCCGAGCAGGTTGGCGAGCGTGGCGCCCACCGGCCCGCGGCCGACGATCACGACGTCAAACTCTTCAGGGGTGGATTTATCTTGCATGGGGTATCTCTTCCCCAAGCAGGGCTGGCGCTTCAACGCCGGCGCGCCAAGTGTCCGCCCAGCGGACGGCTTCTATTCCGCAACAGGAATGGCCGACGCCGTTTCCAGCAGCTGGCTCGCAAACTGCGCGACCGCTTCCTCGATCCCCAGCGCCGAGCGGATCCAGATGATCGAGATGCAGCCGAATACGGCCCCGTCCCGCACGATGGCAACGGCGATCGAAGCCGTCTTGGGATTGTATTCGCCCTCGCTGCGGATCGCGTAGCCTCGCGCGGCGGTCTCAGCGATCATGCGGTCGAGCCGGCCCTGGTCGAGGAAAGGGCGGTCGTCGACCTCATCGATGCGGCGGAGATGATTGATGATGAGATAGCGTTCGCGCGCAGGGCAGGCGGCGAGATAGGCGCGGCCCGCAGACGTGCGCAGCATCGGCAGGCGCTTGCCGATCATGCCGCGATCGATCGAGAGCGGGCTGCGAGAGTGGGTGGTCTCCTGCACCACCATCGCCGCGTTCTCGTAAGTCGAGAGATCGACCGGCCAGACCAGCTTCTTGCTGAGATCGGCGAGATAAGGCGCCGCCGCCTGGCAGATCACCACGCCGGGATCGTAGCCGTCGCCGAGGCTTAGGGCACGCCGGGTGACCCGAAACCGGTCGTCGCTGGCGCTGCGGGCGATATAGCCGAGCTCCTCCAGGGTTTCGAGGAGGCGGTAGACGGTGGGTCGAGGCAGGTCGAGCGCGCGGGCAACGTCGCCGGCGCGGATGCCGCCGGAGCGGTTGACCTCCTGCAGCACGTCGAGTCCGCGCTTGAAGGCGCGGACGCCCTCAGACTGCCGGGGCTGGCCGTTCCGCGTCCGCTCCTTGGACACTTCCTATTTCCTCCCTTGTGGCACATCGCGGCGCGCTTATTGTCGCCTGCGAACGCGAGGCGATTGCGGAACGCCACCGTAGGATCGCGCGCGGCCGGTATCAAGCTCGCCGCAACACGGCGACCGCGATGCCTTCGGGAGGAGTTCGATGGAAATCGCAGCGCTCGGCTATATCGGAATCAGCTCATCACAGCTCGAGCAGTGGAGCCGGATGGCGACCGGGCTGCTCGGCATGCAGCAGGTCGATCGCGGCGGCAAGATGCGGGCCTTCCGCATGGACGACCGCAAGCAGCGGCTGATCGTCGACGGCGGCAGCGATGCTGGCCTTGCGGTGATGGGATGGGAAGTTCCTTCGACCGTCGAACTGGATAAGCTGGCAGGACGGCTCGAAAGCCATGGCATCAAGGTGGCGAAGGGCTCGCGCGCACTCGCTGACGAGCGGCATGTCGCCGAGCTGATCGCGTTCACTGACCCCGCCGGCAACCGGCTGGAGGCTTTTTGCAAGCCGGAGCTTGCGAGCGAGCCGTTCAGGCCGGGTCGCCCGATCTCGGGCTTCCGCACCGGCGCGCTCGGCATGGGGCATGTCGTGCTCAATGTGGAGGACGTGGAGCCGCTGTTGCCGTTCTATCGCGACGTGCTCGGCTTTCACGTCTCCGATTTCGGGCTGAAGCCTTACGGGCTTTATTTCTTCCACGTCAACGGCCGCCACCACTCCTTTGCGATGGTCGGCTCAGGGCGAAAGGCGATGCATCACTTCATGGTCGAGCTCGGCTGCCTCGATGATGTCGGGCAGGGCTACGACCTCGCGCAGATGGAGGAGGGGCGCATCGCCTACACGCTGGGCCGGCACACCAATGATCACATGACCTCGTTCTACGTGAATACGCCATCCGGCTTCTTCATCGAATATGGCTGGGGCGGACGCGTCATCGATCCCGAGACCTGGCAGCCGCACGAGACCTTTGATGGGCCCTCCCTGTGGGGCCACGAGCGGCTGCATATGCCGGAAGAGCAGCGCACGCGATTGCGCGACATGCGGCTCGACGCGGCTGCCCGCGGCGTGCGCGTCGCCGATCCGCGCGTGCCGCCGCTCAATTGCGCGTGGCTGGACTCGGTGGTCGCGCGTGAGTGACCTGCGGCGACGTCGCGATCAGGCTTCGCCGAGATCGACCTCGGTCAAGATGCCCTGGCGCAGCGCCAGCCGGACCAGCTCGATGTCGGAGCCGACGCCGAGCTTGTCCTTGATCAGCGAGTGCAGGTTCGCCACCGTCTTCGGGCTGACATGCAGCGTCTCGGCGATCTCCTCCGTCGTGTTCTCGGCGAGCAGCAACCGCAGCACCTCGAACTCGCGTGGCGTCAGCACGTCGGCGGCGGAGCTCTCGCCGCTGATGCGGCTGAGCGCAAGCTCGTGGTCGATGTCGGGGCTGATGGCAATCTTGCCGGCGAGCACGTCCTTGACCGCGCGCACCAAGGTCTCGGGCGGGCTGGTCTTGGTGACGTAGCCCCGTGCACCGGCGCGGATCGCCTGCACGGCAAATCCGGCGTTCTCGTGCATGGTGAAAACGAGAATCCGTGCCGCCTTGTCCCACTGCCTGATCCGCCTGACGGCCTCGATGCCGCCTATGCCGGGCATGCTGAGGTCCATGATGACGAGGTCGGGCGTCTCGGATTTGTAGAGGCGATAGGCTTCCGCTCCGTCGGCCGCCTCGGCGACAACGCGCAGGCCCGGCTGCTTCTGCAGCACCGAGCGATAGCCCTCACGGACGACGGAATGGTCGTCGACCAGCAGGATGGTCGCTTCCGCCGTGCTCATGCAGCGTGCTCCAGGGCCTCAGAGGCGGCAGCCGGGAGCGGAATGAATACGCGCAGCGAGGAGCCCTGAAGGCCGGTCTCGAAGCTGATCCGGCCGCGAAGCGCGGCGACGCGCTCGCGCATG
The DNA here is from genome assembly GCF_020193935.1 of Bradyrhizobium sp. NBAIM08. NCBI lineage: Bacteria > Pseudomonadati > Pseudomonadota > Alphaproteobacteria > Hyphomicrobiales > Nitrobacteraceae > Bradyrhizobium > Bradyrhizobium sp. NBAIM08. The sequence goes on along the minus strand of NZ_JADYVR010000001.1, from coordinate 625,710 downwards.
CCCAGCAGGCCCATGCCCGATTTTGCGGAAGCCTCGTTCGGGCGGCCGTCGTCCTCGACCACGAGAGCAATCTCGCTGTCGGCCATGGTCAAATGCAGGCTAACCTTCGTTGCACCGGCATGCTTGGCCGCGTTGGTGAGTGCCTCCTGCACGATGCGGTACAGGTTGGCACTGACAGAGGCGGGCACGCTGTCGAAGGCGCCGTCGAACCGGATCTCGAAGCGCGGCTGGCCGCGGCTGCGGCCGTTCCACCCCGAGACCAGGCCTTCGAGACTGGCGACCAGGCCGAGCTCCTCGACATCGGGCGGCCGCAGCCGGAACAACGCGCCGCGCAGCGTCTCCATCATGCCGGTCGCGGTGCGGGCAATGCTGTCGCATTCGCCGAGCAGGTCGGGACAGTCCTGCGCCGCAGTCTGGCGGGCGGATGCGGCCAGCGCGCGGATCGCGGCGAGGGACTGGCCGAATTCGTCGTGCAGTTCGCGGGCGAGATGGCGGCGCTCCTCGTCCTGGAGCGCGATCAGCTTCCGCGTCAGCTCGTTGCGTTCGGCAAGCGCCGTGTCGAGGCTTTCCGCGAGATGGTTAAAGACGTCGCGGATGGCGGAGAGCTCGGCGAGGTCGAACGGCGGCAGCCGGGTGGAGAGGTCGCCGGCGGCGATGCGTTCGAGGCCGCTGCCGATCATGCGGGTGGGCCGCAAGGCGCGGGCCAGTGCGGCATAGACCAGCGCGCAGAGCAGCGGCAGCGCGATCGCAAGCGCGATCATCAAGCGGCCGGCCTCGTGCCAGGCCTCCGCCGTCTGCACCGCCGGGTCGATAGAGACCACGGTCTCGCCGAGCTTGGTTCCGCGCACGATCACGGGGCGCGCCGCCTCGCGGCCGGGGTCGAATAGGCTGCGATAGAAGGCGGAGAAGGCTTGCGGCGGCGGGCTCGCCGGGGCAGGCGCGCCGCTACAGAAGCGCTGCAGCATGTCGCCGCTCGCGCTGCGGAAGCCGAGGCAGAGGCCGGGCGTCATCACATGGGCCGACACCGGGTCGAGGTCCGGAAAGTCCGAGCGGGGGCTCGCCGCCCACTGCACCTTGCCTTGCTGCAGCTCCAGCGTCTTGGCCACGATGGCGGCGATCCCGTCGATGCGCGCATGCGCGGCGCTATCGGCGGTGATGAGGAAATAGGTGGAGATCGCGGCGAAGCAGGCAGCCGATATCGCCGCCACGCGCAGCGTCAGACGGACCTTGAGATCGAATCTCGGGCGATTCCACATCGGCTTGCACCTGGCGCGAACGGGCTTGTCGCGCCTCATTAAAGGGCAGAACGCCAGCGGCGGGAAGCGTTCCCGACTTGCCGCAGTGCAACGTCGTGAAATTTTCCCGGCGCTGCTCGGGACGGTGACGGGTGCGGGGCCTGAGGCGGCCCGTCCAGATTTTCGTCCCATCCACGAGGTCCGTTCATGCACCGCTGCCGCCTGGTTCTCTCCGCCTGTCTCCTCCTCGTCCTCTCTTGCTCGCCCCTCGCTGCGCAGGCCGCCATCGGCGTCGCCATGGACGATTTCAGCTACACCGACACTTCGGGCGAGCCGACCGACCAGACCGCGGCCCACGAGCGGCGGCTGGCGGCGTTCATGGCCGCGCTTCGAAGGGACATCGAGGCAGACCAGCGCTACCGCTTGGTGCGATCCGCCCAAGATGGAGCGGTGTTCAAGGTGGTCGGCGGCATTCAGAAGACGAGTACGCTGGTGCAATGGGCCAAGGTCGCCGTGATCGACGTCGGCGCCAAGACGCTTGTGCTGGACAAGCTCTACAGCTTCCGCGGCGACAATGACGAGGCATGGGAGCGCGCCCAGATGTTCGTGTCTCGCGAGGTCATCGCCGCGCTCGGCACGCCTGCGCCGGTCGCGCTGGCCGTGTTCGATTTCGAGCTCGAGGACATGACGGCCGCCTCAGCGGGAGCGTCCGCTGCGTCGGACGCGTCATATCTCGCGGAGGTCACGGGCGGTGTGCGCGAGGCGCTCGGCCAATCCGGCCGTTACCGCATCGTCGAGGTCGGCGCAGAGGCGGGGAAGGCCGGCGCGTTGCGGGATTGCGGCGGCTGCGAGGTCTCTACTGCGCGCAAGCTCGGCGCCGACCAATCACTGATCGGCGTGGTGCGCCGCGTCAGCCGCACCGAATACACGCTCGGCTTCCAGGTGCGCGATGCCAAGACCGGCGCGGTGCTGGCGCGCGGCGACAGCGGACTACGCATGGGCGCCGACTATTCCTGGAAGCGCGGGGCCGTGCGGCTGGTCACCGACCGGCTGATCGAGGGGCAACAGGCCAACGACGCGCCTAGAAGGTAAGCTGGACCTTCATCGACTGCGCGCGGTCGCTGGCGAGTTCGAAGGCCGCGACCGCATTCTCGAACGGCATGGTGGCCGTGATCAACGGTTTGACGTCAATCAGGCCTTCGCCCATCAGGCGCACCGCCAGCTCGAACTCGGGATCGAAGCGGAATGTGCCGCGCAGCTGCAATTCCTTGGCCACAATGGAATTGATCGGCAGCGTCATCTCGCCGCCGAGGCCGAGCTGCACCAGCGTCGCACCGGGCCTCAGCACGTCGAGCGCGGTGCGGAGCGCGGCCTGGTTGCCGGAGGCCTCGAACAGCGTGTCGAACACGCCCTTGCCGGCGCGCCAGGGATCGAGCGCAGTGGCATTGGTCGCGACGTTGATGGCATGCGTGGCGCCGAGCTTTTTCGCGACCGCGAGCGGAGCGTCGGCCACATCGGTGACAACGATCTCCGACGCGCCGCCGAAGCGCGAGACCAAAATCATCAGCGCGCCGATCGGACCGCAGCCGGTGATCAGCACGCGCTTGCCGAGCAGGGGACCGGCCTGCTTGCCGGCATGCAGGCACACCGCAAGCGGCTCGGCGACCGCGGCTTCCGCCAGCGACAGCTTGTCTGAGATCGGCACGGCCTGCGTCGCGTCGACCGTGATGAACTCGCGAAAGCCGCCCTGCACATGGGGAAAGCGCATCGCGCTGCCGAGGAAGCGCATGTCGAGGCACTGGTTGCGCATGCCTTCCTGGCAATGCAGGCAAGCCCCGCACGGCTTGCTCGGGTTGACCGCAACGCGCGTGCCCGACTTGACGCCGGCGACGCCGCCGCCGACGTCAGCGACGACGCCGGCGATCTCGTGACCCAGCGCCATCGGTTGCTGGATCCGCACGACACCGAAGCCGCCGTGATGATAGTAGTGCAGATCGGAGCCGCAGATTCCGCCATTGACGATCTTGACGCGGACCTCGCCAGGGCCGGGGGCCGGATCGGCATAATTGTCGATCCGCAGGTCCTTCGGGGCGTGAATGACGACGGCGCGCATGGCTTGCTCCTTCGTGGTCTTGGCGATCACATCGCGGCGATCATGCCGCCATCGACATAGATGATCTGTCCGTTGACGTAGGTCGACGCATCCGAGGCGAGGAAGATCGCGGCGCCCACCAGCTCATCCGGCTTGCCCCAGCGCTTGGAGGGAATGCGGCCCATCAGCCAATTGTTGAAATCGGCATTGTTGACCAGCGCCTCGTTCATGTCGGTGAGCATGTAGCCGGGGCCGATCGCATTGGCCTGGATGCCGTGCTGGGCCCATTCCACCGCCATCGAACGGGTCAGGTTCTTGATGCCGCCCTTGGCCGCGGTGTAGGGCGCAATGGTGGGGCGGGCGAGCTCGCTGCCGAGCGAGCCGATATTGATGATCTTGCCGTGCTTGCGCGGGATCATGCGCTTGGCCGCCTCGCGGCCGATCACGAAGGCGCTGGTGAGGTTGGTCTCGATCACCTTGCGCCATTCGTCGGTGGTGAACTCCACCAGCGGCTTCCGGTGCTGGATGCCGGCATTGTTGACGAGGATATCGACGGCGATCCCCTTATTATCGAAATCGCTGAACGCCGCGATGATTGCGGGCTCATCGGTGACGTTGAAGGCGGCGCCTTCGGCCTGGTGGCCGGCGGCGCGAAACTCGTCGACGGCCTGCTCGACTCGCTTGGGATCGACGCCGTTGATGATGATCTTCGCGCCGGCCTTGGCCATGCCCTCCGCAATGGCGCGACCGAGGCCGCGGGAGGAGCCGGTGACGAGCGCGGTGCGGCCGGAGAGATCGAAGAGGGAAGTGCTCATCTCAAGAATTCCTCAGACGTTGGAGCGGCGCACGGTGAGATCGGTGCGCTCGAAGACGGCAGGCAGGAGGTCGACGCCCAGGCCGGGGCCTTCCATCGGAAAGACATAGCCGTCCTTGATGGTGGGCATCGTGGTGACGAGCTCATTGTACCAGCCCTTGTAGAAGGCGCGCACTGATTCCTGGATCAGGGTGTTGGGCTGGCTGAACGACATGTGGATGGCCGCGATGAAGCCGATCGGGCCAATACAGTCATGAGGAGCAAAAGGCCGATGATAGGTCTCGGCCATGGCCGCGATCTTGCGGCCTTCGGTGAGACCCCCGGTCCAGCACAGATCGGCCATCACCACGTGCATGGCATCGCGGTCGAGCATGTCCTTGTAAGGGAAGCGCGAGCCCAGCGTCTCGCTGGCGCAGACCCAGACGTCGGTCGAACGGGCATATTCGGCCAACGCCTGCGGCGAGTTCATCCGGATCGGGTCTTCATACCAGGTCGGCTTGTAGGGCTCGAGCGCACGGGCGATCTGCTTGGCGGTCGGCAGATTCCAGAGCGAATGGAGCTCGACCATGATCTCCATCTTGTCGCCAACGGCTTTGCGGATCTTCTCGAACGGCTCGATCGCCTGCTTCATCTGTGCGGCAGTGATGTAGAGGCCCTTGTTCTCCTGCGCGGCGGGATCGAACGGCCAGATCTTCATCGCCGAGATGCCGCTTTCGAGCAGGCTTTCGGCGAGCGCATCGGCATGGTTCATGAAGCCGTCGAGATCTTCATAGGGCCCCTTGGAGGCGCCGAGATTCCAATTGGCCACCGGGCTGATATTGGTCGAGCGCACATATTGCGTGCCGGCGCAGGTGTTGTAGATGCGCTGCTTGTCGCGGCAGAGGCCCCCGAGCATCTGGTGCACCGGCTGACCGCAGACCTTGCCGAATAGATCCCACAGCGCGATGTCGATCGCTGATGCCGCGCGGTATTCGACGCCGGTCGAGGACTGCGCCATCGGCAGGTTCAGCATGTCGCGATGGATCGCTTCGATGTGCAGGGGATTGCGGCCGAGCAGGCGGCCGGCAAAGGTGTCGTGGATCTGCGCTTCGACCGCGCCGGCGCCATAGAAGGTTTCGCCGAGACCGATCAGACCAGTGTCGGTGTGGATGCGGACCCAGATGACGTTGGAAAATTCCTCGGTGCGCAATGTCTCGATCGACGTGATCTTCACGGCAAGTATCCTCCCATCGAACGGCGCTTCGCACCCGACGTCTCATTTTGCGCTGCAGCATGCTGCAGGTCGTGCCGACGTCTTACGCTTGCTTGTAATATATCACAACATGTTTTAAGGGTGCCACAAACAAGGCGCCACCCAGCAACGAGAGCGCGGGCTGACGGGAGAGGACGGCATGGCACGGCGCAAGCGCGCACTCGCGGTGGTGAGACACGGCGACGGGGAGGGCAGGCCCTCCCGGCGCAACCGTCTCAACTTCTTCGAGCTGGCTTATCAGAGGATCGAGGAGCTGCTCGTTCATTGCGAGCTCAAGCCCGGACAATTCATGACGATGCTGGAATTGCAGCAAATCACCGGTTTCGGCCGCACGCCGGTGCATCACGCCGTCAATCGTCTCTCCGCCGACACTCTCATCGTCATCCGGCCGCGTCACGGCCTGCACATCGCGCCGATCGATCTGGCGCGCGAGCGCATGCTGCTGGCCTTACGCCGCGACATGGAACGCTTCGTGATCCGCCTCGCGGCCGATCGTGCCAGCCTGTCGCATCGCAATCAGGCGCTGCACATCGAGCGCCTGCTGCGCGAGCGCCGCGCCAGCCTGACGCTCGACGAATTCAATCATATCGACCGCCGCATCGATGCGCTGGTGCTGGAGGCCGCCGGCGAACCTTTCCTGGTGCATACGCTGCGGCCGCTGCACACGCTGTATCGGCGCATCGGCTACATCCATCATCGCTTCATGCCGGGGCAGGCGGATCTGTCAGGCACGATCGATCATCATCTCGCCATTCTTGCAGCCGTTGCCAACCGCCGCGTCGAGGAGGCGGTGAAGGCGAGCGACGCGTTGATCGACTACATGGGCGAGATGTTTACGGGCATGGAGGCGGGGATCGATCCGCGCCTGCTCGATTGCAGCATCGAGCCGCTGCTCGGCGCGTAGAGCATGATCCGGAAAAGTGTGAGACGGTTCTCCGAAGAGATCATGCGCAAGACAACAAGCTAAAGCGTGATGAGATCCTGATGTCATCGCGCTTTAGAGAGTTCTGAAGAAAAGGAAGAAGAATGTCAACGATGGCGATGCCACAGGCGACCGCGAGCGAAGCCGCGGTCCGCTACCTCATCACGAACTACAGTCCCAAAGGCAACAAGGTCGGTTGGCTGATGATGGCCTCGATCCTGGTCGAGGCCTGGGACCTCTATTCGATCGCCTTCGTGCTGATCTTCATCAAGGAGCAGTACAATCCCGATCCACTGATGCTCGGCCTCGCCGCCGCGGGCACGCAGGGCGGTGCCCTGATCGGCGCGCTGCTCGGCGGTTGGCTGTCCGACAAGATCGGCCGCCGCGTGATGTTCCTCGTGACGATGGTGCTGTTCATCGTGCTGGCGCTGGCGCAGGCCTTCGTACCCAGCGTCGGCTGGCTCGTCGTGATCCGCTTCCTGCTCGGCATTCCACTCGGCTCCGACATCTCGACCGGCTACACCTACATCATGGAATCCATGGCCAAGGGCGAGCGCGAGGTCATGGGCAACCGCTGGCAGTTCATGTTCGCCGTCGGTGAAGTTCTCACCATCGGCGTCATCGTGATCTTCCTGCTGGTCGACATGAACCACGAGATGCTGTGGCGCGTGACGCTCGGTCTCGGTGCGGTGCCGGCACTGATCATCCTGATCATGCGTCACGACGTGCCGGAGACGGCGGTGTGGCTGGTGCAAAAGGGGCGCTACCGCGAGGCCAAGCAGGTCGCGCGCGAGATGTTCAACGACAATCTCGACATGCTGCCGGATCGGGACGTCGAGGTTCCCAAGACCAGCACGCGCGCATTCCTCGCTGACCTCAGGAAGGATCCGATTCGCTGGCGCGCCACCCTTTATGGCTGGATCGCCTGTTTCGCCCAGGCGAGCGAGTTCTCGACCTTCGCATTCTATCTGCCGGTGCTGTTTGTGATGGTCGGCGTATCGAGCGTGCTCGGCATCAATGTGGTGACGATGGCGCTGTTCTCTTTCGCCGCCCTGTCGGGCTGGGTCGGACCCTTGCTGACGCCGAAGATCGGCCATCGTGGCATCGCCATCGCCGGCTTCGGCATCGTGCTGGTTTCGCTGCTGGTCGCGGCCTTCGCGCTCTACACCGACAACAAGATCCTGCTGCCGTTCGCCGCCGCCGGCATGCTCTGGGGCCATTATTGGGATGCGTCGAACTGCATGACGATCCCGACCATGGTCGCCCGTCCGCGATATCGGGGCACCGCAAGCGGCTTCGCCTACATGTTCGTGAAGCTGCCGTCGTTCCTGGCGATCTTCCTGTTCCCAACGGTGTTTGCCGCGATCGGGCAGGCGAACGCCACGCTGATGGTCGCGATCTTCCCGCTGGTAGGCCTGCTTGCCGCGATCTTCATCCTGCCGGAAGTCTACGGCTACGAGAACGACTGACGATGAGCGCTATCTGATCGCGGCGGCTAACGCCGCGATCAGGGCCGGCGGCGTCACCAGCAGGCCGAGCTTGAGGAACGGCCAGGCGCCGACCTCGATTTTCTCGCGGCGGAGCGCGACCAGCCAGAGGATGGTGGCGAGCGAGCCGGTGACCGACAGATTGGGGCCGAGATCGACGCCAATCAGGATCGCGCTGACGACGGGCACCGGCAGATGATCGCCGGCGGCAACCGAGCCGGCGACGAGGCCGACCGGAAGATTGTTGGCGATGTTGTCGGCGAGCGCGGTGGCAATGCCCACGCTCCAGGCCGCCTGCGGGACCGATTGAGCTACCGCCTGGTGCAGCAACGCGTTGAGCTGCGCGATCACGCCGGTCTTGATCAACGCCTCCACCATGACGAAGAGCCCGCCGACGAGCGGCAACACGCTCCAGGACACCCCGCGCAGCACGGGCAAGGGTGATTGCCGGCTGAGCAGCAGCACGATCGCGGCCGTCACGCCGCCGCAGATAAAGGTCGGCAGGCCGAGCTGCTTGTCGAGCGCTGACGCCGTGACCAGCACGATGCCGATCGCGACGATGCCTATTGCGGTGAGCTTGCCGCCGCGGCCGAGCTTGGGATGCGGCACGCTGCGCGCGATCGTCTCTTCCTTCAGCGCGTGGTGCTGGGTCAGGCGCAGCACGATGTAGGTCAGCAGGATCGACGCCGCCGAGGGCAAGGCGAACAGGCGTAGCCATTCCGTCAGGTGCGGCATGCGCGCGCCGAACACGACGAGGTTGGCGGGGTTGGAGATCGGCAGGACGAAACTCGCGGCATTGGCGATGAAGGCGCAGACGAACAGATAAGGCAGCGGCTTCGCGCCGGCCGCGCGCGTCGCGGCATGGACGGCCGGCGTCAGCACGATCGCGGTAGCATCGTTGGAAAGCAGCACGGTCACGAGCGTGCCGACGAGATAGATAAGAAGAAACAGCCGCTGCGGCGAGCCGCGTGCGTATTCCACCGCGAGCGCGGCCAGATAATCGAACAGGCCTTCGAGCCGCGCCAGCTCGGCGATCAGCATCATGCCGATCAGGAAGAGATAGACGTCGAGGCCTTTCTCGATGCCGACAAGCGCGTCCTGCCAAGGCAGCAAGCCTGATAGCACCAGGGCGCTCGCGCCGATCGCGGCCCAGATCGCCTCGGGAAGGCGAAACGGCCGGATGATGACGCAGGCGGTCGCGACGAAGATGATGCTCCAGGCCCAGATGGCGTCAGACGGCACGTTCATTCCTTGAGGTTCGGTCAGTCATTCGGCATCGATAACCGATGCGGGAACGGCTGTCTTCCCCTAGAGTCTTGCCGCGGCAACGGACTGGAATTCGTGGCTGCTTCTCGCGAATGTGACACTCACCTTGCCACCGACAGCTTCTCCATGATCGCCTTGCGCAGGATGCGCGAGAGCGATTCCACCGAATACGGCTTCTGGATCAGCTCGAATCCGCGGTGGGCGTTCTCGGCCAGCACGTTGCTGTAGCCGGAAGTGAGCACCACGGGCAGGCCCGGATAGCGCTCGCGGATGATGCCGGCGAGCTCGACCCCGTTCATGCCGGGCATGATGACGTCGGAGAACACGAGGTCGACGGCAAATTCGTTCTCGCCCAGGATCGCCAGCGCCGCGTTGGCATTGGCGACGCGGCGCACGACATAGCCGAGATCCTCCAGGAGCTCGGTGGAGAAGCGGCCGACCTCGTCGTCGTCCTCGACCACGAGCACGCGATAACCACGCCCGGTCGTGGCCGCCTCGTGGCTCAGGGCCGCTGCTTCCTTCTCCGTGGTGGGGCTTTGCGCCTGCGGCAGGTAGATGGTGAAGGTGGCACCTTCACCTTGCGTGCTCGTCACCGCAATGTCGCCCTCGGACTGCTTTGCGAAGCCGAAGGCCTGGCTGAGCCCGAGGCCGGTGCCCTTGCCGACCTCCTTGGTGGTGAAGAACGGCTCGAAGATCTGTTCGAGATGTTCCGGCGCGATGCCGCTGCCGGTGTCGGTAACGGAGATCGCGACATAGTCGCCGCGGCGCGCCGATTGTGCGCGCAGGCTCGGTATTCCCGAGACCTTGCGCACGGCGATGGTGAGGCGGCCTTCGCCGTCCATGGCATCGCGGGCGTTGATGGCGAGATTGATCAGCGCGGTCTCGAACTGGGCGATGTCGGCCACCGTGAAGCAACCGGTGTCCCGAACCTCCACGGCGATCTCGATGCGGGCGCCGACCAGCGGCCGCACCAGCTGCGCCACGCCCTCGACCTGGCTGCCGACGTTGAAGATCTGCGGCTTCAGCGGTTGCCGGCGCGCGAAGGCCAGAAGCTGCGCGGTCAGCTTGGAGGCGCGCTCGACCGTGTCTGAGATGGCATCGACGTAGCGTCGGCGGCGCTCCTCCGGCAGCTCGCGGCGGCGCAGGAAATCGGTCGCAGAGCGGATGATGGTGAGAAGATTGTTGAAGTCGTGAGCGACGCCACCGGTGAGCTGGCCGATCGCCTCCATCTTCTGCGACTGCCGCAGCGCTTCCTCGCCGCGGCGCCGCTCGGTGATGTCCACCGCCTCGGGCACGGCGCCGGTGATGTTGCCCTGGCGGTCGAGCACGGGACGCATGCCGAAGTCGAAATCGCGCTCGCCGATCGGAAGGCGCAGGCGCATCTCCAGCCGCACGGGTTCGCCCTTGAGCACGGTGTCGAAGGCCTCGCGCACGGCGGCACTCATGCCCTCCGTGCCGGTGAACCAGGGTGTGTCCCAGAACGGCTTTCCGACCACGTCCGCGGAATTCGCCTTGATGCCGGCGAGCGCGGTCTTGTTGGCGTAGACCAGCTGGCCCTCGAGATTGACCAGGCCCTGATACTGATTGCTCGTCTCCAGGATCGCGCGCAGCCGCGCCTCGTTGGCTTCGAGCTCGGCGGTGCGCTCGGCGATGCGCTCTTCCAGCGTCTCGTTCAGCCGCCGGAGATCGATCTCGGCCTGCTTGGCGACGGTGACGTCGTGGGCGACGCCGATGAAGCCGATATGCTTGCCGGTCGCATCCCAGCGCGGCTGCGATTCCGAGCGGAGCCAGCGCCATTCGCCGCTGGCGTTCTTGTAGCGCGCTTCCAGCACGAAGGGTTTGAGGGACGCTTCACCCTGGACGGATTGCTGCAGCACGTGCGGCAGGTCGTCGGGATGCAGCACCTTGCGCCAGTCGAAGTCGATGGCCTGGTCGTAGGGCAGGCCGACGAAATCGACATAGGCCTGGTTGGCGAAGGACCGCTTGCGGTCGAGCTTGGTGACCCAGATCGGCACCGGCGCGCTGTCGGCGATCAGCCGGAAGCGCTCCTCGCTTTCGCGCAGCGTCTCGCGCGCCAGCGCCTGATCGGTCATGTCGATATGAGCGCCGACGAGCCGGATGGCGCGGCCGTCCTTGTCGCGCTCGATCTTTGCGACGACCCGGATCCAGCGGGTCTCGCTGTCGCTGGGGCGGATGATGCGGTATTCGGCGCTATAGTCCTCGCTCGCTCCGGCGAGCGCTTCGAAGAAATGCTTGACAGTGGCGTCGCGGTCGTCGGGATGGATACGGTTGACCCAATCCTCGTGCGACTCCTCGGCGGCTTCCGGCGGAAGGCCGTGGATCATCAGATATTCGGGCGAACGCCGGTTCTTGAAGCCTTCGCGGAAATCGACCTCGACGCCGCCGACCTTGCCGATGCGCTGGATGCGCGCCAGCTCGGCCTCGCGCTCCTGCAGCGCGCGATAGGCATTGTCGCGCTCGCGCGCGACGTCTTCGAGGTGCTGGCGCAGCCTTTCGGCGGCGATGGTCTCGGGCAAGGGTTCGTTCAAGGCATCGGCCGTTGTCATGCAGGTGCGCACGTGCCGGACCGATATTCACACAGACGGAGCGTGATGGCCATTGTTTAGAGGGCAGGTGGTGCCGGGAAATGGGGGCGCGCGCCTGAACGCAGAGAAGTACGCGGTGGTAACATCCGGTCTGGCAATTTGTTCCGAATACTGGAACGATCGGCGGATTGAGGCGTCGTCGCGAGGTGCCAGCGCGCTCATAGGCTTTCCTTTCCCACGAGGCTAAATCTTGAAGCTCTTTATCTGCCAGGCCTGCGGCAACGTCCTCTATTTCGAGAACCGCGCCTGCGAACGCTGCGGCCATCGGATCGCCTTCCTGCCAGAGAAGGAGACGATGTCGGCGATCGAGGCCGACGGAGACGCCTGGACCATCCTCGCCGACAAGAGTGAGAGCCGGATGCTGTGCCGGAATGCCGAGTACGACGCCTGCAACTGGCTGACCGACGCAGGCGATAGCACCGGCTATTGCCGCGCCTGCCGCCACAACGGGACCGTGCCGAACCTTTCGGATCCGGCGCAGCTCGCCGGCTGGCGCGAGCTGGAGGTGGCCAAGCACCGGCTGTTCTATTCCCTGATCCGCTGGAAGCTGCCGCTCCAGACCCGCCAGGACAATCCCGAGCATGGCCTGATCTTCAACTTCCTCGCCGACGATCCGCACAGCGGCGAGAAGGTCATGACCGGCCATGACAACGGCCTGATCACGATCGCGCTGACCGAGGCCGACGACATTGAGCGCGAGCGGCGCCGGCTCGAGATGGGCGAGCCCTATCGGACGCTGCTCGGGCATTTCCGCCACGAGGTCGGACATTACTTCTGGGATGTGCTGGTGCGCGATGGCGGCAAGCTCGACCAGTGCCGCGCCGTCTTCGGCGACGATAGCGCCGATTACGGCCAGGCCCTGCAGCGCCATTATGCCGAGGGCGCGCCGCCGGACTGGCAGCAGAACTACGTCTCGGCCTATGCCACGACGCATCCGTGGGAGGATTTTGCCGAGACATGGGCGCATTACCTCCACATCGTCGATGCCCTGGAAATGGCCGCCGAGTTCGGCATGGAGGTGCGTCCCAAGGTCGACCGCGACGGGGAGCTGACGGCGCGCATCCGCTTCAACCCGTACGAGGCCAGGGATGTCGAGGTGCTGGTCAACGCATGGCTGCCCTTCACCTTCGCCATGAACAGCGTCAACCGCGCCATGGGCCTGCGCGACCTCTATCCCTTCATCCTGTCGCCCGCGGTGGTCGGCAAGCTGGGCTTCATTCATGACCTGGTCCGGGACGCGGCCAAGGCCGGGAAGCCCTAGGGATGCCGCACGGCCGGCGCGCCGAGCCCATTTCGGTCTTGCGCTGGTACGCCAAAGGCGGCCCGATTTAGACCGTTGCCTCCGGCCCATTTTGATGTACCACGGGAGCCACACGGCCCCTCCCAAAGGCTCCAACGGCCAGGGAAGGGTCCCGCCCAAGGTCGAGACTCAAGAAAAGCATGTTCAAACGCATTCTGATCGCCAATCGCGGCGAAATCGCCTGCCGGGTCATCAAGACTGCCCGCAAGATGGGAATTCAGACGGTTGCGGTCTATTCCGAGGCCGACCGCGATGCCCTCCATGTCGAGATGGCCGATGAGGCGGTGCTGATCGGTCCCCCCGCCGCGGCCGAGAGCTACCTGGTGATCGAGAAGATCGTGGAGGCCTGCCGCAAGACGGGGGCCGAGGCCGTGCATCCCGGCTACGGCTTCCTGTCCGAGCGCGAGGCGTTTCCGCGCGCGCTGGAAGCCGCAGGCATCGTTTTCATCGGCCCGAACCCCGGCGCGATCGCCGCCATGGGCGACAAGATCGAATCCAAGAAGGCTGCCGCAAAAGCGAAAGTCTCGACCGTGCCGGGCTATCTCGGCGTCATCGAGGACGACAAGCACGCCGTGCGCATCGCCGACGAGATCGGCTACCCCGTCATGATCAAGGCCTCCGCCGGCGGCGGCGGCAAGGGCATGCGCATCGCCCATTCCAAGGCCGAGGTCGCCGAGGGCTTCAACCTCGCCAAGGCGGAGGCCAAGGCCTCGTTCGGCGACGACCGCGTCTTCGTCGAGAAGTTCATCGTCGATCCCCGCCACATCGAGATCCAGGTGCTGGGCGACAAGCACGGCAACGTGATCTATCTCGGCGAACGCGAATGCTCGATCCAGCGCCGCAACCAGAAGGTCATCGAGGAAGCGCCGTCGCCGCTGCTTGACGAGGCGACCCGCCGCAAGATGGGCGAGCAGGCGGTCGCGCTGGCCAAGGCCGTGAACTACGATTCCGCCGGCACGGTCGAGTTTGTCGCCGGACAGGACAAGAGCTTCTACTTCCTGGAGATGAACACGCGCCTGCAGGTCGAGCATCCCGTCACCGAGCTCGTCACCGGCGTCGATCTCGTCGAGCAGATGATCCGCGTCGCGAGCGGCGAGAAGCTCGCCATCGCGCAGAAGGACGTCACGCTGACCGGCTGGGCGGTGGAATCGCGTCTCTACGCCGAAGATCCGTTCCGCAACTTCCTGCCCTCGATCGGACGCCTGGTGAAATATCGCCCGCCGGCGGAAGCCAGCAAGGACGGCATCACCATCCGCAACGATACCGGCGTGCAGGAGGGCGGCGAGATCTCGATCCATTACGATCCGATGATCGCCAAGCTCGTCACCCATGCGCCCTCGCGCGCGGCGGCGATCGAGGCGCAGGCGACTGCACTCGACTCGTTCTATGTCGACGGTATCAGGCACAACATCCCGTTCCTGTCGGCGCTGATGCATCATCCGCGCTGGCGTGAGGGACGGCTCTCGACCGGCTTCATCGCCGAGGAATTCCCCAAGGGTTTTGCGGTGCGCGTGCCCGAAGGCGAGGTCGCGCGGCGCATCGCCGCGGTCGGCGCCGCGATCGATCACGTGCTCGGGGCGCGCAAGCGGCAGATCTCCGGCCAGATGGGCGGCCGCGTCGTGCAGCGCGAGCGGCGTCGCGCGGTCTGGCTCGACCGCCAGGAGATCCTGCTCGAGGTCGCCCGCGAAGGCGAGGCGATCGCGATCCGCTTCATCGACGCCGACGGCAAGGCCGGCAACACGCATCTGTTGCAGTCGCCGTGGAAGCCGGGCGATCCGGTCTGGCAGGGCACCATCGACGGTCAGTTCGTCGCCGTGCAGACCCGCCCGATTCCGAACGGCATCCGCCTCGCGCATCAGGGCGTCGAGGTGCCGGTCTATGTCTGGACCGAGGCCGAGGCGGCCTCCGCGCGGCTGATGCCGGTGACGACGGCGTCCGACAGCGGCAAGAAGCTGCTCTGCCCGATGCCGGGCCTCGTCGTCTCGATCGCGGTTAGCGAGGGGCAGGAGGTCAAGGCCGGCGAGACCCTGGCGGTGGTCGAAGCCATGAAGATGCAGAACGTGCTGCGCGCCGAACAGGACGGAACCGTGAAGAAGATCCACGCCAGCGCCGGCGCGACACTCGCGGTGGACGCGCTGATCCTGGAGTTTGCGTAAGATAAAAGATGTGAGTGGGGGTCTTGCCGGGCCCCAAGCTCACCGTCATTGCGAGCGCAGCGAAGCAATCCAGACTGCCTCTGCGGAAAGACACTGGATTGCTTCGCTGCGCTCGCAATGACGGAGTACGTTGCGGCTGCGTCGCAATATTGGGAGGGCAACCATGGCCTTTCGTTCCCGCCGCGAGAAACTGCGATCGATCCTGTCGGGCGGGACGTGCGTCCATCCCGGCTCGGTCTATGACGCGATCTCGATCCGCATTGCCGAGGATCTCGGCTTTCCGCTTGGCATGTTCGGCGGATCGGTGGCTTCGCTCGCCGTGCTCGGCGATCCCGATGTCACGCTGATCACGCTCACCGAGCTTGCCGAGCAGATGCGGCGGATGTCGCGGGCCTCGACGCTGCCGGTGCTCGTCGATGCCGATCACGGCTATGGCAATGCACTGAACGTGCGCCGCACGGTGCAGGAGCTGGAGACGTCGGGCGCGGCCGGCCTCACCATCGAGGACACGCTGCTGCCCGCCGCATTCGGCGAGACCAAGGCGCAGCTGATCTCTCTCGAAGAAGGCGTCGGCAAGATGAAGGCGGCGCTTGGCGGCCGCAGCGATCCCTCGCTGGTGATCATGGGCCGTACGGGAGCAGCCGCGATCACCTCGATCGAGGACGCGGTGCGCCGAGCGCAGGCTTATGAGGCGGCCGGCGTCGATGCGCTGTTTTTCACCGGCATCAAGTCGCGCGCCGAGCTCGAGACCCTCGCCGCCGCCACGCGTCTGCCGATCGTGCTCGGCGGCGCGTCGGAGGAATTGAGCGGGCTCGATTATCTCGGGGGTCAGCGCGTGCGTATCGCGCTCCAGGGCCATGCGCCGATCGCCGCCGCGACGCAAGCCGTCTACGAGACGCAGAAGGCGTTGCGCGAGGGCATGGCGCCAAAAAGCCTCAAGGGCCTGGCATCGTCGGAGCTGATGGCCCGCGTGACGCGCGACGCCGCGGTCAAGGCGCGCAGCGCCGATTGGCTGGGATCGAAGACATGAGCCGGGCGATTCTCCAGGTCATGATCCGCGGCCGCGTGCAGGGCGTCGGTTATCGGGCCTGGGTGGAGTCGCAGGCCACCGCGTATGGCCTCGAAGGCTGGGTCCGCAACCGCCGCGACGGCAGCGTGGAAGCGCTGTTCGCTGGCGCGCCGACGCACGTTGCCGACATGGTCGCACTGTGCCGCCACGGCCCGCCGTCCTCGCGCGTCGACGCTGTCACCAGCGAGACGGCAAGCGCGGATGAGCTGAATTTGCGCAGGGCAGGGGAAGCGTTTTCGGTGCTGCCGACGGTGTGATGTGCATCGAGACCCGCGCCCGCACGCGGGGAGAGGCGAAGAGAAGCCGTCACTTCGGCAATTTCGCGATTGCCTCGCTCAGCTCGTGGATCTCGTAGGGCTTGCGCAGGATCGGGAAATCGCCGCGCACGCCGGCGGCGACCTCGCTGTAGCCGGTGGCGAGCAGGATCGGCAGGCCGGGACGGATCTGGCGGAGTCGATGGGCGAGGCTGAGGCCGTCCATCTTGCCGGGCATGACGATGTCCGAGAACACGAAGTCGACGCCGTCGCTCTCGATCTCGCGCAATGCCGCTTCGGCATCGGCGACACGGCGCACCTGATAGCCGAGCTGCTCCAGAAGACCGATGCTGACCAGCGCGACGTCGGGATTGTCCTCGACCAGCAGCACCGTGCCGCTGCCGCGGAACGTCGCTCCCGGCGTCTCCCGCGACGGCACATCTGTGCCGCGCGGCAGGACGATGGTGAATGTCGTGCCCTTGCCGAGCTCGCTCGCGACCTTCACCGTGCCGCCGGCCTGGTGGGCGAAGCCGTGGACCTGCGAAAGGCCGAGGCCCGTCCCCTTTCCGATCGCCTTGGTCGTGAAGAACGGCTCGAAGATCTTGTCGAGAACGTCGGAAGGAATTCCGAGCCCGGTATCGCGGACGTCGATTGCGACGAACTCGCCGACGAGGGGCGCCTCGTTCAGCACGACGTTGCGTGCGCCGATCGTCACCGTGCCGCCGTCCGGCATCGCGTCGCGGGCATTGATGACGAGGTTGAGCAGCGCGGTCTCGAGCTCGGAGACGTCGGCCCTGATCGGCCAGGTGTCGGAGTGGATGTCGAAAGCGAGGCGCACGGAGCTGCCGACGCCCGCGTCGAGCACCTCGCGGATCGCCGCGACACGGTCGGCAAAATCGATCGCCTGCGGGTTGACGCTTTGCCGACGCGCGAAGGTGAGAAGCTGGTTGGTCAGCGCTGCGCCGCGCTTGGTCGCGGTGTCGATCGCCGAGATGGCGCGCTCGAGCTTGGGGTCGTCGGCGGCGCCTTTCTTCAGGATGTGAAGGCTGCCGCTGATGATCATCAGAAGATTGTTGAAGTCGTGGGCGACACCGCCGGTGAGCTGCCCCAGCGCATCGAATTTCTGCGACTCGGCCAACTGCTTCTGCATCGCCTCGAGCTTGAGCTGCGCATTGCGGCGCTCTGTGATGTCGCGTGTGATCTTGGCGAAGCCGATCAGCCTGCCGTCCTCGTAGATCGGGTCGATCACAACGCTCGCCCAGAAGAACGTGCCGTCCTTGCGCACGCGCCAGCCTTCCTCCTCGTATCGGCCCTTTTCGCGGGCGATTCCGAGCGCCCGGGCTGGCTTGCCATTGGCGCGATCGGTCTCGGTGTAGAAACGGGAAAAATGCTGGCCGAGGATCTCCTCTGGGGGGTAGCCCTTGATGCGTTCGCCGCCGATGTTCCAGCTAGTGATGATCCCGTTGGGGTCGAGCATGTACAGCGCGTAGTCGGCAACCCCCTCAACCAACAGCCGGAAACTGCGCTCGCTCTCGAACAGGTCTCTCTGTTGACTGAACTTTTCGACCATTCCCGGACCCCGCCTCGACGGGAACAAACGCGGCATCCGCGAGATGGTTCCCGCCCTGTGGGACATTTCTAGGCAAGCTTTACGGACCGTATGCAAGGCGGGTCCTTGACAAGAAAGCAAGTTCGTCAGATATTTCTGTCATGACAGAAATAACCGGAAAAAAGAAACTCCCCGCCGCCGTCGAGCGCTTCATCCTGCACTGGGGCGACATGGGCGACGAGTGGGGCGTGAACCGCTCGGTAAGCCAGATTCACGGGCTGCTTTATCTCGCCGAGGCGCCGATGACCGCCGAGGACATCGCCGACACGCTCGGCATGGCGCGGTCCAACGTCTCCAACTCGCTGAAGGAGCTGCTCGCCTGGAACCTGATCCGGCGGGTCCCGATCCTGGGCGATCGCCGCGACCATTACGAGGCCGAGACCGACATCTGGGAGATCGCCGCGAGGATCGCGGCGCGGCGCAAGGAGCGGGAGATCGACCCGGCGATCGCGGCCCTTCGCGCCTGCGTGTCCGATGCCACGGACGATCCCGGCATCAGTCCCGTCGCAGCCAAGCGCCTGAAGGAGATGCTGGCGTTCACCGAGCTCGCCGACCACTGGTTCATGCAGATGCTGAAAGTGCCGCGGCCGCGTCTGGTCGCCTTGATGCGGCTTGGCGAGAAGATCGCCAACTTGCTGCCGATCGGCAAGGTCAAATAGCATCGAGGAGGTTGCGATGACGTCGGCAAGACTATCGGGCTCCAACGCATCGACCTCCGCTCACGTAAGACTGCTCGACGACCGGCGTTTCCGCGCGCTGCTGTCGGACGAGGATTGGGGCCGCCTGCCGCTCGCGACATGGCGGCGCTTCTCGAAACGCGTCGCCGACGGCGACAGTATCGTCTATGTCGGCGTGGTCGACGAGATCGCCTTCAGCGATTTCGGCTGGTGGTTTGCGCAGGCCGCACGCCTGATCGGCGGACCATTGCCGACCGGCCGCGACATCGGCGTGCCCATGATCGTCACGGTCACCGAGGACGGCGCGACCGGCGGCCAGACCTGGACGCGCATCTGCGCGCGCAAGCGCGGTTTTCCGCAGGTGATCCATTCCGCCAAGCGTTTTGCCGGTCCGACCGGGCTCGAGGAATATGTCGGCTTCGGCGTGTCGATGGCGCTGCGCATCGCGGTCGAGGATCAGGTGCTGACCTTTCGCAGCGCCGGCTACGGCCTCCAGCTTGGACGGCTGTGGCTTCCGCTGCCGGGCTGGCTGACGCCGGGCGAGCTCACCGTGACGCACCGAGATCTCGGCGAGGGCGCTTTCCGCTTCACCCTCGATGTCACTCACCCGCGTCGCGGCGCGCTGATCCATCAATCCGTCCTGTTCAGGGAGGCCGTATCATGACGCCGCTGTTGTGGACGCTCATCGCCATCCAGATCGTGATGGGCGTGTTCGACACCTTATATCACCACGAATTCACCGAGCGCCTGGCCTGGCGACCGTCGCAGCGCTTCGAGCTGAAGCTGCACGGCATCCGCAACATGCTCTATGCGCTGCTGTTCCTGGTGCTCGGCTGGCTCGAGGTTCACGGCGTGCTGGCGCTGTTGATCGTCGCGGTGCTGGTCGCCGAGATCGTCATCACCTTGATGGATTTCATCGAGGAGGACCTCAGCCGCAAGCTGCCGCCGAGCGAGCGCATCAATCACACGCTGCTTGCGATCAATTACGGCGCCATTCTGGTGCTGTTGATACCCGTGCTAATCGCCTGGGCGATGCAGCCCGTCAGCGTGATCGTCGTCTATCAGGGCCTGCTCAGCATCGCCGCGACCGCCTGCGCATTTGGCGCGGCACTGTGCGGCCTCAGGGATTTCGCGGCGGTGCGGCGGCTCGGTCGCATGAAGAGCGTGCCCGCAGCCGGGCTTGTCGAGAAGCTACCCGGCCGCAAGACCGTGCTAGTCACTGGCGCCACCGGCTTCATCGGCAGCCGGCTTGCGGCAGGCCTTAGCGGGGCAGGGCATCACGTCATCGCGCTGATCCGCAATCCCGCGAAAGCCGAGATGCTGCCGCCGCCGGTGACGCTGATCACCAGCCTCGACCAGCTCGCCGCGGACACGCCAATCGACGCCATCGTCAATCTCGCGGGTGAGCCGATCGGCAACGGCCTCTGGACCGAAGCGAAGCGTGCGAAGATCATCGGCTCACGCATCGACACGACCACCGAGGCCGTCAAGCTGATCGCGCGGCTCGCGCGCAAGCCAGAGGTGCTGATCAGCGGCTCGGCGATCGGCTGGTACGGCCTTTGGGCCGACCAGGTGCTGACGGAATCGGCAAAGTCGCATGCCTGCTTCAGCCACGAGCTGTGCGCGGCCTGGGAGACAGCGGCGCGGCCGGCGGAGGAGCTCGGCGTGCGCGTGGTGTATTTGCGCATCGGCCTCGTGCTCGGTACGGAAGGCGGCTTCGTCACGCGCATGCTGACGCCATTCGAGTTCGGCCTCGGCGGCCCGCTCGGCACCGGGCGGCAGTGGATGTCCTGGATCGAGCGCGACGATTTGATCCGCCTGATCGCCTATGTGATGGCGACGCCGGATCTGTCGGGTCCCGTCAACGCCACGGCGCCGATCCCCGTCACCAACGCGAAATTCACCGAAGAGCTCGGCCGCCGCCTGCACCGGCCCGTCGTGTTCCGCATTCCCGGCCGCCTGCTGCGCCGGATCGGCGGCGGCTTTGCCGACGAGCTTCTGCTCGGCGGCCAGCGCGTGCTGCCGAACAAGGCGCTGAGCCGCGGCTTCGTGTTCCGCCACGAGACGCTGCGCAGCGCGTTCGAGGCGATCCTGTGAGGTGATGATATGTCTTGCGAGAGCTGCTCTCGGGTGAGACGAGGCTGGTTCGGCGCATGCCTGACGGCAACGGCTGTTATTGAATTGTTTTTTCTCTTCGTGGTGGCATTGGTCGGCGTCAGGCGCTTCGCCGCCCTGTCCGTGTGGGACTTCGTCCTTGCGATCTTGATTGGCGTGCCAGCGATCCTGTTCTTCGTTTGCGTGCTCAGTGGCATACCTTCAGCCGCCATAATCTGGTTGAGCGAGCGTTTCTGCATCCGATCATTGCTATTCTTTGGTCTTGCCGGCGGGCTGGTCGGCGCCGTGAGCCAAACCGTACTGTTCCGCGGGTTCGACGGATCGAGCTGGCTCTTTGTCGTAGCCGGATGCTTCGCTGGAGTGGCTTACTGGCAAATCGCGGGACGATACGCAGGCGAGGAGCGCCTGCGGTCTCCGCACTAGGCCGCCGTCACACTTCGAAACGTCGCCGTCAGCGTGCGCAACGCTGCCAGCTTGGCGGGATCGCTGACCTTCGAATGCAGCATTACCTTCGAGCTGCCGAGCTTCGGCAGCTTGTGCGCAGGACCGATGTCCATCAGCCCGGGCGGCGCGATACGCCGCGCCAGCGGCGCGATCGCAAGCCCCGCTAGCGCGGCCGCGACCACCGCGGTGACGCCGCCGCCGACGAAGCGCTCGCGCCAGGAGATGCCGGCCTTGTCGAGCGCGCGCACGGCGACGGCGCGCACCCCGCAGGGCGGGGCGAGGGTTGCGAGCGGCAACGGTTCGCCCTTCGGCAACGTGAAGCGGCGTGCGGCGAACCAGCCGAACTCGTCCTCAGCGAGTTTCTCGCCGCCGCGGCGGCTGCCTTCCTGGCGCACGATCACCGCATCGAGCTCGCCCGCATCGTAGGCATCCTGCATCTCGCGCGAGAAGCCGATGGTGACGGCGAGGGTGAGGTTCGACGACATCGCGTGCAGGCGCTCGAGTAGCGGCACCAATTCGGGGCCAGCGGCGTGATCGGAGATGCCGAGCGAGAGCGATTGCGCGGCCGGTGCATCACCCGCCAATGCGAGATCGTGCGCCGTCATCAGCGCGCGGGCGCGATCGAGGAACGCGGCGCCATCGGCGGTGAGGCGGACTGCGCGCGGCGAGCGCTCGACGAGGCGCTTGCCCAGCAACGTCTCCAGCCGCTGCAGTTTGAGACTGACGGCGGCCTGCGTCGTGCCGAGCGCTTCGGCGGTGCGCGTGAAGCTCTGGAGGTCGGCGACCAGAAGGAAGGTCTGGACGGTGGCGATGTCGAGTGTGGCTGTCATTACAAATCGTTATCATTGGTATCAGTCGTGATAAGATACCAAAATGATGGCGGCAGGTCTAGTTTCTTACCGACGCCGCACACATTGCGCGGCATATCGAGGAGAACGACGATGCCCCTGATCACCGTGTCCTACACCACGTCTCGCCAGTCCCCCTCGCTGAAGGCCGATATCGCGAGCGCGGTGTCCGAGCTGACCGCAAGTATCCTGCACAAGGACCCCAAGGTCACCGCCATCATCGTGAAGTCCGTGGATGCGGGCGACTGGTTCGCCGGCGGCGAGTCGCTCGCCGAGCAGAAGCTCGCCAGCTACTGGATCGACATCCACGTCACCGAGGGCACGAACACCAAGGACGAGAAGGCGGCCTATCTCGCCGCCATGTTCAAGCGCATGGCCGAGATCCTGGGGCCGCTGCATCCCGAGACCTACCTGCATGTCGACGAGGTCAAGGGCGATGCCTACGGCTTTGGCGGCCTGTCTCAGGAGCGGCGCTACATCGCCGGCAAGCTCGAGGTCTCGCTGCAGGCGGCGTGATGCGAGAGGCCGCGGGTGAGCCGTCTCACCCGCGGCCTGCAGCCATCAGCTCGCCGCGCGGAATTGCACTTCGGCTTTGTTGATGAAGCATGTTTTTTCGAACAGCGTCAGGTCCAGCGGGTTGGGCAGGCGGACATCGCTGAGATCGGGGCAGGGCTTCGCTGCGGGATCATAGGATCGATCGATCTGCGAGATGAAGACGACGATCAGCCCCGTGTCGCGCGCGAACGACCTCAGCGCCCGCACCTGCACCGTCAGGTCGGGGTTTTCCCGCCTCTGATCGAGCAGTTGCAGATAGTCGATCACGACGAAGGTGCCGCGCGGCGCCGCTTCCATCTGCTTGACGATGTAATCGGCGCTGATTGCGTCCGAGCAATCCACCTCGAACAGCTTGTCGAACTGTGTGGGCTCCACGCCGATCGCACGGAGGCGGTCCAACACATCTCGCTCGGTGTACTCCAGTGAGAAGAATGCGGCGCGATGGCCGGACTTCATGGCTTCGACGGCAAGTTCGAGGCTCATCAACGTCTTGCCCTGGCCGGGACGGGCCCCGACCAGCACCAAATCGCCCGGCCGGAACTGCGCGAACAGTTTGCTCGCCGGCGTCAGTGCGGCTGCTTTCGCCGCGAGCATGCTCCAGGCGGAAAAGCCCTCCGTCGCAGCGATGCGGTCAAGCGCGTCGTGGAGCGGAATGCCGGCCTCGCGGGACAGGCGCCTGGCCTTGCGCTTCAGATGGTAGATGGGCGCAGACAGTTTCATCGTCAAAACCTCCCATTGCGAGCATGGATCGCAACCCCTCCTTATGCCTGGCGCTCGAACAGTCGGCCGATGATCAACTCGCCCGGCATGAGGTCTGCTTTCCCGGCGGAGGGAGGAGGCGTGGGCGGCACCGAAATGAAGCGTAGCTGATTCCGCGACGGGCGGAGAGCGGCGCGGTCGGCTCAACAAAAAAAGTATTAGACTGCCGCTTCCGGCAGCAGCGCGCGGGTCGGTCCGAACAGCTCTTCGAACGCCTGCCTGAGCGCGATGTCGACGTCGGCCATGGTCACGAGCTGGCCGAGATCGACCAGCGAGGTGACGCCGTAACGGGGGTCGACGACGCCGCAGGGCACGATGCCGGCGAAATGCGACAGCTCCGGCTCGACATTAATGGCGATGCCGTGAAACGAGACCCAGCGCTTCAGGCGGACGCCGATCGCCGCGATCTTGTCTTCGTGTCCAGGTCCCTTGTCGGGCCGCCTGACCCAGACGCCGACCCGGTCCTCGCGCCGCTCGCCGCGGACGTTGAAGGCGGCGAGCGTCTTCAGGATCAGCTCTTCCAGGCTCGCGACATAGGCCCGCACGTCCGGCCGGCGGCGCTTGAGGTCGAGCATGACGTAGGCCACGCGCTGGCCGGGTCCGTGATAGGTGAGCTGCCCGCCGCGCCCTGTCGCGAAGGTCGGGAATCGGGAATCGAGCAGGTCGCTTTCCTTGCCCGAGGTGCCGGAGGTGTAGAGCGGGGGATGTTCCAGCAGCCAGACCAGTTCAGGGGCCTCGCCCGCGGCGATCGCCGCGACACGCGCCTCCATGGCGGCCACGGCCTCCGGATAGGGCACCGGGGCATCCGAAATCCGCCATTCGACGACTTCGCCGCCTGCGGCGGAAAACGACGTCAAATCGAGGTCTTGGCGGTGGCTTTCAGGGGAATTAACCATTGGCTAACCATAACGTGGTGATCATCTCTGGAGCAAATGAAGAGTCCCAAGTCCCAAGTCTCAAGTTGCGGCGGTCCTGACAGTGCCCACTCTCGACAAAGTCACCGTGGATCTCATGGTCGTCCTCGGGACGACCACGATGCCGATCCATCAAGTATTACGTCTTTCCCGCGGCGCCATCATCGAGCTGGACGCAACTGAGGCCGACGAAGTCAAGGTGCTCGCCAATAATCTGCCGGTCGCCTCCGGCGTTGTGCTGGTCGACCGCAACAGAATCGCGGTCGAGGTCAAGCAGATGCTGCCGCGCTCGCCGGGGACGCGGTAGGCCCCCGGTCACACGGGACCGGGCAAGCGGTAGCGGCCTGGGTATCCTATAAGGCCGATCTCCTGGGGAAGGGCGGCGTTTTTCCTGCCAAGCTTGTGGAATTCAGGGCTTTTGCAGGCTTGTATCCCCCTGATGGATTTGTTAGATCGGCGCCGCTGATCCGGCCGCCCGAACGACCTCAGGCCGGCATCTCCTAGCGCTCGTGGCGGAACTGGTAGACGCGCTGCCTTGAGGTGGCAGTGGGTAACACCGTGGGGGTTCGAGTCCCTCCGAGCGCACCACAATTTGCAAATCGCTGGCGGGTTGCCCACCGTGGCGGTGAATACGAGTGTGCAAGAGCCGTCGAAAGTGAACGCAAGCTCACTGTGTGGCTTGCTCGTTGCCCTCAAGATTTCACCCCCCATCCCAAGTAATGATGAGTTTCAGCGGAGAGCCGGCCGCAATGATCCCACGCCTGTCGGGCACGTTGCGGACGATTGGGGGCGGTAATCCGGGAAAATGCCTGGCATGCTCAGTTGCCGACGCTGCTGTTGAGCTCGCCAAACAAGCGGCGGATCGCGTCCACGTTCTTCGTCATCGAGTAGAGGTTGCACACGTTCAGGTCTCGGGAGGTGCCTGTCGAGGACGGTTGTCAGTTGCGGGTTTGGCATGCGCCAGCTCGCGGGTCGGTCAGACATACCCAGCTAGAACATAATGGGAACGAAAGAGGCGATACGGTCGCTCGTTATCGTTCTCCTCGCCCGTTGGGCATCGATGAAGCGGTCCTACACTAACGGGGATCCAGAAGAGCGCTTGCAATTCCATGCTGGCCTTCAACTCCAGGGAGCATAGTCGTCACAATTGCCCCTGAACTGCGGATGCCTTGCGTGCGATGTCTCATGCTCGGCGGCCTCGGGCGCGCGATGCCGACGATGATCGTCGTCTTTGTCCCGAGCGCCGTGCTTCCGCCCTTCTTACTCTCTCGCGGAGCCGCCTCAATTGGGCCAGCAGGCTGACGAGCTCGATTCTTGTGTCACGCAGAACAGCCAGGCTGGAAATCCCACTACTCACTACAACACCCCCAAACAGGCCTTTGCCGAATTCGTGACGGAAGCTCGGATTTGTGGCGACGTGCCAACAACGTCTAAGCGATGGCCACCGGGGGCGTCGGTTCGTTTTACGACAATGCGCGAAAATATTCTAAATGGTTGCAATGCATTGCAACAGCAACGCGCTATCGGAAGGGGAATATCAACACACTCTCCGAAGCGCGCGCGTCATTTGCATCAGCACGTTGGCGCTGTACGAGCTACCTCTACTGTTCTGACGATCGGCTCCTCGACCCAGGCCTCGCGGGCAAACCAGTTGTGATTGGCCCGACAGTCCGGACAAAGAGTATTGCCGAAAAACACGATGCTTCGCAGGAAAGTCTCACGATCGGATTTGATGCCGGTCGGAATCGCGCGGCCGGATTGCGGACACTTGACCATGATCATGCCCATACGAGCCTCCCTGAAACACGTATTTGTCGAGAAAAAGGGCCGGCCGGCTGGAGTGCGCTCTCGTCGGTGCGGGTGACTTGGGGGGCATCGCACCTGGGGTCGTTGTTCGAGCAAAAGGGCAGCTTGCTCGTGACGACGCTTCTCCAACCGACCGGATTCCTGCTTGGCGAATTCTTGGGATAGCTGCGGGCTTTCGCCGCAACTCTGAATAATGTCCGACCTCAACCGAACGCTTCTGGGAGGCGCCTAATAACCGTCATGTCGAAATACCCGCGACTTCGTGTCGAACGTTCCCCCTGCGACAAAACCATCAATTTCCTCTCGACGGACAGATCAGCCAACCGCATCACTGGTGTCACTCCCCTCGGTGCAGTCAATTAACTATTCTCTTTTTTATTATTTGTACAATTAAAACTCGCCTTGTCGGTCTGATTTACGACTCTCGGCTGATTTATTTTTTTGCGCGGCGCGATGCAAAAACGTCAGTCGCTTTTCTCGTAGGCTTCTGCAGGCCACCATTCTCAAGTCGGTTCGGCACGTGGTTGCGCTTTGTCACGGTATTGAATGCTCGCCCGAGGTTCAAATATGAAACAAATTTTGATTATAAGCAAAATCTGCAAATCTCGTTGGTTAATTGCTGCCGATCACGTAAGGTACACTCGTCCAGGTTTCTTCGGCTGGAGGAGACAATGTGGGAATTAATTCTTAACGAGTACAACCTCACCTCGGAGACGCTGCAGCTGGCTCAGATGCGCGCAGAATTGGTCAGCATTGGCGAGAAGGAACGCATTCTAAGAGAACGGAGTGCCGATCGCGAAGCTTATCGGTACCTATTGGATGCTCATCGGTCGATCGCCAGGCCGAGCCTCATGGGAGAGCAGGGGTTGAACATCTCTCCTCAAGACGGGGGCAAGGACGGTCAGCTCGCGGCATGACCAGCCGGATTGACATGTCCAAACGAGCCGGACCGGTGGCGTGTGTTCGGGTGAACGAAATCGCAGGCGCCGCAGACCGGGCTAGATTGAGTCTCGCAGGTGGCGGCGGGTCCGCTTGTCCGGTGCCGCGACAACATCGCATCCCGGAGGCTGTCGCCGCCCCGCCGGTACAGGCGAGGCAGAATGGTTCACATTGGTGGAAGCCGTGCTGGAAAGATCGTCGGCAGAGATAGTATTGAGACCGGCTCCGGATGCAGTATTCGCGCTGTTGGATGGTCGACCAATGATCTTCAGCGAAGCGGGGCAGAAGATTTTTGAACTCGACCGAGTAGGGGCATTCATCTGGTGCAAGTTAGGGGAAGGCTCCTCGCTTGGAGACATTTATCGGGGGCTTGCGGCGCAAGGCATTGACGAGCACACGGCACGCCAGTTCACGCGACAGGTCGTAGATGTCTGGGTCGATCGAGCGTTGCTCGAAGTCGATTGGCGAATGCCGACCGATTGCGCCTTCTCAGCTCATCTGGGTCGCCACAGAATAGACATCCGGGCTGCAAATCCGGACCTCTTGAGGCGGCTGCTGTCGCCATTCAGTGTGTCGGACCAGAGTGCCGGCGGCGGCGGCGACATCGCGATCGAGGCAATGATGCTGGATGAACAAGTGTTCTTGCGCGCAGAAGATTCCAGCATTTCCAGATGCGAAGTCGATGCACTAGCCCCTACGATCAAAGCTCACGTCACCGAGCGGCTTATTCGAAACATTCGCTGGGTGTTCTCCCTTCATGCCGCTTCTCTCGTGAACGACGGCATGGGCCTGTTGTTATGCGGCCATCCGGGAGCAGGAAAGTCTACCCTCACATTGCAGCTGGTGGACGCCGGATTTCGGTACGCTGGCGATGACGTCGCGCTGGTTGGCGGTGACGGAACGATCTGCGGAGTCCCGTTTGCGCTCACCCTCAAGGAAGGATCGTGGGACTTGCTCTCGCGACTACATGGCGACCGCTACGATGCGACGCATTGCCGCTCCGACGGCGTTCGGGTGCGGTACGTACCCATTCCTGATGCGCAGAACGAAAGCTTCTCCGCAGGCTGGATCATCTTCTTGAACCGGGTCGCGAGCGGTCCGACCGAACTAACCGAAATAGATCGTCTGGCTTCGATGAGGCGGCTCATCGAGCACGCATTCGCCAGCGATGGTAGACTGTCGCAGACTGGCTTTCTTGCTTTAAGGCGGATTGTCGCGGGTGCGCAATCGCTTCAACTCACCTACTGCGAGGCCGGAGAGGCTCGGCGCCTGCTTGTGGATCTGTGCAATGGCAAGGCATAGCAGCGCGGTCAGGAGCCTCTGCAATTGCTTGCGAGGCATGCCGCCTGTCGACATGGAGTGGACCTCAGTCATCGGGCTCGCAAATCAGACCCTGACGACGCCGGCGCTCATCGACTTTGTCGACAAATTCGCGTCGGTGCTGCCGGAGGACGTCTGCGCCTATATTCGCCATATCCACCGCCGAAACGGGCTGCGCAATAACCGCCTCGTCGCTCAACTCGAAGAGGCCGTCGTTGCGCTGAACGGTCATGGCATTACGCCGGTCCTACTCAAGGGGGCTTCGACACTGGCGACCGCGCCCGAGGCGCGAAGAGGTGTTCGGATAATGTCCGATCTGGATATCATGGTCATGCCGGACGAGGCCAGAACGGCAGTCGCCGCGCTATCTGGAATTGGTTACGATATCCATAACCAGACCCCTCCCGAAAGCCATAGATGGTATGCCGATCTGAATCGCCCCCAGGATGTCGGGTCGATCGACCTGCAGCAGGCAGCTCCAGGTCCTGCGTACCTCTACCAGAACTTCGGGCATGCGCTGAACCATTGTATTCCTGCGCCGCTCGGACGGGCGCGCGTATATATCCCCACGCCAAACTTCCAAGCGCTGATGTTGATCATCCATGATCAGTTTCAAGACTATGGTTATTGGCTCGGCGACCTCGACCTGCGGCACCTTGTTGAATTGCGCGACCTAAGCCATTCAGCCGAGCCTGTCGATTGGGAGAAGCTTACCTCTCGTGTCTCGGGCGACTTGATGAAGAACGCGGTTGAAACCCAGCTGATCGCCGTTGCCGAGCTGCTTGGCGTCGATATTCCACACGCGTTGCGCTCCCGACTGATTCCTCGCCTGCAGTTCATGCGTCAGTTGATGCAAGCACGCTTTCCGGCTACGCGCGTGCCTCTCCTGGCGATGAGCCTTCTGGACTTCAGAAACTACCGCAGAGAGGCAACTATCGTCTCGACAAAAACAGGGGCGAACCGACGGGGATTGTGGACTGTGCCAAGAGCTAGCACCTTACGACTTCTTTTGAACGCGACGACCGCAGCTCGTGCGGGCAAGGTCTAAGGCCAGCGAACGTCATCGCTTTCGCGATTGAGGCGTCGGTTGGCCAAGCGGGTTTTCGATCCGCCGCCTGTTCGAGGTGGAATTCGCCGCTCGGGACGCACGGTGGAAATTCCCAGCTCAATGCGGTGTGTCCGACTTTCGCGCATCTAGGAATGCTCTCGACCACCAGCATTCCGTTCGGACGATTCACCGTTCTCGGGGATCTTGAACTCCTCGAGCGTGTGGCCCGATTGCAGGGCGGCAACGAGCCAGCGGGGCTGCTTACCACGTCCGGACCAAGTCTCTGTTGGCTGAAGCGGATTGAAGTATTTCGGCACGACCTTCGGGTATTTGCGACGAGGCGGCTGGCCTGTTCCCGCCTCAGTCGCCCCGCTTTCAGCTCCGCCGAGTTGATCCGGCTGGTTGAGCTGCGCAAGACGCTTTTCTAGCTCTCGCTTTTCGGCGGTGATCTTTTCGGCGAGAATCTTTGTCAGCTCCTCGTGAAGGAGCCAAAGTTCCTCAAAATCCATGGCTTCGAGATCTTGCCTTCGCATTAGCATTTCTCGACACCGTTCGACTGACCCGTCGTCATCCAGCCATTCTTCGTCCGAGTGACAAATGAATGTTTGACCAAATCAGTGCTCAAATTGACCATGCAATAAATCTATTATATATTATTTAATAATTAATGCGACGATTATTTTATTAATTGATCTTGGTGGCAAAGAATCTTGCGAAGATGCGTAGAGGAGGCATGGTTTGATCGAGTATCCTCTTGAACGTCTTCAGGATTCAGTCGGCCGGTTTGCGGCTCCGTCGACCGTGTTGTCCGATATCCGGGCCCTGAGCTTCCAAATCGAGCTCAGACGGCGCGCGCTGAAGGATATTGGGATTATTAGCTGCCGTTTGCGTCTCTGGGGAGGCCGCAAGGCGGTAGGCCAACCGAGGCTTAACAAAAGCAGTCCGGCGCGTCAGCATCTAATGCTGCGGCGTGGCAGGTCCCTGACGGGATCGGCTCATATGCCATCTCTGATGGGGCTTGAGCAGTTCCCGCGCGGTGATTAAGCAAATAGATGTGCGCATCTCCTGTACGCGGTTAAATTGTGCGGATCGCTCATTTTCCCGGCTTGATTATTAACGTGGACCCAGTTATCTGGAGCGCGAGTTCCAGTTCGGTTCCAAACATTCTTCTGGGATAATCGGGCTCTCTGTCTTGATTAATATATCGACAGAGGCAATATTGGGTTGGGCGCAACTACACGGTGAGATCATGGCGGCTAAGAAACTTGAGTTAGAAGCGATGTCCCTTGACGATCTCTGGTCGCTTCATGAGGAAATCAGCGGGATCCTGTCTGACCGGATCAAGGCGGAAAAGAACGAGCTGGAAAAGCGCTTAGCGGCACTTGGGGGCGGGATGGCTGTTTTGGCGGATTCGAGCCCGGCAGGCGCGTCTTCGACCGGCAAGCCGAGACGCAAATATCCTCGGGTGCTGCCGAAATATCGGAATCCGCAGACGGCCGAGACCTGGTCGGGACGTGGTAAGCGGCCGCGCTGGTTGGTTGCCGCAATGAAGTCTGGCCGGAGAATTGAAGAGTTTCGCATTGGCGAAGCAAGTCCGAAGCTTCGCCAGCGCGCGTGACTAATCGGTAATTGGCGGGAGTGTAAGGGCCAATAAGAGGCGCTACTCGCATGATCTGTGCTCTAGTAGGCATTGCGCCCTCGCAAGACCTCTACCGGAGTTCGCAGGAGGATTGCGAGATCCAACCCAAGACTCCAGTTGTCGATGTACCAGAGATCATATTGGACACGTGTTTCGACCATGACTGCTGTGGGAGTGGCGCCCCGGCAGCCATGGACTTGAGCCCAGCCAGTCAATCCCGGCCTGACCCGGTGCCGAAGCGCGTAGTTTCGCACAAGCTTGTCAAATTCACTGTCGTGAGCCACCGCGTGAGGGCGCGGGCCCACGAGCGACATGCTGCCATCCAGAACGTTTAGCAGTTGCGGCAATTCATCGAAGCTCATTCGGCGCAGCCATTTGCCGACGCGGGTAACGCGTCGATCGGCGCGGTTGGCCTGAAGGATTACGGGCCCGTCCTCGAGCACACGCATGGTCCGGAATTTACGGATCAAGAAGATTCGGCCGTTAAAGCCACAGCGTTGCTGCCGAAAGAATACAGGGCCCGGGGAATCTAACTTGATCGCCACCGCGGTGAGCGCAAGCAGCGGGGCGAGCATCACCAATGCGAGGCCCGCACCGATAACGTCAATCGTCCGCTTGATCGCGCACTCCAGCGGTGTGAGGGGGCCACGCTGGAGCTCTACACAAACGGCGCTTCCAAGACTCCGCTTGGGATGTCGAAGCAATTCGGATGTCGTGCCAACGGGCACGAATATAATCGGGAAGGGCAAAACGCGCAGATCGGCAACAAAGGCTCGCAGTTCGGGCCATCGCTCCGGTTCAGCTTCCACCACCACCTGGTCAAGATGGCAAGTGCGGATGTAGTCGATGACGCGCGTCGTGAGCCGCCTTCGGCAGGCAGGACCGAAGCCTAACGGAGGCAAGCTGAACCGTTTCTTGACGAGATACCCGTGCATCGACAAGGTCTCGGACAATCCCACGTTCTTCGCCAATGGTTGATCGCTGATCAGAACAATGTTTGTAGTGGCGAACCTCCTGCCGCTCAGGGCCCTTCCGAGAAGCACCTTGACTCCCCACCGTTCGCCCAAAAGTAAGCTCAGGCCCAAGACCGCGAAGAGCAGGCCTGGGTGCTGAGAGGTCTCCGGGCGAATTGCGAAGCCGTACACCGCCAAGATGAAAAGTACTGAAGACATCCAAGCTAAACAGACCGCGCGCATCTGGTTTCGGAGGACGAGGAGCTCAACCGGCTGATAAAGGCCGTAGGTCTTCAGCAGGCAAACGAGACAAGCTGCGCTAACCAGCGCCAAGCCAAGGGCGTTGACCAAGTTGGCCGCGGCTTGCCCATACTGAGCTTGGTAAAGCAATGTAGAGACGAGACTGGCGAACAGAATAGTCGCAACATCAGCACCGAGCACCACGTGCTCGATCGCGTCATAACGGAGGGGCCATTTGGGCTCGCGGAATACCGTCGGTTCGGGACTGAGGCGATCCGTAACCTCCCGATCGGGGAAATGTCGGTTCACGAAATTCATGTGCCGGGGCTCTGCGATTTAATATTTAATTATTTATTAATTAATCGCGCTTATCAAGCAAAAACCCGGGTTCCGCAAATTTAATGGCGTGCGCCCCTTTGTCGCCGATCTGCGATCGTGGCGTGGGCTGAGGCGCGGCTCTTGAGGTTATCGAGAACCCCTTTGCGAACTCTGCGCGTGCACCTGGTCGAGGAACGTCGGATCGAGTTCCGAAATCAGGCCTTCGAAATAGATCTTACCATCAGCCGAGGCTGACCGGTACGCGGTCACAAGGGCTGGCTTGAGGGCAGGGCGATGCCTAACGACGAGGCTGACGTCCCGTTTGATCAATTCCCGCAGGTCGGGCTCCCGCACCATGACATCTGCGGCGAGTGCGACCGATACGCGCAACGGAAGCAGGTCCAAATCATTCGGCGCAGTATAGTATGACATTCTGAGCATCGCTGCCGTGTTGGGCTGGGGCGAACTGTGCTTCGACGTCGCCGCGAGCAAGAGCCAAATGTCGCCGCGGAGTGGCGAAGAGCGCAATGCACGGGCAAACTCGTCCGAAGTCATGGGAGGAGCTGTCCTTTGTTCGTCGGCAGCCAGAGCTGAATCCCGGTTGAATGTTGATTCCCCTCGGATCAACAAATCTTTGCGCGCTGCCGCAAGGGAAATCGTCTTCGACATCGCGCTCGGCCCTGCTGCTGCAGTCGACAGAACTGCCGGCAAAGACGATCTTGCACCGAGATACCGCTCAGGAAGGGCCATCCACGCTGCCTCCACGATCAGCACAATACCAAGTACCATCAGGCTAACGCGGGGCCAAATGGCGACTACCGTTGGGGTCAACGTTCGGCGAGGCGCAGGTGCTTGAACTGCAATTTGGTCAGACGTCGCTTTCGGCTCAGAAGATATGGCGTCACGTCCTGCGTCGGAGAGGCTTTGACCGAACGCCAGCCCAAAAAGCGCAGCGACCAGAAGCGATGCTCCTAAACCCAGAATACCATGATCGGAAAACGCGAGTATCGTCACTGCAATCAATGCACCGGCGCCCAGCGCTGGGAAGACGTAATCGTAAGCACGCGACAGAGCACGTCTGATCAGCACAGAAGCGCAGAGCAAGGCAGCAACCACGACCGCGCAGAGAAAAGCCCACCCCATGTCTATAACGATCGTGGCGGCGGCGGTTGGTCTTTCCGGCGAGTCGCCAACTCCGGCGTCCTGATAAATCGGCAAAAGTACCGTCGAAGCACCCGCACCGGATCCTGCCGGCGCGACGTCCTGCAGCATCCGTTCTGTCGCGGCCTGACTGCTCATTGACAAGACGATCGTCAGATCGGTGTTCGTTCTGAAGGGAATGACCGTAGCCGTGGCAATGAAGACAATCGTGGCAGTCGCAAGGACGCCAGCGGTACCCCACAATCCCGGGAACCACCTGCGAACCGCGAACACCGAGAGCAAGATTTCTGAGCCGAGGAGGGCCGAGACGAGTGCAGTTGAGTTGCCCCGAATGAGCAGCGCCGCCATACAGACAATCAATGCGATGGTCGCGACGGACAACGCAGGGAGAGGGCCTAGCGCAATTGTTCCTGGCCGACTGCGTCGGAGTATTTGATCGACCGCACGAATTGCCGTTGCGCAGGAGAGCAACACACCGAGCACCGCGACGGTTGAGCCATCGGGCCCAGCCACACCGGTTATTTCCCTGCCGAACCACAAGGCGGTAACGATTGTGGCTATCGACAGCAGAATATGTAGCAGTCGCGCTGCGCGATGTCGGTCAAGCGCGATGACTGCTGCAGTGAGACCTGCAGCAAGCACGGCGCAATACTGCACGAGCGAGAACATGGTCGCCGTGGTGTCGACTGTGATTTTTTCGGCGAGGGGCTCGTTTAAGGTCGCCGATGCAGTAGCCCAAATGGGATTGCCGAGTTTGCCAATCGGCATCGGCACCGCCTGCAAAGCCATCCAGAGCGCCGGAGCCGCGAGTACAACGACGAGACTAGGACGGAGCAGTTTAGCAAGCCCGAGGGAGGAGGGAGGTAGAAAGATCGCGACCGTTAGCGCCGCTGTTGCGAGTACCACCGATATCAATACCCAGGCCTGCAGGCTTTCTGGCATTGCAAGCGCCGCGGCAATCGCCACCAACTCGGCCAATATGACAAGCCGGATCATCATGTGAACACCCGTGGTGTTGTGCGGTCACTCCGCTGGTCCCTCAGGCCAGCTAAAGGGGCAGGCCGCTATGAGCGAGCCTCAAGAGCCAGAAAGACCATAACGGATGTAATGGCTATCATGGTAATAGTAGCTCCGATGACCGTCATATCGAGCCATCGCCTTGGTATCGGTCTTGCTGAGAACTGCCCCAATCAGAGATTCGTGAACGTTTGGTGCCGTGTGCAGTGCGTGTTGCACGACATCAATCTTGGTCCGGCCCCATTCAACAACGAGAATGTAGCAGTCAATCAGGGATGAAGTGGCTCGAACATCCACCAACGGCGTCAAGGGCGGAAGGTCGACGATGATGTAGTCATACTCGGCTCGTAAACGGTCGAAGAGTTTGCTTATCGAGTCCGCGCAAAGAATTTCGCTGGTGTGGAGCAAAGGTCCGCGACGCACGGCGGGCAGAAATGCAAGATTGGTCGTCGGGTCCCTCCAGACAGCTTCGGCGAGCGACCGGCTACCGTTTGCTACTTCGATGATCCCGCAGGCCGCCTTGGGCGCGAAGATGCCGGTTAGTGACGGATTCCTGAGGTCGCAATCGACGATGATAGCTCTTTTGCCGGTGTGCCCGATCAACTGTGCGAGCGAGGCTGCAATCGTGGTCTTCCCCTCATTCGGTAACGCAGAGGTAATGCCGACGACCTGGGAAGAGATTTTCGCCGGGTTGTGGTCGATCGCTAGCTTGATGGAACGAATGGCCTCCGTATATCGAGATAGTGGCATCCCGACCACGGTCTGATGAATTGCGGTTGGAGACGAGGCTATCCGTCGCTGAACATCATCATCGGTCTTCTGAAGGCGGATTGGTGGTTTGGGAGATTTGCGGGCCGGCAACAACGGGACCAAAGATAGACAAGGCAACTCCAGTACGGTTTCCACCTGTGAAGAGGTCCGAAAGACGCGGTCCATGAGGTCTCTGAGGAGCGCCAAGCCGATGCCCAGCGCGAGACCGCCGAGAATGCCAAACGCCAGGATCAACCTTGTCTTTGGCTTGCTCTTGCTCGTCGGCGGCGAAGCAGGAAAGACTACCCGCGTATCCGAGGTGGGAAACGTCTCCTGCTGTGCGGAGCCCATGTAACGCTGGAGGAAGGTCTCGTACAAGCTGCGTAGGCCCTTTGCTCTGCTTTCCAAGTCCTTGATGGTCAGCTCAGCAGAATTGACCGAACGAGACTGCGAAACGGCTTTGGATAATTGCTTCTCGATCTCCTCCTGGCGCTGCTTGGCAAGCTCGAATTCGCTTCGGCTGACCTCGGCAAGCCTCCTGAC
Organism: Bradyrhizobium sp. NBAIM08; assembly: GCF_020193935.1. Taxonomy (NCBI): domain Bacteria; kingdom Pseudomonadati; phylum Pseudomonadota; class Alphaproteobacteria; order Hyphomicrobiales; family Nitrobacteraceae; genus Bradyrhizobium; species Bradyrhizobium sp. NBAIM08. Next base: position 589,602 of record NZ_JADYVR010000001.1, on the reverse strand, counting down.
CTCGTCGAAAATTGAGACGCGGAACTCCCGCGCGCGGTTCCGGACATTGACGACCGCCAAGTGGTCGCGGCCGACCCTAGCCGCCAACTCGGCCTCACGTCTGGTGAGCTCCAGATATTGCTGGCGCAGCCCCGTAATGATCTGGCTGTTCAGCGCGTCGGCCCCGATAGCATCGAGGTTGTCCATCGAGGACGGCTTTTTCGGATCAACGGCAAGGAGAGCTTCATAGCGAGACAGCTTGGCCGTGGCCTCAGATGTTTGAGTACGTGCGGCGGCCAATCGGTTGTTGATCTCCGTAATCTGTTGCTCATCGATGGGCTTTCCATCCAGGGAAACGATGTTGTTCTGGGCCTTGTAGACGTCGACGGCGCGCTGCGCGGCGAGGGCTTGGTCGCCGAGATCGCGCAACCTTTCCTGCAGCCAGCTCGTTGCCTTGCGATTGGCGTCAAATTTTGCATTGAGCTGGTCTGCAACATAGGTACTCGCTACCGCATTGACGATCTCCGCGGCTCGGGCTGCGTTGCTCGAGCTGAAGCTGATCTCAATGACGTGGCTGTACCCGACACGTTTAGCGGAAAGCCGACTGAGGAACGCGTCTACGAGAGTGTCCGATGGTTCGCCATTCGTCTCGAGTGGCACATCCTTCTTCGATCCAGTCGAGACCCATGACCAAATTCGTTGCGAGAGCGCCTGCAAAGAGAGGCCGGACGCACTAAAGTCCGGATCGTCGGCCAGTTTCAACTGGTCGATTACGGCAACCGCAGCCGCCTTTGATCTCAGGAGTTGAAGCTGGGTCTCGATTTGACTGAGATCGAAAGCCGGCTCGGCGAGGAGTGATTGCTGCTGGACGAATTGAGGCCTTGGATTGGCCAACAGGATCTGAACCTGCGCGGTATAGGTCGGAGAAGCCAGCCGGAGATAGAGCAGGCTGGCCGCGGTGGCGAGAACGGCGGTAACAAGGATCACGAGATACTGGCGCCGTAGCAGCCCGATACCGAAATTGATGACGTCGGTGATCCCTCCGCCGTCTGTCTGCGCGGGGGGAGCCGGTCCGTTCACCGGCAGCCGCATTCTCTCCGCATGTTGAAGATTGTTCTGAAGCATCACTTACCTGTCCGACGATTGGTCACGTTGGGGCTGCCCGCCTGCAGGCGGCATTTAAAGCGATCTGCGAGACATCGAAAAATTATATATCTTATAAAAACCGGCTTGCCAAATTAAATAAACAATATATTAATCGAGGCGAGGATGAAAAATGCGGGCGCGGCGGTTTTTCTTAAAGAGGCGTTTTGCGAATTCCAAGATGTTTCCGTGACTTGCAGCTGGTCTATTGGCTTCCGCGAAAATCATGCGACCGTTGTCGTGGTGGATTGTGAGGCTGGAAAATTAATCTCGACGGGAATTATGGTCCGCCTTATCGAAGCTGGATCTGAATTGAGCTCGGGCAGAAGGGTACCCAATGTTGGAACTGCGATCCTTGGCGATCCCAGATGTCAAAGTCATTCGCACAGATCGGTTTTCCGACGCCCGCGGCTACTTCTCTGAGACCTTCCAGCGCTCAGCGTTTGCAGAGAAGGGAATTCTGCATGACTTTGTTCAAGACAATCAGTCCAGCTCGGATCGGATTGGCACGGTGCGCGGCTTGCACTTCCAGCGGCCGCCCTTCGCCCAGGCGAAGTTGATACGGGTATTGAGCGGGGCGATTCTCGATATTGCAGTTGACCTTCGGCGTTCATCGCCCAGCTTCGGCAAGCACATCGCGATCCGGTTGGATAGTGAAGGCGGTGAGCAGGTGTTCATTCCGAAGGGATTCGCGCACGGCTTCTGTACGCTTCAACCCAAGACCGTCGTCTTATACAAAGTCGACCAGATATATGCCCCGAGTCATGATGGCGGAGTCTATTGGGCGGATCCAACATTAGAGATCGATTGGCCCGTTACGCCCTCGGAGGCCCAATTGTCGCGCAAGGACCAGACTCTTCCTACGCTCAGCCAGCTCGGTTGCGTTTTCGACTAGTGGAGGCGGTAGTATGCGCATCTTGGTGACCGGCGGAGCGGGCTTTATCGGTTCTGCGGTCTGTCGCCGTTTGGTGCTCCAGGCGGGTGCCGCAGTGATCAACATCGACAAGTTGACTTACGCAGCCAACCTGACGTCACTCGCGAGCATCGAGAGGCTGGAGACTTATGTGTTCCTGAAATCCGACATTTGCGATCGGGAGACTATGGATTTTGCGTTCGCCGACTACGAGCCGGATGCAGTCATACATCTGGCCGCGGAAAGCCACGTCGACCGCTCGATCGACGGATCTCAAGCCTTCGTCAATACCAATGTGGTTGGCACCTACACGCTCTTGGAGGCGGCCAGAGCCTACTACGAACGTCAACCGGCCGCGAGGCGGAAGCACTTCCGATTCATCCATGTCTCGACGGACGAAGTCTACGGCTCATTGGGACCAGACGACTTGTTTCGCGAGGATACGCCCTATAGACCGAGCTCGCCCTACTCGGCGAGCAAGGCCGCCTCGGACCACCTCGCGCTCGCGTGGTTTCGAACCTACGGCCTGCCCGTGATCGTGTCGAACTGCTGCAACAACTACGGGCCGTATCAGTTTCCGGAAAAGCTCATCCCGCTGACGATCCTCAATGCGATCGATCGGAAACCTCTGCCGGTCTATGGCGACGGAAGGAATATCCGCGACTGGCTTCACGTCGATGATCATGCCGCGGGCTTGATAAGCCTTTTGCACGAAGGAAGGCCCGGCGAGAAGTACAATTTCGGCGGAGATGCCCAGCGATCCAACCTGGAGGTCGTCACCCGGATCTGTGACGTTGTGGATCGCATATCTCCGGGCGCCGAGTGCAGACGCTCTCTCATTGCGTTCGTGCCAGATCGTCCCGGGCATGATGCCCGCTATGCAGTCGACGCATCGAAAGCACATCGCGAGCTCGGCTGGAAACCGACCAGAACCTTCGAACAGGGTCTGTTCGAAACCGTCGGATGGTATCTCAAGAACCGCGCCTGGTGGGAACGTGCTCGCAGCGGCGTCTATGACGGCTCGCGTCTGGGTCTTCTGGCCGCCCAAAACTGAGGTGGAGATGACAGATCGACCAATCCTCTTTGCCGGACGGAATGGGCAGCTGGCGATGTGCCTTCGTGATCTTGCCACAACGCGCGGTTTGCCTGCGGTCGCTCTCGGGCGCCCAGAACTCGATCTAGAGAACCGGGAAGGGATCGACAAGCTCATTGCGTCGATCGGGCCGTCTGCGATCGTCAACACGGCCGCCTATACGGCGGTAGATCAGGCCGAATCTGAAGCGGCGAGGGCCTTCAGCATCAATCGCGATGGCGCGGCCGCGCTGGCGGATGTCGCGTGGCAAATGAACATTCCGCTCATCCATCTCTCGACCGACTACGTATTCGACGGTGCGAAACCCGATGCGTACGAAGAAAGCGACATTCCAGCGCCGTTGAACGTCTACGGTGCATCCAAGCTTGCCGGGGAGGCTGCCGTATTGGCAGCGCACCCGCTCGCGACCGTGATCAGATGCTCCTGGCTTTACAGTCCCTATGGCAGCAACTTCGTCCGAACGATGCTGCGGCTATGCGAGACGCAGCAGGTCGTAAGGGTTGTCAGCGACCAACATGGTAACCCGACTTACGCTTTCGACCTCGCAGAAGCCGTCCTTCGGATCGCTCAACGATCACTAACGGACGATCGCAGGGCCACGGCCGGCATCTTTCATCTCGGTGGCCAAGGCGAGGCAAGCTGGTACGATTTTGCGCAGGCAATCTTCCACGAGTGTTCCCGTCGTGGAGCGCGGATTCGGGCGCTCGAGGCGATCACGACTGAGGAGTTTCCGACCGCTGCGCGCCGGCCTCTGAACTCGCGTCTGGACTCATCCAAGGCCGAACGCGTGTTCGGGATCCGCTTGGCGCCTTGGCGCCATTCACTCCAAGCTTGTCTGGACCAGTTGGTCGGAGAAGGAGACGCCGATGCTGAAGGGAATCGTGCTGGCTGGCGGCAGCGGAACGCGTCTATATCCGATCACGCGCGTGGTCAGCAAACAGTTGCTCCCGATCTATGACAAGCCGATGATCTATTATCCGCTGTCGACGCTGATGTTGGCAGGGATCCGCGAAATCTTGATCATCACCACGCCTTCGGATCGGTGTCAGTTCGAGCGATTGCTGGGCGACGGAAGCCAATGGGGCATCCGGCTCAGCTACGCGGAGCAAGCCCGACCCGCCGGTCTCGCGGACGCGTTCATTGTCGGGGCCGATTTCATCGGTGGCGATCGCGTGGCGATGGTGCTTGGGGATAATATTTTCTTCGGCGATGGCCTGAGTGAGTTGCTTGCCAGGGCGGCAGGTCGCCCGGAAGGCGCAACTGTCTTTGCCTATCACGTGCGAGACCCAGAACGATACGGCGTGGTCGCGTTTGATGAAGCGGACCGCCCCGTGTCGATCGAAGAGAAACCCAAACGGCCGGCTTCGAACTGGGCAATCACAGGACTTTATTTCTTCGACAATCGCGTGGTCCGCTACGCTCGCCGCGTCGAGCCATCGTCGCGCGGCGAGCTCGAGATTACCGATCTTCAGATGCGTTATCTTTCGGCCAATGCGCTGCACGTCGAGCGCATGGGGCGGGGATTTGCGTGGCTGGATACCGGCACGGTCGAATCTCTCATCGATGCAGGGACGTTCGTCCAGACCCTGGAAAAGCGGCAGGGAATGAAGATTGCGTGTCTGGAGGAGGTCGCGTTCAGACTCGGCTTCATTGATCGCGATCAACTTCTGGCGCTGGCGCAACCGCTCGAGAAGAGCGGCTATGGCAAATATCTGAGCGAAATCATGCGTCTGCCGCAGTTTCTCTCGCATTAGCGCTACTCAACCGATATCAAAAACAATGTTAAATATAAAGTGCATTGAATTGACCGTGGTTTAAAACGCAATTAAAATATTAGAGGCGATTATTATTTAATCGGTATGCTCATGCTGATTCGAAAGGCGAGTGTCTACAGCTGTGGAACTAGACCCGTCAGCTGGGGGGAAGATATTCCAGCCCCTTGGCAGGAATCAACGTTCTGGAAGGCTTTCGCTAGCTACGACCCGCTTGGCCCGTCGGCTCCGCCGCCTCTCAATCAGCCAATAAGCGAGCCGTCCACTCTGCCCGCCCGCGTCGGTGAAGCCTGGTTCTTCGAACGGACGTCTCGTGCCAGCGCGGGTCATTTGTCGGACTTGCTCCGCGTTCCGCCCCGTCTCTTCGCCGCACCTTCCCACTCGCGATTGTCTACGCTGCTGTCTTCGACGTCTTTGACGAGCGGTCAAGGCTTGACGCCAGCGACTGCATCTGTGGCAAGCGCGACGCCGACGTCACAATGGGCTGCCACCGCTGCCGCCACTCACTGGGCTCACCCGACTGACGGAGCCTGGAATGTCGCAACCAACTGGAGCGCCGGGCTTCCGGGGATCACCGATGCAGCTTTCCTAGATGCAGCAGGAACGTATGTCGTCACGAGCTCGGCCAGTGTTGACATTGGGAGCCTGGTCCTCGGTGAAGGTACGACGCTTTTGCTGGGGGCTGGCTCGCCGTTTATCGTCGAGGGCGATGTGCTGAACAACGGGACTGTCGAAGTTGCGGCGTTCCTTGGCAATCGCATTGCGACCGGCGCCTTTAAGGGTGACGTCAGCGGCACTGGGTCGTTCGAGATCGGCGACCAAACGATCATGGAGATCGGAGGTTCCGTTTCGGGCCAGCTCTTGGATGGATCGTTCTCCGGCATAACCGTATCGTTTGACACGGAAGCTGGCACGCTTGTCCTCGAGGACTCGGCCAACTTCGATGGGTTGATCACAGGTCCGTGGCCGGGAGGATCGCTTTCTCCCGGGAATTTGATCGACCTGAAGGATCTAACCTTCACATCGTCGATGTCGGCGAGCGTCCACTACGATACCACCTCAAATATCAGTACGGTCGATTTCAGCAACGGTGCGGCCAATGTCACCTTGCTGTTCTCGGGGATGGACCTGAACTGGAAGTTCAAGAGCGACGGGCAGGGAGGCACCATCGTCTCCGATCCGCCCGCGAACCCCATTGTACTCGAAAATCAGAAGCCAGGCACGCCGAGAAGCGTTTGGGCGATCCAGCCGGGCGACAACTCGACTCTGACCCAGGGGTTTGCGACAGCAATCAGCACCAACGTCGGGGGAACGGTCCAATTCAAGATCAACAACCTGACCGGCAACCCGAATTACCGCGTCGATGTTTACCGGCTGGGCTACTACGGTGGCAACGGTGCCAGACTGATCACGAGCCTGCAACATCAGTCTGCAGCCGCGATCGTTCAACCTGCTCCAATAAGAGATGTTTCGACCGGTCTGGTAGATGCAGGCAACTGGAGCGTAACCGATTCCTGGAACGTGCCGACCGACGCGACCTCGGGCGTCTACATCGCCAACGTTATCAACGGCACCGAAATTTTCCAGATTCCATTCATCATAAGGGATGACGCTTCGCACAGCGATATCGTCCTGCAGACAAGTGATCAAGACTGGCAAGCCTATAATGGTTGGGGCGGGGCCAACCTGTATTTCGGGAACGGCCCGGGAATCAATGGATCGGCCTACGCCGTCAGCTACAATCGGCCCCTTGTAACGCGTGACGGCACCGGTACCTTCTCTGAAGGAGGAGACTCCCCGTTCACGGCCGAGATTGCCGCTATCTATTGGCTCGAGCAGAACGGGTACGATGTCTCTTACATTTCTGGAATAGATGCTGCGACGAACGGCTCGTTATTGCTCAATCATAAAGTCTTTATGGACGCGGGGCATGACGAGTATTGGACCGAAGCTCAGCGCGCCAACGTCGAGGCCGCAGCGCACGCCGGCGTGAACCTTGCGTTTCTCACAGCCAACGAGATCTTTTGGAAAACGAGGTTAGCGCCTAGCATCGACGGCAGCGGGACAGCCAATCGTACGCTGATTAGCTACAAGGACACGCACGCAAATGCGCTGATTGATCCGTCAGGACAGGCAACCGGAAACTTCTCCGACCCGCGGTTCGGGGCGCCTCTTCCATCGAATCAGCTGACCGGTACATTGTTCGCGGTCAACGCGTTTCGCTACGATACGATCACGATACCGTACCCCATGACTCAATTGCGCTTCTGGCGCAATACGACCGTCGCGCAAACCTCACCCGGGCAGACAGCCTCGCTCGTGCCGGGCCTGTTAGGCGTTGAGTGGGATATTGCGCCTGACAACGGATTTCGCCCGGCTGGATTGATCAGCGTCTCATCTTCGACGATCAATGTGGACGGAAAGTATCTGCTTGACTATGGCAACACGTTCGGAGCAGGCACGGCGACCCACAATCTGGTCTTGCATCGGGATCCCGTCAGCGGCGCACTGATATTCTCGGCCGGTTCAATCAACTGGCCGTGGGGGCTTGCTAGCGACCACGACGGACCAGCGACCCCGGTAGATCCTAATGTCCAGCAGGCGATGGTTAACCTTTTCGCCGACATGGGCGTTCAGCCGGGGACGCTGCAGGCAAACCTGACGGCCGCGATTCGGTCGACCGACATTACGGCGCCGACTTCTAGTATCGCCAATCTCTCCGCCGCCAGCGTTGTCGAGGGGCAATCGGTTACGGTGACGGGGGCGGCCACTGATGCGGGTGGAAAGATTGCCGGCGTCGAAATTTCCACGGATGGTGGAACGAGCTGGCATCCAGCGAATAGCAATGTCGGCGCGGCGAATGTCACGTGGTCATATACGTTCGTTACAGGCGCGCAGGGGACATATCGTCTCAAGACCAGGGCGGTCGACGACAGCCTGAATCTGGAAACACCTGGTGCGGGCACGACCTACACGGTTACGCCGTCTTCCAACCTGACGCTCTTCAGTCCGACCGACACGCCTGCGGTGATCTCGAGCAGTGATTCCGGCGCAGTTGAGGTCGGCGTCAAATTCATCCCCGCAGTGTCGGGCAAGATCACCGGCATTCGTTTCTACAAGGCGTCTGATAATACCGGCACCCACATCGGTGACCTCTGGAGCTCCAACGGGACGCTGCTTGCGAGCGCCACGTTTAGCAACGAAACGGCGAGTGGATGGCAGCAGGTTGATTTCGCAACGCCTGTCAATGTGCAGGCGGGTGTCACGTATGTTGCTTCCTATCACACGAACACCGGCCACTATTCCTCGACGGACTACTACTTCATCGACTATGACGGCGTTACCAAAGGCGCGCTCACCGCCCCCGGAAACAGCCTCAACGGCGTCTATGCCTATGGCAGTAGCCCGGTCTTCCCCAGCAACGCCTCCAATATCAAGGCCGCAAATTACTGGGTGGACGTTGTCTTCAACGATTCAGGCTCAACCTCGCCCCAAGCCAATGCGGACAGCGGCTTCACAGTTAGCCAGAATGGGGTGCTGAATATTGCAGCTGCAACTCTGCTCGCGAACGACACCAACGCATCCGGATTGGCTTTCTCGATCACCGGCGTCAGCAACGCTTCCAATGGCAGCGTAAGCTACAATTCGCAGAACCAGACCGTGACCTTCACGCCCACCGCTGGCTATGCCGGCGCGGCGAGCTTCACCTACACGATCACGGACACCAGCGGCCAGAGCGGGTCCGGCCAGGTGTCGCTCAAGGTCAACTATCCGGCCTCGGCGCAGAGCCTGTTCGGCACCAATGATGCGCCAAGCGTCCCCAATTCCGGCGATACCAGCCCCGTCGAAGTCGGAGTTAAGTTCACCGCATCGGTGAACGGGACAATAACCGGCCTGCGCTTCTACAAGGGATCGTTGAATACGGGTCCCCATATTGCGGATCTCTGGAGCTCGACCGGAACCCTGCTTGCAACCGCGACGTTCACGAACGAGACCGCCTCCGGCTGGCAGCAGGTCAATTTCTCCACCCCGGTCGCGATCACGGCAGGGACCACGTACGTCGCGTCCTATCACACCAACGGCAATTATTCCGGTACCCAGAACTATTTCGCGACGTCGCTTGCCAATGGCCAGTTGACGGCACCGGCTGGCGCCAACGGGGTCTATGCCTATGGATCTGGAAGCGCGTTCCCGACGAATAGCTTTAAATCCTCCAACTACTGGGTCGACGTCGTCTTCAACGGATCCGCCGCAGCCAGTGCGCCCCAAGCCAATGCGGACAGCGGCTTCACAGTTAGCCAGAATGGGGTGCTGAATATTGCAGCTGCAACGCTGCTCGCGAACGACACCAACGCGTCCGGATTGGCTTTCTCGATTACCGGCGTCAGCAACGCTTCCAATGGCAGCGTAAGCTACAATTCGCAGAACCAGACCGTGACTTTCACGCCCACCGCTGGCTATGCCGGCGCGGCGAGCTTCACCTACACGATCACGGACACCAGCGGCCAGAGCGGGTCCGGCCAGGTGTCGCTCAAGGTCAACTATCCGGCCTCGGCGCAGAGCCTGTTCGGCACCAATGATGCGCCAAGCGTCCCCAATTCCGGCGATACCAGCCCCGTCGAAGTCGGAGTCAAGTTCACCGCATCGGTGAACGGGACAATAACCGGCCTGCGCTTCTACAAGGGATCGTTGAATACGGGTCCCCATATTGCGGATCTCTGGAGCTCGACCGGAACCCTGCTTGCAACCGCGACGTTCACGAACGAGACAGCCAGCGGCTGGCAACAGGTCAGCTTCTCCACCCCGGTCGCGATCACGGCAGGCACCACCTATGTCGCGTCCTATCACACCAACGGCAATTACTCCGGCACCCAGAACTATTTCGCGACGTCGCTTGCCAACGGCCAATTGACAGCTCCGGCGGGCGCTAACGGAGTTTATGCCTACGGATCCGGAAGCGCGTTCCCGACGAACAGCTATAGATCCTCGAACTATTGGGTCGACGTCGTCTTCAACGGATCCTCCGCCGCCAACAATACGTCCCCCACCGCTGTTGCTGACTCTGCGAATGCTACGGAGAAGGGCGGCGCCAACAACAGCGCTGGCGGTTCACCCGCCACCGGCAACATACTGGCCAACGACACCGATCCCGATTCTGGCGACACCAAGACCGTCACTGCATTCAGCTTTGGCACGACCAGCGGGACGTTCCAGACGCCTCTCGCGGGCGCGCACGGCACGCTCTTGCTCAATGCCTCGGGGGCTTTCACCTACACGGTGAACGAGAACGATCAAGCCGTGCAGGCCTTGCGGCAGTCGACTGATACGCTGAACGACGTCTTCAGCTATACGATGCGCGACGCCGCGGGCGCGGCGTCGTCGGCAACCCTTTCTGTCACCATTCACGGCTCCAACGACGTGCCGGTCCTGGCAATTCAGACCGGCAACCAGGCCGCGACCGTTGGCTCGGCGTTTTCGCTAACGCTACCCGCCGGCACCTTTACCGATGTCGATGCCGGCGACTCGCTCACCTACAGCGCAACCGCTGGTAGTTCAGGGCTTCCGGCCTGGCTCACGTTCACTCCATCGACCCGAACCTTTACCGGCACGCCGACGTCCGCGGACGTTGGCACGTTCAGCGTCACGGTGTCCGCTGCCGATCTCGGTAACCTCACGAGCAGCGAGACATTCAATATCGCAGTTTCGGCGGTTCCTTCGACCGTGAGCCTATTCTCTACCACCGATACTCCGGCGATCCGATCGGGGTCTGACACTTCCCAAGTCAACCTCGGAATGCAATTCACGTCGTCCGTGGCAGGCACGATTACCGGAATCAAATACTACAAGAGCGCGAATGATCCCGGAACCCATACGGGCTCGTTGTGGAGCAGCACCGGCGCGCTGCTGGCGACCGCGACTTTCACGAACGAGAGCAGCAGCGGTTGGCAGACAGTCACGTTCAGCAATCCGGTGTCCATCACAGCCGGCACCACCTACGTCGCAAGCTATCATAGCAACGGCCACTACGCCTCCACCACCAGCTACTTCACCGCCGCTCGCACCAATGGGCCGCTCACGGCTCCCGCGAACATCAACGGCCTCTACACCTATGGAACGAGCAATTTGCTCCCGACCAATACCTATAACGCGAGCAATTACTGGGTTGATGTCGTGTTCAACAGCTCGAGCGGCGGCCCCAACCGGTCACCCGTCGCCGCGAACGACAGCGGCTTCGACGCCACGCAGAACGTGCCTTTCGGGATCCCGGCCTCGGCACTGCTTTCCAACGATACCGATCCGGACGGCAATACGCTTACGATCACGGGCGCGAGCGGTGGTGTGAACGGTGTCGCCAGTTACAACGCCCAAAGTAACAGTGTGATCTTCACACCGACGACCGGTTACACGGGGCCGGCATCGTTCAACTACAGCATCTCCGATGGCCAAGGTGGCTCCGCCAGCGCATCCGTCGCCCTCGACGTGAATGCTGCGTCTTCAACGACTGTGCGCCTGTTTAGCGCAAGTCATGAGCCTAGCATTGTGGCGGCCAATGATCCTAGGTCTGTGGAGCTGGGCCTCAAATTCCAGACCTCGACACCGGGCGATATCATCGGCATTCGCTTCTACAAGGGGCCAACCAACACGGGCGCTCACGTTGCAGATCTTTGGAGCAGCACAGGGACGTTGCTGGCAACTGCGGCCTTTACCAACGAGACGGCGGACGGCTGGCAGCAGGTCAATTTCGCGACGCCCGTGACGATCATGCCGGAAACCACATACATAGCCTCCTATCACACTGCCGGGAACTACGCAGCCGATCCAGGCCTGCTCGCCAACGCAATTACCAACGGACCTCTGACGGCCCCATCCTCGGGATCGATAAGCGGGAACGGTGTGTTTGCATACGGGACAGATAGCCTATTCCCGACCAACACCTACAACTCAACGAGCTATGGCGTAGATGTTGTTTTCAGACCGCAGCTAGCAGCATAGGAGACGTAAAGATGCACGCCGAACTTTATACCGATGGAATCGAAGAAATTACCGTGAGCGGAACCATCGTCCGCATCGATCTGGTCAGTCTTTCACCGACAGAGCGTGACGCCAACAACGCCCCGAAACGCGTGTTTTCCCAACGGCTGATCTTTTCGGTCGAAGCCTTCGCCAATTCGGTCGACGTGATGCAAAAGGCGCTTCAGGGCCTGGTTGATGCGGGCGTGGTCCGGCGGAATCAGCCAGCTGAATCGCACAATGGTGCGTCGGGAGTACGTGATGCGCTCGCGCCCAACACACGGTCTCTGAATGTCTCTTCGAATTTCCGCTGAAATCGACGCTGCTGGCGGCGCGAAGGACCAGGTTGTGGACGCGCCCGCGCCCGGATTGTCAACGCAGACTGCATTGGAATGCCTGTCCAAGGCTTCCGGTCACCATGGCATAGATCTGCCGGTCGAGCGCTTGAAGCACGCCTATGCGGTGGCCGGCCCGCTCTCGTTGAATCTCTTGTTGCGCATGGCGAAGGATGCAGGGCTGCGCGCGAGGAGCACGAAGCTGGATTGGGGCGCGCTGATCCGTCTCGGAGAGGCCTATCCAGCGCTGGTGAGGCTCGCCAATGGCAACTGGATCGTTGTCCTTGGTGCGGGACGGCGAGCTGACGGCACCGAGGTCGTCAACATCTTCGACCCTCTTGCCGATCGCAAGCACGAAGTCTTGGTCGTCGACCGCGACCGATTCTGTGCCCAGTGGGCCGGTGAAACGATCCTGATCAAGCGAGCGCAATTGACGCAGGATGGTGGGAGGAGTTTCGGCCTTCGGTGGTTCGTGCCGGAACTGCTTCTTCAATGGCGGTTGTTCAGGGACGTCGCCATTGCCGCCATCCTGCTCTATGGGTTGGGCCTCGTCGTCCCGATATTCTTCCAGCTCGTCATCGACAAGGTTTTGGTTCACGAGAGCTTCACCACCCTTTACGTACTCGCGGCAGGAGCGGCCGTAGCGCTCGTCTTTGACGCGATATTCGGCTTTCTGCGGCGCTACTTGCTGCTATATGCGACCAACAGGGTCGACATTCGCGTTGCTACGAAGACGTTCGGTCATCTCCTCGGGCTGCCGGTCACGTTTTTCGAGCATATGGCGGCGGGGGTCCTGGTCAAACACATGCAGCAGGCGGCGAGGATCCGTGAGTTTCTGACCGGGCGCTTGTTTCTGACGACCCTCGATGCGCTTTCGCTATTCGTCTTCCTGCCTGTCCTTGCGCTTTATAGCGTCAGATTGACGTTGATCGTCCTGGCCTTCACCGCCGCGAGCGGCGCCGTCGTCGGCCTGCTCATGGGTCCATTTCGGCGACGACTGTACGATCTATACCAAGCGGAAGGTGCGCGGCAGGCTCTCCTCGTCGAAACGGTTCACGGCATGCGCACCGTGAAATCGCTTGGGATGGAGCCAGCGCAGAGCAGGGTTTGGGATAGCCGCTGCGCGCAGTCCGTGACGATGCGATTCGGTGTCGAGAAGATCTCGGCAGGCGCGCAGGCGCTCACCGGATTTCTCGAGAAGATCATGACGCTCGGAATCATCTCCATCGGAGCACTCGATGTCTTCGCCGGCCAAATGACAATCGGCGCGTTGGTCGCCTTCAACATGTTGGCCGGTAGGGTCTCCGGACCCCTGGTCCAACTCGTGACCATGGTGCACGAGTACCAGGAAGTAGCTCTTGCCGTGAAAATGCTCGGCGAGGTGATGAACCAGAAGCCTGAGCGCGACGGTCGGAAAGATGGGCTACGGCCTGACCTTGCCGGAAAAATCGAGTTCGAAGGTGTCTCGTTTCGCTACGGACCCGAGGGATCGCCGGCGCTTGATGATGTCTCCTTCACCGTCGAGCCAGGATCGATCTTCGGGATCGTGGGACGGAGTGGCTCCGGCAAGACGACTCTCACAAGGTTGATTTCGGGCATGTATCCGGTGCAGCAGGGCCTGCTGCGCATCGACGGATATGACTCGAGGGAGTTAGACCTCGCGCATCTGCGCCGAAACCTTGGAATCGTTCTGCAAGATAATTTCCTGTTTCGCGGGACGGTTCGCGAGAATATCGCCTGCGTGAAACGCGATGCCACCTTTGCCGAGGTCGTCGCTGCGGCGCAGCTCGCAGGCGCCGACGAGTTCATCGAACGGTTGCCGCGTGGCTTCGACACCATGCTTGAGGAAGATGCCTCGAACCTATCCGGCGGGCAGAGGCAGCGGCTCGCGATTGCGAGAGCTCTGATCGTCAATCCACGAATCTTGATTCTCGATGAAGCGACGAGTGCCCTCGATTCCGAAAGCGAAATGATCATCAGGCGCAATCTCCGCCGTTTGGCGGCAGGGCGTACCGTCATCATCGTCTCGCATCGGTTGTCGATGCTGACCGAAGCAAGCCAGATCCTGGTGATGGACCGCGGCCGAATCGTCGATATGGATCGCCACGACCACCTCCTGTCGAAATGCACTATCTACAGGCATTTGTGGAATCAACAGATGAAGCAGATTGCATGAGGGAGACTGGTCCATCACGCGCGGATGTGAATCCGAACGGTCTCGTTCCGGCCAGATCGGTCGAGCGCCGCCGCAAGCTATTCAGGCCAGTACCGAGGCGAGCGCCAGTCATCGCCGAGTTCCAGTCCGATGCGACCGAACTCGAGCAGCAAGCGCCACCGTGGCTCGCGCGCTTCATCCTTTACGGCGTACTTGCACTAATTGCTTTCGTGGTCATCTGGGCTTCCGTTTCGCAGGTCGAGATGATCGTCACGGCGCAGGGAAAACTTACCACGACGCGTCCCAACCTGGTCGTGCAGCCGTTGGAAACGTCGGTCATACGCGAGATCCACGTCAAGGCCGGTGATCGCGTCAACCGCGGCGACGTTCTGGCGACGCTCGATCCGACGTTTTCGCAGGCGGATTTCGACCAACTGCGCGGCAGAGTGGCTGGATTCGATGCGTCGATCGATCGTCTGAGCGCTGAATTGAACGGAATCGAGTATGCCGTCAAAGAGCTGACGAACGCGGATCAGATCCTGCAAGGCAAGTTGTTCTTGCAGAGGAGAGCCGCCTACGAGGCGCAGATTCAGAACTACGACGCACAGATCGCATCCGCGCAAGCCAATCTCAAGACGGCACAGAATGAAGAGGCGGTTCTCCTTCAACGGCTCGACACGATGCGTTCGATTGAAACGATGCGGACCACGCTGATGGATAAGGAGGTCGGTTCGAGGCTGAACTTCCTGCTGTCTCGCGATGCTCGGCTCGAGGTCGAAAGCAATCTGGCGCGTGTTCGCGGCAGTATCGCCGATAGTACCCATCGGCTCGAAAAGGCCCGCGCTGATCAGAAAGTGTTCGCCGAGGAGTTTCGTCGCACCACCTATCAGGAACTGGTGGAGACGCTGCCGAAGCGCAATAGCGCGGCAGAGGAATTGAAGAAGGCCGAGCTTCGTCGACAGTTGATCATCCTGCAGGCGCCGGCAGATGCCGTGGTGCTGGATATCGCGAACCGGACAGTCGGCTCGGTGGTTCGCGAGGCCGAAACGTTGTTTGTTCTGGTTCCGCGCGACGTGCCGCTTCAGGCGGAGGTCAACGTCGAGGGGCGGGATATCGGTCAGGTGGCGCTCGGACAGTCGGTTCGGATCAAGTTCGAAGCGTTTCCCTTCCAGAAGTATGGAACTGCAACGGGAGAAGTCCGCGTCATCAGTCAGGATACGTTCTCCCCGGATACGAAGGCCGAAGGTGCGCGCCGCGCGCCAGCTCCCTATTATCGCGTACTGGTCGATTTGTCGGACACGCACCTTCGGCTGCCCGCGGAGCGCATTCAACTGATTCCGGGGATGGCGGTGACGGCCGAATTGAAGGTCGGGAAGCGCACCGTGATCTCCTATTTCCTCTATCCATTGCTGCGCGGATTGGATGAAAGCATCCGGGAATATTAATCCGACTTGGGAGGGCGGTTAACATGATCATTCGTCCGAATTTTGGGGTGAAGCTCGTGGTGCCCGCCGCGGCGAGTAAGCTCGCGCACAATTCCCCGCTGGTGGACTATGCACTCAACGGGCTGGAACGTTGTTGGTTACCCGAACACCGCAGGTGGTCGCATATCTACCATCTCGATGGACGTACCTCGCCGAACGAGTCGATCCCACGCAGCGACGTATTTTATACCCTCAACGTTCTACTCGGGATGTCGCGCGTTGCCGCCATTCCGGATGGGATTGATCTGTCCGAAATATTCCATCGCAACGCTTTGCTGCTCACGAAGCTTCCGGTGCGCAAGTACGCGTTCGGTATGGCGCTATGGAGCGCCGCCGAGCTCGGCCTCGAAATGCCGGAACCGGTCAAAACCGAGCTGAGAGCCATCCTTGCCGATGAGGCCCGGTGGAGGAGCTTCCGGGCGCAAGATCTGGGCATGCTGCTCACGGGAGTCGTGGCCCAGGCGAGAGCGGGCGAGAATGAGTGGGCACGCTATGCGCGGCCGCTCTATCGTTTCTTGAAGGACCGCTTTCACAGTGGATCGGGATTGTTCTTCGATGCGCCGCTCGGCTTTCGGCGGCGCTTCTCGACATTTGCGACGCAGACCTATCTCTCAATCGCCTGCTATCAATTTGGCGAATTCGCCGGCGATCCGTCCGCGCTTGTCATGGCCGACACCTGTGTGCGGAATCTGGTTGCGCTTCAAGGCCCACAGGGCGAGTGGCCCTGGTTTTTCGACGCGCAGAGCGGTCGCGTTCTTGACTTCTATGAGGTCTATTCGGTCCATCAGTATGGGATGGCTCCGGCACTGCTGGAATGGGCCGAGCGCTTTGGGCAGCGGGGGGCGCGGGATGCCCTGGTCAAGGGATTCAATTGGGTGCTTGGCCATAACCAGCTGGGCCGGGCCATGCTCGTGCCCGAACTGAGCCTGACCCTCCGTTCGCAGGTTCGCAAAGGTGAACTGACGACCAAGGTGCCGCGGGTCGCGCGCGCACTCAGGAACGCCTTGCTCGGAAGCGAGGAGCGGCTGGTCGACGGCACTGACGTGGAGGTTCGGTTCGAGTGCCGAAGCTACGAACTGGGCTGGATTCTGTGGTCGTTCGGCCGGCGTGCCGACCTGCCGGAGCTGACCCACAATGGTGCCTTCGGCGCCTGACGGAATCGGCGTTGCGCTAGCGATTCCAGGCGACCGCCCTTCGGCCTCGCAGGTGCGAGAGCATCGTGAGGGCGCGGTGCGCTCGGACGGCACACAACACGGCGATGGCCTTGAGGCGAACGCCGGTACCGTGCAGGCGATCGCTGGTCAGCACGGTCACAGCGTTCGGCGCGAGTGATGCGAAGACGAGCAACGCTTGCGCGAGCCAGCGCAAGCGCCAGATGGGTTTGCCTTCCGCCATGTTGCGGTAGTGCGCGATGTGTCGGTCCCATTTGGTGTAGAGCTCCTGGAGAGAGCCCCGGGCCGGGTGGAAGACGATCATTTCAGGGGTGTAGCGAAATCGAAGGCCGACGCGCAACGCGCGCTCTCCCCATTCCATGTCTTCGGCGACATCAATGCCCGCAAAAGGGCCGACGCGGTCGAAGTCGCGGCGAAATACCGCCATGTTGCCAGTGCCAGAATATCCGTGGCGCTCGATATAGAGCTTAAAGCGGTAAGCGAACACGCTTTCGTAAGCCGCAATGGCGTCAAGCTCCGCATCGTCCGGCCGCCAGATGCGGACGTCGCCCCCGAGAACAGTGCCAGCTGGAGACAGGGAAGACCATTTCATTACGCTGCTCAGCCAATCTTGATGGGCCCTGCAATCGGCGTCGATGAAGGCGAGGATCTCGCCGTTGGCAGCGGCGACGCCTGCGTTTCGCGCCGGGCCGGGCCCGGGACGCGGTTCATGCTCCAGCCGTACACCGGGATGACCGGCAACGACATCCATTGGGGGCGTTGCCGAGCCGTTGTCCACCACGATGATCTCGAACGCGTCCCGAGCGAGGGTCTGTGCATCCAGGCTGCGCAAGCAGGCTTCCAGCGCATCGGGCTGGTTGAGGTGGGGAATTACGACTGAAATCATCAGTTAATTCCTCTATTTAATTCCGGCTTCGTCTGTGACCCGCGACCTTACGCGGAGATCCTGTATTCACCGCATGCGGCGAATATTGTCAGATTTAAACATTGCAATTAAATGTTGCATCGGTATTATCTCTATAATAATCTTAAAAGCAAACATTAAACGAGTGGAATTTATGGGAGGTAGGTTCCGATGCGCGCCTCATTTCTGGGATGCCCTGTCGACCTGCTGACAATGGCGGAAACCGTCGATCTTGCGCGCGGGGCCATGCGCAGTCGGCGACGTCTGCAACACGTGGCGCTGAACGTCGCGAAATTGGTGAATATGAGATCTGATCCGGTGCTCGCGGCTGATGTCGCCAACAGCGATGTCGTCGGCCTCGATGGCATGGGGATTGTTTGGGGCGCTCGAGTGCTGGGGCTTCCGCCGACGCCGCGGGTCGCGGGGGTGGATCTCCTCGCCGAGTTGCTCGCGGTATGTGCGCAGGAAGGCTTCAAGCCGTATTTCCTGGGAGCCACTCACGCCGTGCTGCACGAGGCGATGCAAGCCGCGCGCAAGAAGCATCCTTCACTCGTGTTTGCCGGCTCGCACGACGGCTACTTCAAACGCGAGCAGGAAAATGACGTGGTGAGGGACATCCAATCCAGCGCGGCCGATTGCCTCTTCATCGGCATGCCGACACCCCGGAAGGAGCGCTTCCTCGCCGCCCATCGCGATGAACTTGGCGTTCCCTTTATCATGGGGGTAGGTGGTTCATTCGATATTCTGGCAGGCACCGTTCGGCGCGCGCCGCCGCAGATTCAGAAACTCGGCCTCGAATGGCTCTACCGCATTTATCAGGAGCCTGGCCGGATGTGGTGGCGATACGCCACGACGAACACCCGGTTTGCAGGCATCCTGGCGCAAGCCCTCATGAGGCAGGCGTTTCGGAACCCGCTCGGTGCAGCCAGCGCCGTCCCTCCTGGTCCGAGCCGGATCGGGGGGTGAAGCGTGCGCAAGCATTTTTTCATCCTTCTGGGAACCCGGCCGGAAGCAATCAAGCTCTTTCCGGTGATCAATCGGCTCAAGGCCGAGGCGGGTAAGGACATCGCCGTGACGATCTGTGCGACGGCACAGCATCGGCACCTGCTTGATCAAGTCCTGAAGCTTGCCAAGGTGGTTCCGGATTTTGATCTGAACGTCATGACGGCCAATCAGTCTCTCGATCATCTGACCGCCCGGCTGCTCGGTCAAATTGGCGAACTCCTCGAAAAGGTGAAGCCCACCAGGATTATTGTCCAAGGCGACACGGCGACAGCCATGTCGGGGGCACTGGCATCCTACTATCACCGTATACCGGTCTCGCACATCGAGGCGGGTCTGCGCAGTGGCGACATCTTCGCTCCCTGGCCAGAGGAGGTGAACCGCAAGATCGTCGGCTCGATCGCCGATCAACATTTTGCTCCCACGGAGCGCGCGGCGCGCGCGTTGCGCTCCGAAAATGTCGCGGGCGACCGCATCCACGTGACCGGAAACACGGTGGTGGACGCTCTCATCCTCGCGAAAGCCATGGTCGAATCCGATCCAGGACTCTCGAGTCGGTGGGACGGTATCAAGAAACGTCACGGCAACCGTCGGATCATCCTGGTGACCTGCCATCGTAGGGAAAATTTCGGCGGCGGCGTTGCAAATATCGTGAACGCGCTCGAGACCATCCTGCGCAGGGAGGACGTTGCTGTGGTGCTTCCCGTGCACCCGAATCCGAATGTCCGCGACTTGTTTGCGTCCCGGTTGGCGGACCATCCGCGGGTCGCCCTCATTTCTCCGCAGGAATACACGGATTTCGTGAGCCTGCTCTCGTTGTCATATTTGGTCCTGACAGATTCAGGGGGCGTCCAGGAGGAGGCGCCCACTTTCGGGAAGCCGGTCCTGGTGATGCGCGAGACGACCGAGCGTCCCGAGGGCGTAGAAGCGGGAACGGCGCGACTCGTCGGTGCCGACTACGACAGGATCGTTTCGGAAACATTCCGTCTCCTCGACGATGACGAGACTTACGCTGCCATGGCGCGTTCGCACAATCCGTTCGGTGACGGACACGCGAGCGAGCGGATCGTGAAGGTTCTTCTCGATGCCTGAATTCCAGAAAATCAATGTCATCGGACTTGGCTATATCGGGCTGCCGACAGCGGCTCTGATTGCGAGCCGTGGACTGCAGGTGGTTGGCATCGATACCAGCGAACGCGTTGTCGACACGGTTGCATCCGGCAAAATTCATATCGCTGAGCCCGATCTCGATGGTCTCGTTTCCAAGGTCGTATCGAGCGGTGCGCTCACGACGGCCAGGAAACCGCAGCCGGCGGACGTATTCATCATCGCAGTACCGACCCCGATCGATCACGAGAACCGCCCGGATTTGGCAAGCGTGAATGCCGCAGTCGACAACATCGTGGATCTTCTGGCGCCAGGAAACCTTGTCATCCTTGAATCGACGTCGCCGATTGGGACAACTGAAGCCATCGCAAAGCGGATCGTCGAACGCAGGCCGGAGCTTCACATAGGCGTCAACGGCAAGGAGGATGGAGCGATTTACGTCGCTTACTGTCCCGAACGCGTGTTGCCGGGACGGATCCTGACCGAGCTTATCAACAACGACAGGTGCATCGGCGGAATTACGCCGACCTGCACGCGACGTGCTCAGCGCTTCTACAAGATGTTCGTTCGCGGCGCCTGCGTCGGTACTACGGCGCGTGCGGCCGAGTTGGTCAAGCTGACGGAGAACGCCTTCCGCGATACCAACATCGCATTCGCCAACGAACTCTCGATGATTTGCGACAGGTTCGACATCAACGTCTGGGAAGTGATCGATATCGCCAACCGCCATCCTCGCGTGAACATTTTGCGGCCGGGACCGGGAGTCGGGGGGCACTGTATTGCGGTCGACCCCTGGTTCATCATCGATTCTGTGCCGGATCTCGCGCGGGTAATGCGAACAAGCCGGGAAGTGAACAACGCCAAAACGCAGAAGATCATCGAGCGCACAGAGGCGCTGATCGACGATCATCCTTATGCGAACATTGCCTGCTGTGGATTGACGTTCAAGGCCAATGTCGACGACGTGCGTGAAAGCCCCGCTCTGGAAATTGCTACGCATCTCGCGGCGAAATACGGCGAACGTATCAAGGTTGTTGAGCCGAATCTGCGCCGTCTGCCGCCTCAATTGGCCGATTATCGCGTTGCATTCGTGAACATCGAGGAAGCGCTGCGCAGTTGCGAAATTGCGGTTCTCCTCGTCGACCATGACGAATTCAAAATGGTGCCCTTGGCCGAGCGCCGGCACCTGGACGTCATCGATACGCGGGGCATATGGCAAGATATGCCGGCGCGGACGTAACGAGTAGAAGCGTAAACCCCCGAATGGATCGAGGTCAGTATGCGAGATAGCCAGCTTGGTATCGGGGTCGTGGGATACGGCTATTGGGGTCCCAATCTCGTTCGCAATTTCTCGCTGAACCCTGCCGCCCGCGTCGTCAGCGTCAGCGACCTAGACGCAGGCAGGCTCAGCGCCATAACGCAGCTCTACCCGGGAGTGGCAACCACCACCCGATTTGACGATCTGCTGAAGGACTCCGCGGTCGATGCAATCGCCATCGCGACGCCAGTGCACACCCATTATGAGTTGGCGATGGGCGCGCTAAGGGCTGGCAAGCATGTCCTAGTCGAAAAGCCCCTAGCGCCGAGCACGGGGCTCGTATCTCGCCTAATGGAGGAGGCGGACCGGCGCGGATTGACGCTGATGGTCGATCACACCTTTCTCTACACGCCGGCAGTCCAGAAGATTCGTGAGCTCCTGCAGAAGAGAGAGCTCGGCGACATCTACTATTACGATAGTACACGCTCGAGCCTCGGGCTGTTCCAGAAAGACGTAAATGTGATCTGGGATCTGGCGGTGCACGACATCTCGATCATCCACTATATCCTCGATGAAGAGCCGGTCGCGGTTTCGGCGACCGGCTCGTGCCATATTGCAGGTTCGCCGGAGAACATGGCCCACATCACGTTGTTCTTCGCCAACGCATGCGTCGCCCATGTCAGCGTCAACTGGCTCTCGCCTGTCAAGGTGCGGCAGACGTTCATTGGTGGCAGCAGGAAGATGATCGTTTATGACGATCTCGAGCCGACCGAGAAGGTGAAGGTCTACGACAAGGGAATTACGCTCGACAGCCCTCCCGAAAGCGCGCACCAGTTTCGAATCGGATATCGAGCCGGTGACATGTGGGCTCCGCATATCTCGCCCAAGGAGGCGCTGCAAACGGAGGTCGAGCATTTCGTCGACTGTGTGCGTACCGGAGGGCAGCCGATTTCGAGCGGCATGTCTGGGCTACGCGTGGTCGAGGTGCTTGAGGCAGCCTCGCGATCGATCGCGGAACATGGCAAACCGGTCGAGATCAGGCAGTTGCCGCGCAGGCTGCCGGAGCTGGCCCGAGCCACGGCATAATTGGCGGGTTTGGCCGTGTCTGTTCGCCAGCCGAGCCGCAGCGACGGAGTCGCGATGAGTTCAGTGCAGCGTTCATTCTTTTTCTCCGCTGTCGATCGCTATGCGGGCCTTGTGCTGTTCTTCTTTTCGACAGCAGTGCTGTCGCGTCTGCTGACGCCGGGCGAATTCGGGATCTTTGCGGTTGTCAATGCGCTGGCCGCCGTGATCGCAGCCGCTTTTCAGGAGTTTGGAGGCGCGAATTACCTGCTTCAAAAACATGAGCTGTCGCGCGGGACCATCCGCACGGCGTTCACGGTCACTTGTGTGATCTCACTCGTAGTTGCACTGATCCTGCTCGCCTCGGCCGGCGTTGTATCGCAGATATTTGGGCAGGAGGGCCTAAGGCGAGGTATCCAGGTTTCTGCGCTAAACCTTCTTCTCCTGCCGGTCTCCGGGACGTTGGCCGCATTGTTTCGTCGTGACATGCAGTTCGGGACGCTCGCGATCTGCAATCTCGCTAGCAACGTGACGATAGCGCTGGTTTCGATTGGACTGGCGCTTTTGCACTTCAGCTACATGGCTCCGGTCTGGGGTGGTGTGGCTGGTAGCGTCGTTCTCATGATCATGTTGTTGAGCTGGTATCGGGACTTCCGTGTGTTGCGTCCTTCGCTGTCCGAATACCGAGATGTTCTCAAATTCGGTCTGTATTCCAGCGGCGTCAGTGTTATCAATATCTTCTACAACCTTGCGCCCCAGCTATTTCTCGCGAAGATTCTCGATTTTGCCGCCGTAGGTCTCTATAGCCGGGCGATAAACCTGACCCAGGTCTTTGACAGGCTCGTCACGCAGGTGCTGAATCCGATCATCATGCCAGCGATTGTGTCGAGGCGTGCAGCCGGAGCGGATCTGAAGGGGGTCTATCTGGACGCGGTCCAACTGCTTTCCGCCGTGCAGTGGCCGTTTCTCACGTTCGTAGCGATCATGGCAAAACCGATCGTTCTGATCTGGCTTGGTGGAGCCTGGCTGGAGGTCGTGCCGTTGGTGCGCATTCTTTGCCTTGCCAATCTGGCGCTGTTCGCTGCGTGTCTGACATATCCTATATTCGTGGCCGTTGGACGCGTGCGCGACGCGCTCGTCTCATCCTTCATCTCGTTGCCGCCATCGCTCCTTGCTCTCTTGGGTGCGTCCTTCTTTGGCGTGGAGGCAGTAGCGGCGTGCGCGTTGCTGACGCTGCCGTTCCAGGCGGCAGTGGCGATTTACTATCTCAGTCGGCATCTGGCATTGCGGCCGGGCGAACTTGGCCGTGCCCTCGTAACGAGCGGTGTCGCCACCGTGGCGACCGCCTTGGGCGCAGCCACCTGTGCGGCGTTGATCGAGGCAGGAACTCTCAATCTCGTTGCAGGTCTCGCATCAGCGTTTGTGGTTGGCCCGCTTTGCTGGTGGTGGGGACTGATGGCGACAGGGCATCCTCTGCTGCAGCACCTTCGTCAAGCGGCCGCAGGGCTTGCGGAGATGGCGCCCCGGCTGCTCCCGTCACGCTCGGCGCTGTAAAGGGTTCTTTGACTGTGGAGACAGGGACACTGACATGCCAATAAAGGACACCGAGCTTGGCCGTGATGTCCGTATCCTGCATCCGGATCTGGTCAATCTGTATGGTTGCGCCGTCGGTGATGAGAGCAGGATCGGAACCTTCGTCGAGATCCAGGCCGGAGCAAAGATAGGTGCGCGGTGCAAGATATCGTCGCACAGCTTCATCTGTGAGGGCGTCACGATCGAGGACGAGGTGTTCGTCGGACACGGTGTGATGTTCACCAACGACAAGCACCCGAGGGCGACAACAGTGGGTGGTCGTCCCCAGCAAGCCACGGACTGGACGCTGCAGCGCACGCTTGTCGGCAGGGGCGCTTCCATCGGCTCGAATGCCACCATTCTGTGCGGTGTGACGATCGGCGCGGGAGCCTTCGTAGGCGCGGGAGCGGTGGTCACGAAGGACGTTCCGCCCGGCGCCGTCGTCGCCGGAGTGCCGGCGCGGGTTCTCTCCACCACTGAACACATGGTTGCGGGCATTCGCGCCTCATCAGAGGCGCTTCGCAGATAGTATTATTGCTAATATATATGCGGCTCGCAATTTAATGCTTGATTATATTTGTTAATGAGATTTAAATATTCGATATAATTCAGCCCCAATCCAAGGTTCTGAATCTTGATACCCTTCCTGGACCTCAAAGCGCAATACAGCCAGATCAAGCCGGAAATCGACGCCGCGGTGGCGAGGGTCGTCAGCAGCGGGCACTTCGTGCTCGGGCCCGAGGTCACGGCCTTCGAGGGACGCTTCGCGGATTATTGCGGTACCGCCCATTGCCGCGCAGTGAACAGTGGCACTTCGGCGCTTCACCTTGCACTGCTGGCGGCGGGTGTCGGGCCCGGCGACGAAGTCATCACGGTATCCATGACGTTCGTCGCCACGACCGCGGCCATCCTCTACAGCGGCGCCAGGCCGGTATTTGTCGACGTCGATCCGGTAACATGGACGATGGATCCCGGCTTGATCGAAGCTGCGATGACGCCGCGAACCAAGGCCATTCTGCCGGTTCACCTCCACGGGCTGATGGCCGACATGGATCCGATCATGGCGATCGCGCGTCGCCACGGGTTGACCGTCATTGAGGACGCCGCGCAGGCGCACGGTGCGGAGTACCGCGGGCGCCGCGCGGGCTCGATCGGCGATCTGGGATGCTTCAGCTTTTACCCCGGCAAGAATCTCGGAGCGTTTGGCGAGGGCGGGGCGCTCGTCACCGACCGGATTGAATTTGCGCGCCGCGTGTCACTGTTGCGGGATTGGGGGCAGGAGGCAAAATACGACCACGCCATTCCCGGATATAACTATCGCATGGACGAAATTCAGAGCGCGGTTCTGAACGTCAAGCTGGACCACATCGAGCGCTGGACCGAAGCCCGCCGGTCGCTCGCTAAGCGATACGATGCGCTGCTTGCCGATCTCCCGCTCGCACGACCCGGACCGCCCGCGCACGCCCGCCACGTCTATCACGTCTATGCGGTCAGATCGGAGCGGCGCGATGAGGCGCTGGCGCTGTTGCGTGATGCCGGTATCGGCGCCGGGATTCATTATCCCGTTCCGGTGCATCTGCAGAGAGCCTACGCGGAACTCCGTTATCGCGCTGGTGATCTCCCTGTCACCGAGATGCTCGCGAGGGAGTTCCTTTCTCTTCCCATCTATCCGGAGCTGCTGCCAGAACAGGCAGGCGAAGTTGTCGCCACATTGAGGCGCGCGACGGGACTGCAGCCTAGCGTAGCCGTCAGCACCCGAGCGGAGCACCTACAAAGCGTCTTGACATAGTCCCACAACAGGAGAGCGTCTTGATTGATCTCAAGGGTAAACGCGTTCTGATCACCGGCGGGGCGGGATTCATCGGCTCCCACATCGTCGACCTGCTTTGTGACGAGGGCTGCATCGAGATTGTTGCCCTCGACAACATGATCAGAGGCCGGCCGGAGAATCTCCGGCGCGCGCTCGGGCGTGGGCCTGTACGACTAGTCCACGGCGACATTCGCGATCGCAAACTGATGGAAGCATTGGTCAAGGCGGCTGACATCGTCTTTCACCAGGCCGCGCTCCGCATCACCCATTGTGCAGCCGAACCGCGCCTGGCCAAGGAGGTCATGGTGGATGCCACTTTCGACCTGCTGGAGCTGTGCATCAAGCATGACATCGAGAAGATCATCGCGGCGTCTTCGGCATCCGTCTATGGCATGGCCGAAGAGTTTCCGACGACAGAGCGGCAGAATGCCTACAATAATCGAACTCTCTATGGAGCCGCCAAGGCGTTCAACGAAGGGCTCCTGCGGACCTTTAACGATGCCTGGGGCCTCGACTATGTGGCATTCCGGTATTTCAACGTCTATGGCAGCCGGATGGACATCCACGGACGGTATACTGAGGTCTTGATCCGCTGGATGGAGCGGCTGGAAGCCGGTTTGCCTCCCATTATCTTTGGCGATGGTCGTCAGACCATGGACTTCGTCCACGTCCGCGACATCGCACGGGCGAATATCCTTGCGGCGAGGTCAAAGGTTACCGATGAGGTCTTCAACGTCGGGAGCGGCACCGAAACCAGCCTGACGGAGCTGGCGATGGCGCTTGCGTCCGTGATGGGACGCCGCGGCCTGACACCCGAATTCGCGCCGGAGCGCTCGGTCAATCCAGTGCCGCGACGGCTGGCCTCGACGGGCAAGGCGGAGCGTTTGCTAGGTTTCCGCACTGCGATTTCGCTCGAGCAGGGGCTTTCCGATCTCGTCAAGTGGTGGCGATCCGAACGCGAGCTCGGTTCGGACCATCAGCGACAGGCGGCGGCATCGTGATTCCGATCGCCGCCCCGTTGCTTGCGGACGAAGAGGCCGATGCCGCGCGCGCGGTCGTGCTGTCGGGTTGGGTTTCGCAGGGCCCCCAGGTCGCCGCGTTCGAGCGTGAGTTCGCTGCTCTTGTTGGCGCGCCGCACGCCTGTGCGGTCTCAAACTGTACGACCGCCCTGCAACTCGCCCTGACAGCGCTCGATATCGGTCCCGGCGATGAGGTAATCACGGTCAGCCATTCCTTCATCGCGACCGCAAACGTCATCCGACATCAGGGCGCCACTCCGGTTTTTGTCGATATCGAGCCGGAAACGTACAATTTGGATTGCGCTCGACTGGAGGAAGCCGTCACCGAGCGCACCCGCGCGATCATCGTGGTCCATCAGATGGGCATGCCTTGTGATATGGCAGCGCTGATGGCCATAGCGCGCCGCCGTGGCATCGCCGTCATCGAGGACGCGGCCTGTGCCGCCGGATCGCAGATCCGGATGAACGGAGAATGGGCGCCGATCGGCGCGCCGCACGGAGATATTGCGTGCTTTTCCTTTCATCCGCGAAAGGTGATCACGACGGGTGAGGGTGGAATGCTCACCACTGCGAATGCCGAGCTTGACCGGAAGTGTAAGCTGCTGCGCCAGCACGGCATGAGCGTTCCGGATACGGTGCGACACAGCTCGTCGAGCGTGATCTTCGAGGAGTACGTCGTTGTTGGCTACAATTACCGAATGACAGATATGCAGGCCGCCATTGGGCGCAGACAACTCGAGCGACTTCCGGACCTGGTGGCGCGCCGGCGAGCCGTTGCCGCTCGATATGCCGAACAGCTCGGCAATCTGGAAGGACTGCGGCTACCAAGCGAACCGGCGTGGGCCAGATCCAACTGGCAGAGCTATTGCGTTCGTCTCCCGGACCGCCTCGACCAACGCGTCGTCATGCAGCATCTCCTCGACAAGGGCATCGCGACTCGCCGCGGGATCATGTGCGCCCACCGCGAGCAGCCTTATGCGGGCCTCAACAGGAGACAGGATCTACGTCAATCCGAGCTTGCCCAGGATCGATCGATCTTGCTACCCATCTATGCGCAGATGAGCGCGGAAGATACTGCGCGGGTGAGCGCTGCGGTGCGGGCAGAGGTGGAACGATGATCCCGGGGATCGCCGATCGGAAGGCATTGCGACTTTTAGTCGTGATTGCGAGCTATGGGACCGCCAATGATGCTTACCTGGATCGGGTGATCAGGGAATACCGGTCCATGTCGTTCGACGTGGATATCATGATCATATCCAACATCGACAAGAAGCCAGCAGCAGAAATTGAGTGTATCGTTGGCCTTCCCAACAAGAATCCCTGGTCGCTTCCCTTCGTGCACAAAGAGTTGTTTGCAGCGCGAGTTGATCAGTACGACCTGTTCATCTACTCCGAAGACGACATCTTGGTCACTGAAAGGAATATTCGAGCGGTTCTCGACGTGACTGCAGTGTTGGTTGAAGGCGAGGTTGCCGGATGGATGCTCGTCGAGAGAGCGTCAAACGGCGAATTGAATTATCCGCAGGCCCACGGTTCTTTCCACTGGGATTGTACGTCGGTAAGGTCCAGGGGACCTTACCTTCTCGCTCATTTTACCAATGAGCATGCTGCCAGCTATATGCTCACCCAGCAGCAGCTAGCGAGAGCAATTGCGTCCGGCGGTTTTCTGGTCGCGCCCCACGAAGGCAAGTACGACCTGCCTTGCACCGCTGCAACTGATCCATTCACCCAGTGTGGCTTCAAGAAGCTGATACCGATTTCCCATATCGACGACTTTTCTGCCCACCATTTACCGAACAAGTATATCAACCGGCTCGGCGTCGATCGCAAGCAATTGGACGCACAACTGTCCGTCCTGATGCAGATTGCGCGTGAGGGAAACACCGTCATTCCGCTATTCGGTGCCGAGACGAGGCTCTGGCACAGCATGTACTCGAAGGACTACTACGAGCCGGCCAGGGACGAAGTATTGTCCGGTGTACCGGAAAAGGCCGCCGTATTATCGATTGGATCCTGCTCGGCTGCAAACGAGCGCCGGCTGCTGCAGAGAGGAAACCGGGTCGTGGCGGTGCCCCTCGATCCCGTTGTGGGCAACGGCTTGGCCGAGCTCGGGGCTGAGGTGGTGTTAGGGGACGTCATCACGGCCAGAGCAAAAATCGCAACGGAGCGGTTCGACCGGCTGCTTTTCGTCGATGTCTTGCAATTCGTCCGTGATCCGGCACATCTGCTCAGATTGTTTGCTGATCTCTTGGCTCCCGACGGACGGGTGATCATATGCGCGCCAAACCGGCCGTCGCTCCGTTACGCCTGGGAATGCGCGAGATCCAGCAACGTGTTTCGGCGTTGGGGCAGCTTCGATTCAGTGGGGATCCACGACACGACGGTCGGAAAACTTCGAACGTGGTGTGCGCAGGCCGGTCTGGCGATCGAGAAGATTGAACGGTGCGCTCCGGATCGAGTCAGTCCGACGTTCCGATTCCTGTCTCCCATACTTGCGTCAGACCTTGTCGCAACTGCTACAAGGCGTGGATCGCGAAAGCCGTCCGCCCGCGAGGCCCGCGGAATGGAGCAAATGGAGGTTTCCGGAGGGAGCGCCGTCCAATGAGCTTGGAAGCCACCAACCGAATCGAAATCGGCAACATGCGGGGACACGCTGATGCAGCGCAGGGTTCGTATGCAAAGAACTACTATACCCGCTCCCGCCGCGAGATTTGGCCGTTACTGCCGAGCCGCGCCTCTCGCATACTCGAAGTGGGGCCTGGCGCAGGCTTCACTCTGATGTGGCTTAAGTCGATCTACCCCGCCGCTACGACATTCGGGGTCGAGCTCAATCAAGCGCTCGAGGCTGACCTGCAAGAGCATGCCGATGTCGCGATGATCGGAGACATCGACGATTTGATCTCACGCGTGGGTAGCAAGTTTGACCTCATCTTGTTGCTTGATGTCCTTGAACACGTTCCGGATCCAACTCGCACGCTTCAGGCCATCACCAGAAGCCTTCTCATGGATGGTGGGCGCGTGATTGTTTCCGTTCCGAACATCGCGCATCTGAGCGTGACGCTTCCCCTGCTTTTCCGGCGTCGATTTGCGTACGCTGATTCGGGAATCCTTGACCGGACTCATTTGAAGTTCTTTGTCGAAGACAGCGCGGTCGAGCTTCTCAATGACTCAGATTTGGTCGTCAAGGATGGTCTGATTACGGGCATTGAAGGTCCAAAATCCAAGCTGCTGGATAGTCTTACCCTCGGAGTCCTGAGCCATCATTTGGCAAAGCAGTACATCATGGCTGGTGAGGCGACCGGCGGATCTGTTGCGCAACCGAAGATCAATTGGAAGAAGAACCGGTTGATCAGCTAACGGCGGTGAGGGGGCCGCTGGAGGTCTCGAAAACGCGCCATACGCGTCTGGCCATCGACTACGGGCGACCACAGTCAGCGAATTCACTCTTGATCCCAGACCGTGAAATTACCGAGAGCAGGACCTCCGCATGCCGTTTGGAACATGTGAGAGGATCGAACCGGCGTTTTGCATCCTCCGACAGTTGTCCCCGAATTTCCGACCAATGATCTCGGAGTGCGACGACTGACCTCATAGCCGAGACGAGTTCGTCCTTATTCTTCTGCGGCTGAAATCGCATGAGGCTTGAGTTATGCCAATTCGCGCTTTCGGGATCGCCAACCGGGTTCGCCACAACGAATCCCCGGCTGCCGTCCGAGCCGAGTTGCTCACGGGCACCCCCGACGTCGCTCACAATCGTGGGCAACCCCGCGCTCAAGGCCTCCATGGAGGCCAATGACCATCCCTCAAAGAAGGAATTCAGAACGAAGCAGTCGGCGGCGGCAAGCAGGATGGACGGATCTGGAAACGAATGCCGGAGGTGAATTCGCTGCTTGCAAGGCATCTTGTCCCGAAGCGTGCGCACCTGCCGCATGTATACGGCATCGTCCAGGCGACCGGCGATCAGCAGATGGACCTTGTGGTCCTGCTCTGCGACTTCGGAGAATGCCCGGATCAGGCCGTATGCATTCTTCTGGATCGTGTGACGGCCGAGCGAGAGGAAGAGAAATTCTTCATTGAGGCCGAGCCAGGCCCGGGCTTCCGACCGGTTCACCAACGGGCGGTGGGTCTGGTTGAATGCGTTGGGGATGGTGATAACCGCGCGATCTGAATAGGACGGATTGCCCGACAGGTACTGACGCCTCACGAGGTCGCTGACCGCGACGAAGCAGGTGACGAATTTCGATCGCTGGCCCTCGTCCTTCCAATTCGTGCTGATGGGCGTTGGAATACCGTGGAGCGTCTCCACGATTGGAACGCGGGCGTCATTGGCGGCCTGCAGAAGCCAACCAGGCGGATCGTGCGCGCTGATGACGTCGGGACGGTTCGCTTCGATCCATAGGCAAGCGTCGCCCGGCGAGACGGCAATGACTGCTGCGCCCTCCTTCTGCAAGGCCGTGAACAATTGGCCGACCGGCGCTGACGATGAATGTGCGCACATGACCGTCACGCGAAACCCGAAATGAGGGAGGCGCCGTGCAAGAAAAGCGACAAGTTCATCGAGTCCTCCGGCGTCGAGCACCGGAGTGACAATCAGGCAATGCACACTTCCTGGTGAAACAAGAAGGTCGCCAGGCTTCGACACGTCGCTGTTCGGGTTAGAGGCGGGCACCGCCGGCGCGTTCGGCGCGACCATCGAGTCGTAGGGCACGAGCGGTTTCGACCAGTCGTCGACAAGGCCGTCGCTTCCGGACGTCAGCTGGCTGCCAATGAACAGTTTTTTTGCGATACGCCTTAGGCCTCGGGGCAGTCGCCAGGAGTTTCGCTGTGCCCAAAGGGTCGCACGTCCCCTTAAGGAAAGGTCGTTTTGACTAAGACCCGTCATGGGTTCAAACGCCGCCCGTCTCGATTTCCTGATGGGACAAATAGCACGTCGACCAAGAAATTAAACATATATTTGCGCTCACTATAAAATCCAATTAAATAGCTGGTATTATTTTCGTCGATCTGCTTAAGGTGCAGAATCAAGTATGTCACTTCGCGTGAGGAACATCGTGACGCGGAACTCAAGCTTCGTGGAACGTCCGGTCCGGAGACCTCTGGCGGGGGTGGAAACCGTGAGTTCCGTCGATGCGATCATTCCCTGTTACCAGTACGGGCATTTCCTCAAGGAATGCGCCGACAGCATATTGAAGCAGTGCGGATCCGAGTTACGGCTGCTGATCATTGATGATGCGTCGACGGACAACACGCCTCAAGTCGCGCAAGAACTGGTTCGTGCTGATCCTCGGGTCGAGTATCGCAGGCATTCCGTCAATCGCGGCCACATCGCCACCTTCAATGAGGGGATTGCCTGGGCCGCTGCGGACTACATGATCCTGCTCTCCGCGGACGATTACTTGATGCCCGGTGCGATTGAGCGGTCGGTGAGGTTGATGGATGAACATCCGACCGTCGGCCTCACGTTTGGCGGCGCGGTTGCGCTTTATCAGGGGCGTGAGGAGGTCGTGGCTTCGCCTCCGGAACTCGGGTCTGGTACAAAGATACTATCCGGCCGGGACTTCATCAGGATCGGGGGCGCCAGAAACATGGTGGTGGCTCCGACCGTCGTGGTGCGAACGAACCTTCAGAAGAAAGTGGGAGGATACTTACCGGATTTGACGCACAGCGGCGACATGGAGATGTGGTTGCGATTCGCCGCGCATGGTTCCGTCGCTTTTATCGATGCCATCCAGGCCGTTTATCGACGACATTCAACCAACATGTCAGGCGGATATACGGCCGAGCAGGACTTCTTTCAACGCAGGCTGGCGCTTGAGCATTTCCTAGAAACCTGCTCTGAGGTGCTTCCTGACGTCAATGATGTCCGGTCCTGGTTGATGGGCCGCTTGGCGCTCGACGCAATCAGTTGTGCGAGCCGTGCCTTCAATGAGGGCGACGTTGAACTATCGGATCGCCTCTCGGCGATTGCGTCAAAGCTGGATCCTGCGGTCACGAAATCGCGTCGTTGGTGGCTGCTCGCCTGCAAACGGCAGTTGGGATCGCGCGGGTGGCGATTGCTGCGGCCTGCGATCGACCGGCTAAGGACGATGTGACCAGCTCCGGGGCGGCTTCAGAGCTGGCGTTTCGGTCCCGATTCCGAATGGCTTGCTGCGCTTGGACCGCTTGATGGGGCTAAGCCTTGTACATCGAGAACTCCCGCAGCGACGCCCTGATGCCGCTGCAGACGCCCCAGAATATCCAGAGATAGTTCCAGTAGTGGACCGTCAGCCCGGTGAACATGAGCATCACCACCGCGACGGTGAACGCGATGCGTAGATCTGGCGCGCTGGGATACTCCACTGCGCCGTTGAAGCGACTTTTTACGGGGAGGATGCTCGCAATATTCGTCAAGACAAGAAGGAAAATCATAGGAAGTCCGAACCGAAGCGCAAACACCAGCCAGACCGAATCCACCGTGGTATCGAGAATGTCGTGATTAAGCGGGCCGAACGCATATCCTGTGAAAGGAGACTCCATGATCTTTTGTGTGGCGGCATCCCAAATCAACATTCGGAAGTAGCCCGACACCGGATCGAAGGTCAGGTGGGAAATGATCCAGCCAAGCGGGTGATTGGCAACTGCCAGGATCACGAGAACGATCGTGACAAGACACAATTGCAGTGCGCGCCATCGGCCTGGATATTGTTTCAGTCCCGCATCATAAAGGTAGAGCGCCAAGACTATGAAGCACGACAATAGGGGCGCGGAGGACAACGACAAGAGGCAGCCGAAAACACAAAGACCCGCCCAAAGCATCTTCGACAATGGGTGTTGCTCCGAAAACAGGAGGATTGCGCAAGCGACGGTGCAGTAGGTGCCCAACAGAATTGGGTGGTCAAACGTCGAGGCGGCTCTTACCCAATAGAGCCTATAGTCGGGCGAGAGCGTCGTAGAGCTGCCGAAGGCAGCGGAGAACATTTCTTGAACGATGAGCCGGCCCGAAAGATTATCGAAAAGCGCCAGTACGACCACGCAGGCGGTCACCAGCTTGAATGGCTGAATGAAGCTGTAAGTGGCCGCCGGGCCGAAGAAAAATCCCCGCGCCACAAGGTAGCCGCCCAAAAACTCGAGGCTCTCGGCCCCGGTCGACGAGATCGCACTCGGCCCGCTCGTGTAGTAGGCGGCTGCGAACATCCAAGCTGCGACGGCGCATGCAAGATAGTCTGAGGCAAGGGTGTGCCGACCGGCCCTGAACAGTCTTGCCACGGCAGGTATTATGAGGAGCAAGATACCGATCCGTCCTATCGTGAGTTTCGCATCGGCGACGTAAAGCTGGACTTGCGCCG
Source organism: Bradyrhizobium sp. NBAIM08 (assembly GCF_020193935.1). Classification (NCBI taxonomy): domain Bacteria; kingdom Pseudomonadati; phylum Pseudomonadota; class Alphaproteobacteria; order Hyphomicrobiales; family Nitrobacteraceae; genus Bradyrhizobium; species Bradyrhizobium sp. NBAIM08. The sequence continues at coordinate 555,486 of NZ_JADYVR010000001.1, read as the reverse complement.
CCGGCAGAATGACGCCGATCAATAGCAGCCAAGCCGGCAGCGTACTGCAGCGCTCGGGGGCTCTCGGCAAAGCCGTACTCGTCAGGCCGAACTCACCGCCGGCAGCCGTGACGCTCATGAGAGAACCGCCTTGTCCGCTGACCCCGCTTCGATCTGGACGCGACGGCTGTGAGCATCAGTCAAATACCACGTGAAAGTGACCGAACGCGGCGCTAGTCCTCTCACGAAGCGTCCGGTCTGGAAGACGTATGGCCGATAACCAATGTCGGCGACGAATGCCGAAAGATCGTCAGATGCAAAGGCGCACATCAGCGCTGGCTTGTGCTGCCTCAGCGTGTGCTCCGATCCTCGCAGGATCTCCAGCTCGGCGCCCTGAGCGTGCACCTTGATCAGGGAGGGCGACAAGGAGAAGGAATCGAGCGTGCGACATTCGATTGTGTGCTCGCCTACAGTCAATTTGGACTGGTCGAACCGGTACATGCGGCCGCTATCGCTCAGCCACTCGGTCGCCGCCTCGCGGGAGGTGGCCGCCATCCCATCGCAGCCCCACCATCCGTATGAAGGAACGAAGAGCGTGATCGTGCCCGGTTTGGCTCCCAAGGCGCAGGAGGCTATCGAAACGGATCGATCTCCGGAGAAGCGGAGTTTGAGCCGCTCGGCCGAGACTGGCTCGGGTTCGAACGCGACGATGCTCGATTTCGGCCGAAACCTCTTGAACGCGTAGATGCTTTGTCCGCGGTTCGCCCCGATGTCGATAATCAAACCATCAGTCCTGGCGGTCCAGATAGCACCCCCGTACTCCGGTTTTGCAAGGTATGAGGCCGTCGCGTCCTTGAATGCAAATCGCGCGGCGGCAACGCCGGGGATGTTCGCATATGCGAAACGAGCAAACGGCTTCAAATTCATGACGACAGGACCTTGCCGGGGCAGACGCCTTTCAATTGCTGCAGATTAAACAAAATAAATCTGATTGCAATGTCGAGCATTTAAAGCTACGAGAATATATAATAAATTAAATGATCGGGTCGAAAGTTCTCCATGACGGCCGGAATGAAGGTTAGCGAAACTGATGCTTCCTCCGGGCCGGCGGAAAGCCTCGTGTCCGAGGTCGCGGTGCTCATCGTCGGCTATCGCAACTCACAGGACATCGTTGATTGCCTAACGGCGCTATCGCATGCGACGCCTTCGCCGGCCTTCGACATCTTCATCTGCGAGAATGGTGGTCATGATGCTTATCACCGCCTGGTTTCCGCGCTGACGAGCGACGGAGGCCCCTGCCTGCGGGGCCAATCCCTTGGTATCAAGATAGACAGCAACACCAGCCGGTTTACCAACGTTCAGCGCCTGGCTCTGCGAGCCAGGTCGTCAAATGTCTGGGTTGGGTGCGCCTCCGATAACCTGGGCTATGCGGGCGGGATTAACGCGTGGCTGCGCCCGCTCTCCGCGATACCCTCCTGGCGGGCCATCTGGGTTCTCAATCCGGATACCCAGCCGACCGAGTCCGCGTTAGCGGCGCTACACGAACGGGCGGAGTCCGGCCGGAAGGCGATGGTGGGCAGCACGATCCTCGACAGCCTCGACGCAGCCCACGTGAGATTTCGCGGCGGGCTTTCTTGGCAGAAGCTGGCGGCGAGAGACGTTGCCATCGGCTTGGGAGAACTTCTCAACGTGTCCTGCAACATCGCCGCCGTCGAAGACGCGATGGATAGCCCTTCGGGGGCATCGATGTACGTCACCCGTTGGTGCATCGAGCGGATCGGTTTCATGGATGAAAGCTATTTTCTGTTTTACGAGGATATGGATTGGGGGCTTCGCGCGAGACACTTGGGGCTCGGTTACGCGGCCGATTCGATCGTCGTTCACAAACGAGGCACGACGACGGGATCGGCCGAAGCTTCATCGGCGATCCCGGTGCTCTCCGTCTATCTGCAGCACCGCAATTCCGTTCGCTTCGTGCGACGACATTTCCCGTGGTCGGTGCCTCTTCGAGTCGCGGTTTCCCTGATGTACGCACTGAGGTTCTTGCTGCAGGGCGCGCCAAACAACAGTCGCGCAGCGGTCCAAGGACTTGTCGCGGGGTTGAAAGGCGAGATGGGCCGGCCGAAGGAGCGGATGGCACAATAGCGAACGCAAGTCGGGGGTTCACTTCCAGATGCGGCAGCCGATCATTCTTAAGGCATTTCTATTGTTGGTCGTCGTGTGTCTCGAAGCAGATCGCGTTGTTGCGCGCGCAGCCGAGGGCGACCAGATCTCCAACTCTGGTTGGCCCAACGCAACGAATACGGGAGTGCGTCCGAATGTGAAGCTAACGCCTTCGGGCGACGTCGTGGCAGACCAGGCTGGCGCAACCATTTCGGGCCTCGACATTCAAGGCCGCGTCTATATCAAGGCGCCGAACGTGACGTTGATAGACTCCAAGGTGACGTCAGCCTCATTCTACATCGTCAGGATTGAACCGGGTGTGACGGGCACAGTGATCCGGAATTGTGAGATCAATGGCGTCGGCTCGGGCAATGATGGCTCCTACGGCATAGTAGGTCAGGGTACGTTTGTCGCGAACAACATCTACAATGTGGAAAACGGAATTGGTGTATCCGGGTCAGATACGCTCATCCAGGACAACTACATTCACGATCTGCTTGCGTCCGGTTCTCCGCATTATGATGGCATCTCGATCGATGGCGGCAACTCCAACATCGTTATCAGGCACAACACGGTCATCAATGCGCACACGCAGACGTCGGCGGTCATGATCGACAACTATTTCGGACCGATCTCGAATATCGAGGTCGACGGCAACCTTCTGACGGGCGGCGGATATACGGTTTACAGCTCGGCGCAATTCAATGGCGGCTCGGTCGCTGGAGTTTCCTTTACGAAGAACCGGATGGGCAGAGGGAAGTGGGGCTATAGTTCGATTGTGAAGAACGTTCCGGTCTGGCGGGAAAACGTAGATAGCGCGACTGGCCGCACCATTGGTCCTCGGTAAATCATCTGCGGCCACAGGTCGCCTATTTGTCCACACGCCGGAACCAGAATGATCCTGGCTGCCGCCACGGTTCGCGCATCAGAACCGGACATGCGTCGTTCAGCCGAGCCTTGTGTTTGCGTGCAAGCCAGTTGACTGCGCCAATGATCTCGAAATGTGCGTTGAAACTCAGGAAGGCCTCTAGGAGATATTGCTCATTCCACAGCCAGCGATCGCGAAGGAGCCATTGAGCAGGGTAGTCGTGCGGCGTGAAGACGTCATGGACATGCACAAGCACGTTGTGACGGACGAGGCCGAGTACGTGCAGGTATTCGTGCAGGACGTCGCCCTGCGGGCGAATGATGTGTGAGGAGTCGATGAAGAGGATGTCGTTCTCGCCCAGCGCCTCAAACAGGCTGTCGGGGCAGCACTCGACCTTTCTTCTAAGGACCGTGACACCCGCTGATTCGAGCCACGGTTGCTCAAACGGTTCGATACAGATCTGCTCGCATTGGTAGCCCGGGCTGTCCCTCCCGTTCGCCTCTATCGCGAGGCGGGCCATGAGGGTCGAATTGCCGCTCCCGACCTCGACGATCCGCTTGGGTTTGAAGTGACGTATCATGTTATAGAGAAATTCGGCGTCTCCAGCCTCGAACGAGCCGTTGTGGTACCCGAATTCGTCGGGTCTCTTTTGAACGGTTGGAATTTCGAGCAGTTCGTCGCGGTAGTTGAATTGCTCGATCAGTTCAAGCTGCGCCGCTTCGTTTAAATCCAGTCCGGTGATTTCTCGCGGAAGATCTAGGTCGCGCTTCAGGTCTTTCGCGAGAACGATGGGTTCATAGTAATGATGCCTCACAATGGCGAACTGAAATCTGTCGCATACAGACCTCGACAAGGGAGCTCGATCACGGAGGCGACCCAGGAGGACAGCAAGCGGCGCAAAAAGCAAAACGACGGGCGTCAAAATTAGATCGAGTATTCCGTAAATGGATTTGCGTACATAATGCATGGGTCATCACTTCCGATCGATAGAAATGAAACAATCTGCCGCCTAGCAAAGCTCCACCTCGATGCACGAGAATATTGTGGCCGATTGCCATTCCGCCGTCCAGATCAGACTGCTCGCATGTGAGGTCGTCCATGGCGATGAAAGCCGGCTTCTCTACCAGGTGGAAATGGCTGCATCTTCAAGCGTGCCTTGCCGCGGCAATGCGGCGCGCCTGGTCTCAGCGAACATCAATTGCAGAGCATGAACGGCTCAGCGCGCGCTGCAAGGGAGGCTATGGCTACGCAATCTAATCGCCCGCGCTCAAAATGGCCCCGGACTGACTTCGGCACCACACCCCGAGCGCCGGCATTTCGCAGTCCCTCTGCTGACGTGTTCGTGCGAGGTCGGTTGAACCGAGCGACTCGATTCCATGCCAATCGTGGTCTGGCGGGATCGTGACGGCGATCTTTTTAGTGAGGTCTTAGATTTATATATTGCAATTAAATATGCGGAATATCGATCGATGACGAGAAGCCGGGCGCTCGCTGTCCTCTGCGAAGATTAAAGTGAATAAGTTGGCAGTGTGCTCTTGTGGCAACGCGCGAACACTCGCAATCTGCCGCAGCCTATATGGCGGTGTTACTTCGGGTTTTTTAATCGCGGTTGAATTTGGTCGCGCGTCGTACCCGAAAAATGACCCAAGTGGCGCCGCCATCTTGTCCCAAAAAAGCCCCCGCGGATGGAGCATGACACCGGCCGTGGCGCGCCTTTTTGGGGAGGGCGCACCTACGTGCGCCCTGCACGTCGGATTTAACCGAAGGAGAAAAATATCTTGGCAACTATGACTGCGTGGCCTGATGCTACAAACACTGGGGTGTCGGCGGGTGTGGCCCTCACTCCTTATTACGGGGACCTGGTCATCAATACCGCGGGAGCCGTGATCAGCGGCCTCGACATCCATGGATCGGTTTTCATCAACGCTCCGAACGTCACCTTGGAGAACTGCAAGGTCACGACGAATGCGTTCTACGCCGTGAGGGTTGCGCCCGGCGTTACGGGTGCGGTGATCCAGCACAATGAGATCAATGGCGTCGGCTCGGGCAACGACGGCGACTATGGAATCATGGGTCAAGGAACGTTCATCGCGAACAACATCTACAACGTGGAGAATGGGATCGGCGTGGATGGAGGGAATACCCTCATTCAGGACAATTACATCCACGATATGATCGCATCGGGATCCCCGCACTACGACGGAATCTCGATTGACGGGAACAACTACGACATCACGATCCGCCATAACACGGTCATTAACGACCACACTCAAACGGCAGCGATCATGATCGACAATTATTTCGGGCCTGTCTCGAACGTCGTTGTCGACAATAATCTGTTGTATGGTGGTGGCTACAACATCTACAGCTCGGCCCAGTTCAACGGCGGACCGGTCACGGGAGTCTCGATCACGAACAATCACATGGGCGGAGGTTATTGGGGCCCGACCGCATTCACCGGCAACTCCCCGGTTTACACTGGCAACGTGGATGACAGCGGGAGCCTTATCGCGACCCTCAACACATCGGCGAATAGCGGCTCGGGCCCGACTGTGCCGGATGCTCCCGTCATCGCCTCGTTCTCGACCGACAGCGGCACCGCGGGCGACAAGATTACCAACGACAACACCATCGAGCTCAAGGGCACCGCGGCGGCCGGCAGCACGGTCAAGATCTACGACGGTACGACCCAGATTGGTTCGACGACCACGGACTCGGGCGGCAGTTGGGACTACATCACCAAGGTCCTGACCGACGCCAAACATACACTGACCGCAACGGCGACCAGCTCGTCGGGTCAGACCAGCGCGGCATCATCTGCGTTGGCAATCACCGTCGATACCAAGGCGCCGATTGCGCCGACCATTGCCAGCCATACCGTGAACACCGCCAATCAAGTGGTGATGTCGGGCAGTGCCGAAGCGAGCAGCGTCGTGAAGGTGTTCGACGGCACGACCCAGATCGGGACCGTGACGGCCAACAGCACTGGCGGGTGGAGTTATACAACCAGCGCCCTTGCGGCCGGTTCGCACAGCCTTACCGCGAAGGCAACGGACGCAGCAGGCAATACCGGCGCGGCGTCCACCGCCTTCACTGCCAGCATCAGCGGCGCCTCGGCGCCAACCACACCGACCTCGCCGACGTCACCGACTGCCGGCAAGGTCGTCGAGGCGGCTGGCGCGACGACTCTCGTTGAGAGCGGCGGCAAATACTACCTCAATGGCAGCACCGGATCGGGCCCCACGCTGAAGGATAACGGTGTGGAGTTTGTGAGCGGGTCGGATGGCACCTGGACTCCCATCGGTGCGGAGAAGACGGCGACGGGCTATGCGGTTGCCTGGAAGGAGACCAGCACGGGTCAGTACACGGCGTGGAACACTGACAGCAATGGCAACTACGTCTCCCATGTCAGCTCCCTGACCGGCTCCACGTCGGGCGGCTCGGTGTCAGGGACAGACTCTGGCCTTAAGTCGCTCGAGACGACCTTCCACCAGGATCTGAACGGTGATGGGCAGACCGGTACTTCCACTGCATCCACCCCGACGCCGTCAACGCCGACGACTGGCAAGGTCATCGAATCGGCGGGTGTGACAAGTCTCGTTGAGAATGGTGGCAAATACTACCTCAACGGCAGTACCGGCACCGGGCCCACGCTGAAGGACAACGGCGTGGATTTCGTGAACGGGTCCGATGGCACCTGGACTCCCATTGCTGCGGAGAAGACGGCGACGGGCTATCAAGTTGCTTGGAAGGAGATGAGCACGGGTCAGTACACGGCGTGGAACACGGACAGCAATGGCAACTACGTCTCCCATGTCAGCTCCCTGACCGGCTCCACGTCGGGTGGCTCGGTGTCGGGTACGGACTCGGGCCTCAAGACGCTGGAGAGCAGCTTCCATCAGGATCTGAACAGCGACGGGCAGATCGGTACGTCCAGCGTAGCTACTTCGTCCGATGCAACCAGTGGCAACGCTGCTATTGCGGGCAGTACGTTCATCGCTTCGCCGGGCAACACAACCCTGACGAGCACGTCCGGCAATGACACGTTCGTTGGCAGCAGCCAGGCTGATACTTTCGTGTTTGGCGCAGACTTCGGCAACGACACCATCAAGGGCTTCGTCGCCCGCGGACCTGCTCACGACACGATCGAGTTCAGCAAGAGTGTGTTCGACAGTTTTGCCAGCGTTCTCTCCCACGCGACGCAATCGGGCACCGATGTCGTGATCGCGACGGGGAGCGATACCCTCACGCTGAAGAACACCAAGCTCGGCGCGTTGACCAGTAACGACTTCCACTTCGCGTAGGGGACGGCATCCACACAGACCAGTCTTCAACAACTGCCTTGGGGATCTCCTGGGGGATTTTCCAATGCATGGTTCAAGGGCAGAAAGCCATGATCGACTTTGGACGGCGGGGGGGATTCCCCCCGCCCGCGAATCTCTATCGAACTCCACTTCTTCAACTATCAGGGCTCTGGACGGCCGGGCGGCAGTCTGCGGAAAACACTCGGCTGCAGACGTCGCAACTGATCGGCTGGGCAAAGCGTCTGATTGAAGCACTGCGGCAACGGATATTCGCTGGTCGACCCCGGCCAGTGGATCACTATGACGAGTCGCAGTCAGAGTTGTCGGCTTTCCTGCGGTCTTGCCGCCGGATTTTCTGGGCACTCGCGGCCTTCAGCGGCATGAGCAATCTACTCATGCTCACCGGCTCGTTCTTCATGCTGCAAGTCTATGATCGGGTGCTGCCTGGACGCAGCATACCGACTCTGGTCGCCCTGTTGACTCTGGCGACGGTGCTTTACCTGTTCCAGGGCGGGCTTGATCTGGTCAGGAGCCGGATCAGCGCCCGGGTAGGTCGGTATTTCGATGAAAGTCTCGGGGTTCGCATATTCGACGCCCTGGTTCGCCTGCCTTTGAAGACCAGAGCGGATGGCGACGGCCTGCAGCCGGTGCGGGACCTCGATCAGGTCCGCAGTTTCCTGTCGAGCGGAGGGCCGACGGCGCTGTTCGATCTGCCCTGGATGCCGATCTATCTCGGCGTCTGCTTCCTCTTTCACTTCTGGATTGGTGTCACTGCGCTGGTTGGTGCGGTGGTGCTGGTCGGCATTACGATCCTCACGGAAACGCGCACCCGAGGTCCGGCTAAGGCGAGCTCGCGTCTCGCCGTTTCGCGAACTGCGCTCGCGCTCGAGGGACGGCGCAATGCCGAAGTTCTGCAGGCCATGGGTATGCGGCAACAAGCGGCCTTGCGTTGGCGGGATGTCAACGCGAAGTACCTCTCAGCCCACGAACGGGCTAGCGATGTCGCAAACGGACTCGGTGGTGCCTCGAAGATTTTCCGCGCGATCTTGCAATCGCTAGTTCTTGCCGTTGGCGCCGTTCTCGTCATCAACCAGGAATCAACGGCCGGCATCATCATTGCGGGATCCATCCTTACCGCGAGGGCCCTTGCGCCAGTCGAGATGGCAATTGCGAACTGGAAGGGGTTCGTCGCGGCGCGACAATCGGGACAACGGCTCGATTGCTTGCTGAAACTTCTTCCTCAGGAGGAGGAGCGGTTGGCATTGCCTGCCCCTGTCGAAACCCTGAGCGTCGAGAGCGTCTCTATCGGTGCTCCGAACTCCGAAAGGCCTACTCTCAGCGAAGTGTCATTCCAGCTGCGGAGTGGGCAGGCGGTCGGAATTATCGGTCCGAGCGGATCCGGCAAGTCGACGCTGGCGCGTACGCTGGTTGGGGTGTGGCCGTGCATTCGCGGCAGGATCCGGCTCGACAACGCCGCCTTCGATCACTGGTCTTCGGACGCCCTCGGCAAGCACATCGGTTATCTGCCGCAGGATGTAGAATTGTTCGACGGCAGCATTGCGATGAACATTGCGCGCTTCGACCCGAACGCGACCGCCGCCGCTGTTCTGGAAGCCGCCCATGCCGCGGGCGCGCATGACCTCATCCTCTCACTGCCGGACGGGTACAGCACGAAGATCGGCGAGGGAGGGCTGGCGCTGTCGGCGGGACAGCGGCAGCGTATCGGGCTTGCGCGCGCCTTTTACGGTAAACCTTTCCTGGTCGTGCTTGATGAACCCTCTTCCAATCTCGATGCGGAGGGCGAGGAGGCCCTGACCGAGGCGATCATGAACGTGCGACGCCGCGGAGGGATTGTGGCCGTTGTCGCTCATCGGCCGAAGGCGCTGGAAGGTGTGGACCATGTCTTGTGCCTCGGCGGAGGCAGAGTTCAGTCCTTCGGCAAGCGAGAGGAGGTTCTCAAGAAAGTGCTGCGGAATCCGGTGCCGCTGAAGGTCGTCGCGGAAGCTCAAGGAGGCGGCCGATGAACGGTCAGGTAGCGCCGGCGTTGCAGTCCATCCAGCGTTACATGATCGTCGGTATGATCCTGTTCGTCTTGGTGACCTTCGGGGTCGGCGGCTGGGCGGCGACTTCCCAGTTGTCGGGCGCGGTGATCGCCCAGGGCGTGGTCGTGGTGGATTCCAGCGTCAAGAAGGTCCAGCACGCCACTGGCGGAATCGTGGGAGAGCTACGCGTGCGCCAGGGCGATCGGGTCAATGCAGGCGACGTTTTGATCCGCCTCGACGAGACGCAGACGCTTGCGAATGCGACGATCGTCACGAACAGCATCGATGAGCTGCTGGCGCGGCAGGCTCGTCTCGAAGCGGAGCGCGATGGTGCCGAGCAGGTCGTGTTTCCCAAGGTGCTGCTCGACCGGGCCAAGGAGAGCAATTCCGAGGCGAATCGTGCGATCGCCGCGGAGCGGAAGCTGTTCGACCTGCGTCGTCAGGCGAGGAGCGGCCAAAAAGCGCAGTTGCAGGAGAAGAGCGCGCAGCTGGAGAACGAGATCAAGGGCTATATGGGGCAGACCGAGGCCAAGCAGAAGGAAGTCGAATTCATCCGCCAGGAGCTGGAGGGCGTGCGTGGCCTCTGGCAGAAGAATCTGGTGCCGATCACGCGGCTCAATTCGCTCGAGCGTGACTCCGCCCGCATCGAAGGTGAACGCAGCCAGCTCGCAGGAATGATTGCTCAGTCGAAAGGCAAGATCTCCGAAATCGGACTGCAGATCATTCAGATCGACCAGGATCTGCGGACGGAGGTCGGCAAGGACCTGATCGAAACGCGATCCAAACTCTCCGAGCTGGGCGAGCGCAAGACTGCGGCGGTCGATCAGTTGAACCGAGTCGATATCAGAGCGCCGCAATCCGGCCGCGTCCACGAGCTGAGCGTCCACACCGTTGGCGGTGTGATCTCTCCCGGCGAACAGATCATGCTGATCGTGCCCGATGCGGATCAGCTTGCGATCGACGTCAAGATCGCACCGCGCGATATCGATCAGGTGTATCTGGGGCAGACCGCGACGATACGGTTCGCAGCGTTCAATCAGAAGACCACGCCCGAAATCGACGGGGAGGTCAGCATGGTCGCGGCAGATATTACGCAGGATCAGCGTGCCGGCACGAGCTACTACACGGGGCGCGTCCTGCTGAAGCCGGAAGAGCTCGCGAAACTCGGGTCGGCCAAGCTGCTGCCCGGCATGCCGGTCGAGGTCTTCATCAAGACAGCCGGTCGGACGGCGCTTTCCTACCTGCTCAAGCCGCTGCACGATCAGGCGGAGCGTGCGTTCAAGGAGCGCTGACCAGGCGCTAGATTGCGGTGCTCGACTGCATGGAGTCAGAGCCGGCGCCCTTGGGCGCCGGTTTTGCGACTAGCCTCTGAAAGCACGGGCGGGCCGGAACCATCGGCCGCGGGCTTGCGGGGACGGCGGAAGCTCGTCTCGAATCGGAACGGAGTCCGCAGTCTGGCTCGAAGGATCCGCCGCCGCATTCTGGTGATATCGACGTGCCGCAAGAGATCCGGTGGGACGTACGCGATGAGATCGCGCCACCTCCTGCTCAACCGCAATAGATGATCGCGCGCCTTTCGAGGGAGCGACCATGGAAGGTGCTTGTTGCGCTCGGGTGAGACTATGGGTTGCTCGAACGATCGTCCGTTGAGCACGTCCATTCGCTTGGCGTGCAAGGTCATCGCGGCCACGTAGCCAAGTATTGAAGCTTCAGCTCCCAGAATGACGAGTAGCTCAACTGGCATATGAAATCGGTCCTGCCCGAGGAAGCTCTGGTAGACGGTTTGGCTCCGGTCCAAAATTAAATCAACAATAAAATCCACGTGGGAGCGGTAAATCGTCGTCTGGGCTGGGCACGGAGCACGTTCGTTCGTGCTGCGCCTTTCGCGCTTTGCATCGAGAGTAGCCTGAACCGGGCGAAGCTTCTCGCGCCCTCCCATGCTCATTCTGCTCTGCATGTTCGCTGCAGTGCTTTGTGATAGTGATCGCCGCGCTATTTAATATCGATATATTGCCAATTGAATTAAATGTAGTTAATATTGAAATATGGAATTAAGATCGTGGTCTCGCGTGGCCACGCTGGCGGCGGACCCGACGGTTTGGCGTTCGGAGCGGGATCGGCAGATGCAGCGAACCTCGGGCCCAGTTATCGCGGCAGCCGTAGCTGCCATGATTGGAGGCGTTCAATGGGCGCGTGCGTCATTGTCGACCGTGCCGCGAGCACCCCAAGCTGACCTTGTGCACATCGAACTGGGACGCCCGACCCTTCCGCCCCTCACTTACACGGTGTTTTGCCTGCGCTATGAGACCGAATGTCGCCCGCGGCGCTTCTTCCGTGGCGGGCCGGTCCGGTTGACAAAGGGGCGATGGGCTGAGCTGAAGGCAGTCAATCGCGCCGTGAACCGTGCCATTGCTCCGCAGCCCAATGAACTCGGCCTTGCAGGCGAGGCGTGGATCGTTAACCCGGATCGCGGTGATTGCAACGACTACGCCGTGAGCAAGCGTCACGAACTGCTGCAACGCGGTTGGCCCGCGCGGGTCCTGTTATTGAGCGAGGTGGTCACCAGTTCTGGAGATCATCACCTTGTGCTGGTGGTGCGCGCCAGAAGCGGCGATCTGGTCCTCGATAATCTGACGCCCGAGATCAAGTCCTGGTCGCAAGTGCCATACGGCTGGGTCCGCATGCAGATGCCGAGCGACAACCGGCTGTGGGCGACGATTGGCCGCCCGGGCGCCTGACTGAGCGGCCGGAGTCATGCCTGGGCTGCGCCGGCGGGACGCCTGAGCCAAGCCGCGCCCGCCGTCATGACGCCGCGAGGCCCAGCGCGTTGGGGGCGGCCGAGGGGTCCACCCAACGTCGGATCGTGCCTTCGTATATGTCGGCACCGTAGAGCCAGCCGTCGGGCCCCTTCTGCAGGTCCACAATGCCTGGTACGTTGTCCACCAACTGGACGCTTGCTATCTGCCGGCTCGCATCCAACGTCGCTGCGAAGATCGTTCCGTTGTAGACGTCGTCGAAGAACATCGTGTTCTGATTGTAGAAATCTCCCGCGGTGATCACGTGGAAATTGTCCGGAGCGCCGTGGCTCAGAGGTAAGATCGGGAATACGGCAGCCGGGTCGGTTGTAAAGTTGCGGTTTCCGTTATTGTAGAAGGTGATCGCCTGGGCGAGGTTCTGGTAGCTGGCGGTTCTGTCCGGGCCTTCGAGATAGGGCCATCCGAAATTCGAACCGGCTTGACCCGTGTTGATTTCATCCCAATTGTTCCAGCCCACATCTCCAATCACCGGCAGATTCGTAACGGGATCGAAGCTGAAGCGGTACGCGTTGCGGATGCCGTAGTAGAACACTTTTGACTGATTGCTGTTCGGATCGCTGGCCTGATAATACGGATTGTCCGGCGCTCCCTCACCTGTAACAGGGTCGATCCGCAAGAGCTTGCCGGAGAGATTGTGGATGTCTTGGACCCGCACGGCTCGAGGGTCGACGAAGTTGTACGAGGTGCCATCCCCGACAGTGAGATAGAGATAACCGTCGGGTCCGAAATGGACGGCACCTATGGAATGCGAATCGCTGTCGGTCGCAAGATAGTCACGGATGTTCTGGTTCTGGATGCCGGCCCTGTCGGGATCGTTGTCCTGCGCTCCTGTCTCGATCTGGCTCGCAGGAGCGGTGATTGTAGTGCCGTTGACGATCCCGGAAGGAACGATGCTGGGATCACCGCCGCTGTTCGCGTCGGGACGGCTAGTATAGGCCCAGATGCTGTTCTTGCCGACCAGCACCACTTCGCTGGACGGATCGGCAATCATCGTGACGGGGTCGACAGTGACCCTCACCAGACGGCTAGGTCGGTTGCCACCCCCATCGGCCGCTGCGAGTCCGCTTTGTGTCGCCGTCTCGGGCGGATCGTAAGTGTAGAGCAGGTAGACATAGTGGTTGGTTGCGAAATTCGGGTTCACCGCGATCCCCAGCAGCCCGCGATCGCCGAAATCGTTCACCTCGGTCGAAAGGTCGATGAGCGGGGTCGATCGCAATGTGCCGTTGTCCACCACGCGCACCACGCCGTTCTTCTGCGCGATCAGCATGTAGCGGCCGTCCGGCGTCCAGTCCATTGCCGCAGGCTGATTCAGTCCCGTCACCGCCGTCTCGCCCACCAGGTTGCCGAGAGCAGGGTTGTCGTTATCCAGGATATTCACCGTCGTCGTCACCTGGGAACCGAGAGTGGCGCCCGTCGGGTTGCTCAAGGTGACGGTGAAGGTCTCGTCGTTCTCCGGAGTCGTATCATTGACGATCGGCACAGAGACGGTCTGGCTCGCCTGTCCGGCGGCAAAGGTCACCGTACCTGATGTGGTCGTGTAGTCGGATCCCGCGAGTGCGCTGCCGCTGCTCGTCGTGAAGCCCACTGTGGCCGCTTGATTGACGGGCCCGCTGCGGAGCAGCGTGATCGTCGCGGTGGGGCTACTCTCTGCAACGCTCAGCACGACGTCCGCCATTGCGATTGTGGCGGGCGAGTCGTCGTCGACAATGGTGACGAGCACGGTGCGTGGAGCTCCGAGGAATCCGGAGCCCGGATTTTGAAGCCCGATGGCGAACGTCTCGTTGCTTTCGGTGAGTTGATCGTTGGCGATCTGGATGGTGAAGCTCTTAGTGCTCTCTCCCGGTCCGAAGACGACCTGACCGGTGTTCGTCCGACCATTGAAGCTGGGCTGGATGAAATCGGATCCCGCCGTCGCAGTACCGCCGGTGCCGATTTCATTCGTCGTGTATTCAATGGTATTTTGAGAGGCGAGGTCGCCGGAGCGTGTGACGGTGACGGTGACGGTGCCGGCCGTTTCACTGACATAGATCGTAGAAGTGTTGGCGAGTGCGATGACGTTAGACGGGGCGAACACGACGTCGCGAAAATAGTTTGCATTCTGATAGACGGCAGTGGGAAAGACGCCTGCGTCGTAGTCGAAGACGCCGGCGCCGACCGGAGCGTTCAGGCCGCCATTGCTGGTGCCGAAGGCGAAGCCCTGGGTGGTGGAGACGTAGTAGCTGTTGATGTTGACGGAAACCACGTAGGTGGTGCCGGCTGCGATGGTGAGCGGTGTGGCGAGGGTGGCCTGCTGCCAGCCCGAGGCACCTTCGTTGGTGAACGTGACGGTCGCCAGCTCCTGGCCCGTTGCCGACCAGATGTGGCCGACATGGGTTCCGGTCTCGTTCGAGGCCTTGTAGTACCGGATCGCCTGGATCACGCCGGAGACGTCAGCGGTGAAGCGCATCCCCAGCTCATAGTCCGCCCCAGCCCCGTCGGTGGCATTGGTATTGGTCGGGGTCTGGGTGGTGAACAGGGTGGTGCCACTCGCAGCGCCGACCGTCGGCGTGGCCGTGCTGGTCGCGTTCTCGCTGGCACCGAGCAGGTCGGTGTAGGTGGCGTTCACCCGGATCCGCTTGCCGACCAGGCTGCTGTCGAGGGTGAGGCTGGCGGTCGTGGCGGACAGGTTGGTCCAGGTGGTGCCGTCCGGGCTGCTCTGCCAACGATAGGTGATGTTCGCAGGAACGCCGTCAGGATCCGTGACGCTGGCCGTCAGCGTCTGGTTCTGGGTCGCCGTGCCGTTGATCGTGACGACGCCGACGTCGTTGACATTGGCCACTTTCGTGGCAGTCGCGGCGCTGACCGGGGTCTCGCTGCTGCCCAGCTGATCCGTGTAGAATGCGGTGACGCGTATGAAGTTGCCGACCTGGGCCTGCGCGAGGGTCAGCGTGCTCGCCGTCGCGCCCGCGATGTTGCTCCATGCGGAGCCGTTCGTGCTCTGCTGCCATTGATAGGCAACGGTGGCCGGCACGCCATCGGCATCGCTCACTGTTGCCGTCAAGGTCTGGTTCTGCGTCGGGGACCCGCTTATGCTCGCTGTTCCGGCGCGATTGTCGGGCGTCGACGAGCTCGCAGCGTAGACGACGTCGCGGAAGTAATTTGCATTCTGATAGACGGCGGTCGGGAAGACGCCCTTGTTGTAGTCGAAGACACCGGCACCGACCGGAGCGTTCAGGCCGCCATTGCTGATGCCGGAGGCGAAGCCCTGGGTGGTGGAGACGTAGTAGCTGTTGATGTTGACCGAGACCACGTAGGTCGTGCCGGCAGCGATGGTGAGCGGCGTGGCCAGCGCCTGCTGCTGCCAGCCCGATGCGCTCTCGTTGGTGAACGTGACGGTCGCAAGCTCCTGGCCCGTTGCCGACCAGATGTGGCCGATATGCGTTCCGGTCTCGTTCGAGGCCTTGTAGTAGCGGATCGCCTGGATCACGCCGGAGGCGTCAGCGGTGAAGCGCATTCCCAGCTCGTAATCAGCCCCGGTCCCGTCAGTGGCGTTGGTGTTGAACGGCGTTTGGGTCGTGAACAGGGTGGTGGTGGCACTGGCGGCTGCAACAATCGAAGTGGCCGTGCTGGTCGCGTTCTCGCCGGTGCCGAGCAGGTCCGTATAGGTGGCATTCACCCGGATCCGCTGGCCGACTAGGCTGCTGTCGAGGGTGAGGCTCGCGGTCGTGGCGGACAGATTGGTCCACGTGGTGCCGTCCGGGCTGCTCTGCCAACGATAGGTGATGTTCGCAGGAACGCCGTCAGGATCCGTGACGCTGGCCGTCAGCGTCTGGTTCTGGGTCGCCGTGCCGTTGATCGTGACGACGCCGACGTCGTTGACATTTGCCACTTTCGTTGCGGTCGCGGCGCTCACCGGGGTCTCGCTGCTGCCCAGCTGATCCGTGTAGAAGGCTGTGGCACGTATGAAGCTGCCGACCTGTGCCTGCCCGAGGGTGAGCGTGCGTGCCGTCGCGCCGGAGATGTTGCTCCATGTGGTGCCGTTCGTGCTCTGCTGCCATTGATAGGTGACGGTGGCCGGCACGCCATCGGCATCACTCACTGTCGCGGTCAAGGTCTGATTCTGTGTCGGCGTCCCGCTGATGCTCACCGCGCCAGGGTGATTGTCGGGCGTCGAGGAGCTCGCAGCAAACACGACGTCGCGGAAATAATTCGCATTCTGATAGACGTTGGTCGGGAAGACGCCTGCGGTGTAGTCGAAGACGCCGGCGCCCACCGAAGCGTTCAGGCCACCATGGCTTATGCCGGAGGCGAAACCCTGGGTGGTGGAGACGTAGTAGCTGTTGATGTTGACGGAAACCACGTAGGTGGTGCCGGCGGCGATGGTGAGCGGTGTGGCGAGGGTGGCCTGCTGCCAGCCCGAGGCACCTTCATTGGTGAACGTGACGGTCGCCAACTCCTGGCCCGTTGCCGACCAGATGTGGCCGACATGGGTTCCGGTCTCGTTCGAGGCCTTGTAGTACCGGATCGCCTGGATCACGCCGGAGGCGTCAGCAGTGAAGCGCATCCCCAGCTCATAGTCCGCCCCAGTCCCGTCGGTGGCATTGGTATTGGTTGGGGTCTGGGTGGTGAACAGGGTGGCCGGCACGGTGATGGCACTCCTGGACTAGTCAGCATAATCGGCTACGTGACAAACTTGTCGGCCGACCGAGAGACTGGAGGGTCGGCATAACGGTCTTTTTAATAAATTAAATACCACAAAAAATAATTAAATAAAAATGTTTTCTTCCCGTTAGAGAGGATACTGTCCGTCAATTTCGCTTGAACTGGAAGATAGCGAAAGTCCTGCGAATTGTGCATGGATCTTTCGAGAAATGAGATTGCAAGACTTGAATGGGGCGAGCAGCGCACGTCTGCCCCGCCTCCAACATGCTCGCGATGATTAAGGCTCCATCCGTTTCGCGATCAGATCAGCAAACTCACCAAGGTTCCGGGCTGCCTCGACTTCGCCAATACGGAATCGAACGCGAAACTTCTGCTCGATGGCGATAACCAGCGAGATCTGCATGAGCGAGTCCCATTCCTCGACGTCGGCTGCAGACAGGTCGGGCTTGGCCGCGACCTTCTCGAGGAAGACGCCGTCGAATACTTCCTGCATCTTCTCCAGTATCTCAGCTTGCTTCATAAGCCCTCCGGACTACTAGGATCTTTGTCAAGCGCATCTGATACGTCTCAAGCCTGAGCTCGAATTCCTTTCGGGTGACGCAGTCTTCCGTACGCACGAAACCAAACTCCTCGTAGATTCCGGCGACGATCCCGTTTTTGGCCGTTGGGAGATAGATGCCGCGCACTTTCGTGCAGCCGGCAGCCGCTGCGAGCCGGAAAATCTCATTCATGATCTCGTCCTCGACCTGGCGCTTCAGCACGCGGCAACTCATGAGCCAGGTATCGATAACGAAGACGCCGCCATCGATCTTTGCAATGACTACGGAGATGAGCCCGGAATCACCGAATCTATCCTCGAGCCGCATCGTGAAGCACCGGTAGTCCGGCCTTCCCAGGAGCGCCTTAATCTCAGTCTCGGACCGACGGGCCGTCGTCAGGTTGAACTGGTTGCTGCGCGCGATCAGCTGGGCGATGCGAGGAACGTCGAGCGAGTCGAATTCTTTGATCGTGCCTCGCATCTCAAGTGAGGCGAGGTAGGCAGGCATGTCGGTGACGCTCGCTGCGAGCTCCGTACGTCGCCGTTCTTGCCTGTACTGCGCCGTCCGTTCGAGATCCTCCTCGGTGATGGTCCGTGGCTCGAAATGACGTCCGGCCTGGATGCGAACGATGAATTCGGCGGGGTCCGGCCCGAGGAGTACACCTGTAACCAACGGCTGAAACTGGCGCACGATCTCGATTTCCGCCGGATTGTCGTCGGCAAACACGAAGCTGTCCAGGCCAAGGCGGAGTTCCTCCGCGATCCTCTGCAGGTTGTCCGACTTCGGGTCCCAATTGGCTTTGAAGGCCGCGAAATGCTCCAGCCGGACAACCATCTCAGGATGTTTCTCGAATACCTCGATTGCGCGTGCATGGTCGTTCTTGCTGCATACCGCAAGCAGGACGCCGCGTTGGGAAAGTCCAAGCAGGTACCTCTGGAAAGCCTTGAACGCTTCACCACGGGGGGACGAGTCGCCAAGTTCGATTCCCTCGATACCGTCCTCCGCGATCACGCCGCCCCATAGCGTTTGATCGAGGTCGATCGCCAGGACCTTCTTGGGGCTCTGCTTCCGGGAGGCGATCAGATGGCTTAGCTCTTGCGCGATGTCGACGAGAAAGTCAGGTGAGCCGAGCTGCTTCGATTCATACCACGCTCGCGCATCCGCCGCGGCTGAGATCCCTCGCCGCGCCGAGAGGAACTCAACGTCGCAGATTTGCACCTCAGCTGGGGCCCGAAGTCCGAGCTCGAGATTGACCGCCTTTCGGAAACTCCAGTCGCTGCCAAGCGTACGTGAACGAAACGAGCCGAGATCGAGGCCGCCGGGCAGCGCAAGATTGGCGAGGATCGCCGCCGCGCCGGAGCGCACGGTGAAAGTCTGCGCGAGGTTGAGGAGGTGCTCAGCGGCGCGGACTGCGGCTTCGCGCTGATGTTCGACGTCATCGAGGAGCGAGCCTGAAAAGCGGCAGTGGCTCGCGTTCGGCAGTATGAAGGCGAGATCCGGCTTGAAGGCGTACAGTGAGCTCGAGCCGTCAAGGATCTCCGAGACGAAATTATCGTACTCGCCGAGGAAACGTTCGCACTCGATCCCACGAATGGCCAGGAGATGTTCAACCAGTTCGTGCAACGGATAAAGGTTGTAGCCGCCTATGAGGGCGAGGCGGAGTCTTGGCTGGACGCTTCCGGGTGCATAAAGCTTCGCCTTTTTTCGAAGCGTCGACAGAAAGAATAGCTCGGAGAAGCTCGTCGCTTGCCGCGAGCGTGCGACAAGATGCCCCCAGAACGTGGCATCGCCTGACAACGCCAGGGACTTGAGTTCGGCATCATTGATGGGCCGGTCCGGCAGGGGTACTCCAGCGAGAATGGCGAGCCTCCGTCAGGACAGCGATATGATGTGATTGTCTCATACATTAAATGATGATATGGCTCGGGTCAATTAAATGTATTTAAATCACTAATTAAGGCGCAATAAATAGATGATGGTGCATATCAGGCCGGAGCCGGTGAGCCCAAGCACGCTTTCCACGAAAGCCGAGAATCTCAAACTGCTTCCCGGAGGAAATAACCTGCTTCTCCGAGAGCTCCGGCTGGATGACTCCGCGCAAGTCATCGCTTGGCGGAATGATCCCGTTCTGGGTAAGTTCCTGACCCGCGAGAAGCTGACCTTGGCTCAACAGGAAGAGTTCTTCCGGAAATATCAAGCGAGGGTCGACGATTACTATTTCATTGCCGAATTCAAGCGCTCGAAGAAGCCGGCTGGCAGCATCGCGCTGGCGAACTTGGATTTCGCGGCGGGACAGGGCGAAGTTGCGCGGTTGATCGTCGATCCTGCCGCGCGCCTTTTCCTGGCAGAGATGTTCGACCTTTTACTCGAATTCGCATTCGAGCAGCTGGGGCTTTCGGCCGTCGTGGCCAACGTTCAAAGCCGGAACAAAGCCGCGAAGAACTTTCATATTCGCCTCGGCTTCCAAATTGAAAAGGTTGCGCCGAAAGCTTGGTGGAACGGCGACGACGTGATTACGTTTCGCATGTCGCGCGCAGACTATCCACGACTGAAACAGGCCTGGTCGGCGCTGCTCCTCGATGCACGAGAGGATTAAACTGTTTGAGCAACCAGCCAGATTCCGTTCGACGCCGCCTCGTCTCCTTAGGCTGCCAGGGAAGGGAGGAGCAGCGCATCGATTTGCAATTTCATCACGTGGGAATGGCGTGTCGAAAGATCGCGGCGGAGCTGTCCGAGCTCGCGGTCGTTGGCTACAGTCCTGAAGGCCCCATGTTCGAGGACCCCATCCAGCAGGTTCGGATTCAGTTTGTATCAGGCGGCGGTCCGCGCCTGGAGCTCATTGAGCCGATCGGCGCACAATCGCCGGTGGCAGGTATCTTGAAGCGCGGCAGCAAGTTCTATCATCTTGCTTACGAAGCAGCTCGCTTCGACGACGCGATCGCTTGCTTTAGGTCGGAGCAATATCTTCCTGTATCGTCACCCGCGCCGGCGGTCGCGTTCGACATGCGCCGCATAGTGTTTCTTGCCTCCGCGACGCTCACGCTCGTTGAGCTCATCGAGGCGAGGGCCTAGCGCGAGTTGGCGATTGATCCGGATGCCAGGTAACGATTTGCGCGAGCCCGTCAGACGACACAGCTCCGCTGCGCCGAACCCATTCAGCAGCGCGCAGGCCGCCGGCCTGCAGTCTCACGACCGGCTCGGGGCCAAGCTCGGACAGCAGAATGCCCATGTGCCCTAATTCAGGAGGCCTTGTTGGCCAAACGCCCAACCCATTTTCTGACAATACGGTTCGATCGATGTCGCCCCAAAACTGCACGACAATGGCGCCAGGGGGCGCGCACGCAACGAGGTGAGCTGCTTCCGGTGCGCCGATGCGAGGCTTGGCCGCCGGTCGCAGCGCAACGATGATTGCGTCCCATTGGTCATGATACAAGGTCTGGACGTCCTCGAAGACGTCCACGCTCGCTCCGGAGCTCACGAGACCGGAGCGAAGCGAGCCAACGAAGTCGTTGTCGCACAGCAGGGCAATGCGATTCCTGTAAGCGGATAAGCCGCTATCGTGCAGTTGCTTGACGCACAGTGGACCGAGAAACGAGAAGACATCGACTGACGGGTGACGTTCGTTCACACCGACGATTGGAATTCCGCGCCGCAAGCATGCGTCCATGTCGAGGTCCTCGGAGCGAAATTCCCAGGCCTCGAACATCAAGGCGATGACGGCTTCCTTTGGTAGCTCATCAATAAGCGCAGCGGTCAGAGGCCGAAGATGGCCGCTGTTGGTTACGATATCCGTCTGATGGATGATATCGGGGGTGATCTGCTCCAGGATGTCTATGCGATTGGCCACGCCGACCGAATCTGCGAGCTTGAGGGTCTGGTCCATGGCTTCAGCCGAGGTGCCGTGCCGCGTAGTTTTCGTAAAGGCATAGACGTGCCTGGCTCCGGCCATCGCTGCGAGAACGGCCGTCACGGCATACGCCCCGGTCGCAGCCTCGGTGAGAACCGTTAGTTCCGAAAGGTCTAAGAGAGTTTCGGTGAGGGCGCGGCTCATCAGGGCGCCCAGACGTGGCAATGAGAAGCCTGGTCGTAAGGTGGTGTCGAAGCGAGACCGCAATTGCCCGAACGCCACACCGGACTCGGTCCCGATCATGAAATCGCCTCTCGGTTTCGTCAGGTGGGAAAGCGGCCGCTTGGGCGCATGTGCGGCGACTGCTCTAGCCCCGTTTTGCGCCGAAGCGGCGCTGAAGAGCGATGTGCCGCCTCATTTAATACATTAAAATATAACAGTAACGCGCTTTGTGCATATAAGTCGTTTGGTATAATCTGCCTCTGGACCTCGCTTTGCGCAGGAGTTCACCGATGCGCCGCGACGGGAGCGTCGGCATGCGATATACTCAAGGTGTTATTTGCGTAGACAATTTAAAAGGCGAGATTAACATATTTAACTTGCGACGCATCCAAAACCGCTTATTTTCTATGACCATCGCAGGGAGAGCGCCGATGAACCCGACTGACTCCAATAGTGAAGACCGCCGTGAGTTCTTGAGAAGCTGCGGAAAATTTGCCGCCGTCACTCCTCCCGTGATGACACTGCTGCTTTCGACCTCTCTGACCTCATCCGCCATCGCTAGTTCTGGCGGAAACGTTGTGCAGGGCAATAATGGCAAGGGCAACGGTGGTGGGGACGGCAGTCCTAACGGGAAAGAAGATAGCACTCGCTAAAGTGGCGCCTGGCGGCCCAGCCCTGACACCACCGTCCCGGGGACCGGTCGGAGGTTCAGCCGGCCCGGCGGCGCCGTTGTGCGGACGGGCGGTCGATCAGGAGATCGTTTAGCTTCTTGCCGGCGCGAAGCTGCGCCTTCAGCCATCGAGGCTGCTTACCACGGCCGGACCAGGTTTCGGACGGGTTCTTAGGGTTCTGATACTTCGGCAGCACGGGAGGGTAGGGGCGGCGTGCACGTCCCTCGGTCTGCCCCCCGGTCTTACCTTCGATCTTGCGAAGCCGCTCTTCGAGCTTGGCTTTTTCCGCGGTCATCCTGCGACTAAGAACAGCAGTGACCTCATCGTAGAGTCGCCACAGCTCAGCTGTGGTCATAGATGCCCAGTCATCGTTCTCCATGGAAGCCGTCCCCACTACCTCCGAACCGAAACAGGAGGGGGGCTTATCAGGTCAAACCGGGGTCCGGCAAGCACGATCACCCGTGCCGCTGCGCCAGTGTGCGTGGTGGTCGGAGTTACCGGCTGGGCCCGTGCCTCCGAACCAGCGGTCGCTTCGCCCTCCGCCCCCGGGCTCGTCGCCTCGGCGCAAGCAATCGCTGCTCGGCCTTCGACACGCGGCTACGCAAGTTCTGCAATTCAGTGAATTGAATGATGAGAGCCTGATGAGTTTGACGCAAAACTGCTGAAGAATACATGTGACCACCTACTCATTGCCAACGATGCCCTCCATGACCGCTCATTGAAGTTGCTGAATTGACGAATATGCAGCTCCAATATGGGTGACCGGATTTCGTCGTTGCTACACTGGCTGCGCGACGCAGCCGTTTTCGTGCTTTACTAACCAGCTTCGCCTTGATGAATAGTATTACTTTTCCTCCCTTCAATAACGTGGCTTTTTGAACGATCTCGTGTTCGTCGAAACTTCGTCGAATGTTAGATTTGAATCGTGAATGACCCAATATATCGTTGGTAATAACGGTGCCAACGAAGTTAATTGGATGTTGACCATCATGACACAGCAGCCGATCCGTGCGCCTAGACATTCTATGGGAGAATTTTCTGATCGAATCTATCATGCGTTGTCGAAATTTGGCTTTCGTCTACAAGCTTGCGGCCTCGAATGTTGAGCACCGCATTCTTACGGTGCTGCGCATACTTGCCGGTCAAGTTACCGTGGCGCAGTCGTCGAACGTTCGGCTGTCTAGGATTTGAGACTGTGTGACATTGTCGCCGAGCGGACCCGTCATCCTCGCGTTTCGAAGAAATTGTTGGATTAAACGGCTGCACGGGGGGTTGTTAGCGATAGGCAGGGGAAGCATGCACCGCACCAGAATTGTCATCGCGGATCGACATCCGATCGTTTTGCAAGGGATCAGGAGCGTTCTTGCAGCGCAGCGTGATTTTACGATCGTTGCGTCCTGCAGCGATGGCGCAAGCTGCAATGAGGCAATCCGATTTCTTGTGCCGGACGTCGCGCTCGTCGATGCTGCACTGCCTGATGTCAGCCGGCAGCAGATCCTCGCTCCCGCAAACGCTTCAGGCCCAAGTCCCGCCGTAGTCTTTTTCGCCGGTGTCGCGGCGGATTGTGAGTTGCAAAGGCTGGCCTTGGAGGGCGCCTGCATCGTCCTCTCGAAGGATTCGGATGCCGAGATGCTGGTCTCAACCCTGCGGAAAGCCGCCCAGGGCCAAGCAGCGGCCTCGCCGAGCGCATGGCTAGCCAATGATGAGGCCCGCCCCGATGAGAAGCCCCTGGCACAACTGACGGACCGGGAGCGGCAAATCATGCGGCTTGTGTCGGAGGGTCTATCGAACAAGGAGATTGGACGTCGGTTGAACCTTGCCGACGGTACGATCAAGGTCCACCTTCATCATATCTTCCAAAAGCTGGACATCAGCAATCGCACGATTCTCGCGGCATTGGCGATTTCGCGAAACGAGCTGCATGCCGGGTCACGTAAGATGGATCCCCCTGATCTGTTGCATCAGGATCCGGCGAGCGTGAAATAATGGGAGTGTCTGGCTCTTCCGAACGTGCGCGGGGGTTATCGTGGCGCCAGAAGCCCAGCCATGTCGCTGCAGGCCCCTTCGGCCTCGGCTAACGTTCGAAAGGGCGAACCGCCAATCTTGATTGCGGCCTGGTTTTTGTGGAGCGGACGCCAACTCGCCAAATAGCCGGCGCGGCCATGAAAGCCGGGGCCTCTCGGGCTTCCGAAGCTGATCACGAACGAGAAGCCCTCGCTGGTTGCGCTCCAGATCTCCATGTCGCGGACAGACCGGTGGAATTGCAGTGGCATCGTCATCATCCGTTGCAATCGAGCCCTGCGCTCGACGTCCGTTAAAACGCAAATTAATCGTATTAAATGGCGAGCGCAACTCCGAAGCTGCGCCCGAAGGCCAGGAAGTACAGGAACGAGTACGGAAATTGCCCACGATCGATTGACGGCGCACGTCAAGAAACACCACTCACATAAAGAAAATTATCGGTTGAAAATACATTTAATGTATAATACCGTAATTAATATTTTAAACTGAGGAGAGCGTGTTGTGACCCGGGACGGCAACGAAGATGACGACCGGCGGGCGTTCTTGAAAACCTGCGGAAGATTTGCGGCCGTCACACCCCCAGTGATGACTCTGCTTCTATCCACTTCCCTGACCTCAGGAGCCATTGCAAGCTCGGGGGGCCTGCGTGGAGTGACGCAGAAGGATGGGAGGCAATCGTCGTTCTTCGATAACGACCGGTCGTCCGTATCGGGACCGGGGAGCTCCAGCGGCGGGTCAACAGGGGGCGGGGGAGCCCCTGGCGGGGGCTCTGCTAAATCATCTCGCGCCGGAGGAGGGGCAGCCGGTGGCGGATCCGGCGGTAGCGGCGGGTCTGGCGGTGGCGGAGGCAGTGCGAAAGGGCCTTTCGCAACCGGCGGCAGCTC
The DNA here is from genome assembly GCF_020193935.1 of Bradyrhizobium sp. NBAIM08. NCBI lineage: Bacteria > Pseudomonadati > Pseudomonadota > Alphaproteobacteria > Hyphomicrobiales > Nitrobacteraceae > Bradyrhizobium > Bradyrhizobium sp. NBAIM08. The sequence goes on along the minus strand of NZ_JADYVR010000001.1, from coordinate 530,488 downwards.
TGGAATTCCAAACGCAAGTGGTGGGCTCGATTGCGCAGAAGAAGACGAGGAAAAGCGCAAGGCCGAGTGTCCGGGAGCTAACACCAGGATTTCGAGTGCAGCCGAATCCAGCCGATAGCAGTCTTCTCAGCCCATGCGTGAGCCTGCGGCGCCGTACGGTTTGGCAGGGCTGGACCTTTCTTAAACTCCGGCCGAGTCGTCCCTTGTTGCACCGCCGCAGCGCGATTTGCGGTGTAAACACTGCCAAATGTTCATGCGATTGTGGTGAATTACATATTTTTCCTGACCTTATGCGACTTCTTCTCAAGACCTCGATCAGGAGCGTGTCATGAATATCCGCGTTCGAGCGGAGAGTCCTGCGGCGCTGCTTCGAGAACGTCTCGAGGCGCTGGTGGCAGAGCTTGCGGAACTTGAAAAGCTCAGAGAGCGGGTAGGTCGAGAGGAGAATCTTCAGCGCAAGCTGCGCAAGGCGGGCAGCGCCAACAACCCGGCTCGGACCGCGGGTGGGCCTTCCGGCTTCGCACAGGCAAAGCTCATGGCCATACCGCTCATTCGCAAGAAGTCGGGCTGTTGTGACGAGCGTCCCAAGGCGAGTGGATGACAGGAATTTTCGTCCATTGTTCGCTTCGGCCGGGAGCCGGCCGCAAAGTCGAAAAAAATGCCGCGCAGGATCGGACGTTTGCAGCGACCGAGCCTCGCGCGGTTTGCCGAATGGCGCGGGCAAATGCGGGGTGGTTCGCGAAAACGAACTGGTTCTAAGAGCCTGTCCCGGCTATTCGGCCGCCAGGCGAGCGGGAGGCGCTCCGCGCTGGAGGCCTATGAACGAGCCCGACCGTGCTCTGCGAGACGATCCGATCGATTCTGCGGCTCATGACCTTGTAGCATTCGCATGCCATGGCTTCGAGCCGCGGCCGATCGATTTCAAGCTGGCCACGTCGATTGGATCTTAGTGCTCTTGATGTCCGCATTGTGCTCACGACATGTGTGACGGTGGTGCGGCGGACGCCCAGCAATTCCGACAACGTTTCTTGGGTCAGCGGGAGGAGATCGCTGCCATTTGCCCGATCGTGAATGTGAAGCAGCCAGCGCGCCAAGCGGGCTTCGACGGAATGTAACGCGTTGCAGGCAGCCACGTGCTGGAGTTGCGTCAGCAACGATCTCGTGAACACTTGCACCATCGCTGCGACGGCGGGGCTGCAATGTTGCGCTGTCAGGAATTGCGCGGGCGAGATCTGCAGCGCGGTCCCGGCGATGCGAGCAACGGCCGTCACGGGCGAGTGGGATGCGCCAAGCGCTGACGTCAGACCCACAGCCCCTTCATGCCCCACTATCGTCGTGGCGACCGTCTGCCCGTTCGGCAACTCCATGATAGTGGCTATCGCGCCGCTCAGGGGGAAGAGAAGATGTTCGATCCGATCGCCTGATCGGACGAGCACCGTATCGCGCTCGATCCCGATCTTCCGCAGATGAGGTGCAAGCAAAGCAAAATCCGCCGGCGGCAACGCTGCTAACAACCGATTACCAACCCTGGTCGCGTGGTCCATCATGGGATCAACCCCCCGACGGATGTTCGGCGCGAGAACTCATGCCGGCTCGTCAAGCTGCTGTCCGGCGTGCAGCTCAACAGCAGTCAACTGGCAACCACAGATATGGTTCCTGCGATGAAGGCCAGCACGCGCTGGTCCGCCATTCAAGGGACGGCCTGCGCCCGCGACTCCAGCTTGCGCTTATACGGACCTGTCGCGGACCTGCAATTGATGTCGTCGACTCGCCGACGGCAGCCTGCGCTGCGGCTGAACAGCATCCCAGCCAACGATCATTCTCCGAACAGCTGATCGGCCTTGAGTTGTGAAGCGCGCAGGCGCGCATCGCGAGCGCGCTCTGAAAGTCTCGTCTCAGGGAGGGCCAATTTCCAAGATGGTGTTCTGGCCGCCGGGGGACCAAAAGCGTTGGAATGACGGCCGTGAGCCGTTCGTGTGCCCCACTCGAAGCCCACCCAACGGCCTGGCGTCGCCGTACTGTTCGGCAAAAGGATAGGACTTACGGCAAATGGGCACATTTGCACGTCAAATTCGCGATTTTAGATATGGTTAAACCGGATTAAATCTCTTTCTTTATTCTATTCGTTGTATTTTAATGACCTCACTCGGTCTCGGCTATATGCCGAAGGACATAGACGGCCGGGTCGAGGCAGGGTCCATGTTAGACACGTCTGCGAAAGAGCGGATATTCAAGCCCATCCGGCTTGTGATCGTCGATCGACAGCCGATGGTTCTACGGGGGCTTGAGTCGGTACTCGGGGCACAGCCGGACTTCGACGTCATCGCGTCGTGCAGCGACGGGACAAGCTGCATCCAAGCGATGCGGAATTTGACACCCGACGTTGCACTTCTTGCTGACACCCTGCCAGATCTAACGGCATCCGAGATCCTCGTCATTGCGAAAGCTGATCGGCTGCCCACGCGCCTGGTGTTCTTTACAGATTCCGACACGGACCACGATCTAACCTTGGCCATCGCTGCTGGCGCGTGTGATGCAATCGCGAAGCATGTTGCACCGGACGCTGTGTTGCGATCGCTGCGACTGATGACGAAGCGTAGCTTTTTGGAGCAGTCCGATCTCTCGCCAACCGTCGAGAAAACCGACAGCAGCAAAATCGACAACCTACTGGAGCTATTGACGCCGCGCGAACGTCAAATTGTACGACTGGTGTCAGAAGGAATGTCGAACAAGGAGATCGCGCACCAGCTAAACGTTTCAGATGGAACTGTTAAAGTACACCTGCACAACATATTTCAGAAGCTTGAAATAACCAACAGGACGGTGCTCGCCACTCTCGCATTGCTACAACGCCCGTCCGGGTTCGGAATGCTCTCGCTGGCTCTCCTGGCGGTCGCCATTGCGGACGAACTCAAGGCGTCGGAGGCAAACGACATTCTTCCGCATGACGACAGCACCGGCCCCGCGGTGGAGTATGCCGAATATGAGCTCTGGAAGCGAGCTATCCTCCGTCACGCCATCGTCGCGGATTCCGACGAAAAGCCGTCGCTCACTCAGAGAGGCGTTTTTGTCGGGGCGAGCCAAATCTCGACCGCGGCCTCGGCAATGGAAGCGCCTCGCACCGCTGAGCAATCCGCAGGCTCGAAATCGTGGAAGGACTACGGTTCTGTTGGATCAAGCACGCCCGGTTTGGCCACACCTTCCCTGCGAGGAATGAACGACGCGAAGATTGGAGGTGACTCCACCGAGGAACATCTATTCTCGCGGCTGACATCCAATCCGACTTTGATTCACGGAGGGTATGGTACTTTCGCCACTCTCACCGGTGCGTTGATCTACACACTCAGCGATCCCCATTTGGCATTGCCGTCGCATGACCCGGCCAAAGCGCCGCTCGACAGCTTCGTGGACGTTACCGGATACAATGCGGCCACCAAACTGGCTGCGATCACCAATGCCGACGATCATCATGTAGATGATTCAGTCCCGGGTTTCCTTGCGCAGGCTTCTCACCTGCCTTCCGCGTTTGTGGTCGTTGAAAATGAAAGCGCCGCCGGAGAAGGCACTCGGGGCCACTCGAGTGATGGTACCGTAGGGGAGACTCTCCAAAAACTTGCCGGCCTCGTGCACTTCAGTCACGATGCCGGTAGTAGCGGATATAGCCACGATCAGCTGATGGGCGGCAACGTCGCTGAAAACGTTGTTCATCGCGACCCGACCGATTCCAGTTCTACCTCTTCCGACTCTGTCTTCAACTTCGCGTCTGGGCCGAGCAGGATCAATCTTGCGGCTTTCGGAGCCCTTGCCAGGCTTCATATGACAGCAGCAAGCAAGTCCATACCGCCACACACCGTCGCTTGGATCTTCAACTCAACAACCAATGAAACGATCGTCTATGTGAATGCGACCGATCATGTTCTGGAGATCGGAGACCGCGACCTGTTGGAAATCCATCTGCCGGGAATTGTATCCATCGCAGAATCGGATTTTGTCGGCCAGCCGACAGCCGCGGCGGCCGCTCTCACGTTGGAGCAGCTCGAAGAAGCGCTGACATCCGTGATTGCAATCGAAGCTATTCTGAGTACCGACAGTGCCCATGCAAGTATCGGGACGAGAGAGAGCACGCTCGGGACCGCTGGAGTTTGGGACAGTCTGGCTGATGCCGGCTTGAGGACTGAATTCGCGCCGGCCCGCACAACGGAAGAGAGCGTCGATGGGACCGAGGGGGCGGCTCGCATATCACCGATCGTGCTTGCTCATGCTGCAGCGGTAACGGAAGTTGAAAGTCTTACATTGAAGAGTCAGCGGAACGATGCAGGCACCGGCCCCAGCATCGCAGCGGCCGGTAGCGCGGGCGGCAGTAACTCACAGCATGTTCTGGAGTCATGGCCTGCAAAGGAAACAGGTGCGGAGCAGACGGACGGTGGCTTCATACCTGGGAGTGATGTCGGTGATGAGAACGAGCATCAATCCCCGGCTTCGGACCCTTCGGGAAAGTCAGGGAAGACGGCAGAAACAGGCAGCGCGGAACATGGCAAGCCGGTGCATTCAACCTCTAAAAACGCACCGGAAGCAGCCGATTTTGGTGAATCGAGCCTCGCGACAGCGCACAGGGACGACCGCGAAGGGGCGCAGCACGCTCCCGAGCAAATCTCTGCAATGGCCGGCGCCAGAGATACGGCCGACGTGAAGTCCATACCGGGCAATCGCGCCGGCAAGGACAACGCGCATGATCCACCGGCTTCGGACCGTTCGTCAGGGTCAGCGAAAACGGTCGAACCAGGCGGCCTGGACCACAGCAACTCGCACGCGTCGGAGCAAGGGTCGGCAAAGGCAGCCACGGAGACGGCCGAAGCGAAGTCCATGCCGGGCAATCGCGCCGGCAAGGACAACGCGCATGATCCACCGGCTTCGGACCGTTCGTCAGGGTCAGCGAGAACGGCCGAACAAGGCGGCCTGGACGACAGCAACTCGCACGCGTCGGAGCAAGGGTCGGCAAAGGCGGCCACGGAGACGGCCGAAGCGAAGTCCATGCCGGACAATCGCGCCGACAAGGACAACGCGCATGATCCACCGGCTTCGGACCGTTCGTCAGGGTCAGCGAGAACGGCCAAACCAGGCGGCCTGGACGACAGCAACTCGCAAGCGTCGGAGCGAAGGTCGGCAAAGGCGGCCATGGAGATGGCCGAAGCAAAGTCCGTACCGGGCAATCGCGCCGGCAAGGACAACGCACATGATTCACCGGCATCGGACGATTGGTCAGGGCCAGCAACAGCGGCCGAACCAGGGGGCCTGGACGACAGCGACTCGCACGCGTCGGAGCGAGGGTCGGCAAAGGCGGCCACCGAGACGGCCGAAGTGAAGTCCATGCCGGGCAATCGCGCCGGCAAGGACAACGCGCATGATCCACTGGCTTCGGACGATTCGTCAGGGCCATCAAAAGCGGCCGAACCAGGCGGTCTGGACGACAGCAACTCGCACGCGTCGGAGCGAGGGTCGGCAACGGCGGCCACCGAGACGGCCGAAGCAAAGGCGACACCGGGCAATGGCCTCGGCAATGACAATGAGCATCATTCCTGGACTCTAGCCTATACGCGCGAGTCAGCGAAGATGGCAGAGCCCAGCGGCGTGGAGCAGAGTAACAAATGGGAGCATTCGACCTCTGCTCACGGCCCGAAGGCTGACGAAAGTGTTGCAACGGCGGAGCCGGAGCCTGTAAAGGCGACAACCACCGAGTTGGCTGAAACTGTCTTCATGTCCGAGAAGAGTGTCGGTGAGGGCGACAATCATCGTGCACCGAACGCAAGCGCGTCGGCAGCAGTGGCCACGACAAAACTGGCTGACCTGCAGCATAGCAATTCAGGATACAATTCACACTCGGCCTCCGCAAAGGCATCAGCAGCAGCCGAGATCGCCGAATCGAGCGCCACAAAAGGCGATAGTGCAGGGAACGGAAACTCGCAGCACGCTACGCAACCTGCTGCAATCGCATCGGTGGCCGCACAGCCGGCTAAAGCTGCGTTCGAGACCGGCGGCGCCGATCAAGATCGGGTGTTCCGCTTCGACAGCGACGCAACTCCTTTCACTCCCATCGTCAGGATTGAACCTAGAGAGGTCCACATTCCGCTCGATCCACGCGCCAAGCCCGATCAGGCGGCCACCCTCGATATCCTCGTCAAAATCCTACCCAACGCACTGGACGATCCCGCGGCCAACCATGGCAATAACGGACCCCATCACGCCCCTGTAGCTGCGCATCATGACCTGCTGATTTGAAATGTTGCATTGTCTCGCGAGCAGGACGCAGGGCCGATGTTGAACAGCCTGCTCCGTATACTGGTCGGTTGATATGCAGCCTAGATCCTTGAGTGGCCGGCGTGGGACCAATCGTGCGGTGGGACAGCGCGGTCTCTCGAAAAACGCCACCCGACAAGACGCGCCTTGGGTCGCCTTCCTGAAAGATATTCTTAGACTTGAAATGCCCCTGATGCATCGATAGTCCTCGATAACTCATTGAAATCGCAGAAAATGCGACCGCCCTCCGAGCGCACCACCTTCATTTTTATAGCTTTTCTGGGCGGGGTTCGCGCTGCACGCCGCGATTCGGAACCAAAGCCCTCGCCCCGCATTCGCAACTGGTCGCCGAATGCGCTTGAAGGTGGAGGACGATGAGGGACGCTATGTCCGATGTTGCCGAGATCCGCGGCGCCGTTCACCTGTGCATCGACATGCAGAACATTTTCGCCCCCGATGGCCTTTGGGCGACGCCCTGGATGGAGCGGGTGCTGCCGACGGTCGTCTCGGTCGTTGCGCGCCACGCGGAGAGAACGATCTTCACACGCTTCATCACCCCGCAGGATCCGGAGGACCGCCCGGGCCAATGGCAGAGTTATTTCCGCCGCTGGCGCCAGGCGACGCGCAGGCATCTGCCGTCATCGGCTCTGGAGCTCGTGCCGGCCTTGGCACGTTTCGTTCCGCCGGCGGCGATGATCGACAAGCCGGCCTATTCCGCGTTCAGCAATCCCGGTCTTGCGAGCCTGCTGGTCGAGAAGAACGTCGGCACCGTCGTGATATCGGGCGCGGAGACGGACGTCTGCGTGCTCTCGACGGTCCTGAGCGCCGTCGATCTCGGCTTCAGGATCGTCCTTGTCGAGGACGCGCTGTGCAGCTCGTCCGACGTCGGCCACGACGCGCTCATGACGATGTACCGCACCCGCTTCCACGGCCAGGTCGACCTGGTGACAGCGGAAGAGCTGGCCGAGGTCTGGCGGGAGTAGGGTCCGACGTCATTGAGCCGCGCAAGGTCCTCGCGCCCACGAGGCGGATCAAGCGACCGCGACGTCGGCCGCCACCGGTCTCGCATGCGGCGGCCGAGCATCGTCCGCGCCGGACCGCATGCTCAGGTAGGTTGGGTCGAAGCCGGCGAGCCGGACCAGGCCCGGCCAGTCCGTGATGGTCAAGGTCTTGCCCTGCCATTGCAGCAAATGGCAGCGGCGCAGCTCCTGGATGGTGCGGTTGGCATGGACCGGGGAGATGCTGCAGGCTGCGGCGAGGTCGGACTGGGTGAAGGGCGAGGACAACCTGAAATCCCGGGCAAGCCCGACGGTTTGCAGCCGCACCGTGATCTCGCAGAGCAGGTGCGCCACGCGTGTCAACGCGTCCCGGCTGCCGAGGTTCACCGTCCAGTTGCGCTGGATGGCGTGATCGGCAAGCAGCATCAACAGCAAGGCGTGCGACATTGCCGGAGATCGCACCGCGAGCTCGCGAAAGAAGCGGTGCGGCACGAGCGCGACGATTGCGGAACCGAGCGCGGTCAGGTTGCCCTCGATGCGCGGGCGATACAGGCTTTGCAGGTTGGCGACGTCGCCGGGCACGCAGATCGCGGTGATCTGGCCATCTGCGCTTTCGTCATTCTGCCAGGACAGATATCCCTGGAGCACCAGGCAGCATTGCGTTGCCTCATCACCGTGCCGCAGGATGGTCTGATGCGCGCCGAAATGCGCGATGCTGCTCGGCATGTCCGCAAGCAGATCGAGATGTTCCGGGGTCAGTTCGACGAGGCTCGTCAGGCGGTCGGCCAGCCTCGAGAAAGCAAATCCTGCCTGCATTTGATCTCCGACGGCCCCCGTCGGCCCAAGTGTGGCCGATAATGACGGCGGAAAGCATTAACGTTTGATAGGTTCGTCCGGAGTATCGGCGAGGCAGCAGGCCGCTTGCCGATACAAGATCCTCACGTTCAATTGACGTTGTCGCCGAGCATGTTGCGGACGCCTGTGGTCACGGCGGCGAGGCCGCGCGTGCCGTGCATCAGCGCGATCTCGCCCTGCTGCTCGTGGCGGATGGCATGCGCCATGATGCGCAGACGAGGGTCGCCGCGGCTGTGCCACATCTGGTCGGCCATCCTGACCGCACCGCGGTGATGCCGGCTCATCGCCTCGATGAACAGCATGTCGAACTGGTCCGGCGGCGCGGTCTTGACCTGGCGCATCTCGGCCGGCGTCAGGAAGCCCGGCATCGCCGCCCGCTCCTCGGTGCTGCAATCGGGCATCTCCGTGTCGAACCAGCTCAGCCACCAATTCTCGAATATGCGGTTCTCTCCGGTCTGGCTCGCGACCATCAGCATCGCGAGCTTGCGCAGATGCGGATCCTGCGCGCGCTCGGCAGCCGTCCGCGCCAGCTCGATGCCCTGGGCATGATGCGTTGTCATGTGACGGATGTAGGCCTGGTCTTGATCCCTGTCGCGGCCCATCCACGGCAGCTCGTAGCCATGACCGCCGAACAATGCGACCGCCCCGAGCACCGCAATCAAGGCCAGCGCGCCCGTCATCCACATGTTGGTGAACCGCACGTCGCTGTCAGGCGCAGTCCCGCGCCTCCAGCGCAGGCGCGCGAACAGGGGATACATCACGGCGGAGGAGCCATGCACCAGCAGCCCGATCCAGTAGGGTTGTTGCAGCGTGAACAGCGGCTGCCAGAATGGAAACAGCGGCACCAGCACGAACCATTCCATGCCTGAAGAGAACGCGGCCCAGGGCAGCGCCAGCAGCAGGATCGTCATCGGCCGCAAGTCGGCCGTCCAGCGTCCGAGCACGCCGAAGAAAACCAATGCCCAGGAAAAATCGGCCCATTGGTGAAAGGCGATCCCGGCCAGGATCGCGCTCCAGGATGGCTCGGAGCTGATCGCCCAGTCGCGCGCAGGAATCGCGGCAACCGTCATCCAATCGACCGCCGCATCGCGGCCGATTCGGGCAGCGAAGAGCTGGCTGACGATTGTCGAAAACGTGCTGCTGATCAGGCCGAGTGCGGCCGCGGCAATCCAGCGCGAACGCCGCCGCTCGCCGGTGGTGCGCCGCGCCCCACTCGTGAGTGCTGGTCGCGGCTCCGCGTTCACGTCAGCTGCTTGAGCTTCTTCAGCGGATTGAGTTCGCTCGGCTTGTCCTGTTCGTCGCGCCCGCGCTCGGCCTGCGCCTTGCCGTCATCGTGCAGATCCTGGTCGCCGATGATCTCGCCGACGGCCTGCTTGGTCTTGCCGGCGATCCGCTGCTGCAGACCTTTGGTCTTGCCCATGAGCTGCCTCCGATATGTCCTGCCGTGGCTCACGCCGCTACCCCGGCGCCTAAAGGGGGCGTGGGCGCCGGGGCTGCGGTCTTGCAAATCGCCTCCGGCGGCGGGGGGAGACGCCGGAAGCGTTGATCAGACTCTTCGCGACGCGGATGGTTCCTCCTGATATCACCGAGGCTCGAGTGCGATGATCACGCCTTCGTTGCCCCGGAGCAGGATGGACGCATCCGGCACCGGCTCGGGCGGCCGATCCAGATGCGTCGACATCAAGAGACGGCCGCGACCTTGCCAGTGGAATTTCCGCGGTTCGGCCGCGAGATTGAGCGCGACCAGAATTTCGTTGCGGCCTTCCGTCCGTTTGAAGGCCAGGACATCGTTCTGCGAGCGCAGCGGCTCGTAGCCGCCCCGTTGCAGGCCGGCATGCTCGCGCCGCAGCGCCATCAGCGCGCGAAACAGAGCGAGGATCGAGCGCTCGTCGCGCTGCTGTGCGGCGACATTGGCTGCACCATCGGGCGGCTCGAGCGGTAGCCATGGGCGGCCCGTCGTGAAGCCGCCATCGGGGCTGTCATCCCACCGCATCGGTGCGCGTTCGGGATCGCGGCACAGGCCATAGCCGGGCACGAGCTTCTCGAAGGGATCGCGGACGCGGCCCTGCGGAATCGGCACGCGCTTGCGGCCGATCTCGTCGCCCATGAAGAAGAACGGCGTTCCCCGCAGCGTCATCAGCAGCATCGCCAGCACGCGCATCTGCGCCTCGCCGATCTTGCTCGCGATCCGCTGCTTGTCGTGGCCGCCGATGACCCAGACCGGCCAGGCACCGTCAGGGATGGCGTTGAGATAGGCGTCGACCGTGGCCTGCAGCGAGAGGGCGTCCCATTTTGAATCGAGCAGGGCGAAATTGAGCGGCAGATGCAGGCGCGGCCGGTCGTTGCCGTAGAAGTGGCCGATGCGGTCGGTCTTGCCCTGGACCTCGCCGCACAACATCCGTCCGGGATAGGCGTCGATCACCTCGCGGATGAACTCGATGCAATCCATCGTCTCGGGCCGATCGTCGGTGAACACCGTCGTGTGCCGCTGCGGCGGCGGCTTGCCCTCGGCTTGCGGATTCGCCGGATTGTCGCGCAACAGCCGGTCCTTGATCAGGACCGCACTGGCGTCGACGCGAAAGCCGTCGACGCCGCGGTCGAGCCAGAACCGCATGGCATCGGCGATGGCGGCCCTCACGTCCGGGTTGCGCCAGTTGAGGTCGGGCTGCTCCACCAGAAAGGAATGATAGTAATATTGTCGGCGCGCCTCGCACCATTCCCAGCCGCTGCCGCCGAACCGGCTCAGCCAGTTGTTGGGCGGCCCGCCGTTCTCGGCAGGATCGGCCCAGATGTACCAGTCGGCTTTCGCGCTGTTGCGCGAGCTTGCGCTCTCGACGAACCAAGCGTGATCGTTCGCGGTGTGATTGGGAACGAGGTCGAGGACGAGCCGGATGCCCGCACCGTGCAGCGCCTCGAGCAGGCGATCGAATTCCTCGAGGCTGCCGAAGGAGGGATCGATCGAACAATAGTCGGAGATGTCGTAGCCGAGGTCGCGGAAGGAGCTTTTGTAGATCGGCGTCAGCCACACCGCATCGACGCCGAGCCATTTCAAATAGTCGATGCGCGACATCAATCCGGCAAGGTCGCCCTTGCCGTCGCCGTTCGAGTCCTGAAAGGAGATCAGCGCGATCTCGTAGACGACGGCGGATTCCCACCACGCAGCTTCGTCACGGGACTCGTCGCTCATCACCTTGCTTCACCTCGTTTTGCCCAGCGTGCGTTGCGATCTGTCTCGCGGCAGTGCGGACGCTCTCGATGCCCTTGGGAAATCCGCTGCGGTTCGGATAGAGCTTGCGCCGTGCATCGCGCGGCGGGCGGCGTGGCCTGGTGTCCTGCGCGGCGCGGTAGTCGAGCACGGCGATGCCGCCGACCATCAGCAATGCGAGCGCGACATTGCCCTTCTTGGGATTGTCCGACGTCAGTCCGGACAGCAGCGCGGCGGCATCGAGGCCGTCGCCGCCGACGCGGGCCCACAGGCCGGCGTTCTTGTCGACGGAGAGCGACATGATCCCGGCGAGGATCTCGCGCACGCCGAAGGCGCGGACCAGCGTCTCATGGCCTTCCATGCCCAGCGTGTGCGTAACGCGCCGCGGCGCGAACAATTCGACCACGCCGAGGCCGATGCTGAACCAGCCGAGTGCGCGCGCGAGCTGGTCCGCCGGCTGCTTCAGGCTCGGTCCGCCCTCGACGATCTTGGGGTCGCCCTTGGTGCGCACGATGTTGGAGAAATGAAACATGGCTGGCTCCTTCAGGGCTTCAGCACGACCTTGACGCAGGAATCGCGCTTGTCGCGAAACACCTGGTACATCTCCGGTCCCTGGGCGAGCGGGACCGTGTGGGTGATGACGAAGGACGGGTCGATCTCGCCCTCTTCGATGCGGCGGAGCAGGTCGTCGGTCCAGCGGTTGACGTGGGTCTGGCCGGTCCGCATCGTCAGGCCCTTGTTCATGAAGGCGCCCATCGGAAGCATGTCGGACAGGCCGCTGTACACGCCTGCGACCGAGATGATGCCGCCGGGACGGCAGACATAGATCATCTCGCGCAGCACGTGGGGCCGGTCGCTCTCGGCCATCACCATCTGCTTGGCGCGGTCGAGCAGGGTGTCGGGCAGCGATGGCATCACATGCGCCTCCATGCCGACGCAATCGATGCACTTTTCCGGGCCCTTGCCGTCGGTCAGCTCCTGGAGCCGCTCCACCACGCTCTCGGTCTCGAAGTTGATCGTGGTGGCGCCGCCGGCTTCCGCCATGCTGAGCCGCTCCGGCAGGCAGTCGATCGCGATCACCTGGTTGGCGCCGAGCAGGATGGCGCTGCGGATCGCCATCTGTCCGACCGGGCCGCAGCCCCAGATCGCGACCGTGTCGGTCGGCTCGATGTCGCATTGCACGGCGGCCTGCCAGCCGGTCGGGAAGATGTCGCTGAGGAACAGCAATTGCTCGTCGGGAATGCCAGGGGGCACCTTGATGTGGGTGGCGTCGGCAAAGGGCACGCGGAGATACTCAGCCTGGCCGCCGGGATAGCCGCCGGTCAGATGGGTGTAGCCGAACAGGCCCGCCGTCGTGTGTCCGAACACCTTGTCGGCCAGATGACGCTTGCGGTTCGTGGTCTCGCACACCGAGAAATTGCCGCGCTTGCACTGGTCGCATTCGCCGCAAATGATCGTGAACGGCACGACGATGCGGTCGCCCTTCTTCAGCTTGCCGTCGACGCCCGAGCCGACCTCGACCACTTCGCCCATGGTCTCGTGGCCCATGATGTCGCCGGGCAGCATGCCCGGGATGAAATTGTGAAAGAGGTGCAGGTCGGAGCCGCAGATGGCGCAGCTCGTCACCTTGATGATGGCATCACGCGGATCCTGGATCTCCGGGTCGGTGACGGTGTCGCACCGGATGTCTTCCTTGCCGTGCCAGACCAGCGCCTTCATCGTCCGTCCTCCCGGTTGCACCACGTGCCATCTAAGTCCAGGCACGAACGATGGTTGCTATCGCCGCGCGCAAATTCTTCGCACTGCGCAAATAGGAACGAGAGAGCAGGGCAGCGATTGAGCGTGATCACCTCATTCCAAAGGCTCAATCACAAGGATTTGCCGCATGTCCGCCAATCAGCTCGCCGTCGTCACAGGCGCCTCAACCGGTATCGGTCTGGAACTCGCAAGGTGCTGCGCGCAGGCCGGATTCAACCTCGTCGTCGCGGCCGACGAGTCCCAGATCGAGCAGGTGGCCGTCGATCTCCGGCGGCTCGGCGGCAGCGTGGAGCCGGTCGAGACCGATCTTGCGACCACCGAGGGCGTCGACAAGCTGTGCGCGGCGGTCGGCGACCGGCCGATTGACGCGTTGCTCGCCAACGCCGGCATCGGCCTCGGCAAGGCGTTCCTCGACCAGGACTTTGCCAGGGTGAAACACCTCATCGACACCAACATCACCGGCACGCTGTATCTGATCCACCGCGTCGGCAATGAGATGCTCCGCCGCAATGCCGGCCGCATCCTGATCACCGGCTCGATCGCCGGCTTCATGCCGGGCAGCTTCCAGGCCGCCTACAACGCCAGCAAGGCGTTCCTGGATTCATTCTCGTTCGCGCTGCGTGAGGAGCTGCGCGACAGCGGTGTCACCGTGACCTGCCTGATGCCGGGTGCGACCGAGACCGAGTTCTTCCGCCGCGCCGACATGATGGACACCAAGGTCGGCACCGAGAAGAAGGACGGCGCCTACGATGTCGCCAAGGCTGGCTTCGATGCGATGATGCGCGGAGACGCCGACATCGTCACCGGGCTGAAGAACAAGATCCAGACGACGGTCGCGAACGTCACGCCGAACGAGATGCTGGCCAAGCAGCATCGCAAGATGGCGGAACCGGGTACCGCAAGGTCTTAGAGCGACGCGCGCGCAATGTTGCGAAGCGCGCGAACCCTCTTGCGAAGAGAAAGCAGACCCCCGATTCACATAGCCTAATGCGCCGCGGCCCTCAAACCGTCAAATTGTACGGGCTGAAACAAGAGGGGGGCCGCTGTGGCGATGGATCGCATCGAACAGGCCTTTATCGCGACTGCCGTTACGGGTTTTCTCGTGATGATGGTCGCAATCGTCTGGATGATGATGAGCTGAAGGTGGGGAGCTTGCCGTCTTGCGCATCGCGCTACCTTACGCCGCAGTTATCCTCTGCCTGGCGGTGACCGCGTGGCTTGCGTTCGCGCATCTATTTTGATCGTCGTCCGGCTGCGAGCTTTCAACCGCTTTGACTAGACCGGCTGCTCGGCGATGAGTCCGGTGAGCTTCCGTGCCATCGCCGCAAGATCGATCGGCTTTTCCAGGAGCGGCACGTCCTGAAATTCCGGACTGAGCGTGATCTTGTCGTACCCGGTGGTGAAAAGGAAGGGCACGTTGCGCGCTCTCAGCTCGCGGGCGATCGGAAAGATCATTTCGCTGCGGATGTTCACGTCGAGCACGGCAGCGTCCAGGACGCTGCCGTCGTGCAGGATCTTGAGCGCGTCTTCGAGATCGCCGACGGGACCGGCGATCTCGGCGCCCAGCGCGCGGAATGTCTTGCCGATGTCATCGGCGAGAAAATACTCGTCCTCGACCACGAAGATGCGGCGCCCCTTGAGCTCTGCGCGCTGATGCGACGATGTCGCCATGCTGTCTCGGCCTCCAAACGCACAGGAACATAAGCCGACGATCCGCCTTGGTGCAAAGTGCAAACGATGCAATTGGAGGCGGGTTCCATGGGCAACCGCGACATCATTGTCATCGGGGGCTCGGCCGGAGCGACCGCTCCATTGAAGCAGATTCTGGGCCGTCTGCCGGCGGATCTGCCGGCCGCCGTCTTCATCGTGCTGCACATTCCGGCGCAGGGCATCGGCATTCTCTCTACCGTGGCCGGCAGTGCCGGTCCGCTCCCGGTGCGGCAGGCCGAGAACGGCATGAAGATCGAGCCCGGCCAGATCTACCTGGGTGCGCCGGACCATCATCTTCTCGTCACGGAGGACCGCATCTTCCTCGGCCGCGGCCCGCGCGAGAACATGGTGCGGCCGGCGATCGATGCCCTGTTCCGCTCGGCCGCCCTCTATCACGGGCCGCGCGTCATTGGCGTGCTCCTGAGCGGCCTGTTGTCGGACGGCGCTTCCGGCCTCAACGCCATCAAGCGCTGCGGCGGGATGGCCGTGGTGCAAGATCCCGCGGACGCGATCTCCGACGAGATGCCGCGGCGCGCCATGGAGGCGACCACGGTCGACCTCTGCGTTCCCGGCGCCACCATGGGCGACGTGCTCTCCGAACTGGTCAGGGAGCAGGCCGGCGCTGCACTGCCGATCCCGCCCGAGATCAGGCTTGAGGTCGAGATCGCGGCCGGTGAGCGGATCGGCAGCGACAATCTCGCCGCCGTGGCTGACCCTGTCGCGCTGACATGTCCGACCTGCGGCGGGGTGCTCTCGGAGGTCAAGAACGCCCGCCCGATGCGTTTCCGCTGCCAGGTCGGCCACGGTTTCACCGCCGATGCGCTCGCCAAGGAGCAGGAGGGGCGCGTCGATGAAGCCTTGCGCGTCGCGCTGCGGATCATCGAGGAGCGCGCGGAACTGGTGCAGCGCATGGCGGCCGACGGCCGGCGTAGCGGCCGGGCCGCCGTGGCCGAGATGTACGAGGCTCGGGCGCTCGAATACCGCGAATATGCCGACATGATCCGACGCGTCATGCTAAAGTCGCTCGATCCTTCCGTGGGCAAACGGGAGGCGTGAAGGCACGGCCATGGCCATCTCCCTTGCCGAACGCACCGCACAGCTCGCTGCCGAGCAACGCCTGCTGGTGAAGGCCGATCAGGACATCGAGGAGGGATGGCAGCGCATCCGCGACCAGGAGGATCGGCTGCATGAGCTGATGGCCGGCGGACACGACACGCGCCAGGCGGAGCGGCTGGTCGGCCTGCTCAAGCAGACATTGATCGAATGGGAGCGCCACCGCGTCCTGATCGCGCAGCGGATCGAATACCTCCGGCAGGGGGTCGAGGCCGGTTAGGAGTGCGGGCCTGCCCCCGATCAAGACGACGAGTTCCTCCAGCCGTCACGCCGGGGCTTCGGGACATTTTTGCGTTTAATCTGTTGGGATAATATCGATTCCTGCTATTTGCAGGAGCCGGGCGCCTGATCGGTCCCGGCGAGCCAACGAGAGCCACCAGAGCATGCACGACGTCGGCGACCAGCCGGTTCAAGGAGAGCGGCAGACCAGGACTCCGCTGATCATAGGTGTGGGCGCCTCGCCCGATGCGCTGGAGAGCATCGAGCGCTTCTTTGCCAAGCTGACCGTCGGGGCCGATCAGGCGGTCGTGTTGGCGCTCCAGCATCATGAGACGTTCGACCAGCAAAGGCTGCGCGGAATCGTGCAGAGCTCGAATGGCGGCAAAGTCGCCGAGATCGGCAACGGTCACCCGATCAAGGGGGGCACGATCTATTTGTGTCCGCCAGCGATGATCACCACGATCCAGGACACTCGGTTTGCGATCCGGAAGGCGGAGCAGGGGCCCGGCGAGCGTGCCACGATCGACAGCTTCCTGGTGTCGCTGGCGGAAGAGCGCGCCGAGCAGTCGATCGGCGTCATTCTCGCCGGTACTGGCGGCGATGGTACGCTCGGCACCGCAACGCTGAAGGATCACGGCGGTCTCGCCATCGCCGAAAGGGTTGCGGGCCGGGAAGAGACTGAGCATCTGCGCAACGGCAACACGCCCGCCGCCATCGCCGACTATGTGCTGCCGCCCGAGGACATCCCCGAGCACATCCAAGTCTATGCCCGTCATCTCAGGCGTCTGGAGGAGAAGCAGGGCTTCGACGAGGTCCTCGCCGCGGCCGCCAGTTCGCTGTCGCGCATCGCCGACATCCTGCGAAACAAGACCGGCAACGATTTCCACGGCTACAAGCAGAACACGTTCCTGCGCCGTGTGCAGCGGCGCATGCAGGTGGTCCGGATCGACGACATTGCCGCCTATGTGGATTTCCTTCGCAACGACAAGGACGAGGCCCAGTATCTCTTCAACGACCTCCTGATCGGCGTCACCGAATTCTTCCGCGACAAGCGCGAGTTCGAGGTGCTGGAGATGCAGATCATCCCGAAGATTTTCGAGGGCAAGGGCGCAGGCCAGCAGATCCGGGTTTGGGTGCTCGGCTGCGCCACCGGCGAGGAGGCCTATTCGATCGGCATTCTCCTGCGCGAGCACATGGCACGGATGGATTCCGTGCCGCAGGTGCAGATCTTCGCCACCGACATCGATGGTCGGGCGCTGGCGACCGCCCGCGTCGGCCGCTATCGCACCACTATCGAGACGGACATGACCAGCGAGCGGCTGGCGCGCTGGTTCGTGCGCGAGGGCGATACCTATTGCGTGGTGAAGGAGCTGCGCGAGATGTGCATCTTCTCGCAGCACAACGTCATCAAGGATGCGCCGTTCTCGAAGCTCGACCTCGTCTCCTGCCGCAATCTGCTGATCTATCTCAACGCCGAGCTGCAGAACCGGGTGATTCCGCTGTTCCATTTCGCGCTGCTGCCGGAGCGGTATCTGTTCCTCGGCAATTCCGAGAACGTGACCCGGCATCCGAAGCTGTTCGCGCCGGTCGACCGCCGCGCCCGGATCTTCAAGAAGCTCGAGACCGGGACGCGGCTGCCGCCGGAATTTCCGATCACGACCGCGGCGGGCAGGGTGCCGGTCGAGGTGCCGGCGATGCGCTCGTTCGGCCCCGACGTGGGCCTGGAGCGGCGCGCGCAGCGCATCGCGGAGCGCTATGCCCCGGCCTATGTCATCACCGACGAGAATTTCCAGGTTCTACATTTCTCCGGGCGCACCGGCCGCTACATCGAGCCGACGGCGGGCGCCGCCACGCTCGACCTGCTGCAGCTCGTGCACCGCGATCTGCGGCTGGAATTGCGCACCGCGCTCAGCCGCGCCTCCGATAGCAACGAGCCGGTTCATGCCGATCAGGTGCAGCTTGGCGCCAACGGTCACCGCGTCCTCGTCGACATCACGGTCGAGCCGATCCAGGAGGGCGCCGGCGGCCACCGCAATTTCGTCGTCCTGTTCAAGGACGGCCCTGCGCGAACCATCGAATCCGACCAGGCCAATCCCAACGTGCTGGTGCGCACCGAGCACGTCGAGCGCCTCGAGAATGATCTGCGCGCCACGCGCGAGCGCCTCCAGGCGACCATCGAGGAGCTCGAGAGCACCAACGAGGAGCTGAAATCGTCGAACGAGGAATATCAATCGCTGAACGAGGAGCTGCAGTCGGCCAACGAGGAGCTCGAGACCTCGCGCGAGGAGCTGCAGTCGGTCAACGAGGAGCTGACCACCGTCAACGGTGAGCTGGCACACCGCGTTCAGGAGCTGACGCGTGCCACCAGCGACCTCAAGAATTTCCTCGAAAGCACGCAGATCGCCACGGTCTTCCTCGACAACGATCTGCGCGTGATGAACTTCACGCCCGCCATCACCCAGCTGCTGCATCTGGTCGAGACCGATACGGGCCGGCCGATCAGCCATATCAAGGCGCGCATTCCGATCGAGGAGCTTTACGACGACATCCGCCGCGTTCTGCGCACGCTCGCCAGCGTCGAGCGCGAGCTGAGCGCGCCGGACAGCGGCACGCGTTACATCGTGCGCATCCTGCCATATCGCAGCGTCGACAATTTCATCGCCGGTGTCGTCATCACCTTCATCGACGTGACCGCCATCACCCGTGCCGAGGAGCGGCAGCGCCTGCTGCTCGCCGAGCTCCAGCACCGGGTTCGCAACACCCTCGGCGTGGTGCGCTCGATTGCCCGCCGCTCGGCGGAAACGAGCTCGACCGTGGAGGAATACGCCTCCCATCTCGACGGCCGTCTCAACGCCTTCGCCCGTACCCAGGCGCTGGTGACGCGCGATCCCGAAGGCGGCGTCGATCTCGAATATCTCGTGGTCGAGGAGCTGCTCGCCTATAATGCCAGGGAAGGCGAGCAGATGCGGGTCTCGGGCCCCAAAATCCGTTTCCAGCCCAAGGCCGCCGAAACCTTCGCGCTCTCGATCCACGAACTCGCCACCAATGCGCTCAAGTACGGGGCACTCAGTCAGCCAAGCGGGCGCATCGAGGTCACCTGGCGCGTCGATGAGAGCACCGAGCCGGCGGAGCTGGTGTTCGAGTGGCGGGAGCGCGGCGGGCCTGCTGTCACGACAAGGCCGCGAAAAGGATTCGGAACCGAGCTTCTGGAGCGCACACTGGCGTTCGAGCTGAAGGGGCAGACCACGATGGCATTCAATTCTGCCGGGCTGCAATGCACCATCACCATCCCCTTGACAAAGCGCGCCTTCCACACACCGGTGGTGGCTGCCTGATGCCGCTGTCGACAGCCGATCGCAGCGTTTTGGAGCCGGCCATTCGTCGGCTGAGCGCGCTACGGCCGCTGTCGGCCGAGGCTCGCGCATCGCTGGAATACGCCGTGCTCGAGGGCCTCCAGCGCGCCGGATCCGGCGAGGATCTGATCAGCGAGGGTGATTCCGTCGATGCCGTCCGCGTCCTGTTGTCGGGCTGGCTCGGCCGCTACAAGACGCTCGATGACGGCCGGCGCCAGATCGTCAATTTCATCTTCCCGGGCGAAAGCTGCGATGCGCATGCTTACCTGCTGTCGGAGATGGATCATTCGATCGTGGCGCTGACGCCCGTGGTCTATGCCGAAATCAAGCGCGCCCGCTTCGAGAACCTCCTCGCCAACAACCCTACGCTCTCGGAAGCGTTCTGGTGCGAGACGCTGCTCAACAATGCGATCCAGCGGGAATGGGCGATCAATCTCGGCCGTCGCGTCGCGTTGGAGCGCGTGGCGCACCTGTTCTGCGAAATCTTCGAGCGGCTTCGCCCGGTGGGAATGGTCGACGGCAATTCCTGCCTCATGCCCGTCACGCAGACGGATCTCGCCGATGCGACGGGGCTTTCGGTCGTTCACCTCAATCGGACGCTCCAGGAGCTGCGCGCGGCGAAGCTGATCGTGCTGCGCGAGCGGACGCTGACCATCCCGGACCTCGATGCGCTCAAGAATGCGGCGCTGTATTCGCCTAGCTATCTCGGGATCTACCGGGCGACTGAAGCGGTCCGTTGACGCCGTTCCGTCGCGGCCAGACGAGTCATTTCGCTGACATGGGCCGGAACAGGATGTCGTCCTGCTCGCAATCACGCCGGTTTGGAGCGCTGTCCGTCCTGCACACCAACATCGTCTTCACTCGGAAAAGGCTCGTGAGTTTTCCGGCCCAGGAACGTATCCGGTCGAGGAAGCGTCAATACCTCCAGCGATTCACGGATCGCCTTGCGAACCTGCTCCACGTGCTTCTCATCGGACTGCAATGGATAACGAGTCGGCTTCGCCATCAGGCGCTCCCCCGGGTCATGCAGGCGGGAGCACCATCGGTCTCTCAGCCACCGGCGCCTACGGGCAGAGCCACAGCCAGTGATGAGATCACCGTACACCCGCTGTGGCGTTTCAGCTAAGGAAATCGAGGACCTGTCGGCCGATTCCTGTTCCGGGCTACCGGTACGTGGTTGAGGGCGGTCTGGCGGGTTGTGGCGACTTGATCCAGGTTAAGCGGCGACGCTTTTTGAGCCGTTGGCCCCATTTGAGTAACCTATGCAAGTGCGCGCTCGCGAGCTCTGTTGCATGATGCCTGATGCCAGACACGCTGTTTGCCCGCGCAACACGCGCTATCGAAGAGAGTCGCGCCCTCCGGGAGCAGCATAGACAAGTTGCGGGCCGCTACGGCGACACCGTGAACGATTTACGTTTGGCCATTATGGACAGCGCCATGCTTCGCTCCGAGATCAGGGCGCGCCGGGACAACGAGGAATCGTAACTCCGGTCTTTTTCCCCAAACAGGCAACCGTTCCCTTTCTGGAACGTTAGATCCTTGGCCAGGCTGTGCAGCCTGGCATCAATACCCGTCGGAACGCAACGGCGCGATCGACCTCATGCACCAGGAGGACGCCTGATGAGGACGCGACATCGATTCAAGCAAGTCGACACTCTGGAAGCGCGGCTCGCCGCCGAGGCGGAGCGGCTACGCGAACAGGCCAGCTTGCTTCCGCCCGGCGCGGCGCGCGACGAAGTCCTGCGCAAGGCGCGTCAGGCGGAAACTGGGTCTCAGATGAGCGAGTGGCTGAGGTCGCCGGGCCTGCAGCCGCCAAGCTAGCCCGGCGCGATGCGCGTCGTCAGCGCCGCTTCGCGGCTTTGCTTCGCCGATTGTACGGGGAGCGGTTGACCGGCCGCAGCGATATTCCTTCGCGTTGCGCCTTGCTGCGAATGGCCGTGACGGGGCGCTGCAGCTTGATGCTCATCACGCCGGTCGGCGTGTTGCCTTTCGCAAGCTGCTTCAGCTTGCTTACATCCGCCGCTGTCCACGGCTCGCGCGCGCGGCGCTTGTAGGCGGGATTTGCCTTGCGCGGTCCTTTGCGGCCGATCGGTGAGCCCGGTCGTTTCCATGCTGCTCTTGCCATGATGATCCTCCTTCAAGTCGTCCTTGAACATACGAATCAGCATTTCGGTTCCGGCGCGGTCCAAACCGATCGGTCCTGCGGTTGTGCTTTGCGCAAAATCGCGCAGCGTTAACTTATTGAAATGCTGGAACCGGCTGTTGCGACGGAAGCTACAATCGTTGCCGGGCCGAGCCGCCTCGACCGGCAAGCGACTTGAGTGACAAGAGAACCTGGGCCCCGGCGCCCGATCCCCCGCCGGGGCCGATTCCCTTCCAACCAAATTCTCCACGAAAGTACAAAAGTAAAAATGACCGCCAAACGTAACCGCAGGAAACAGACCCAAACGCTTCAGGAGCGACTGGCCGCTTTTGCCGAAAGCGCGCGCGAGCGCGCCCGCAACTTGCCGCCCGGCAGGGAACGCGAGATGCTGCTGCGTCGCGCCAAGCAGAACGAAGTGACCTCGAACCTCACGGATTGGCTCAGCGCACCCGTCGCTCCAAGGCGAGGACACCTATAGTGGCAAGTATCAAGCACTACCGCGCGTTCCAGATCGATCCGGACGGGCACGTGTTCGGATGCATCAACCTCGTCTGCGACGACGACGAGCAGGCCAAGCGCGAAGCCGCCTCGCTCGTCCTGGTGCATCGCATCGAGCTGTGGCGGCTCGATCAACGGATCGCCAAATTCGATGCGCCGCAGGAGCTTGTTCGCCAGTAAGGCTTGGGAACCGCACGCTGGGCGCCGGGTTGGGTCGGAGGGATTCGACTTCGCCAGGAGCTAGCATGACGGACGCCGACATTCGCAAGGGGATGCCGCCCGTCAAGCTGTCGCGTGAGGAGTTCGAGCGGCGCTACAAGCGTCAGTTCGTCGATCCCGCCTTTGCTCCGCTTGGGCGCGAGCTCGATGCCATCATCGCTGCGGCCTGGGACGCCTACAGCCATTCGCGCAAGGCACCGTTGACGCGGAAGGCCGGTGCAGGCTTTTCCGACCCGGACTACGATCTCGCCGTCGACTGGCTCGATGCGCGCTCAAAAATCCTGGAGGCGCAGCGTCGCCACGACGATGCCGACGAGACGCCGCGCATCCTGATCATCAACGGCTCGGCCCGCAGCGAGCACACCTGTCCCGGCGAGATGTCCAAGACCTGGCGGCTGGTCAAGCTGGCCGAGCCCGTCTTCATCGAGATGGGATTTGCCGTCGACATCCTCGATCTGTCGCGCCTCGCTTCGGAATTCGGCAAAACCATTCATCCCTGCAAGTCCTGCGTCGGCACCGCCATGCCGCTGTGCCACTGGCCGTGCAGCTGCTATCCGAACTACTCGCTGGGCCAGACCCACGACTGGATGAACGAGATCTATCCGCTCTGGGTTGCCGCCCACGGCATTCTGATCGTGGCGCCCGTGAACTGGTATCACGTGCCCGCCGGTCTCAAGGCGATGATGGACCGCATGGTCTGCGCCGATGGCGGCAATCCCGATCCGACCTCGACCCACGGCAAGAACGCCGCGGAAGCCAAGGCGATCGAGCTGAAGGGCTGGCCCTATCCGCGCCATCTCGCCGGCCGCCATTTCGGCCTCGTCGTTCACGGCGATGCTGTCGGCGCCGAGGGCGTGCGCCGGGCCTTGTCCGACTGGCTGACCGACATGCAGCTGATCTCGGCAGGGCGCTACGCCGAGCTCGACGGTTATGTCGGCTACGACGAGCCATACGCCACATCCCATCGTGAGCTCGACGAGGACCGCGAATTCCAGCAGGAAGTGCAGAATGCGGCGCGCGCGCTCGGCAATGCCGTCCGGCTCGCGCGAAGCGGGCGCCTCGATGAGCCCGGCGCCGGTCTTGCGGATCCGAACCCCAAATGACCGGCGCGCCACCCCTTGAATGCCTGATCGTCGGAGGCGGGCCGGCGGGACTGATGGCCGCGATCTATCTAGCGCGCTTCCGCCGCCGCGTCTGCGTCGTGGACGCCGGCGCGAGCCGGGCGGCCCTGATCCCGCGCAGCCACAATGTCCCCGGCTTCGTCCACGGCCTGTCCGGCGCGGAACTGATCGAGCGGATGTCGGCCCAGCTGAACGAGCTCGCCGTCACACGCGTGGAGGCCGAGGTCACGGCGTTGCAGCGTCACGAACACGGTTTTGAAGCGAGCTGGAATGGCCGCGGGCATGCGGCCGCTACAGTCATTCTCGCCTGCGGGATCGTCGATACTCATCCGCCATTCGCGGAGTGGCGCGCGGCGGTCGCGGACGGACTCCTGCGCTACTGCCCGATCTGCGACGCCTTCGAGGCCACCGGCCGCCGCATTGGCGTCGTCGGGCCGCTGGATCGTGCCGCCGCAAAGGCGCTCTTCCTGCGTGGCTATGCGCGCGACGTGACGCTGCTTGCGACCGGCGCGGACGACGCGAAGGCCGCAACGTCGGAGCTGTCCGAGGCGGGCGTCGGAATCGTGTTCGCGCCCGAGCTGCGCCTGGCGCGGCGAGGCGGCGGCGTTGAAGCGGATTTCGCCGACGGACGTACCGCGCAATTCGACATCGTCTATCCTGCGATGGGCGCGGAGGTCCGCTCCCAGCTCGCGATGGCGCTGGGCGCCGACCACACTGCGGACGGTCATTTGAAGGTCGACGATCACCAGCGCACGTCGATCGCCGGGCTTTACGGAATCGGCGACGTCGTCACCGACCTGCACCAGATCTCGGTCGCGTTCGGCCACGCGGCCATCGCGGCCTGCACGATCCACAACAGCCTGCCGCCGCGATTTGCGTGATGGGACGGCGGTGAGCCTCACAATCGACTGGAACCGGGAACGAAGCGCGTTGCCCCGCTTTGGTCGAGCGGAGCGGGGCGCGCAACTGGAGACAACCGATGGCTCAATCCGAAGACATGACCCGCTGCATCGCGCTTTGCATGAGCTGCTACCAGACATGTCTCGGCACGGCGATGAACCATTGCCTCGAGACCGGCGGCAAGCATGTTGAGCCGAAACATTTCCGCCTGATGATGGCCTGCGCCGAGATCTGCCGGACCGCCGCGCACTTCATGCTGATCAACACGCCGCATCATAAGCACACCTGCGGTGAGTGCGCCGAAATCTGCACCGAATGTGCCGAGGATTGCGCCCGGATCGGCGGCATGGACGAATGCGTCGCGACGTGCCGCTCCTGCGCCCAATCCTGCCGCGCGATGGCGGCTTGAGGAGGTGCCCATGCTGGAAGAGAAACTCAAGGAAGCGATCGTCGGCGAATTGCAGCGTCAGGCCGCCGACCGGCCGCAATCGCTGAAGGTGCAGGGCGCGGGAGACGGAGCGGCCTCGGAGGAGCTGACGGTCAACGGCAAGATCGACCTCGGCGCGCTTGTCATGGTGATCGCAGGATCGGTCGCCGGCGGGCCTTGAGCTCGATCGTCGACCGGCGGCCTCAGCCATACTCCTCGCCGATGCCGTATTCCCGGTAGATCTGCAGCGGGTCGAGCTCGGGAAACAGACGGCATTTGGCCTGCGCAAGATGCAGGCTCACCGCTGCCGGCTCCTTGCCGTTCGCGAGCAGCTTGCGGATGTCCTCCATATGCGCGTTCGGCTGGTGCTTCGGTTCGAGCTGCTCCAGCGCGACCAGGGCGGTCGCGAGTGCCTCGGTCAGAACCCAGTCGTCGTGGCCCGTGATTCCCTTCTTCGACATCGGAAGAACCCCACATCTGGTGGCGGTCACAGTTTACCGCGCCTTCGGCCAAATCGCCATTGAGCCGTTGCGGGCCGTTCGCGCGCGCGAGGCCAGGGGCCATGCTCCGGCTTGCCTTATGGCCGCGTCAGGCTAAAAGGCGGCTAGTTGCGGGGGCGGCAGTATCTTTGTTGAAACAAACTTGGCGTAGACGGGCCGTATCCAGGCTCGCCGTTCCGGTCTGGGTCCCGATCCCGCACTTCGCAGCACCATAGGGTTGCGACCCCCTCAAGGTTTCGAGCCAGCATGGTTTTTCTCAGTTTCGTCTACCGCTTCCTCACCAATTTCGCCTTCATGGCGGTGGTCTATTTCAGCTTGAACTTCATGGAAAAGTATCCGAACCGGGCGATCCTGGCGATCCTGGTGCTGGTCTATGCCGCCATGCGCGCGGCCTCGACGCTGCGGGCGTTCTACTTCTTCCAGAAGATCGAGAAGCTGGAGGCCGAGACCAAGCGCCTTCAGGCTCCGATCAACGACGGTTCGGGCAGCACCACCGCGCGCAAGCAGGTGATCACCGACGTCGCGCGGCTGCGGCGGGACGGCGAGCTCAAGTCCTACATGGACCTGTTCTTCCTGGCGCTGATCGTGCTGCTCTGCGTCGCCGCCATCATGCGGCAATAGCAGCTAAAGCATGATCCGGAAAAGTGCGAAGCGGTCTTCCGAAAAGATCATGCATAAACAACAACCTAAAGCGCGATGATGATTCATCCTAATCTCATCGCGCTTTAGGCGCGTTTTTTCAGGCTGGCGACGCGGGTCGGACGGGGCGGCACGCCCTTGGAGGCCGCGCCATTGGCCGCGGCGCTCTTCGCCGCGGTACTCTTGGGTACGATGTCGACGGGCTGCGCGGCGTGATCCGCTGCAGCCGGCGCCGCCTGGGCGGTACGCCGCCCATGCAGCTTGGCCGTCTTGCCCTTCGCGCCTCTGCCCTGTGCTGCCTTGTCCTTGGCCGGATGTGGCCTCTCGGCCGCCATGGCGAGCCGGGTCGCGGCGCGCCGCGATAAGGTCGTCGACATCAGCACCTCGACCGAGCCTTCCGGAATCGCGAACAGATCGCGACCCGGGACGGGCAGGGTGGATGCGAGGTCGATCTGGCCCTTGCTCCGGCGCGGCAGCAGCGACTGATGCTCGCCCTGCACATTGAGGTTCGCGAGCGCAGGCGCCGGCAGCGTCCTGGTCTGCGTGAACACGAAATGCGGCACGCGCGGCCAGCGCGCGATCGGCGTCGTCTCGGATGGCGGATGCATCAGCCATTCGACCGGCGTGGTCGGCGTCGCCGGCCGCTCGGGACTGGCGGGCACCACATGCACGATGCGATAGCCGCGCGCCTTGAGGTCGCGGATGATCTTGGGCAGTGCCGCCACCGTGCGGGCCTGAATGTCGTGCAGCAGCAGGATGCCCTTGCCCTTGGCCTCCAGCCGCTGGATCGCGAGCTGGTAGACGCGGTCGGACGACACGTGCCGCCAATCGTCGGCCGGGAAGTCGGCGCTCCAGACCTGGAGGCCGCGCGCAATCAGATGGTTCTCGATGCCCTCGGCGCGCATCAGTCCGGGAATGCGGAAGAACGGGGCGAGCTGCGACGGATCGGTCATCGCGGCCGCGGTCCATTCGATGCCGCCATTGATCTCCGCCTCGGCCTTCTCGATCGGCATCCGGTCGAAGGTCAGCGGATGGTCCATGCTGTGCGTGCCGACGGTATGGCCCGCCGCGACCAGCTTGCGCACGCCTTCCGGATTGGCCTTGGCCTGGTTGCCGACGATGAAGAAGGTCGCCTTGATGCATTCGTCGGCCAGGATCTTGAGCACCTGGTTGGAATATTTCGGGATCGGACCGTCGTCGAAGGTCAGGACGACCTCATGGTCCTTCAGCGGCAGCGTCTCGCGGTACTGCATGGTGCCGATCAGCGGATGTTCGCGCGGATCGACAACGAGGGTGCGGGAGGTGCCGAGGGCGTCGGGGTGGCCGGGACACTCGGCTGCGAGCGCGGCCGGCGAACCGGCGGTGAGCATTCCCAGACAGAGGACGATCCACGATCGCGTCCGCAAAACAACGCTACTTCCGATCATGAACCTCGTCTGCCCCCATGCAATTTGGCGCCCTAGATAGGTCGGAGATGGCTCAAAACGGTTCAGCCGCAGCCGCTCTCATCTTCACGGGGTAGCATGAACAGAGTGTTAATTGGCCCCAAATCACCCCATTTTGCCCGGGCGTGACATTCCGGCATCAGCGCGTATCGGCGCTCTTCTGTGATGTGCCCGCCGGGACGATGTGGACCACCCGATAGTCGTTCTCCCTCAGATACCGTAGAAACGCCGGCATCATTGCGGCCGTGCGCGCCTCGTTGTCGTGGAAGAGGATGATGCCCTTTCCGCTCGCGGCCAGACGCTCGGTGACGAGCTTCAATTGCTGCTCCGGCGTCAACTCCTCCCAGTCGCTGGCCCATAAATCGGCCCCGAACACAATGATGCCGCGCGACTGGAGCAGGTCGAGCTGCGCTTGGGTCGACTCGAAATAGGGAAAGCGGAAGAACGGCGTCGAGGGTGTCGTCGTCGAGACTCCGTGTAGCGCCATTTCGTCTGCGGCAATGCCCCGATCGATGTCGGCCATGGCCTTCTCGAACGGAATACGCCCCATGAACGGATGCGAGTAGGAGTGATGCCCGACGGTGTGGCCCTCGCGGGCGATGCGCTTGACCATGTCCGGGTGCTCGGAGGCGTGCTGGCCGATCAGGAAAAAGGTCGCGCGCACGCATTCCTGTGCCAGCGCCGCCAGCACTTTCGACGTCGTCGGCGGGTTCGGCCCGTCGTCGAAGGTCAGCACGACCTCGCGATCGGCCAGCGGCAGCGTCTGCGGAAAGCTCTTCAGGCCCACGCGCGGATAGGTCTTGGGATCGACGCTGAAGACGCGCGAGGTGCCGAGCGCGTCCTTGCGCGGGCACTCGGCGGCCTCCGTCTCGGCGGCGCCGATGACGGTCGCGGCATTGCCGATGACGGTTGCGACAAGCGCGCCCGCCATGGTCGAGGTCCACCTTAGTCGCAGCATCTTTGCCATTGCGCTCGGCTTTGCCTTGTGGGTATTGCCTGAAGCCTCAGCTCACACCACCGGTTCCAACCTGTCAAACGGCGAGGCGCGCCATGGATGAACATCTGGACGTTGCCCCATCGGCTGCGGATTCGGTACTCGACCACGTGCCGATGCGCAATGAAGACGGCGATATCAGGCACGAATTCGTCGAGGAGGTCGCCCGTGCGATCGAGGCCGGGGACAGCGCGGCGCTGCGTGCCTGCGTCGCGGAGCTGCACGAGGCCGATCTCGGCGATCTGATCGGCGCCCTCGATCCCGACGACCGCGTCCGCCTGGTCGAGCTCACCGGCCGCGATTTCGATTTCTCGGCGCTGAACGAGGTCGATGAGACCGTCCGCGAGGAGATCCTCGAGGAGCTGCCGCCGGAGACGGTCGCCGAGGGCGTCCGTGAGCTCGAATCCGACGATGCGGTCGAGCTCTTGGAAACCCTCGGTGCCGAGGAGCAGGAAGAGATCCTGGAGAAGCTGCCGCTCAAGGAGCGCGTCGCGCTCGAGCGCAGCCTGCTGTACCCGGAGAACTCCGCCGGCCGCCGCATGCAGACCGAGTTCATCGCCGTGCCCCAGGATTTCACGGTCGGCCAGGCGATCGACTACATGCGCGAGACGCCGGATCTGCCCGACCGCTTCTACGAGATCTACGTCGTCGACAAGGAACAGCACTGGCAGGGCGCGGTGCCGCTCGACGTGCTCCTGCGCACGCGCCGGCCGGTGGCGCTGACCGAGCTCACCGACGAGGACCGCCGCCGCGTCTCCGTCCTGGAGGACCAGGAAGAGGTGGCGCGCATGTTCGGCAAATACAATCTCGTCGCCGCGCCCGTGCTCGACACCCAGGACCGCCTCGTCGGCGTCATCACCGTCGACGACGTCGTCGACGTCATCGAGGAGGAGGCGGACGAGGACCTCAAGGCGCTCGGCGGTGTCACCAGCGACGAAGAGCTGTCGGACACGTTCCTCACCATCGCCCGCGGCCGCTTCAACTGGCTGCTGGTGAACCTCGCCACCGCGTTCCTGGCGTCCTCCGTGCTCGGCCTGTTCGAGGGCCAGCTGGAGAAGATGGTCGCGCTCGCGGTGCTGGCGCCGATCGTGGCGAGCCAGGGCGGCAATGCCGCGACCCAGACCATGACGGTGGCGGTGCGGGCGCTGGCGACGCGCGAGCTCGGTTCCTCCAACGCCTGGCGCGTGGTGATGCGCGAGGCCCTGGTGGGCCTCGTCAACGGCCTCGCCTTCGCCGTGATCACCGGCATCGCCGCGGTGGCCTGGTTCAAGATCCCGGGCCTCGGCATCGTCATCGGGCTCGCCATCGTCTGCAACCTCGTGGCCGGCGCGCTCGGCGGCATCCTGATCCCGATGGCGCTGGATCGCGTGCGGGCCGACCCGGCGGTGGCGTCGGGCACGTTCGTGACCACCGTGACCGACGTCGTCGGCTTCTTCTCCTTCCTCGGGATTGCGACGCTCTGGTTCGGGTTGAAGTAGGTCTCACCCCATCGTCATTCCGGGGCGCGCCACTTGGCGCGAACCCGGAATCCATTTGTCCGCGTCGACGCTGCACAATGGATTCCGGGCTCGCGCTTCGCGCGCCCCGGAATGACGACAACCGTCTTTAATCCGACTTTAAGCGACCTGCCGCATCATCGCCTTTGCTTGGGGGAATGGGCATGCGGTTGCGGCTGAAGGCGGACGGACGGATCGTCGAATTGCGGAATGGGCAGGAATTTCCGGTCCAGCCGCTTTCGGTTCAGCCGACGGCCAATGCGGCGCCGTCTGACACCGGCCCGCTCGCGGTGCGCGATCTGCGCCGGCGCGCCTGCCTGACCCAGATGGAGTTCGCCGCCAGGCTCGGCGTACCCGTCGAGACCATCCGCAACTGGGAGCAGGGCAAACGCGCCCCGCGCGGCCCGGCCCGCGCACTGCTCACGGTGATCGCGCATGCCCCCGACACGGTGTTCCAGGCGCTCGCCAAGACCTGACGCCAAGACCTGACGCCAAGGCCTGACGCCAAGGCCTGACGCCGAGGCCTGACGCCAAGGCCTGACGCACAACCTCCCGCAAGGCCTGCATCGAATATTCTGCCTGGCTGCCGCGGCTTCCGTTGGCAGCATCATCGACCGGGTCCATAATGACGTCTGGGGCTGTCGCAACGGAAGAGATTCCTCATGCTGTTCGTCGAGGCCAATGGCGCAAGGATTCCGGCGATCGGTCTCGGAACCTGGGAGCTGAGCGGAAGGCCGGCCGCGCGCGTGGTCGAGCAGGCGCTACGGTTCGGCTATCGCCATATCGACACCGCGCAGGTCTACGACAATGAGCGCGAGGTCGGCGACGGCTTGCGCGCCTCCGGCGTGCGCCGCGACGACGTATTCCTCACCACCAAGGTCTGGACCAACCATTTCGCACCCCATGATCTCGAACGCTCGGTGAAGGAGAGCCTCGCTCGCCTGCGGCTTCCCTCGGTCGATCTGTTGTTGCTGCACTGGCCCAATCCTCATGTGCCGCTCGCGGAGACGCTGGGCGCGCTGTCGCATGCAAAGACGATGGGCCTGACCCGCCACATCGGCGTCTCCAATTTCACCGTGGCACTGATCGAGCAGGCGGTCGCGCTGTCGGCGGAGCCGCTGGTCTGCAACCAGGTCGAGTATCACCCCTATCTCGATCAGGCGAAGGTGAGGGCAGCCTGCGACCAGCATGGCCTTGCCCTCGTCGCCTACAGCCCGATCGCCAAGGGCCGCATCAAGTCCGACCAGACGCTGGCCGAGATCGGTCGCGTCCACCGCAAGACGGGGGCGCAGGTCTGCCTGCGCTGGCTGGTGCAGCAGAATGTCGCTGCGATCCCGCGCACCTCGCGCATCGAGCGCCTGTCGGAGAACATCGAGATCTTCGATTTCGAGCTGTCGGAAGACGAGATGGACCGGATCGCCGCGCTCGCCAATCCGAAGGGACGCCTGACCGACTTTGGCTTCGCCCCGAAATGGGATTGAGAGGGACCCGGGGTATGCTAGGACCGCGGCGGCAACCCAAGATCGGTCGATGGAACTGGGGAAGATCATACGGACGGACATTGCCGCCTCGGCAATCGCCCATCTGACGCTGGTGGCGCTGATCATCGTGATCAGCGAGGTCCGTCCGTTTCATAGCCAGCCGCCCGAAACCGTCGCGGTCGACATCGTCACGCCGGAGCAGGTGAAGCAGGAGGAAACCAAGGCCGAGGAGAAGAAGGAAGAGGCGAAGCCGCCAGAGCCGCTCCCCGATCTGAAGCTGCCGAAGCCGGATATCACCGACAAGGCGGAAGCATCGAAGCCTGCGGCCAGGCCGCAGGCGGCAGCACCATCGCCGTCACAGCAGGCCTCGCCTGAGCCGCAGCAGAAGCAGCCGCAGGCCTCGAAGGAGCGTGAGGCCAACGCGCAGCCGCCGCCGCAGGCCGCGCCGCCGCCGGCCTATCAGACGCCGCAACCGGACGTCACCATCAAGTACGGGGTCATGCTGGGCTTGCCGCCCGAATTGCCGGTCGAGCCGAAAGGCGCCAAGGACGACGGCGGGGATGCCAACGTTTCAATCGCTGCGAAGCTTCCGCCCGAGGTCATCGCGGAGCTTCGCCGTCACTTGCGCGGCTGCGCCAAGCTTCCGGCCGGCGTCGCACCGACCGACAACGTTCATGTCAAGCTGCGCACCGTGTTCGCCACCGACGGCACGCTGGCGCGCGAGCCCATCCTGATCGAGGCGCCGCCGTCCGCCAAGGGCGTGGCCATCGTCAAGTCCGCAACGAGCGCGCTGCAGAACTGCCAACCCTACAAGATGTTGCCGGCCAATCTGTACGGGGAATGGAAGGTGCTGGATCTGCCGTTCAGCCCGAAGGATTTCGGCGGATAGCGCGTCGTCGTGTAGTCGTGTAGCCCGGATGGAGCAAAGCGTAATCCGGGGCTGCTCGCCCGGCAGCTCGAATTGTCCCGGATTACGCTCGCGCTCCATCCGGGCTACGAGAGCAGGGTGTTTCGCTTCTCTGTCAATCTGCCCGCATAAAAATATTCCGCTTTACCGAAATTCGGAAATGGCGTATGTGTCGCCCATCCCGGCTCAATCTCGAGGGGCGACCATGAGGTCGTCATTGTCGCGAGCCGGGCTTGCGGTGGACGCGGCAGCGTCGTGTACGAGAGCTGAGGGCAGGGCGGATTGCTCTCCGTGAGCCCCGAGGCTTCGTACGGACGAGCGGCGCTGTCAGGTTCGTCGCGCCGGCATTTCGATGGCAACGTGCACAACGCCGTCGAACCCTGCGGCGCCAACGAACCGCGCGTACGGCAAAACCGTGTGGTCCTGGCCGTCGTTGCTACGGCCAAGCTCTGGCGAATGCGGCCCTCGCGTCAACCGGC
Source organism: Bradyrhizobium sp. NBAIM08 (assembly GCF_020193935.1). Taxonomy (NCBI): domain Bacteria; kingdom Pseudomonadati; phylum Pseudomonadota; class Alphaproteobacteria; order Hyphomicrobiales; family Nitrobacteraceae; genus Bradyrhizobium; species Bradyrhizobium sp. NBAIM08. Next base: position 497,734 of record NZ_JADYVR010000001.1, on the reverse strand, counting down.
GCGGTGCCGGCGACTTTCGCGGGAGTGAGGGAGGCCAGAGGGAACTCGGCTCCCGGGAGAGCGCGGCATAAGCCGTCCGACCATCGCGCAGGGAAGGCCGTGTGTTGGGCTTCACCTGTATGCTGCTGTGCGGTTCTTCCTGCGTGTGCTCTAGCGCAGCGGACCGCGGGTGCCGCCGGCACCCGGCCTTCCCTGCGCCCTCTTGGCTATGAGGGCGGCGAGACGAAGCAAAGCTCGGGCGAAGCAGCCGCGAGATCGCGAAGGCATGTCTGTGATCCGATCTCGTGCCCCGGACGCAGCGCAGCGTCCCCCCGGCGATGCGAAGCATCGTCCGGTTCGACGATGCGCTGCAGAGCAGGGGCCCATGCCTCCGAGCAATCCGTGTGGCGCGGGTCCCGGCTCTGCGCCGCAACGCTTCACGCGTTGCAGCTTGTCCGGGACACGTGGCTCAATGCCCTCGCTTCATCCCCTCACCACCATCCACCGCCCCGGTGCCATCGCGGCCCAGGCGCTGGACGCGAACTGCCGCCGCCAGGTCACGACCACGACCGCTGCCGTGGTCACGAACAGCACCCAGGGGCTGACGAACCAGCCGAGATAGCCGAGCGCGAAGAAGAAGGCACGCTGGCCGCGGTTGAAGTGGCGGCCGGCGGATTCGAACAGGCGCGAGGTGCGGATGACGTGGGCTTCGGCCTCGGGGGTGTCGCGCTGTGAGGCCGGCGGCATACCGCCGAACAGGATCGCGACATAGTTGAACAGGCGATAGGCCCAGGCGAATTTGAAGAAGGCGTAGACGCAAATCAGCACGAGGCCGACGCATTTCAGCTCCCACAAAGCGGGCGAGCAACGATTGATTGGCGGCAGGCGATGGCGCTAAAAGCGGCTGCAACTGCAGGACTCAACGAAGGACCAGTGACATGGCTGCGCTGAAACTCGCGATCGGCAACAAGAACTACTCGTCATGGTCGATGCGGCCCTGGCTCGCGCTCCGCGCCAACGACATCCCGTTCGTGGAGACGCTGATCCCGCTCTACACCGACGATCCCGCCGACAAGGCGCAGATCCTGTCCTTCAGCCGCGCCGGCAAGGTGCCCGTGCTGGTCGACGGCGACGTCACCGTGTGGGATTCGCTTGCCATCATCGAGTACGTCGCCGAGCGCTATCCGGAAGCGAAGCTCTGGCCTGACGACGTCGCCGCGCGCGCGCATGCCAGGTCGGTATGCGCCGAAATGCATTCCAGCTTTGTGGCGCTGCGCAACGAATGCGGCATGAACCTGCACCGGCCGATCCGCGCCGTGGCGCTGTCGGCGGATGCCAAGGCGAACATCGCGCGCATCGAGGAGATCTGGCGCGAGTGCCGCACCCGCTATGGCGCACAGGGACCGTTCCTGTTCGGCCGCTTCGGTGCGGCGGACGCCATGTATGCCCCCGTCGTGCACCGCTTCCGCACCTATGCGATCGAGGTGGCGCCGGACACCAGGGCCTACATGGAGACCATGATGGCGCTGCCGGCGTTCCAGGAATGGACCCGGGATGGACTGGCCGAAACGCTCGTCATCGCCAAGTTCGAGGACGCCTGAGCGGCAGTCCGACCGGCGCCGGCCGGAGGCGGGGACGCCAGCCGATCGGGAGGAGGGTGCGACAGGCCTGCGACAGGTCGGCGGAATAAGCAGCTCCGCCGGTACCATCGCCCCACCGGCTGTCCCGTTATCATCCTGAAATAACTGCAAAAATTGTGCGCGGGCCATGCCGGCATGGCGCTGGCCAAAAGCATCGGACGCGTGCTATACAGCCGCCCGGGTTTCCGGCCGGCCCTCGCAGTGGGACACTGGGCGAGGCGGGCGCTGTTTGAGTAATGGAGAGGGTGTTGAAGCACAAATTCCCCGTGGGAACGCGCGTCCTATTCACGGCCAGCAATGTCGCGCGTCCGGCTGCGAGCGGCGCGTATGAGGTCATCCGTCTGCTCCCGACCGAAGGCGACGACTGCCAGTATCGGATCAAAAGCTCGACCGAAGCCTTCGAGCGCGTCGCCAAGGAAAGCCAGCTCGCGCTCTCCTGAAGGCCGACGCCGTCAGTGCATAGGCGCCTCCCGGGAATTGTACTCTGCCGCCGTCAAAAGGCCCGCTTCACCTTCACAAGGGTGGGCGGGGGCAGTTGCCGACTCGCGGTGCTCGCTTGACCATCCGCTCTTTGCTCGCGTGAGGGGACGTCGCGCATGAACTGGGCATGGGCCACTTCGCTCGACCAAATCTGGCTCTCGCCGGCCTTCCCGATTTGGATGACGCTGGCGGCTGCCGGATTCTTCGGATTGATTCTGCTGATCACGCTGTTGCGCGCCGACAGATCGGTCGCGAACGGCGCGCTGACCGTCATTACCCTGCTATCCATCGCGATCGCCGGCGCAGCCACGGTGCGTCTCTATGGACCGGACGCGCCGTCCGCTCCGGCCGAGGCGCGCGCGCAAGCTGTGGTGAGCGCGAGTCTGCCTGCGCTGTCCTGTCTCGACGATCTCGCCGGCGATGCCGTTGGCGCCGGCTGCGAGAAGGCGCTGTTCGGCGCGCCTGACGCTGCGGCCGCGGCGGTCTCCTACACCGCCGCCAGGATCGACCGCCTGACCGCGCTCGGCGATGTCGCCACGGCGGAGAAGAGCCTGACCCTCGACATGAAGGTGCTGCGCAAGTCGCTCGAGCGGGATCGTTACGGTCTCGTTGCACATGTGCTGGTGGCGCGTGACGGCTGCACGCAGTTCGATTGCGCCGCGTTCCGCTCGCTGACCGACCAGCAGCAGGTTGCCGCCAACATGGACTCCCATCTCTACGAGACCCTGGTCGCGCGCTATGCGCCGACCTGGAACGCGCCCGCAGCAGCCGCAGCGGCGATGCCCGCCAACGCCGCGCTCGCCGGGCTGCCGCCGTCAATGCCGACGGGCAGGCCGACCAATGCCGAGTTCCCGAGCGCGTCCTCGACGCCGCCGGTGAGCATCATGAATCCGGAGCCCACGGCGGCGACGCGCCAGGCCGCGCCGGCCGCAAATGCGGCGGCAGCACCGCGTGCGCCGGCCGCGGCCTCCGCACAGGCCGCAGCGCCTCCGGCATCGAGCCCGCCGGCTGCGAAGAAGCCGCCGCCCCAAAAGGCTGCGCGTGCGCCTGCGGCGCCGGTTCCGCTCGCGCCGCCGCCGGCCTCGACCGCCGCGCCCGCGCCTGCGGATAACGAGTAGATCGGCATTCCAAATGCTGGGTTGCCCGGCTAATGCTTGGGCATGCCACTCCATCTGATCAAGCTCGCCGTCGGCTGCGACTCCGTCAAGGAATTGAAGGAGTGGGTGGCCGAACGGATGCAGACCGCCAAGAAGAAGGGTCTGCCGCAACATCACATCCACATCACGCGCATGGTGCCCAAGCGCGACGCCGAGATCCTCGCCGGCGGCTCGCTCTACTGGGTGATCAAGGGCGAGATCGCCGCGCGCGAAAAGATCATCGGCATCGAGCCGTTCCGCGACAAGGACGGCATCGGGCGCTGCCGGATCGTGATGCAGCCGAAAGTGATCTCGGTCTCGCCGCGGCCGATGCGCCCGTTCCAGGGCTGGCGCTATCTGACCGACGATTCCGTGCCGGCCGATCTCGGCAAGTCAGCGGCCGGCTCGATTGCGGCGATGCCGGAGCCGATGCGGCGCGAGCTGCGTGACCTCGGACTGCTCTAAACAGCCATATTGTCGATCAGCCGGGTGGTGCCGAGCTTGGCTGCGACCAGGATCCGCAAGGGGCCGTCCTTGCGCGAGGTGACCGGTGCCAGCGTCTCGGCATGGCGGACCTCGTAATAGTCGAGCACCAAGCCGGCCGCCTTGACCATGTCTGCACCGCCGGCCATCGCCGGCGCGATCGAATCGCCGGCACGGATGCGCCCGGCGCTCTCTCTCATGGCGCGGTAGAGGACAATGGCGGTCTGGCGCTCCTCGGGCGAGAGGTAGACGTTGCGCGAGGACATCGCGAGTCCGTCGCGCTCGCGCACGGTGCGGGAGCCGATCACCTTGACACCGAGGTCGAGGTCGCGCGCCATCTGCGTCACCACGCGCAATTGCTGGAAATCCTTTTCGCCGAAGATCGCGACATCCGGCCGGACTTGCGTGAACAGCTTGCCGACGACCGTGGCGACACCGCCGAAGAAGTGCGGGCGGAAGCGGTCCTCGAGGCCGGCGAGCGCCGGCCCCTCCGGCGCGATGCGGGTGGCAAACCCCTCCGGATACATGGCCGCGACGCTCGGGTGCCAGACGATATCGACGTCCTCGGCCGCGAGCTTGGCGATGTCGGCCTTCCAGGTGCGCGGATAGGCGCCGAAATCTTCGGTCGGAGCGAACTGGGTCGGGTTGACGAAGATCGACACCACGACGCGGCTGGCGCGCCGCTTGGCGAGGCGAACCAGCGACACATGCCCGTCATGGAGGGCCCCCATGGTCGGGACCAGTGCGATCGTGGCCTTTCGCTTGCGGAGATTGTCGACGGCGCGTCGCAGGGCGGGGACCGTGCGGGCGATCAATGGGCTTGCTGACATCGGGACTCGACGATTGGGAAGCGGCGCAGGTGCGGGCGTCGCGCCCGGCGGCTAACCTTAACAAGCGGAGATCGTGGACGCCATGCATCCGGATGCGGCACAGCATCCCGCGCAAGGCGGCGTAGAACGTCGCGACATTGTGGGCTGGATCACAGACGAAAGACGGCGCCGCGACACATCGTGAGAACGGCGCGTTGCAATTTGCATTTCCTGTCACGCATTTCACTTGACCGCTGACGCGGTCAACTCGAAGATATTCGCAAGGGGTGTTGAGGATCGCCATGCTTGTGCAGGCTAGCCAAGGCCAATCCGGCTCGGCGCACGTGGTCGTGCTCGGCAACGAGAAGGGCGGCTCCGGCAAATCGACCACGGCCTTGCACATCGCCGTTGCACTTCTGAAGGCCGGCCAGCGCGTCGCCACCATCGACCTCGATTGTCGCCAGCAGAGCTTCACGCGCTACATCGGCAACCGGTCCGCCTGGGCGCAACGTACCAAGCTCGACCTCGAGCTTCCGGTGCATCGCTGCATCAAGCTCGGCGAGACCATGCAGATTGCCGAGAACGAGAATTCCGAGTTCCAGCAGTTCATGGAAGCCGTCTCCGCGGTCGAGAGCAGCTTCGACTTCATCGTCATCGATACGCCCGGCACCGACAGCTATCTGATGCGGCTCGCGCATTCGATGGCCGACACCCTGGTCACGCCGATCAACGACAGCTTCCTCGATTTCGACGTGCTCGGCACCGTCGATCCCGCGACTTACGCAGTGACGGGCGAGAGCCACTACGCCGAGATGGTGCGTGACGTCAGGCGCAAGCGACGCCAGCTCGACGGCGCAACCACAGACTGGATCGTCGTGCGCAACCGCCTTTCCATGCTCGGCTCGCGCAACAAGCAGCTCGTCGCCGAGGGCCTGAAGGATCTGTCGCTGCGGCTCGGCTTCCGCTACGTCGACGGCTTCGCCGAGCGCGTCGTGTACCGCGAATTCTTCCCACGCGGCCTGACCGCCCTGGACGATATCGACGAGGCCACGCTCGGCATGCGGCCCAATCTCGGCCATCTCACTGCGCGGGAGGAGGTGACGAGCCTGCTCCGCCAGCTCAAGCTCCCGCTCGACGAGCGCGGCCGCCGCCGCGCGGCTAACCGGGCCGAGTGGTTCAGCCAAGTCGACAAGCCGCTCGAGGTCCACGATATCCTCGGCGCCTGACCTCGCGGTATAACCCTACTCCCGGCCGATCCGGGCCTTCGGCTGGCGCGGGAACCGGGACTGCGCCGCGCGCGTTTTCACCCTGCGTTTACCGCGAGTCGAACCCGATCAAGACCGGTTGCGTCGAATAGGGACCAGCACCCTCACGTAGCGGTATGAGAATGGGGTGCTCACCGAACGAGTGCAACGCACAATGAAAGGGCTGCCGATTCACAACATTTAGCCTTCCTGTCACGCTGCTGTGACATATATTAGGGAATAGGCGACAAGGGGACGAAGAGCCCCGGAGAACACGATTTTCAACAGGGATTCAGGCCGCTTAGGCCTGAGGCTGAGGACGAAAATGAAGCGTGGAATTGCCGTTCTGGTTTCGGTCAGTGCCCTCTGCGGCATCGCCTATTTCACGGCGAGCAAGTGGGCGATCAAGCACGAGACCATCACATTCTACGATGCCTCGCGCGATAACCGTCCGGTGCCTGTTTCCATCGCGGTGCGCCGCGACAAGGAAATGCAGGCCAATGCCGGCATGATCAAGCTGCCCGTCGCGGTGATCAATCACGGCAACACCGTCAAGAACACCGAATACGGCTTCCTCGCCAACATCTTCGCTGCGCGCGGCTACATGGTCATGAGCCCGCAGCACGATCTGCCGACTGATCCTCCGATGGTCACCAAGCCCGGCGAGCTCTATGTCGGCCGGCTGCCGCAGATCCTGCGCGGCGTCGCCAACATCCATCTCGCCGTGCACGAGATGAAGAAGGTTCAGCCCAACGCCGATTACGACAAGGTTACGATGGTCGGCCATTCCATGGGCGGCGACATCACCATGTACTTCGCCAAGCAGTATCCGGATGAGGTCAAGAAGGTCGTCACCCTCGACAATCTGCGCGTGCCCTTCGTTACCGCGGGCAAGTTCAAGATCCTGTCGTTCCGCTCCCAGGATCCGCAGTTCAAGGCCGACGCCGGCGTGATTCCAACCGACGAGGAATGCGAGCAGGCAGGCATTCAGGTCGTGAAGACCGAGTTCCAGCACAACGACATGCGCGATACCGGTCCGGATGTGGCGAAAAGCTCGATCCAGAGCATGCTCGACAAGTTCCTGAGCGCGACCGACAGCGAGATCGCACCGGTCGACACGCAGTCCGCCCCACCCAAGATCCTGGAGCCGGGCCCGGTCGCCCTGATGGCTCCTGCCAAGAGCTGACGTCCAAGAGCTTACCGAGCTGACGTCGTCGCAAGGCTGCACCAATCGTCGAAGCCTCCGCCGGCGCCCGCCCGCGGAGGCTTTGCGCATTGACCGGGCCGCATGCGCTGACCACATTAGCTGCTGACGCAAGGTGTAGCTGCGATGTCGGGCGAACCCATCAAACCGCGCGGCCGCGATGCCGTCTCGGCGCGAGCAGACGGCGTGCTGCCGCAAGCGCAAACCTCGACCTCGGAAGACATCGCCGCGTTCGTTGCCAAGGCGCGGACCCTCTCGCCGCATGCCCCGGGCGCAAGGGGGCGGCTGATCTTCGCGCTGGATGCGACCATGAGCCGGCAGCCGACCTGGGACTTGGCCTGCGCGCTCCAGGCCGACATGTTTCGCGAGACCGCAGCGCTCGGCAGTCTCGACATCCGGCTGGTCTATTATCGCGGCCTCAACGAGTGCCGAGCCACGGCTTGGATTTCCGACAGCGCCAGGCTGGCGACGCTGATGAGCAAGATCGATTGCCGCGGCGGCGATACCCAGATCGGCAAGGTCCTGAGCGAGGCCAGGCGCGAGGCAGTAGCATCCGGCGTGCGGGCCGTGGTCTTCGTCGGCGATGCCATGGAGGAAGACATCGACGAGCTCTGCGCCAAGGCCGGCGAGCTCGGCATGCTCAAGGTGCCCGTATTCGTCTTTCAGGAGGGCCATGACGCGGTCGCCGAACAGGCCTTCCGCGAGATGGCGCGGCTGACTGGCGGTGCCTGGTGCCGGTTCGATCCCGGTGCGGCAGCGCAGCTGCGCGAGCTGTTGCGGGCAGCTGCGGCCTATGCCGCGGGTGGACGTGAGGCGCTGTTGAAGCTGGCTGGAAGCGTGAGTGGCGCGGCGAAGCTGATCAGCCAGATGAAATAGCAGCCCGGCCCGTGCGGCTTGCGGCGCTGGGCGCCATGCTTTTTGACAACAGCACGACTATATTCCGGCCATGACCCTGATCGCCGGCGCTGTCGCCGTTATCACGCTGTACCTGCTGCTCCAGATGTTCCGGTCCGCCAATCCAGCGGTGCTGGCGCGCACCCTCAAGTTCGGCGGCGGCGTGCTGGCGCTGGTGGTTGCGGCCTTCACCGGCTTGCGCGGCGAGCTGGCGGTTGCGATCCCGCTCGGAATTTTCGGCGCGGGCCTGCTCGGCTGGACACCACTCGCGAATGCCGGCTTCGGCAATGTCGGCGGGCTGTTCGGCGGCGGTGCGACGCGCCCGTTCGGGCAGGCCTCGCGGGTGCGCTCGCAATTCCTGGACATGCGGCTCGACCACGATTCCGGCCAGCTTTCTGGCCAGATCGTTGCGGGGCCTCATGCCGGGCGCAATCTCGACGAATTCGATCTCGCCGGCTTGCTCGCGATGGTCTCGACGTTCGACGCCGAGAGCGTGGCCCTACTTGAAAGCTATCTGGACCGCCGGTTTCCCGCTTGGCGTCAGAACGCGCAGGGCGATACGGCAGGGCGGCAGCGCCGCACGGCGGCGAGCAGCAAAATGACGGCGGAGGAAGCCTATCAGATCCTTGGCTTGCAGCCGGGAGCGGGGCGCGACGACATCAGCCGGGCCCACAAATCCCTGATGAAGAAACTCCATCCCGACCAGGGGGGCTCGACGTATCTCGCTGCCCGGGTAAACGAGGCCAAGGATACTCTGCTTCGCACGCATAACGGCTAACTCCGGCACCAACGCTACAAACGCCCGTACCGCGTGAGCTCCGTTTGCTCTGTCTGCCGTCGCCCGCCCCTTGTCGGCGTGGTCGATCCCCTTGAGCAAAGTTTTAACCGTAAATCCTTGACGAGAGGTTGTCGTGGAACAGCCTTGTCCGGAACAGCCTGCGCATCACCGCCTCACCAAAACGAAAATGCCCGCGCAAGGCGCGGGCATTTGGTCTGGAGCGGAGAAGAAAATCAGTTGCGAACGGTGATGCAGGAGATCTCGGCACGTTTCAAGGTGCGGCAGACGGCTTCGGCCTGATCGCGCTCGAGCCCGGCGAAGCGGGCGCGGTAAAGCTTGCGATTATCCTTGGCGACGACGGGCTCGGTGAACGGGTCCGCCTTGCTGAGCAGGCCGCGGGCCGAGTTGCGGGCCGCGTCGATGCGCTGCTGAGCTTCGTTCTCGCTCTCGAGCGCACCGACCTGGACGATCCAGCCGCTGTGGATGACGGCGGGCTTGGTGGTGGCGCTCATCTGGATCGGCTGCGGCGCCGGGTCGGCCGAGGCGAGCTTGGGTGCGGCGGGAGCCGGTGCGGCGGGGGTTGCGGCCGGCAGCACGCCAAGGATGCCGTTGCCGGTACCGAAGCCCGCCGGCTGCCGCGGCAGTTCGGTGCGGGCCATCTCGGCCTTCGGCACTTCGGGCTGGCTCACCGCCTCCGGCTTGTTGATGAGATCTGCCCTGGCGACGACGGCACCGGAGGTTTCCGCGACGTCGGAGCGGTGCGGGACGGTGCTGGTGACCGGCGGCGCAACGACATGGACACCACCCTGGGCCGGAGCTGCAGAGGCGACCTTCACGGCGCCGGCCTTGACCTGAACGGTCTTGACCCGAACCGGCTTCATCGGCTCGGACGAGCCGGGGATGATGGAGAGCGGCTGGCTCGAGATTACGCCATTGGTGAGCGGCGCCGGCTCCACCTTGGACTCCGTCGGCCGAGCCTCGGGTTTGGAGTGAGCGGGCGGCATCGCCGCAGTCGCTGCGGCCAGCGTCGACAGACGCGCGGCGAGGCGCGACGGGGCGGCTTCGGGAGCGGGGGCCGCCGCTGCCTGGACCGGCAGGACGGGCCGTGCCGGCGTATCCGAGGCATCGGCGACATCGGTGTTGGCTTCAGCGACGTTGCGCTCCGTGACCGCGGCGACGGTGCGGACGGTCGCACCCTTTTCGATGTTCTCGGCGAGCAGGTTGCGCATGATGGCGTCGCGCGATCCACCGCTGCGGCCGCCGAGCACCACGCCGATCAGGTGGCGGTTGCCGCGGCGGATCGAGCTGACGAGGTTGAAGCCGGAGGCGCGGGTGTAGCCCGTCTTGATGCCGTCCACGCCTTCGACGCTGCCGAGCAGGCGATTGTGGTTGCGGATCGACTGTCCGCGCCAGTTGAACGTCGAGGTCGCGAAATAGCGATAATAGCGGGGGAAGCGCTCCTGAATGGCGCGACCCAGCGTGGCCTGGTCGCGCGCGGTCGTGACCTGCTCGTCGTTGGGCAGGCCGTTGGCATTGCGGTAGACCGTCCTGGACATGCCGAGCGAGCGCGCCTTGCGCGTCATCATCCGGGCGAAGTCGTCCTCGTCACCGGCGATCGCTTCCGCGATCACCACGGATGCGTCGTTGGCCGAACGGGTGACGAGGCCCTTGATCGCGTCCTCGACGCGGATGGTCTGGCCGGCACGCAGATTCAGCTTGGTCGGATCCTGGTCGGCGGCGTGCTTGGATACCGGCATTTCGGTGTCGAGCTTCATCTTGCCGGATTCGAGGCGCTCGAACAGCAGATAGAGCGTCATGATCTTGGTCAGCGAGGCCGGATGGCGGATCGCGTCAGGGCTCGTCGCCTGGAGCACTGCGCCGGAATTGCCGTCGATGATGATGGACGCGAATTTCGAGCTGGAGCTCTCGGACACGTCGTGCTGCACCCTGTGGTGCGCATAATGTCGACGATGGCGCCGCGCCTCGGCTGCGTCGACGGTGAAGATGACTGCGGTGGTGACCGTAAGAAGCCCGAAAACGCCAACCCGCGCCCAGCGCGAGGCAGACAAGTTTTTACGAAGCATGGAACCCCGTCCCCGTTTCTGACTTGATCACCGGCTCGTGAGGCGAAATTGTGCCCGACGGACCCGGGATCATTACCTGCTCAGGCTGTCCCTCCGCTGGTTGTTGGCCGCGGGGGACGTTGGACCCGAGCCGCTGTTCTGGCTAAGGTGATGTTCTCAAACGGCTTTTGGCCGCTCGCGGAAGTGACCACGTCTAGGGAATCAAGGTAGGGTGGCCCGGTTTCCAAAAGCTTAAGGAACCCTTGCGGGAAACCCCGGGAATCTCTGCGATTTGCGCCGGATTTGTGCGTCGCACAAGATTCTTGACTTTGTTGTGCGTTGCACTAATTTTGGGCGGAGTCAGGGAGCCGGGGCTTCCCGACGCGAGCCAGGGAAAAGGATTCCGAAATGTTCAAGGTTGAAGACTTCCAGAGCTACGGGAAAGAGCAGTTCGAGCAGTGCGTTGCCTCCGCGACCTCGGTGCAGCACGGCCTCCAGGCGATCGCCAGCGCCTATGGCGACTACACGAAGAAGTCGTTCGAAGACACCAAGTCCTTCGTCGAGAAGCTTTCCGGCGTGAAGTCGCTGGACAAGGCGATGGAAGCGCAGACCGATTTTGCCCGTTCCGCCTACGAAACCTTCGTCGCGGAATCGCAGAAGATCGCCGGCCTCTACAGCGACCTCGCCAAGCAGGCGTTCAAGCCGGTCGAGACCATCGTGTCGAAGTTCACCCCGGCCGCTCAGTAACGTCTCGAGACATCCTGGAATCGAAAAGCCCGGCTGAACCAGCCGGGCTTTTTGTTGGGGAGCGATGCGACCGTCAGCGTGCGACGCGCAGCTTCGACAGCGAAGTGCCGATATCCTTGAACACCGAGACCGTCTGGCTCGCCGAAGTGACCAGATAGAACTTGTCGCTGCCGCTGGCGCAATATTGCAGCACGCTCGAGGTCGGATCGCCGCCGGTGTTCACCTGCACCGTATAGATCGTGATGTTGTTGGGCTGGGCCTTGGCGTTGTCGCAGAGGACCTTCTGGCGAGCGTCGATCTGCGAAGCACCGCTGTACCAGCGGTTTTGCGTGTTGAGACCGTCGGAGAGCAGGACGATCGCATCCTTGTAGGTGTAGTTCGTGTCCTTGGCCGGGGCATTCATGGGGTCGCCCATCGACAGCGTCATCCAGCCCCAGGCAAGGCCGATGCCCTGGTTGGTGTTGCCGGTCGGAACCAGCTTGTCGATCAGAGATTTGAGCGAGGTCCAATCGTAACTGAGCGGCATGACCGGCTGGATGTAGGCCGAATTGCTGGAGTTGCAGTAGGAATATTGCTCGGCCGGGAAAAGCGTAGCCGAATTGCTGCTCACTGGAGTCGTGTTCTTGGTGTCATAGTCCTGGTCACGATCGGTGACGCACCCGTTCCACGTGTTGTGGTTCCTCGGTGTCCAAATCTTGCCGTTGTTAACGCAGGTCCACTGTCTCGTGTAGGATGTGTTGCTACAGGTCCCGTTCACGGCCTCCCAGTCGGACCAGTCGATCCAGCTCTTCGTGTAGTTGCTGCTGCCGACGTTGACGTCCTTGGCGAACGGCACGATCGAGATGTAGACGTCGCCGTTGGTCTTCGCGAGCGCGCTGAGCTGGTCGACCAGGTTCTTCGCGGCCGTTTTCATCGCCGGCATCTTGTCGTCGTACGCCATCGATCCCGTGACGTCGAGCACCAGGGCCACGCGCATGCGCGTCAGGCCCCAGGCGCTGGTGGATGAGGTGCCGACGTCGAGGGTCGGGAAGCCGGCGATCTTCATGAAGCTCGTTGTGTAGGTGCCGGTTCCGGTCAGCTGGATCGTCGAGCCGATACTGGTGCTCGCGTTGTAGGTGGCGCCGACGCTGACCGAGGGCAGGGTCTTGGTGTCCGTGAACAGGGCGTTGAAATAGGATTGGGCCTTGGTGGAGATCTGAGACGTCGAGATGGTGCCGGCGGACAGGTCCCGTGACAGCATCAGCGCGGTGGAATCGAGGGCCGACTGCATCGCGGTGCGCGCCTGGGCCGCGCGGCTATAGTCGATCGCCGCGCCGACGAAGCTCAGCACTGGAACGAGCGCAATGGCGAAGATCACTGCGATATTGCCTTGCTCGGCCGCTGCGAAACGGGCGAGTTGTCGACCAAGGCGGCTGACGAGGGGCAGACCAGACATGACGATCCCGAAATCTGTGTTTTGCCCGATTTCGCGCCATGCCATTGAATGGCAGGTAAATTGGACCGTAGAAAAACGGAGCGTTTTGCGGAAAACCGTCGCGGCCGGGTTAACGGCCGGGTTCCTGGTCAACACGTTCTAAACGTGCCGGGCGGAAATTTTTGTCAAATCGCTCCGGATTGATTAACCTGATCAGGATCGCCCCGACCGGGAATCGGGACTGCTGCGACCGCATGGGCTGAACCCCCGCGTGCTTGCGGCGGGCCGGGGGCAGGGCCATATTGCTGGCGAGCGATCCGGCCTCGACCGCATTTGCCGGGAGCGGCGATCCAAGGCGGTGCGCCTGCGCCAGGCTCCGAAGGGCGGGGTCGCGCGGTGACCGCCATTCGCTTCCGTGGGGAATTTGAACGCCTGTGCCATGCTGCAATTGACTTCCAGCCTCGATCTGTCCGCGCCAGCCGCTGCCGACGCGCCTCGCATGAGCAATGACGACAACCGTTCGGGTACTCCCTCGGGTCCGAGCACGTCGGTCATCACCAAGGTCAAGCCCAAGACCAAGCGGCCCAACCTGTATCGCGTGCTGATCCTCAACGACGACTACACGCCGATGGAGTTCGTCGTTCACGTGCTGGAGAAGTTCTTCAACAAGGACATCGAAGCCGCGACCAAGATCATGCTGCACGTCCATCATCACGGGATCGGCGAGTGCGGCGTGTTCACCTATGAGATCGCCGAGACCAAGGTGACGCAGGTGATGGATTTCGCCCGCAAGCACCAGCACCCGCTGCAGTGCGTGATGGAAAAGAAGTAAGACGGCTTGCGGCGCGTTTGAAGCCGGCTCTTGTACAAGCCGCAGTGTGATTGTCGCGTTGCGGCTGCGCGCGGTGGGCTGCAGCCGGCAGAACTACGGAATTCTGCGTCGGCGCCGATCCCGCCCAAATCGGAACGGGTTTTGCATCGAAAATACCGCAAGTGTGTCGCCGCCGAGTCGCGGAACCGGTCTTTCGCCGCGGTCTTGTATAACTATATGTGACAAAGGTTGTTGTTGCCTGACCGGGCGATGACGATCATGATGGTGGGGGCCATAGAGGACGCGAATGCCGACTTTTTCCCAAAGCCTTGAACAATCCCTGCATCGTGCGCTGGCGATCGCAAATGAGCGTCATCACCAATACGCGACGCTTGAGCATCTCTTGCTCTCCTTGATCGACGACTCCGATGCAGCCGCGGTCATGCGCGCCTGTAGCGTCGATCTCGACAAGCTCCGTACGAGCCTCGTCAACTACCTTGAGACCGAATTCGAGAACCTGGTGACGGATGGCGCCGACGACGCCAAGCCGACCGCCGGTTTCCAGCGCGTGATCCAGCGCGCGGTGATCCATGTGCAGTCGTCCGGTCGCGAAGAGGTGACCGGCGCCAACGTGTTGATCGCAATCTTCGCCGAACGCGAGAGCCATGCCGCGTATTTCCTGCAGGAGCAGGACATGACGCGTTACGACGCCGTCAACTACATCAGCCACGGCATTGCCAAGCGGCCGGGCGTCTCCGAGGCGCGGCCGGTGCGCGGCGTCGACGAGGAGACCGAGACCAAGGGCAACGAGGACGCCAAGAAGAAGGGCGAGGCGCTCGAGACCTATTGCGTCAACCTCAACAAGAAGGCGCGCGACGGCAAGATCGATCCGGTGATTGGACGCAATTCCGAAATCAACCGCGCGATCCAGGTGCTGTGCCGCCGGCAGAAGAACAACCCGCTGTTCGTCGGTGAAGCCGGCGTCGGCAAGACCGCGATCGCAGAAGGGCTCGCCAAGCGCATCGTCGACAGCGAAGTGCCGGAGGTGCTGGCGGCGGCCACCGTGTTCTCGCTGGACATGGGCACGCTGCTTGCCGGCACGCGCTATCGGGGCGACTTCGAGGAGCGCCTGAAGCAGGTGCTCAAGGAGCTCGAGGCGCATCCCAACGCCATCCTGTTCATCGACGAGATCCACACCGTGATCGGTGCGGGCGCGACGTCGGGCGGGGCGATGGATGCCTCGAACCTGCTCAAGCCCGCGCTCGCCTCGGGCACGATCCGCTGCATGGGCTCGACCACCTACAAGGAATATCGCCAGCACTTCGAGAAGGACCGCGCGCTGGTGCGGCGCTTCCAGAAGATCGACATCAACGAGCCGACGGTCGAGGACGCCATCGCGATCCTCAAGGGCCTCAAGCCGTACTTCGAGGACTATCACCGGCTGAAGTACACCAATGAGGCGATCGAGGCGGCGGTGCAGCTCTCATCGCGCTACATCCACGACCGCAAGCTGCCCGACAAGGCGATCGACGTGATCGACGAGTCCGGCGCGGCGCAGATGCTGGTCGCCGAGAACAAGCGCAAGAAGACCATCGGCATCAAGGAGATCGAGACCACGATCGCCTCGATGGCTCGGATCCCGCCGAAGAGCGTGTCGAAGGACGACGCCGAGGTGCTCAAGCATCTCGAGCAGACCTTGAAGCGCACCGTGTTCGGGCAGGACAAGGCGATCGAATCGCTCGCCGCCTCGATCAAGCTGGCGCGTGCCGGCCTGCGCGAGCCGGAGAAGCCGATCGGCTGTTATCTGTTCTCTGGCCCCACCGGCGTCGGCAAGACCGAGGTCGCCAAGCAACTCGCGGCGACGCTCGGCGTCGAGCTGCTGCGGTTCGACATGTCCGAGTACATGGAGCGGCACACCGTGTCGCGCCTGATCGGCGCGCCTCCCGGCTATGTCGGCTTCGACCAGGGCGGCCTGCTCACCGACGGCGTCGACCAGCATCCGCATTGCGTGGTGCTGCTCGACGAAATCGAGAAGGCGCATCCCGACCTCTACAACGTGCTCCTCCAGATCATGGACCACGGCCGGCTCACCGACCACAACGGCAAGCAGGTCAACTTCCGCAACGTGATCCTGATCATGACCACGAATGCCGGCGCGGCGGATCTCGCCAAGCAGGCGTTCGGCTTCACCCGGTCGAAGCGGGAAGGCGACGATCACGAGGCGATCAACCGGCAGTTCGCGCCGGAATTCCGCAACCGTCTCGATGCCATCGTCTCGTTCGGCCATCTCAGCGTCGAGGTGATCGGCACCGTGGTCGAGAAGTTCGTGCTTCAGCTCGAGGCGCAGCTCGGCGACCGCGATGTGACCATCGAGCTGTCCGAGCCGGCGAAGGCCTGGCTGGTCCAGCACGGCTACGACGAGCAGATGGGCGCACGTCCCATGGCGCGCGTGATCCAGGAGCACATCAAGAAGCCGCTGGCCGACGAGGTGCTGTTCGGCAAGCTGAAGAGCGGCGGCCACGTTCGCGTCGTGCTCGTCAAGGACGAGGCCGACGAGACCAAGGAGAAGATCGGCTTCGAATTCGTCGAGGGCCCGGTCACGCCGAAGCAGGAGAAGCTGCCCGGCACCCGCAAGCGCCCGCCGGGCAAATCCAAGCCGGGTGGCCCCGGCGGCTCGAAGGGGCCGACCTCCAAGGGGCCGCTGGTCAAGGTTTGATCGGCACGTGATGAAATCGAAAAGGCCGGCTGCAAAGCCGGCCTTTTTGTTTGCACCGATGTCTGCGCGAGGAGGCCTTACGTTCCGGCCTGCGGTTCGCGCGGCGGCCGCGGCTTTCTCGGTGCGCGCGGTGCTGCGTGCGGGACCGACGGCTGCATCGTCACGATGACCGGATTCGGCTTGTGATCGGTCGCGGCTCCGGTCGCTGCGTCGACGCCCATGCCGACGATACCGCCCAACAGGAGATTGCCCGCAAAACCCGCGGCTCCGCCCGTCTGGACGTCCCGGCTGAGCGGAACGATTTGCGGCTGATAGCCTTCCTTCTGGAAGGTGATCGAGATGTCGGCGTTCCGCTTGACGACCACGGAGCAAGGGGTCGTGCAGGTGGTCGGAACGTCCATTCCGCTGACGACGGCTTCCACGCCTGATGGTGTCGATGAAATGCTGATATTCTCCGTCGTACCGCGCGTGACCGACGCGCAGCCGCCCAGCATGACGCTGAGCGCCACAATTCCAAATGAACGCATGAAATGCCCCTTGTCCCACCGCCACTATGCGCAACCGGGGCGGGAGGGCAATAGGCCATTGCTCCGAATAGTTAAGCCACGCGGAGGTTGTGCACGACTACGCGCGAACCGGGTCGGGTCCGGCTATTCACCCCGCAGGCGCTGATCGTCCTGCACGCGGACGTGCTCGGCACCGCGCGCGCCGGCTGTGGAAAGCCGCAGCATGCTCAGCATCGCGCCGCACAGCGCAAATCCAACGCCGACAAGGAGCGCCAGCCTGGTCCCCTCAAGCGGATACCGTCCGAGCAACAGCGCCACCAGCGCCGCTCCGGTGGTCTGGCCGAGCAGGCGCGCCGTCCCCAGCATGCCGCTGGCGCCGCCGGCGCGCTCGCGCGGGGCGGCTGCGATCATGGTGCGGTTATTGGGGGTCTGGAACAGACCGAAGCCGGCGCCGGCGAGCGCCATCCGCCAGATCACGTCGAGCGGCGTTGGCGTCGCCGGCAGGAAGGCCAGCGCGCCAAGGCCGCAGGCGAATAGCGTGAGCCCAATACCGCCGAGCAGGCCGGCCGGATAATGCTCGACCAGGCGGCCGGCGAGAGGGGCCGCAAACGCCAATGCGATCGGCCATGGCGTGATCAACAGGCCCATATGCACGGCCGAATAGCCGAAGCGGCTCTGGAGATAGAAGGGGATCGCGACGAAGGCCAGCATCTGCCCGCAGAACGATGCGATCGAGGTCGCAATCGACAGCGCGAACACGGGGATGCGCAGCAGGTCGATTGGCAAGAGTGGCGAGGTCATGTGAGTCTCGCGATAGATCAGCAGCGCACCCGCGGCGATCGCGATGGCAAACTGCACGAGACAGGTGATCGCGGCCTCGCCATGACCGACGTTGTCGACCGCCGCGATGCCGACGCCGAACGTGATCGCCGACAGCCCCGCACTCTGCCAGTCGAAGGAGCGGCTCGCGGGCTTGGTGTGCGGCAGGCTGCGCAGGCCCAGCACCAGCGTCACCACGCCGAGCGGCACGTTGATCGCGAACAACCAGGGCCAGCTTCCGACCGCGAGGATGCCGGCGGCGAGTGTCGGGCCGATCGCGGCCGAGAAGGCGACGACGAGCGCGTTGAGCCCGATGCCGCGGCCGAGCAGGCTGCGCGGATAGGTGAAACGCACCAGCGCGGCGTTGACGCTCATGATGCCGGCCGCGCCAAAGCCCTGGAGGATGCGCGCGATCGTCAGCAGCGGCAGCGTGTGGGCCAGCGCACAGAAGGCCGAGGCCAGCGTGAACAGCGCCAACCCGACCAGATAGACGCGGCGATAGCCGACGATCTCGCCGAGCGAAGCCAGCGGCAGCAGCGAGATCGTGATCGCGAGCTGGTAGCCGCTGACGATCCAGATCGACAAGGCCGGGGTCGCATCGAGATCGGCCGCGATCGTCGGCAGCGCCACATTGACGATGGTGCTGTCGACCACCGCCATCACGATGCCGAGCGCAATGGTCAGCACCGCCTGATTGCGTTGCGGCTGCGGCAGGCCGTCGGCATGCTCAATGGTGACTGTCGACATCGTGAGCGGCGTATCGTTGGCGAATCGGACTCGGCCACATGCCAAGTATTGCGCCAACAGGGCAGGGCCGCGATAGTTCCGGAACCGGCCGCCAGCGCGCCGGCTTACCCAGCGCGCTTGATGCAGCTGTCCTACACCGCCGGTGGATTGCGGTCGCTGAAGGTCACGCGCTGGTGCCAGTAGGGATAGGGCAGCGTCACCGTGCTCGCGGCATCGAGCTTTGCGACCTGGTCCTTGGTCAAGGACCAGCCAACCGCGCCGAGATTTTCGCGCAGCTGGGTCTCGTTGCGTGCGCCGATGATCAGCGTCGAGACCGTCGGACGCTGCAGCAGCCAGTTCAGCGCGATCTGCGAGACGCTCTTGCCGGTCTCCTTCGCGATCTCGTCGATCGCATCGACGACACGGTAGACGTGCTCGTCCGAGACGGGCGGTCCGAATTCGGCCGTCTTGGGCAGGCGGCTGACTTCCGGTTTCGGCTGACCGCGGCGGATCTTTCCGGTGAGGCGCCCCCAGCCGAGCGGCGACCAGACCACGGCGCCCAACCCCTGGTCGAGGCCGAGCGGCATCAACTCCCATTCGTAGTCGCGCCCGATCAGGGAATAGTAGGTCTGGTTGGCGACGTAACGCGGAAAACCGTGCTTGTCGGCGACGCCGAGCGACTTCATCAGGTGCCAGCCCGAGAAATTCGAGACGCCGACATAGCGGATCTTGCCGGCGCGAACGAGCACGTCGAGAGTCGAGAGCACCTCTTCGGACGGCGTGAAGGCGTCGAAGCCGTGGAGCTGGAAAAGATCGATATAATCGGTGCCGAGCCGGCTCAACGAACCGTCGATGGCTTTGAGCAGGTGCTCACGCGACGAGCCGATATCGTTGGGACCGTCGCCAAAGCGGAAGGTCGCCTTGGTCGAGATCAGGACCTTGTCCCGGCGACCCTTGATGGCCTCACCGAGCACCCGCTCGGACTCGCCGAGCGAATAGACATTGGCCGTATCGAACATCGACACGCCGGCCTCGAGGCAGATGTCCAGAAGGCGCCGCGCCTCGGTCGCGTCCGTCGTGCCCCATGCCGCAAGGCGGCCGACGCCGCCGAACGTGCCCGTTCCCAGGCTCAAGGCAGGCACCATAAGGCCGGACCGGCCCAAGCGTCGGTATTCCATCGATCTGCTCCTCGGCTGGCCGCTGATGATCGTGGCGGCCTTGGCGGCGGAAGATACTGCAAGCAGGCGCCGTGTCCTATCACCTGCTCACATACCGGCCCTGCTCGGCATGACCTGATCGTGCAGATGACAGCCGACTGGAATGCACCTCAATGCCGCAACTGGCTCTGCCGGAAGTCGCGCGGCGACATCCCGAAATGCTCGCGGAAGACGCGGCCGAAATGCGAGAGGTCGTTGAAGCCCCAGGCGAAGGCGATCTCGCTGATGTGGCGATGGGCGAGCAGAGGCGAGGCGAGATCCCTCCGACATCGGGCGAGGCGTTCGGCAAGGACATGACGCTGGAAGGAGGTGTCCTCGTCTGCGAGAAGATCGTTGACATAGCGCGGCGAGATGCCGAGCGCGGCTGCGGTTTCAGCGACCGAGAGATCGGGATCGGCGAGGTGCGCGCGGATGTGCGCCTTCACTCGGTAGAGCAGGGCCGAGCGGTGGGTCGAGGACGGCAGCGATGACTTGCCGAGCCGCTCGCTCAATGCCATCGCAAGCAGATCAACTGCCTGCTCCGACAGCGCCGTAGCCGTATCCAGAGCCAAGCTATCCGCATTTTGGCAGAGCCGGACAATGAAATCATAGGCGAGCCGCTCCAGCGGTGCGTCGGCGCCAAATGACATTGCTGTCAGCGTCTCGGTGCCGCCGAGCCGCCGCTGCAGCATCTCGCGTGGGACCTTGAAGATGGTCTGCGTAAATCTGTCGTTGAACTTCAGCTCGTACGGGCGCGTCGTGTCGTAGAGCGCGAACTCGCCGGGGTGGATCACGGTCTCGCGGCCGTCCTGTACAACGCCACCGTTGCCGCGATTGCCGAGTGCGACTAGGACGAAACCCTGATCCGAGCGCGCGATGCGCGACGGTGTGCGGAAGACGTGCTGGCGGTCCGAGCAGACCTCGGAGCACACGGCCTTGCCGAGCGAGGCCTGCGTGACCGAGCCATGAAAGGCGCTGCCGAGGTCGGACTTGCAGTCGAGCCCGACGAAGACGTCGCAGACGATGTCCTGCCAGAGCGCGAGCCGCCGGTAGCCGGGACTGCCGTCTGTCGTGAACTGGATTGGCATCAGGACAGCCTCCCTTTCACATCCTGCAAAACCGCATGTTGGCGCAGATCGAGCCTGACCGGAGGCAAATTCCGTACCGGGCGATCCCTTCCAGTCGAGTTTTTGTTCCGCCGTGGTCGAGCGCCTGGCCGCCCAGCTTGGCCAAATAGACTGCATCGGACGTGGCTTGCGATCAACCGGCAATGGAGGCGGCAATGGGCATCGAACATCCGAAATACAAGGTTGCGGTGGTGCAGGCGGCACCGGCCTGGCTCGATCTCGACGCCTCGATCGACAAGTCGATCGCGCTGATCGGGGAGGCCGCGGAAAAGGGCGCCAAGCTGATCGCCTTTCCTGAAGCTTTCATCCCCGGCTACCCCTGGCACATCTGGCTGGACTCCCCGGCCTGGGCGATCGGGCGGGGCTTCGTGCAGCGCTATTTCGACAATTCGCTGTCCTATGACAGCTCGCAGGCCGAACGCCTGCGCGAGGCCGTGCGCAAGGCAAGGCTCACCGCCGTGGTCGGCCTGTCCGAGCGCGACGGCGGCAGCCTCTACCTCGCGCAATGGCTGATCGGCCCTGATGGCGAGACCATCGCAAAGCGCCGCAAGCTGCGGCCGACCCATGCCGAGCGCACGGTCTATGGCGAAGGCGACGGCAGCGACCTCGCCGTGCATGTGCGGCCCGACATCGGCCGGCTCGGCGCCCTGTGCTGCTGGGAGCATCTGCAGCCGCTGTCGAAATACGCGATGTACGCTCAGAACGAGCAGGTCCATGTCGCGGCCTGGCCGAGCTTCTCGCTCTACGATCCCTTCGCGCCGGCATTAGGGGCCGAGGTCAACAACGCGGCTTCGCGCGTCTATGCGGTGGAAGGCTCCTGCTTCGTGCTCGCGCCTTGCGCCACCGTCTCGCAGGCCATGATCGACGAGCTCTGCGATCGGCCGGACAAGAATGCGCTGCTGCATGCGGGCGGCGGCTTTGCGGCCATCTACGGCCCCGACGGCAGTCAGATCGGGGAGAAGCTGGCGCCCGATCAGGAGGGCCTGCTGATCGCCGAGATCGATCTCGCCGCCATTGGCGTTGCCAAGAATGCTGCCGATCCCGCCGGACATTATTCGCGGCCCGACGTCACACGGCTGCTGCTCAACAAGAAGCGGTACCAGCGGGTCGAGCAGTTCGCGCTGCCGGTCGACACTGTCGAGCCTATGGACATTGCGGCGGCGGCAAGCTGAACGCGGCGATCACGGGGAGGGCATCGCTATGGAATCCGCAATTCCTGCGCATCTCGAAACGCCACGCACGCGCCACAAGCGCGTGCCGGACGATTACCAGCCGCCATATCCGTCCTTCGTGGCGCGCTACAAGCCTTCGGTCAGCCGGGTCGTGATGGCCTATTTCGGTGTTCAGTATGGCGGTGCGGCACCGGAGGCAGCAATTGACGCGTTGAAAGAACTCGCAGGACTGTTCGCAATGGATGGCGGTCCGTCGCATTGGGACCGGGCAAGCTATAGAGATCAGTCCGGCAGCGAGAATGTTGTCACGGTCGCTTATTGGGACGATCTCGCACGCTTTGATGCCTGGTTCGCGCAGGCTCGCGAGATGTGGACCGGGCGGCAACGCGAAGGCATCGGTACCTTCGTCGAGGTGCTGCGTCCTATTGTGGCCCGTCACGAGACGCTGTTCTCCTCGCCCGATCGGCCGGAAGGTGTCGCCGTCGTTGCGGAGGGCATGAGCGGCGAGGTGCAGGAGCACGCCTATTGGGGCGGGATGCGCGACCGTATCCCGCTGTCGCAGACTGATGCGATGGCGCCTGGTGGCGCGCCTGAGCTGATTTGCGACGGCCCGCGGCTGAGAGTCGTGGCGCACGATAATCTCTGCCTGATCCGGTCCGGGCAGGACTGGAGCGATACGGAAGGATCCGAGCGAAAGCTCTATCTCGACGACGTCGAACCGGTGCTACGCGAAGGCATGGACTTTCTGCGCGATGATGGCCTCGCGATTGGCTGCTATGCCAACCGCTACATGCAGGTGCTGGCGGCCGACGGAAGCGCGAGCGAAAAATCCTACGGGCAGAGCTGGTGGAAGAGCCTCGCCGCGCTCGAACGCTGGGCGGAGTCGCATCCGACCCATGTCAGGATCTTCGGCGCGGCCATGAAATATCTGTCGACGCTCGGGCCGTCAGCCAAGCTGCGGCTCTATCACGAAGTGACGGTGGCGGCCGCCGACGAACAGTTCTTCGAATATCTGAACTGTCACCCGAAGACAGGCATGCTAGCGGCGGTCGAAACTGTCAGCACCTAAGCGACACAATGGCCGAGCAGCTCGGGATGTGCCGCGCAGATGTGATGCGCGCCGGCCTCCCGCAGCTCGCTTTCGCTGCCATAGCCGTAGAGCACGCCGATGGCGGTCATGCCGTTGGTGCGGGCGCCGACCACGTCGTGGCTGCGGTCGCCGATCATGAGCGCGCTGTTCGCATCGACGCTGGTCTCGTCGAGCGCGTAGCGAAGCAGGTCGCGCTTGTCGACACGCGTGCCGTCGAGCTCGGAGCCGAACACGCGTTCGAAATACGGCTTCAGGCCGAAATGATCGACGATGCGGCTGGCGTAGACGGCGGGCTTGCTGGTCGCCACGAACATGCGCTGACGTGTCGCTGCGAGCGAAGATAACGTGTCCGTAATTCCGCTGTAAGCCTCGTTCTCGAACAGGCCGATATCGCTAAAGCGCTCGCGATAGAGCAGCAGTGCTCGGTCGGCGAGCTCATCGGCTCCGGTGAGCTTGCGAAGGCTGGCAAGCAGCGGAGGGCCGATGCACCAGGTCAGTTCGTCCTCGCTCGGCACGGGAACGCCGAGCCGTTCCAGCGCATATTGGATCGAGCGGGTGATCCCGGGCTTCGGGTTCGTCAGCGTGCCGTCGAGATCAAAAAAGATTGTCACCATCGGGCATGACCGGTGTTGATACTGCCGTCTGTTGCTAGTTGGCTCTGGTTCCAAGTCAAGGTCCGATTTGTCCGATAGCGTCAATGCCATGCAAATTGCTCGGGTCATTGCTGTCTTGTCCCAAGTCCTCCTGCTGGCGCCGGCGCTTGCAGAGGAGGCGCCGTCCCCCGATGCGGCTCCGAAGGCCGCGGAACCCGAGAAGCCGGCGGAGAAGCCGAACGACGCGCCCGCGAGCGACACGCGGGAGTCAATTTGCCTGATCGTGGAGGCAGCCGCGCGCGACAACAGCCTGCCGCTGGAATTCTTCGCGCGCGTGATCTGGCAGGAAAGCCGCTTCCAGGCCGATGCGGTCGGGCCGATGACGCGCAGCGGCAAGCATGCGCAGGGGATCGCGCAGTTCATGCCCGGCACTGCCAGCGAGCGCGGGCTGCTCGATCCCTTCAATCCAGTGCAGGCCTTGCCGAAGTCGGCCGAATTCCTGAATGAGCTGCGCAACCAGTTCGGCAATCTCGGCCTTGCCGCGGCCGCCTACAATGCCGGCCCTCGGCGCGTGCAGGAATGGCTCGCCGGCACCGGGCCGATGCCGGAGCAGACCCGCAATTACGTGTATGCCATCACCGGCACCAGCGTCGATGCCTGGGCCAAGGCGGGGAGCACCGGCAAGGGACCACCGAGCTCGCCGACGACGAGCTGCCGTGATCTGATCGCGCTGCTCAAGCGTGCTCCCAATCCATTCGTCGCCGAGCTCGAGCAGCATGTCGAGCTTGCAGCCGCAAAGATCTGGGGCGTGCAGCTCGCGGCCGGCTTCGACCGCAACAGGGCGCTCGCGATGTATTCCCGGGCCGTGACGAAACTGAGCACCGTGATCGGCGAGCGTGATCCGAGCCTGCTCTCCTCGGTGATGCGCAGCCGTGGCACGCGCGCGTTCTATCAGGTCCGCATCGGCGCGGATACGCGCGCCGAGGCTGATGATCTGTGCAACCGCATCCGCAAGGCGGGCGGGGCGTGTTTCGTGCTGAGGAACAGGGGTGTGGCGGGGTAGGATGAGCCGTCATTCCGGGTTCGCGCCAAGTGCAGCGCCCCGGAATGACGGCGGTGGATGTGCCGCGCATGCCAGCCCCGCCGCGCGGTTCCTTGACGCGAGGCGCCGTCTCGCCCGTTATGCGGGCACGATTCCTTACCGGCCAAAGCTCCCGTGGCGCTTCCTCCGCTCGATTCACCGCAATGGAATAGTCCCTGGCGCGCCTTCGGGTGGGGACTGCGCTCGATCACGCAGACGATCCTCACCATCGTGCTGTTCGTGACCTATCTCGGCATCGGTGCGCTCGCTCACGACACCCATTTCAGCCTGCTCTGGGCATTGTGCTCGACGCTGTTCGTCTGGGCAGGTCCGGCGCAGATCATCCTGATCACCACGCTCGGCTCGGGCGCCACCATCATCCAGTCGGCGATCGCGGTGACCGTCAGCGCCATCCGCCTGTTTCCAATGGTGGTCTCGGTGCTGCCGCTGATGCGCACACCCACGACCAAGCGGCGCGAGCTGATTTTCGCCGCGCATCTCACCGCAGTGACGCTGTGGGTCGAATGCCACCGCTTCCTGCCGCAGGTGCCGCGCGAACGGCGGATCGCCTTCGTCCACGGGCTCGGCTGCGGGCTCGTCTCCGTGTGCCTTGTCGCCAATATCGTCGGCTATTTCCTCGCCGCCAACCTGACGCAGACGCTTGGTGCGGCGATCCTGTTGCTGACGCCGCTTTCGTTCCTGTTCTCGACGGCGCGCAACAGCCGCGAGGTCGCCGACGTCGTCGCGCTCGTGCTGGGCATCGTGCTCTATCCGCTGGCGGCGAAGATGAACTCCGGCCTCGATATCCTCGTCAGCGGCGTGGTCGCCGGGACGATCGCTTATGGCGTGCACTGGTGGCGGGAGGTACGCGCATGAGCTTTGCGCAAGCGATCGGCGACTGGCACGCGCTGGCCGTCCTGTTCGTCGCCGGCGTCGTTCCCAACCAGATCTGGCGCATGCTGGGCCTGTGGTTCGGCGGCGGCATCGACGAGGGCTCGGAGCTGCTGGTCTGGGTCAGAGCGGTCGCCACCGCGATCCTGGCCGGCGTCATCGCCCAGATCGTGGTCCAGCCACCGGGCGCGCTGGCCAGCGTGCCTGATGTCCTGCGCTATGGCGCGGTCGGTGCCGGGCTCGTCGTTTTCCTGCTGACCCGCCGTTCGATCTTCGCGGGCGTGGTCACGGGCGAAGTCTTCATGCTGGCCGGCAAGTGGTGGTTGGGCTAAAACCGCCAGCGAACAGCCAGGGAACAGGACATATGGTTCGCGAACAGGAGCTCCGCGAGGGCGAGGTCGCCATCGAGCTGCCGCCGACGCAAGATGCCGGCCTCGTCTTCATCGGCCGGATCCGCACGCCCTGGTCGTCGCGGCTGGAGACGCCGCGGCAGGGACGTCACGACGGTCCGATCTGCCGCCTCGAGATCTTCGAGCCGTTCGTGCCGGCCATCAAGGGCGTCGACTTCTACAGCAACCTCGAAGTGCTCTATTGGCTCGACCGCTCGCGCCGCGACATCGTCCTGCAGAGCCCGAAGAACAACGAGAAGACCCGCGGCACGTTTTCGCTGCGCTCGCCGGTGCGGCCCAATCCGATCGGCACCTCGATCGTCAAGCTGGTCGGCATCGAAGGCAATGCCATCCTGGTGCGCGGCCTCGATTGCATCGACAACACGCCGCTGATCGACATCAAGCCCGACCGCTGCGAGTTCACGCCGCTGGCCGCGCCGCAGACGGGCGATTTCGAGACGGAGTGAGGGGCCTCCGCTCCAACCTCGTCATTGCGAGCGCAGCGAAGCAATCCAGGATCCCTCCACCGAGGCAGTCTGGATTGCTTCGTCGCAAGAGCTCCTCGCAATGACGAGGATGCAGCGCCGGCTACCCCTTCAACGCCGCCATCAGCTTCGCCGCGTGCTCTTGCAGCACCTTGTCGTCTTCCTTGCGGCTCGCAGGCGGCAGCATGGCGACGCCGTCGTGGCGCGGCATCACGTGCATGTGCAGGTGAAACACCACCTGTCCGCCGGCAGGCTCGTTGAACTGCTGCACTGTGATGCCGTCGGCATTGAACGCCTTCATTGCGGCGGCCGCGATCTTGTGCGCGCCTCGGGCGACATGGGCGTAATCGTCGGGCTTGATGTCGAGGATGTTGCGGGCAGGAGCCTTCGGGATCACCAGCGTGTGACCGGGCACGCGCGGCATGATGTCGAGGAAGGCGAAGACGTGCTCATCCTCGTAGACCTTGTAGCAGGGCAGCTCGCCGCGCAGGATTTTCGCGAAGATGTTGTTAGTGTCGTAGGCGGTCATGGCGGCGGCTCCTCGAACGATTTGCGCTTACTGTCACCAGCCGTGGCGACGCGTCAAGGCGCCTCGTCGGCCGCTTTGCGGAACGGGCCGAGCTCGGCGAGCTCTCGTCCGGCTTCCGCGACATAGGCGCGCTCGCGCTTGAGGTAATCGTCGATGGCGCGGCGCAGGCCGGGATCGGCGATGAAGTGGGCGGAATGAGTGGTGCGCGGCAGGTAGCCGCGCGCGATCTTGTGCTCGCCCTGCGCGCCGGCCTCGACGTGTTTGAGGCCGCGCTTGATCGCGAAATCGATCGCCTGGTAGTAGCAGACCTCGAAATGCAGGAACGGGTGATGCTCGACCGCGCCCCAGTTGCGGCCGAACAGCGTGTCCGAGCCGATGAAGTTGATCGCGCCCGCGATCCAGCGGCCGTTTCGGCGGGCCATCACCAGCAGCACGTCCTCGCTCATGGACTCGCCGATCAGCGAGAAGAACTCGCGCGTCAGGTACGGCCGGCCCCATTTGCGCGAGCCGGTCTCCATGTAGAATGCGAAGAAGGCATCCCAGGCATCCTCGGTGATGTCCTTGCCGGTGAGCCAGTGAATGGTGACGCCGGCGGCGAGTGCATCGCGCCGCTCGCGCTTGATCGATTTGCGGTGGCGCGAGTTCAGCGTCGCCAGGAAGTCGTCGAAGCTCGCAAAGCCCTCATTGTGCCAGTGGAACTGCTGGTCGGTGCGCTGGAGGAAGCCGTGCTCGGCGAGCAGCTTCCATTCTGACTCCCGCGCGAAGGTGACGTGGACGGAGGAGGCCTTGCTGACGCCGCACAGCGCTATGAGTCCACTCGCCAGCGCCTCGGTGATACGCTCGCGATCGACGCCATCACGCACCAGCAGCCGCGGCCCCGTGGCCGGCGTGAAGGGAACCGAGACCTGGAGCTTCGGGTAGTAGCGCCCGCCGGCGCGCTCATAGGCATCCGCCCAGCCGCGATCGAAGACGTACTCGCCCTGGCTGTGCGATTTCAGATAGCAGGGCACGACGCCAGCCACGCGGCCGCCGAGCCGGGCGACCAGATGCCGGGGTCCCCAGCCAGTCCGGATCGTGGCCGAACCCGATTTCTCGGCCGCAGAGAGAAAGGCGTGGGAGACGAACGGGTTATAGGCGAGTTTTAAGATGCTGGCGGAATCGCCTGGAAGAGCGGATGAGGTTCCCGCGCCATGGCCATTACAAGCTTTGCCCGGATTCGCGCAGGCGTCCCAATCCTCGGGCGAGACTTCGCCGATGGACGGGACGGCCTCGAGCGTAATTTCGGATGATGGCATCGTGCCCAAGATCGTGCATTGCAGCAGCGACTTCAAGGGGTGGAGAAAGCTCGCTCTCGTGCCCCGGACGCAGCGCAGCGCTCCTTCAGCGGGCGCTGCAGAGCCGGGGCCCATGTGGCAGCGCGCTCGTGGAGAGATGGGTCCCGGCTCTGCGCCGCAACGCTGAAGCGTTGCAGCTTGTCCGGGACACGCGAGGTGCTACGGCACGAATCCCTCGAAGATCATCTGGTCCGCATACCGCCCGACCCGGCTCCGCTGCTCCGGGGTGCGGACGGTCCAGCCGAGCAGGGCGCAGCCGAACAGGTTGCGGGCAATCCAGGGGGCGGGGGCCGGGAGGTGGTCGACCTTGAAGGCGACGAAATGCGGCTGGGTCTGCAAGCCATGGCGCAAGTACAGCATGCTGTCACGCTGCTCTTGGGTGAGGTTGGCCCAGTACTCGTCCTCATAGCTCCGCTGCGCGACGATGCCGCGCGGACGGTTGGGCAACAGGTCACGCAGCGCCAGCACCTGGTCGGGATCGAAGGACATGCCGACGGCGGGGCCGTCATACGAGGCCAACACCTCGGCCATCCGCTTCACCAGCTTGCGATCGCCACCGAAATGGCTCTTCACCTCGATCACCAGGGGCACACGTCCGGCGACCATGGCGCAGAGGTCGGCGAGCGACATCATCCGCTCGTCGGTGTCCTTGAACCTGACGGCCTTCAGCTCGGTCGCGGTCTTTGCGATCACCTCGCCGGTGGCCTCGGTGAGTCGGCCCAGGGCATGGTCGTGATGGACCATGGCCTCGCCGTCGGCCGAGAGCTGGATATCGACCTCGATCGCAAAACTACCAGCAATCGCAGCCTGCACCGCGCCCGGCATGTTCTCGACGATGCCGCGCGAAATGTCATGCAGGCCGCGATGGGCGACCGGCCGCGCTGTCAGCCAATCCGGAGCGCGCATTTGGCGTCAGGCGACCTCGAACACGCCTTCGACCTCGACCGCCGCATCCGCGGGCAGCGAGGCGACGCCGACGGTGGTGCGGGCGTGGCGGCCCTTGTCCCCGAAGGCGGCAACCATCAGGTCGGAGGCGCCGTTGAGCACCTTCGGCCCATCCAGGAAATCCGGGGCCGAGTTGATGAAGCCGCCGAGGCGCACCACGCGTACGACCTTGTCGAGATCGCCGAGCGCCGCCTTGACCTGGGCCAACAGGTTGACGGCGCAGCCGCGCGCGGCTGCGGCGCCGTCCTCGATCGAGACGCCGGCGCCCAGCTTGCCCTTGGCGATCAGCTTGCCGGCGGGGTCGAAGCAGACCTGGCCGGAGACGAAAAGGAGGTTGCCCGTGCGCACAAAGGGCACGTAGTTGGCGACGGGGGAGGGGGCCTCGTGCAGCTTGATGCCTTGCTCCGCCAGTTTCTGCTCGACCGTGCCCGCCATGTCCGACCTCGTTGTCCAAAAATCCTTCGCTCCGGCGCGTCCCCTGGATGGCCGGGCGCGCCCTGTTTCGCCCATCGTGCCGCCACATGCAAGCAACCGGAGGGGCTGCATTTTGTTGAGGCTGGCCGGCAGGTTCAACGTGGAGGGGCAATTTTACGTGGACGGCCTCAGTTGCGGCGCAATGGAACGGTCATTAAAATGTCGAATCTGCGCTTTCCTCAGGGAACAGACATGGTGCATCTTTTCCGGACTTCGCTCGGTGTGATGGCGCTTGCCGCGGCCAGTGTCGGCCTTGGCGGCGTAGCCGAGGCCGCCAACGGTCCGTTTCTCGCGCACCAGGCGCTGTATGATCTCCGCCTCGTCAAATCGCGTACCAATTCGGTCAATAGCGCCCGCGGCCGGATCCTCTACAATTTCACGGGGAACGCCTGCGAGGGCTATACCTCGGAATTCCGCCAGGTCTCCGAGCTCGACAGCGGCGAGGGCAAGGTCACGCTCAGCGACCTCCGCTCCAACTCCTGGGAGGACGCCGCCGGCAAGAGCTACCGTTTCAAGATCGAGACGCGCATGAACGAGACGGATGCCGGCCGCGTCGACGGCTCGGCCGAGCGCGACGGCGACCACATCAACGTCAAGCTCAGGCTGCCGGCGCCGAAGACGTTCACGCTCGACGGCAAGATCGTGTTCCCGACCGAGCAGATCCAGCGCATCATCGCCGCCGCGAAGGAAGGCAAATCGCTGCTGGAGCTCTCCGTCTATGACGGCTCCGATGACGGCCAGAAGGTCTACAACACGCTGACCGTGATCGGTCAGCCGATCCCCGCCGACCGCGCCACCTCGTCCGATCCGTCGACTGCGGACGAGCACATGAAGTCGCTCAAGCGCTGGCCAGTCACCGTCAGCTATTTCGACCGCGAGGCCCAGCAGAAGGAGGGCGAGCAGACGCCGGTCTATGCGATGGCGTTCGAGCTCTACGAGAACGGCGTCTCGCGCCAGCTCATGCTCGACTACAACGATTTCGTCATCTCCGGCGCCATGGGCAAGTTCGACGTGAAGGACAGCAAGCCCTGTAATTGAGGGCTAGGTCTCTCGTCGCGAGCAGCGTCGTAGGGTGGGCAAAGCGGATCGTGCCCACGCTTTCTCTCGATAATCGTTGATAGATGGTGGGCACGGCGCAAGTGCGCCTTTGCCCACCTTACGAGATCTCTCTTGGTCGCTTCGCTCCTCGCAATGACGGGGCTAGCTCTCGTCACACTCTCCCGCTACGCTCCCTCCCAACCACAAATTCGGGGAGCCAGCCCATGCCGAAGCTCGACCATCTCCGCCCCAGCGGCCTGCATCACAATCCAGCCTATTCCCACGTCGTCACCGCGACGGGGGCGCGCACGATCTACATTTCCGGCCAGGTCTCGACCGACGAGGAGGGCCGGATCGTCGGCGAGGGCGATATCGCTGCGCAGACCACCCAGGTGATGCAGAATCTCGGCCTCGCGCTGAAGGCCGCGGGGGCGAGCTATTCCAACATCGTCAAGATCACGACCTTCGTGGTGAACTACAAGCCGGAGCTGCGGCCCATCATCGGCAAGGCCCGCTCGGCCTTCTTCGAAGGCATGGAGCCGCCGGCCTCGACGCTCGTCGGCGTCTCCGCGCTCGCTGCGCCGGAATGGCTGATCGAGATCGAGGCGGTCGCGGTTGCGGATTGAGGTTTTCCTGTAGCCCGGATGAAGCGCAAGCGTAATCCGGGAAGCCTGTCGCCACGGAGCACTGTCCCGGATTGCGCTCCGCTCCATCCGGGCTACAGCTGCTATGAGTGCTTCGCCTCTGACAGCTCTTGTAGAGCCGCCATCGCTTCGTCGGCTCTGTCGGACGATACGAAGAGATGGTCGTGGTGGAACGCCGACACGGCATTCACGCTGATGCCGGCGTCGGCGAGGCGCGCCGTGATTGCCGCCAGGAAGCCGACCGCATCGAGCGCGGAGTGAACAGTGAGCGTGATCAGGCGTGAGGCGAATTCGTAGCGCAGTCCTGCGCGTTCGGCATCCTCCAGCGGTGCTACGACCGTTGTGCCCTCCGGCTCGCGGAAGATCAGGAGCGGATCGACTGCTGCGGGAATAGTCTCGTCTGCCGCGATCGTGCAAAATACGAAGGTGCCCGGTCGCAGCTCCGGCTTCATCAGTCTCAGCAGCGCATTGAGATCGCGTTCACCCGTCATCACTCCTGCGCCTTCTCCGGGCCCTCATAGGCAATGCCGCGGATCACCGCGGCGCTGCCGAACTTCTTGCGCAGGCTGTCGACCGCGCGTTCGGCGTGGGCGGCGCGGCGGTCGAGCATGTCGGTGTCGATCGCCGAGCCCTCGCGCAGCGCGCTGACGCCGGCGCCCATCAGGCGGAAGGCGGTGCCGTCGATTTCCTTGGCCAGCATCTCGCGGCAGATCGAGAAGATCTTCGCGGCCAGCTGCGTCGGGGCGGCGATCGATTGCGAGCGCGTGCGCTGGCGGAAATCGGCGGTCTTCAACTTCAGCGTCACGGTGGAGCCGGCGAGTTCGCTGCTCTTCAGGCGCGACGACGTCTTCTCGCAGAGTCGCCACAGGATCTTCTCCAGCGTCGCGAAATCGCGGATGTCGGTCTCGAACGTCGTCTCGCTTGAAATGGTCTTGGCGCCGCGGTCAGGCTCGACGCGGCGGTCGTCGATGCCGCGTGCGAGCCGCCACAGCCTGCGGCCCTCGCTCGGAAACTGCCGCATCATCTCGATCTCGTCGGCCTTCTGCAGATCGGCGATGATGCGGAAGCCGCGCTGCACCAGGCGTTCCTGCGTCGCGGGACCGACGCCGAAGATGAAGCCGACCGGCTTTTCCGCCAGCATCAACCGCGCTTCCTCCTGGTCGAGCGCGGCAAAGCCTCTGGGCTTGTCGAGGTCGGAGGCGATCTTGGCCAGGAACTTGTTGCAGGACAGGCCGACCGAGACGGTGATGCCGATGTCGCGCTCGACGTCGCGGGCAAAGCGCGCCAGCACCTTGGCGGGGATCATGCCGTGCACCCGCTCGGTGCCGGAGAGATCGAGGAAGGCCTCGTCGATCGAGAGCGGCTCGACCAGCGGCGTCAGCGCCTGCATGGCCTGGCGGACCTCGCGGCCGACCCGGACGTACTTTGCCATGTCCGGGCGGATCACGGTCGCATGCGGGCAGGCTTCCAATGCCTTGAACATCGGCATCGCCGAGCGAACGCCATAGGTGCGCGCGATGTAGCAGGCCGCCGACACCACGCCGCGCTTGCCCCCGCCGATGATGACGGGCTTGTCGGCGATGTCAGGGTTGTCGCGCTTCTCGACCGTCGCATAGAAGGCGTCGCAGTCGATATGGGCGATGGTCAGGCCGGCGAGCGAGCGGTGGCGGACGAGGCGGGGGGAACCGCAGGCCGAGCAGCGCCGCAGGCCCATATCCAGATCGGCCAGACAATCCCGGCAGAAGCAGCGGGGCCCGGCCGGCTCTGGGACGCTCACGGCACGTCGCGCTCCCAGGAGGGGTCACCGAGCGCATCGCCGAGGACCTGCCGCGCCGCGGCAACGTTGGTCGGGTGCAGTTCCGCCACCTTGGCAAAGGCCTTCACCGTGGCATCGTCCCGCATCACGAAATCGAGCACGCTGAGGAGGAAATTCGGGTCCGCGGCGGCGTTGCGCAGGGTCTCCGGACCGACCCCCGTCTCGGCCAGGAACAGGCCCAGCCGCTCAGGCTCGCCCGCGACGAAGGACAGGGCCTGAATCGCAACGATTTCAGCGACTTCGCGGGGGTTGTGAACAGGCTTTTTCACGGGGACGGTTTGCCTTTCCGTTAACTTTCGGTCTCTAATTTGGAATCATCATGCCCGAGTCTCGTGCTCAAGTCTTCCGGCCCCGGACAAGCAACTGGAAACCACATCGCAGAAAGTGGACCCTCGGGTTTAACGAAACTCAAGCGAATCTGAGGCTAGTTTGAATCCAGTTTTCGAAACGCCGGGAAGCGGCGTCTGAGGCGTCACATGTACCGGTCCTTCGGACCAATCAGGAGGGCGGGATGGCTAAGACCGTCCTGATCGTGGAAGACAACGAGCTCAACATGAAGCTCTTCCGCGACCTGTTGGAGGCGCACGGGTACCAGACCTCCGGCACCAGCAACGGCTACGAGGCGCTCGACCTCGTGCGCAAGATGCGGCCCGACCTCGTGCTGATGGACATCCAGCTGCCGCAGGTCTCCGGCCTCGAGGTGACGCGCTGGATCAAGGACGATCCGGAGCTGCGCGCCATTCCAGTCGTCGCGGTCACGGCGTTCGCGATGAAGGGCGACGAAGAGCGCATCCGCGAGGGCGGCTGCGAAGCCTATTTGTCCAAGCCGATCTCGGTCGGCAAATTCATTGAGACGGTCCGGCGTTTTATCGGATAGGAAGTGAGTTCACAGTGTCCGCGCGTATCCTCGTCGTCGATGACGTTCCCGCCAACGTCAAGCTGTTAGAGGCCCGCCTTTCCGCCGAATATTTCGACGTGATGACCGCCGCGAACGGCACCGAGGCGCTCGCGATCTCAAGGCGTGCCGAATGCGACATCATCCTGCTCGACGTGATGATGCCCGACATGGACGGCTTCGAGGTCTGCCGCCGCCTCAAGACCGATCCGGCGACGCACCACATTCCCGTCGTGATGGTCACCGCGCTCGACAGCCCCGCCGACCGCAATCGCGGGCTCGAGGCCGGTGCCGACGACTTCCTGACCAAACCCGTCTCCGACGTCGTGCTGATCGCGCGGGTGCGCTCGCTGACGCGGCTGAAGATGATGACGGATGAGCTGCGCATGCGCGCCATCACCTCGCTCGAGATCGGCATGCAGGCGCCCGAGCGCAGTGCGATCGCCGACACCGGCAAGGGCGGCCGCATCCTCCTGGTCGACGACCGCCAGTCCTCCTA
Organism: Bradyrhizobium sp. NBAIM08; assembly: GCF_020193935.1. NCBI lineage: Bacteria > Pseudomonadati > Pseudomonadota > Alphaproteobacteria > Hyphomicrobiales > Nitrobacteraceae > Bradyrhizobium > Bradyrhizobium sp. NBAIM08. Next base: position 463,087 of record NZ_JADYVR010000001.1, on the reverse strand, counting down.
CGAGCGGCTGGCGACGATCCTCGCTGCCGAGCACACCATCGACGTCGAGCCGAACCCGACGGAGGCGCTGTTCCACGCCGCCGAGGGCAACTACGATCTCCTGATCGTCTCGCTCGACCTCAACAATTTCGACGGCCTGCGCCTGTGCAGCCAGGCGCGCTCGTTGGAGCGCACGCGCCATGTGCCGATCCTGGCGATCGCCGACCCCGAGAACTCGACACGGCTGCTGCGCGGCCTCGAGATCGGCGTCAACGACTACCTGCTGCGCCCGATCGACAAGACCGAGCTCTTGGCGCGCGCCCGCACCCAGATCCGCCGCCGCCGCTACACCGATCATTTGCGCGACAATGTGCAGAACTCGATCGAGATGGCGATCACCGACGCGCTCACCGGCCTGCACAATCGCCGCTACATGGAGAGCCATCTGGCAACGCTCGCCGAACAGGCCGCGACCCGCGGCAAGCCGCTGGCGCTGATGATCCTGGACATCGACTATTTCAAGTCGATCAACGACAATTATGGCCACGATGCCGGCGACGACGTGCTGCGCGAGTTCGCGGTGCGGGTGCGCAAATCGATCCGCGGCATTGATCTCGCCTGCCGCTACGGCGGCGAGGAATTCGTCATCGTGATGCCGGAGACGGATCTCCACGTCGCCGGCATGGTCGCCGAGCGCCTGCGCCGCTCGATCGCGGGCGAGCCCTTCGCGATTCACAAGGGTGCGAAGCGCATCGAGGTCACGATCTCGATCGGGCTGACCACGCTGGAGCGAAAGGGCGAGGCGGTGGCCGACGTCCTCAAGCGCGCCGACACCGCGCTCTACCGCGCCAAGCACGACGGCCGCAATCGCGTGGTGTCGCAGGCGGCGTGAGGGCCGTCCGCGCAAAGTTGCGAAAACAACCCCATGCACAGTAGCCGGCGCGAGCGGGTCAATGGGTTACGCGGGTGGCGAGATAATTTGCGCCGGCAGCGGCGTCGTTTGACCCGTCGGGCAAAACAGGAGCATATTGGTAGGGTCGCGAAATGGTCCTGACGGGTAGTCAGGCGCCCGCGCTTTCTCCACAAATCCCGGTGTCATTCCCCGCCTTGTGCGCAGTCGCGCACTGGAGCGGGGAATCCAGTGCGCCGCAGCGTCTCGGGTCTAGCTTCACTGTCTCTGGAATACTGGATCACCCGCTTTCGCGGGTGATGACAGCGAGCGATCAGGCGACAGCGGTTAGTCTGGAGCGCGCTTGCTCCGTTTCTCCGCCGGGTTCGCATCCTCGCCCACATCCACCCCCGCATTCCGCAACAACACCTTCGCCGCTTCCTTCGCGGCTCTGGCCATCGCCGGATCATCGCGCACGAGGTCCTGCGCGATGGAGCCGTCGACCAGCAGCACCAGCTGCGTCGCGAGCGCGTCCGCTTCGGCAACGCCGAGCTCGGTCAGGCGGTCGCGAAACCAGAGGCGGCGGCTTTCCTTGAAGGCGATCGCGATCTTCTTCACGGCGCGGTCGCCGGGGCCGAGCTCGGCGACCGCATTGACGAATGGGCAGCCGCGAAAGTCTTTCGCCGCGAAGCGCCGCTCCAGCGAATCGAACGTCGCGAGGATCTGCTCGGCGGGCGGCTTGTCCGAAAGGCGTGCGCTGACGAAGCGGCGCTCGAGATAGGCCGCGATCAGCGCGTCCTTGGACGGGAAGTGATTGTAGAGCGTGCGCTTACTGATGCCGACCTCGGCCGCGATGGTATCGACGCCGATGGCGCGAATGCCTTGCAGATAGAACAGCTTGTCGGCGGTCTGAAGGATCCGCTCTTTCATCGTCTGTGGGGCAGGCGGGGGAGCCATGCGGAGCTAAGCGTCCTGTTCGCTTGACAGCCGCTTCCATCTATAGCCTAAGTGCACAGGTCTGTGTACCCAAAAACATCGGCAAAAGCAGACGACGGCACGCGTGCCGCGCCCAAAAGGGAGAAGAAAAATGCCCCTGCTGCAGGTTCTGCGTCCGACGTTGCCGATCCTGATCGGCGCCTCGATCATGCTGACCTTGAGCATGGGGCTGCGGCAGTCGCTCGGTATCTTCATGCAGCCGCTGACGCACGACATCCACATTTCGATCTCGGATTTCACGCTTGCACTGGCCGTGCAAAACCTCGCCTGGGGCTTCCTGCAGCCGCCCGCCGGTGCACTCACCGTGCGCTACGGCTTCCGCCCGATCATGGTCGCCGGCGCGCTGATGTACATCGCGGGCCTCGCGCTGATGGCAACGGCGAATGGGCTTCTCAGCATCATGATCGGCGCCGGCGTGCTGATCGGGACCTCGCTCGCCTGCACCGCGGCGGCGATCGCGATGTCGGTGGCGGCACGTGCGGTGCCGGAGACGGTGCGCTCGACCGTGCTCGGCATCGTCTCCGGCGCGGGCTCGCTCGGCGCGCTACTTTCGGCGCCGATCGGACAGATGCTCAACGAGGGCTTTGGCTGGCGCGTCGGGCTCGCGGGCTTCGTCATCATGTCGGTGCTGATGATCCCTGCGGCCTGGTATGCCGGGCGCGTCGACAAGATTCCGTTGCCGAAGCCGGCGGCCGACGAGATCGATGATGCCACGGCTGCAGCCGCGGCGAGGACCGCGTTCGGCAATGCCTCCTTCGTGGTGATGACCTGCGCCTATCTCGTCTGCGGCATGCAGCTCGTGTTCCTCACCACGCACCTGCCGTCATATCTCGCGATCTGCGGCCTCGATCCGATGCTGAGCGCGCAGACGCTCGGCATGATCGGCGGCTTCAACGTGCTGGGCTCGCTGTTCTTCGGCTGGGCCGGCCAACGCTGGAACAAGCTGGCGCTCTTGGGCGGGATCTACATCCTGCGCTCGCTCGCACTCGCCTGGTACTTCATGCTGCCGGCAAGCCCGTTCTCGACGCTGCTGTTCGGCGCGATCATGGGCTTTCTGTGGATGGGCGTCGGCCCGCTGGTCGCGGGCGCGGTCGCCGAGATGTTCGGCCTGCGCTGGCAGGCGATGATCCAGGGCCTCGCCTTCATGAGCCACCAGATCGGCAGCTTCCTCGGCGCTTACGGAGGCGGGCTGCTCTACGACGCGCTCGGCTCCTACACCATGGCCTGGCGCATCGGCGTCGCGCTCGGCCTTGCCGGCGGGATCGTGCAGGTCGCGTTCGCGCTTGTCAGGCCGTCGCAGCCGCCCACGCCAGTGCTGCGGACAGCGTAGGGCGGGGCGGGTGGTCGTTTTCCTTGGCCTTGCACCGCTGCCGTTCTCACAAATTTGCATTTGCCTCAAAGCGCTCGGTTGCTGACGTGCGAGAGAACTTTTCGTCGACTCGGCAGGCGGTCGTTCATGGGCTTGCCAATTTCGCGTTTGGGTCGTGTCAGGCTGTGGTCAGCCTTCTCAGATTGAAAATGGGCTTGAGTTGCAGAGTGTTAGCCAGTTCATAATCCTAATCGCGCCGGCCAGCTTAAGCTTTCGAGACAACCGCTCGGGAGGCAACGATGACGCCCGGCTGGCTCATTTTCCCTGCGACTATCGCCTGTGTCTACTTCCTGGTCATTGTGAGTTTGATCATGCTTGGCGCTTGGTAGGCGGCTGAGGGAAGAGAATCTTGAAAGAGCGCGCTTTCAAGATTCGCCCATAGACCGACGCGAACTCATGTCGGTCGGAATTCGATCGGGTGCGGCCATGGATTGCGCGAATTGCGGCAGAGTCAACCCGGAGGGAACGAAGGTCTGCGGCGATTGCGGCGCGCCGCTGTTCTTTCGCTGCCCTGCGTGCGGGGGCGACAATCCGACAGGCAAGAACTTCTGTGGCGACTGCGGTGCCGCGCTCACGCCGACCGTACCGCCGCAAATGACGAGAGGGGCCGGCGCAGCGACGTCCATCGTGCCACCGGTCACGGAGCGCGCAGGCTTGTTGGCCGCACCAAGTTCTTCCGCCGAGCGTCGTCAGCTCACAGTGATGTTCTGCGATCTCGTCGGCTCGACGGCACTTGCGACAAAGCTCGATCCGGAAGATCTACGGGACATAATTGCTGAGTACCGCGATAGCGTAGCGGCGGTCGTCCGCAAATACGGTGGCACCGTCAGCCGTTACATCGGCGATGGCATGCTCATACTATTCGGTCATCCTTCAGCGCATGAGGACGATGCCGAACGCGCAGTGCGCGCTGCGCTTGAGATCGCCGCGACCAGGCACGCGCCGGGAGCCCCAGCCGAGTTCGAGCTGCGGGTTCGTCTTGGGCTCGCGACTGGCCTCGTCGTCGTAGGTGACCTTATCGGCAGCGAAGCGGCGGAGGCGCAGGCCGTGCTTGGCGAGACGCCGAACCTTGCCGCTCGACTGCAAGCGCTCGCCGAACCGGATGGGGTAGTCATCCCTGAGGACACGCGGCGGCTCATCGGCGGGCTCTTTGACTACGAGAATCTCGGCGCCGTGACGCTGAAGGGCTTCGCCGCACCGGTGCAAGCCTGGCGGGTGCTTCGTGAGGGAACAGCGGAGAGCCGGTTCGAGGCGTTGCACCCTTCGGTCCTCGCCCCGCTGGTTGGGCGTGAGGAAGACCTCGCGCGGTTGGAGCGGAGCTGGCGCCATGCGCGGGCGGGTACCGGTCAAGTCATGCTGCTTGTCGGCGAGGCGGGGATCGGCAAGTCGCGCCTCGTTGCGGCTCTTCAGGAGCGTATCGAGCGAGAGCCGCACACCTGCTTGCGCTACTTCTGCTCGCCTCATCATCAGGAAAGCGCGCTTTACCCCTTCATCGCACAACTCCAGCGAGCGGCTGGCTTCGATCGTGAGGACACACCGACGACCAAGCTCGACAAACTTCGAGCGCTCCTGTCGCCTGCATTGTCGCCCAACGAGGACGCGGCGATCCTGGCCGAGTTTCTGTCGATCCCCAACGATAATCTATACTTACCGGTTACGAGTACGCCGCAACAAAAGAAGGAGAGAAGCTTCGCCGCTCTGGTTCGCCAGCTTGAAGCTCTCGCGCAAAGACGTCCAATCATGATCGTGTTCGAGGACATGCAATGGATCGATCCAAGCTCGCGCGAGCTGCTGGACCGAACCGTCGATCGCGTAGCAAGCCTGCCGGTTTTGGTCTTGATCACCTACCGTCCCGAGTTCCAGTTAGTATGGACCGGAAAGCCGCATGTCAGCTTGCTCGTGCTGAACCGGCTCGACCAGAATGCGGGCGCTGCGCTCATCCGGAGCGTGGCAGGTGGCCAGACGCTGCCGACCGAAATCGTCAATGAAATTGCTGAACGTACGGATGGTGTGCCGCTGTTCGTTGAGGAGTTGACCAAAGCGGTGCTCGAAACAAGCCCCCAGAGTATCGCGCGAGCGATCTCCTTCGCGCCGCTGCCCGGACTTGCCGTACCGGCCACGCTACATGCTTCGTTGATGGCGCGGCTCGACCGGATTGGGCCGATCGCCAAGGAGGTGGCACAAATCGGCGCAGCTATTGGCCGCGAGTTCTCCTATGATCTGCTGGCCTCGGTCGCACAGCGGTGCGACAACGAGTTGCGGGCGGCGCTTGACCGGCTGATCAACACCGGCCTCGTGTTTGGGAGTGTCGAGCCGCCCGACGCCAATTTCTTGTTCAAACATGCACTGGTCCAGGATGCGGCATACGGCACAATGTTGCGCGGCCAACGCCGCGAGCTGCACGCTCGGATCGCTGGCGCACTCGAGGAGAGGCTCGCTAGAGGCATCCAAGAGCAGCCGGAAATCCTCGCCCACCACTGCGGACATGCGGGCTTGGCCGAAAAGGCGATTTCCTATTGGCAGGAGGCTGGTGAGCGTTCAAAGGCTCGATCGGCAATGACAGAAGCAATCGCGCAGATGCGAAAGGCGCTTGATTTGCTATCTCAACTGCCGGATGCTCCCGGGCGCCAGCGCACCGAAACTGAACTTCAACTCGCGCTCGGCGGTGCACTGATCGCCGCGAAGGGCCACGCGGCCGAAGAGACCGGCAGGGCCTACGCCCGGGCGCGTTGCCTCTGCGAGGCACTCAACGACACGCCGAATCTGCTCAAGGCACTCTGGGGCGAGTTCGTGCATTATCACGTCCGTGGTGAAACGGACCGATCGCATCGCATCGCCGAGAATCTGCTCGATTTGGCCGGGCGACAGAACGATGCGGCCATTCTTGTCGCCGGTCATCGGGCAGTCGGCGATAGCTGGCTTCATCGCGGACAATTGGCCTTGGCGCGCACCCATCTCGAGCGGGGGCTCGCCCTTTACGATCCGGCGCAGCAGCGCTCTCTGACGGCCCTGTTCGCAGAAAACGCCCGCGTGGCGATGCTTTCGTTCCTTTCGCTTACGTGTGGCCTTCTTGGCTTCGCCGATCAGGCGCGCGTGCAGAGCAGTGACGCTCTGGCAGAGGCCCGCGAATCGTCGCACCCGATCAGCCTCGCATTCGCGCTGAGCGTTGCCTGCCGGTTGCATTTCGTGCTCGAAGACGCGGGCATGGTTGGGCAACGGGCGGACGAGCTGGTTGCGCTCACCACCGAGCAGCGCTTTGCCTTCTTTCTCGCGATGGGGACGGCATATCGCGGCTGGACGCTGGCCGAAGCCGGCGACCCCGAGGCCGGGGTGGACTTACTGCGGCGCGGCATCGAGGGATTCCAGGCGTCCGGCGCAGCATGGACTCTTCCGTTCTACCTTGCGCAGCTCGCAGCAGCCGAGGCAAAGAGAGCACGATATGAAACGGGGCTCGGCCAACTCTCCGACGCCTTGGCACTAACCCAGAAATCGGGGGTGCGGTGGTTCGAGGCCGAGCTGCATCGGCGCCGAGGCGAGTTGATGCTAAGGGCTCGGCCAGGCGCGGAGGCCGATGCGGAGACCGAGTTTCGCCACGCCATTGCGATTGCTCACCAGCAGGAGGCGAAACTCTGGGAACTTCGCTCCGCCGTCAGTCTCGCCCGGCTCTGGCGTGATCAGGACAGGGGTGATGAAGCACGCGGTCTTCTCGCGCCGGTCTACGGTTGGTTCAACGAGGGCTTCGACGTTCGCGACTTGAAGGAAAGCAAGGCGCTGCTGGAAGAACTCTGAGTGTAACGTGGAGCTTGTCGTAAGCGCGCTCCATTGGAGCTCCGTAACGTTCTCGGTTTTCGCGACTCCGCTGCACCCTAAAGACACGTAAGGGCAACGGTGACCTGCTCGGCGCCGTCAATTCTCGGGTCGGCCCCGTCGCTCCGGTTCGCAGCTGGAGTTGGTCCGCGCTGCTGGTCGCGCTTCGGGTTATTCGCATGACCTCTCCCGGCTTCGCACTTTGTGCTGACCCTTTCCAGTCCGGATCAGGTACTCGACCGCAACCACTGCGAAAAGACCCGAATGGTCCGCGCGCGCGGGTGGCTTGGCCTGCTGACCACATAAAAGCTGTAGCCGGGTAGGTTCAACGAGAATGCCTTCACGAGCGTGCCGGCGGCGAGGTCGTGTGCCACGAGCACATCACTGAAGATCCCGACGCCCTGCCCACTGATCACCGCCTCGATGGCGTGCAGTTCTTCCCGGAAACTCAAGTGCTGCAGGTCCTTGTATTGGGGCACCTCGCGCCACCGGCGCTGGGCCAAACCGAGCCATCTCTGCCACGTCGGTGGCTCACGATCGGCCGGCGACCAATAGGAGTGGATCAGAACGTGCTTTGCGAGGTCGACTGGTCTCATCAGCCGTCCGGTTGAAAGCAAATCCGGATTGCAGATCGGCCAGAACGTATCGCTGAAGAGTTCATCGACGATTCCGTCTGTCGGCGGTACGCGGCTGGTCGCATAACGGATGGCAACGTCACTGTCTCCGGCCTGCAGATCGAGCACCGTGTCAGTGCCGATCACTTCCAATGGCACGTCAGGATGCAACTTCCGCCACAGGGGCAGGCGGGGCACGAGCCAGCGGCTAGCGAAGGCGTTGGTCGTCGTAACCCGGAGCGGCTGCTCGTCACCTTCCTGCTTGAGGGACGCAATGGCAGCGGCAAACGCCTCGAGTCCGCCGCGAATGGCGGGAAACAGCCGCGCGCCGGCATCGGTCAACGAAAGAGGGCGTGGTCTGCGCCGGAATAGGGCGCGGCCGCAATACTGCTCGAGCAATCCGATCTGGTGGCTGATCGCGGTCGGCGTGACGCCGAGTTCTGCCGCGGCTTTCTTGAAGCTCAGATGACGCGCGGCAGCCTCAAAAGCGCGGAGCTCGATCAGGGGCGGCAGCTTGTGCATGCGGCGAGTGTAGGTGAAATCAGTTCATCGTCACCTGAATTCTTCGGATTTGCTCTGAGACAGCCCGCGATCGAGGATGTGGCGGGCCAAGCTAGGGAGTTCGTGTCATGTCCATCGCATCTGTTGCCAGCGCTGCCGCCGAACTTAGCGCCTCCTTCGGAGGAGAACTGCTCAAGCCAGCGGACGAGGGCTACGACGAGGCGCGCAAGGTTCACAATGGGCTGGTCGACAAACGGCCAGCATTGATTGCCAGATGTCGCAGTGCGGCTGATGTCGTGGATGCCGTGGCACTTGCGACCAAGCTCGGCCTCGAGGTCGCGGTTCGCGGCGGTGGCCACAATGTGGCCGGGCGCGCAACCATCGACGGCGGGATCATGATCGACCTCTCACCCATGAAGGGGGTCCGGGTCGACGCGATCGGCAAGACCGTATGGGCGCAGGGCGGGGTCACCTGGGGCGAGCTCAATCGAGAAACGCAGCTTCACGGACTTGCGGTGACCGGCGGCGTGGTCTCGACCACCGGCATCGCGGGCCTGACGCTCGGCGGAGGACTGGGCTGGCTGATGGGCAAGTACGGCCTCGCGTTGGATAATCTGCGGGCTGTCGAACTCGTCACCGCCGATGGCAAGGTTGTGCGGGCCAGCAAGCAAGAGCAGCCCGATCTATTTTGGGCCGTGCGCGGCGGCGGCGGAAACTTCGGGATTGCCACCAGTCTTGAATACGACCTCCATACGGTAGGGCCGATCATCACCGGCGGCCCGATCGTTCACCCTATCGAGCGTTCCCGCGACGTGCTGGAATTTTTCCGGACCAGCACGCGATCGCTCACGGACGAGCACATGCTGTTCGCATCCCTGACCCATGCGCCCGACGGGTCCGGCAGGGAGGTCGCGGCCCTGGTTACCAGCCACTGCGGTCCAGTCGCCGAGGCCGAACGAGCGATGCAGCCGCTGAAACAGTTCGGGCCTCCCATTCTGGATGCGGTCGGACCGATGACCTATTGCGAGCTCAACCGCATGCTCGACGCCAACTATCCGAAAGGCGCGTTCAACTATTGGAAGTCGAACTTCCTCACGGAGCTGAGCGACGGTGCGATCGCGACGATGATCGAATGCTTCGCCCGCTGCCCGACTCCGATGGGGCAGCTGCTGCTCGAGCACATCCACGGTGCGGCGGCCCGCGTGGGTGCCGGGGATACGGCATTTGTGCACCGGCAGGAGGGCTACAATTTCCTGATCCTCGCGCAATGGACGCAGGCCAGCGATACCAGCCGCAGCATCTCGTGGGCACGCGCAACCTATGAAAGGATGCGGCCCTTCTTTGCCTCAGGACGCTATGTCAATTATCTCGACGACGATGAGACAGGCGATCCGGTTGCCGCTGCTTATGGGCGGAACTACAGGCGCCTGCAGCAGATCAAAGCGAAATACGACCCTACGAACTTCTTCCGGATGAACCAGAACATCCGGCCGCTCGCCTGATTGCCGGCTGACGATTTCTCGCTCTCATCAAGATGTGAGTAGAAACTAAGCCGCGACCCGATGCATCGTGGGCGGGGCGAGCTGACGCCCGGGAGGGACTGAGAATGGCGGTCGTGTGCAGGCCCGCTCGCATCGACGACTTGAAGCAGGCCGATGACATCGTGGTCGCCAGCATCAATGAGCTAACCGAACGGCGGGGGTTCGGGAAGATGGCATCCTCTCGTCCGCCGAATTTTCAGGCCTTCTCGCTCGCGGATGATCCCGAGGGCTTATGGGTGGCCGATGACGACGGAGAAATAGTCGGCTTCGCGTGGAGTTGGGTCTGTGGCGAGCTTTGGTTCCTGGCCCAATTGTTCGTCGCGCCTGATCGTCAGAGCGACGGCATCGGCAATCAACTCATCAACAAGGCATTCGCGCATGCAGAAATGCGCGGAGCACCCATCAAGGCACTGATCACCTTCACGTTCAACAACGTATCTCAAGGCCTCTACATCCGCCACGGACTGTTCCCGCGCTTTCCGATCTACATGGTCAGCGTCCCTCGTGACCGCCTGGCGCCACGGTTGGCTGCGCCGCGGCTCCGTCTTGAATCTCTCACGGCCGACGCGATCCCATACGACAGGCTGGCGCAGATCGATGTCAGCGCAGTCGGCGTTTCCAGGGAGAAGCATCATCGATTTCTCCTTGGCGACAGCACGACGCGCGGATTCACCATCCACGCCGGCAATGAGTGCGTCGGGTACGTCTACATTTCGGGTGGACACATTGGTCCGCTTGCAGTCCACAGGCCAGATCTGGTTGAGTCCGCTTTCGCCGCTGCGTTATCGTTCGCGGCACAGAGCGATTGTCCGGCCATTTCGGCTTTTGTGCCGGGCGCGAGCGAGCCGGCGCTCAAGGCGGCAATCGACCACGGGATGCGGCTGACGTTCCCGATGCTGCTGATGTCAAATCGACCATTCGGAGATTGGGGTAGCTATTTCCCGCGCAATCCGGGTTTCATGTAGGGGATTCAACCGAGAAGGTCGACGTTGCGGGCAGGCCGGAAGGCGCGGAACGATGGCTGGATCGGCGCTCGTCACGGGCCGATCATGCTCTAGCCCTACCGGGGACGCGGGCTGCGGCCTGGAGGGGACGGCCGCTGCACATATGGGTTTCCCAGGCACATCGCCGAACGGCCCGCCGCGCTGGCTCTGCATTCGTCAAATGAACGATACTGGCAAGAGATGTAGGTGCCGCCGCCCCATTCCCACTCCTGCAGACATACCGGAAAATTGCCGCCGAACCGCTGCGCTGCCGCTGGACCGGGCGCGGACATGGTGATCAGGACGAAGAGCAGACAGGCAAGCGCGCGCATCATGATCAGCGCGGCCGCTGCGGAGCGTGCTGCTTGAACCTCACGCGCGGGTTCACATCGCAATAGGTGTTCGACCGCCCGGATGCCGACGCCAGGCACTGTTCCCGCGTCGAATACATGCAGTCTCCGGAAGCGCCGAGCCCTCCGCCAAAAACGCACCAGGGATAGTCATACTGAGCGTTTGCTGCGGAAGAAAATCCGATGACCATAACGACAATGAGCAGAGCGATGCGCATGCGATTCTCCCATCAAGTCAGTTGAGCGGCAACGCAAGAGGTTCGCTCCGAAAGATAGCCGCTTGACGATGCTGGCTCAACAACCACGACTCAAGCGAGTTCCTCTCGTCACGCCGGAGTGTCCCACGTGTGATCTCGCAGAGCCGGTCCGGATTTGCTTCGCTGCGCTAAGCAGCGCAGCGCTGGGTAGCAGGGTACATGAGCAGGGACATGCGAGCCGAAACGACAACGGGGCCCGCAAGGGCCCCGCAAAAAAACCTTAGCGCGCTACGCCGCGATCTTACTTGATCTTGGCTTCGCGGAATTCGACGTGCTTGCGCGCGACCGGGTCGTACTTCTTCTTGACCAGCTTGTCGGTCATGGTGCGCGAATTCTTCTTGGCAACGTAGTAGAAGCCGGTGTCGGCCGAGGACACGAGCTTGACCTTGATGGTGACCGCTTTGGCCATGTTCTGAACCTCAGAATATCAGGGGAATCTGGAGCCGGCCAAACGGCCCGCGTTGGCCGGCAACCTAGTCAGAAACGGCGGGAAGTCAAGGTTTCAGGCGGCGGAAACCGCTCAAATCGGGCCCATTAGGCCTCAAAGAACCGGTTTTTCGGCCGCGGCAGGCCCAGATTCTCCCTCAAAGTGGGTCCTTCGTACTCTTTGCGGAAAATCCCGCGCTTCTGCAGCTCCGGGACCACCTTGTCGACGAAATCGTCGAGACCGGCAGGCAGGAACGGGAACATGATGTTGAAGCCGTCGGAGCCGCGTCCGACCAGCCATTCCTCCATCTGGTCGGCGATGGTCTTGGCGGTGCCGACGAAGGACAGGCCGCCATAGCCGCCGACGCGCTGGGCGAGCTGGCGCACGGTGAGCTTCTCACGGGCGGCGAGATCGACCAGGCGCTGCCGGCCGCTCTTGCTGGCATTGGTCTCGGGGATTTCGGGAAGCGGCCCATCGGGATCGAAGCCGGAGGCATCGGTGCCGAGGATGACGGAGAGCGAGGCAATGGCGCTGTCGTAATGCACGCGGCTGTCGAGCAAAGCGCGCTTCTCCTTGGCCTCATCCACGCTGTCGCCCACGACGACGAAGGCGCCGGGGAGGATCTTCAGGTGCTCGGGGTCGCGGCCGATCTTCTCCATGCGGCCTTTGATGTCGGCATAGAGTTTCTGGCCGTCGGCGAGGCTGCCGCCGCCGGTGAACACCGCTTCCGCGGTCTCGGCGGCGAGCTGCTTGCCGTCGTCGGAGGCGCCGGCCTGCACGATCAGGGGCCAGCCTTGCACCGGGCGGGCGATGTTGAGGGGGCCGCGCACTTTGAAGTATTTGCCCTTGTGGTCGAGGGTATGCATCCTGGCGGGATCGAAGAACAGGCCGCTCTCGACGTCGCGCATGAAGGCATCGTCGGCGAAGGAGTCCCAGAGGCCGGTGACGACGTCGTAGAACTCGCGGGCGCGCTTGTAGCGCTCGGCGTGCTCCATGTGATCGTCGAGGCCGAAATTCAGCGCCGCGTCCGGGTTCGAGGTGGTGACGATGTTCCAGCCGGCGCGGCCGCCGCTGAGATGGTCGAGCGAGGCGAAGCGGCGCGCGACGTGATAGGGCTCGTCGAACGTGGTCGAGCCGGTCGCGATCAGGCCGATGCGCTCGGTCACGGCTGACAAAGCCGACAGCAGCGTGAACGGCTCGAACGAGGTTACGGTGTGGCTGCGCTTCAGCGCGTTGATCGGCATGTTCAGGACGGCGAGGTGATCGGCCATGAAGAAGGCGTCGAACTTGCCGGCCTCGAGCTTTCGGATCAGCGTCTTGATATGGCCGAAATTGAAATTCGCGTCGGGCCAGGCCCCGGGATAGCGCCAGGCGCCGGTGTGGATGCTGATCGGGCGCATGAACGCGCCAAGCTTGAGTTGCCTTTGTGCCATCGCCCGGTGTCCGTTCTTGGTGACGCTCGCAAAGACATAGGCATGAGTGGGAACTCCGCCATTGGGGGAGACGGGAAGAATTTTTTGTTTTTCGTAGCTCTCTCAGCACGTCATTCCGGGGCGACGCGGAGCGGCGAGCCCGGAATCCATAACCACCATCCGGAGTATGGATTCCGGGCTCGCGCCAAGAGGCGCACCCCGGAATGACGGTGGATAGACTTGATCGAACTACGCCCCAGCGCGCCAACTAGCTCAAAACGTCCTTCTGCATCTTGCCGGCGTAGAAGTGGAAGAACGGCACCGGCGCGTCGTGACGGAGCGGGCCGGTGGCGAGGCGGGTGTCGAGCTCGTTGAGCACGTTGCGCGTCATCGGATGCAGATCGGCGAGCGGTTTTGAGCCGAGCTCGACCCAGACCAATTCGACCAGCTCCGCATCGGCATGGATCACGCCTTCGACGCGGTGGGTGATCGCAGAGGCATCGGCGGTGAAGAAACGCGTGTCGAAGCGCTTGACGCGGCCGGGCGGGGTGATTGCGCGCGCGATCAGGAACAGGCTGGAGGGATCAGGCAGCAGGCCCGCATCCGCGAACGGCTGCCAGGGACCTTCGAGCTTCGGCACTTTGCCTTCGGCCTTGCGGCCGAGGCAGAGGCCGGTCTCCTCGCAGGCTTCGCGGATGGCGGCAATGGCGAGCGATTTCGCGCGCGAGGCCGGCGTCTTCGGGCTGCCCTTGGCGAGATTGGCTTCCAGTTCGGCGGTGATGGGCGCGGCGCAGGGCACGCGATAATCGGCCTTGTCGACGCGCCCGCCCGGGAAGACGAATTTTCCCGGCATGAACACCACCTTGTCGTGGCGCTTGCCGACCAGCACTTTCGGAATGGCGCCGCTGCGGTCGACCAGGATCAGCGTCGCCGCATCCTTCGGGCGGAAGTAAGGATGATGATCGGCTTCCTTCTCCTCGTGAACCCTGGTCTTCTCCTCGGCCTGCGAAATATCGGTCATGTCCTCACCCGAACTGTTCTTTTACGTGTTTACACAGGCGGAATACCATCGGGAGGGTTGTCGTCAAACCCGTGCATGCGCAGAGCCCATTGCAAGCCGACCACAGCTCCCTTCACGGGCTGCAGCAGCGCGAGCGAGGCGACGAAGGTGAAGGGCAGATAGGCTGCGAAGCTGAGCCAGACCGGCGTCGAATAATTGGTCTCGATCCAGAGGATGGCCGGCACCACGATGTGGCCGACGATGACGATGACGAGATAGGCAGGCAGATCGTCGGCGCGATGCGGCGTGAAGTCGAGGCCGCATTTGGCGCAATGGTCGGCGGTCTTCAGGAAGGCGCGGAACAGCTTGCCTTCGCCGCAGCGCGGGCAGCGGCCGCGGAAGCCGCGCTTCATTGCTGACCAGACGTCGCGCTTCTCGACGAGACCGTTCTCGCGCGTCCAGATCTTTGGTGCCGTGCTCATCGTCACCATGCCTTGCCCTTCTTGCCCTTACCCTTGTTCTTTCCTTTGGCCTTCCTTCCCTTGCCGGACTTTTTCTTCTCCGGCTTGCGTTTTCGCTCCGGGCTGCGTCCGGGCTGCGGCTTGGACGATTTGCGCTGCGGACGGAGCGGCCTGCGCTGGCGCGGGCCGCTGTCGGTCTCGGACGACAGCAGCTCGAAACGCAGCGCGCCCGCGATGGGAGCGGCCTCGATCAGGCGGACGTCGACGACGTCGCCGAGCTGGTACATGGTGCCGCTGCGCGTGCCGACGAGGGCATGGCGGCTTTCGTCATAGTTGAAATATTCCGTGCCGAGGGATCGGATCGGGATCAGCCCGTCAGCGCCGGTCTCGCTGAGCTTCACGAACAGGCCGGCGCGGGTGACGCCGGAGACGCGGCCCTGGAAGCTGGCGCCGATGCGGTCGGCGAGGTGATGGGCGATCAGGCGGTCGACGGTCTCGCGCTCCGCCTTCATGGCGCGCCGCTCGGTCAGCGAGATATGCGCGGCGACTTCGCTCAAGCTTTCCGGCGTCTCGCTGTCGGGCAGGGCGCCTTCGCCAAGGCCAAGCGCACGTACCAGCGCGCGGTGCACGACGAGGTCGGCATAGCGGCGGATCGGCGAGGTGAAATGCGCATAGCGGCGCAGGTTCAGGCCGAAGTGACCGTAATTCTCCGAGGAATATTCGGCCTGCGCCTGCGCGCGCAGCACCACCTCGCTCACCAGCGGGTAATAGTCGTGGCCTTCAAGCTGGGCCAGCACACGGTTGAACGTGGTCGGGCGGAGCGCGCCGGACTTGGCGAAGGGAACGTCCAGCGTCTCCAGGAATTCCGCGAGCGCGTGAACCTTCTCCAAGGTCGGCTCGTCGTGCACGCGGTAGATCAGCGGCAGAGATTTCTTCTCCAATGTCTCCGCTGCGGCGACGTTGGCGAGGATCATGAACTCCTCGATCAGCTTGTGCGCATCGAGACGCTCGGGGACCACGACGCGATCCACGGTGCCGTCGCTCTTCAGGAGGATCTTGCGCTCGGGCAGATCGAGATTGAGCGGATCACGCTCGTCACGCGCGCGCTTGGCGCAGGCATAGGCGGCATAGAGCGGCCTCAGGATCGGATCGAGCAGGGGGCCGGTGGTGTCATCAGGCCGGCCGTCGATCGCGGCCTGCGCTTGCGCGTAAGCGAGCTTGGCGGCCGACCGCATCAGGATGCGATGAAAACTGTGCGAGCGCTTGCGGCCGTCGGGGCCGAGCACCATGCGCACCGCCAGCGCGCCGCGCGGCTCGCCGGGCACCAGCGAGCAGAGATTGTTGGAGATGCGCTCGGGCAGCATCGGCACGACGCGGTCCGGGAAATAGACCGAGTTGCCGCGGTCGAGCGCGTCGCGGTCGAGCGCCGTGCCCGGCCGCACGTAGAAGCTGACATCGGCGATGGCGACGTTGACGATGAAGCCGCCCTTGTTGTTGGGATCCGGATCGGGCTCGGCATGCACCGCGTCGTCGTGATCCTTGGCGTCGGGCGGATCGATGGTGACGAGCGGGACGTCGCGCCAGTCCTTGCGGCCTTTCAGATTGGCGGGCTCTGCCGCTTCCGCCTCGCGCTCGGCGGCGGAGGAGAATTGCAAGGGGATGTCGTGGGCGTAGATCGCGATCAGGCTGATCGCCTTTTCCGACTTGACCGAGCCGAGCTTCTCTTTCACCCGGCCGGAGGCGAGGCCAAAGCCGCGGGTGCGGACGATGTCGACGCTGACGAGGTCGCCATCCTCAGCGCCGCCCGTATCGGTCCTCGCGATGTTCAGCTCGCGGTCGGCGAACTTCTTGTCGACGGGGACGAGCCGTCCGCCGCCCTCGGGCAGGCTGCGGAAGACGCCGAGGATGCGGCTCTTGGCCTTGTCGATGACCTTGATGATGCGGCCGCGATAGGCGGGACCTTCATCGTCATCGCTGCGTTCGACGCGCAGCAGCGCGCGGTCGCCGACGCCGGCGGCGGTGCCGGGCTTGGGCCGGCGCGGCATCTCGATGAGGATCTTTGGCGGCTCGCCGTTCTCGACCTCGTCCCATTCGGCGGGGGAGGCGATCAATTCGCCATCGGAGTCGCGGCCGGTGATGTCGGCGAGCAGCGTCGGCGGCAGCGCGTCCGGCTCGGAGACCTTGTGGCGCTTCTTCTTGATGATGCCGCCGTCGGCGAGCTCGCGCAGCATGCGCCTGAGCTCGGCGCGATCGGCGTTCTTCAGGCCGAACTCGCGCGCTATGTCGCGAGTCCCGACCTTTCCTGGATTTGCCTTGATGAAGGCGACGATGGCTTGCCTGTCGGGAAAGCCACGGTCTTTCTTTGGTTTCACTTAACCTCTAATTCTTGATCTCAGGTCTTGCCGGCACTCTTCTTGGCCGGAGCCTTGGTGGCGGCTGCCTTGGTCGGCGACGTCTTTGCGGTCGACGGCACGGCGGCGCGCGCCTTGCTGGTGGATTCGGATTTGGATTTGGCCGCGGCTTTCTTCGCAACCGGCTTCTTCGGCTTCGGTGCGGCGTCCTCGCCGTCCGCAGCCTTCTCTGACGCTTTCTTCGCCTTGGCCGGCTTCGCCGCCTTCTTGGCCTTGCCGCCACCCTTGGCGGCGCGCTCGTCGATCAGCGTGATCGCCTGCGGCAGCGTGATGGTGTCCTTCTCGAACTCGGCCGGGATCGTCGCGTTGACGCCGCCCGCGGTGACATAGGCGCCGTAACGGCCGCTCTTCACGGTGACGGTGCCAAGCGTCGGATGATCGCCGAGCGCCTTGCCGGGATCGGCGCCGAAGCGGCGGCTCGGGCCCTTGGCAACCTTCTCCGCGATCAGCGTCACCGCACGATTGAGGCCGATGTCGAACACCTCGTCGCCGGCCTCTAAGCTCGCATAGGTCTTCTCGTGCTTCACGAACGGTCCGAAGCGGCCGAGGCCCGCGGTGATCGGCTGGCCGGTCTCCGGATGCTTGCCGATCTCGCGCGGCAGCGACAGCAGCTTCAGCGCAAGGTCGAGATCGACGTCGCTGGGCGAGGTGCCCTTCGGAATGCCGGCGCGCTTGGGCTTCTCGCCTTCCTCATAATCCTTCTGCTCGCCGAGCTGGATATAGGGGCCGAAGCGGCCGGCCTTGACCCAGACATCGCGACCCGTGTCGGGATCCTGGCCGAGCGAACGGTCAGCAGTCGCCTCGCCATCGGCGGCGAGCTGACGGGTGTAGCGGCATTCCGGATAGTTCGAGCAGCCGACGAAGGCGCCGAACTTGCCGGCCTTGAGGTTCAGCCGGCCGGTGCCGCAGTTCGGGCACTGCCTGATATCGCCACCATCTGCGCGGGGCGGATAGATGTGCTGGCCCAGCATGTCGTCGAGCACGTCGAGCACCTGGGCGACGCGCAGCTCCTTGATGTCGTCGACGGCGCCGATGAAGCCGGTCCAAAAGTCCTTCAGAACCTGCTGCCAGGAGATCTCGTTGTTGGAGATACGGTCGAGCTGCTCTTCGAGGCTCGCCGTAAAGTCGTACTCGACATAGCGGGCAAAGAAGCTTTCGAGGAAGGCGACCACGACGCGGCCCTTGTCCTCGCCGTGCAGACGCTTCTTCTCCAGCTTGACGTAGCCGCGGTCCTTCAGGACCTGGAGGATCGAGGCATAGGTCGAGGGCCGGCCGATGCCGAGCTCCTCCATGCGCTTGACGAGCGATGCTTCCGAGAATCGCGGCGGCGGCTCGGTGAAATGCTGGGTGACGGACAGGCTCTGCCGTTTCACGGCCTCGCCCTGGCTCATCGCGGGCAGGCGGCGGGAATCCTCGTCCTCCTCGTCGTCGCGGCCTTCCTGGTAGAGCGCGAGGAAGCCGTCGAACTTGACGACCTGGCCGGTGGCGCGCAGCTCCAGCGTACGAGAGCCCGCCTTCGCCGTGATGTCGACGGTGGTCCGCTCGAGCTCGGCGGATTCCATCTGGCTCGCGATGGTGCGCTTCCAGATCAGCTCATACAGCTTGGCCTGATCGGCATCGAGCTTGCGGCTCATGCTGTCGGGGCGGCGGGAGAGGTCGGTCGGGCGGATCGCTTCGTGCGCTTCCTGGGCGTTCTTGGCCTTGGCCTGGTACTGGCGCGGGCTATCCGGCACGTAGGCGTTGCCGTAATCCTCGCCGATCACCTTGCGCGCCTGGGTGATCGCCTCGGGGGCGATCTGCACGCCGTCGGTACGCATATAAGTAATGAGTCCGGTGGTCTCGCCACCGATGTCGATGCCTTCATAAAGACGCTGGGCGATGCGCATCGTATGCGCCGGCGCAAAGCCGTATTTGCGGCTGGCTTCCTGCTGCAGCGTCGAGGTGGTGAAGGGCGCCTGCGGATTGCGACGGGCCGGCTTGGCGTCGACCGCGGTGACCGCGTAAGTCGCCAGTTCCAGCGCCTTCTTGAAGTCTTCGGCTTCCGCGCCGGTGCCGATGTCGAGGCGCTGGATCTTCTTGCCGTCGGCGCCGACGAGGCGGGCCTCGAAGGCGTCGCCCCGCGGGGTGAGCAGGGTCGCGATCAGCGACCAATATTCGCGGGCTACGAACTTCTCGATCTCGAGCTCGCGGTCGCAGACGAGGCGCAGCGCCACCGACTGCACGCGGCCGGCCGAGCGGGCGCCCGGCAGCTTGCGCCAGAGCACGGGGGAGAGGGTGAAGCCGACCAGATAGTCGAGCGCACGGCGCGCCATGTAGGCGTCGACCAGGGCGCCGTCGATCTCGCGCGGATGCTTCATCGCCTCCGAGACGGCCTGCTTGGTGATGGCGTTGAACACCACGCGCTCGATCTTCTGATCCTTCAGCGCGCGCTTCTCCTTCATCACCTCGAGCACGTGCCAGGAGATGGCTTCGCCCTCGCGATCGGGGTCGGTGGCGAGAATCAGGCGGTCGGCACCCTTCAGCGACTTCGCGATATCGTTGAGCCGGCCGGCCGCCTTGGGGTCGACCTCCCAGATCATCTTGAAATTGGCGTCGGGATCGACGGAACCGTTCTTAGCCGGGAGATCGCGGACATGGCCGAACGAGGCCAGAACCTCATAGGACGAGCCCAGATATTTGTTGATCGTCTTGGCTTTCGCCGGCGACTCCACAATGACGATATTCATTTAGTTCCAGTGGCTTACGGGAAAATCTTGGGCCGAAAACGAAAGGACTCGGGTCGGCCGTTTCGACCCGAACATGGGTGGTGAGCGGCCCCCTGTCAATTCGTGGGGTGTTGAAAGGCGCCGCAATGGGAAAAGTTTCATATCGAAATAGTTGCAGAATACCACCTTGGAGTTGCGGTTGATGTGGGCGTAATGTCCTGTCGGGGCATGGATTCGGGTGGGGTACTGGTGACCAGGCCAGGAAAAAAGCGGGCGCGCGCCGGATCCGGTGCGGCGGGGGGCACGCGTCACGAGGAACCGGGGGAGGGCGGTGCGGATGAGGCCGTGGCCTTCATCGCCGAGCAGACCGGGGCCTTACGCAAGCTGGCCGAGCGCCACAAGCTGGACGTGCTGCATTATCTCTTAGGCATGACCAAGCTCGAGGCCGACGAGCACCTGCGGCTACGGACCAAGCGCAAGCTGTCGTGAGAGTGGGCTCCCCGGTGATCGTGAGAGACTTGAGCGCCGCTCTCTCCCCCGTCATTGCGAGCGAAGCGAAGCAATCCAGAGTCTTGCCGCGGTGGGATTCTGGATTGCTTCGTCGCAAGGGCTCCTCGCAATGACGTCGTGGGGCGGTGCGCCACAATCACGCCGACCGACGTCGCGACGACGGTCGTGGCTTCAGCGTGGTCTCCGCCGGCGTGAGCAGGCGGCCATCCTCGGCGCGCATTTCCAGCTTCTTCACCGGACGGCCCTTCTCGCGATCGACCAGCATCGTCGCAATCTCCTCGGGACGGTCGTCGAACTCCTCGCTCCACTGCCGCAGCGCGACCAGGATCGGGAAAGTGCCGCGGCCCTTCGGCGTCAGCACATATTCCTGATAGGCACTGCCGTCGGAGGCGGGGGCGGTTTCCAAAATGCCATGGTCGACCAGCGATCGTAGCCGCGCCGCCAGGATGTTCTTGGCCATGCCGAGCTTGTTCTGAAACTCGCCGAAGCGGCGGACGCCGAACAGCGCCTCGCGGATGATCAAGAGCGACCACCAGTCGCCGAGCGCCTCCAGCGACCGCGCGATCGGGCAGGCATCGCCGGCAAAGCTCGTCCGTTTCACCATTCTCGCTCGTCCTATCGCGTTCGCACGGCTCCAGCGCCGATCACGCGCTTGTGTGGTTGCATTATAAAACCGGCTGGCCTAGATGGCAATCAAGTTTCATCATGCAACTACTGGAGGCGAGCGTGAGACTGAAGGACAAGACGGCGCTGATCACCGGCGGCAATAGCGGCATCGGGCTGGCAACGGCAAAACTGTTCGTGGCCGAAGGCGCCAAGGTGGTGATCACCGGGCGCAACAAGGAGACGCTGGCGGCGGCCGCCAAGGAGCTCGGGCCGAACGCGCTCGCGCTGCCAGCCGACGCGACGGACATCGCGGCGACGGAAGCTGCAATCAAGCAGGGCGCGGAGAAGTTCGGCAGGTTCGACATCGTGTTCGCCAATGCCGGCATCGCCGGCGGCACTCCGCTGGGATCGGCGACACCAGAGGTGTTCGAGAAGGTGATCAGCACCAATCTGACAGGCGTGTTCTTCACCGTTCAATCCGCGTTGCCCCATCTCAACGACAATTCCTCGATCATCCTCAACGGCTCGGTGATCTCGGTGCTCGGCATTCCCGGCTACTCGGCCTATGGCGCGGCGAAGGCCGGCGTGCGGGCGATGGCGCGGATCATGGCTTCAGAACTGTCGCCGCGCGGCATCCGCGTCAACGTGGTCGCGCCGGGTGCGATCCGCACCCCGATCTGGGGGCCTGCGACCGCGACGCCGGAAGCCGAGAAGGCGTTCGAGAAGCGGATCGGGCTGATGACGCCGCTCGGCCGCCTCGGTGAAACGGATCACGTGGCGAAGACGGTGCTGTTCCTCGCCTCCGACGATTCCGCGCATGTGCAGGGCCAGGAGATTTTCGTCGATGGCGGCGCGGTGGCCTCGCCGAGCGGCGCGCCGATCTATCGCGGCTGATCAAATCAAGCGAATTTGCTCGGGCGCAACATTCGCGTTGCGCCCGAAGTGTTAGCCACGGCTAGGCTGCGCTCAGGCTTGTTGCCGATTGGAGCGCACCAGCGATCGCCTTCTCGCGGTGCTCCGGCCCGAGTTGGATACCGTCGGCCGGGATGAATTCGACGCTGGTGATACCCATGAAGCCGAACACCCAGCGCAGGTAGGTTTCGAGATGCTCGCCGGCTGCGTAAGGCGTCTCTGCGCCGTAGTGGCCGCCGCGCGAGATGGCCACGATCACGCGTTTGCTGCCGGCGAGTCCCTCCGGCCCGGCCGCGCCGTACCTAAAAGTCTTCCCCGCCACCAGGATACGGTCGATCCAGGCCTTGAGCTGGCTCGGAATGGTGAAATTGTACATGGGCGCGCCGATCACGACGATGTCGGCGGCCAGGAACTCCTCCAGCGCCGCCGCGCTTGCGGCAAGGTCGGGCCCGAGTTCCGCCGGCGCGGGGGCGCCTTGCGCGGCCGCCAGATGCGAGGCGGAGAGGTGGGCGAGCGGAGTCTGGGTCAGGTCGCGGTAGACGACTTGAAGCGAGGGCGCCGCCTGCCGGAGCCGGTCGACGATGGCGGCGGAAACCTGCCGGCTGACGGAGTGGGGGCCGAGCACGCTGGAGTCGACATGGAGGAGTTTCATGTGGGGTCACCCTGGTATAAGTTTGTAACCAGCGCTACATGTGTGACTATCGAAATCCCCGCAAGAACGCACTTTTTTGAGCCATGGGCACATCATTGAAACCTGCGCACACCGAATTGCCCGCAATGCTGCGGCCAAATCCGAGACTGGATACCAGGCCCATGCCGGATCCCAACCATGCGGATTGCCGTGGGGTCGCCTCCGTGCTGTCCCGCGTCGGCGACAAATGGAGCGTGTTCGTCATCATGATGCTGAGCGACGGGCCAAAGCGCTTCAACGAGCTCAAGCGCATGATCAACGGCATCTCGCAGCGGATGTTGACCCTGACGCTGCGCGGCCTCGAGCGCGACGGCCTCGTTACGCGCACGATCTTTCCGACCATCCCGCCGCGGGTGGACTATGAGCTGACCGATCTCGGCCGCGGCCTGTCGCGCCCCGTCGAGGCGCTCGGCAAATGGGCGAAGGACCATCTGGATCAGATCGAGGCCGCGCGCACGAAGTTCGACCAGCGCAACGACGGCTAGCGTTGCGCCTCGATAGTTCATCCCGTCATTCCGGGGCCTGAGCGAAGCGAGGGAGCTCGGAATCCATTTGGCCACAGATCAAGTGGATGAATGGATTCCGGGCTCGCGACTTCGTCGCGCCCCGGAATGACACCTGGGGAGGCTAAACCAGCGACACCATCCCGCCGCCGTGGCGTTCGAGCTTGCCGGCGAGCTCGAGCTCCAGCAGCACGGTGCGCACGATCGCGGGCGACGCGCCGGACATCCGGACGAGGTCGTCGATCGTAACAGGGGCCGGGCCGAGCAGGCCGGTGATCTGGTCGCGATCATGGCTTTGCGGATCGCTCTCGAACGGCTCGCTGTCGGGCTCGCCCGCGGGATGCATCAGCGGCCGCTCCATGATCGGCTGAACCGCGTTGACGATGTCGGCAGCTTCCGTGACGAGCGTTGCGCCCTGCTTGATCAGGTCGTTGGTGCCGGCGGCGCGCGGATCGAGCGGCGAGCCCGGGACGGCGAACACTTCGCGGCCCTGTTCGGCCGCCATGCGTGCCGTGATCAGCGAGCCCGAGCGGTGCGCCGCCTCGACCACGACGACGCCGAGCGAAGCGCCCGAGATCAATCGGTTGCGCCGGGGAAAGTCGCGGGCGCGCGGCTCATGGCCGAGCGGCATTTCGGAGATCGCAGCGCCGGCGTGGTCGAGGATCGCGGCGAGCAGGTCGCCATGCTCGGGCGGATAGATGCAGTCGTGGCCGCCGGCGAGCACCGCGATCGTGCCGCTCTCGACGCTGGTGCGATGCGCGGCCTGGTCGACGCCGCGGGCGAGCCCGGAGATGACCACGAAGCCGGCTTCGCCGAGCTCGCGCGCGAGCTGGCCGGCAAATTTGAGGCCGGCGCCGGAGGCGTTGCGTGAGCCGACGATCGCGATCATCGGCCGCATCAGGGATTTGGTGTCGCCGCGCACCGCGAGCAGCGGCGGCGCATCGTCGATCATCGCCAGCTGCGCCGGATAGCCGTCCTCGCCGGGCGCGCGCCAGGCGATGCCGAACTTGCGGCTCGCGGCGAGCTCGGCCTTTGCTTCATCCGCGCTGCAGATGCGCGCCGATCGCGCCGCGCCGCCGCGGCGGGCGAGATCGGGCAGCCGCTCCAGCGCGGCGCGCGGGCTGCCGAAATGATCGACCAGCGAGCGGAAGGTGCGCGGCCCGACATTGTCGGAACGGATCAGCCGCAGGCAGTCGATCCGCTCGGCCTCGGTCAGCTCCACGCTTCTGTTGATGGCGTCCACGGTGTCTCCTTGCAGCGACAGCATGGAACAACCTGAGGGCGTTGCGCAACAGGGACGTGCGCTTGCACGACCTTGCTGCGATGCTAAAAGCGATGCCAATAAGAAGGATGTTGTCATGATCTCACTCGCCGACCTCCAGCGCCGCATTGAAGCGGGGGAGCTTTCGCCCGACGCCGCCATCGCCCAGTCGCATGCGGCGATCGAAGCCAAGGAGAAGGACGTTCAGGCTTTCGTCCGGCACGATAAATCCGCGAGGGCGCAAGCCGCGGGCCCGCTGCGCGGCATTGCCGTCGGCATCAAGGACATCATCGACACCGCTGACATGCCGACCGAGATGGGCTCGGAGATCTACCGCGGTTGGCAGCCGCGCAGCGATGCGCCTGTGGTGATGATGCTGAAGCGGGCCGGGGCCACCATCATCGGCAAGACCACGACCACCGCATTCGCCTCGCGCGATCCGACGCCGACGCGCAATCCGCACAATACGGCGCATTCGCCGGGCGGCTCGTCCTCGGGCTCGGCGGCGGCCGTCGGCGCCGGCATGATCCCGCTGGCGCTGGGTACTCAGACCGGCGGCTCGGTCATCCGGCCGGCGGCCTATTGCGGGACGGCGGCGATCAAGCCGTCGTTCCGGATGCTGCCGACCGTCGGCGTCAAGTGCTATTCGTGGGCGCTCGACACGGTCGGCCTGTTCGGCGCGCGCGCGGAGGATCTTGCGCGCGGTCTCCTGGCGATGACGGGGCGCACGGAATTCTCCGGCATCAGCCCGGCGAAGTCGCCGCGCATCGGCGTGGTCAGGCAGGAGTTCGCAGGCGCCGTGGAGCCGGCGGCTGAAGAGGGACTGCAGGCTGCGATCAAGGCGGCTATGCGCGTCGGTGCCAGCGTGCAGACCATCGATCTGCCCAAGGCGGTGCAGGAGGCCTGGCGCATCCACCCGATCATCCAGGACTATGAGGCGCATCGCGCGCTCGCCTGGGAATTTTCGGAACGTCACGACGAGATCGCGCCGATGCTGCGCACCAGTCTCGATGCGACGGTCGGGCTGACGCCGAAAGACTATGACGAGGCGCGCCGCATCAGCCGTCGCGGCCGCCGCGAGCTCAGTGAATTGTTCGAAGGCTTCGACGTGCTGCTGACCTATTCCGCGCCCGGCACCGCGCCGGCCAAGGAGCTCGCGACCACCGGCGATCCCCGCTACAACCGGCTGTGGACGCTGATGGGCAATCCTTGCGTCAACGTGCCGGTGCTCAAGGTCGGTGGCCTGCCTGTTGGCGTGCAGGTGATCGCACGCTTCGGCAACGATCCGCTGGCGCTCGCGGCGGCTTGGTTCCTGGAGGACGCGCTGGCGAAATCAGGCTAGCACAGGTTCGGAAGGAGCGAGGGCCTGAGCGGGCGCTGAGGGCGCTGCGCCGGCTCCTGCACCTTGCCCGAGCCATTGCTCGGCGGCTGCGCGGCCACTCCGGTGCAGCAGGCGAATGAAGCCGCGGCCGAGATCGGTGGATGAGCGCTGCGCCAGGCCGTCAAGGGAGTCTTCCGCCGCGATCCTGGTGAGCCGCAGCGGAGAGGCCATGTGCGACTGCGCCCATTCGATCGCGGAGATCTCGGCATTGAGCGCGGCGTTCGCCGCGATCTGGTCGAGCCGGCGGTCGATCGCGGCGAGCGTGATCGGCACATAGCTGTCGCGCGTCGGCGTGACCTGGACCAGCAGCAGATCCGTTGCCGCCGTGTCCTGCACCAGGCGCAGCAGCGGCGGATTGCCGCCGAAGCCGCCGTCCCAATAGGCCTCGCCATCGATCTCGACCGCACAATGGACCAGCGGAGGACAGGTCGAGGCCAGCGCGACGTCGGCGGTGATGGCCTCGTTGCCGAAAATCTGCTGCTGCCCGTCGCGGATCCGCGTCGCCGCGATCAGCAGTTTTGGGCACCGCGCATGGCGCAGGACGGAAAAATTGATGTCGCGGGAGACCGCCTGCCGCAGCGGATCGAGATCGAACGGATCGAACTGCCCGGAGCGCAGGGTCGGGCCGAACGCGACCGAGCTTCCCGCCGGCGAAAAGCCGCCGATCAGCATCAGTGAGCGGAACGAGGCCTCGTGCATCAGCCGGACCCAGAACCGGTTCAGCCGGGAGCGTGCGCCTTCACGGCCGCCTTCGGCCAGGCCGCAAGCGAGGAGCAGCGCATTGATGGCGCCGGCGCTGGCGCCGCTGACGGTGTCGATCTCGATGGAGGTCTCTTCGAGCAGGCGCTCCAGCACGCCCCAGGTGAAGGCCGCAAAGGTGCCGCCGCCCTGCAGCGCCAGCGAAAGCTTTCGCGGCGGCCATTGCTCGGAACGCGCCCGCGCGGGCGCGACCGGTGCAGCCTTGGCGACGGCGACATCGAGCGGAGCGTCAGGCTTGACTGCAGGCTCCGGCTGCGGCGCTGGCCGTGCAGCGGGCGCGGGCAGCGGCGCGTCGGACCAGATATTGGTCGCCGAGAGCAGCCGGCTTGCTGCAGTGCCGGAAGCACCGAGCGAGCCGATCCCGTCATTCACGCCGACAATCTTCTCGCTCATTCTGAGCAACCGCCTAACGCCGTTTCCCGTATCAGGATGACAGGCATGGAACCAGTTCGCTACAGCCTGCCGTGACTCGCAGGAGAATTGCGAACAGGATTTGGCATATAATGCGGAAGGGGTGCGGCGGTATCCGTACTTTTTCCGACCTCAAATTCTTGTTTGAGGCGTTGTCGCGACGCGAACCGGAATCCGATTCGCTCGAAAACGCTCTAAGCGCGATGCGATTAGGAATCGTCATCACGCTTTAGGTTATTGTTTGAGCATGATCTTTTCGGAAAACCGCTTCGCACTTTTCCGGATCATGCTCTAGGCCTTCTCGCCGATCCGGCTTTCCTTGCCCGCTTGCAGGCGCTTGATGTTCTCGCGATGCGCGTAGAACAACAGCAGGGTCAGCACGGCGGCGAGCGCCGACAATGCGAGATGACCGAACCACCAGAGGAACATCGGTGTGATGAACGCCGCCACCAGCGCCGAGAGCGAGGAATAGCGGGTGGTGAAGGCGGTCGCCAGCCAGAGCAGGCAGAACACGACGGCGCCCGGCCAGAACAGCCCCAGCAGGATGCCGATATACACCGCGACGCCCTTGCCGCCTTTGAACTTCAGCCAGACCGGGAAGAGGTGGCCGAGGAAAGCGCCGAGCCCGGCTACCATTGCGGCGTAGGGGCCTGCGATGTAGCCGGCGATCACCACCGCCACGGTGCCCTTGAGCGCGTCGAACAGCAGGGTTCCCGCGGCGAGGCTCTTGCGTCCGGTGCGCAGCACGTTGGTGGCGCCGATGCTGCCGGAGCCGATCGAGCGGATATCCTGGGTGCCCGCGAGCCTGGTCAGGATCAGCCCGAACGGAATCGAGCCGAGGAGATAGCCGATGACGAAAGCCACCGGCAGAAACGGTTCAAGTGCCATGGCGGCATCTCCAAAGGCCCATTCTCCACGTCGAACGAAGCCGCACGTCAGACATGCTCATATACCGTTCGTCCGCCGACAATGGTGCGCACCACCCGGCCTGTAAAGCGGGCCTCGTCGAACGGGGTGTTCTTGCAAGGCGACTTGAGGTCGGCGGGATCGACCACCCAGGGCACGTCGGGGTCGATCACGATGACATCCGCGGGGCTGCCGGCGCGCAGGGTTCCGCCCGACAGGCCGAGTAGCTCGGCCGGGCGGGTCGACATGGCGCGGATCAGCGTCTTCAGCTCGATCTCGCCATTGTGCACCAGCCGCAGGCCGGCCGGCAGCATGGTCTCGAGCCCGACGGCGCCGGGCGCGGCTTCCGCGAACGGCAGGCGCTTGCCCTCGACGTCCTGCGGATTGTGGTCGGACATGATGACATCGAGCAGACCGGAGCCGATCGCCGCCACCAGGGCGCGGCGGTCGTCCTCGGTGCGCAGCGGCGGCGACAGCTTCAGGAACGAACGGTAAGGACCGATGTCGTTCTCGTTCAGCGCCAGATGATTGATCGAGACCGAGGCGCTGACGGCGAGCCCGGCATCGCGCGCGCGCTGAAGGATGTCGAGGGAATCGATGCAGGTCAGCGACGCCGCGTGGTAGCGGCCGCCGGTGAGGGCGACGAGGCGCAGATCGCGCTCCAGCATCACGGCTTCGGCGGCATTCGGGATGCCCATCAGGCCGAGCCGCGAGGCAAACTCGCCCTCATTCATCACGCCTTCGCCGACAAGATCGGGGTCCTCGGTGTAATGCACGATCAGCGCGTCGAAATCGCGCGCATAGGTCAGCGCGCGGCGCATCACCTGCGCATTGGTCACGCTTCTGGCGCCATCGCTGAAGGCGACGGCGCCAGCGGCTTTGAGCAGGCCGAACTCGGTCATCTCCTGGCCGTGCATGCCCTTGGTGAGGGCGGCCATCGGCTGGATGTTGACGATCGCGGTGTCGCGGGCGCGGCGCATCACGAAGTCGACCGTTGCCGAATTGTCGATCACCGGCGAGGTGTCGGGCTGGCAGATGATGGTGGTGATGCCGCCGGTCGCGGCCGCCTGGCTCGCGGTGGCAAAGGTCTCGCGGTGGCTGAAGCCGGGTTCGCCGACGAAGGCGCGCATGTCGATCAGGCCGGGTGCGACGATCTTGCCGGAGCAATTGACGATGTCGGTGCCCTCGGGGACGCCGGCCGCGCCGATGCCGCGGCGGGTCTCGCGGATGCTGCCGTCCGCGATCAGGACGTCGCCGACGCCGTCGAAATCCCTGGAGGGATCGACGACGCGGGCATTGGCCAGCAGGATGGGGCGGCGATCGGTCAGCATCGGCATCACGCGTTCGGCAGGTTACGGGCGAGCGCTTCCAGCACCGCCATGCGCACGGCGACGCCCATCTCCACCTGCTCGCGGATCAGGGATTGCGCACCGTCGGCGACGGCCGTGTCGATTTCGACGCCGCGGTTCATGGGGCCGGGATGCATCACGAGCGCGTCCGGCTTGGCGTAAGCGAGCTTCTTCTGGTCGAGCCCGAAATAGTGGAAGTATTCGCTCGACGAGGGCACGAAGGAGCCGTTCATGCGCTCGCGCTGCAGCCGCAGCATCATGACGATGTCGGCGCCGTTGAGACCCTCGCGCATGTCGCGCGCGACCTCGACGCCCATGCGCTCGATGCCCGGCGGCAGCAGCGTGGAGGGCCCGACGACGCGGACGCGGGCGCCCATGGTGTTAAGCAGGATGATGTTGGAGCGGGCGACGCGCGAATGCATCACGTCGCCGCAGATCGCGACCACGAGCCCCTCGATCCGACCCTTGTTGCGGCGGATGGTGAGCGCGTCGAGCAGCGCCTGGGTCGGATGCTCGTGCGCGCCGTCGCCGGCATTGATCACGGAACCGTCGACCTTGCGGGCCAGCAGTTCCACGGCGCCGGAGGCGTGATGGCGCATCACCAGGATGTCCGGGTGCATCGCATTGAGCGTCATCGCGGTGTCGATCAGTGTCTCGCCCTTCTTGATGGACGAGGAGGCGACCGACATGTTCATGACGTCGGCGCCCAGCCGCTTTCCCGCAAGCTCGAACGAGGATTGGGTCCGGGTGGAGGCCTCGAAGAACAGGTTCACCTGCGTCCGTCCGCGCAGGACGGTGCGCTTCTTGTCAACCTGGCGGTTGAGCTCGACATATTCTTCGGACAGGTCGAGGAGGCCGCTGATGTCGGCCGCGGAAAGGCCCTCGATGCCCAGCAAATGCCGGTGGCCGAGGACGAAGGTCGATTTCGATGTCATTAAAAGCAGAGCTATAGGGGCGGACGGCGGGGGGAGCAAGCTTCAAATCCCGCCGCCGGACTTATCCACGGCGCTTTGCGGCGGAGGCGGCGCCGCCAGCCGGTGTTCGGGGCAGCCGCTTTGCGCTAGACTCGCAACATTGGTTGCGTCACGGGCTGGATCATGACGGGCACGCGGTATTTTAATCGACTGGCGCGCAATGTTGCTGCGCTCGCGACCGCGTGCATGGCTGGCCTTGCGACACCGGCTTGGGCCGAAAAACGCGTCGCACTCGTGATCGGCAACGATCTCTATCCGAACCTGCCGGCCGACCGGCAATTGAAGAAGGCCGCCAATGACGCAACGACCGTCGCCGACGCGCTGAGGTCGCTCGGGTTCGACATCGTGCTCGGGACCAATCTTGGCCGCCAGGGCATGATCGACCGGCTTGCGGATTTCACGTCGCGGCTCGAGCCGGGCGATACCGCCGCCGTTTTCTATGCCGGACACGGCGTTGCGATCGCAGGCGTGAACTACCTCGTGCCGAGCGACGTTCCCACCGTGAACGAGGGCGCCGAGGCGCGGGTGCGCGGGGCCTCGATCGCCGAGCCCGACGTGATCGCGGAGCTTCAGGCCAAGGCAGTGCGGGTCGCCTTCGTCGTCATCGATGCCTGCCGTGACAATCCGTTTCCGCGCGCCGCCGGCCGTTCGATCGGGAACACGCGGGGGCTTGCTGACGCCCGGCCCGCGCGCGGGATCTTCACGCTCTATTCCGCAGGCATCGGCCAGACCGCGCTCGACCAGCTCGGCAGCAACGATACGGCGCACAATTCGGTGTTCACGCGGATATTCGTCGAGCAGCTCAAGCGGCCCGAGCTGCATCTCGGCGACCTCGCGGTCGAGGTGCGCGAGCGCGTGGCGGCGCTGGCGCTGACGGCGACGGATGCCGGAGGACAAGCAGCACCGCACGAGCAGACGCCCGCCTATTACGACCAGACGCTCGGCGGGCGCATCTTTCTCTGGAATGCGGAATCGTCGAACGGGGCGCCGAAAGTGGCGGGCATGCTGGTGAAGCCGCCGACAAGGCCTGCGGTCGCGGAGCGCGCCACCATGCGTCCGCCGCGTCCCTCCGCGGCAGGCGAAAGCTGCGCCCGCAGCGGCTTCGAGACCTATTGCGTCAGCTCGATGCTGAAGCCGCAATTCGGCAATTCGTACGACGCAGCGAATTTGTTCGACGCCTCGACGGGGACGGCCTGGGTCGAAGGCGCATCCGGCAACGGCATCGGCGAATGGATCGCCATCGAGTTCGAAACCCTGCGGCGGGTCAAGTCGATCCACGTGCAGAACGGCTACCAGAAAAGCCCCGACATCTTCGCCAAGAACAACAGGGTTCGCCAGATCCGCGTGCTGTTCTCGGGCGGCGAGTCGCAGACCTTCATTCTCGACGACAAGCTGTCGGCGCAATTGCTGACATTGCGGCCGCCGGTGTCGGCCCATTGGATGCAGTTCATCATCGACGATGTCTGGGCCGGCAACAGATATACGGACACCGCGATCACGAAGCTTCTGGTCAACTCGGATCCGGTGCAATGACCGCAAGGACCGGAACCGCGGCGCGCGCCGCGCTTGTCGTGCTGCTCGCACTATCGTTTCTCGTTCCCGTGCGGGCGCAGCCCTTGCCCGGCGACTTCGTCTATCTGCGCGACATCGATCCCAGCATCATCCAGGACATCCGTTACGCCACGTCGAACAATTTCGTCGGCCGTCCGCTCGCCGGCTACGATGCCGGCGAATGCGTGGTGAAGCGCGAGGTGGGGCTGCGGCTGAAAGCGGTGCAGCAGGAGCTGGCGGCGCAAAATCTCTCGCTCAAGATGTTCGACTGCTACCGGCCGGCGGGGGCCTCGCTCGACATGGTCAAGTGGTCGCAGAACGGCCGCGAGACCGCGTCGGAGCGGCGCTACAATCCGAAGATCCCGAAGACCGAGCTGTTCCGCCTCGGCTACATTGCGAGCCGTTCGCAGCATTCGACCGGTGCGGCGCTCGATCTCACGCTGGTCGATCTGAAGGCGGACAATTCCGCCAAATATGACCCCGCCAAGACCTACGCGGATTGCACGGCGCCGGTCGAGGCGCGGGCGCCCGAGGGCAGCGTCGACATGGGCACAGGCTACGACTGTACCGACCCGAAGGGGCACACTGCGGCACCATCGATCACTCCGGAGCAGCGCGCCTGGCGCAAGCGGCTGGTGGCTGCGATGGCCAGGCAAGGCTTTGTGAACTATTCGAAGGAGTGGTGGCATTTTTCGCTGCCGGGGGCAGGCGGGGCGGCCTATGATTTCCCGATCCAGCCGCGGCGGAACTGATTCCGCGCCGAGGACGCAAAATGACCCAGCCCACATTTGCGACCCACGAGGTCTTCAACCAGTCGCCGCCGTTCGAGGACGTCGATCTTTTCGCCGTGGACCGGCCGCTGGTCGAGGCGGTCAGGTCCAATGGCGGCGCAGCGGCGGAGCGGGAACTGTCGGAGTTCGGCCGGCATTGGGGCTCGGCAGCAATGGCCGATCGCGGGCGCCTTGCGAACGAGAACACGCCGAAGCTGCGCAGCTTCGATGCCAAAGGCAATCGCCGCGCCCAGGTCGAGTTTCATCCCGCCTATCACGAGCTGATGGCGCACAGTGCGCATGCGGGCGTGCACAATTCTACCTGGACTGGGGATGGCAAGCCGGCGGGCGATGGTGCCGAGGTCATTCGCGCCGCAAAGTTCTACATGGCTGCGCAAGTCGAGACCGGCCACCTTTGTCCGATCACGATGACGCGCGCTTCCGTCGGGGCCCTGGCGCTACAGCCCGACTTGCTCGCGCGGGTGATGCCGGTGCTGTCGACCAAGAGCTACGATCCGAGCTTTGCGCCGTGGTGGGGCAAGCGCGGCATGACGCTCGGCATGGGCATGACCGAGAAGCAGGGCGGCACCGACGTGCGCGCCAACATGACGCGTGCGGTGCGCGACGGGGACGGCTATCGCATCACCGGCCACAAATGGTTCATGTCGGCGCCGATGTGCGATGCGTTCCTGGTGCTGGCGCAGGCCGAAGGCGGGCTGACCTGCTTCTTCATGCCGCGCTTCGCGCCGGACGGATCGGTCAACGCCATTCAGTTCCAGCGGCTGAAGGACAAGCTCGGCAACCGCTCCAATGCCTCGTCCGAGGTCGAATTCACAGGCGCCTATGCCGAAAGGGTCGGCGAGGAAGGCAAGGGCATCCGCACCATCATCCAGATGGTGCAGCTGACGCGCCAGGATTGCGCGATCGCCTCCGTCGGCCTGATGCGCTCGGGGCTTGCGCATGCGCTGCACCACGCCCGGCATCGCAGCGTGTTCCAGAAGCATCTGGCCGATCAGCCCCTGATGCAGGCCGTGCTGTCGGACATGGCGCTGCATGTGGAGGCGAGCACGGCGCTGGTGATGCGGCTCTGCCGCGCCTTCGACCGCACGCCGCACGATGCGGCGGAGGCGGCCTATATGCGGCTGCTCACGCCCGCGATCAAATACTGGACCTGCAAGAGCGCGCCGCCGTTCCTGTTTGAGGCGATGGAGTGCCTCGGCGGCAACGGTTATGTCGAGGACGGCATTCTGGCGCGCCACTATCGGGAGTCGCCGGTCAACGCGATCTGGGAGGGCTCGGGCAACGTGATGTGCCTCGACGTGCTCCGCGCGCTCTCGCGCGAGGGCGAGGCGGCGACGGCGGTGCTGCAAGCGCTGGCGGCCGAGACCAAGGGGCTGCCGGGGGCGGGCGAGGCGGCCAGCTTCATCGGCAAGACGTTTCGGCGCGCCGACGGCGAGCGCGTCGCGCGGCTTGCGGTCGAGAAGCTGGCATTGCTGGCCGCGACGGCCGCGCTCAATGGCGTGTCGCCGCGCCAGGCCGAATTGTTTGCCGCGACCCGCCTCGCGACGAACCATGCCGGTATGTACGGCGCGGTCGAGCTCGACAGCGCCGCCGTGCGCGCGCTGCTGGAGCGGGCGCTGCCGTGAGCCTCCAAAACGAAAGCCTCCCGATGCACTCCCTCAATCCCGATCATCCGCCGTTGACCGCGACGCCGGCGACACCGCGTGTCTGGAAGTTTTGGGGCACGGCGCTGTGGGGCCTCTTCATCTTCGCCGCGATGTTCGTCGGGCAGATCGGCGCCGTCCTTCTGCTGGCGGCGCAGCGTGGTCTACCCATGGACCTCGCTTCGCTGCAGGTCGTCGGCCGCGAGCCCCAGACGCTTGCGCTCTCGGTCATCATGGGCTTGCCGACGACACTGGCCGCGGTCTGGCTCGCCATTCGCATCAAGAAAGCTTCGTTCATCGATTATCTCGCGCTGCATTGGCCGTCCTGGAAGCAGCTGCTGTTCGGCGCCGTCGGCCTCATCCTGATCGTGCTGCTCTGGGAGACGATGTCGCGCGCCCTCGGCCGCGAGGCGACGCCGGGCTTCATGACCGATCTGTTGAAAACGGGCCGCGACAAGGGCGCCGCGCTGCTGCTGCTGGCCGCATTCGCGGTGGCGGCGCCGATGTCGGAAGAGGTTCTGGCGCGAGGCTTCCTCTATCGTGGCTGGTCGGCGAGCTTCCTGCGCGCACCCGGCGCGATCCTGATGTCGTCGCTGGTGTGGACAATCGTCCATCTGCAGTACGACATGTACTTCCTCGCCGAAGTTTTTGCCATCGGCCTGTGGTTCGGCTACATGCGCTACCGCTCCGGCTCGCTGTGGCTCACGATCGTGCTGCATGCGCTGAACAATCTCACCGCGGTGGTGCTGACGATGTGGCTGGGGAGCTAGGCCGCAACTTCGTCATTGCGAGCGCAGCGAAGCAATCCATAATCTCTCCGCCGCGGCAGTCTGGATTGCTTCGTCGCAAGAGCTCCTCGCAATGACGAGGTCAGAGAGGTGCGCTCGAATTGACGAGTGCTAGGCCGCCAGCCCGATTGCGATCGGCATCGTGATGGCTGCAAAGATCGTCTGCAGCGTAATGATCTGCGCCAGCAGCGGGGCGTCGCCGCCCATCTGGCGGGCGAGGACATAGGCGCTGGACGAGGTCGGCACCGCCGAGCAGATCGCCACGATCGCCAGGCTGTTGCCGGAAAGCCCGAACCAGAGACCGAGACCCATCGCGAGCGCGGGCATCAGCAAGAGCTTGAACACGACGCCGAGGGCTGCGCCGAGGCTTGGACGGAAGAGCCCTTCGAGATGCAGTCCTGCGCCGGTGACGAGCAGGCCGATGGCGAGGGAGGAACTGCCGAGCGCGTCTGCAATCTCGTGCCAGAGCCTTGGCAGCGGCAGATGGGTGACATTGACAGTAAGGCCGATGACGCAGGCCCAGATCAAGGGATTGCGCACCAACGTCATGAAGATGGCGCGGCCGGATTGCTTTTCCGGCGATGCGTAACGAGCGAGCACCGACACGCTGAACACGTTGACGAGCGGGATGATCGCCACCATCGCAACGGAGGCGAGCGCCAGCCCGACATCGCCGAACAGATTGGCGGCGATCGACAGCGCAACGAAGGTCTGCCAGCGCGTCGCCCCCTGGAAGATCGAGGTGAAGGCGGGGCCGTCGATGCCGAGCCGCGACAGGGCGGGGCGCAATGCGAGGCACAACAGCGACATCGCCAGCGCCGACAGCAGCAGCGCGCCGCCGACGCCGGCGACCGGCACCTTGGAGAGGTCGGCTTTTACCAGGGTCTGGATCAGCAGCATCGGAAACAACACGAAATAGGTCAGCTGCTCCAACCCGTGCCATTGCGTGTCGAGTCGCATCAGGCTGCGCTTCAGCACGATGCCGAGCACGATCAGGATGAAGACCGGCAGCAGCGCCGCGATGACGACGGCCATGGATCAGTCCGGTCCCGGGCTCGTGCGAAGATTGGCAAGGCGATCGAGTGCGCCTTGCAGGATGAAGATCGCGGCGTGCTCGTCGATCACCTCGGCCCGCTTGGCGCGGCTGACGTCCATGCCGATCAGCTCGCGCTCGACCGCCGCGGTCGAAAGACGTTCGTCCCAGAGACCGATGGGCAGCGCGGTCAATCCGGCTAGATTGCGCGCGAAGGCGCGGGTCGATTGCGCGCGCGGCCCTTCGCTGCCGTCCATGTTGATGGGCAGGCCGAGCACGAAGCCGACCACCTTGCGCTCGGTGGCGACGGCCAGCAGCCTGGCGGCATCCTGCTTGAACTGCTTGCGCTGGATCGTCTCGACTCCGGTCGCCAGCCGCCGGTCCGGGTCGGATACGGCAACACCGATGGTCTTGGTGCCCAAATCGAGTCCGACCAGCGCGCCGCGCGCGGGCCAGTGGGTTGCAGCATCGATGAGAGGCAGGATAGGAGCCGGCATGGCTTTAGCGCATATCATGCGTCGCGCTGCGGGGTGAACTGATAACCATGGATGCACTGACACTATTCGGCCTGTTTGCCGTGACGGCGATGCTGGTCTGCTATGCCCTGGAGGATCGCAGCCACTGGTTCGTGCTGCTGTTCGCGGCGTCCTGCGCGCTGGGGTCGGCCTATGGCTTCCTGCAAGGCGCCTGGCCGTTCGGCCTGGTCGAGGCGATCTGGGCCGTCGTGGCATTGCGGCGGTGGCAGGTGAGGCCGCGGTGACGGAGGGGTGGGCGAGGGGCCTGCCGCGCGGCAAGCGGCTCCTCGCCCGGTTTTCAGCTCAGCGGATCGCGATCGGGTTGATCATGGCCTGCACGGCGCCGGTCCAGCGCGGCTGGCCCAGCACGAACAGGAATTCGTAGCCCTTGTCCCGGGCGAGCGCGGCGGTGTCCATGTTCTCGAGGATATAGGTGCCGTTCATCGCGAGCAGAATCTGGTGGACCTCGAACACGGTCTTGCCTTCGAACGGCAACACCTCGAGCCCCCAGGTGTCGGCGCCGACCGCGACGACGCCCTTGCCGGCGAGGTACTTCGCGCCTTCGACGCCGAGGCCGGGCTCGCCGGCCGAGTAGCGCTTGTCGTCCTTGCCGATCAGGCTGAGCCAGCCGGTGTGGAAGATGACGACATCGCCCTGGCGGATCTCGACGTTCTGCTGCTTGGCGGCTTCCTCGATCTCCTTGACGTTGAAGGCGGTGCCTTCCTTCACCACGTCGGTCTTGAAATAGGCGGCCATGTCGAGCAGCACGCCGCGGGCGACCATCGGCGGCACCTTCTCGATGCCGAGCTTCTTCAAGCCATTGGGATCGGCGAAATCGGCCAGCTTGTTGCCGTTGTAGTAGACGTGCTCGACGCCGAGATGGCCGAGCCCGTCGAGCTGACTGCCGATGCCGACCCAGCTGTCGAGGATGTCGTCGTTGTAAGTGGCCTTGTTCGGACCGAGACCCGGGGTGCCGGCCTGTCCGGGCTGCACGATGGTGAGCTTGAAGGTGCGCGGCGGGTAGGCGGGCGTCTGCGGCGTGACGGGGATGCCCAGAGCGTAGGTCTTGCCGGTCTTCACCAGCGATGCCGCCTTCACCACGAGCTCGGGCGTCATGTAGTTGGCGGCGCCGATCTCGTCGTTCGGCCCCCATTTCGATTTGGTCCAGTCCTGTGCGCTTGAAGTTCCTGAAATCGCCGACAACGCGGCGACGCAGCACAACACGAGCGTATTGCGCATCAATAGTCCTCCCGATGTTTTCTGCCGATGTTTTGGCTTCGTTTATGGTTTCGCGCTGGCCAGTCACTTATCCTAACGTAGAAGAAGCGCGGGCTTCAAAGCTTTTCGAAGTGCTGCGCTGCGATGGCAGGGCGCAGCGCGAATCGATTCAAACGCGATGGATTTGTGACGAATTTCGTAGCGTGGAACGTTGGCGCTCCGTCATGCTGCGATGACGTCCTCGTCCTTCTTCAGGCAATCGGCAAAACCGCTCAGCGCACTGTATTGATGTCCGGCGCGGCGCTGGATGAAGAGTGTCTCGACACGTGCATGTGACGGGCTCAGCGTGTGGACGGCGACGGCGCCGTTCATCGCGCTGCGTTCCACGACGGCGCGCGGCAGCAGGGTCACGCCCATGTCGGCGGCGACGCAGCCGATCATGCCGTCGAGCGTGCCGAGCTCGAAGCGTGCCGCCGACGGCCAGCCGAATTCGACGAAGATCTGTTCGAGCCGCTGGCGATAGGTGCAGCCGGTGCGGAACACCAGCGCGGTCGGACCCGACTCCGGCGTGCCGGCGCGCAGCTCGGCGAGCGAGGCCCAGCGGCGCGCGCTGACCAGCACCAGCTCTTCGCCGAACGCGCTCGTCGCGGTGAGGTCGTCATGCGCGATGGGCCCGGCGATGAAGGCGCCGTCGAGCGTGCCGTCGAGCACGAGTGCGACGAGGTCGGCGGTCGGTGCGGTGCGCAAGGAAAGACGCACGGCAGGGAAGCGGCGGTGGAAATCAGCGAGCAGCGGCGGCAATCGCACGGCTGCCGTGGTCTCCATCGAGCCGATCGCGAGCGGTCCTTTCGGCTCGCCATCGTCGCGCGCGGCGAGCAAGGCTTCGCGCGACAACGCCGCCATCTTTTGCGCATAGGGGAGGAGGCGCTTGCCGGCGCCGGTCAGCGTCATGCCGCGCGAGTGCCGCTCGAACAGCGGCGTGCCGATCTCCGCCTCCAGCGCCTTCACGCGCTGGGTGACGTTCGACTGCACGGTGTTGAGCTCTTCGGCGGCGCGGGTGATGCCGCCGGTGCGGGCGACGGCGGCGAAGGTCTTGATATCGCTGAGTTCCATGGTGTCGTTTCGCTTTTGAGATGGCAGCGTTCGTAACAATTCAATTTTCGAGAATGCTAGTCGCGCCTAGTCTCGCTGTCCAGATCGGGGAGGAGCCATGCCGATGACGACGTCGCTGACCACGCTGCTGGGAATCGAGCATCCGATCCTGTTGGCGCCGATGGATGTCATTGCCGGCAGCCGCCTGGTCGCGGCGGTGAGCCGCGCCGGCGGGTTCGGCATTCTTGGCGGCGGCTATGGCGAACGGGTCTGGCTGGAGCAGGAGACGGCGAAGCTCGCCGACCTCAGTGCACCGTTCGGGATCGGCTTCATCACCTGGAGCCTCGCCAAGCGGCCCGAGCTTCTCGATGTCGCGCTCGCTGCAAAACCAGTTGCGATCATGTTGTCGTTCGGCGATCCCGCGCCGTTCGCGCCCAAGATCAAATCCGCCGGCGCGCGCCTGATTTGCCAGGTGCAGGACGAAGCGATGGCGCGGCAGGCGCTCGATGCCGGTGCTGACATCCTGATTGCGCAAGGCACGGAGGCGGGCGGTCATGGCGCTTCGCGCACCACTGTCGATCTCGTGCCCGCCATCGTCGATCTCGTCGCGGGGCGCGTTCCAGTGGTGGCGGCTGGCGGCATCGCGGATGGGCGCGGCCTCGCGGCCATGATGATGCTGGGCGCGAGCGGCGTGCTGCTCGGCACGCGCTTCTATGCCAGCCAGGAGGCCGACGGTGCGGAGGAGGCCAAGCGCCGCATCTGCGCGGCGAACTCCGGTTCGACCGTGCGCGGCATCCTCTTCGATCTCTCCCGCAACAATGTCTGGCCGGCGCCGTTTACCGGGCGGTGCCTGGTCAACGATCATGCCAAGCGCTGGATCGGCCGCGAGGTCGAGCTGATGCAGAATGTTGCCGCAGTCGCTTCCGAGTATGCGGCAGCAAGGGCGGCGGGCAATTTCGATGTCGCGGCCGTGATCGCCGGCGAGGCGGTTGGGTTGATTCATGATATCCCACCGGCGGCGGAGATCGTCGAGCGGATTGCGGCGGAGGCGGAGCAGTTGCTGGCAGGACGCCGGAATTCAGCGAGAGGTGTTCTTCCTTCTCCCCTTGTGGGAGAAGGTGGCGCGCAGCGCCGGATGAGGGGTTCTTTCCGCGGAGAGTGAAGTCAAATCTGAGAGGTCTGCTTCCGCGGATGCAAACCCCTCACCCGTCTCGCCGCTATCGCGGCGATCCACCCTCTCCCACAAGGGGAGAGGGAAGAGCGAATGCGAGGCAAGCATCATGTGGCCTGACCGTCGACTGATCGATCTCTTCAAGACCGAATTTCCGATCGTGCTGGCGCCGATGGCTGGCGTGATGGATGCGGAGCTGGTGATTGCGGCTGCGCAGGGCGGGGCGCTGGGGTCGCTGCCGTGTGCGATGATCTCGCCG
Source organism: Bradyrhizobium sp. NBAIM08 (assembly GCF_020193935.1). Classification (NCBI taxonomy): domain Bacteria; kingdom Pseudomonadati; phylum Pseudomonadota; class Alphaproteobacteria; order Hyphomicrobiales; family Nitrobacteraceae; genus Bradyrhizobium; species Bradyrhizobium sp. NBAIM08. The sequence goes on along the minus strand of NZ_JADYVR010000001.1, from coordinate 423,061 downwards.
GAGAAGGCGCGCGAGCAGGTTGGTCTCATCCGCCAGCGCGTCAAGGCGCCGGTCAACATAAACTTCTTCTGCCATACGCCGGTCGATCTGACGCGCGAAGCCGAGGCGCGGTGGAAGCAGCGGCTCGCAGGGTACTATTCCGAGCACGGTCTCGATCCCTCCGCGCCGATCGCGGCTGCGAACCGCGCGCCGTTCGATGCAGCGTTCTGCGAAGTGGTCGAGGAGCTGAAGCCGGAGGTCGTCAGCTTCCATTTCGGCCTGCCGGAGCAAGCGCTGCTGCGGCGCGTCAAGGCGGCGGGTTGCCTCGTCATCTCGTCCGCGACGACGGTGAAGGAGGCGGTCTGGCTGGAAGAACACGGCGTCGATGCCGTGATCGCGCAAGGTGCCGAGGCGGGCGGCCATCGCGGCATGTTCCTGACCGACAAGATCGCCGAGCAGCCCGGCACCTTCGCGCTGGTGCCGCAGGTCGTCGATGCCGTGAAGGTGCCGGTGATCGCGGCGGGCGGCATCGCCGACGGACGCGGCATTGCCGCAGCCTTCGCGCTCGGTGCCGCCGGCGTGCAGATCGGCAGCGCCTATCTGCGCTGCCCGGAATCCAAGCTCAGCGCGGGCGGCCGCAAGGCGCTTGCCGAGGCGCGGGACGATTCCACCGTCATCACCAATGTCATGACCGGCCGGCCTGCGCGCGGGGTGCAGAACCGGCTGATGCGCGAGGCCGGTCCGATCTCGCCGGATGCGCCGCCGTTTCCCCACGGCGCGACGGCGCTGGGGCCGCTGAAAGCGGCTGCCGAAAAGCAGGGCAGGGTGGATTTCACCAATCTCTGGGCAGGGCAGGCCGTTGCGCTGGGCCGCGAGCTTCCCGCCGCCGAATTGACCCGGGATCTCGCCAAATCGGCGCTGGGGTGCATGAAGGCCCTCGCCGGATAGGGGGAAGCGCCGGTTGCGGCGCAAAACCGGCCTCTGCTATACGGCACATAGGTTTTGCCGTAAGAGGCCTTATATAATGTCCGTCGACGCCGCTACCGTCCGCCGCATCGCGCATCTGGCGCGCATTGCGGTTTCCGAGGGCGAGGTTCCGCATCTGCAGGGCGAGCTCAACGCCATGCTCGCTTTCGTCGAGCAGCTCTCGGAGGTCAATGTCGAGGGCGTGGAGCCGATGACCTCGGTCACCCCGATGCAGATGAAGAAGCGGCAGGACGTGGTCGACGACGGCGGGATCGCCGACGATATCGTTGCCAACGCGCCCGCGACCGAAGGTCACTTCTTCCTGGTGCCGAAGGTCGTTGAATAGACAGGTTAGGTCCGATGTGCCTGCTTTGCGACGATGAGAAGGCCTATCAGGCCTACATGAACTACCTCGACAAGATGGAGCGGCAGGGCAAGGCTGCCGACCCCAATGTCGCCGTCAATGCCGTGCTCGACGAGATCGAGGCGGCCGCGAAAGCCGCCGCCAAAAAGGAGGACCCGGCCAACGACAAGACCCTGTCTCCGTTCTTCTGCAGCCCGATCAATAAATGACCGATTTGACATCGCTGACGCTCGCCGAGGCCCGCAAGGGCCTCGCGGCAAAAAATTTCACGTCGCTCGAGCTGACCGACGCGCATCTTTCCGCGATCGAGAAAGCGCGCGTGCTCAACGCCTTCGTGATAGAGACGCCGGACCAGGCGCGCGCCATGGCGCGCGAGGCGGACAGCAAGATCGCCAAGGGCGATGCGGGCCCGCTCGCCGGCATCCCGCTCGGCATCAAGGACCTGTTCGCGACCAGGGGCGTGCGCACCACGGCGTGCTCGAAGATCCTCGGCAATTTCGTGCCGACCTACGAGTCCACCGTCACCTCGCAGCTCTGGCGCGACGGCGCGGTGATGCTCGGCAAGCTCAACAATGACGAGTTCGCGATGGGCTCGGCGAACGAGACCTCGTGCTTCGGCCCCGTCGGCAATCCCTGGCGGCGCGAGGGCAGCAACACCACGCTGGTGCCGGGCGGCTCGTCCGGCGGCTCGGCCTCGGCCGTGGCGGCGCTGCTCTGCATGGGCGCGACCGCGACTGATACCGGCGGCTCGATCCGCCAGCCGGCCGCGTTCACCGCGACCGTCGGCATCAAGCCGACCTATGGCCGCTGCTCGCGTTGGGGCATCGTCGCCTTTGCCTCCTCGCTCGACCAGGCGGGCCCTATCGCGCGCAGCGTACGCGATGCCGCGATGCTGCTGCGCTCGATGGCCGGCCACGATCCCAAGGACACGACGTCGGTCGATATCCCCGTGCCGGACTACGAGGCGGCGATCGGCAAGTCCGTGAAGGGCATGAAGATCGGCATCCCCCGGGAGTATCGCCTCGACGGCATGCCGGCCGAGATCGAGAAACTGTGGAGTGAGGGCGCGGCGTGGCTGAAGGCGGCCGGTGCCGAGCTGGTCGAGGTGTCGCTGCCGCACACCAAATACGCGCTGCCGGCCTATTACATCGTGGCGCCGGCAGAGGCCTCGTCCAACCTGGCGCGCTATGACGGCGTGCGCTACGGCCTGCGCGAGCAGGGTAAGAACATCATCGAGCTCTACGAGAACACCCGTGCGGAGGGATTTGGCGCCGAGGTGCGCCGCCGCGTCATGATCGGCACTTACGTGCTCTCGGCCGGCTATTACGATGCCTATTACCTGCGCGCGCAGAAGGTGCGCACGCTGATCAAGAAGGATTTTGAGGACTGCTTCGCCAAAGGCGTCGACGCCATCCTCACCCCGGCGACGCCGTCGGCGGCCTTCGGCATCGGCGAGAAGGGCGGCGCCGACCCGGTCGAGATGTATCTCAACGACATCTTCACGGTGACCGTGAACATGGCGGGCCTGCCGGGCATCGCAGTTCCCGCCGGCAAGGACGCGCAGGGCCTGCCGCTCGGACTGCAACTGATCGGCCGTCCGTTCGACGAGGAGACGCTGTTCTCGCTCGGCGAGGTGATCGAGCAGGCCGCCGGCCGCTTCACGCCCGCGAGGTGGTGGTGAATGTCGCCGATTTCATCGCGAGCATCAGTGGCTCGGCGCCCGCGCCGGACCTGAACGCGCCGCTCGCCGGCCTGTGGTGGGCGGCGAAGGGCGACTGGGACCGCGCGCACAAGATCGTTCAGGACGAGAGCAGCCGCGAGGCCGCCTGGGTGCATGCCTATTTGCACCGCGTCGAAGGCGATCTCGGCAATGCCGGCTATTGGTACCGCCAGGCCGGCCAGCCGGCGGCAAAGGATTCATTGGAAGCGGAGTGGGAGCGGATCGCTGCCACGCTGCTCGGGAGCAGGACATGAGCACGGCCACGCACAAGCTTCTCAAGGGCTCAACTGGTGACTGGGAGATGGTCATCGGCATGGAGATCCATGCCCAGGTGACCTCGAACGCCAAACTGTTCTCGGGCGCGTCTACCGCTTTCGGCGGCGAGCCGAACAGCCACGTCTCGCTGGTCGACGTCGCGATGCCGGGCATGCTGCCGGTCATCAACGAGGAATGCGTCAGGCAGGCTGTCCGGACCGGGCTCGGCCTCAACGCGCAGATCAACCTGCGCTCGGTGTTCGACCGCAAGAACTATTTCTATCCGGACCTGCCGCAGGGCTACCAGATCAGCCAGTACAAATCGCCCATCGTGGGCGAGGGTGAGGTGATCATCGATCTCGACGGCGGCAAGACGGCCACCATCGGTATCGAGCGGCTGCATCTGGAGCAGGATCCCGGCAAGATGCTGCACGACCGGTCGCCGTCACTGTCCTACATCGATTTCAACCGCTCTGGCGTGGCGCTGATGGAGATCGTCTCGAAGCCTGATATCCGCGACGCCGAGCAGGCCAAGGCCTATGTGACCAAGCTGCGCTCGATCATGCGCTACCTCGGCACCTGCGACGGTGACATGGAGAAGGGATCCCTGCGCGCCGACGTCAACGTGTCCGTGCGCAAGCCCGGCGCGCCGCTCGGCACCCGCTGCGAGATCAAGAACATGAACTCGATCGCCTTCATCGGCCAGGCGATCGAGTATGAAGCGCGGCGCCAGATTGAGATCCTGGAGGACGGGGGCGAGATCGAGCAGGAGACGCGCCGGTTCGATCCCAACAAGGGTGAGACGCGCTCGATGCGGTCGAAGGAGGAGGCGCACGACTATCGCTACTTCCCCGACCCCGACCTGTTGCCGCTGGAGTTCAGCCAGGACTTTGTCGACGCGCTGAAGGCGAAGCTGCCGGAGCTGCCGGACCAGAAGAAGGCGCGCTTCGTCGCCGATTTCGGCCTCTCGGCCTATGATGCGAGCGTGCTGGTCGCCGAGCGCGAGAGCGCGCTGTTCTACGAGACGGTGCTCGACAAGCTCGCCAACCGCGCCCGCGACGGCAAGATGGCGGCGAACTGGGTGATCAACGAGCTGTTCGGCCGTCTCAACAAAGAAGGCCGGGATATTACGGCCTCGCCCGTCAATGCCGGGCAACTGGCTGCGATCATCGACCTGATCGGCGAGGGTACGATCTCGGGCAAGATCGCCAAGGATCTGTTCGAAATCGTCTGGCAGGAGGGTGGCGATCCCCGCGCGCTGGTCGAAAGCCGCGGCATGAAGCAGGTCACGGATCTCTCTGCGATCGAAAAGGTGGTCGACGACATCATCGCGGCCAATCCCGACAAGGCGGCGCAGGTGAAGGACAAGCCGCAATCGCTCGGCTGGTTCGTCGGCCAGGTCATGAAGGCATCCGGCGGCAAGGCCAACCCGCAGAGCGTCAACGACCTGCTCAAGTCCAAGCTCGGCGTCTAAGCCTCACGCATTCGAACGAGGTGACGGACGCGTTTCGTCACCTCGCTTTCGGTTCTCGCTGCGACGTTCGCGCGCATCCTCGACGGCAAACTTCATCCTGATCGACGGCGATGCGGCGGGGCGAATCGCCGCCGCGCGATTCGCCCGAAACGGCGGCTTGAACGCGCTCCGGCGAGCGCCCGCGCCGTTAAGCATGAAAATATTTTCGTTGCCAAAAATCGCGACTCAGAGTCCGCGAAACGCCTTTGCGAGGCGACCGCACGATTGTCGATGCGCATCGCTGCGTTGGTCGCGCGCGATACGCGCGTGCGAAAAAATACTTGCTGCATAGTGTTTTCGTGCAATCGCATCGTTCGCGAACGTCGGCGATGCGAGCGCTCTGCATCATCGCAAGTGCACGTCGTACGAAGCGCCTGCGTCGCGCCCGCCAAGCGCAGGCGCCTTGCTGCGTCAACACTTCTTTAAGTGAGAAGCTGTTTTTTTCTTCGTGTTGGTGTATTCGGGATGAAGTGCATTCGATCCCCGAGTGCACGCAGCGATTAAAGCCATCTCACACATCGGAGGGCAACATGGCCAAGAAAGCGAAGAAGGCGAAGAAGGCGAAGAGCGCAGTGAAGAAGACTGCGAAGAAGACCCGCAAGGTCGCGAAGAAGAAGAAGTAACTTCGCTTCTGAAGTTGCCGGCTCCAGATAGCCGGCACGTCATCAGCGCCTCCTAAAGGTTCTGGTCGACGATAGAGGGTGTCGGCGAGACATCAGGTCAACGGTCGGACCGTTCTCTTTCGCGGTCCGGCAGAAGAAACGAGTTTTCTTCGTTCGGTGCGGTTCTCCTCAAACGGGCTCCGCAATTTCACGACAGGCCTTCGGGCCAAAGTGGAATCTGGTCCTGACGTGTTCGCCGACGCCCTCGTTCCCTTGAAGCCGGGGCATTGCCGGCATTCCTCTCCCTCACATCGTTGATTTGACCGCGTCGCGTCCGAGCGCGCTTCTGTCATGCCGGCTTGATCGCGTGGCTTGGAGAGGCGAGGCGGCCTGTGGCGTGATCGCGCGCCGTTTCGCCCTGCGGTGTCGCCGCCCGGCTCCGACGGGCCGATCCAGCACGCGCGGCTTGTCGTGGAACGATTGCGGCCGCTGGAATACTGGGTCACCCGCCTGCCACCTTCGCCGCTTCGGCGGCCCGAGACCGCATACCGCGGAAGCCATGGCGTAGCCGGGGGCGCGGGTGACGCCGATTGAAAAACAGCAGCCAATGACCGCGCCACCGCGCGCGATGGTTATCGATGTCCTGAAATCCCAAGGTAAACCGAATCTGACGAATGACAGAAGCGCCTGCGAATCAAGGACTTCTTGGATTCTCGGCGCAGGAGGCGCGCGAGCGCGTTTACGTCTGCTTCATCGCGATGCTTAAACTGCCATTCAAATTTGCCCGCCATCATCGCCTTCAACAAGCCGGCTAACGGCGATGGGGAAGAGTTGAACAGTGCACGATCCCGGGAAGGGTCATGCACATCAGAGGTTGGACGGGAGCCGCGCTCGGCGGACGGGGCGGCATAAGAACAAAGGGGATGCGTGATGTTTCAGGGTACTTTCGATCTGGAGACGGCAACGCCGGTCGATGCGAGCGCGCTCTCGGACGTGCTGTTCGAGCGCGGGATCTATTGGGCGAGCGGCCGCTCCGGCATCGTTGATCTCGTCGCCGCGCACAAATGGTTCAATCTCGCCGCGCTGAAGGGCCGCAAGGACGCCGTGGCGCTGCGCCAGGAAATCGCCGGGCAGATGTCGGAGGCCGAGATCTCCGTCGCGCAGCGCGCGGCGAGAGCCTGGGTCTGCGCGCACTGAGCGTCACTTCGCTTGGGAACCGGACCTTGACCGGGCGGCGCCACCGCGCCGAGGCGGCTTCAGGTCGAGGTTTGCACGGCAAACGAGGCCGGCGCTTCGCCCGCGCAATGCCTGCGCCAGATTTCGTCGAATGCCTTTTCGATATCCCGCGTCATGCGGACAGTATCGAAAAGCGGGCAAGTGGTCCGGCGCGCCGCCAGCTTGCTCCTGAGCGCGACGCGAAGTTCGGAATGGTGCGCGATTCGAAGTGCCAAAGCCTCATATTCCTCCAGTGATCGCGTCACCAGCTCGGGAAGGCCTACGGCGTTCAGGAGACTGGCTGCAACGCGTCCGGCAAAAGTGGTCCCAAGGCACGTCAGGACCGGCAAGCCGGCCCAGAGGGCGTCGCTGGCCCCGGTGTGGGCGTTGTAGGGCAATGTGTCCAGGAACAGATCGGCGACCTGGTGGCGCGCCAAATGCTCCTCAGCAGGGACGCGCGGAGCGAACACGATTCTCTCGGCGACAATCCCCCGCGCAACGGCTTCGCGCTTCAGATTCTCCGTGGCGACCGGGTCACCATCTAGCAGCCAAAGGACGCTTCCGGGGGTCTTGTCGAGCAGCCGCATCCAGACGCCGAACAACGGGGGCGTGATCTTGGGGCTTCTGTTGAACGCGCAGTAGACGAACGCATCGTCCGGCAGTCCGAGCTGGCTCCGGCTCGGTGGATTTGACGGGAGCGGTCGCTTCGCGTCGGTCGCCTGGTAGCTATTGGGAAGATAGATCACCTTCTCGGCGTAATAAGTCTGCTCTGCTTCGGGGATGACGATCCGGTCGGCCATGAGATAGTCGAGATAGGGGGCGCCCATCGTGCCGGGAAAGCCGAGATAGCTGACCTGGATAGGAGCCGGCCGGCGCGCAATGATTTTCGGCCGTGCACCGGCGGTGAAGCCGCCGAGATCGACGAGAACCTCGATCTCGAGCTGGCCGATCAGCTTGACGACGTCCTCGTCGGCGAGATCGCTGACATCTTCAAAACGTTCGAATGCGGCCCTCAAGCGGTTGCGCATCTGGCTGTCGTCGTCGGGCCCGTGGGAGATGGCGGTGACGTCGAAGCGCTCGCGGTCGTGCGCCTCGAAGATTCCGGCCATCAAATACGCGGTGGCATGACTGCGAAAATCGGCCGACATGTACGCGACCCGGAGCCGGGACGCCGGTCTCGGCGTTCCGGGCCTGGCGGCACCCCCGTCGGGGGTCACCTTGGCGACATAGGCCTTCGCGCAGGTCAATTGGCGTGCAGGCGATGAGGAGACATGAAAGAAGGTGAAGGGGTCGACCGGCACGCCTGCCTCGGCAGCGTCTTCCATGGTGGCCTGTTCACGTTCGAAGCTGCTCCAGTCGGCGCGCTTCCGCTTGCAAGCAACGAGGTTGCTCAGCGCAAACGGGAACGTCTTATCAAGTGCGACCGTTCGTTCCAGAGCCACGATCGCTTCGTCGTCTCGCCCCAGCTGGCCAAGAACCTCAGACAACGCGAAATGGTTCTGTGGGTCGGCCGGTGCAAGCTCGATGGCGCGGGCGTAGCTGTCACGCGCTTCCTCGAGTCGACCAAGCTGCTGCAACGCGCTGCCTCGGTTGGCGAACGCGGCGCTCGACGGTGCGATCGCAATGGCGCGATCAAACTCGGCTATGGCGTCGCGAAGCTGCTGCCGTGCAATGAGGATCGCTCCGCGATTGAGATGCGCGTCCGCGAAGTTCGGAGCCAGGGCGATTACTTTCGCAAGCCAGACGAGCGCATCGTCCGGCTTGTTCAGCGCGCGCAGCACGTTGGCATAGTTGAAAAGAACGTCGGGATTGCCGGGATCGACGCGTGCAGCCTTCTTCAGCAAAGGCTCGGCGTCCGCAAAACGGCCGCGCTGCGCGTGCAGCAGCCCCAGCATATGGAGCGCGACGGCATGCGTTCTGCTCCCCTTCAGGATGGTCGTGTAGGCCCGTTCCGCTTCCGACAGATTGCCCGAACGGTGCGCCGCAATTGCCTGGTCCAGAATAGCTGACGGATGGAGTGAGGAGGGGGCCGAGGCTCCCTTGTTGCGGCCTTGTTGCGACATGCAATGGGTTCTCGACCCGACGTAGGGGGTCTGTGCTCGGGCGAAATGGTGCAAAAACTCTAGTCACCTTTGCCGGCGAGAACAACGGCCGCGCCGCCTGCGCTCATTCGCACGGGCGGACGCGCTTGCGCTGAAGCAAGTTTCTTCTTCATGGCGTCGCCTAGAATCCGACGGCATGAGCAACCAGGCTACGAATGGACGATGGCTGCCGATTCAGATCGCTCCCGACGAGTGCGACCTGGAACTCGGGCGTCTGCACAAAACAGGTATTGTGCCATGGTCCTTTCCATGCCGGCGTAAGGGCGGCATCTGGTTCAATGTTTGGGCCGATGAGGCCGTGCTGATAGCGCCCTCGCATTGGCGGGTCTGGCGATCCGGCATTTAGGTGGGGGCTCACATATATAAGGAGCGCGCGAATCGCGCGGGCTCGCCGCCCTCATCCTTGTGCGGAACTTTCGCACCGGCGTCGCCCATCGCCTTCCGCTGGACGCGCGCAGGGACCTTGATTCTGCTTCCGGGGATTCTGCTGCCGGGTGGCGGAGAGGGAGGGATTCGAACCCTCGATACAGCTTGAGACCGTATGACGCTTTAGCAAAGCGTTGCCTTCAGCCACTCGGCCACCTCTCCGGTGCGAGCCTTATGCATCTATTTGCTCGGGCTGGTCAATTTGGAAGCGCGTGTTTTCGCTCGAATATTCCCAGTGATTTGCGAAACGAGACGGGTTTGCGCTCGGATCAGGGCGTGGCGCTGAATTTTCGAGGAAATTCAAAGGTGCAAAGGAGGACTAGCACCTCTGCGTCCTCGCTCGCCGAGCTGTCCGGCCCGATTATCCCGCCAGCCGTGACTTCCATATAAAGAGTGATGGCGAGCCCCGGCCGGCGGAGGTATTTGCAGGCTGCCTGGGTCAGATTGCGCGGCGGGGAGGCGGTCGATGCCTGCCCATTGAGTCTCCTTCTGATTCCACGATTCGAGCGCCCCAAAGCTGGCTCAAGCCGAGCTCTCGCGCGCGGCGCCTCATGTGCGGAACTTTGATGGCATTTGGAACCGCTCCAAAAACATTAATGTAAACAATGCGTTACGAGAGCGGTTTGATCACATCTGCGTGTTATTTGTGCAACACCCGTTGGAAAACACGCTGCACCGGCCCGTTTCGAAGCGTTCTCTTGTTGTGTGTGCAAGGACGTTCGGTAATTGTGACTGAGCGACGGAGGGGGGCATCCCGAGGTCGTCCCGTTTAGGTCATTCGCTTAAGTCCCTCGCGTTCATGCGGGTGTGTCCGAAGACGCGAAGGCGCCGAAAGCGGTGATTTAGAGGGGGTTGGGGAATTGGCCGTCCGGTCAGTGACCTTCCCTGAAGAGCAACTTGGAGGTTTAACATGAAGTTGGTTAAGAGCCTTTTGCTCGGCTCAGCGGCGGGTCTGATCGCCGTGGGCGGAGCTCAGGCAGCCGATCTCCCCGTGAAGGCCAAGGCGGTCGAGTACGTGAAGATCTGCTCCCTGTACGGTGCTGGATTCTACTACATCCCGGGCACCGACACCTGCATCAAGTTCGGCGGTTATCTGCGTGCCGACATGCTGTTTAACACGAACAGCGACTACGGCATTGGCCAGGGTGCTCCCGGCGGCGCCAACAACCGTCTGGACAACTACTATCAGACCCGCGCTCGTTTGGACTTCACCATCGATACCCGTACGGCAACCGAGTATGGCGTGGTTCGCACCTACGCCGATACGGTTTTCAGCTGGGATGCCACCTCGGTGACCGGCAGCGCCCCGTCTGCCTTCTCGGTCGGTTCGGCTTCGCTCGGCCTCTACCATGCGTTCATCCAGTTCGCTGGTTTCACCTTCGGCCGCACGGTTTCGATCTTTGACGCACCGTGGCAGAGCTATCCGGCTGGCGGTCCCGACTTCCTTCCGGGCGGCAGCAACAACGTCACCGGTGTGAACCAGGTCGCCTACACGGCTGATTTCGGCCAGGGCATCACGGGTTCGGTCGCGTTGCAGGATATGACGACCGCTGCTGGCGGCCAGTCGAACCTTTGGAACGCGAGCGTGACCGGCGTTGCGGGTGCAGTGGGTGGCTTCGCCACGACTGCAGCTGCGGGCGCTGCCTTCATCCAGGGCATCTACGGTGTCAACGATTGGGGTGGCACGCGCATGCCCGACATCGTCGGTCAGGTCCGTGTTGATCAGGCTTGGGGTCTGTTCCAGATCTCGGCGGCGGCGCACGAACTCCACTCGGCTTATTACGGTACGACGGAGCTCACGGGTCATCCGTCGGACAAGTGGGGCTGGGCGGTGCAGGGTGCCTTGTCGATCAAGAACATCCCGACTGGTGCGGGTGACTCGATCAACTTGCAGGCGGTCTACACCGACGGTGCTTCGCGGTACAACTTCCAGAGCCTGTTCCCGCAGACCATCTTCATCTACGGCGGCAGCGGCATCGCTTATCAGAGCATCGGCTTCGCCGGTATCGCTGATGGCGTGTTCGGTTCCGGTCTCGGTATCGAGACCGTCAAGACCTGGGGCTTCCGCGGTGGTTATACCCACAACTGGTCCCCGAACTGGGCGTCGGGCATCTACGGTGCTTATGCTTCGCTCCGCTACGGCGATCAAAGCAAGGCTCTGATCTGCGCCAACTTCGCTGCTGCTCTGGCCCCCGCCGCTGGCTCGACCTGTAACCCCGACTTCAACCTTGCGGTTATCGGCGGCAACTTGGTCTGGACTCCGGTCAAGGGTCTCGCCTTCACGGCTGACGTGAGCTACGTCTGGCTCGACCAGAAGCACTCTGGCGTTGTCACGGGCGCCAACACGGCCAACCTGGCTGTTGCCAAGCCCGCAGCCACCTACGAGCTGAAGGATCAGGGCAACCTGCAGATGCTCCTGCGCGCTCAGCGCAACTTCTAAGATCGGCCCTAGGTTGATCCATGAACCCCGGCAGGAAACTGCCGGGGTTTTTCTTTGGAGCGTAGCGCTTCGCCTAACGTGCGGACCTTGTTGGCTCGCAAGCTGGAATGTCGGCAAAGTGCTATCAAACTACCATCTCAGGCCCTTCCACTCCTTGAAGGCATAGGTCGGGTTGAGACCGCAGGCATCGATTGTGCCCGACGCGGTCGCCATGCACTGGCTGTAATTGGACAACTGGCAGTTGCCAGGATTCTCCCAACGCCGTTCTTGCAGGCAATAGCGATCCTGGATGCCGGTTACCTGTGGCTGGGCAGGATGGCGGTTCTTGCCGAAGGGGGGAGCCGCCGGTCGCGAGGCCCGACGAGATCACGGCTGCGAACAGGAACGCACCGACCACGCGCAGCGTGACACGTTCCCAGCCTTGTGAGGCATAAGCTAACCGGTGCGTGGGAACGCTTGGCGCAATTCTATCGTCAGGTCGCTGGTGCCGTCGACGAATCCTGCCGAGCCCTGCCCAGCAACCAGGCTCTGATTCTAACGGGCCATCGACGCCCGTTACTGCACGCTGACGGCGCCGCGGCGCAGATCGGCTTCGATCTGCAAGCGGGTGCCGCCGCCGAAACGGGCGCGGTAGACTTGAAGGTTTTCCATGATCCGCTGCACATAGTTGCGCGTCTCGGAGAACGGAATCAGCTCGACCCAGTCGACCGCGTCGACCTTGGGGTCGCGCGGATCGCCGTAACGCTCGACCCACTTCTTCACGCTGCCGCGGCCGGCATTGTAGGCGGCGAACGTCATGATGTAGGAGCCGCGATAATCCTCGAGCAGTCCGCCGAGCTCGGCCGAGCCGAGCGTGGCGTTGTAGACGGAGTCGTTCTTCAGCCGCCCCAGGTCGTAGGTTGCGCCGTGGCGCTTGCAGACGTAGCGGGCGGCATCCGGCGTCACCTGCATCAGCCCGTAGGCCTGCGCCGGCGAGACCACCGACGGGTTGAACGCGCTCTCCTGCCGCGCAATCGCATAGATGATGCTGCGTTCGACCTCGGGGCCGATCGGCGTGAACTGAGGGATGCCGTTGACGGGGTAGGCGTAGAAGTCGAACGGGAGGCCGCGGTTGAGCGCGGCCTTGCCGAGCAGCAGCATGCCGCGCGCGTCGCTGTAGCGCTGGGTGAGCTCGCCGAGGCCCGCGAGCGCCTCGGGATCGCCGTTCTCGCCCATGTCGGCGAGCAGCGGTATCGCGAACTCGCGCTCGTCCAGCTCGTAGAGCAGTTGCGCGGCGCGCACGATCTCGAGCCGCTCGGCGCCGCGACCGCGCGGCTGGCTGTTGAGCTCGATCTGCGGCAGGCCGAGCTTTGCGCGCGCGAGCTGGCCGTAATAGCTGGTCGATTGCTCGGCCGCCCGCGCATAGGCATTGCGTGCCTCCTGCTGGCGGCCCATCGCCTCGGCAGCGCGGCCCTGCCAATAGCCGGCACGCGCCAGCGCGGTGGGATTGACGCTGCCGACGCCGATGCGAGCAAAATGCTGGGCGGCGGTCGCGGGATCGTTGAGGAAGCGCAGCGCGATCCAGCCGGCGGTAAACTCCTGCTCGGTCTTGTAGATGTCGCGCGAGGGCAGGGCGGCGTCGCGCGCGATCAGATAGGCGCTACGGAATTCCTCGGTGTCGATCATCTTGCGCGCCAGGAGGCGCCGCTCGATCCACCATTCATCGAGATTGTGGAGGCGACCCGGATCCTTCGGCGCGGACAGCATCAGCTGGGCGGCTTCAGTGAACTTCTCCTCGCGGCGCAGCAGCTGGATCTTGCTGAAGATGAAGCCGGGATCGCCGTGCAGCTCGCGCGGCACGGCATCGAGCAGCGCCCGCGCGTTCGGCGCTTTCTTGACCGCGGCGATGCGGGCCTTGGCGAGCGCGACATAGCCGGCGCCGAGACGCTTGGCGGCGCGTAGCGCCGCCTCGTTCTCGCTGCCGTAGAGCAGGTTGTCCATCCGCGCTTTCTGGTCGCCCGGCGTGAGCAGGGCGCCGAACTGGTCGAGCGCGTTGTTCTCGGTGTCCTCCGACATCGGATCGGCGCGCCAGGCGTCCCGCACCAGCCGCTCGGCATTGGCGCGGTCGCCGCGCGCCAGCATCGCCCTGGCGAGTGTGAAGCGTCCCTTGGCGGAGATCGGCGACTCGTTCTCGAACCACGACCACGCGACCGACTCGTCGCGCCTGTCGTCCCACATCGCGGCCTCGAGCCGCCGGCGCAGGAAGGTCTGCGACGGCCAGCTCGGATTGGCTGAGAGGAAGGCGCGATAGCGTTCCACGGTCGCGCCGTTGTCCTCGCTGCGCAGGATGATCCATTCGGCGAGCTTTCGCGCGACCGGATCGGAGATGCCGGCCGCGGCATTGGTGGCGTCGCCGGCCTTGCGCTTGCGCACGAGCTCGATGACGCTCTCCAGGGTGTCCTTGTCGGCCTGCGACGTCGACGACGTCGCAGCGACGGCGGCCGGGATGACCGGCTTGCGCGGCGCTGCATGCTGGCGCGTTGCAGGCGCCAGTATGGGAGCTGCGGCCGGTCTGGCCGGGGCCGGCGCAGTCGGTTTGACGGTGGCAGTCACGGCCGGGGCGGGGGCTGCCTTGGGCGGCGCGCCGCTCGCAGTCGGCGCTGCCTTTGGCGCGGAAGCAGGTGCCGTGGCAACGGGAGCGGTGGCCGCAGGCTTGGGTTTGTCTTTGGGCTTGTCCTTCGCCGGTTCCTTGCTGGCGTTCTTGCCGGCGTCCGGCTTCTTCGCGGCGTCCTTGGCGGGGGTGCCAGGCGTACCCTTGCTTGCGGCCTTCGCGGCGTCCTTGCCGGTTCCCTTGGCCGTATCCTTCGCCGTTTCCTTGGTTGATCCTTTGGCCGAGCCATTCGCGGCGTCCTTGGCTGCTGGCTTGGCGGGATCCTTGGTCTCCGCGGCCGTCTCGTTGGACTTGGCGAATGCGGCGCAGTCCATCGACAGCCCGGCCATCAGGCACAATGCCATACTCAGGGATCGCCACGCGGCAGATGCAAAGGAGGTCACGGCGTTTCGTCGCCCCGAATCAGTGAAGTGGCTCAAGACCTAGCTGAATTTGCTTGAATATGCGGAGAAAATACCAACAGCCGCTTACCTCGGGCCGATTTGCACCAGCACCGCGGCAAAATCGCGGCCTAAACCCAGCCTGGCACCGACCCCGGGTCTTTTACCGGCCGGATAGACCCGATATGAAGGGGGCTTGCTCAAGAGATCGCCGCGTACGGAGGAAGTCCATGGCAGCCAAGACGAAATTCCGAGGGTCGTTCACCGCCTTGGTCACCCCGTTCAAGAACGGCTCGCTCGACGAGGCGGCATTCCGCTCCCTGGTCAATTGGCAGATCTCCGAGGGCACCAATGGCCTCGTTCCGGTCGGCACTACGGGCGAGAGCCCGACGCTCAGCCATGACGAGCACAAGAAGGTCGTGGAATGGTGCATCGCTGAAGCCAAGGGCCGCGTGCCCGTCATCGCCGGCGCCGGCTCCAACTCGACCAAGGAGGCGATCGAGCTCTCCCAGCACGCCGAAAAGGCGGGCGCGGACGCCGTGCTGATCGTCACGCCCTATTACAACAAGCCGACGCAAGAAGGCATGTACCAGCACTTCAAGGCGATCAACGATGCGATCGGCATTCCGATCATCATCTACAACATCCCACCGCGCTCGGTGATCGACATGTCGGTCGACACCATGAAGCGGCTGTGGGAGCTGAAGAACATCGCCGGGGTCAAGGACGCCACCGCCAGCATGGTCCGCGTGTCGCAGCAGCGCGCGGCGATGGGCGAGGACTTCAACCAGCTCTCGGGCGAGGACGCCACCATCATCGGCTACATGGCCCATGGCGGCCATGGCTGCATCTCGGTGACCTCGAACGTCGCGCCGCGCCTGTGCTCGGAGTTCCACGCCGCCTGGCAGAAGGGCGACACCAAGGCGGCGCTCGCGATCCACGACAAGCTGATGCCGCTGCACAACAACCTCTTCATCGAGAGCAATCCGGCGCCGATCAAGTACGCGATGTCGCTGCTCGGCAAGCTGGACGAGACGCTGCGGCTGCCGATGGTTCCGGTGTCCGAGCCGACGCGGGTTGCCGTGCGCAGCGCGATGGTTCACGCAGGTCTGGTCAACTGACGCATTAGCCGTTCGGGGGAGCCTTTCATGAGCGTGGAGGAAAAGGGCGCGCGGATGCTCAAGGAGTTCCGCGAGTTCGCCATGAAGGGCAACGTCGTCGATCTCGCGGTCGGCGTCATCATCGGCGCGGCCTTCGGCGGCATCGTCACCTCGCTGGTCGGTGACGTCATCATGCCGATCATCGGCGCGGTCACCGGTGGCCTCGACTTCTCGAACTACTTCATCCCCTTGTCGAAGGCGGTCACCGCAACCAACTTGGCGGATGCCAAAAAGCAAGGCGCCGTCCTTGCTTACGGCAGCTTCCTGACGCTGACGATCAACTTCATCATCGTCGCCTTCGTGCTGTTCCTGGTGATCCGCGCCATGAACACCTTGAAGCGCAGGGAGGAGGCGGCACCCGCTGCTCCGCCCAAGCCGACGGCCGAGGTCGAGTTGCTGACCGAGATCCGCGATCTCCTCAAGAAGTGACGCGCCCACTTCATCCGAACTGTTAGAATCCAAGCGCATCTCGATCAGGTTTGCCCGTCATGGCCGATAAGAACGAACGTCCGATCAAGGTGATGGCGGAAAATCGCAAGGCGCGTTTCAACTACGCCATCGAGGACACGATCGAGGCGGGCATTGCGCTGACCGGCACTGAGGTCAAGTCGATCCGCAACGGCAAGAGCACGATCGCGGAATCCTATGCCGATTCCAAGAACGGCGAGATCTGGCTGATCAACGCCACCATTCCCGAATACCTGCAGGGCAACCGCTTCAACCACGAGCCCAAGCGGCCGCGAAAGCTGCTGCTCCACCGCCGGCAGATCAACAAGCTGATCGGCGCGGTCGACCGCGAGGGCATGACGCTGATCCCGCTCAAGCTTTACTTCAACGAGCGCGGCCGGGCCAAGCTGCAGCTGGCGGTTGCGAAGGGCAAGAAGCTGCACGACAAGCGCGAGTCCGAGAAGAAGCGCGACTGGAGCCGGGAGAAGGGCAGGCTGCTGCGGGCGAGGGGATGACGAGATGAATCAACGGAACCTGCTCGAGGTCGACTGGAGCCAGATTCCCGCGCCTTCCGACGATGGCGCCGCCGCGCATCTCGAAGGCATGACGTTGCCGCCGATTGGCCTGCTCGCGACCGACGACACATCGGTCACCCTGTCGGCTTTGTGCGGCCGCACCGTGGTGTTCGCCTATCCCCGCACCGGCGAGCCCGGCAAGATCGCGCTGGTCGACGATTGGGACATGATCCCCGGAGCGCGCGGCTGCACGCCCCAGACCTGCGCCTTTCGCGATCTCTACGCCGAGCTGAAGGCCGCCGGCGCCGCGCATGTGTTCGGCCTCTCGACCCAGAGCAACGACTATCAGATCGAGATGGCGTCGCGCCTGCATCTGCCGTTCCCGGTGCTTTCGGACGAGAAGCTGGCGCTGACGCGCGCCTTGAACTTGCCGACCATGGAGGTCGCGGGCCTGACGCTGATCAAGCGCCTCGCGCTTGTTATCGACGACGCCAGGATCACGCACGTGTTCTATCCGGTGTTTCCGCCCGACCGGAACGCCGGCGACGTGCTGGCCTGGCTCAAGGCAAATCCCGTCAATAAGGCGCGATGCGATTAGGATGAATCGTCATCGCGCTTTAGCTTATTGTTTGAGCATGATCTTTTCGGAAAACCGCTACGCACTTTTCCGGATCATGCTCTAGCTAATCGAGATCCGCCTTCACCTTCGCGAACACGGATCTGAACATGTCTGGCGTCAGCACGCCGGTGTTCGTGTTGTAGCGGGAGCAGTGATAGCTGTCGTAGAGCCTGAACGCGCCGGCCTGATGCACCGCGCCGTGGCCGAAGGGGGCTTGCGAGGCCTTCAAATTCAGCGGCTTGAGCACGCTGTCGTGCGCAATTCGCCCGAGCGCGACGATCGCGCGCAGCTTCGGCATCGTCGCCAGATTGGCCACGAGAAACTGGCGGCAGGTGTTGATCTCGATCGGCAGCGGCTTGTTCTGCGGCGGCACGCAATGCACGGCATTGGCGATCCGGCAGTCGACGAGTTTCAGGCCGTCGTCGGGACTCGCCTGATAGGTGCCCCTCGCAAAGCCGTATTCGATCAGCGTGGCATAGAGCAGGTCGCCGGCATAATCGCCCGTGAACGGCCGCCCCGTGCGGTTGGCGCCCTGCATTCCCGGGGCGAGGCCCACGATCAGGAGGCGGGCCTTGATGTCGCCGAAGGGCGCAACCGGCGCATTGTGCCACGAGGGCTCGCGCGCGCGGTTCGCCTCGCGGAAGGCGACCAGGCGCGGGCAGAGCGGGCAGTCACGGTCGGGAACGATTGTGAGAGGCTGGCGGCTTGACCGGGCCGCCTCACTCCTCGAAGTCGTCATCGCCCCTCGGCGCCGTCGTGGTCGCGCGCTGGAGGAATTGCGGGGCGTGGTGGCGTTCACCACGCTCGCCGCGGTCACGCGGGGCGGGGCGCTCGGACGGATCGCGGCCGAGCTTGGATTGCAGCTCGACGAGGTCGGTGAAGACGTCGGCCTGGCGGCGCAGCTCGTCGGCGATCATCGGCGGCTGGCTGGCGATGGTGGAGACCACCGTGACCCGCACGCCGCGGCGCTGGACGGCCTCGACCAGGGAGCGGAAGTCGCCGTCACCCGAGAACAGCACCATCTGGTCGATGTGCTCGGCGAGCTCCATGGCGTCGACGGCGAGCTCGATGTCCATGTTGCCCTTCACCTTGCGGCGCCCGGAGGCGTCGATGAATTCCTTGGTCGCCTTGGTGACGACCGTGTAGCCGTTGTAGTCCAGCCAGTCGATCAGCGGGCGGATCGAGGAGTATTCCTGGTCCTCGATGATGGCGGTGTAATAGAACGCCCGCAATAACGTCCCGCGGCTCTGAAACTCCTTCAGCAGGCGCTTGTAGTCGATGTCGAAGCCGAGGGTTTTCGCCGTCGCGTAGAGATTGGCCCCGTCGATGAAGAGCGCGATCTTGTTGGTAGGAGAAGGTGACATTCAGTTTGCTCGCGTAGCGTTCGTGATTGATCGTTTTTTGTTGGCGCGGCGACAACAGGCCGCGCAGTTCTAGAGTGCCGCAGAAACCCGTCGAAACCGCAAATCCGGAGAAGTCGGGGCAATCAAGGTATAGTTATGGCGGACTTGCATACACCCCGGGGCCGCCCCCAACGGCAGCCCGGAAAACCACCCGTCCCAGCCCCAATGTGGGGGTAGCAGAGCGGTTTGGCGAGGCCAAATCACAAAATGGTCTTGCGAAACCGTCCCGGCCCCTATAACTAGCCCCAATCATCCACATATTTCGTCCCACCCACAACGGAGCGACAGTCCATGGCTCGCGTCACCGTAGAAGATTGTATCGACAAGGTCGACAACCGGTTTGACTTGGTCCTGCTGGCCGCCCACCGTGCCCGCATGATTTCATCCGGTTCACAACTAACGGTTGACCGCGATAACGACAAGAACCCTGTTGTGTCTTTGCGTGAAATTGCCGAGACGACGATCTCGCCGGAGGACCTCCGCGAGGAGCTGGTCCACTCGTTGCAGAAGTTCGTCGAGGTGGACGAGCCCGAGCCGGATACAGTGCCGCTGATCGGTTCCGCGGGGGCAAGCGTCGATGCCGACGACACCGAGGTCGCCGTGGAGCGCATGACCGAGGAGGAGCTGCTGAAGGGCCTGGAAGGCCTCGCGCCTCCCGAGGAGCAGCCCGAGGAAGACGAGTAATTCCTCCATCGCGATCATCTTCTTCTTGTGATCATATCAAAGGCCCGAACGATCGTTCGGGCCTTTGCTTTTGTTGACCTTTTCGTGGTTACCATAGCGCTGCGGTCGGTGCTTGGCCCTGTCACTGAATTGATCGGACACGAGCGCGATCGGAGTTAGGATGTATGCAGCGGGCCGGCTCAAGCCCGTTTGAAGGCAGGACGGCATGGTATATCGGCGCCGCAGATCCACGCAGATGCAGGCCGCAACCGAATCGGTTGCCGTGGCCCCGACTGCGCCGGTCGCGCGCCCCGCCAGGCCTCGCGCCCGGATGATGCGTCAATATGACCTCGTCGAGCGCGTCAGGTCCTACAATCCCAACACCAACGAAGACCTGCTGAACCGTGCCTACGTCTACGCCATGAAGGCCCACGGCTCGCAGACCCGCGCCTCGGGCGATCCGTATTTCTCGCATCCGCTCGAGGTGGCTGCGATTCTCACCGACCTCAAGCTCGACGACGCCACCATCGTGGCGGCGCTGCTGCACGACACGATCGAGGACACCGAGGCGACGCGGGCCGAGATCGACCAGATCTTCGGCTCGGAGATCGGCGCGCTGGTCGATGGCCTGACCAAGCTGAAGCGGCTCGAGCTGGTCTCGCGGGAGGCTAAGCAGGCCGAGAATCTGCGCAAATTGTTGCTGGCCATTGCCGACGATGTCCGCGTGCTTCTGGTCAAGCTCGCCGACCGTCTGCACAACATGCGCACGCTGGACTTCGTGCCGACGGAATCGCGCCGGCGCATCGCCGAGGAGACGCTCGACATCTATGCGCCGCTGGCGGGGCGCATGGGCATGCAGGAAATGCGCGAGGAGCTGGAGGATCTGTCCTTCCGCACCCTCGATCCCGAAGCCTATTCGGTGGTGATGCAGCGGCTCGACGCGCTGGCTGAGCGCAATCGCAACCTGATCGGCGAGATCGAGGACCAGCTCTCCAACAATCTGCGCCACCGGGGCTTGGGGGCGCGGGTCTATGGCCGGCGCAAGAAGCCGTTCTCGATCTGGACCAAGATGGAGCGCAAGTCGGTCGGCTTCGAGCAATTGTCCGACATCTTCGGCTTCCGCCTCGTCGTCAGCGACGTCGAGGCCTGCTATCGCGCGCTCGGGATCGTCCACACCACCTGGCCGGTCGTGCCCGGACGTTTCAAGGACTATATCTCGACGCCGAAGCAGAACGACTACCGCTCGATCCACACCACGGTGATCGGCCCCGGCAACCAGCGCGTCGAGCTGCAGATCCGCACCGAGGCGATGGACCAGATCGCCGAGCGCGGCATCGCCGCGCACGTTTTCTACAAGGAGGGCGTGGGTTCGCCGACCGAATTCCTCAAGCGCGAGTCCAACGCGTTCGCCTGGCTGCGCCACACCATCGGCATCCTCTCGGAAAGCGCGAACCCGGAGGAATTCCTCGAGCACACCAAGCTCGAGCTGTTCCACGACCAGGTGTTCTGCTTCACCCCGAAGGGCAAGCTGATCGCGCTGCCGCGCCATGCCAACGTGATCGACTTCGCCTATGCGGTGCATACCGACGTCGGCAACAGCGCGGTGGGCTGCAAGATCAACGGCAAATTCGCGCCGCTGTCCTCGGAGCTTCAGAACGGCGACGAGGTCGAGGTGCTGACCTCGGAGGCGCAGTCCGCGCCGCCCTCGGCCTGGGAAACGCTCGCCGTCACCGGCAAGGCGCGTGCCGCGATCCGCCGCGCCACGCGCACCGCGGTGCGCGACCAATATGTCGGGCTCGGCCGGCGCATCGTCGAGCGCTTGTTCGAGCGCGCCAAGATTGAATACGCCGACGACAAGCTCAAGGGCGCGCTGCCGCGGCTCGCGCGCACATCGATCGAGGACGTCATGGCGGCGGTCGGGCGCGGCGAGATCAAGGCCTCCCATGTCGCGCGTGCGATGTACCCGGATTACAAGGAGGAGCGCATCGCGCGCTACGGCGTCAAGAAGGGCCTTGCCGCCAAGCTCAAGGAGAAGGGGGTCTCCGAACAGTCGCGCAGCCCGGTCGCGATCCCGATCCGCGGCATCAATTCCGACCTTCCGGTGAAGTTCGCGCCGAACGGCGGCGCCGTCCCCGGCGATCGCATTGTCGGCATCGTCACGCCGGGCGAGGGCATCACGATCTATCCGATCCAGGCGCCGGCCCTGAAGGATTTCGAGGAGGAGCCGGAGCGCTGGCTCGACGTCCGCTGGGACATCGAGGATTCCGCGCCGCAGCGCTTCCCGGCCCGCATCAAGGTCGAGAACGTCAATGAGCCCGGCGCGCTGGCGCAGATCGCGACCGTGATCGCCGAGCACGACGGCAACATCGACAACATCAGCATGCAGCGCCGCTCGCCCGATTTCACGGAGACGACGATCGATCTCGAAGTCTACGACTTGAAGCACCTCAGCGCGATCCTGGCCCAGCTGCGCGCGAAGGCGGTCGTCGCCAAAGTCGAACGTGTTAATGGATAGGCGCATCTCGCATGCGCCGTTCCCTCTGATTTCGCGAGTTCTGAAATGCCCGCACCTCCGCTCCGCCTCGGCGTCAATATCGATCACGTCGCAACCGTGCGTAACGCGCGCGGCGGCCGCCATCCCGATCCGGTGCGCGCCGCGCTGCTCGCGATCGAGGCCGGCGCCGACGGCATCACCGCACATTTGCGCGAGGACCGCCGGCACATCCGCGACGAGGACATGGCGCGCCTGAAGGCGGAGATCTCCAAGCCGCTCAATTTCGAGATGGCCGCGACGGACGACATGATGCGGATCTCGCTCGCCACCAAGCCGCACGCGGTGTGCCTGGTGCCGGAGCGGCGCCAGGAGGTAACGACCGAAGGCGGGTTGGACGTGGTCGGCCAGCGCAGCGCGCTCGCGCCCTATATCGCGCGGCTGAGCGAGGCCGGCATCCGCGTCTCGCTGTTCATTGCGGCCGATCCCGCCCAGATCGAGATGGCGGCACGGCTGCGCGCCCCTGTGATCGAGATCCACACCGGTGCCTGGTGCGATGCCGTCGTCGATGGCCACACCGACAAGGCCGAGGCTGAATGGCAGCGGATCGTGGCCGGGGTGAAGCTGGCGAAGGACGCGGGACTCGAGGTTCACGCCGGCCACGGGCTGGACTATGCGACGGCGGAGAAGATCGCGAGCTTGCCCGAAATCATGGAGCTGAACATCGGCTATTACATGATCGGCGAGGCGCTGTTCGTGGGGCTGGCCGAGACCGTGCGCAGCATGCGCGCGGCGATGGATCGTGGCCGGAGCCGGGCATGATCATCGGCATCGGCTCCGACCTGATCGACATCACCCGCGTCGCCAAGGTGATCGAGCGCCACGGCGAGCGTTTTCTCGACCGCATCTTCACCGCGGCCGAGCGCGCCAAGGCGGAACGGCGCGCCAAGAACGAGAAGATGGTGGTGGCGACCTACGCCAAGCGCTTCGCCGCCAAGGAGGCCTGCTCCAAGGCACTCGGCACCGGCATCAGGCGCGGCGTCTGGTGGCGCGACATGGGGGTGGTCAACCTGCCGGGCGGGCGGCCGACCATGCAGCTGACCGGCGGCGCGCTGGCCCGGCTCCAGGCCCTGACACCGGAGGGGTTCGAGGCGCGGATCGACCTTTCGATCACCGACGACTGGCCGCTGGCGCAGGCTTTTGTCGTCATTTCCGCCGTCCCGCTGCCGAAACCTTGATCGCGGCTCGGGCGTTTTGTGATTTTCTTTATAAATCAATATCTTAATCAGTTTTGATGCGATCCTTGATTGCGTGGCCTCCGACAACCGTCTAAAAGTCCGCGAACGCAAATCAGCCTGGGCGAATTCGGCTTTACGCCGGAATTGGCCCTCACTATCAGAATCAGGACAATCTCCTTGCGCCGCGAACCGGTGGGCCGTTCGCGGGAGGAGGGCGCTCTATGATCGCCGGCCGGAATTGAGAGAGCAATGAGCGTGACTTCGGGAACGAAAACTGAGAGCGGCGTCGGCGAAACGATCCGAGTCGTCATTCATGCTCTCCTGATCGCGCTCGTGATCCGCACCTTCCTGTTTCAGCCTTTCAACATCCCGTCCGGCTCGATGAAGGCGACGCTGCTGGTCGGCGACTATCTGTTCGTCTCGAAATATTCCTATGGCTACAGCCATTACTCGATTCCATTCTCGCCGCCACTGTTCTCGGGACGGATCTGGGGCTCGGACCCCGCTCGTGGCGACATCGTCGTGTTTCGCCTGCCGAAGGACGATTCCACCGACTACATCAAGCGCGTGATCGGCCTTCCCGGCGACCGTGTCCAGATGCGGGACGGGCTGCTCTACATCAACGATACGCCCGTCGAGCGGCAGCGCATGAGCGAATATGTCGGCGAGGACCCTTGCGGCTCGGAAGGCGGCGGCATCTCCCGGGTGAAGCGCTGGAAGGAGACGCTGCCGAACGGCGTGTCCTATGAGACGCTGGACTGCGCCGACAACGGCTACATGGACAACACCAACGTCTACACCGTCCCGGCCGGCCACTTCTTCATGATGGGTGACAACCGCGACAACTCCACCGATAGCCGCTTTCTCGGCCAGGTCGGCTACGTCCCGCAGGAGCACTTGATCGGCCGCGCCCAGATGATCTTCTTCTCCATCGCTGAAGGCGAGCACGCCTGGATGCTCTGGCGCTGGCCGTGGGCGGTGCGCTGGAATCGGTTCTTCAAAATCGTCCGATGAAAGACGAAGCCAAGGACATCGCGATCCAACCGACCGAGGTGCAAGCCGCTCCCGAGGGCGATGCTGCGGCGAAGGCGCCTGCCAAGAAGAAGCGGCCGCGGAGCAGCAAGGCCAAGGGCACGAATGCCAACGCGGCGCTCGAGGCGCGGATCGGCCACAGCTTCGCCGATCCAAATATGCTGATGCAGGCGATCACGCATGTCTCGGCCCTGAAGTCCGGGCGCAAGCGAGGCGACAGCTATCAGCGGCTGGAATTCCTCGGCGACCACGTGCTCGGGCTCGTCGTCTCCGACATGCTCTATCACGCCTTCCCGAACGCCGATGAGGGCGAGCTGTCCAAGCGGCTCGCCGAGCTCGTGCGCAAGGAGAGCTGCGCGGACGTCGCCAAGTCGCTCGGTCTCGTCGACGACATCAAGCTGGGCTCGGTCGGCTCCAGTGCCGATGCCCGCCTGCGCAAATCCATCCTCGGCGACATCTGCGAGGCCGTGATCGGCGCCATCTACCTCGATGGCGGCCATGCGGCGGCAGCCGAATTCGTCAAGCGCAACTGGACCGAGCGGATGCACAAGCCGCGCCGGCCCTTGCGCGATCCCAAGACCGTGCTGCAGGAATGGGCGCAAGGCAAGGGACTGCCGACGCCTGTCTATCGCGAGGTCGAGCGCACTGGCCCGCATCACAATCCGCAGTTCCGTGTCGCCGTCGATCTGCCGGGCCTGGCCCCGGCCGAGGGTATCGGCGGCAGCAAGCGCGCGGCAGAGAAAGTGGCAGCCTCAGTGATGATCGAACGCGAAGGCGTCGGCGGCAGCAATGACGGTTGAAGCAAGCGGCGGGGCACCCGGCGCGACGCGCTGCGGCTTCGTCGCGCTGATCGGCGCGCCGAATGTCGGCAAGTCGACGCTGGTCAACGCGCTGGTCGGCGCCAAGGTCACGATCGTCTCGCGCAAGGTGCAAACCACGCGCGCGCTGATCCGCGGTATCGTCATCGAGAACAACGCGCAAATTATCCTTGTCGACACGCCCGGCATCTTCTCGCCCAAGCGCCGGCTCGACCGCGCCATGGTCTCGACCGCCTGGAGCGGGGCGCATGATGCCGATCTGGTCTGCGTGCTGCTCGATGCCAAAACGGGCATCGACGAGGAGGCGGAGGCGATCCTCGCCAAGGCCGCCAGCGTCAATCACGACAAGATTCTCGTCATCAACAAGGTCGACCTGGTCCAGCGCGAGAAGCTGCTGGCGCTGGCGCAGGCCGCCAACGAGCGCATGACTTTCGTGCGGACGTTCATGATTTCGGCGATCTCGGGCGATGGCGTCGACGACATCCGCAAGACGCTCGCGGACATGGTGCCGCCGGGTCCGTTTCTCTACCCCGAGGACCAGATGTCGGACGCGCCGATGCGGCAGCTGGCGGCCGAGATCACCCGCGAGAAGATCTATCAGAAGCTGCACCAGGAATTGCCCTACCAGTCCACGGTCGAGACCGACAAGTGGGAGGACCGCAAGGACAAGTCTGTGCGGATCGAGCAGACGATCTACGTCGAGCGCGAAAGCCAGCGCAAGATCGTGCTCGGCAAGGGCGGCGTCACCATCAAGTCGATCGGCGCCGACTCGCGGAAAGAGCTGATGCAGATTCTGGACGTGCCGGTGCACCTGTTCCTGTTCGTCAAGGTGCGCGAGAACTGGGGCGACGATCCCGATCGCTATCGCGAGATGGGCCTGGACTTCCCAAAAGAATAACCAAGAAAAGATCGGCATTCGATGAGCCTACCCACCAACGTCCAGCGCTTCGAAGCGCTGCTCTATGCATCGTTGATGCTGGACGCCGTCTCGATCGCCGTGCAGGACCGCACGCCCAATGCCGCGGTGACCGAGCAGATGATCATGACCGGGACGCTGCTCGCCGGCGGCATGATCCTCCTGCTGCTCTATTTCGTCCGGCTGGCCGCGCATCATCGCAAGAACTGGCCACGCTGGGTGCTGGCGGCGGCCCTCGTGTTGTCGGTGATCTCGCTCGGCCAGATCATCGGCGAGAAGGGCCTGGAGCTCGACAGCGCCATCGAGATCGTCTCCTGCGCGCTGACGACGATGGGCCTGTATTTCTCCTTCAGCGGCGACGCGCGGGACTGGTTCAACGCGTGAGGCGCCGTAGGGTGGATTAGCGAAGCGTAATCCACCTTTGACGTGCACGGGCGATTGGCGGGTTACGCCTTCGGCTAATCCGCCCTACGATTGAACGCCGGAATCCGCTACACTTCCCCTATGGAATGGTCCGACGAAGGCATCGTGCTGGGGGTGCGGCGGCATGGCGAGTCCAGCGCCATTGTCGAGCTGTTGACGCGCGCGCATGGCCGGCATCTCGGGCTCGTCCGCGGTGGCGCCGGCTCGCGGATGCGGCCGCTGCTGCAGCCGGGGAACAGCGTCAGTGCGGTGTGGCGGGCGCGGCTCGACGAGCATCTGGGCACCTACGCAATCGAGGGATTGAAGCTGCGCGCGGCAACGCTGCTGGCATCGTCCCACGGCGTCTATGGCGTCACCCATCTCGCCTCCGTCGCGCGGCTGCTGCCGGAGCGCGATCCGCACGAAGAGATCTTTGCGCTGCTCGAGCATTCGCTCGACGATTTCGACGACATCGGCAGCGCGGCCGTGCACCTGATCCATTTCGAGCTGGCGATGCTCGCCGAGCTGGGCTTTGGGCTGGCGCTGGACAATTGTGCAGTGACCGGCGAGACTACGGACCTGATCTATGTCTCGCCGAAATCAGGCGGCGCGGTATCGCGTAGCGCGGGCGAGCCGTGGCGCGACCGGCTGTTGCGCCTGCCGCCGTTCCTGCGCCAGGGCGAAACCGCGGGCGATCTCACCGAACAGGATCTCCAGGACGGCTTCCGGCTCACCGGCCTGTTCCTGCTCCGCCACGTGCTGGAGCCGCGCGGCCAGGGCCATTCCGATGCGCGGGCCGGCTTCATCAACGCCCTGATGCGGCAGCAGGCGAGGGCGGCGATCCCGGCGCCATGACGTAATGGCTACCCAGCCTTGCCCAGCAGCATTCAGTTCCCTGGAACGAAATCGGCCCACGCGGACTTGGGGCTTGAGGTTCCACATCGGGGGGGACAGCCCAAATGTTGATCAAGGGACTCGCTTTGTCCGCGACGCTGCTTGCGCTCGCGCCCGACGCCATGGCTGGCGAGCCGCAGCCCGGGGCGTTTCGCCGGGCCTCGTGCACGGTGGTGCGGTACTATGTGGCGAAATATTCCGCTGCCGCTGCAGAGACATGGGCGCGGTCGCGGGGCGCGACCGACGCCGAGATCGAGGCCGCCCGCCGTTGCCTGACCAATGCGCCGGCGCCTGCGCAAACACCTGGTCCAGCCCCAACCCAGACCGTCACAGCCGGCTGGGCAGGCTAGTACGTCGCCCACAGGGAACCATTCGATCCTTGCCCGATTCGCTTCCACGGTTTAACCGGGCGGCATGGGAAAACGAATCGTTCCGCCGGAAGAACCGGCTGAAATCCACGAGGTGCCGCTGCGTGAGGCGCTGGAAGAGCGCTATCTCGCTTATGCCCTCTCCACCATCATGCACCGTGCGCTGCCGGACGCGCGCGACGGCCTGAAGCCGGTGCACCGGCGCATCCTCTACGGCATGCGCCTGCTCAGGCTCGACCCCGGCACGGCCTTCAAGAAGTCGGCCAAGATCGTCGGCGACGTGATGGGCTCGTTCCATCCGCACGGCGACCAGGCGATCTACGACGCCATGGTCCGCCTCGCGCAGGATTTCTCCTCACGATATCCGCTGGTCGACGGCCAAGGCAATTTCGGCAATATCGACGGCGATAACCCCGCCGCCTACCGCTACACCGAAGCGCGCATGACCGACGTCGCGCGGCTTCTGCTCGAGGGCATCGACGAGGACGGGGTCGAATTCCGCGCCAACTACGACGGCCAATCGAAAGAGCCCATCGTGCTGCCGGGCGGCTTCCCGAACCTGCTCGCCAACGGCGCGCAGGGCATCGCGGTCGGCATGGCGACCTCGATCCCGCCGCACAACGCCGCCGAGCTGTGCGATGCCGCGCTGCACCTGATCGAGAAGCCCGACGCAAAGTCGAAGGCGCTCTTGAAGTGGGTCAAGGGCCCGGATTTCCCGACCGGCGGCATCATCGTCGATTCCAAGCAGGCGATTGCGGAAGCCTACACCACCGGCCGCGGCTCGTTCCGCGTCCGAGCGCGGTGGACGCAGGAGGAGGGCGCACGCGGCACCTGGGCCGTCGTCGTCACAGAGATTCCGTTCCTGGTGCAGAAGTCGCGTCTGATCGAGAAGGTCGCCGAGCTGCTGGACCAGAAGAAGCTGCCGCTGGTCGGCGACATCAGGGACGAATCGGCCGAAGACGTCCGCATCGTGATCGAGCCGAAGTCGAAGAACGTCGATCCGGCGCTGATGATGGAATCGCTGTTCCGCCTCACCGAGCTCGAAAACAAGATTCCGCTGAACCTCAACGTCCTGATCAAGGGGCGCATCCCCAAGGTCGTGGGGCTCGCGGAGTGCTTGCGCGAATGGCTCGACCATCTGCGCGACGTGCTGATCCGCCGCAGCAACTACCGCAAGGCGCAGATCGAGCACCGGCTGGAAGTGCTCGGCGGCTTCCTGATCGCATACCTGAACATCGACAAGGTGATCAGGATCATCCGCACCGAGGACGAGCCGAAGCCTGAGCTGATGAAGGCGTTCAAGCTCACCGAGGTGCAGGCGGAAGCCATCCTCAACATGCGCCTGCGCTCCTTGCGCAAGCTCGAGGAGATGGAGATCCGCACCGAGGACAAGAACCTCCGCGCCGAGCTCAAGGGCATCAATGCGGTGCTCGCCTCCGAAACCGAGCAGTGGAAGAAGGTCGGCGAGCAGGTCGGCAAGGTCCGCGACATGTTCGGACCGAAGACACCGCTCGGCAAGCGTCGCACCACCTTCGCGGATGCGCCCGAGCACGATCTCGCCGCGATCGAGGAGGCCTTCGTCGAGCGCGAGCCGGTGACGGTGGTCGTCTCCGACAAGGGCTGGATCCGAACCATGAAGGGGCATGTCGAGGATCTCTCGGGCCTTGCCTTCAAGCAGGACGACAAGCTCGGCTTCGCCTTCTTCGCCGAGACGACCTCGAAGCTCCTGCTGTTCGCCACCAACGGCAAGTTCTACTCGCTCGACGTCGCCAAGCTGCCGGGCGGCCGCGGCCATGGCGAGCCGATCCGATTGTTCATCGACCTCGAGCAGGAGGCCGCGCCCGTCGCGCTGTTCGTCAACAAGGGCGGCCGCAAATTCCTGGTCGCCAGCCACGAGGGCCAGGGTTTTGTGGTCAACGAGGACGATTGCGTTGGCACCACCAAGAAGGGCAAGCAGGTCCTCAACGTGGACATGCCGAACGAGGCCCGCGCGATCACCGAGGTGACGGGCGACACCGTCGCCGTCATCGGCGAGAACCGCAAGATGCTGGTCTTCCCGCTCGACCAGGTGCCGGAGATGGCCCGCGGCCGCGGCGTGCGCCTGCAGAAATACAAGCACGGCGGCCTGTCCGACGTTGCGGTATTCGACGCCAAGGCGGGCCTGACCTGGAAGGATTCCGCAGGACGCGAATTCTCCGCGACCATGAAGGAGCTGGCGGAATGGCAGGGCACCCGCGCCGACGCCGGCCGCCTGCCGCCGAAGGGTTTCCCGAAGTCGAACAAGTTCGGTCGAGTGATCGGGTAGGGCACTGGCCCCAACTGTCGCCACAACGACGCTGTCATCCCCCGCCTAGTGCGCAATTGCGCACGGGGGCGGGGCATCCAGTACGCCGCGGCTTCTCCGTATCCATCAGCTGTCTCTGGAATACTGGGTCGCCCGATCAAGCCGGGCGGCGACAGCGCGTGTTGTGCTCTCTGCTCCACCGTCATTGCGAGCGCAGCGAAGCAATCCAGAATCCCACCGCGGAAAGACTCTGGATTGCTTCGCTGCGCTCGCAATGACGAGCTGCGACAGCCTCGCTCTCCAACTCTAAGTATGTGCATCCTGCAAACGCGTGGCAGCTAGCTATGAGCGCATACGTGTGGGCACGAACATTGCTTTTTCCTGCTGAACGCAAACGGCTGGTCAAAAGGCAAAAACACCCCAATGCTCAAACTGAAGACTTTCATTCCCGCGCTGTTCGGCCTTGCGCTGGTGGCGGCGCCGGCGCATGCGGCGGGCAATCTCGTCGCGGTGCTCGAGGCGGAGATTGTCACGCTCGATCCGCATTTCTCCACGGCCTATATTTCGCGCACGTTCGGCTACATGGTGTTCGACACGCTGTTTGCGAAGGATGCCAAGGGCGACATCAAGCCGCAAATGGTGCAGGACTGGAAAGTCTCGCCCGATGGCTTGACCTATACGTTCACGCTGCGCGACGGCCTGAAATGGCACGACGGCCAGCCCGTCGCGGCAGCCGATTGCGTGGCCTCGCTGCGTCGCTGGGGCACCCGCAGCGCACTCGGCCGCCGCATTTTCGCGATCACGGCTTCGCTCGAGCCGGTCGATGCGAAAACCTTCGTGCTGACGCTGAAGGAGCCGTCCGGCCTCGTCATCGACGCGCTCGGCAATCCCGTCAGCCCGGTCGCTTTCATGATGCCCGAGCGCATCGCGAAGACGCCCGGCGACCAGCGCATCACCGAGATCGTCGGCTCCGGCCCGTTCGTCTACAGCAAGGCCGACCACCGCACCGGCGACCGCATGATCCTGAAGAAGTTCGGCGACTATGTGCCGCGTCCCGAGCCCGCGGACTTCCTGGCCGGCGGCAAGCGCGTCAATGTCGACACGCTCGAGGTCCGCGTCATTCCCGATGGTGCGACTGCCGCCTCTGCGCTGCAGGCCGGCGAAATTGATTTCCTGCAGTACGCGCCGTTCGATCTGCTGCCGCAGCTGGAGAAGAACACGCGCGTCAAGCTCGTCAACTTCACCGGCGGCAACATGTTCGCCGGCGCCTACCGTCTCAACGCGGCCTCGAAGCCGTTCGATGATCCGGAAATCCGCCGCGTGCTGTGGAAGCTGGTCGACCAGCGCGAAGTGCTGGATGCGCTCGGGCTCGACGCCAAATACGCCACGCCTTGCGCGACCTACTTCACCTGCGGCACCACATACGAGAGCAAGGCCGGCACGGAAGCGGCGGCCAAGCCCTCGATCGAAGCGGCGAAGGCTGCACTGAAGGCGACCAAATATGCCGGCGAGTCCGTCATCGTGATGCAGGCCAACGATCTCGAAGCCCCGCGCGTTTCGGCGCAGGTGCTCGCCGAGCGGCTGAAGGCGGCCGGCTTCAATGTCGATCTGCAGGTGATGGACTGGGCGAGCGTGCTGGCGCGCCGCGCCAAGAAGGAGGGCTGGAGCGTCTATGGCGTCCACGCCGGCGGCTTCGACCTCGGCTCGCCGCTGACCAATGTCATGGTTGCCTTCAACTGTGCCGACTTCACCGGCTGGCAATGCGATGCGCGTATCACCCCTCTGATGGAAGCCTTCGGCAAGGCGCCGGCCGAGGCGGACCGGAAGAAGATCGCGGGCGAGATCCAGGCCGTCATGTACGATCAGGCGCCCGGAATCCCGTGGGGCCAGTTCGCGCAGCCGGCCGCCCATCGCGCGACTTTGCGCGGTCTGATACCGTCCGCCATCCCGGTGTTCTGGAACGTTGAGAAGTAGCGCGATGTACGATGTCATTGTTGTCGGCGGCGGCTCCGCCGGCGCCGCCGTGGCCGCAAGGCTCTCCGAAGATCCCGCACGGCGCGTCCTGCTGCTCGAGGCGGGGCTCGACTGGCGCGCCGACGAGGCGCCCTGGGAGGTGCGGACGCCGAATCCGATCCCGATCATCCACAAGCGCGAGTACCAGGAGAAATGGCAATGGCCCGATCTTCTGACGCGCCGCGTCGCTGGGCAGGAGCCGCGCTTCTACTGGCGCGGCAAGGGGCTCGGCGGCTCGTCGATGATGAACGGCCAGATCGCGATCCGCGGCGTTGCCGATGCGTTCGACGAATGGGCGGCCAATGGCTGCACCGGCTGGTCGGCGAAAGAGGTGATGCCGCTGTTTTCGGTGATCGAGGACGATCTGGAATTCGGCGATGTCGAGGACCACGGCCGCGGCGGGCCACTGCCGGTCTACCGCGCGCCTTTGCAAAAGTGGGGTCCGATCGACCGCGGCTTGCGCGATGCGGCACTTGCGAGCGGCTATCCCTGGTGCGCCGACGTCAATGGTCCGGACGGCGAGGGCGTTGCGTGCTACCCCATCAACAGCCGCGACTTGCGCCGCATCACCACCAACGAGGGCTATCTCGAGCCCGCGCGCGGGCGCGCCAATCTGGAGATCCGCGGGCATGCGCTGGTCGATCGTGTGCTGATCAGCGACGGACGGGCAACGGGTGTCCGCGTCCATATCCAGGGGCAGGGCACCGACGAGATCAGCGCACGTCAGATCGTGCTGTGCGCCGGCGCCATCCACAGTCCGGCGATCCTGCTGCGCTCGGGCATCGGGCCGGCTGAGGAGTTGAAGGCGATGGGGATCGCGGTCGAGCGCGATCTGCCGGTCGGCCGCCATTTCTTCGATCACCCGCTGTTTCGCGCCACCATACAGCTCCGGGAGGAGCTTCGCCCTACTGATCCCGATACGCGCCACACCAATTGCTGCGTGACCTATTCCTCGGGCCTCGCCAATGGCGGCAAGCGCGACATGATCCTGATCGCCTTCAATCATCGCGGCATCGGGAACCCCGGAGCGATCGGTGCAGGGCTGTTCAACGCCTATTCGCGCGGGACGCTCAAGCTGGCCTCGACCGATCCTGCAATCGATCCGGTCGTCGAGGAGAACATGCTGGCCGATCCGCGCGACATGCTGCGCATGATCGATGCGGTGAAACGCCTCGCGGTCATCACATCGCAGCCGGCGCTGTCAGGCATCGCCGACTGGATCAGGCTCGCTGACACGGATCTGACGCTGCCGCAGGCCGCCAGCCTGCCCGATCACGAGCTCGAAGCGGTGCTGCGCCGCGAGACGGGCGACATCCAGCATGCCGCCGGCAGCTGCCGTATGAGCGGCTTGGACGACCCGGATGGCGTGGTCAACCCCGACGGCACCGTGAAAGGGATCGGCGGCCTGCGTGTAGCCGACGCCTCGATCATGCCGTCCGATTGCCGCGCCAACACGCATTTCACGACGGTGGTGATCGGGGAAGCGATCTCGCGGATGATGATGCGGTAGCCGGCAGCCGGGATTCAAGGCGCATTGTGTTGAGTCACGCGCGCGTCGCGGAAGATGGGCGAGTGGCGGGACCAGATTCAATTCAACGTTGCGCGACATCGTTCCTACCAATGTTGAAAGCCTCCGACGAATATCATCAGGAACGTTTGCGCGCGGCTTCGATTGGCATGTCATCGTCAATCGGAGTTTGAACAATGCGAAAGACAATCTTCTCAGTGGCCATGTGTGCGTTGCTTGCTGGCGCGTCGATCGGGTTCGCCCATGCGCAGGCGGGCGGAGGTGCCGGAGGCGGGGCAGGCGCAGGTGGAGCGGGCGGCGCGGGTGCGGGCGCTAGCGCCGGGGCCGGAGGAACCAGCGGCGGAACGAGCGGCGCGGCGGGTGGAACAGGAGCGGGCGATGCAGGTACCGGCAGTTCGACGGGGTCCAGCGTAGGCGCCGGCGGCGGCAGTGGCGCAGGTTCCGGCCAGGGCGGTCCTCAGACCATCCGTCCGGGCGGCACAAACGATCCAACCCGACGCTAACAAACGTCGGCGCTTACGACGTGAATAAGGGAAGGCTGCAGGGTTCGACTCAGCAGCTTTCCCGCGGCATCAGCGAGCCGGCCCAAGGTGGAACGGGTCTATGGACTGAACAAGCTGCGAAGAAACCGCTCCTTTTCGCCGGGCGCATAACCTTGAGAAGCGCCGAAATAAGGTTCAGTGGCGCCAGGATAAGCTGAGGTTTCCGGCGGCGGCGCGTAGGCGAAGCCCGAAGCTGGACCGGACAGGATCATACCCTGACCGGAATGGACAATCGCGTGCCGCCGGTGTGGATGACGCGCCTGTGCGGCGTCGGCAACGCCGACCAAGGTGATCAGAAAACTGAAAACCAGAAGGAAACGCATCGCTGTTTCTCCAAACGCCCCCTGCCTAGGTGGCGTTCGGCCGCGGCGTTCCAACTCATCCTGGACTCATGATTAGTCACGTCCCTGGCATCAGATCATCCCGGCCATCCGCAACGCCACGCCCGCCGCGCAGCTGCCCGCCAGCACCGTCAGCATGCCGAGCTTGAACCGGAAGATCGCGGTGGCCGCCGCGATCGCCAGCACCAGCGCCGGCACGTCGACGCTCCTCAGCACCGGCATGTCGAAGTTCAGCGGAAACGCATGCACCGGCACGGTCTCGCGGAACAGGATGTGCAGCGCGAACCAAATCGACAGGTTGAGGATCACGCCGACCACGGCGGCGGTGATCGCGCTGAGCGCGCCGGCGAGGCCCGCGTTGCCGCGCAGGCGCTCGATGTAGGGCGCGCCGACGAAAATCCAGAGGAAGCAGGGCATGAAGGTAACCCAGGTCGCGAGCAGGCCGCCGAGCGTGGCCGCGAGCATCGGCGACAGGCCGCTAGGGTCGCGATAGGCCGCCATGAAGCCCACGAATTGCAGCACCATGATCAGCGGGCCCGGCGTGGTCTCGGCCATGCCGAGACCGTCGAGCATCTCATGCGGCTTGAGCCAATGATAATGCTCGACCGCCTGCTGGGCGACATAGGCCAGCACCGCATAGGCGCCGCCGAACGTAACCAGCGCCATCTTCGAGAAGAACAGCGCGATCTGGCTGAACACATTGGCCTGACCCAGGGCCATCAGCAGTGCGATCACCGGCACCAGCCAAAGCGCCAGCCACAGTGCACCGACGCGGATCGCGCGCGCCGTGTTGGGCCGGACGTGATCGGGCACGGCCTCGCCGAGCATGCTGTCGATCGCGGCGCCGCCGCCATGGGCGTGACCGGCCGGCGCGAATTCCGGACGGCCGCTTCGGGCGCCGGCATAACCGATGAGGCCGGCGGCGATGATGATGATCGGGAAGGGGACCGCGAAGAAGAAGATGGCGACGAAGGCCGCGGCCGCGAGCGCGATCATGATGCGGTTCTTCAGCGCGCGCTTGCCGACGCGCACTACCGCCTCGACGACGATGGCGAGCACGGCCGCCTTGAGCCCGAAGAACAGCGCCTCGACGAAGCTGACATTGCCGAAGGCGGCATAGATGTAGCTGAGGCCCATGATGGCGATGATGCCGGGCAGGATGAACAGCCCGCCCGCCATCAGCCCGCCGGCGGTGCGATGCATCAGCCAGCCGACATAGGTCGCGAGCTGCTGCGCCTCAGGTCCCGGCAGCAGCATGCAATAGTTCAGTGCGTGCAGGAAACGGCCTTCGGAGATCCACTTCTTCTCCTCGACCAGGATGCGGTGCATCACCGCGATCTGGCCCGCGGGGCCGCCAAAGCTCAGGCAGGCGACACGGAGCCAGACGCGAAAAGCTTCCTTGAAGCTGATGCCGTGACCGGCACCAGCTCCCGCTTGATCGGCGCGAACGTCCATTACGCCTTCACCTTGTTGGTCGGCCAGTTGTGAGTCTCGGTGGTGGCGTCGCGGCACCAGCGGTAGAAGGCATCATAGAGCAGCATGCCGGCCTCGAGCTGCTCGAGGTCGTCGTCATACATGCGCGACAGCCCGAGCGAGGCCGCGAGCAGGCCGGGCGCCTCCTGCGCGAGGTCGGGTCGCGCGGTGTCGGCGCCCCGCACCAGCGTCGCGAGACGCAGCAGGGGCGCGGTCGCGATGCCGAACTCCTCGATCATCACGTCGAAGGTGCAGAGCTCGCCGCGGTGGCTCCAGAACACGTTCTCGATGTCGAAGGGCGCTGCGCCGAACCGCTCGCCGACGGCGACCACCTCGGACGGCGCGACATAGAGGAACACTGCGCCCGGATCGACGAAGCGGCGGATCAGCCACGGGCAGGCGATGCGGTCGACCTTCGGCCGCGCCCGCGTCACCCAGACGGTGCGCCCCTTGGCATCGCGCGGCGGCAGCTTGCGGGCGTCGACCAGCGGCAGCTTGGCCGCCTTCCAGCCCTCGAAGCCGCCCTCCAGCGTTTCGGCCTGCGCGCCGAGCTGGCGTAACCAGGCCGCGGTGCCTTGCGCGAGCTTCTCGCCGCGGAGGCAGGAGACTACGGCGCGGCGGCCGGCGAAGGCGCCGCCCCAGTCCGCCACGTTGTCGTGGCCGAGCTTGATGGAGCCGGGAATCAGCCGCCGGTCGGCGGCGAAATCCTGCTCGGTGCGCACATCGATCAGAACAGGCGCATTCGCCGTGCCGATCAGCCGTGCCATTTTGTCGGATGAGATGGTCGTGAATGTAGACATGATGCGTCCTCGAGAACCAAACGGGACGCGATGCTTGGGCCTGTCGCCTCGTGGGGAGATCGCTCAAATCCCCATGGCGCAGATTACAGCGAAACTAAGAAGCACTGTCAATCCGCGGGACGATTGGTCCTTAGAAAATTGGTGCCTGCCGTCTATATTGGAGGCCAACAGAGCTGAATCTTCTGGAGAATTCGATGCATTCCCATTCCATCGAACAATGGACCCATGACCACGCCTTCCTGGGCGAGAAGCACGACGACAACGAGCGCCGCACCTGGTTCGTGGTCGTGCTGACGCTGGTCATGATGGTCGGCGAGATCGTCGCCGGCTCGCTGTTCGGTTCGATGGCGCTGCTCGCCGACGGCTGGCACATGGGCACCCATGCGGCGGCGCTCGGCATTGCCGCCTTCGCCTATCGCTTCGCGCGGCGGCATCTGGGGAATGCGCATTTCACCTTCGGCACCGGCAAGTTCGGCGATCTTGCCGCCTTCGCCAGCGCGATCATCCTCGGCCTGATCGCGGTCGAGATCGCCTATGAGAGCGTGCTGCGCTTGGTCAATCCGGTGCCGATCGTCTACGGCGAGGCCATGGCCGTGGCTGCTCTCGGCTTGGGCGTCAATCTCGCCAGCGTGTGGCTGCTGCGCGACAGCCACGATCATCACCACGGCCATGGCCATGCGCATGATGACCACGCCGAGCATGACCACGAGCGCGATCATCACCACCATCAGCACGACAACAACCTCCGCGCGGCCTATGTCCATGTCATGACCGATGCCGCAACCTCGGTGCTGGCGATCGCAGCGCTCGGCCTTGCCATGTATTCCGGCTGGGTCTGGGCCGACCCGGCGGTGGGTCTGATCGGCAGCGCCGTGATCGCGAGCTGGGCATTCGGCCTGATCAAATCATCGGGTGCGGTGCTGCTCGACGTGCGCGCCGACGAGAAGCTGGAGCGGGTGATCCGCGCCCGCATGGAGGTCGGTGAGGATCGCGTCACCGACCTGCATCTCTGGCAGGTCGGCCCCGGCCATTGTGCCGTGCTGCTCTCGGTGGTGTCGGACAAGCCGAAGCAGCCGGCCGTCTACAAGCGGCGGCTCGCCGGGCTGAAGGGCCTCAGCCACGTCACGGTCGAGGTCGAGACCTGCCCGCATTAGCGGTGAGTGAACGTGACTTCGCGCATGACGAGAAGAAGTTTGCGTTTTCATTTTGAGTTGTCGCGATTGCGACCCACCCGGGCGTTTCGCAAATCGTGATCTGGTTCATAACCGAGCGGCCAGCTGCGCAGTATGGATTGACGTGCGCTCGATGAGGACGTGCGTGCGCTGAGTTCGCAACTGCCGGGCAAGGTCCGGTCAACATCAAGGTAGTGAAGCAGTACCGGCCTTAAGGGCCATTCACCTGAGAGCTCGGTCAGCGGAGGCCGGGCTTCGGAGAGACGAGCAATGGGCCTCGTGCAGCAGGACACCGTGGTCCTCTTGGTCGACCTCGTCGAGTCCGTGCGTCTGATGCGGGAGCATGAGGCGTCCGCGGTGCGTCGATGGACCGACTTCGTCCAACTTGCCACCGGCCAAATTCTGCCGCGTTATCGCGGCGGCCTCGTGAAGAGCCTCGGAGACGGGCTCATGGCCCGCTTCGAATCCGTGCGTGATGCCGTCAATGCCGCCGCCGAAATGCACCGGAGTATCGCCGTTCAGAACACCGGGCGGCCTGAAGATCAACACTTCCAGCTTCGTGCGGGGATCAACTCCTCCACCGCCTGGAGTGACGGCACTGACATCTATGGCACCGGCATCAACCTCGCAGCCCGGCTCGCAACTCTTGCCGGTCCCGGTGAAACCATCGCCAGCGAGGCCGCGCATGAGCAACTGGCGACAGCTCTTGCCAGCCTGGCCAGTCCGGGGGAGACGATTGGCAGCGCTGCGGCGCGCGACGAGCTGACGCACGGAGTGGATGCGCTGTGCGAAGATTTGGGCGACTGTATCCTCAAGCACTTTGACAAGCCGGTTCGCGCCTACCGCGTTGGTCCGGCCAGTCCACACCCAAGCCTCGCAGCTCGGCGAGACTATGGAACTCCCATGGAGCCGACGATCGCCGTCATCCCCTTCGACGCGCGCAAGGACGCGGAGGAGCATCTCGACGTTGGTAACCTGATCGCGGACAGCGTGATCTGGTGCCTCTCCAGATCGGCGAACCTCAAGGTGATCTCGCGTCTGTCGACCAACATATTTCGCGGCAGGGTCAGCGATGTGGCGGAAGTATCGGCGCATCTCGGTGCCACCTACATTCTCAGCGGCAGCTATGTGGTCGATGCGGACCGGATTCTGGTGACGGCGGAGCTGTCCGCGGCGCGAACCAATCAAGTCGTCTGGACCGACCGCCTGAGCGGCAATATCGGCGATCTGCTGCAGCCGGAGAGCGAACTGGCTCACCGCATCGCCGCTGCAGTGCATCTGTCGGTCTTCGATGCCGAGGTCGAGCATATCCTGACCCAGCCGTTACCGACGCTAGAAAGCTACTCGCTGCTGCTTGGCAGCATCCGCCTGATGCACCGGTCGAGCAGGGAGGAGTTTCTCCAGACCCGGACGGTGCTGGAGGAACTGATCAATCGCCACGGCCGAATAGCTGCCCCGCGCGCCTGGCTCGCCAACTGGTACATCCTGCGCATGACGCGCGGCTGGTCCGAGGACCGCAAACGCGAGGCCGCCGAGGCCTTGAGCGCCACTCGCGCGGCGCTCGACCGTGACCCGTCCGACGCGCTTGCGCTTGCGACCGAAGGCTTCGTCTATTGTCACATGTTGAAGGACCTGGACGCTGCCCGAAAGCGGTGCGAGCAGGCCGTCGATGCCAACCCCAGCCACGCGTTGGGCTGGCTCTACCGGGGCACCGTCGACGCCTTCAAAGGCGACGGCGAGGCAGCCGTGGACGCAACGCGGCGCGCTCTGAAACTCTCCCCGCTCGATCCGCAGCGGTATTATTTCGAGTCCCTGGGCGCCACGGCGCTTCTATCGGCGCATCGATACGACGAGGCGGAAGAGCTCGCGCGCTCATCTCTCATTCTCAATCGCATGCATCCGTCTACGTGGCGGGTCCTCGCTATCGCACTCGTTTCGCAAGGACGGGTCGCGGAGGCCCGCGAAGCCTTGGGCAAGATGCGCGAGCTCGAGCCGCATTTGACCCTAGATCGATACATCGGGCGCCTCCCCAATGCGGATCTCGAAACAGGCAGGCACTGGGCTCGCTGCCTCGAAGTGGCAGGACTACCGACGACAGGCTGACTAACCTCATACCGACTTGTTTTCATAAGGAGGCAGGCAATGGCTCAACTAGGCGGGGCGGGAGGAGCAGGCGGTGCAGGTGGTGCTGGCGGAGCCGGCGGCGCAGGGGGGGCAGGAGGTGCAGGCGGAGCGGGCGGCGCTGGAGGGGCCGGTGGGGCGATAATTGGCACGCTCGGCGACGTCTGGGCCAATCCCATCATGGTGGATGCACTCATCCACGCTCGCGAAGGGACAATCGTTGTTCCGGAGCGACCGACCTCTCCGTATTTTTACTACTACGCGCCGGCCTTGCCGGCGATCGAAGACCCAGCCCAATTGGATCGCTGGGAGCCGTGGGTGCGCGCCTACACGGCGGTCGGGGAGATGCTGCAGGGCATCACCCTTCAGGTGTCGGGCGCCGATCCGAACGCATTCCTGGTTCGCTCGCCCGCATACGTGATTGCGGAGTTAGGGCGTCCGGTCCAATCGACGTTTCAAGACCAGATTGAGATGGTCGTGAGCTGGGCCGAGCTGCGCAACGAACGCGCCACAGAAATCATAGCGCAGATCGATCCCCAGTATGCCTTCTGGTCCTCGATCGTCTACCTGCATCCCGAGAGGACCAGGCGGACATTCGAGCTCATCAACATGGTCCTGCAATTCTGCGTTTACGTGGAAATGCGCTTCAAGCATGCGCTGGGGTGCTCGCGTCCCGTGGAATACAACGCCCAGGTTCAGCCGATGATCACGACGCCGGGACACGGAAGTTTCCCGAGCGGACATGCGACGCAGGCTTACGCGGTAGCCTACGTGCTGAAACGGCTATTGAGCCTGCACAAGACGACATCCGGATTCCCGGAGATCGTCGAGCAGCTCGACCGGCAGGCCGCACGAATCGCAACCAATCGGGTCGTGGCCGGAGTCCATTTTCCAGTCGACAGCATGGCAGGGCGGATGCTGGGTATCGCCTTGGGCGAGTACTTCGTCGGCCGTTGTCTCGGGAGCACGGCAACCAAGAGCCGCAAATTCAACGCCAGCCACGCCGACAGTAACTCTCGCACGGATTTCAATCCCTTCCACGCTGACCAGGCGCTCAATGCCAACAAGTTCTATTCGGAAACCACAGGAGGGACTGTTACGCAGTCCCTCCTGATGAAGGAACTATGGGACAAGGCCTACTACGAAGTTTCGACAAGATTTCCGTAGGAAACACGTCCCTGCAACCGAAGTGGAGAGCATTCCATGGCCGAGGAATTGCCGAGATGCTTCGACCCGTACCTCCGGTACGCAATCGCGAGCGAATTTAAGAACTTCGATTTTTTCGACGAGCAGGAGTCCAAGCTATTCCTGTTCGTGGAGCTTAAGCACGCCGGGCTGGCCGATAATTTTGTGAGAGCCATGAGTCCTAGTGACTTCGGCGCCGAATTCGGGCTGACCAGCCCGAACTCGCGATATCTGACCATGCGGGCTTACATAAGGGCTGTCGAGAAGGACAGTTTCCGGGCGTGGGACGACAACGTATCCCGGGTCGAGCTGTCCCTCCCGTTGAAGCCGACGGCCATACAAAAGGGTGCGCAGCGCAACAGGTCCGCGAGCGAACAACCACCGACTCCTCTCCTCATCGGCGTGATCGACGATGGCTGTCCGTTCGCGGCCGCTCAGTTTGTCAAAAGGATCGCGGGTGTCGCATCCGGGACACGCGTGCGCGGTGTCTGGGATCAGAACGAGCACGCAGGCCGAGTCCCGATCCCGGTAGGTGCCGACGTCTTTGGCGAGAAGCCGTTCGATTTCAATTACGGCCTCGAGTTCCTTCGAGACTCCATATCCGGCGTGGTTGGGCTCAACGACTGGATCCAGTTGCACAAGAGGGCAAACACGATCGACGAGGATGGCTGCTACGCGCGTGGAGGTTTCAAGACCCTCAAGCATCAGGCCTCGCATGGTGCACATGTAATGGATGTCCTCGCCGGAC
This sequence comes from Bradyrhizobium sp. NBAIM08, assembly GCF_020193935.1. Taxonomy (NCBI): domain Bacteria; kingdom Pseudomonadati; phylum Pseudomonadota; class Alphaproteobacteria; order Hyphomicrobiales; family Nitrobacteraceae; genus Bradyrhizobium; species Bradyrhizobium sp. NBAIM08. The sequence continues at coordinate 381,276 of NZ_JADYVR010000001.1, read as the reverse complement.
GCATTCCGCTCTCGGCACGCATCGCGCGCCGCGATCCGCCAAGTTGGCAGCCCGGAGATCCCCTGACCGATCCCGCTTGCGAAGCAGATATCGTGTTCGTGCAGTTTCCCGAGAGCTGCCTTCGTGACGCGACCGGCGTCTGGCTGAAGGGTTACGTCGCCGATGCAGTCGATTACATCATGTCATTTGTCGATTCTGGCACAACGAACGTGGTGATCAATGTCAGCTACGGGCCGACAACCGGACCTCACAACGGCACGTCGGAGCTCGAGGGCAAGCTGAGGGAGCTTGTCACCCACTATGACGGCGTTTCCGTAAGTCCAAAGCTCGACGTCTTCCTGCCTGCCGGCAACAACTATCTGAGCGATGGGCACATCCATTTCGTCAGGCAAACCATGGCAGAGCCCGACCATGTCGAATGGACGTGGCGCCTTCCCCCCGACAATACCGTGCTCTGCTTTGCCGAAGTCTGGATGAAGAAGAACTGCACGGACAATGTCATTGTTACGCTCACCTCGCCCGGCGGTCGTAGCTCCTCGTCGACTGCCGGTCCAGCGCCTCCCGGTCCCCCACCCCCGCCGCCCGCTGCACCGGCGCTTCCGCCCTATACCGGTGCGTATGCCCCCGTTGACTGGGGTGACAATAGGGTGTGGCTGATTGCGGTCGAGCCCACCATCGCGGGAGCCGGCATGGTGCCCGAGCATGGGAATTGGAAGATCAAGGTGGAGGGCATCGAGTTGGGGAGCGAGGTTCATGCCTATGTGGCACGTACCGATCCGAACATGAACATGCGCACGGGTGCGAAGCGTTCGTACTTCATCGACGCCGGATGGGAGGCGGGCCGCGCGGCCGAGGCCGGCTGCACGTATGCCGGTGGGGAATTTGACAAGACCGGCTCGCTTGTTTCTCGCCTGGGCACCCTCAACGGGATCGGTACGGACAGCGTCGCGGGTGTGCAGGTGGCCGGCGGCTACATTCTGTCGGCGCCGAAACGCAAGTCGCCTTATTCGTCGGCGGGCCCCGCACGAACCGGGCCGCTCCCACGGCGAGTTGGTCCCGACTATGCGCTGTTCTGCGACGAGTCAGATGCTCTGCAGGGTGTACGTGCCGGGGGCAATCGAAGCGGCGTGGTGTTTCGGCTCATCGGTACCAGTGCCGCCGCGCCGCAGCTGGCGCGATTGGTTGCGGATCGGCGACCGTTGACGGTGCACGATGCTCCAGCCAGTCCTCCGGACGAGAAGCGAGGTGATGGCGATCTCTATCCGCCGTGATGTGGGCGAAGAGCGCGCCAGCTGGAAGGGCATCCGGTCGGGGCAAGCTTCCGGCCGCCGCCGGCCTCGATGCAGAAGATCGCAGACACGCTCGCCAAGGAGAAGGCGCAGCTCTGGATCAACCACGACAACCGCCCAGCGCGACAGCCAGAGGATGGCGCCGGAGTTTTACCGACTGACCTTTCCCTGAGGCCGCTGCCACAAGGGTGGCAACAGCATCATGCTAGGGCCCGCGAAAGCTCCGTGACAGGAGAAGGTCGTGGGCGAGTGGGGCGGAGTTACGATCGCGCTTGTCTCGAGCAGCTTCGGCGGGACTGCCGCGGCCGTCACCCGCTACCTCATCGGCGGCGCCGATCCCGTCCTGCTCGCGGCCCTGCGTTGGGGGATCGGCTTTCTCTGCCTGTTGCCTTGCGCGTTTCTGCTCCGCGTGCGCTGGCCGCAGCGGCCGGACTGGCCCGCCGTGGCGCTGCTCGGCATCTGCTTCTTCGGCTTGTTCTTCACCCTCTACAACATTGCGCTGTCCTACACGACGGCCGCCCGCGCCAGTCTCGCGCTCGCGACGCTGCCGCTGCACACCATGTTGGTGGGCGCAGTCCTCGGCGTGGAGCGATTGACGGCGCGCAAGATGACGGGCGTGGGTATCGCTGTGCTCGGCGTGTCGGCGGCGCTGGCGGCTGGCCTCGCGCAAAGCCCACCGGGCGCATGGCGCGGCGAGTTGATCATGACCGGTGCGGTGTTCTGCATGGCGTTCTACAACGTGCTGTCGCGACCGCTGATGCAGCGCTCGAGCGCGCTCGGTTTTCTCACCGTCGGCATGGGCGTGGGCGCCGTCGTACTGGTGCTGGCGGGGTTGGCGAAAGGCAGCTTTGCAGCGCTCGAGCACTTCACGGCGGCGCAATGGATTGCCGGCGTTTATCTCGGCATCGGCGGCGGCGCGCTCGCCTTCATCCTCTGGGTCATGGCGCTGGCGCGGGCGACGCCGACCAGGGTCGCCAATACGATGACGGTCAATCCGATCGCCGCCGCTCTGTTGGCGGCGCTGCTGATCGGCGAGCCGATCACGCCCAATCTTCTAGCGGGGCTGGTCGCAGTGTTCGCCGGCATCGGGATTGCGACCAGCGAGTCGAAGGTGGCTTAGCCCTTCGGCGCGGTTGCTGTCGGCGGGCTCGCCTCCGGCGTCTTCTTCGGTTTCAGCGTGCCGGCATAGAACGAGATCAGCCAGACCAGGAGAATCGCGAGCAGATAAACGCCCCAGGCCTGCGGCGGCCTGGTCGCCCAGCGCAGGAGGCCGTTAAACGTGCGGGGCGGGCTGTCGTCGTCGCTCATGGCCCGCTTGTGCGCGAAAGCTCAGGTCTGGTCAATCCGGCCGCCGGCCGGCGCGGATCAGGAACAGCGCGGCCAGCGCCGAGAGGCTGAGCGCGGATGAGACGATCAGCACCTTGGCGCCCATGAGGTCGATGAGCAGGCCAAAGGCGAGCGGCGCCACCGCCTGCGCCATCCGTGCCGGCGCGCCGATGATGCCGAGGCGATAGCCGAAATCCTTCGGGCCGAAGATCGACAGCGGCAGGGTGCCGCGGGCGATCGTCAGAATGCCGTTGCCGGAGCCGTGGAACAACGCGAACGCGCTCGCCGCAGCGCCACCGAAAATCGCAACGATCACGGCGCCGAGCGGGTGGGTGAGGCTGGCGAGCCGCGTCGACCACAGCGGATGGAAACGGCTGAGGAAGCCGGCCTCCAGCATGCGGGCACCAACTTGCGCCGGCCCGATCAATGCGCCGGCCGCGATCGCCTCGGCTGGCGTTGCCCCCATCGTTTCCAGGATGCGCGGGAAATGCGCGGCCATCGCGCCGGTGACAGTCCAGACCGCCGCGAAGATGAAGGCCAGCAACATCATGGTGCGGTCGAGCGGCACATGCGGCTTCGCGGCCGCGGCTGCCGCCTGCTTGGCGCCCTTGATGACCGGCAGCATGAAGAAATTGAGCGGCAGGCCGATCAGGATATTGGCGGCGGCCCAGGCAAAACAGGTTTCGCGCCAGCCGATATGCGACAGGCCCCAGGCGGTGAGCGGCCAGCCGACGGTGGAGGCGAAGCCCGCCATCAGCGTGATGCCGGTGATCGGCCTGCGCGCCTCGGTGCCGTAGATGCGCCCCAAAGCGGCGAAGGCGGCATCGTAGAGCCCCATTGCCATGCCGATGCCAAGCACCAGCCAGGCGATCGCCATCACCATCACCGACTGCGAGATGCCAAGCAGCACGAGGCCGGCGGCAATGGTCACGTTGGACGCCGACAGCACCTGACGGCCGCCGACGAGATCGATCTGCCGTCCAATGCCCGGTCCCAGCATTGCGGAGATCACCAGCGCGGCCGAAAACGCACCGAAGATCCAGTTGGAGGAGACACCGAGCTCGCGTCCCATGGGATCGGCGAGTAGCGCCGGTAGATAATAGCTGGAGGCCCAGGCGAGGGTCTGCGTGGTGCCGAGCGCCAGGATGATCGGGAGCTGGTGCCGGGTCATGTCCCCGTATTTCTGATCGGCCGTGTCATCGGCGCATTTGCAGCTCGCGGCGAGAGCGCGTCAACCGGGTCTGCGGCATATTCGACCTGCTGCCCGCGGGGAGCCTTTGGGTTGTATGCAGATACCCCGCTTCCGCTCGTCACGAATGCACGCCATAATGGCGCATGCAATTGACCTCGCGCCTTACGCTGATGAACTGGCTGACCGGCCAGGGGCTCACGGGCCTGCCTGAAATTGAACTGCTCCGCGGCTTCTGCGAGCGTTGCTGCGCCGAGGGGCTGGAACTGTCGCGTGGCCTCGTCGTCATCGACACGCTGCATCCGATCTATGAAGGCCGCGGCTTCCGCTGGAGCGATCGTCCCAGCAACGAGAGCGATGCCTTCGAATACGGCTCGACCGCCGACGGCGACGCCGCCAAGAGCTGGCGCCGCTCGGTGTTCTTCCACATGCTCGAGAATGGCCACGACGAGATGGTGATCGATCTCGCCGATGCGCCGTCGATGGATTTCTCGCAGATCGGCGAGCTCGCCGAGAAGGGCCACAAGCACTATCTCGCCTTCGTCCACCGCTTCGGCGAGAACGGGGCGCTCGGCCTGATGGATTGCCTCTATTCCTGCTGGACCACCCGCCGCGCGAGCGGGTTCTCCGGACTGGAGCTGGAAGCGCTGCGCGATCTGGTTCCGGTGTTGGGGCTCGCGATCAAGTCGGCGCAGCAGGTCGACATCGCGCGCACGCTCGGCCGGGTCTATCTCGGCCGCGACGCCTCCGAGCAGGTGCTGCGCGGGCGCATCTCGCGCGGCGTCACCGAGCGCATCAATGCCGTGCTTTGGTATTCGGACCTGCGCGGCTCGACTGGCATCAGCGAGAGCATCGGTCCCGACGAGATCATCCCGTTCCTCAACGACTATGCGCAGGCCGTGATCGATCCGATCCACGAAGCCGGCGGCGACGTACTGAAGCTGATCGGCGACGGCGTGCTCGCGATGTTCTGGGGCGAGGACATGGCGGATGCGCGGCGGGCCGCGCTCCGCGCCGAGCACCTGTTCCGCAAGAATGTCGCTGCGCTGAACGAACGGCGGGCGGCGGAGGGCCGTCCGACCACGTCAGCCTATATCGGCCTGCATGTCGGCGAGGTCTTCTACGGCAATATCGGCAGCGAGGACCGGCTTGATTTCACCGTGGTCGGCCCGACCGTCAACGAGGTCAGCCGCATCGCCTCGATGAGCCGCTCGGTGGATCGCGAGCTCTTGGCCTCGTCCGAATTCTACAAGGGCCTAGATGCCGCCGGCCGCCGCTACCTCGTCTCCACCGGCCGCTACGCGCTGCGCGGCATCGGCCGCGCGCAGGATCTCTACACGCTCGATCCGGAAGTCGACGCGAGCGAGCCGGTCAGGGGCAGCTACGAGCGCTATCTGGCGGGTTAGTCTCCGCGGCCTCAACCGACGCCGTCATTGCGAGCGCAGCGAAGCAATCGAGGGTCCCTCAACGAAGGGACCTTGGATTGCGTCGTCGCTACGCTCCTCGCAATGCACTTGTGGTCAGCACCGCGCCGCCACCTCATCTCCCACCATGTCCGGCTGCCGGTCCAGTCCCACTGCCGGTGACAGCAGGATCACCAGCGCCTGCACGCCGAATAACGCCGCGGCGAGATAGAGGCATGCCTCCGCGCTCCAGAGGCCGCCGACGAGCGCGCCCAGCACTGAACCGAGCGGGCGGGCGCCGTAGCTCATGATGTTGATGGCGGAGACGCGGCCGAGCAGGCGCGGCGGCGTCACGGACTGGCGCAGCGTCGTGGTCGAGATCACCCATAGGATCGGGCCGACGCCGAGCAGGAAGAAGCTCAAGCCCGCGAGCCAGGGCGAGGGGACCAGCACCGTCAGCGCCATCACCAAGGCGGCGACAAAGCCGGTGACGGGGCCGAGCCCCACCACGGTGCCAAAGGCGATGCGCTTCATCACGCGCGTGGCGAGGAGCGCGCCGATCACCATGCCGACGCCGTACATCGTCAGCACCGTGCCGACACCGGCGGCGCTCAGACCGAGATGGCGCACGGCGTAGGGCACGAACACCGCGATCTGCAGGAACCAGCCGGTGTTGAAGATGAACTGGGTGATGAAGACCGGCCGCAGCAGCGGATGGTGAAACACGAAGGCCGCGCCCTCGCGGATCTCTTGGAGCGGATGCCGCCGGGGCGCCGGCGCACGTGCGGGCTCGTAGATGCCGGAGAGCAGCACGACCGCGATGGCCGAGAGCGCCGCGGCAAAGCCGAACGCCGGGCTCGCGCCCCACCACCCAACCAGCGCACCGCCGAGTGCAGGCCCGCTGGCGAAGGCGATGGTGCGCGCCAGCTCGATGCGCGCATTCGCCGCCGGCAACAGGTTGGAGCTCACCAGCGAGGGCACCAGCGCCGGTGCTGCCACGCTGTAAACGACGGTGCCGCACACGGCGGCGAAGCCGAGCAGGGCCAGCAGCGGCAGGTTGAGGGCTCCCAGCGTGAGCAGCAGCACGACGGCCGCGAGCGCCACCGCCCGCAGTGCCTCGGCGCTCGCCATCAGCCTGCGGCGGGAAATTCGGTCTGCAAACACGCCGGCGGGGATGGCGAACAGGACGAAGGGCAGGGTGAGCGCGGTCTGCAGCAGGCCGGTCTGGCCTTCGGCCACCCCCAGCGTCAGCACGGCGACGATGGGCGCTGCCGCGAGCGCGATCTGCTCGGCCGACTGCGCTGCGAGATTGGACCAGGCGAGGCGGTTGAAAGTGTCAGGAAGGCGAGGCGGCGTTGACATGGCGCATATCCCGTAGAGGCGAATTTGCGCCAATGTTGGCCCCCGATGACCACCAAACCCACCCGCTTCCCGACAAGAGGCGATTTCCGCGATCGGCGGCGGGAATGCCCGCCGCTAGATGCAGTTGCAAATGAGTTGCAATAAGAATGAACTTGGGTATTCTGCCGATATGGATGCCCGATCACCCCACATAACTCCCGACCTCGCCGGCTGGCGCGCTGATGCGCCCACCACCAAAAGCCTCGCTGAGGTTAATTCCACCGTTGCCATTCCCGCCGCGGGCCGCTGGTGGCGCCGGCTGCTGGCCTTCGTCGGGCCGGGCTACCTCGTCTCGGTCGGCTATATGGACCCCGGCAATTGGGCGACCGATCTCGCCGGCGGGTCGAAGTTCGGCTACACGCTGCTCTCCGTCATCCTGATCTCGAACTTGATGGCGATCCTGCTCCAGTCGCTGGCGGCTCGGCTCGGCATCGTCACCGACCGCGATCTCGCGCAGGCCTGCCGCGCCTCCTATCCCCGGGTGGTGAACTTCCTGCTCTGGCTCGCCTGCGAGGCGGCCATCATCGCCTGCGATCTCGCCGAGGTGATCGGCACGGCGATCGCGCTGAAGCTGCTGTTCGGCATTCCCCTGATTGGCGGCGCATTGATTGCAGCCCTCGACGCCTTCCTGCTGCTGCTGCTGATGAACCGGGGCTTCCGCTTCCTGGAGGCTTTCGTCATCGCGCTGCTGGTGGTGATCGCCGTTTGCTTCGCGGTGCAGATCGCGGCGGCGGCTCCGCCGGTGGCAGAGGTCTTGCGGGGCTTCGTGCCCAAGAGCGAGATCTTCACCAATTCCGACATGCTCTACATCGCGATCGGCATCATCGGCGCCACCGTGATGCCGCACAATCTCTACCTGCACTCCTCGATCGTGCAGACGCGCGCTTATGAACGCAACGACACCGGCCGGCGCGAAGCGATCAAATGGGCGACGACGGACTCGACCATCGCGCTGATGCTGGCGCTGTTCATCAACGCCGCGATCCTCGTCGTCGCTGCTGCGACCTTCCACAAGAGCGGCCATTCCGACGTGGCCGGGATTGAGCAGGCGTTCGAGCTGCTGTCGCCGCTGCTCGGTCTCGGCATCGCCTCGACGCTGTTCGCGGTGGCGCTGCTCGCCTCGGGCCTCAACTCGACGGTCACTGCGACGCTCGCCGGCCAGATCGTGATGGAGGGCTTTCTCGATCTGCGCCTGCCCAGCTGGGCGCGCCGCCTCTTGACCCGCGGCATCGCCATCATTCCCGTGATCATCGTCACCGCGATCTACGGCGAGCGCGGCACTGCGGATTTGCTGGTGTTCAGCCAGGTCGTGCTGTCGATGCAGCTGCCTTTCGCGGTGATTCCGCTGGTCCGCTTCGTCTCCGACCGCCGCAAGATGGGCAAGTTCGCGATCCCGATGTCGGTTGCCGCGGTCGCCTGGATCGTCGCGGGCATCATCGTGATTTTGAATCTGAAGTTGCTGGCAGATACGTTCTTTGGGTGAGTGGCGAATGGCGAGTAGCGAGTGGGGGCGTTCTCCTATTCGCTACTCGCCATTCACTAATCCTGCGGCTCGGACGCCGTGTCGCCCTGCGCGTCGATGCGCAGCCAGCCTGAGGGGGCGAGGCGCTGCTGCGGCAGGAAGCGGGCCTTGTAGTCCATCTTCTTGGAGCCTTCGATCCAGTAGCCGAGATAGACGTAAGGCAGCCCTTGCCGTCGCGCACGGGCGATATGGTCGAGGATCATGAAGGTGCCCATCGAGCGGCTGACCTGGCCAGGCTCGAAGAACGAATAGACCATCGACAGGCCGTCGCTGAGAACGTCGGTGAGCGCCACTGCGATCAGCTCCTCGCCGCGGCCGGTGATGCCGCTGTCGGGGCCGCGCTTGCGGTATTCGATGATGCGGGTCTCGACGTGGCTGTCCTCGACCATCATAGCGTAGTCGAGCACGGTCATGTCGGCCATCCCGCCGTGGCGGTGGCGGGCGTCGAGATAGGCGCGGAACACCGAATATTGCTCGGAGGTCGGCACCGCGCTGCGCTGCTCGCCGATGATGTCGGCGTTACGGGCCATCACCTTGCGGAAGTTGCGCGAGGGGCGGAACTCGTTGGCGATGACCCGGACCGAGACGCAGGCCCGGCACTGGTCGCAGGCGGGACGGTAGGCGATCGACTGGCTGCGGCGGAAACCGCCATGGGTGAGCAGGTCGTTGAGGTCACCGGCGCGGTCCCCGACCAGATGCGTGAACACCTTGCGCTCATGTCGGCCCGGCAAATACGGGCAGGGTGAGGGCGCCGTGAGGTAAAACTGGGGGGTGTCGCGCGAGTGCTGGGTCAAGGGACGTCGTGGGCCTCCGAAACAGGCATCAGCATCGCGCTCCAAAAGCCCCCGGTCAATCGATTAGCTCACCACGTCCGCGCCGCCTGCGGAGTGGGTATGCGAACCGAATTGTTGATCACGACCGTTCCCAGCACGAAATCGTGCAGCAGGCGACGGCGGCCGTTGAACAGGCCGACCAGCACCACGAACGGCGACAGGAACGAGACCGTCACCCAGAACAGCACGGCATGGGTGGCGCCGAGCACGAAGTAGCCGGGCGCGCCGTACCAGGTGCGCAGCTCCAGGTCCATCAGGCGCATGCCGACCGTGGCGGAGGACGCACCGCCGATGCTGGCGCCGTAATAGACGATAGCCCAGATCACGGAGGCCGGCCAGGCGATCCAGAACAGCGCCCAGCCGATGCCGAGGGTGACCACGCCGAACAAGGCGATGAAGATGTAGCCGAGGATCACCGGCACCGAGATCACGACCATGTCGATCAGGAAGGCGAACACCCGCCGCGTCGCGACGCCCCGGAACAGTTCCGGATGCAGGTCAGGGTCGTAGGCATGCGGTTGCATGGCGCCGTCATTGCGCCAGCCGCCTGAATTGCCCGAGTTGTACGACATGGTCCGTTCTCCCAGCGAAGCTCCCCTCGCAGGACATGGGAACAGGCCATGCCCGTGCCAAGGGCGCGCGGGCGGCAGCAAGCCGAAATATTCCGGCGATTCGGGGGCGGTGATCGGGCGGTCCTGTAGGGTGGGCAAAGGCGCGCTTGCGCCGTGCCCACCATTGCCCGCCGACTTACACGATGGATGAATCGGTGGGCCCGCTTCGCTTGGCCCACCCTACGACAGCTTACGTCTGGCCCCGCAGCTTCTCCGCCGCCTTCGGCGCAAAATAGCTCAGCACACCGTCGGCGCCGGCGCGTTTGAAGGCGAGCAGGCTTTCCATCATGGCACGGTCGCCGTCGAGCCAGCCGTTGTTCGCGGCTGCGGCGATCATCGCGTATTCGCCGGAGACCTGATAGGCGAAGGTCGGCATCGCAAACGTGTCCTTCACGCGGCGGACCACGTCGAGATAGGGCATGCCGGGCTTCACCATCACCATGTCGGCGCCCTCGGCGATGTCGAGCTCGACCTCGCGCAGCGCTTCATCGGTGTTGGCGCTATCCATCTGATAGGTGCGCTTGTCGCCGGTGAGCGTCTTGGCCGAGCCGATGGCGTCGCGGAACGGGCCATAGAAGGCGGAGGCGTATTTCGCGGCATAGGCCATGATCTGCACGTCGAGCAGGCCGGCGCGGTCCAGCCCCTCGCGGATCGCGGCGACGCGGCCGTCCATCATGTCGGAGGGCGCGATGATGTCGCAGCCGGCTTCGGCCTGCACCAAGGCCTGACGCACCAGCACTGCGACCGTCTCGTCATTCAGGATCTTGCCGTCGGAGATCAGGCCGTCATGGCCGTGGCTGGTGAAGGGATCGAGCGCGACGTCGCAGAGGATACCGATCTCCGGAAACTCCTTCTTGATCGCGCGCACGGCCTGGCAGACCAGGTTGTTCGGGTTGGTGGCTTCCGAGCCTTCCTCGTCGCGCAGGGACGGATCGGTGTAGGGAAACAGCGCGATGCAGGGGATGGTCAGCTTCATCGCGCGCTCGGCCTCGCGCACGGCCTGGTCGACGCTGAGGCGGTCGACGCCGGGCATCGAGGCGACCTGCTCGCGCTTGTTGGTGCCGTCGATCAGGAACAGCGGCCAGATCAGGTCGTCGGTGGTGAGGACGTTCTCGCGCACCATGCGCCGGGCCCACTCGGCCTTGCGGTTGCGGCGCGGACGGACGGTCAGATCGAGGGCATGCGGCACTGCCGTGCTGTCCCGGCGCGAAACGTCGCGCAATTCGATCGGACGTCCGTATTTGATCGCCATCATTCTTCCTCCGGCTGGAATTATTCTTATACCAGCTCGCATGGTTCCCGTCACCGCGGCTTGACCTGCCGCAAGGCAGATCTGAACCTGACTTGGGCAGCCGATTGATTTTGCGGGCCGAAGCAGCCAGAAGGGGCCATGTCCGAGATCTCCACCCGCGATGCGGCCCAAGGCGGCGCCAATGCCAGGGACGCTGCCCGTGACACTGCCCGAGAGAGCGCGCTCTCAGTGGCGGCGATCTCCTCGGAGCGCTCGGAGTCCGACGACAATGTCTGGACCCGACGGCTGGTGCTGTTCCTGCGGGTGATGGCGCTGCTCTCGATCCTGAAAGGCCTCTATCACTGGGCGCAGGTCACGGGCTTCGTCGGCGGCGAGGACGAGGCGTTCGAGAACCAGTCGATGGCCTGGCAGGCCGCGACGGTCTACTTCGCGGTGATCGAGCTCGTCGCCGCCGTCGGCCTCTGGCTGGCGACGCCCTGGGGCGCGGTGGTGTGGCTGACGACCGTGGTGTCGATGGCCGTGATCGAGCTGATGTTCCCGGGAATCTACGGCGGCAGCCTCGTCGTGGTCGGCGTCGAGGTCTTCATGCTTGCCGCTTATCTTGCGCTCGCCTGGATGGCCGCGCGCGAGCGGCCGCCGTAGCGCGCAGAGATTCACGCTCACGCTCTCGTGCCCCGGACGCAATGCAGCACGCCGAAGTTTGCGGCGTGATGCGTTGCAGAGCCGGGGCCCATCTTTCCGATATCTCGCTTTTGGCTTCTGGGATCCCGGGTCTGCGCGCCGCTTGCTGCGCTTGTCCGGGACAGGAGAATGTTGCGTTTGGTTGACCGCTGGTTGCCTAAAATTCGCGGTAAGTTTTCATTGACCAGCCGGTTCCGCCACAGCTCTTACGCGTGCGTTTCGAAACGGGGCGGGGCTGTTCTGGAATGCGACAACAGCGGCGGACGGAGGGTGAACAGGACCTTGCGAAGGTCAACAGAGGCTTTCAAAAAGTACTTGTGGCACAGGCTTAATGCGCAATTCACTGTCTTAAATTCATGATCTCTTTATTCTCTTATTTAAGCCGATCTTCAAACGCCCCTCTTAAGTTGCACCTATCAGACGGGACACAAGTTTCGTCGAATAAGTGTCGATAAAAACGACAACAGGGGAAGTGTCATGATGAAAGCCGTCGCAACTGCGGCAGATACCGCAGAGCGCGTCTCCGGCCAGCAGGGTTCGGTGCAGTCGCTCTATCTGGAAGCTTTGACTCTGGTGGAGCGGCTGCATCGCCGGCTCCTCGACGTGATCAAGGACGAATTCGATCGCCGCGGCCGCGCGGACATCAACTCGGTCCAGGCGCTCTTGCTCTACAACATCGGCGACAAGGAGCTGACCGCGGGCGAATTGCGCACGCGCGGTTACTATCTCGGCTCCAACGTCTCCTACAATCTGAAGAAGCTCGTCGAGCTCGGCTTCCTCGATCATCAGCGCTCGCGCGTCGATCGCCGCTCGGTGCGCATCCGCCTGACCCCGCAGGGCCAGGAAGTCCGCCGCATCGTCGATGCGCTCTACCAGAAGCACGTCAAGACGGTGGAGCAGGTCGGCGGCATCTCCGGCGACGAGTTTGCGACCCTCAACAAGTCGCTGCACCGCCTGGAGCGGTTCTGGACCGACCAGATCCTCTATCGCCTCTGAGTTCTAAAGGGATCTGGGCGAAGCCGGCCCGCAACAAGACCGGCAGCCCTCCCGAACGTGCCTGACTTCCCCAAGCGCGCTGGTCCGGAGTTGCCCCGGACCGGTGCGTTGATATTTTTTTGCACCTGCGAAAAAATCCCCCGGCAGCCAGGAACCAGTTCCGGGCTCGGCGCTTATCTTCTTCGGATCGGAGAAACGGCGATGCTGGTCGAGCGCGGGCTTCGGGTGATGAACGTGGAACTCGTCAGCGAGGCCTACGCCATCGCCGCGAACTACCTTCGCCGCTCCGGCGCAATCCCGGACACTCTCGTCACCGACGACCGCCTGCTTCACCTGATCGTCAAGCTGCTCCAGCAGGGCGAATTCAACAAGATCAGGCTGGCCAACAGGGCGATCGCCCGGTTCCAGGCGCAGACCGAGGCCAGAGCGGTTGCCTGATCAAAACCCCCAAGATCCCGACCAACCAGAGGATGCCATGGAAGCTGCCATCGACCGCATCATGCAGACCTACGACCTGCTCGCCAACCGCACCGCGGCGGCCAGCGCCGAGGCGCGTGAAAAGGTCACGAACTACCTCAACATCCTGATGGAAGCCGGCGAGACCGACACCCATAGGTTGACGGTCTGCGGCCTGACCTATCTGCGCCAGCTCGACGGCAGCGTCGACCCCGTGAAGGCGGGGTATACCGGGCTGTAAAACGACGCCGGCTGCCCCGGCGGCAGCTGGCAAGAAATAAGGCCCAAAGCGGCCCCACCCGGATATTGACGGGGAGCGGATCTCGCAAGACCGCTCCCGGGCTGAAAACCTCCAATCCCACCATATCTTGCATAAATATCAGGCCCGACCCGCAAATGCTTGGCCGCGGTCGGCCGATGTGGTAGATCGCGCGTGCTTCCGACCGCCACACCAGACCCGCCCGTAGCCCGCCAAAAGGCTGCGGCGGTGGAGATATTCGCAAGATGACCGCACCCAAGTCCGCCTCCGCGCCCGATTCGTTTTTCACCGCCTCGCTCGAGCAGGCCGATCCGGAAATCGCTGCCGCCATCAAGGGTGAGCTCGGTCGGCAGCGCCACGAGGTCGAACTGATCGCCTCCGAGAACATCGTCAGCCGGGCCGTGCTGGAAGCGCAGGGTTCGGTCATGACCAACAAATACGCGGAAGGTTATCCGGGCGCGCGCTATTACGGCGGTTGTGAGTGGGTCGACGTCGCCGAGAACCTTGCGATCGATCGTGCCAAGAAGCTGTTCGGCGCCAGTTTTGCCAACGTGCAGCCGAACTCCGGCAGCCAAATGAACCAGGCGGTGTTCCTGGCGCTGCTGCAGCCGGGCGACACCTTCATGGGTCTCGATCTCGCCGCCGGCGGCCATCTCACCCATGGCTCGCCCGTGAACATGAGCGGCAAGTGGTTCAAGGCCGCGCATTACACCGTCCGCCGCGAGGACCAGATCATCGACATGGATGCGGTGGCCAAGCAGGCCGAAGAGGTCAAGCCGAAGCTGATCATCGCCGGCGGCTCGGCCTATTCGCGCGCCTGGGACTTCAAGCGTTTCCGCGAGATCGCCGACAGCGTCGGCGCTTACCTGCTGGTCGACATGGCGCATTTCGCTGGGCTCGTCGCCGGCGGCGTGCATGCTTCCCCGGTGCCGTATGCGCACGTCACCACCACCACGACGCACAAGTCGCTGCGTGGTCCGCGCGGCGGCCTGATGCTGTGGAATGACGAGACGCTGACCAAGAAGCTCAACTCGGCGATCTTCCCGGGCCTGCAGGGCGGTCCTTTGATGCACGTGATTGCAGCCAAGGCGGTCGCCTTCGGCGAGGCGCTGCGTCCGGATTTCAAGGTCTACGCCAAGAACATCGTCGAGAACGCCAAGGCCTTGGCCGAGACGTTGAAGGGCCATGGTCTCGATATCGTCTCCGGCGGCACCGACAATCATCTGATGCTGGTCGATCTCCGGCCGAAGGGCCTGAAGGGCAACGTCTCGGAGAAGGCGCTGGTTCGCGCCGCCATCACCTGCAACAAGAACGGCATTCCGTTCGACCCGGAATCGCCCTTTGTGACCTCGGGCATTCGGCTCGGCACGCCGGCTGCGACCAGCCGCGGCTTCGGCGTGGCCGAATTCCAGCAGGTCGGCGGCATGATCGCCGAGGTCCTCAATGCGATCGCGCAATCCTCCGACGGCAAGGCGCCGCTGGTGGAGGCTGCGATCAAGGAACGGGTCAAGGCGCTCACCGACCGGTTCCCGATCTACCAGTAAAGGCGCCGCATGATCCGGAAAAGTGGATACCGATTTTCCGAAGAGATCATGCGAAAATAAAGGTCACACGGATGCGCTGCCCGAACTGCAACAGTCTCGATACGCAGGTAAAGGACTCGCGTCCGACCGAGGACTCGTCCGTGATCCGCAGGCGGCGCGTGTGCGTCGCCTGCAATTTCCGCTTCACCACCTTCGAGCGCGTACAGCTGCGCGAGCTCACGGTGATCAAACGCAACGGCCGCCGCGTGCCGTTCGATCGCGACAAGCTGATGCGCTCGGTGCAGATCTCACTTCGCAAGCGGCAGGTCGAGCCGGAGCGCGTCGAGAAGATGGTCTCCACCATCGTGCGCGAGCTCGAGACCGGAGGCGAGGCCGAGATCTCCTCGGAGGTGATCGGCGAGACCGTGATGGAGCATCTGCGCACGCTCGACGACGTCGCCTATGTGCGCTTTGCCTCGGTCTACCGCAATTTCCGCGAGGCCAAGGATTTCGCCGACGTGCTCGGCGAGCTCTCCGGCGAGGAGGAAGCGCGGCTCGCCGCGATCCGCAAATGATCTTCCGCATTCTGGAAGACCAGTTCGCGCAGAAGGCCCGCGAGGCCAAGGATGCTGATCGCCGTTTCATGGAGCTGGCGCTTGCGCTCGGTCGGCGCGGGCAGGGCCGGACCTGGCCCAATCCGGCCGTGGGCGCCGTCATCGTCAAGGACGGCGTCATCGTCGGCCGCGGCTGGACGCAAGCAGGCGGACGTCCGCACGGTGAGCCCGAGGCGTTGCGGCGGGCGGGCGAAGCAGCGCGGGGTGCCACGCTCTACGTCACGCTGGAGCCGTGCTCTCATTTCGGCAAGTCGCCGCCTTGCGCCGATGCTGTGATCGCCGCCGGCATCAAGCGCGTGGTGGCGGCGATCGAGGACCCCAATCCGGAAGTTGCGGGCCAGGGCCATGCGCGCCTGCGCGCCGCCGGCATCAATGTGGACGTCGGTCTGTGCGCGGCGGAGGCCGCGTTCGACCATGCCGGCCATTTCCGCCGCATCCGGGACCAGCGTCCTCATGTGATCCTGAAGCTCGCGGTCTCGCCTGACGGCAAGATCGGTGCGGCCGGCGGCAAGCCCCTTGCGATCACGGGGGAGGCGGCACGCAACCGCGTGCATCTGCTCCGCGCGCAAAGCGATGCCATCCTGGTCGGCATCGGCACGGTGCTGGCGGATGATCCGCAGCTCAACTGCCGCCTGCCGGGCATGGCGGCGCGCTCGCCGGTGCGTGTGGTGCTCGACCGGAGCCTGCGCATTCCCGCATCGAGCCAGCTGGTTCGGTCCGCGCGCGAGACGCCGCTTTGGGTGATCGCGTCTGAGCTTGCGGAAGCGGCCGCCGCGACGCGCCTTGGCGCGGCCGGTGCGCAAATCATGCGCATGCCTCCGGGGAGTGCATCCGGGCTCGATCTTTCGGCCGTGCTGCATGCGCTGGCGGACAAGGGCATCACACGGCTGATGGTCGAGGGCGGCAGCCGCGTTGCGGCATCGTTTGTCGCGGCCGATCTCGTCGACGAGGTCTGGCTGTTCCGCGGAGCGGAAGCGGTCGGCGAAGGCGGCGTCGATGCGCTCGATGCATTGCCCCTGTCGAAAATCACGCAGTCGCCGGCCTACAAGGTTCATGCTAGCGAGACCTGCGGCAAGGATAACCTCACCATCTACGAGCGCGCGTAATGTTCACCGGCATTGTCACCGATATCGGCGAGATCGTCAGCTTCACGCCAACGGCGCCGGGGCAGCTGCACCGGCTGCGGATCGCCTGCCGCTACGATCAGAGCACGATTGCGGACGGCGCCTCGATCGCCTGCAACGGTGTGTGCCTGACCGTGGTTGCCTCGGGCGTTGCGGATGGCAGGGACTCCAAGCAAAGGACCTGGTTCGACGTTGACACCGCGGCCGAGACGCTGGCGCTGACGACGGCCAAGCACTGGAAGGTCGGCACCAGGCTCAACCTCGAGCGCGCGCTGAAGATCGGCGATGAGCTCGGCGGCCATATCGTCGCCGGCCACGCCGATGGCATTGCAACCATTGTCAGCCGGGAGGACTTGCCGGATATGGCGCGGTTCGTGCTCTCGACGACGCGGGAGCTGGCACGGTTCATCGCCACCAAGGGCTCGATCACGCTCGACGGCGTCTCGCTGACGATCAATACGGTTGCAGACGTGACCTTTTCGGTGCTGATCATTCCGCACACGCTTGATGTTACGACGATCGGCAGCTGGAAGGCGGGGGATGAGGTTAATATCGAGGTCGACCTGATGGCCCGCTACGCGGCGCGGCTGACGGAAATGACGGTCTCTTAGAACTTGGCTTACATGCTTCCGGCGACTACATAGCGCCGACCCCTTTCGAAACGGATTGAACGATGGCAGACGCGCGGCGCGCACCCCTGAAGGACCAGACCGACATTTCCGGCGCGCGCGCGCTGATTGTCGAGGCGCGGTTCTATGACGATCTCCAGGATGCGCTGCTGGACGGCGCGGTGGCCGAGCTGAAGGCGGCCGGCCTGACCCACGACGTCATTACGGTTCCCGGTGCGCTGGAGATCCCCGCGGCAGTCGCCATCGCGGTCGATGCCGCGGCGGCGAACGGCAGGCCCTATGATGCGGTGATCGCGCTCGGCTGCGTGATCCGCGGCGACACCATTCATTTCGAGATCGTCTCGCAGGAATCCTCGCGCGCGCTGATGGACCTCGCCGTGGCGCGGAAGCTGCCGCTCGGCAACGGCATCCTCACCGTCAACACCGAGGCGCAGGCCTGGGCGCGGGCGCGTGCCAGCGAGCTCAACAAGGGCGGCGATGCCGCGCGCGCCGCGCTTGCGATGCTGCGCATTAAACGCCGCCTGGCGCGGGCCTGAAGCCATGGCCGATAACACCAAGAAGCCGACCGGCGTTGTCGAGAAGAAGGCGAACCGGCGCGGTGCGGCACGGCTCGCAGCCGTGCAGGCACTGTACCAGATGGACATCGCCGGTGCGGGCATCAACGACATCTTTGCCGAATTCGAAAGCCATTGGCTCGGCAACGAGGTCGAGGGCGAGACGTATCTGCCGGCGGAAGCCGCCTTTTTCCGCGACGTCGTCTCCGGCGTCGTCCGCGACCAGAAGAAGCTCGATCCTCTGATCGACGAGGCGCTGTCGAAGGGCTGGCCGCTCAAGCGGATCGAGGCGATCCTGCGGGCAGTGCTGCGGGCAGGAGCCTATGAGCTCCAGCATCGCAAGGACGTGCCGGGCCGGGTGGTGGTCTCCGAATATGTCGACGTCGCCAATGCTTTCGTCGACCGCGAGGAAACCGGCATGGTCAACGCCGTGCTCGACCAGATCGGCCGCCAGTTTCGCGGCGACGAGTTCGGGCGGGGGTAGTTTCCCGCGAGGGCGGTGAAGTGATGCGAGACGACTGCCCCATTCTCCGTCGTCATCACCCGCGAAGGCGGGTGATCCAGTACGCCGCGGCCTATCGGGCTAACACGACTGTCTCTCGAATACTGGATCGCCCGGTCAAGCCGGGCGATGACAGCGGTGGATGGGGCTGACGCCGATGGAAACCACACAAAATCCCTCCGGCGAAGACTCCCTCATCGCGCGCTATTTCAAACCGCTGGCGACCGATCCCGGCGCGTTCGGGTTGGTCGACGACGCGGCGGTGCTGTCCTCGTCCGGCGAGGACATCGTCGTCACCACCGACGCGGTGGTGGAGGGCGTGCATTATCTTGCCGGCGATCCGCTTGACAACATAGCGCGCAAGGCGCTGCGGGTGAACCTGTCCGATCTCGCGGCGAAAGGAGCGACGCCGGCAGGCTTCGTGCTGACGCTGGCGCTGCGCAGCAAGGAGGATGCCTGGCTGCGTCCCTTTGCGGACGCGCTGGGCGAGGATGCGAAGACCTTCGCTTGTCCTCTGCTCGGTGGCGACACGGTGTCGACGCCGGGCCCGCAGATGATCTCGATCACCGCCTTCGGCCGTGTGCCTCAGGGGCGGATGATCGGCCGCACCGGCGCAAGGCCGGGCGACCGCGTCCTGGTCACGGGCACGATCGGCGATGCCGCGCTCGGCCTCGACGTGCTCAAAGGCGGGGCTGCCGCCAGCGCGCTGACCTCCGATCCCGCGGCACGGGATTTTCTGGTCTCGCGCTATCGGGTGCCGCAGCCACGCAACGTGCTGGCGCCGGCCCTGCGCGATCATGCCACCGCGGCGATGGACGTCTCCGACGGGCTCGCCGGCGATCTGACCAAGCTCTGCGCCGCCTCCGGGGTCTCGGCCTCGGTCGACGTGACGAGCCTGCCACTCTCTGCCGCGGCAGCCAGCCTTCGCGCCCGCAACGTCGCGTCTGTCGAGACGCTGCTTGCCGGGGGCGACGACTACGAGGTGCTCTGCACCGTTCCGCCGGCACAATGCGAGACGCTGATTGCCGCGGGGCAGTCCCTCGGCGTTGCCGTGACTGCAATCGGTACCATCACGGAGGGGCAGAAGCCGCTGCGCTTCCTGGACGGGCAGGGCCAGGATCTGCTTTTGACGCGGCTGTCCTACAGCCACTTCTAGGAATTGCTCCAAACCGGCATCTGAGTTCTCAGCGCTTGGTCCTAAATACCTGCCAAGATCGGCCTTTTCGGGCTGATCCGGCGTTGCACCCTCAATGTGATTTTGGCAAGCTCGCGGCCGACTGGAGCCGTCCCTTAAGGGCAAGGGGGCGGCTTTGTTCAAAATCAAGGCGCTTCACCGCACGACGGACAACAAAAGGCGCCGGGGGTACATCAAGGATCTGAGGCAAACATCACATGACAGCATTATGGTTGATAGTGCTCTGCGGAGCGCTTTCCGTCGCCTACGCGATTTGGGCGACGTCTTCGGTCTTGGGCGCGGATGCGGGGTCGCCGCGCATGCAGGAGATCGCAGGGGCGGTGCGCGAAGGCGCACAAGCCTATCTCCGGCGGCAATACACCACGATCGGTATCGTCGGCATCGTCATCTTCGTGCTGCTTGCCTATTTCCTCGGGCTCTATGTCGCGATCGGTTTCGCCATCGGCGCGATCCTGTCCGGCGCTGCGGGCTTCATCGGCATGAACGTCTCGGTCCGCGCCAATGTGCGCACCGCCCAGGCCGCGACGACGTCGCTGGCCGGCGGCCTGGAGCTCGCCTTCAAGGCGGGCGCCATCACCGGCCTTCTGGTGGCGGGTCTGGCGCTGCTCGGCGTGACGCTCTATTTCGGCTTCCTGGTCCATTCGCTGAAGCTCGCGCCGGATAGCCGCGTCGTCGTCGACGCCCTGGTGGCGCTCGGCTTCGGCGCCTCGCTGATCTCGATCTTCGCCCGTCTCGGCGGCGGCATCTTCACCAAGGGTGCGGACGTCGGCGGCGACCTTGTCGGCAAGGTCGAGGCCGGCATTCCCGAGGATGACCCGCGCAACCCTGCGACCATCGCCGACAACGTCGGCGACAACGTCGGCGACTGCGCCGGCATGGCCGCCGACCTGTTCGAGACCTATGCGGTGACCGCGGTCGCCACCATGGTCCTGGCGGCGATCTTCTTCGCCAAGACGCCGATCCTCGCCAACATGATGACGCTGCCGCTCGCGATCGGCGGCATCTGCATCATCACCTCGATCATCGGCACCTTCTTCGTCAAGCTCGGGCCGAGCCAGTCGATCATGGGCGCGCTCTACAAGGGCCTGATCGCAACGGGCATCCTGTCGCTGATCGGCATCGCCCTGGTGATCTACTACCTGATCGGCTTCGGCAAACTCGAGGGCGTCAACTACACCGGCCTGGCGCTGTTCGAGTGCGGCGTGGTCGGTCTCGTCGTCACCGCCCTGATCATCTGGATCACCGAATACTACACCGGGACCGACTATCGTCCGGTGAAGTCGATCGCCCAGTCCTCGGTCACCGGCCACGGCACCAACGTGATCCAGGGCCTCGCCATCTCGATGGAAGCGACCGCATTGCCTGCGATCGTCATCATCGCCGGCATCCTGGTCACCTACAGCCTCGCCGGGCTGTTCGGCATCGCGATCGCGACCGCCACCATGCTGGCGCTGGCCGGCATGATCGTCGCCCTCGACGCCTTCGGCCCCGTCACCGACAATGCCGGCGGTATTGCCGAAATGGCGGGACTGCCGAAGGAGGTGCGCAAGTCGACCGACGCGCTCGACGCGGTCGGCAACACCACCAAGGCGGTCACCAAAGGCTACGCGATCGGCTCCGCTGGTCTCGGCGCCCTGGTGCTGTTCGCGGCCTACAACGAGGACCTCAAGTTCTTCGTGGCCCGCTCCGCGCAGCATCCCTACTTCGCCGGCGTCAATCCGGACTTCTCACTGAACAATCCCTACGTCGTGGTGGGCCTGCTGTTCGGCGGTCTGTTGCCGTACCTGTTCGGCGCGATGGGCATGACCGCGGTCGGCCGTGCGGCCGGTGCGATCGTCGAGGAGGTCCGTCGCCAATTCCGCGAGAAGCCGGGCATCATGCAGGGCACCGACAAGCCTGATTACGGCAAGGCGGTCGACTTGCTCACGCGCGCGGCAATCAAGGAGATGATCATCCCCTCGCTGCTGCCGGTGCTGTCGCCGATCGTCGTCTACTTCCTGATCTATGCGATCGCGGGCGGCGGCGCGGCCGGCAAGTCGGCGGCATTCTCGGCCGTCGGCGCCATGCTGCTCGGCGTCATCGTGACGGGCCTGTTCGTCGCGATCTCCATGACCTCGGGCGGCGGCGCCTGGGACAACGCCAAGAAGTACATCGAGGACGGTCATTTCGGCGGCAAGGGCTCTGATGCCCATAAGTCCGCGGTGACCGGCGATACCGTCGGCGATCCCTACAAGGACACGGCGGGACCTGCGGTGAACCCGATGATCAAGATCACCAATATCGTGGCCCTGCTGCTGCTGGCGATCCTGGCGCACTGAGCGGCGCTGACGCGACAAGAGAAAACCCCGCGGCGTGAGCCGCGGGGTTTTTGATTTGGCGAGGCGGCGCTCTCCCGACGTCATTGCGAGGAGCTCTTGCGACGAAGCAATCCAGCATCGTTCCGCAGAGACAGCCTGGATTGCTTCGCTTCTCTCGCAATGACGTGAGAGAGACCTACTGCACGTCCATCTGCAGGCCTTCCTTCTGGATGATGCCGGCGAACTTCTTCGTCTCGGCGTCCACGAAGGCGGCGAACTGCTCGGGCGTGCCGTAGTCGGCGCGGGCGCCCATGGCGGCGATCTGCTTCTTGACGTCCTCGCGCTCCAGCATCGCCTTGACCTGGAGATTGAGCGCGCCCAGCACCTCGGGCGAAGCGCCCTTCGGCAGGAAGACCGCGAACCAGGAGGACACGTCGAAATTCGCCAGCTCCGGCGCGCTCTCGCGCATGGTCGGCAGGTCTTTGGCGAGGTCGCTGCGCTCGGGCGTGGTGACGCAGAGACCGTTGAGCGTGCCGCTCTGCACCTGAGGCAGGGTCGGATAGAGATTGTCGAACAGGATCTGGATGTCGCCGGCAAGGGCGGCCTGGAGCGCGGGGCCGGCGCCGCGGAACGGGATGTGCGTCATCTTCAGGCCGGTGAGCTGGAGAAACCAGGCGCCGGTGAGGTGGGGGCTCTGGCCGACGCCGGAGGAGGCGTAGCTGAGCTTGTCCGGATTGGCCTTCAGATACGCGATCAGCTCGGGAATCGTTTTGATGCCGGTCTTCGGATGCGCCGAGACGATGTTCGGAATCCGGATCATGTTCGAGACCGGCTGAAGCTGGTCCGGCTTGTAGCTGAGGTTCTTGAAGATGCTGTAGGCGATCGCGTTCGGGCCGGGGTTGCCGACCAGGATGGTGTGACCATCCGGCTTGGCGCGCACGGCCTCGGCGGTGCCGATCGTGCCGCCGCCGCCGGAGCGGTTTTCCACCACAGTCGACTGACCCCAGGCGGTTTGCAGATGCGCGGCCAGGAGGCGGCCCATCACGTCCGTCGAGCCGCCGGCCGCGGCCGGCACGATGAGACGAACGTTTTCAGTGGGCTTCCAGTCGGCAAGGCTCGATCGCGGTAGAATCGCTGCGGCCGAAAGGCCGGCAGCACCGGCGAGCACACGACGGCGGGACAACAAAGGCTTATGCACGAATCCACTCCTGCTTTTTGCTTTGCGGGAACCGTAGGGAACGGCACGTGCGACCGCAAGTCGCGCGCGACGACAAGTGCCGCGCAGAGAGCGGCACGACGACGCAGGCGTAAGCCCATATACCTTGCGATGGAATTAAGCGGCTTCAGGAGCCTCGTTCGACGCGCATTTTCGACGCGAAGCGACAAGCCGCTTCGATCGAATCCTTCGACGGCCTCAGTTGAAGCTGAGCAGCTTGAACAGCGGGGTAAGGTAGCTCATCTCCTGACCCGACGTCGGCGTGGTGCGGCTGATGAAGTCGAAGATCTTGCCGTCCTGGAGACCGTAATTCGCAAGCCGGCGCACGCGCCGGGTCTTGTCGAAATAGACTGCGATGACACGCTGATCGACCACCTTCTGGTTCATGAAGGCGACCGGGCGCTCCGAGCGCTGCGAGATGTAGTAGAACACTTCACCGTCGAGGGTCGCGACCGTCGAAGGCGTGCCCATCACGATCAGCACCTGATCCTGGCTCGCGCCGATCGGAATCTGCTCGAGCGCGCCGGGCGGCAGGATGTAGCCTTTCTGGAACTGCTCGCCGGTGCAAGCTGCAAGGGCCACGCCGATCACGGCGGTGGCCGCGAGCATGCGCAGGCCGCGCCAACAGGCATGAAGGCCGCGCCGCATGTCCGCGCGCAGGCTGATCTGGTTCGTTGTCGTCATAGCGGAACTGATTCCGTCCCCTTGCGTCGCGCGAGGCGCTGAAGTACCGGGCTGGGCGTCTGAATGCAACTCGCGCGCGCCCGCTTGCGGAAACCACAATGCTTTGGCCGTTCAATCACTTCAGGAAACCCCGGCGAACCCCGCCTGGCACCATTGAGGCCATCTATGGCATGATCGTGACGCAGGCGCGAGAACCCCTGTTTTACCGGGTCTTGGGTGTGCCCGATACGGTTAACGGGCGTTTCGACCTGTTGCTGCTGCATCTCTGGCTGCTGCTGCGCCGTCTGCGCGCGGTTCAGGGCGCCGCGGAGCTGTCGCAGGCGCTGTTCGACCGCTTCTGCGAGGACATGGACGACAATCTGCGCGAGATGGGGGTGGGCGACCAGACCGTGCCGAAGCGGATGCGGGCCTTCGGCGAGGCATTCTACGGCCGCGTCCAGGCCTACGACCAGGCGATGGAAGCCGGCGGCGAGGCGCTGGCAGCGGCGATCTGCAAGAATATCTTGAATGGGACCGGCTTCGACCAGGCGGAGCGGCTCGCGGCCTATGCGAGGGCCAGCGAGGCCGATCTTGGCCGGACCGACGAGGCCGCGCTGCTGCGCGCGTCCTTCAAGTTTCCCCGGGCGCCGTCAGAGGATGTCACGCCATGAGCCGACCAGATACCGAGCGCGATCCCTGGCGGGCGCCCGTCATCGTTGCGCAAATCCCGGACGGCGGGTTGCATCGCGAGCTCGAGGCCTCAGTGGCCGAGCGGCAGGCGATGGCGGAGGTCGCGGGCTTGCGCGAGATCCTGTCCGCCCATGCCAGCTTCGATGTCGTGCCGAAAAGCGGCGGGCGGGTCCAGGTCACGGGCGTGGTTCGTGGCCGGATCGGCCAGACCTGCGTCGTCACGCTGGATCCGATCGAGAGCGAGATCGAGGAGGAGGTGGACCTGATGTTCGCCCCCGAGGCCGAGGCGCGCCGCCTGGCCGATCTGATCGAGGAGGGGCAGGACGACGAGGCGCCGCCCGAGGTTGCCGACCGGCCCGAGCCGATCACGGGCGGCATCATCGACCTCGGCCGGCTCGCCACCGACGTCCTGTTCCTGGCGATCGATCCCTATCCGCGCAAGGAGGGGGCCGTGTTCGAGGCGGAGGTCACCGCTCCCGGCCCCGAAGACCATCCCTTCGCCGTGCTGAAGGCATTGCAGGACAAGAAGAAGGGCCAATGAGGGGCATTTTGGCTCGCGGCTGCCTTGCCAGGGGACGCGAGCCATTTGCCCTGATGGTTTGAGACAGCTGTTTATCTGTCTGATTTCAATGGATTTCTCGCGAAATCCGCGCCCGGCGGCCGGATTGCCCCGAATGCAAAAGGCTGGGGGCAAGAGGTTGTTTCGGGGGTACAAAACGCTATTGTCGCGCCCCGGTCCGGGTGCGGCGTGGCGCTTGGCCGGCCGCCGTACCGGTGGCGTACCCATTTTGCGGCCCCGCTGATCCCAAGACCGCACCAGACCAGGTTTCCAGGACTTACATGCCAAGCAAGGTTCGCATCGCGCTGGACGCCATGGGGGGCGATGTCGGCCCCGCCGTGGTCATTCCGGGCGCCGCCATCTCGCTTGGCCGGCATCGCGACACCGAGTTCCTGCTGGTCGGCGACCGCGCCAGGATCGAGCCCGAGCTCGACCAGCACCCGAAGCTGAAGGCCGCCTCCAAGATCGTCCATACCGACGTCGCCGTCAGCATGAAGGACAAGCCGAGCCAGGCGCTGCGGCGCGGCCGCAAGACCTCCTCGATGTGGCTCGCGATCGACGCGGTCAAGAAGGGCGAGGCGGACGTCGCGATCTCCGCCGGCAACACCGGCGCGCTGATGGCGATGGCGCGCTTCCATCTGCGCACCCTGCCGGGCATCGACCGGCCGGCGATCTCGGCGATCTGGCCGACCCTGCGCGGGGAGTCCGTCGTGCTCGACCTCGGCGCCACCCTCGGCGGCGATGCCCACCATCTGGTGTCGATGGCGGTGATGGGCGCGGCCAAGGCGAGCGTGCTGTTCAACAAGACCCGGCCCACGGTCGGGCTGCTCAATATCGGCGCCGAGGAGATCAAGGGCCACGAGGAGATCCGCGAGGCCAGCGAGATCCTGCGGGCGCGGAACCTGCCGGAGCTCGACTATATCGGTTTCGTCGAGGGCGACGGCATTGGCAAGGGGCTCGCCGACGTGATCGTCACCGAAGGCTTCAGCGGCAACATCGCGCTGAAGGCGGCCGAGGGAACCGCACGGCAGATGGCGGAATTGCTTCGTCACGAGATGCAGCGGAGCTGGATGTCCAAGCTCGGCTACCTCTTCGCGCGCAGCGCCTTCCAGGCCCTGCGCGACAAAATGGACCCCAACAAGTCCAATGGTGGCGTGCTGCTGGGACTGAACGGGGTGGTGGTCAAGAGCCACGGCGGAACCAACGCCGAAGGCTTTGCCTATGCGATCGATGTTGGCTATGAGATGGCTCACTACGATCTCCTGAACAAGATCAATCAGATGCTCAACCGCGAGGGTGGTGCACTCAAATTCGTGCAGCCCGCGCCGGAGGATGTTTCGTGACTCAGATTCGTTCGGTCGTGCTGGGCTGCGGCTCTTATCTGCCGGAGCAGGTGGTGACCAACGCCCAATTGGCGGCGCGCATCGATACCTCCGACGAGTGGATCGTGCAGCGCACCGGCATTCGCGAGCGGCACATCGCGGCCGAGGGCGAGTTCACCTCGCACCTCGCCATCAAGGCGGCACAGGCGGCGCTCCGCGATGCCGGCGTTGACGCGCAATCGATCGAGCTGATCGTGCTGGCGACCTCGACGCCCGACAACACCTTCCCCGCGACCGCCGTCGCCGTGCAGCACGGCCTCGGCATCAATCATGGCGCGGCCTTCGATCTGCAGGCAGTGTGCTCGGGCTTCGTGTTCGCGCTCGCCACCGCCGACAATTTCCTGCGCACCGGGGCCTACAAGCGCGCGCTGGTGATCGGCGCGGAGACCTTCTCGCGCATCCTCGACTGGAACGATCGCGGCACCTGTGTGCTGTTCGGCGACGGCGCCGGCGCCGTGGTGCTGGAGGCGCAGGAGCAGCCCGGCAATGCCGCGACCGATCGCGGCATCGTCACCACTCACTTACGATCCGACGGCCGCCACAAGGCAAAGCTGTTCGTGGACGGCGGGCCGTCCTCGACCCAGACCGTCGGCCATCTGCGCATGGAGGGCCGCGAGGTCTTCAAGCACGCGGTCGGCATGATCACCGACGTCATCGTCGATGCCTTTGCGGCGACAGGGCTCAATGCCGACGGCATCGACTGGTTCGTGCCGCACCAGGCCAACAAGCGAATCATCGACGCTTCCGCGCACAAGCTGCACATCGCGCCGGAAAAGGTGGTGCTGACGGTGGACCGTCACGGCAACACCTCGGCGGCCTCCATCCCGCTGGCGCTCTCGGTGGCGCGCAAGGACGGCCGCATCAAGAAGGGCGACATGGTCCTGCTGGAGGCCATGGGTGGCGGCTTTACCTGGGGCTCCGCGCTGGTGCGCTGGTAAGCCACACCGATAAAATTTTGCCGGAATCACCGCCGATTATCGCGACGTCTGCATTGATGTGCGGTGTTGACCGCCGTATCGTAAGCTCATAATTTCAGACAAGAATTGTTCGCCGTGAGGTGGGGCAGGGCGATGAGCGAGACCAGCAAAACCGTAACGCGTGTCGATCTGTGCGAAGCCGTCTACCAGAAGGTGGGCCTGTCGCGCACGGAATCGTCTGCCTTCGTGGAACTCGTGCTGAAGGAGATCACCGACTGCCTGGAGAAGGGCGAGACGGTGAAATTGTCCTCGTTCGGCTCCTTCATGGTGCGCAAGAAGGGCCAGCGCATCGGCCGCAACCCGAAGACCGGCACCGAGGTGCCGATCTCGCCGCGCCGCGTCATGGTGTTCAAGCCGTCGGCGATCCTGAAGCAGCGGATCAACGCCCAGCACCGCACCAACGGGGACGCCACCCCGGCTCAAGAAGAGGCGTAACCGCCTTTCGGAAAGGACTGGCCTTTGGACAAGGCGCCGGATGCGTTCCGAACCATCAGCGAAGTAGCGCAGGAACTCGACATTCCGCAGCACGTGCTGCGGTTCTGGGAGACCCGCTTCTCCCAGATCAAGCCGATGAAGCGCAGCGGCGGCCGCCGCTATTATCGCCCCGACGACGTCGACCTGCTCAAAGGCATCCGCCGGCTGCTCTACGGCGAAGGCTATACCATCCGCGGGGTGCAGCGGATCCTGAAAGAGCACGGCGTCAAATCGGTGCAGGGCCTCGCCGACAGCGCGGCCACGGTCTCCTTTGGCGCCATCGAGGACGCGATCGGCGCGAGCCTGATGGAGCCCGAGGACGAGGCCCCCATCAAGGGCATCACCGACACCGACGATGACGACTATCAGGGCGATGAAGAGGAAGGCATTGACTTCCGCTTCACCGAGGTCGACGACGAGGAGATCCTCACCACCTTCCGCAAAGGCGGCGCCGCCGTGCCCGCCGGCCCCAGCGCGCTCGACCGCGAGCGGCTGGAGCGGGTCCTCGGCGACCTCATCGCCTGCCGCGAGATGCTGGATCAGGCCCTGAAGGAGGGCTAGGGCGGTCCCCGGCTTTGCGGGGCAGTTCCGGGAGCTTTGGGCGGATACACCAAAATGCTGCGGCCTCGCCTTGCGCAAAGCGGCGATCCTAGCTAATGGAACGGCATTCGGAGCGTGGCGCAGCCCGGTTAGCGCACTAGTCTGGGAGACTAGGGGTCGGAGGTTCAAATCCTCTCGCTCCGACCAAATTCCTCAAGAACGGAATTCCTTTCCGGGCCGTCGGTTGACCGCGGGCCGGCCGTTTGCGGTTGATTTGCAACGTTCCGCAGGTGTTGCCCTCGCGTCACAGCATCCAGCGTCAACATGATTTAAGAATTTGGGCACTTTGGAATCGCGGAGGGGCGTCCCGTGAGAAGAGCACTGGCTGCTGTAGCAGTCTTGGCGAGTGTCGCTTCGGGGGCGGAAGCTGCTGACCAAAGCCCTGCAATTTTCACGAAAGCGCGCACGGCTGACTCCAGCCCAAGCTGGACGGGATTTTATGCTGGCGGCAACGTTGGCGGCGCATGGGCAGACCGGTCCGTCAATTTTACGAGTGACGCGGCCTCCGCTTTCATCTTCAATCCTGGAGTTCCGATTCTGCCTCCGTTTGCGGGGCAGGTTGCTCCCAGCCCTCACGATTTTTCGATGAGTGGTGTAACGGGAGGCTTGCAAGCCGGCTACAATTGGCAACTCGATAGCAAGTGGTTAGTCGGCGTAGAAGCTGACTTGAGCGGATCCAGCTTGCGCGGCGGCGGTCGTGAAACAACGCCGATTCTACCCCCAGCCTTCACACAGACCATCTCGGCTGAGCAAAAGATCGACTGGTGGGGGAGCGTTCGTGGGCGTCTGGGGGCGCTGGTCACGCCTAGCGTTCTTCTGTATGGGACCGGCGGCTTTGCTTTTGGTCGAGTAGCGACATTTGACGACTACATCGTGAACGGACCGGGGGGCGCTTTGAGCGTCTCCGTCACCGGCACTTCATTCAGCTGTACGATCGGATCGACTTGCTTCACGGGGAACGATTCCCGCATTCAGACTGGCTGGACGGTCGGCGGAGGCGGTGAATGGCGCTTTGCGCCTGGTTGGAGCTTCAAGGCCGAATATCTCTACGTTGACCTCGGCAAATCGTCAGTGACGGCCAACGCACTCGCAACGGGCATTGGTCCGAACTTGTCCAGATACACCGCAAATTTCGGCCGGGCAGATTTCCACGTCGCCCGAGTCGGCGTGAACTATCATTTTTGACCTTTTGAGCAGATCGTGCCCTAAGGGCCCACCGACCTCAAATACCCGCGTCGTCTCGCCCAACAGCGTCCGCAACCATCTCCGTGCCATCACGCCAGTACGGTTCAGCCTTCCAGAAGACGCTACGATCAGCCGCCTCATGGCGGACCATCGATACGTGGTATCAGGACGCTTCCATTTAGGTGCGAGGGCAACACATGTTTCAGCTATCGTGGAACGAGATCTTCGTCCCGACGCATTCCATCATGGAAATGGTCGTGCGGGGCACCATCATGTACCTCGGCGTCTTCACCCTGATGCGCTTCGTTTTGAAGCGACAAACCGGCGGGCTCAGCATCCCCGATCTGCTTCTCGTCGTGCTGCTGGCGGACGCGGCGCAGAATGGCATGGCGGGTGAATACCACTCGATCACAGAAGGTATCGTGCTCGTTGCCACCATCATTTTCTGGAATCTTGCCATCGACTGGATCGGGTATCACGTGCCTTTCGTGGAGCGGCTTGCTCACCCGGCGCCGCTCCTCCTCATCAAAGACGGGCAGGTCCTCCGCCGCCACATGCGGCAGGAGCTGGTGACAATGGATGAGTTGATGAGCAAACTTCGCGAGGAGGGCATAGCGAGCCCCGCGGACGTGATAGAGGCCTATATCGAGGGCGACGGCAATATCAGCGTGAAAAAGAAGGAAGCCTGACGGCCTTGGTCTGCCCGCCGACATGTCGGCGTTGCGCAGCATCGGCGATAGACTACTTGTTATCCTGCGAGGTTTCCGCAGGCTTCCCAAAGGGCACATTCGCTGAGGTTGCGCCACCTACCTCAACTACCCGCCATCCGCGTGGTTTCGCCCACCCGCGTCCGCTCCATCGCCGCGGCGAGTACTTGAGGGGTCATATCCACAAGCGCGTCGGGTTTACAATATCACCGCCCTTCAAAGGTCATCCGCTACAACACCTCGGCACGAACCTGAGCTACGCCGCGATTCGTAATCCCCAAGCTGCGCGCGGCAGCGAGCGAGAGATCGAGGACGCGGCCACGAATGAACGGGCCTCTGTCGTTGATGGTGACGATGACGCTGCTTCCTCCATGGGTCACGCGGACCTTGGTGCCGAACGGCAGGCTGCGATGCGCCGCCGTGAGGTGATTCCGATTGAATGTCGAACCGCTCGCTGTCTTGCCTTTGGAATATGAATAATAGGAGGCCTTTCCCGAAAAGACTCGATTGAAAGATCGCATGCCCGAGCGATCAGCCGATGGCTCTTGTGCGGTTGGAGGTGGCGCCTCAATCTGATCCTTCTTCGGCTGTTCGGGTCCAGCAGGCGCCGGCTCTGCCTGAGCCTTCGGAATGATGGACCACCGGTCATGGAAATCCTGTGCTGCAGCGCCGTTCGCGTTCAATCCGATCCAAGCAGGGACTGTCGCAATCGCCGCCATTCTGACGAGAAGATGCATTGTCGGCCTCGTGAACGATTGAAGATCAAGCCGACAATGCAAGCTCAGAGGTCGCGTTCCTCAAGACGCGCAAAACGGTGATGACATACCGACATCGCGGAGCAAGAGCGTGCCGGACTGAGGTTGACCACGCTCCGGCTCTCCCTGACCTTAAAGAATAATGATTTAATTTGTCGAAATTAAATATGCTTAAATATTTAAATTGACGAGGCGAGTTACCGCGCGACGACTGACGCGGTCGCGTCCCGGCGGAGGATGAGTCGCGCAAATACGATCAGCTTTGGACGCGGGCAGTGCGATCGTCATCAGGCCAGATGCGAAGCTCAAGAAGCATCGTGCGGAGCTAGATCGCAAGTGCCCTGGCTTGTCGCCCACCCAGCTCAAATACCCCACCACCATCCTTGTCGTCTCGTCCACCAGCACCTTCACCATTTTCTCCGACAGCATCTCGGCTGCGTTCAGCGCCGTGTTGTGCGCGATGGCTTCGATCGTGCTCACGCAACGCTGCGAGCGCGGGGTCGAGCTTGCGCATCTCCTTCCGGTGACGTTCGAGATAGGCGCGCACGAGGGCGTGGATTTCGTGGCTGTAGGCCTCGACCTCGGCGAGGTGGCCGGAGCGGGGGATCTGCTCGGCGAGGACGCGGTGCAGATTCGGGTCGATGGAATGGGCCTCGATCGCGATCTTGACGGCCGGCGCGGTTGTCAAACTTCCCTTAACGGCTGCTGCTGCGTACCCGTCCCGCAAGCGACCTGCGGCACCGTTCCGGCGGCGCGCACTACAAGATGCTCGAGGGGGCCGGTGCTTTCCGGCGCCCTCTTTCCATCCACCGGACTCTCATGTGAAGGTTTCTCTACTCGCTTTGACCAGGATCTGTAGTAGGCAACCGCCGTCATGATCGCGATTCCCGCAGCTCCGACGAGCAGTTGAGCGAGGATGCCGTTCCCTGCCAACTGCAGGATGAAGTACCCGATGAAGGCCAGGAGAATGCCCACACAGAACACTTCGAGGGACTGCTGGCCGCACTTTACCAGGGGGCGCAAGATGGTGGCTTGTAGCCCGCGCGCATCGATCGGTATGAACCGGGCACCAAGGATAATCAGTACCATCAAATGAAGATAGCGGTAGGGCGCCAGATTGGTCTTGTCGTTGGGATTGAAAAGCTCGAACAAGGCAGGCGCAAACAAGGTCCGGAGCCGAGGCTGGTGAGCAGCTAACGTCATGATCGCCGCAAAAATCAAATAGGCAACCGCAACAACCAGCACGAACCTGGACCGCAGCAAGAAATGCAGACGCCCCGCACCGGTCAACGCGAGCCATGCGCCCGTAACAAACAGAAGCTGCCACGCCAGCGGATTGAAGTACCAGCTTCCCGACGGATAGGAAGGCAGGTTCCAATGGAATTGCCGCGCAGCCAGATATAACAGCACCGACCCGATCATGGCGGCGTCGGGAAATCTCAACATCAACCAGAGGATCGGAGGAAACAGGCCCATCAAGACGACGTACAGCGGCAGCACGTCCAAATTCAGAGGCTTGTATCGCAGCAAAAGCCCCTGCGTCATCATCTCGATCGGCGCGCTGGTGACCGGTCCGGCGTTGAACAGATCGATCAGATCAGGCGCGTTGAACCTCTCCGACAGGAAATGGATGAAAGCCAGGTAGATCATGAATAGCACGATATGGGCGGTGTAGATTTGCCATACGCGCCTGAAGAGCCTGCTCGTTCCGAACACAAAGCCTCGCTCCATTTTTCGGGTATAAACGAGCGCCGAGGTGTAGCCGGAGATGAACACGAACAGGTCGGCCCCGTCGCTGAATCCATAATTTCGGAACGAACACCACACCAGCACTGTGCCGGGCACATGGCCGAGAAACATCGCCCAGTTGGCGAGGCCGCGAAACAGGTCGAGACGCAAATCACGTTGCGGTGGTGGCAGCGCAAGCGCGAGCTTCATTCTGCTTTCCGTCGTGTCACGATTCACGATCGATGTCCGCGCCCCGGCACTCCGCCGGGATCGCTCACGCTAGATGGCAGGCAATACAACACCCATACGACAATGTTGGCGCGCTGAGGCCAGCGGGATATTGACCTGAGTCAAGCGGCCCGCCGAGAGCCCCGGTACTATGCATGGTAACTTGGTCCCGAACAAACGCGTGCGCTTTGTGTCATCGGGCCTGGCGAAGTGGGCGCTTCCTCGATCCGTCGTGTTCGGACATTACGGTGACAGTGCTGGACTGCATTCTGGCGCCTCTCAGGGCGCAGGACGCTGCCTCATCCAAATGGGCGCGCTGTCGCCGATTTCCGTAATCTCAGGCTCCGCTACCTCAAATACCCCACCACCATCCGCGTCGTCTCGTCCACCAGCACCTTCACCATCTTCTCCGACAGCATCTCTCCGTTCAGCACCGTGTTGTGCGCGATGGCTTCGATCGCGCTCACGCACATGAATGCTGCGAGCGCGGGATCGATCTTGCGCATCTCCCTGCGGTGGCGTTCGAGATAGGTGCGCACGAGGGCGTGGATTTCGTGGCTGTAGGCTTCGACTTCCGCGAGGTGACCGGAGCGGGGGATCTGCTCGGCGAGGACGCGATGCAGGTTCGGGTCGATGTGATGGGCCTCGATCGCGACGGTGACGAGGCGGTGCACGGCCATCTCGATCGGCAGGTCGGCGACCTCCGCGAAGGCGGCGCGGACGACATTCATGATCGCATCATTGTGGCGATCGATCACGGCGGCGACGAGTGCCTCCTTGCTGGGAAAATATTGGTAGAGCGAGCCGACGCTGACGCCGGCGATCTCGGCGATGCGGTTGGTACTGGCCTTCTCGAAGCCTTCCTTGACCAGAATGCGAGCAGTTGCCTCGACCAGCGCGTCGACGGTGGCACGGGATCGCTCCTGCGAGGCATTTTTCCGGGGTGTTGTGGACGGTTTGCGGGCCACGGACTTGTGATCTGAATGCGAGTAGGAAAAGCGAGTCAATGCTCGCATTATATCGACCAATGGCGGCGGGTCGGCAACCCTCTTCGTCGCCGGGTCGAAACAGCCGGATGGGGATGTGGCGATGAGCGTTGCGAGACTTGTATCGGCCTTCCAATTCTGTCCGGGCGGCTGCGTATTCGGCGCGCGGGCGCCGCGCGATCCAGCACCAAGCCTGCAAAGCCGGGCCCTCAACCTGCTGCTGCGGCAGCTTCCCTACAAGCAGCAGCTCGCATCCGCCGAGGCGGTGCTGGCGCGTGTGCAGAAGCTGGCGCTGGCGCCGGCCTCTCACGAGCCGATCGGGGTCGGCAACGTCGAGGTGACGCTGACCAAGATGGGCGGCTGGCCGGTCTACTACACCGAGCCGGCGTCAGGCCACGAGGGCTGCAACTACGTCATGTTCCTGCATGGCGGCGGCTACATCAACGAGATCGCGCCGGCGCATTGGCGCTTCATCGGTGAGATGACGCGCAAGGCGCGAATCTGCTGCGTCGTGCCGATCTACCCGCTGGCGCCGCGGGCGACCGCCAAGGACGTCGTGCCGGCGACGGCCGAGCTGCTGCGCATGCTGCTGGAAGACGCTGGCGATGCAAAAGTGACGGTCGTCGGCAATTCGGCCGGCGCTGGGCTTGCGCTCGCCGCCTGCCAATGGCTGCGCGATCGCGGTCATCGGCAGCCGAGCCGGTTGCTGCTGATCTCGCCCGCGGCCGATGCCTCGGTCGGCCGTCCGGAGCAGGTTGCGATCGCGGCGCGCGATCCGATCCAGGATATTCCGGGCATCGTCGAGGCCGCGCGGCTCTATGCCGGCGAGCTCGAAGTCGGCCATCCCTTCGTCAGCCCGCTCAACGGCGGCTTCCACGCGCTCGCACCGATGACGATCTTTTCGGGCACCCGCGATCTTCTCTATCCCGACAGCGTCGATCTTGCCGCAAGGGCGAGGGCGGTGGGCGTGCCGGTCGAGCTGCATCTATTGCGCGAGCAGCCGCACAACTTCGCGCTGATGCCGACGCCGGAAGGACGGCGGGCACGCGCGATCATCTTGCGTGAAGTGGCTTAGAGGGGGCGTGATCATTGTCACAGAGCGCTGCCGTGATCGGTCTGGCGCTGTGTCCGCGCGGAGGGAATAAGCGGCCCCCGGGCGTTTCCTCTTGGATTGAACGTTCTGGTATCCGTGGTCTCGGTACCAGTGGTTTTGCGGGGCCTTAGGCGTGGCCCTTGATCTCATAGTGACCCGGCACGCATTTGTAGCGCTCGAGGCGCCAGTTCGCGTGATAGATCGGATGCTCACCCATCCACTTCGCGAGAGGCGCTTGTGCGCCGATCGCGCACTGCATCAGCGAAATTTCGGGTGTCATGTTGCTGTCGGTCACGATTTCCTCGACGCAACTGCCTGAGCTGGCTGCGCCCAGCCGGCAAAGCACGGCAACGACGGTCACGAACATTCCTATCACCTCGTTGGTTGTTTCTGACCACGAAGAGGATGCAAGCGGAGTGCCAGAGCCTGTGACACGCAAACAACACGCTGGCCTGGCCGACTCAATCCAGCGTCCACCCCCATTTGGCGATTCGGATTGTAGAAAAATTGCCATTAACCCGAAGCCGGACAAATACGGGGAACCCGCTGGAAAATACTCAGGAATGATCGATTATCCGGGCCGTGTCGCCTATGAGCCACTTCACAAGGCCCGCGCGCAACATCGCGCGTAGTCCGCCCGCCGAAATTACCGAAGGCGAAGAGGGCAGCGCACGGCTTTTACCCGCGGATGTCGCGCTGCTACAGTTTTGCGCGCGCCGCGGTCAGCGGCGCCGTGACCAAGAAACACACCGACAAGGGGAGGGACCGAAGTCCCATGAAGGATTTTGCTGGAAAGATCGCAGTCATCACCGGCGGCGGCACGGGCATGGGGCGCGAGCTCGCGCGGCAGCTCGTGGCCGAGGGCTGCAACGTCGCCATGTGCGACGTCTCGGAGGCCGCGATGGCCGAGACCAAGCGGCTGTGCGAGGCCGAGAAGCTGCCGCAGGGGCTGCGCGTCACGACGCACGTCGCCGACGTCGCGATCGAGGACCATCTGAAGCGTTTTCGCGATGAGCTCGCCGAGCAGCAGCAGACCGACAGGATCCATCTGTTGTTCAACAATGCCGGCATTGGCGGCGGCGGCAGCCTGTTCACCAACACCCGCGAGCAATGGGAGCGCACCTTCAACATCTGCTGGGGCGGCGTCTATCTCGGCGTGCGCACCTTCCTGCCGATGCTGGTGGCCGCGGACGAAGCCCACATCGTCAACACCGCCAGCGTCAACGGCTTCTGGGCCTCGATCGGCATGAACCAGGCGCACACCGCCTACAGTGCGGCCAAATTCGCAGTGAAGGGATTCACCGAAGCGCTGATCAACGATTTGCGCCTGCATGCGCCGCACGTCAAATGCTCGGTGGTGATGCCCGGCCATATCGGCACCTCGATCGTCTCCAACTCGCGCAAGGTGCAGAGCGCCGACGGCTCGGAGCGGCTCAATGCCGATGAGGTCGCGCTGACCCGCAAGCGCATGGTCGCGGCCGGCGTGCCGGATGCCGACGGGATGTCGGACGAGGACATCCAGGCGGCGTTCGCCGAGCGCGCCCGCAGCTTCCTGGAGGATGCGCCGACGACGGCGGCAGAAGCCGCCAAGATCATCCTCGACGGGGTCAAGGCGGAGCGGTGGCGCATTCTGGTCGGCGAGGACGCCAAGCTTCTCGACGAGCGCGTGCGCGCCGCGCCGGAGCAGGCCTATGACCGCGCCTTCTTCGAAAGTTTTACGCAGGAGGTCGGCTGGCGGCTTGGTTGAGGCCGCTGCCGGGGCGCCCACCCATCGCACCCGAGGAGGCACGTCAGCGCCGTCTCGAAGGAGAGGCGTGCGCGCACGCCGCCGCCAGGGGTCATATTCGTTAGCGCGCCAACGAGGCGCGCTAATATGGCTATGATGGTCGTCATGGCAAGAGATGCTCGGACAATTCTATGTGTCAGCTGCTGCCAATGTTCGTCGCGCACTATGAGCTGTTGGAATGTCACCCATCCGTCATGACGATGTTCAAGCGATGTTGATCTCACATGCCTGTAATGACACGCGCGCCGGCTTGGTCGGCGACTTAAAATGGTTTAGTCAATCGGGGTAACGCGACGATTAGAGCGTAGCTCCCAATGATGCCCGCCTGCCTCTCCGACGACTGGACCTTTTGCCCGGAGCGAGAGGACATTTCAGCTGAGTTCACGCGGCTGCTCGCGGCGGCCCAGGAGGGCGGCGCCACGATCGCGGAATGCCTGATGATCGCGCGGCAGCTGAAGCGCGGCGACGACCGCTCCTGGCACCGCGAGTGGAAGAAGCTGGCGCAGACCAATCGGCAGCGCGCGGAGACCGCGTTCGCGGAGGGCCACCGCGCCAGTGCGCAGCGCAATTGGCTGCGCGCCATGAACTATTATGGTGCCGCAGCGATGCCGCTCGATCCCGCCGACGAGCGCCGCTGGGTCGCCGTGCTGGCCATGCAGGAATGCGCGCGCCGCTATCTCGCCGCGCGCAGCCCGGCCGGCGAGGTGGTGACGATACCCTGGCTCGACGGGCACTCGCTGCAGGGATACTTCCTGCCTGCGCCATCGGGGAAGGAGCCGGCGCCGACCGTGATCTGCATCGGCGAGCCCGGCCACCGCAAGGAAGAATTTCTGTTCAAGCTCGTGCCGCACGCGCGCGAGCGTGGCTTCTCGATGCTGGCGCTCGACCTGTTCGGCGACCAGCGCGACGATTTTCTCGAGGCGCTATTGCGGCGCCAGGATCTCGAGAGCGCGATCCCCGGCGTCATGGATTATCTGGAGATGCGGCAGGACGTCGATTTCGCGCGGGTCGGGATCATCGCCGATGGCTGGGGCTCGTCCTTCGTGGCGCGCGCGGTGCTGCAGGAGCCGCGGCTTGCCGCCGCCGTCTGCGACGGCGGCCTGTGGGATCTGCACGAGCGGGCCTTTTTCGCCAGCCGATTCGCGATGAGCGACGTCAGCATCGTCCCTGTGCCGCATGCGCCGCTGATGGCCTCCAGCGCCGACTGCCCGGTGCTGATCACGCTCGGGGAGGACGGCTGGCTCAAGGCCGACCGGGCGCGTCAGCTCGTCCGGAATTCCCGGCTCGGCAGCTCGGATGTCACGCTGAAAGTGTTCACCGCGGCGGAGACCGGCGCCGCGCAGGCCCATGCCGACAATCCGAGCCTTGCCAACGAATATATATTCGACTGGCTGGAATCGCGGCTCCGTGGCGCGGGGCGGATCTAGCGGCGAGCCGTCAGAGGTCCAGGCTGAGGCGGACGCAGGCCTTTTCCAGCCGGGTCTTCAGCGTCGCGAGCTTGGTGGTGAATTCGGCGAGCTCGGCCTCGTCGAACTCCTGGAAGACGAATTCCTTGATGGTCTTGTACTGCTCGTTGAGGCTCGCCAGGTGCTTCTGCGTTTTCTCGGTCAGGGATAGCCGGACCACGCGCGCGTCGGTCGGCGAGGGGCGGCGGCGCAAAAGGCCCTTCTTCTCCAGCAGCTTGGACTGGGTGGTGACGAAGGACGGATCGACGTGGAGGAGCTTGGACACGACGTTGACCGGAATGCCGTCGTCCTTGTCGAGGTCCGAGATGGCCATCAGGATCAGCCATTGCGGTCCGCTGATGCCGAGCGTCCTCGCCCAGAACTGACGCAGCTCCTCGAGATACATGTTGATCGACGATATCTCCCAGGTGAATCGCCTGATGATATCCAGGTTGCCGATGGTGCGCAGGCGCGCGCCTTCCTTCCTCGTCGCGGACACAGCGTCACTCCCGCAAGCTGATACTCTTTCCGGCTCATTTTCGGCGGGCATAGTCCACGCAACTCTGCTCTGACGCAAGTGCAGAGCAGGGTAATGGTGTCACGAAAACTACAAATATGACCCGATCAGGCTTTTTGGCTCAACACCGGTGTTGCGTTGCGGCCACAGGGTTAGTGAAACCACAAAGCTGATCTAATAAACTATTTTGATTAACGGAACGGCGCGGGCATATTGATCCCGACGGTGGGGGGTTCTCGATCGTCCCGTTGCAGGTGGTTCGCTCACGTCCCTCGCGAATGCAGGTACGTCCGAAAACGCGAAGCGGCCGAGCGGATTTGATGAAGAGACGGGGATCTGGGGGGCCTCACGGTCCGGTCTCCGTGAAATGAGCAACTTGGAGGTTTTAAATGAAAGTGGTGAAGAGCCTTTTGCTCGGCACTGCGGCGGGACTGATCGCCGTTGGTGGAGCTCAGGCGGCTGATCTTCCGGTCAAGGCCAAGGCAGTCGAATACGTGAAGATCTGCTCGCTCTACGGCGCGGGTTTCTACTACATGCCGGGCACCGATACCTGCATCAAGTTTGGTGGTTACATCCGCGCTGACATGCTTCTCGGCGGCGGCGGCGACTATGGCTTCAGGAACAGCTCGAGCAGTGTGAACGGCGGGTCCAACAACCGTCTGACCAACTACTACTACAGCCGCGCTCGTCTGGACTTCAACATCGATACCCGCACGGCGACCGAATACGGCGTTGTTCGCACCTACGCCGACCTGGTGGTCAGCTACGACTCCACGAACGTCACCGGCAGCAACCCGTCGGCGTTCTCGACCAGTTCGGCCTCGCTCGGTCTCTACCATGCGTTCATCCAGTTCGCGGGCTTCACCTTCGGCCGCACGGTCTCGATCTTCGACGCTCCCTGGCAGAGCTATCCGGCCGGCGGCCCCGATACCCTTCCGGGCGGCTCCAACCACGTCAACGGCGTGAACCAGGTTGCCTACACGGCTGACTTCGGCCAGGGCATCACTGCTTCGTTCGCGCTGCAGGACGAGACCTCGGCGAACAATGGTCAGTCGAACCTCTGGAACGTGTCGTCGGGTACGGCGGCGCAGTTCGTGACCGGCGTCTATGGCGCCAGCGCCTGGGGCGGCACGCGCATGCCCGAGGTGATCGGTCAGGTTCGTGTCGACCAGGCCTG
The DNA here is from genome assembly GCF_020193935.1 of Bradyrhizobium sp. NBAIM08. NCBI lineage: Bacteria > Pseudomonadati > Pseudomonadota > Alphaproteobacteria > Hyphomicrobiales > Nitrobacteraceae > Bradyrhizobium > Bradyrhizobium sp. NBAIM08. Next base: position 341,452 of record NZ_JADYVR010000001.1, on the reverse strand, counting down.
GGGTCTGGCGCAGATCTCGGTCGCGGCCCATGAGCTGCATTCAGCCTATTACGGCGCGACCGAAGTCACCGGTCATCCCTCCGACAAGTGGGGCTGGGCCGTGCAGGGCGCCTTGTCGATCAAGAACATCCCGACCGGCGCGGGTGACGTCATCAACCTGCAGGCCGTCTACACCGATGGTGCGACCCGCTACAACTTCCAGAGCCTGTTCCCGCAGAGCTTCTTCATGTTCAGCGGCAGCGGCACCGGCGCGTATCAGAGCACCGGGTTCGCCGGTCTCGCCGACGGCGTGTTCGGAACCGGTACCGGCATCGATACCGTCAAGACCTGGGGCTTCCGTGGCGGTTATACCCACAACTGGAGCCCGAACTGGGCCAGCGCCATCTACGGTGGCTACGCCCAGCTGAAGTACGGCAACACGGGCAAGGCCCTGATCTGCACCAACTTCGCCGCAATCGGGTTGGCCGGTTCGACCTGTAATCCGGACTTCAACTTCGCGGTGGTCGGTGTGAACACCGTGTGGACCCCGGTCAAGGGCCTGGCGTTCACTGCCGACTTGAGCTGGTCGCGTCTGGACCAGAAGTACTCCGGCTTCATCGCGAGCCCGGGCATTGCCAGCGCTGCGAAGCCGGCGGCCGTGTACGAGCTGAAGGACCAGGACTCGGTGAGCATGCTGCTGCGCGCTCAGCGCAACTTCTGATCCTCGATCCCGCAAATCGATCGGAGACCCCCGGCGGGAAACTGCCGGGGTTTTTCATGGCAAGAGTTTCGGAAAATCGAATGCCGTTGCGGAACACGAAGGCGAGCCATGCGATTCCGTCGCGTCAAACTTATTTACTTACTTGAGCTACTAAGCTATATCACTGCCAGCCAGATACGAAAGTTGCGGCTCTTAGCTTCATGCTAAGCCTCCAGAAACCTCCGGCGATGCCCCGCCGGAGGTTTTTTGTTGTCCAGATGCCCGCAACGTCAGCCGCGTATCACGCGGGTGCGCGCCGCCGGCCGATAGGCGAGGCGGCTGTGGCCGGCGCAATAGGGCTGGCCGTCCGGCGCCGTGTTGCCGCAGAAGCAGAAATCGGCTGCGCCCGGCGTCGAGATCGGCCAGCGGCAGCGATTCTCCGACAGCTCCAGCAACGAGCAGCGGTTGGCCTCGTCGATTGGGCCGGCAAACACCGGCGCATCGGTCTCGCCATAGATCGAGGCGAGCATCTCGTATTGCAGCCGCGGCACGGCCTTGCGCATCCGCGCCGGCGCCAGGCCTTTGTCCTGGACCTTTCGGTCGTCGACCGTCCGGCCGCGCGTCAGATTGAGCCGCGACAATTTGCCGATCACCGCGTTGCGGCTGACGCCGATGTCGGCGGCGATCTCGCGACAGGAGAGGCCGGCCTCGAAGTGCTGCTTCAGGAGTTCGATTCGTTCGTCGGTCCAGGTCGGTGAGAGAACAGGCATTTGTCGGCGATCCCAGGTTGCAGATGTCGGCCATCCGCGGTCTCGAGATCCGCCCGCCTCACGTACCGGGTGCGCTCACGTCCTGCCATTGTCGCGGATCGACAGAAGACCGTCCTTGATGGCGAGACGGATGCCTTCCTCGATCAATGTCCGTGCGACGCCGGGAACGCTGGTGCCGTGGGTGCCCTGTCTCACCAGCTTCTCCAGATACGCGATGGTCGAGAGCGCCAAGGTTACGGGAATGCGGTCAGTCTCGGCTTTTTCGGTGGCCATGGCCCGAACGCTAGCCTCTTACTCGGGTACATAAAAGTAACGATTAAGACTCTATTTAGGTTCGGGGGTGGAAGTCAAATCAGCGCTGGGGCGGAAGCTCACGTGATTGGAATCGCTTGAGAATCGGACACATCACGACGCGCCGCCGGGAAGACCGGGCGGCGGCGTGATGTCGGCAGGTCAGGAAAGGGCGCGGCGGCTCAGCCGTGCACGATCGCCTTTTCGATCATGCAATGGATGCCTTTGGCGCCGTTGACGGTCTGGGTCACCCGGAGATCGGCGGCGAGGCTGCATAGCGTGTAGGCATCTTCGCGCGACAGATTTCGCGTTTCGCCGAGCAGCGCGATCATGTCGCGCAGCGCGCGCACCACGCATTGGTCGAGATCGGGGTCCATCGCCATGGTCATGTAATGCGTCGGCGTCTCGGCGCGGGGGTAGTCGAGCTTCAGGTCCTTGCGCAGCGTCAGGCGGAAGCGGCCCTGCAGCGCGGTCTCGATCGCGGTGACGCAGACCTCGCCGTCGCCCTGCACGCCATGGCCGTCGCCGCAGGAAAACATCGCCCCCGGCACGAACACCGGCAGATACAGCGTCGCACCGGCTCCTAGCTCCTTGTTGTCGAGATTGCCGCCCATCGCGCGCGGGATCAGCGAGGAGATGCGGCCCCAGGCTGGCGGCGGCGATACGCCCATCACGCCGAAGAACGGCTTCAGCGGCAGGTCGAGGCCCCACGGCATGCGGCCGACCATCGTGGTACGGTCGAGCGGAATGTTCAGGATCCGCGTCTCGTGGAAATCGTCGGGCAGGGTGCCGGACAGCGGCTTGATCATGTTCCAGCCCCAATCCTGCCGGAGCTGCACGTCGAGGATCTCGACCGCGAGCACGTCGCCGGGCTCGGCCCCTTCGATCGCGATCGGACCGGTGAGGATGTGGCCCGGCAGCATGCGTTCGCTCCTGGCATGAACCTCGTGCATCTCGGGCGGAATGTGAAACCTGTCGCGATCAGGCAGCATGTCGGGACCGCCGCTGATGGTGTCGACCGTCACCTCGTCGCCGCTGGCCACGGTGAGGACGGGCTCGAGTGCGGCTTCGAAGAAGCCCCAATGGCAGGTTTCGGGGCTGGAATGCAGGTGATGATGGGTCATTTGCCGCGTCCGGTTGGTTTGATCGGTCCGGGCTTGACCCGGCGATCGATCCTCTTTCAAGAAGGATTTCCGAACAAGGCCGTGCCGGCCAAGCCCGCGCATGGCAGGCACGATCATTCCAGCGAGGCTCCTCTGTTTTTCGCTCTCTCCAAGACCATTGGCGTCGCGCTGCTGCCGATCAATCTTCTGGTCGAGCTCGGAATTGTATCTGTCGTGCTGATGGCGACGCGCTTTGCCGCGTTTGGCCGCCGGCTTGCCGTGACCACGCTGGTGCTGCTGGCGCTCGCAGCGTTCTCGCCGCTCGGCAATCTCCTGATCTACCCGCTGGAGTCGCGCTTCCCGGCGTGGGACGCCTCGCGCGGCGCGCCCGACGGCATCATCGTGCTCGGCGGCTCGGTCGACACCGATCTGTCGGCGGCGCATCGCACGCCGGTCGTCGCGCACGCGGCCGATCGTCTGTTTGCGCCGGCCGAGCTTGCGCGCCGCTACCCCAATGCGCGCATCGTCTTCACCGGAGGCTCCGCGAACCTGGTGTCGAGCGAGGCCAGGGAGGCCGACTATTCCGCGCCGATCCTGGAGAATCTCGGCATCGCGAAGGACCGCCTGATCCTCGAGCGTAACTCCCGCAACACCTGGGAGAATGCGATCTTCACCAAGCAATTGGTATCGCCAAAGCCCGGCGAGCGCTGGCTCCTGGTGACGTCGGCCTTCCATATGCCGCGCTCGATGGGAATCTTCCGCAAGGCCGGATTTGACGTCGAGGCCTATCCGGTGGACTGGCGGATGGGGGGACGTGAGGATCTATTCTCCTTCACCAACATGGGCGCGGACGGCTTGAGACGAACCGAAGTTGCGGTGCGCGAGTGGATCGGTCTTACCGCTTACCGTCTGATGGGCAGGATCTCCGAGTTGCTTCCGGGACCGGGCAGGGACTAGAACAAAGCCGCAAAACAAGAATACGCGGCGCACCATCGCCGGCGCGGAGGAAGCCATGCAACAGCAGAGTACGGGCAGGATCGACCTTGCCGGCCTCGTCGCCGATCTCAACAGCCTGCTGCGGCTGAAGACGAACGTGATCGGCATGAAGCTGTTCGCGAGCGTCGCAGAAATGGAGGCGATCCCGAAGATCCGCCGCCCGAACGCAATTCACACCACCGATCAGATTGTCAGCATGGCCGCGCGCCTGGGCTGGACCGTCGGCATCACCGCCGACGATCTCGTAGGCGCCCAATGCCGCGCGGTGATCGGTCTTGCGCCGCAGGACGAGAAATGGCTCGCCGGCGAAAACTATGTCGGGGTCTGGCACGGCACGGCGGAGGACGCGCGCAAGCGCCAGGCGGCGCTGGACGTGGTTCCGTTCGGGCACTATCAGGCGCTCGCCGTCAGCCCACTCGCGAGCGGCCGGCTCGATCCTCCCGATATCTGCCTCGTCTATGCGACGCCGGGGCAGATGATCATCCTGATCAACGGGCTGCAATATACCGGCTACAAGAAGTTCGAATGGGGCGTGGTCGGCGAGACCGCCTGCGCGGATTCCTGGGGGCGGGCGCTCAAGACCGGGGAGCCCAGCCTGTCCTTGCCATGCTATGCCGAACGGCGCTATGGCGGCGTGCCGGACGAGGAGATGCTGATGGCATTGAAGCCCTCGCATCTCGCCAAGGCAATCGAGGGCATGAAGGCGCTGGCGAAGAACGGCCTGCGCTACCCGATCCCGCCCTATGGCATTCAAAGCGACGTCCGTGCCGGCATGGGCGTGAGCTACGCGAAGAAGTAAAGGCCGATCATGAGCTCTGCGAAATTCGACATCGTCGTCTACGGCGCGACCGGCTTCACCGGCCAGCTCGTCGCCGAATATCTGGCGGCGCATTACAAGGACGACAAGGCGCTGAAATGGGCGATGGCGGGCCGCAGCCTCGACAAGCTGAAATCGGTGCGCGATGCGATCGGCGCGCCGGCCGACACGCCGCTGATCGTGGCGGATGCGTCGGATGCGGCGTCGCTGAAGGCGATGGTGGCGCAAACCAAATCGGTGATCACGACGGTCGGCCCCTACCAGTTCTACGGCGAGGACCTGTTAGCTGCCTGCGTCGCTGCGGGTGTGGATTATTTCGATCTCTGCGGCGAGCCGGTCTGGATGCGGCAGATGATCGACAAGTACGAGGCGGCGGCCAAGGCGAGCGGCGCGCGCATCGTGTTCTCCTGCGGCTATGATTCCGTGCCGTTCGAGCTCGGCACCTTCTTCGTGCAGGAGGAAGCCAGGCGCGTGTTCGGCGCGCCGGCACCGCGCGTGAAGGGCCGCGTGCGCGACATGCGCGGCACGTTGTCAGGCGGCACGGCGGCGAGCGCGAAGGCGACCTTCGACGCCGTCGCCAAGGATCTCAGCCTCGTCGCCATCCTCAACGACCACTTCGCGCTGACGCCTGATTTCACCGGCCCGAAGCAGCCCAAGGGCAACAGGGCGGTCTTCGAGGAGGACCTGCAATCCTGGGCCGCGCCGTTCATGATGGCGCTGATCAACACCCGCAACGTCCATCGCTCCAACATGCTGATGGGCTTTCCCTACGGGAAGGACTTCGTCTACGACGAGATGGTGCTGACTGGCCCCGGCGAGAAGGGTGAGGCCAACGCCAAGCGCGTGATGGCGGCCAATGCCGAGAAGACCGGCCCGAACGCGCCGAAGCCGGGCGAGGGGCCGTCGAAGGAGGAGCGGGAGAACGGCCTGTTCAACCTGCTCTATGTCGCGATCGCCCCCGACGGCCGCATGGTCCGCGCCGGCGTCACCGGCGACCGCGATCCCGGCTACGGCTCGACCTCGAAGATGATCTCCGAATGCGCCATCTGCCTGCTGCGCGATGCGAGCGACGTTCCCGCCGGCTTCTGGACGCCGGGCGCAGCGATGCAGCACAAGCTGATCAAGCGGCTGCAGGACAATGCCGGGCTGACGTTCAAAGTGGAGAGCTAGGTTGGCTCTCGTAGGGTGGGCAAAGGCGCAACGCGCCGTGCCCACCATCTCTCGGTGGTGGGCACGCTGCGCTTTGCCCACCCTACGGCACCGTCTCTGTCACACCGCCCTGGCATCATACGCGTACATGAAGTCCATGCCTTTGGCACCCAGTGGCAGCAGCCATTTCAGCATCTGATTGCGCATCCAGGCGCCGGTGGCGCTGAACTCGCGCTTGCTGTTGCCGTTGCGGCGGGCGATCGCGACGATCTTCTCGGTGCGCGGGCGGCGCTCGGCCTCGAAGGCCTGGAAGGTGGCGCCGAGCTCCTGGCCCTCCTGCATCAGCCGAGCAAATCGCAACGCGTCCTCCAGCGCCAGCGAGGCGCCCTGGCCGGCATGGGGGCTGGTCGCGTGCGCGGCATCGCCGATCAGAAGCGAACGCTTGCGCGACCAGGTCGGCAGGGTCGCGACGTCGAGCGTGTCGGTGACCACGATGTTCTCGGCCGTTTCGATGATGGCGGGGATCGGATCATGCCAGCCGTGATGGAAGCTGTGCAGATGCTGCTTCAGCGTCGCATGGTCGAGCGCGCGGAACGTCGCCGCGTCCATGCCGTGCGCCGGCTGCGTGCTCCACCACATCACGCCGTCTTTCGGATCGGAGCTGCAATAGCCGTAGCCGAAGAAGCCGCTCTGGCCGAAGGTCGTTTCGACGTGCTGGCCGCTGGATCTGCCGTCGAGCACGGCGTGCGGCACGAAGCCGCCGAAGCCGATCAGGCCGGTGTCGAACGGCTGCGGGCCGTCAGGCACCACCTGGCGGCGCACGACCGAGTGCACGCCGTCGGCGCCGATCAGGAAGTCGCCTTCGGCGGTGGTGCCGTCGGCGAAGTAGGCGATAATCGGCTGGTCGCCGCGATCCTCGATCTTGATCAGGCGTTTCTCGAAATAGAGCGAGACAGAGGCGCACCAGGCCTTGTCGATCAGGATCTCGTTCAGCGTGGCGCGCGCGATGTTGACGGCCGGCTGGCCGAAGCGCCGCGCCAGGTCGCGGTTGATCGAGCCGAGCTTCTCGCCGCCCTGCGAATAGAAGTTGAAGGCTTCCGCGACCGAGCCGCGGTCGATCAGCTGCTTCGCCAGCCCGATCTCGTCCAGGACATGCATGCCGTTCGGTGCGATCTGCAGGCCGCCGCCGGTCCCTTTCGAATAGGGCCAGGCCTCGTAGATCGCGGATTCGATGCCGGCGCGGCGCAGCAGGATCGCGGCGACGGGGCCGGCGATGCCGGCGCCGATGATCAGCGCCTTGCGGGTACGGTGGGCCATGGCTTGCTCCCGACGTTTCCGTGGTGCTAAGAGAAATTACGGTCACTAAATATCTTAGTTACTAAGATATATATTGCCTAAGAGATGAGGTGGGCCTTGTCAAGGACGAAGGCGCGCGCTGCGCTGCTGCAGGAACTCGAGGACGCCATGCGCAGGTCCTCCGCGCAGGGCGTGCTCTACGGACAGACCGTTGCCAACGTTGCCGGAATTGCCAATTCCGATCTCGAATGCATGGACATCCTGTATCTCGAAGGCCGCGTCACGGCAGGGCGGCTCGCCGAGGTCACCGGCCTGACCACCGGTGCCATCACCGGTGTTGTCGACCGGCTCGAAAAGGCGGGCCTGGTGCGGCGCGAAAGAGACGAGAAGGATCGTCGCAAGGTCTTCATCACGGTCGTGCCGGAGGCGATCGCCGGCCTCGGCCAGTATTACGTGCCGATGCAGCAGGCGATGGAGAACGTCTGCAACGGCTATTCCGACGAGGAATTGCGGCTGCTGCTTCGCTTCTCCAATGAAGCATACAAGGGCACGCTCGCGGCGACCGAGGCACTGAAAGGTCTGCTCGACACGCCGCCGGAAAAGCGGCCGGATCTCAAGCTGAAGAAGCGTCCTCGCCGGACCTGAGCTTGTAGGCTTGCGCGGCTGCGATCATCCCCCACACTGCGCCCAGCATCATCCAGAAGTGCCGCCAGTGATCGGTGTCGATCACGAAGCTTTCGCCGACGGTGCCGAGGAAGGCGGAAAAGACCGCGAGGTAGGCGCGCTGCCACGGCACACGGATGAAGACGTGGCGGAAACCCATGATGACGGTGGTGAACACCAGCGCGGGATAGCACACGCCGGAGAGCCAGCCGCCGGACATGAAGGCGTTGAGGTAGGAGTTGTGGGTGTCCTCGGGGAAGTAGCGGTTGAATTGCAGTGGACCGATGCCGAACGGCAGATCGAGCGCCATCTCCGCACCCAGGATGTGCCGGCCGAACCGGCCGAAGCGGCCTTCGTCATAGCTCTGGCCGAAGCTCGCGCGCTGCTTGAACATCTCCGCCGTGGAATCGAACGACAGCAGCACGGCGATCAGCGCGAGGCCGAGCACCGCGGCGACGATCGCCATGATGACGATGCGCGAACGTTGCGCATTGGTGCGGCTGGTCAGCACCATCAGCGCCAGCATGAAGGCGGAGGTCAGCACCAGGCCGCCCCAGGCCGCACGCGAGAAGGCGAGCAGGATCGCCAGTGACATGATGCCGAAGGCGATGACGTTGCGGAATGCCTTGGCCAATTTATCGGAGACCACGCTCTGAAGCGCGAACAGCGCCGGCAGGATCAAGTAGGCGCCGAGCACGTTCGGGTCCTTGAAGGTGCCGCGCGCGCGGCCGTAGAGCGTCAAGAGGTCGTTGCCGCCGGGAATCAGGTGGAAGTAACCGGCGATCGCCAGCAGCGAGGCAATCATCGCGCCGACCACGAGGCCGCGTCGCAGCATGTCGAGCCGGGCCTCGGTGTCCTCGGAGATGACCATGGCGAAGAACACCACGGTCACCGCCATGTACCAGGAGGTCGCGATCCAGCTCACCACCTCCGTTCGCTCGTACAGCGGAATCGCGCTGATGGTGTAGCCGACATTGAGCAGGATCAGCATCAACAGCAGCGGCATCAGCACGAGACGCAGGCGCAGGCCGGTGGCGAAAAAGGTGACGGTCGCGAGCAGCGTCGCGATCTCGTAGGGGCTCGGCTCGATGAAGACGATGGCGCCAGAGGCGCCGACCAGCCACACCAGCGCGCGCTGCAACGCCAGCACGCCGGGCGCGGCCGTTGCGGCTACGTTCACTCCACCGGCTGTCGCCGCATACGCCATCACACGCTCATACGCTTACGCAACTCATGCGCCACAACACAGCCGTCATCGCCCGGCTTGACCGGGCGATCCAGTACTCCGCGGCGCCTATCGTGGAAACCACTGGCGCTACGGAGTACTGGATGCCCCGCCTACGCGGGGCATGACAGAGAAACTCAATACGCGTTCTCGTTCTTGGTCAGCAGCGAGACCGGCGTCTTCAGGAGAATGACGAAGTCGAACAGCACCGACCAGTTCTCGATGTAATAGAGGTCGAACTCGACGCGCTTCTGGATCTTCTCTTCGTTGTCGATCTCGCCGCGCCAGCCGTTGATCTGGGCCCAACCGGTGATGCCCGGCTTGACGCGGTGGCGGGCGAAATAGCCGTCCACGGCTTCGTCGAACAGCCGGCTCTGCAGCTTGCCCTGCACCGCATGCGGGCGCGGGCCGACCAGCGACAGATTGCCTGAAAACACCACGTTGAAGAGCTGCGGCAGCTCGTCCAGGCTGGTCTTGCGGATGAAGCGGCCGACGCGGGTGACGCGCGGATCGTTCTTGGTCACCACCTTCGAGGCGGTCGGGTCGGCCTGATGGTGGTACATCGAGCGGAACTTGTAGACGTCGATGCGCTCGTTGTTGAAGCCGAACCGCTTCTGTCGGAACAGCACCGGGCCGGGGCTGTCGAGCTTCACCGCGAGCGCAACCAACGCCATCACCGGCAGGGCTGCGAGCAGCGCAAGGCTGCCGACAATACGGTCGAACAGCCATTTCATCACCAGGTCCCAATCGGTGATCGGCGCCTCGAACACGTCGAGCGTCGGCACCTCGCCGAGATAGGAATAGGAGCGGGGCCGAAAGCGCAGCTTGTTGGTGTGCGCGGAGAGGCGGATATCGACCGGAAGCACCCAGAGCTTCTTCAGCATCTCCAGGATGCGGGTCTCCGCCGAGATCGGCAGCGCGAACAGCACGAGGTCGACGCGGGTGCGGCGGGCGAACTCGACGATGTCGTCGACCTTGCCGAGCTTGCGCGCGCCGGCGCAGGTGTCGAGCGCGCGGCTGTCGTTGCGGTCGTCGAACACGCCGAGCACGTGGATGTCGGAATCCTCCTGCGCCTTCAGCGCCTCGACCAGCTGCTCGCCGTTGCTGTCGGAGCCGACGATGATGGTGCGGCGGTCGAGCCGGCCCTGGCGCGCCCAGGCGCGGACCAGCGCGCGCAGCACCAGGCGCTCGGCAATCAACGCGGCGAGTCCGAGGAAGTAGAAGGCGGCGAGCCACAGCCGCGAGATTTCGCTGCCGAACTTGGCGAAGAAGGAGATGCCGATGAAGAGCAGGAAGACGAACGACCAGGACGAGATCATCCGCGTCATCTGCCGGAGCTGACCACGGAACAGCTGCACCTGGTAGATGTCGGCAGCCTGGAAGCAGACCACGGCGGCGATGGCGACGGCGATGACCTCGGCTGGATAGATCCAGCTGAACGCCCCCGCGAGCGGCATGACGTAGCCGAGATAGATTGCGATGCCGACGAGGCTCAGCAGCGCGAAATCGGTAAGGCGTACGAAGCCGGCGATCACGATCGGCGAATAGGCGCGGGCGACCTTCTGCTTGACGACGTCGAGCGCGGCAGGCGAGAGCCGGCGACGGCGCTCCACGAAGGGCTGGTCAGCAGGCTTTGCCGCAGCGCTGGCCGCGGCATCGAGCATCGAGCGTGCGTTGAGCGGTTCCACGGGCGTTCACGTCCATTCCAGAACCCGCGGCACGGCATTGCGCGCCCGGGCAAGCATACCCTGGCGCTTCGATTATCGAACAAATCGGAAGATTCTCTAAAGCTGGACTTAAGGATGGTTAATGATTGGCAAATGCGTCGCGATAGCCGGCGAGCACGCCCTCGACCATCGCGGCTTGCGAGAAGTGCGCCGAGATGCGCTCGCGCAAGGAAAGTGCGCGTTGCGCGGTGGTTTGCGGATCGTCCAGCGCTGCGGCGATCGCCTCCGCCATGGCCTCGGGATCGCTCGGGCCGAACAGTGCGGGGCTGTCGACGCCCAGGATCTCGGGAATGCCGCCGATCTTGGATGCGATCATAGGAATGCCCGCGGCGCCGGCCTCGATCACGACGTAAGGCATGGAATCGCCGCGCGAGGGGACGACGAGCAGCCGCCCCTTGGAGAAGCCGTAGCGCGCCTTGACGTGACCGATGAAGCGGATGGCGTTCGCGAGGCCAAGCCGCTCGACCTGCGCCTTCAGCGCGGCCGTCTCCTCGCCGTCGCCGCCGAGCGTGAGCGTGACCTTCTTGCCGCCGTCGTGCAGGCGCGCCACGGCATCGACCAGCAGGTCGGCGCCCTTGATGTGCCTGAACTCGCCGACATAGCAGAGGTCGGTCGCATCCTCGGCGGTGATGACCGGCTCGAATTCCTCCGGCGTCACGCCGTTGAAGACGCAATGCACCACGCCCTTGGGCATGCCGACGATGCGCTGATAGGTGTCGCGGGCAAAGACGCTCTCGAACAGGAACAGGTCCGTCGAGCCCATCAGCGCGCGTTCGAGCCGCGCGTAGAACTCGCCCTTGAAGGTGTTGAGCGGATAATGCAGCGAGCCGCCATGCGGGGTGTAGATCCGGATCGTGTCGTCCGAGCGCCGCCGCATGCGGATGAAGGCACCGGCCTTGGCGCCGTGGCCGTGCAGCACGTCGGGCTTGAGCGTGGCGATGAGCCGCCGCATGCGGAGCCATACCAGGACGTCATCGGGCGACGGCTCGCGGCGGATCGCCATGCGGTGGACGCCGAGCTTCAGGCGCGGCGCAAGCTCGGTCAGCGCCTTGTCGGCGCGCTCGCCGCCGGTGAGGCGGTCGGCGAGGATGCCGACATGATGGCCGCGGTCGACCTGGCCGTTGGCGACGTCGAGGATGTGGCGGAAGATGCCGCCGACCGGAGCGCGCACGGCGTGAAGGATGCGAAGCGGCCGGTCGGGAGAGGGGGGCATGATCAAAACCAGCTCGACGGCGACTTGCCGAACAATTCTCGTGAAAAATCGAGATGGATTAAGGGGCCTCGTGGTTAACAAACGGTGACGGGTCGACGTGCACAAGGCGCGGGTCGTCACGATTAACCCAGCGGCAACCTTAATGGAGTGTAATCGCCCCGGTTGAGGTAGAGTCGCAGCATTGCCCTGCGGGAGTGTTCGATGCGTTTAGCGTTCTGGCGTGCCGGCAAGGACAAGGCTGTGATCGCGCGGGCCGTCGCGAAGTCCAAAGGCGAAGCTGCGCCCAAGAGCGAAACGAAGGCCGAAAAGCGCGAAGCGGAAGCCGAAAAGATCGAAGCCAAGGTTGAGGCCAAGATCGAAGCGAAGCCCGAAGCGAAGCCCGCGCCCGTCATCGCCAAGCCTGGACAGGTCGAATCCGGCGACATCGACCTGCACGCGCTCGGTGCGGCCCTGGCGCGCAAGCGCGGCTGGGTCATCGTGCCGACGGTGCTGGCGCTCGTTGCCTCGCTCGCCATCGTCAATCTCGTCACGCCGCGCTACAAATCTGAAACCCGGATTCTGATCGACGGCCGCGAGAACGTGTTCCTGCGTCCGAACAGCGACCGCACCGAGGAGCGGCAGGCGCTCGATGCCGAGGCCGTCACCAGCCAGGTGCAACTGGTGCTGTCGCGCGATCTGGCGCGCGAGATCATCAAGAAGAACAAGCTCGCCGAGCGCCCCGAATTCGACCCGGTGCTGCAGGGCATCTCGCCGCTGAAGTCGCTTGCCGCGCTCGTCGGTATCGTCCGCGATCCGTTCGCGATGACGCCGGAAGAGCGCGTGCTCGATTCCTATTACGAGCGACTTTCGGCCTACGCCGTCGACAAGTCGCGCGTGATCGTGGTCGAATTCCAGTCCGCCGATCCCGAGCTCGCCGCGCGCGTCGCCAACTCGATCGCCGACGGCTATCTCGTGCTGCAGCAGGCCGCGCGCCAGGAGCAGGCCAAGAACGCCAGCCAATGGCTGGCCGGCGAGATCGAGAGTTTGCGCAAGAAGGTCTCGGACGCCGAGGCCAGGGTCGAGGACTTCCGTTCCAAGTCCAGCCTGTTCGTCGGAACCAACAACACCACGCTGTCGAACCAGCAGATGGGCGAGGTCAATACCCAGCTCAACAATGCGCGCTCGATGAAAGCGGATGCGGAATCCAAGGCACGGCTGATCAAGGAGATGCTCCAGAGCGGCAAGCCGATCGAGGCGTCCGAGGTCGTGAACTCCGAATTGATGCGCCGGCTGTCGGAGCAGAGGGTGACGCTGCGGGCGCAGCTGGCCGAGCAATCGTCGACGCTGCTCGGCAATCATCCCCGCATCAAGGAGCTGAAGGCTCAGCTCGGCGACCTCGACAATCAGATCCGCGATGAAGCCGCCAAGATCTCGCGCTCGCTCGAGAACGACGCCCGGATCGCCAGCGGTCGGGTCGATGGCCTCACCGTGAGCCTCGAGCAGCTCAAGAAGCAGGCGGCCTCCACCAACGGCCAGGACGTCCAGCTCCGCGCGCTGGAGCGCGAGGCCAAGGCGCAGCGTGATCTGCTCGAGACCTATCTTGCCAAGTACCGCGAGGCCAACACCCGCGAGACCATCGACACCGCGCCGACTGACGGCCGCATCATCTCGCGCGCCATCGTCTCGAACACGCCGGCCTATCCGAAGAAGCTGCCGATCGTGCTGATCGCAACGATCGCAACGCTGCTGCTCTCGTCCGGCGTCGTCGTCACCGGCGAGTTGCTGCGCCAGACCGCGCCGGGCGCGGCAATGGGCTCCGCGCAGACGCCGGTGCGCGAGGAGCCGCTGGTCGTTCAGCGGGCCATCGAGCCCGTGGTCGAAAGGGGCGGCGAACCAATGCTCGATCCGGTGTTGGCGGAGCCCGCGCCGCTGCAGCCGGAGATGGCGGCCGATTTGGATACGAGTGAATTCGCCGAGATCGAGCGTCTGGCCGACGATCTGCGTGCCGCAGGCACTGCGGCCAAGAAGGTCACGGTGCTCGGCACGGCGCTCGGCGAGGCCATCACGCTGTCGACGCTGACGCTGGCGCGGAACCTGGCGCGCGATGCACGCGTCGTCGTGGTCGATCTCGCCGCCTCCTCGCCGACCATTGCCGCAGTCTCCGCCGATGCGCAGGCTCCGGGCCTTGCCGAACTGATGCAGGGCGAAGCCTCGTTCGCGCAAGTCATCACCCGGGACAAGCTGTCGCGGCTGCATCTGGTGATGGCCGGCCGTCCCGGCTTCGACCGCAGCCTGCTGCAGTCGCCGCGCGTCGCACTCGCGATCGACGCGCTGCTGCGGGCTTACGACCACGTGCTGATCGACGCCGGCAGCGCCTCGGACCTGCCGGCCGACCTGTTGACGGCCCATGCCCGCGCCGTCGTGGTGCCCGATGCGTCGATGGCGGCGGATGCGCGCGCGCAGATGTGCGAGCAGCTTAGAGCCGTCGGCTTCAGCGCGGTGGCGATGCTGAGCAAGCCGGTGCAGCCGTCCGATGCCGCCGAGACGCCGCGCGTGGTGGCGGCGTAGGCTTTCTTACCCTCTCCCGTTGTGGGAGAGGGTGGCTCGCCGCGTTAGCGGCGAGACGGCTGAGGGGTATCTCTCCGCGAGTTCACCTTTCCATTCGAGCTCGCGGAGGCATACCCCTCATCCGGCGCTTCGCGCCACCTTCTCCCACAAGGGGAGAAGGGAAGACAGCCGTGCAAGTGGAAAGAGCTACCCGAACGCCTGCCGTAGCCGGCGGGCCATGTCGAACAGCATCTGGTTCTGCTTCACCAGCCGCTTGCCGTGGCTGAGCGAGGACATCGCCATGGCCGCGAGCTTGCCGCGCGAGGTCAGGGGGACGAAGCTGTCGAAGATCGCCTCGTCGTCCTTGCAGAACATCCGCTTGTAATCGTCCGAGCCGATGCCGAGGTCGAGCGAGCGGTAGCCGCGTTCGCCGTAGCGGTCGATGATGTAGCGCATCAGGATCAGGCCGGGGCTGTAGCGGGCGTGCTCGGACATCGTGTAGGTGTTGAACATCATCGAGAAGCGCTCGCCGTCGGCGACGCCGGCGAAGATCGCGATCACCTCCTCGTCGCATTCCAGCGCATGGATGTCGATGACATGACCTTCGCCGCGCGGCGCGAGGCAGGCGCTGCGGACGAACTGCTCGACACCGGGTTCGGCGAAGACGTTCGGCAGCTTCTGCTCCGCCATCCGCGCCGGCTTGACGCGGAAGAACCAGTCGAGCAGGCGGGTGATGTCTGCCTCGGACGTCGCCAGGTGATAGCGGTAGCCGGCGAGGGACTGAAGCTTCTTCTCCTTGCTCTTGAGGCGTCGGCGCAGGGAATTGCTGATCCGCGATGCCGGCGGGCCGCCCGGCTCCATCACCAGTCGCGGACAGCCGTTGATCGGGCGCTGCCGCGGCAGGGCTGCAAATGGGTTCTGCTGGTCGTGCCAGCGCTCGGGCTGCTGTGTCAGTGCGAGCACGTCGGCGTGCTCGCCGAGCGGCGCAAGCAGTGCATCGAGATCGGCGCTGGCGGCCTCTGCTGCGAACTCGGCGTTCCACAGGCCCATGTTGAAGGTGGTGTGCTTGCCGCCCATGAAGCCGGCGGTGCGCACGCCGTGGCCCTGCCGCAGCGAGAGCGGCAGCAGCAGGAGCGGGCGCCGATCGGCGTCGCGGGCGATCACAATGAACGGCCGGGCACCTTCACGGGCGCCGACCAGCCGCTGCCAGGGGTCGAGCAGGTCGAAGCGCTGGTAGGGCGTGAAGAGATGGCCGCTCGCCTCGAAGCCGCGCCAGACCGCCTCGGCCTCGGCGAGATCCGTGACGATCTCCACTCGCGCGATACGGCTCGCTCTCGACCGCGCTGGCGCTTCTGCCGTCCGGCTTTGCATCGCCGCAGCCATGGTCATTCGCGAAACCTGTCGAGAAATCGAAAATACGTATTTCGGCCCGTGGCCGACCTTTGCAAACAAAGGTCAACAAAGGGTAATGACTGGGGCGAGGGAACTGACCGCCGGCGCACGCGAAGGGTGGGATTTTGGCTTCCGACGACAGATGGTTGGAACGGCTGCGCCTCGAGCTGGCCTGGTTCACCGGCCAGGCCATGCTGCGCAGTCGCGGTGCCGGCGCCATCCTGCGTTTCCGCTACGTGCGGCCTCGGCGGCGCGGATTTCAGCCGCTGCGCGAGCACGAGATTACGCCGCAATTCCTCGATCGCGCCATCCGCGCGCTGAAGCGGTGGAACTACGATTTTCTCGGCATGGACGAGGTCTGCCGGCGCGCGGTGATGCTGCCGGAGAAGCGTCGCTTCGTGGCGCTGACCTTCGATGGCGCCGGCAAGGATCTCATCACCTTCGCCTATCCGGTGCTGGCGCGTCACGCCGTGCCTTTTACGATCTATGTGCCGACCGCTTTTCCCGACGGCGTCGGCGAGGCCTGGTGGCTCGCCCTGGAGCAGGTGATCGCGCGCGAGAGCCGCATCGACCTGATGATGGGCGACAAGGAGCAGCGCTTCACGGTCGCCGACAAGGCCGGGAAGCAGGCGCTGTTCTCGCATCTGGAGAGCTGGCTGCGCTCGCTGCCGCCGGCGGATCTGTCGGCCGCGATCGCCGATCTCTGTACGCGCTACCGGATCGACCTCGCCGCGCTCTCGCGCGAGGCGTCGATGGATTGGGAGGACCTCGCCAGGCTCGCCGGCGATCCGCTCGTGACGATCGGCAGCGCAACGGTGAACTATCCGATGCTGGCCAACATGAAGGACGCGGCCGCACTGCGCGAGATGACGATGGGCAAGGCCGTGGCGGAATCGGCTTTCAACCGCGAGATCAGGCATTTCGCCTATCCGTTCGGCGACCGCGCTTCGTTCCGGCGCAGCCACGTCGTGATGGCGGAGCAGGCGGGCTTCGCCAGCGCGGCCTCGACGATCCCGGGCATCGTGGAGGCGGAGGGACGGACGAACTTGCGCGCGCTGCCGCGGATCTCCTGGGACGGGCGGGTGCGCTCGCTGCGGATGCTGCGCGTGCTGGTGTCGGGCGCCGCTTTTGCGCCGGTGCGGCCGACCGGGAGCTCTACGAGCCAGACCTGAGGCGATCGGGCCGCTGCATCCAGCTCACGATCGGCATCGCCGGCAGCACCCAGCCCATGCCGACCACGACGTAGTAGATCGCCTGCCGCCAGCCGGATTCGGCGATCCACGGCATCTGCGCCGCCGCCATGCCGAGCAGGGCCCAAACGGTGGCCAGCACCAGGAGCAGGATGGCGCCGAGGAACTTGCGGGTGCGGATCGTCATGGCGGGAACTTTAAGGCTTTCGCGTTACTTGCGCTGCGGGAGCGGGGGACTATAAGGGGCACTCAACCGGGTTCAAGTCTCTTCGCCACAGGCTTGGTTTTGTCCTTGAAATGACGACGAATTCCGCCCCATCCGAGCCGCATCGCGCCGTGCGCTGGTGGCTGATCTGTGTGGCCGCGCTGATCGCACTGATGGTGCTGGTTGGCGGTGCGACACGACTGACGGAATCGGGCCTATCGATCGTCGAATGGAAGCCGGTCACGGGCAGTGTTCCGCCGCTGTCGGAAGCGGCATGGGCCGAGGCGTTCGAGGCCTACAAGAAGATCCCGCAATATCGCGAGCTGAATTCAGGCATGAGCCTGTCCGAGTTCAAGACGATCTTCTGGTGGGAGTGGAGCCACCGGCTGCTCGGCCGCTTCATCGGCGTCGCCTATCTGCTGCCGTTCCTGTTCTTCCTCTGGCGCGGCGGACTGTCGGGTGAGCTGAAGCGCAGGCTGTGGCTGCTGTTTGCGCTCGGTGGCCTCCAGGGGGCGGTCGGCTGGTGGATGGTGGCCTCGGGCCTGACGGAACGCACCGAGGTGTCGCAATATCGGCTGGCGACGCATCTTTCGCTCGCGCTCCTGATTTTCGCGGGGATCGTCTGGACGGTGCGGCGGCTCGAGCAGCGGCCGCAGATCGCGGCGCCGGCTCGGCTGCGGTTCACGAGCGCGGTGCTGCTCGCGGTGACCTTCGTGCAGATCTATTTCGGTGCGCTGGTCGCGGGCTTGCGTGCCGGGCGGGCCTACAACACCTGGCCTGAGATCGATGGGGCGCTCATCCCCTCGGCGGAACGGCTGTGGTTCGAGACGCCGTGGTGGCGCAACATGTTCGACAATGTGCTGACGGTGCAGTTCGAGCACCGCATGACCGCCTACGTGTTGATCGTGCTGGCGCTGCTGCATGCGATCGACGCGGTGCGCTCGCGTGCAGGTGCGGCCGCGAGCGGCGCGTTGTGGCTGTTCGCGGCGGTGAGCGTGCAGGCGGTGCTCGGCATCCTCACGCTGCTCAACCAGGTGCCGATCGATCTCGCGCTGACCCACCAGGCGGTTGCGATCGTGGTGTTGACGCTGGCAGTGATGCAGGTGGAGCGGCTGGCGTCACGGCAGTCTGTGCAGGCGCAGCCGCGCGCGGTCCCCGTGGGTCAGCCCGGCTGATCACCATCAGCCCGGCTGATCAGCAATAGCCGTAGACGCCGCACGCATAGGGCAGGCGCCAGAAATAATCGACCTGTTTCCCGCCGTAATAGGCGCCCTGATAATCGTAGCTCCAGGGGCGGCCGTAATAGCCAGGCAAGGTGTGGGAGCCCGGCAGCAGCGGCGTGCCCGGCAGGTTGCGGATGTAGCTGCCGATGCCGTAGGCCGGCGAGATCAGCGCATCCGGATCGGTCTCGACATAGACCTGAGGTGGGTCCTGCGGCGGCCCGGCCGCGCGCCGCTTCGGCGTCGCCGGCAGATCGGCGGCAATGGCCGCCGAGGCCGTCAGCATCACAGCCAGAGCGGGCACCATCCAGCGCAGCATCGTCGGCTCCGAATCAAAGGGGCGATCCAAGCACGATGTATGAGGCAGATATGGTTAATGAGGGTTAACCGACGGCGGCCAAAACGGCCGCCGTCGTTCCCAGGCGCTACGTCCCCAGCGCCTGTTCCAGATCCGCGATCAGGTCTTCCTTGTCCTCGATACCGACCGAGATCCGGACCACGTCCGGGCCGGCGCCGGACTTGATCTTGGCGGCGTCGTCGAGCTGGCTGTGCGTGGTCGAGGCCGGATGGATCACCAGCGAGCGGGTGTCGCCGACATTGGCGAGGTGCGAGAACAACTGCAGCTTCGACACCAGGCTGACGCCGGCGTCATAGCCGCCCTTCAGGCTGAAGGTGAACACCGCGCCGGCGCCCTTTGGTGCGTATTTGCGCGCGAGCTGATTGTACTTGTCGCTCGGCAGCCCGGCATAGCTCACCGAGGCCACCGCCGGATGTCCCGCGAGGTATTCGGCAACGGCTTTGGCATTGTCGCAGTGCTTCTGCATGCGCAGCGGCAGAGTCTCGATGCCGGTCAGGATCATGAAGGCGTTGAAGGGCGACAACGCCGGTCCGAGGTCGCGCAGGCCCAGCACGCGGCAGGCGATCGCGAAGGCGAAATTGCCGAAGGTCTCCTGCAGCCGGATGCCGTGATATTCCGGGCGCGGCTCCGAGAGCATGGGGTACTTGCCGCCCGTGGACCAGTCGAAGGTGCCGGCATCGACGATGATGCCGCCGAGCGAGTTGCCGTGGCCGCCCAGGAATTTCGTCAGCGAGTGCACGACGATGTCAGCGCCATGATCGATCGGACGGATCAGATAGGGCGAAGCCAGCGTGTTGTCGACGATCAGCGGCACGCCCGCCTTGCGCGCCACGGTCGAGATCGCCTCGATGTCGGTGATGCTGCCGGCGGGGTTGGCGATGGACTCGATGAAGATCGCTTTCGTGCGCGGCGTCACCGCACGCTCGAAGCTCGCGATATCGTCGGGATCGGCCCACACCACGTTCCAGCCAAAGCTCTTGAAGGCGTGCGTGAACTGGTTGATCGAGCCGCCATAGAGCTTTCGCGCGGCGATGAATTCGTCGCCGGGTTGAAGCAGCTGCTGCAGCACCACGACCTGCGCGGCATGGCCGGAAGCGACCGCGAGCGCGGCCGTGCCGCCTTCGAGCGCGGCGACGCGCTCTTCCAGCACCGCATTGGTAGGATTACCGATGCGGGTATAGATGTTGCCGAACGCCTGCAGGCCGAACAGCGAGGCGGCGTGATCGGCATCGTTGAAGACGAAAGAGGTCGTTTGATAAATCGGAGTCGCGCGCGCGCCGGTGGTGGGGTCGGGCTGTGCACCGGCATGCACGGCGAGCGTTGAAAATCCCGGAAGGCGATCGCTCATTTGGGCGTCCTGTTCTTGTGGCCTGAAATTCGCGCGGCATGCTGATCGGCGCCGTGCCCGCCGTCAAGGCGCGGCGTCACATCGGAATCATTTTGGGAACGATCGTGCTGCGCATTGTCGCGTTTGCGAAACGAAGCCTTCGCAATCGCGTCAGCTTTGCTCGCTCTTGTTCTTCGCAGCGCGATCCGATGCGGCGGTGTCGCCACCGCCGACACTCATCCGATTGAGGGACAGCCTCATGCCCTGCGTCGGCGCCGGCGCGCGCTTGGAGCTGAGCGTGCGCGAATTCACGCCCATCCAGGAGATTTCTGACGACAGGCGGCCATATTCGATCTTGGGGCAGCGGTTCATGACCACCTTGATCCCGACTGATTCCGCTTTCGCGGCCGCCGCATCGTCGCGCGCGCCGAGCTGCATCCAGATCACCTTCGGCAGCGGGTCGAGCGTGAGCGCCTCCTCGACGACGGGCATGATGTGGCTGGAGTTGCGGAAGATGTCGACCATGTCGACGGGGCGGCCGATATCCGACAGTGATGCGACGAACGGCTTTCCGAGCAGCTCCTTGCCGACATGGCCGGGATTGACCGGGATCATGTCGTAGCCGCGCTGCATCAGGTATTTGAACGCGAAATAGCTCGGCCGCACATTGACCGGCGAGGCCCCGACCATCGCGATGGATTTCACGCTGTTGAGGATGCCGCGGATGTAATTGTCGGGATAGGCGTCGTGGTTCATCACTTATCTTTTCTTGTTGGCGGGGGTCATTCATCCCGCCATGTCGGCGCGCGCTTCTCGATGAAGGCGCCGATGCCTTCCTCGGCGTCGCGCGCCATCATGTTCTCGGTCATCACCTCTGCGGCATAGCGATAGGCGTCTGCAAGGCTCATCTCGGCCTGGCGGTAGAAGGCCTCCTTGCCGAGCTTGATCGTGTAGGCGGATTTCAACGCGACCTGTTGCGCGAGCTCGATCGCGGCGCCGAGTTCGGTGCCGGCGGGAACGACACGGTTAATGAGCCCGATGTCGCGGGCGCGCTCGGCCGTGACAGGCTCGCCCGTCAGCAGCATCTCCATGGCCTGTTTGCGCGGCACGTTGCGCGACAGCGCCACCATCGGGGTCGAGCAGAACAGGCCGATATCGACGCCGGGTGTGGCGAACTTCGCCTCGTGCGATGCGATCGCAAGATCGCAGCTGGCGACGAGCTGGCAGCCGGCGGCGGTCGCGATGCCCTGGACGGCCGCGACCACGGGCTTCGGCAGATGCACGACCGCCTGCATCATCGCGCTGCAGGCCGTCATGATCTGCGCAAAATAAGCCCGACCCCGATCCGGATCGGTGCGGCGCGCGGTCAGTTCCTTTATGTCGTGGCCGGCGGAAAAAGCGGGGCCGTTGGCCGCGATGACGGCCGCGCGGATGTGCTTGTCTTCCGCGATTGCGTTGAGGCTCGCATGCAGCTGTCCGATCATCGCCTCGGAAAGGCTGTTGCGCGCGGCTGGTCGGTTCAGCGTGAGCACGGCGACGCTGCCGACGATCTCGCGCAGCAGGATCGGCGGTTGCGGGGTGGGGGCGCGGGCGGCCTGAACGGACATTGACGCGACTTCCGCTAGATGATTGCAATTGGATCACACCGATAACTTAATGTAACAGGGCAGGCGAAGCGAGGGTGGGGACGGCATGGCGTTAGCGAAAATGAGCGTGGCGGAGCTCGAGCGGTTCCTCCGTGACGAGTTTCCCCAGGCCTTCAGCGGTGACGACATCACGATCGAGAGCGCGGACGGCCAGACCAGCCTCTTGCGCCAGCGCTACAGCGAACGGATGTTGCGGCCCGGCGGAACCGTGTCCGGGCCGACGCTGATGGCGCTCGCGGATTTCGCGATGTACGTGGTGCTGCTGTCCGCGATCGGGCCGATCGGGCTCGCCGTCACCACCAATCTCAACATCAACTTCCTGCGCAAGGGCCAGCCCGGGCAGGACGTGCTGGCCGAGGCCCGGCTGCTCAAGCTCGGCAAGCGCCTTGCGGTCGGGGAGGTGAACCTCTTGTCCGGGACCTCACCCGATCCGATCGCCCATGTCACCTCGACCTATTCCATTCCAAACGTTTGAGCTTTTTACAGGTAATATCGCACCATATTTTTAAGTTATTGAGTTTGCTTAGTTATTTTCGGCTCTGAGGCATTGACCGTTGCGCCGCTCTTCTCTAGAACCGCGCGCAGTCTGGTGCGGTGTTCGCGCCGATATCTCCCGTCCACGGAAACTCCGACATGAAAACCTTTTCGGCAAAGCCGGCTGAGGTGACGAAGAAGTGGGTGCTGATCGACGCCAAGGGTCTGGTCGTCGGCCGCCTCGCCACCATCGTCGCCATGCGCCTGCGCGGCAAGCACCTCCCGACCTACACCCCGCACGTCGATTGCGGCGACAACGTCATCATCATCAACGCGCAGCATGCGGTCCTCACCGGTCGCAAGCGCGAGCAGAAGACCTACTACAAGCACACCGGCTATGTCGGCCATGTCAAGGAGCGCACCGCGCGCCAGATCCTCGAGGGTCGTCATCCCGAGCGCGTGCTCGAGAAGGCCGTCGAGCGCATGATCCCGCGTGGTCCGCTCGGCCGCGTGCAGATGGGTAACCTCCGTGTCTACGGCGGCGCCGATCATCCGCACGAGGCGCAGCAGCCCGAGAAGATCGATATCGCCAAGTTGAACCGCAAGAACACGAGGGCCGCATAACATGGCCGAATCCATTCAGTCGCTCGACCAGCTCTCGCAGCTCAAGACGGCGGCCGCGCCCGAGGCGCCCAAGCACGAGAAGAAGGTCGACAAGTTCAACCGCGCTTACGCCACCGGCAAGCGCAAGGACGCGGTCGCCCGCGTCTGGATCAAGCCGGGCGCCGGCAAGGTCACCGTCAACTCGCGCGAGGTCGAGGTCTATTTCGCCCGTCCCGTGCTGCGCATGATGATCGAGCAGCCGTTCTCCGTGGCCCAGCGTTCGGGCCAGTACGACGTGATCTGCACCGTCGCCGGCGGCGGCCTGTCCGGCCAGGCCGGCGCGGTCCGTCACGGCATCTCCAAGGCGCTCACCTATTTCGAGCCGGAGCTGCGCTCCGTGCTCAAGAAGGGCGGCTTCCTCACCCGCGACTCGCGCGTGGTCGAGCGCAAGAAGTACGGCAAGGCCAAGGCCCGCCGGTCCTTCCAGTTCTCGAAGCGTTAATCGCTTTTGTCGCATTCGCCGCGAAAGCGGCTTCAATGAGATGCAAAAGGGCGCTGATTTCAGCGCCCTTTTTGTTGTTCGTTTGTATGCAAATTGATGGCGTGTTTCCTGAAAACTTAGGGACCGGCGAAAACCTGAATGGAACCCGCGAGACCTAGCGTCGCCTTCGGAAGGGCGCGCAAATCGGCTGGGCCGATCGCGTAACTGCTATGTTCTAGAGGGGGCCGACATGATGTCGCTCGATAGCATCACGCTCTATTTGGTCGCCACCATGGTCGCCGCACTGCTCGGCGCCATGATGGTGTTTTTCGGCAAGCAGGAGAACAGCCCGGCGCTGAAATGGTGGGGCACCGCCTATCTGCTCGGTGCCGCATCCGTCGCACTATGGACCGCGGCGGGCGACAGGCTGGGGCCGCACATTTACCTCGCACTGAACGCGGTCGGTTTCGTCGCCTGCGGCATGGTCTGGAACGCAGCGCGCATCTTCCACGGCCGCAACCCGAACTGGCCGGGGCTCGTGCTCGGCGCGCTCGCCTGGGTCGCGGCTGCGACGCTGCTCGATCCCGCTTCATCGATGCTGCGCATGCTCGTCGGTGCCGGCATCGTCTCGGTGTACGCGGCCCTGACGGCGAGCGAGCTCTGGACCGAACGGCGCAAGAGCGTGCAACGGCGCTGGCCCGCCTTCGTGATGCCGGTGATGCACGGCTGCGTGTTGATGCTGCCGATCCTGATCGGCAGCTTCCTGCGCCCGCATGATGCCGGCTTCTCCTCGAGCATCTGGGTCACCGTGTTCGCGGTCGAGCTCATACTCTATGCCGTCGGTACCGTGTTCGTGATCTTCATGCTGGTGTCGGAACGCACCGTCACCGCGCACCGGACGGCGGCATCGACCGATCCCTTGACCGGCATGCTCAACCGGCGCGGCTTCTCGGAGGCTTGTGCGCGCGTGATCGAGCGCGAGGCCAAGGCCGGGCGGCCGGTGACCGTGATGATCTTCGACATCGACCATTTCAAATCGATCAACGACCGCTTCGGCCATCCCGCCGGCGACGAGATGCTGAAGCTGTTCTCCACCGTCGTGGTCAGCAATTTGCGCATCTCCGACCTGTCGGGCCGCATCGGCGGCGAGGAGTTCGCCGCGCTATTGCCATGCTCACTGGAGGAGGGCGTGCTGGTCGCCGAGCGCGTGCGCGAGGCGTTCGAGACCTCCGGCGTCGTGGTCGACGAAGGTCCGGTCGATACCACCGTCAGCATCGGCGTTGCCGGAGGTCCGGCCGGCACCGAGCTGGAGGTGCTGCTGGCCTCGGCGGACACCGCGCTCTACCAGGCCAAGCGCGGCGGCCGCAACCGCGTCGAGGCGGCCGAGGAGCTGCCGCTGTCGCTGGAGAACTGGCGCCGCCAGAGCGCGGCGCGGACCGGCGCATCGCAGGCGCGTCCGGTCACCGCGTGAGCATGCAGGGCGGGCTTGCGGTAAATCTCTGTTTACCATTCGATCCCTACCATCGTGGTCATGGAATCGATCCGTCGACGGAATCCGCAAGCCGCCCTGATGTCGCTCGAAGCCGAAGCTGCCTCGGCCCGCGGCGGTTTCGCCTGTCTGTTCTCCACTGCGGACGAATACGAGAGCGCGCTGATCACCGAGCGTCGTGCGCAAGGCCGCTACACGCAGCAACGCAGCTACTGGCCGTTCGTGTTGTTCGCGGGTTGTGCGCTGATCGTCGCGGGCACGGTCCTGCTGTTCGCCTGACAGGCCTGCATTTCCAGACCGGGCAGGGCGCCGCTTCAGCGCCTTTTTCTTTGTCGCCATCTGCGGTAGACACGGCCATCAACAAAAAGGGTGGAAAGCCGATGATCACCGAGATCGCGCAAATTGACGTCAAGCCGGGCAGCGAGAAGGATTTTGAGGCCGCCGTTGCCAAGGCCAAGGCCGCTTTCGGCCGCTCCAAGGGCTTTCACGGCTTCGAGCTGCACAAGTCGATCGAGAAGCCGCAGCGTTACCGGCTGATGGTGAAATGGGCGACGCTGGAGAACCACACTGTGGACTTCCGCGGCTCGGAGAATTTCACGGAATGGCGCGGCCTGGTCGGCCAGTATTTTGCCGCGCCTCCCGAGGTCGAGCACACCGAGACCGTGCTGACGACCTGAGGCTTTTTCTCGGGAGCATGATCTTATCGGAAAACCGCTCCACACTTTCCGCTAACGCGGTCCTCCGGGTCCGGATCATGCTCTAGGCCGCCTCCGCGAGAGGCGACGCCTCGTAGGTCTTGACATGGTCGATCATGACCTTGGCGATCGCGACCAGCGGGAGCGCCAGCGCCAGGCCCCAGATGCCGAACACGACGCCCAGCAGGATCTGGAACGCGAACAGCGTGGCCGGCGGGATGTCGAGTGCCTGGCGCTGCAGGATCGGCGTCAGCACGTAGCTTTCCATGGCGTGCACGCCCATGAACAGCAGAAATGCCGACAAAGCGGGGATCCAGCCGGAGGCGAGGCTCGCCAACACCACGATGACGCCGGCGATGATGGCTCCCACCGTGGGGATGAAGGCGAGCAGGCCCGCCTGGATTCCTAGGATGAACGCGCCGGGGATGCCGATGACGGCAAGTCCGATCCAGGTTACGACACCGACCGCGATCATGACGATGATCTGGGCGATCAGCCAGCGCTCGAGCGTTTCAGCGATACGGTCGATGACGATGGCGAAACGGGTACAGTGCCGCGCCGGTGCCAGGAACAGCAGGCCGTCATGATAGACGCTGGGCTGGGCGGCGAAGGCCAGGCCCAGGAACAGCACGATGAAGATGTTGCCGACGCCGTGAATGGTGCCGAGCAGCAGCTTGAGGGTCTGGCTCACGATCGCCCCGCCGCTGGAGGCGAGCGTGCCGGCACTGGGCAGCGGAGCGCGCGAAGGCGTTGCCGGCGCGGGCGTTGCCTCCGAGGAGGTGTTGGCGGCGGGGTCCGAGGCAGCGTTGCCGAGGTCGAAGAAGCTGGTGTCGATGCCGTGGCTCTCGAGCAGGGACCTGACATTGGTGATCTGCGACTTGATGGTCTTGCTCAGCAGCGAGGCCTGTTCGGCAATGGTGGCGCCGCCGAGATAGGCGACGCCCGCGAGCAGCAAAGCGAGCGCAACGCAGACGATTGCAAGCCGGATCGTGTGAGGCAGCTGGACCCGGCGGCCGAGCGCATTGACCAGAGCGTTGAGACCGAGGCCGAGCAGCATGCCGGTGAAGATCAGCAGCAGGGTGGCGGCAAAATACCAGGTGAAGGCGAGCAGCGCGGTGAACAGAACGACGCCGATGCCTCCGGCCGCGATCGCCCAGGCCTGATCCCGCGCGAGGTCGGCACGGGAGCGAGATCGTTCATCTGCGGGAAAGGTCACATCGTATCCTGTCTTTGGTGGCTGCAATGGGAGCACTCTTTCGACAAACACGCTTCCGATCAAGAGCAGGGCTATCGCAGATCACTTTTGGCGGAGGCCTGCGCGCACGCCTCGTCCTTCGAGACGGCGCTTACGCGCCTCCTCAGGATGAGGCTAATCTGGATCAGTGCCTGTTGAAACTGTAGCCACGCACTCCGCCCTCATCCTGAGGAGCCCGCCTAAAGCGGGCGTCTCGAAGGATGACTGCAGGGAAAAGCCCCGATAGCCCCGCGATCAAGAGCGGCAACGCGCCGGTTTGACGCTGCCGCGCGAACGGTGCAGAGCGGTGGCGAAAAGGAAGTGAGGAGCGCTTGGGCGTTATCAGCAAGTGGGCCGGTCTGCTCGGGCTGTTGGCTTTGCTCGTCGGCGGCGACCAGATCCGGATCAACCGGCCGGACCACAAATACCGCCTAACGGTCGAGGTGACGACGCCCGCCGGGATCAAGACCGGGTCGGCCATTCTCGCTGTCGTGCCCGATCGCAACTATAACCGCAGCGGCCGCACCACGACGCGCGGGGAGGCCGTGTTCGTCGATCTCGGCCAAGGCAAGAACATCGTGGTCTTGCTGGCGCACCAGCAGGGCGCCAAGCTCGACCTCGACGACATCAACTATGTGGCGCTCCGCGCCTATGGCGCCGCGCGCGGCAACCGGGTGTCGTTCAAGGACATGAGCCGGCAGTCCGGCGTTGTCCCGGTGCAAGGGGAGCTCATCCCCGCGCTCGTGAGCTTTGGCGATCTCGGGGATCCCAACACCGCGCGCCTTGTCGCCAGCGACAAGGCAGAGGCAATCCTGGGCGAGGGCTATGCGATCCGCGGCTTCTCCGCCGAGGTGGTGCCCAACGGGTTCTGGCCGATCGACTTCGGAGGCGTGCTCGGGGAGCCCGTGACGCGCGGAATCGAGGCCAAGCTTCCCTGGCTGACCGCGCCGGGCGAGACAGCGGCAATTGCGCTGAGGGCCGCGGGTCTGCCCGTGGAGGGCGGGTTGGACGCCCGGGAGGCATTTGCGCGAAAATAGCATTGCCGTCCCGCGATCCCCTCTGTTGAATTTGTTCCATCGGAGGGGCATCTTTGGGGAATCTTCTTATCGGGAGGCGCGGAACGACAGATGAGAAAGCCGGTCGTCGGCGTGATCGGAAATTCCTATCGCGTCGAGAATCGATTTCAGGTCCAGATGGTTGGCGAGCGAAACCTGCGCGCCGTGGCCGAAGTCTCCGGCGGCTTGCCGTTGATGTTCGCTGGAGCCCCCGACATCACGGATATCCCGGCGCTGCTCGATACCGTCGACGGCATCATCCTGACCGGGGCCCGGGCCAACGTTCACCCAACCCGCTTCAACGTCGATCCCTGCGAGAAGCACGAACCCTACGACATCCACCGCGACGAAGTTGCGCTGGCCCTGTCGGTCGCCTGCGTCGCCCGCGGCATTCCGCTGTTCGGCATTTGCCGCGGCCTGCAGGAGATGAACGTCGCCTTCGGCGGCTCGCTGCATCCCGAGATCCGCGAGATCCCCGGCCGCATGAACCACCGCATGCCCCGGCTCGAGAACGGCGAGATCCATCCCGATCCGACCGTGGTGTTCGCCGACCGCCACGACGTCGAGCTGACGCCCGGCGGCGCCTTCGCCACGATTCTCGGCTGCGAGAAGATCCGGGTCAATTCGCTGCACGGACAGGGCATTCTCGATCCCGGCAAGCGCGTGCTGATCGAAGGCATCGCCGAGGACGGCACCATCGAGGCGATCCGCATCGCGGAAGCCCCGAGCTTTGCCCTCGGCGTGCAATGGCACGCGGAGTACGACCCGCAGCACAATCCGATCAACCGCAAGCTGTTCGAGGCCTTTGGCGAGGCGCTGGTGACAAGGCAGAAGGCGGAGGCGTAGCCGCGGTCGTGTCCCGGACCAGCTGCAACGCGGAGCGTTGCGGCGCAGAGCCGGGAATCCAGCTTCTGCCACGTTGCGCACTCGGCTTGGACTGAGTAGGGCGGATTAGCCGAAGGCGTAATCCGCCATCTTTAGTTCATGGGGCAGCTGCAATGCCGAATTACCGCCGTGCATTTGTTCCAGGTGGCTGCTGATTCTTCACGGTCAATCTTCATGATCGTAGGCAGCGGCTGCTCGTCGAGCACATCGCAGCGCTGCGCGCGGCCGTTGCAGCGACCCGTCGGGACTATTCGTTCACTATCGATGCGTTTGTCGTGCTTACGGACCACCTTCATGCGGTCTGGACGCTTCCCCGCGGCGATGCCGACTTTTCGATGCGGTGGAGATTGATCAAAATGCGCTTCGCGAAGTCCCTGCCGAAGACAGAGCCTTTAACCGCTGTACAGATCGCAAGACGGGAGCGTGGCGTATGGCAGAACCGGTTCTGGGAGCACCTCATCCGCGACGAAACCGACTATGCACGCCATATCGAGTATTGCTACATCAACCCAGTCAAGCACGGATATGTGACCCGCGTGTTGGATTGGCCGCATTCGTCATTTCACCGAGATGTCGAGGCCGGACTGTTTCCGGCGGATTGGGCAGGAGATAGCAACGCGGATGGTAACTTTGGCGAACGTGCGTGAGCGTCGCACGCAGTAGGCGGATTACGCCTTCGGCTAATCCGCCCTACGAGGACTGTTTATCCAAGGTGCATCCCGAATTTCCGACGGAGTAAACCAATCAGTAGAATTGCTCCGTCCTGGTTTTTGCGGCTCTGATTTGTTCTTTGAGAACGAATTGGAGTCAGATGCAGAACGAAAGCTGATGGCCGCTCCGTGGCGCAGGATTTCTCTACCGTGTTAAATCGTAGATGCGCTCAGGCTGTGCCCAGCGAGAGCGCCGCGACCGGACTGCGTCCATCGGTCATGCCAACGGCACCAGCCTCACACCGCCCGCTCCATCCGTCGCGCACGATAGGATTGCGTGACATCAGTGTCAGCTTGCGGAAGCTGCTCTCATCCTCATAGCCGGCAGCGCGCGCGATCGTCTTGATCGGCTGCGTCGTCGATTCCAGCAGGGTGCGCGCGTGCTCGACACGGCTGCGCATGATGAAGGATTGCGGCGGCTCGTGCGTGAGTCCTGGAATTTTCGGTTCAACGTACGCTCGCCGAGGCCGAGCGCATCGGCAATCCTGCATGGGCATTCCCATTGCGTTGCACAATCGCAACGTTGATCTCCACGCGCAGCATTGAGGTTCATGAGAAGAATTACCATATGCTCTGCAAGGGAGCCCGTGCCGTGCAGACCATGAAGGCGGCCCTCGTTGCGGCGATCACCGTCGTGGCTTTGATCTGCTGCCTCCTTCCCAGCTCAGCGGAGGAGAGCAAGCGCGTAGCCCTTGTTGTTTCGATCGACGGGGCGATTGGCCCGGCGTCAGCCAGCTACGTCCGGGAGGCTTTGGCCACGGCGAGCGAACGGCGCGCCGAGGTCGTGCTTCTGAGGATGAACACGCCCGGCGGGCTCAATTCCAGCATGCGCGAGATCATCGCGGATGTGCTCGCCTCGCACGTCCCGGTCATTGGCTACGTCGCTCCCTCCGGGGCCACGCGGCGAGTGCGGGGACCTATATCCTTTACGCGACCCACATCGCGGCGATGGCACCAGGTACCAACATCGGTGCGGCGACGCCGGTCCAGATTGGCGGACCGCTGCCGGGCCTGCCGAGCGGCACACCCGACAAGGATGGCAAAGACAAGAAGGATGAGCCGAAGGACGCGATGACGGCGAAGGCCACGAACGATGCCGTCGCCTTCATCCGAAGCCTCGCCGAGCTGCGCAACCGCAATGCGGAGTGGGCGGAGAGGGCGGTCCGCGAGGCCGCAACACTCTCCGCCAACGGCGCGCTGGAGGCACATGCCATCGATCTCGTCGCGCGCGATCAGGCTGAATTGCTGCGGCAGGTTGATGGCCGTGTGGTGGAGCTCGCAGGCGGCAAGACGCAACGCCTCGCAACAAAGGATGCTGTCGTCGAAGCCATCGAGCCCGGACAGATATCCCGGTTCCTGGCGGTCATCACCAACCCGAACGTGGCGTTCATTCTCCTGATGGTCGGCATCTACGGCCTGATCTTCGAGTTCATGTCTCCCGGAGCCGTCGCCCCCGGAGTTATCGGCGCGATCTGCCTGCTGATCGGCCTCTACGCGCTCAATTTGCTGCCGATCAACTATGCCGGCCTCGCCCTGATGCTGGTGGGACTTGTGCTTCTCACCGTCGAAGTCTTCAACCCGACCTTGGTGGTCGGGTTCGGCGGGATCATCGCTTTCGTGCTGGGAGCAATGATGCTCTTCAGGAGCGAGGCGCCTGGGTACCAACTGTCGTGGTGGGTGATCGGCACCACTGCGGTCGTGTTCAGCGGCTTTGTTCTGATCGTGCTTGGCTCACTTCGGCGCGTCCGCAAAGCTCCTGCGCTGCTCGGCGCACAGGCCATGCGCGGCTTGCCCGCCGAGGTTCTCGACTGGAACGGGAACGAAGGTCATGTCTTCGCCCATGGTGAGCGCTGGCAGGCGCGCGGCGCCGAAACCTTCAAGCCCGGAGAGACGGTAGAGGTCGCCAATGTCGTCGACCTGACGCTGCTGATACGCCGCACACCCGCCCGGACAGGCGAGGGAGGTACATCATGACGCTGGAATATCTGACGTATGCGGCGCTTGCGCTGCTTGTCATCGTGTTTCTATCCCAGGCCATTCGAATCCTGCGCGAATACGAGCGCGGCGTCGTCTTCACGCTCGGCCGCTTTACCGGTGTGAAGGGCCCGGGCCTGATACTCCTCATCCCGATCGTGCAGCAACTCGTCAAGGTCGATCTGCGGGTGATGGTGCAGGTGGTGCCGCCGCAGGACGTGATTTCGCGGGACAACGTCTCCGTCAAGGTCAACGCCGTCCTGTACTTCCGCATCGTCGACCCCGAGCGCGCCATCATCAAGGTCGGCGACTACATGGCGGCGACCAGCCAGCTCGCCCAGACCACGTTGCGTTCGGTGCTCGGCAAGCATGAGCTCGACGAGATGCTTGCCGAGCGCGACAGGTTGAACGCCGATATCCAGGAGATCCTCGACAAGCAGACTG
Source organism: Bradyrhizobium sp. NBAIM08 (assembly GCF_020193935.1). NCBI lineage: Bacteria > Pseudomonadati > Pseudomonadota > Alphaproteobacteria > Hyphomicrobiales > Nitrobacteraceae > Bradyrhizobium > Bradyrhizobium sp. NBAIM08. Next base: position 309,615 of record NZ_JADYVR010000001.1, on the reverse strand, counting down.
ACGTCTGGGGCATCAAGGTCACCGGCATAGAGATCAAGGACGTCGATATCAACGAAACCATGGTTCGCGCGATCGCCAAACAGGCCGAGGCGGAGCGCTTGCGGCGAGCCAAGGTGATCAATGCGATGGGCGAGCAGCAGGCCGCCGAAAAGCTCGTCGAAGCCGGCCGGATCCTGGCGCAAGAGCCTCAGGCAATGCAGCTGCGTTACTTCGCAGCTCTGCACGACATCGCCGGTGAACGCTCGTCGACCGTGGTGTTTCCGCTCCCCACCGGCCTGCTCGACCATTTGATGCCGCGACCTGACAACCCGTAACAGAAAGCGGCGAGGTGCTGATCGCGAGCGGGCGCCACGGCTCCGGCCGAGCTGCAGCGGGCGTTCACGGCGACGTGGTAGCGGTCGAGACCCCTCAAACGAAAAGGCGCCTCCTTCCGGAAGCGCCTTTTGCTTGTCGCGGATAGTTCGGACCGCTTAGCCCGAATAGTACATGTCGAACTCAACCGGGTGCGGGGTCATCTCGAAGCGCTCAACCTCGGTCATCTTCAGCTCGATATAGGCGTCGATGAAGTCGTCGTCGAACACGCCGCCGGCCTTGAGGAAGGCGCGGTCCTTGTCGAGGTTTTCGAGCGCCTCGCGAAGCGAGCCGCACACGGTCGGGATCTGCTTCAGCTCTTCCTTCGGCAGATCGTAGAGGTCCTTGTCCATCGCCGGACCCGGATCCATCTTGTTCTTGATGCCGTCGAGGCCGGCCATCAGCATCGCGGCGAAACCGAGATAGGGATTGGCGAGCGGATCGGGGAAGCGCACCTCGACGCGCTTGGCCTTCGGCGAAGCGGTGTAGGGGATGCGGCACGACGCCGAGCGGTTGCGCGCGGAATAGGCGAGCAGCACGGGGGCCTCATAGCCCGGGACCAGACGCTTGTAGGAGTTGGTCGACGGGTTAGTGAAGGCGTTGATCGCCTTGGCGTGCTTGATGATGCCGCCGATATAGTGGAGGCAGGTCTCCGACAGGTCGGCGTACTTGTTGCCAGCAAACACCGGCTTGCCGTCCTTCCAGATCGACTGGTGCACGTGCATGCCCGAGCCGTTGTCGCCGTAGACCGGCTTCGGCATGAAGGTGGCGGTCTTGCCGTAGATGTGCGCGACCTGGTGGATGCAGTACTTGTAGATCTGGATGTGGTCGGCCATCAGCGTCAGCGTGTCGAACTTCATGCCGAGCTCGTGCTGGGCGGAAGCGACCTCGTGGTGATGCTTCTCGACCTTGACGCCCATCTTGGCCATGGCGCCCAGCATCTCCGAGCGCATGTCCTGCACCGAGTCCTGCGGCGGCACCGGGAAATAGCCGCCCTTGGTGCGGACGCGGTGGCCGAGATTGCCGCCTTCATATTCGGTGTCGGAGTTGGTCGGCAGCTCCGAGGAGTCGAGGCGGAAACCGGTGTTGTAGGGGGTGGAGGAGAAGCGCACGTCGTCGAACACGAAGAACTCGGCTTCGGGGCCGACGAACACGGCGTCGCCCACGCCCATCGACTTCACCATCGCCTCGGCCTTCTTGGCGATGCCGCGGGGGTCGCGGTTATAGGGCTCGCCGGTGGTCGGCTCGAGCACGTCGCAGGTGATGACCATGGTGGTCTCGGCGAAGAACGGGTCGATCGTCGCGGTCACCGGATCGGGCATCAGGCACATGTCGGACTCGTTGATCGCCTTCCAGCCGGCAATCGAGGAGCCGTCGAACATCGTCCCTTCGGCGAAGATGTCTTCATCGATCATGCTGACGTCGAACGTGACGTGCTGCCACTTGCCGCGCGGATCGGTGAAGCGCAGGTCGACGTACTTCACGTCGTTGTCCTTGATCGATTTCAGGACGTCTTTGGCGGTCTTCATGCATACCCCTTATGGCTCTGCGGGTCGGTTTCCAGGTGAGCAAGATTGTTCTCGCTTTTGGCGAGTTCGCGCGCGACCGCACAAACGAAATCAGGCCGCCGAAGCAGCCTTATTTCTTGTCAGAGTGTCGCAAAATGCGGGATAGCACCCGGTTCAGATAGCGTCCAGCCCGGATTCGCCGGTTCGGATGCGGATCGCCTCTTCGATGTTGGAGACGAAAATCTTGCCGTCGCCGATGCGGCCGGTCTGCGCGGCGCGGCGGATCGCGTCGATGGCGCGCTCGACCAGATCGTCGCCGATCACGATCTCGATTTTGACCTTCGGCAGGAAGTCGACGATGTATTCTGCGCCGCGGTAAAGTTCGGCGTGACCCTTCTGCCGGCCAAAGCCCTTGGCCTCGGTGACGGTGATGCCCTGCAGACCGACTTCTTGAAGCGCTTCCTTCACCTCGTCGAGCTTGAATGGCTTGATGATGGCTTCGATTTTCTTCACTGCGCGACTCCCGGCCTTTCGATCCAATAGCAACGTCTTCGTCAGGACGCGCATTTCTCAACGCACGATCTTGTCTTCTCTGTGCCGGGATCCCTGACCCGTCCGGCAACAACGGCCGGCCACGCCCTTCAAGATGTCAGTGAGCACGACGAACCGAAGCGGCTTCCTCGAAAGCAGGGTCTATGCCAAGTTGCAAATGCCCTGATTATCGGAGCGTTATCAGCCTTTTAACGAGCATCTCTGAGTGATGGTGCCGACCTGCACAAAATACCGAAGACCGCAAAATAGGCAAACGGTTCAATATATGTGCATTTCGACGTTCCCACCGCCGGATCGGCGCAAAAGATGCCTGTTCAAGAGGCGTTTGTACTAGGAAGTGGCATGGAAGTTCTGACCAACGCCGAAATGCAGCGAGCCGACCAGCTTGCCATCGCGGCCGGCACGCCCGGTTTCAAGCTGATGCTCAGCGCCGGCCAGGCGGTCGCCGAGGCCGCCCATGCGCTGGTGGAGGAGGGGCCGATCCTGATCGTCGCCGGCCCCGGCAACAATGGCGGGGACGGTTTCGTGGCCGCGGCCGAGCTCGCCGCGCAGGGGCGCGAGGTCTCGGTGATCCTGATGTGCGAGCGGGACCAGCTCCAGGGCGATGCCGCCTCGGCCGCGCGCGGCTGGAAGCACCCGGTGCTGCCGTTCAACCCGCAGGCGATCGGCAGGCCTGCGCTGATCATCGATGCGCTGTTCGGCGCCGGCCTCAGCCGCACCGTGGATGGCGAAGCGCGCGCCATGATCGAGGCGATCAACGCCAACGGTGCCCCGGTGCTGGCGGTCGACCTGCCGAGCGGCATCAACGGCACCAGCGCGGCCGTGATGGGCGTGGCGGTGAACGCCACCGAGACCGTCACCTTCTTCCGAAAGAAGCCGGCGCATCTGCTGTTGCCCGGGCGCATGCATTGCGGCCGCGTGCGCGTTGCCGACATCGGCATCGATGCGCAGGTGCTGGAGGAGATCGCGCCGCAGACCTTCGAGAACGATCCGGATCTCTGGGGCGCGGCCTTTCCGGTGCCGCGCATCGATGGCCACAAATATGCGCGCGGTCACGTGCTCGCGGTCTCGGGCGATGCAGCCGCGACCGGCGCGGCACGGCTCGCCGCGCGCGGCGCGCTGCGCGCCGGCGCGGGCCTCGTGACGCTGGCGAGCCCGCGCGATGCGCTCGCAATCAATGCTGCCGCGCTCACCGCGGTGATGGTTCGCCCCGTCGACAGCGCGATCGAGTTCGGCGAGCTGCTCGGCGACAAACGCTACAACACCTGTATCATCGGCCCCGGTGCGGGCATCGGTGAGCGCACCTGCGATCTCATCCACACCGCGCTTACCGCGCACCGGCATCTGGTGCTCGATGCGGATGCGCTGACCAGCTTTGCCGCAACCCCCGAGCGCCTGTTTGAATCAATCAAGTCCTCGCAGGACAATGCGGTGGTGCTGACCCCGCACGAAGGCGAGTTTCCGCGCCTGTTCTCCGACCTCAGCAACAAGCATCCCGGCCGCTCCAAGCTCGAGCGCGTCCGCGCCGCCGCCGAGCGCTGCGGCGCCGTCGTGCTGCTGAAGGGCCCGGACACCACAATCGCCGCCCCCGACGGCCGCGCCACCATCGCCGCCAATGCGCCACCCTGGCTCGCCACTGCCGGCGCCGGCGACGTGCTGTCCGGGATCATCGCCGGGCTCCTGGCGCAAGGCGTGCCGGCGTTCGAGGCCGCCAGCATCGGCGTCTGGATGCACGGCGAGGCGGGAAGCGAAGCTGGGCCGGGCCTGATCGCGGAGGATCTGACCGAGACGCTGCCGGCCGTGCACCGGCGGATCTATGACGCGCTGGGCATCGAATACTGAACGTTCACTCCACCCCGTACCAGCGCACCAGCCGCGGCGCGGCCCAGTCGGTCACGACGGATTCGATCAGCCAGCGTCCGGGCGAGGTCGCGGCGAACGCGATGCGCTGGGTCTGGCCAGGCTCGATCGCCAGCGTGTCGAGCCAATAGGGCTTCCAGCCGTCGTCGAGCTTGTCGAGCAGCCGGAAATGGTGGCCGTGCAGGTGAAACACGGTGGTGACCGGGGCGGGGTTCTGCAGCGCCAGCACCACGGTGCGGCCGGTCTTGGCGCGGAAGGCAGGGGCGGAGGCGGTGGAGAAGGTCGCGGGCCGTGCCCAGCCGGCATCGGCCGTACCGACCGCGACATCGAACCGCAGGGCGGCTCGTAGATCGAGCTTCTCGGGCAGATCATTCGGCGGGAGCGGCTGCGGCGGCGGCAGCGGAGCGCGCTCCAGCTTTCCGGAGACAGTCAGGTGTCCGACCTGGCGCACCGCCTTGCCGTCATGCAGCATAAACGGGGCCGAACTGGCCGCATCCACGAAAGCGTCGGTCCGCGCACCCGGGGCCAGCACCAACGCGCCGTTGCGCGCGGGGAACGGCTCGGCCGGCTGGCCGTCGAGGGCCATCACACGGACTTCGTGGTTTTCCAATTTGATTGCGAGAACAGAGCGTTGCGAGCCGTTGATGAAGCGTAGCCGCAGCCGCTCGCCCGCCGAAGCTGAGAGTTCGAATGAAGTCTTGCCGTTGATTGTGTAAAGCGGCGTGGTGTCCTTCGGGTCCTGGCCCGGCGGGACCGCGGTGCCATCCGGCCGCAGGCGCCATTCCTGGATCAGCAGGAGCTCATCACGATCAACGGCGACCGGGCCGGTTTCGGCCACGATGATCGGAAGCGCGCGTGCGGGCTGCTGCAGGCGGTGCTCGAAGAGGCGGAAGTCGGCCAGCAGGGTGCCTGCATTAGGCACTGAAATAATTGATGTTTCTGTCGCATCCGGCGCTGCCGGGGCGCGGCCGCGGAGCGGGTCGGCGGCCATCGGCGCGTGGAGGCTGTACCAGACTGGCGCAATCGGCACAGGGAGGTTGTTGCTGAAGACCACCTGGCAGCGATCGAAACGCTTGAGACGCACGTCTCTGAGGTGGCTTACGGTGGCCAGCTCCCAGATTGGTGTAGCCGGCTGACCCGGTCTCAAAGCCAGCGTTGCCGGTCTCGCCTGCAGCGCGAGCTGGGCCGTGACGGATGGGCCTGCACCGCCCACGATCAGCCCGGCTGCCGAGGCCCCTAAGCCGGCCAAAACCTCGCGCCGATGGGGAGCATGGATCCGCGTTGTCATGGCACGATCCGGACCACGCCGTGCTGGATAAGTCCAGCCGCAGTGCCTACTTGAAGCTTGCCTCCATCAGGCCATTTTTTTGCTGCGAACAGTCAGGCACATGCTATAAGCCCGGCCGCCCGCGGCATCGCGGCCGGTCTTGATGCGAATTCACGCGGGCGTGGCGGAACTGGTAGACGCGCTGGATTTAGGTTCCAGTGACGAAAGTTGTGGGGGTTCGAGTCCCTCCGCCCGCACCAAGCGCTTATCGCGTTTGCACGGATTACGAGGCCTGCTTCCGCGCGGATGATCATCCGCCTGGAGCGGGTCCGATGAACCACCGGCGTGGAGGCGTTTGCCTCGCGCCGGATCGATTAACGACAGCGTCCCGACGCGCGACGTGCCGGGGCCGAACGAAAAGAAGATTGGACGCCATGCAGGTCACAGAAACCCTCTCGGAAGGTTTGAAGCACGAGTTCAAGATCAGCGTTCCCGCGTCTGATCTCGACGCCAAGGCCGGCGCCAAGCTCGTCGACCTCAAGGACAAGGTCCGTATCAACGGCTTCCGTCCGGGCAAGGTGCCGGTCGCGCACCTGAAGAAGGTCTATGGTCGCTCGGTCATGGCCGAGACCATCGACCAGACCATCCGCGACACCAACACGCAGCTGTTCTCCGAGCGCGGCTTTCGCCTTGCGACCGAGCCGAAAATCACCATGCCGAGCGAACAGGCCGAGGTCGAGGAGCTGCTGAGCGGCAAGACGGATTTGACCTACACGGTCGCCATCGAAGTAGTGCCGGCGATCGCGCTCGCCGACTTCAAGAGCTTCCAGGTCGAGAAGCCAGTTGCTGATGTCACCGACGCCGATGTCGACGAGGCGATCAAGCGCATCGCCGATTCCAACCGCACCTATGCCGCCAAGGGCGAGGGCACCAAGGCTGAGTCGGGCGACCGCGTTACCATCAACTTCACGGGCCGCATCGACGGCGAAATCTTCGAAGGCGGCACCGGCGAGGGCATCCAGGTCCTGATCGGCTCCAACACCTTCATTCCGGGCTTCGAGGAGCAGCTCATCGGCATCGGCGCAGGCGAGACGCGCACGCTGAAAGTGTCGTTCCCGAAGAACTACATGAACGACAAGCTCGCCGGCCAGCCGGCGGAGTTCGAGACCACCGCGACGCTGATCGAGGCGCCGCAGGACCTTGCGATCGACGACGAGTTCGCCAAGTCGCTCGGCCTGGAATCGCTGGACAAGCTCAAAGAGGCCGCGCGCGAGCGCCTCGTTGCCGAGTTCGCCACCGCCACGCGCCAGCGCGTCAAGCGCGCGCTGCTCGACCGCCTCGACGAGGCGCATCGCTTCGAGGCGCCGCCCTCGCTGGTGGACGAGGAGTTCAGCCTGATGTGGAACTCGGTCAAGGCCGAGATGGACTCCGCCGGCAAGACCTTTGCCGACGAGGACACCACCGAGGACAAGGCAAAGGAGGAGTATCGCAAGATCGCCGATCGCCGCGTGCGGCTTGGCCTGGTGCTCTCCGAGATCGGCGAGAAGAACAAGATCACCGTGACCGATGACGAGGTCGGCCGCGCCGTGATCGAGCGCGCGCGCTCGATGCCCGGCCGCGAAAAGGAGGTCTGGGACTTCTACCGCAACAACGCCCAGGCGTTGGCCCAGCTTCGTGCGCCGATCTACGAGGACAAGGTGGTCGACTTCATCCTCGAGCTCGCCAACGTGACCGAGAAGAAGGTTTCGCGCGAGGACCTCTACAAGGACGACGACGCGGAAAAGACCGCGGCCTGAAGGGTTTGAGATAGCCCGCTATTAAGGATGATGAGCGAAGAGGCCCAGCTAGCCAGGTGGCCGGCTGGGCCTCTTTGTGCGAATCAGCTTCAACTGCCCCACGGATTAAGCCTTAATGCGCTGCGCACTTGTCAGAAGCGAAATGGGCTATATCTGTCGCTACGCCTTTCTACTTCTTACCCAAGTTCCTGCATCACAGGACGTCCATTCGCCATCCGGCAAATCCAGCCAAGCTGGCAAGCCAGCCCGGCGATGTCCGTCTCCGAAACCCTAGGTGACTCATGCGCGATCCGGTTGAAACCTACATGAACCTCGTGCCCATGGTGGTCGAGCAGACCAATCGTGGCGAGCGCGCCTACGACATTTTCTCGCGCCTCTTGAAGGAGCGCATCATCTTCGTGACCGGCCCGGTCGAGGACGGCATGTCGACGCTGATCGTCGCGCAGCTCCTGTTCCTCGAGGCGGAAAATCCGAAGAAGGAAATCTCGATGTACATCAACTCGCCGGGCGGCGTGGTGACGTCGGGCCTTGCGATCTACGACACCATGCAGTTCATCCGCCCGCCGGTCTCGACCCTGTGCACCGGTCAGGCGGCTTCGATGGGCTCGCTGCTGCTTTGCGCCGGCGAGAAGGACATGCGCTTCTCGCTGCCGAACGCGCGCATCATGGTGCACCAGCCCTCGGGCGGCTTCCAGGGCCAGGCCACCGACATCATGCTGCACGCCCAGGAGATCCTGAACCTGAAGAAGCGGCTCAACGAGATCTACGTCAAGCACACCGGCCAGACCTACAAGTCGATCGAGGATGCTTTGGAACGCGACAAGTTCCTCACTGCGAACGACGCCAAGGAGTTCGGCCTGGTCGACAAGGTGATCGACAAGCGCGCCGAGGAGCCGGCGCCGGTGAAGGCCCCGTAGCACTACTGAGGCGTCACGACGAGCCCTCGGTTTGCCGTGGAGCCCGTCAGGGCGGCGTTCACGTTAGGTGCGCGTGCGCACGGCGCAAAACGCGGTTTTGCGCCCTGCGACAAGCAGAAAGTTCCGCTTTCGTGCTTGTTTTTCGTGGCAATCCAGCAACGCCGGGGTGTTTTCGATCACTTCGCCCGTGCCAAGACCGGAAATCACGGTATTGTCACGGGTAGCTGGCGACCCCCGATTAGCGAATTCTTGATAGTCGGGTGACAGCATGGTTGGCTACGATTGATCGGCTATGATCGCGGGAGAATCGAGCCACCGTGATTCGCACGGAATGTAGTAAAGCGTAGGGTCTTTTTTGGTACGGAATTTGCTCTACTTAAGCTTCATGCCGACCCTCGTGTCGGAATGGGGCGATCGAGCGGAACGGGATCGAACCGCGGACGGAGACATGAATGAGTAAGGTCGGCACGAGCGACTCCAAGAACACGCTATATTGCTCGTTCTGCGGCAAGAGCCAGCACGAAGTCCGCAAACTGATCGCGGGTCCTACGGTCTTCATCTGCGACGAGTGCGTCGAGCTCTGCATGGACATCATCCGCGAGGAGAACAAGTCCTCGCTGGTCAAGTCGCGCGACGGTATTCCGACGCCGAAGGAAATCTGCAAGGTGCTGGACGATTACGTCATCGGCCAGAGCCATGCGAAGAAGGTCCTGTCGGTCGCGGTGCACAACCACTACAAGCGCCTCAACCATCAGACCAAGCACAACGACGTCGAGCTCGCGAAGTCGAACATCCTGCTGATCGGTCCCACCGGCTCGGGCAAGACGCTGCTCGCGCAGACGCTCGCCCGCATCCTGGACGTGCCGTTCACGATGGCCGATGCGACGACGCTGACCGAAGCCGGCTATGTCGGCGAGGACGTCGAGAACATCATCCTGAAGCTGCTCCAGGCCGCCGACTACAACGTCGAGCGCGCCCAGCGCGGCATCGTCTACATCGACGAAATCGACAAGATCAGCCGCAAGTCCGACAACCCCTCGATCACGCGCGACGTGTCGGGTGAGGGCGTGCAGCAGGCGCTGCTCAAGATCATGGAAGGCACGGTGGCTTCGGTCCCGCCGCAGGGCGGCCGCAAGCATCCGCAGCAGGAGTTCCTGCAGGTGGATACCACCAACATCCTGTTCATCTGCGGCGGCGCCTTTGCCGGCCTCGAGAAGATCATCTCGGCGCGCGGTCGGTCGACCTCGATCGGCTTCGGCGCCCAGGTGCTCGCGCCGGAGGATCGCCGGACCGGCGAGATCTTCCGTCACGTCGAGCCTGAGGACCTCCTGAAGTACGGCCTCATCCCCGAGTTCGTCGGTCGTCTGCCGGTCGTGGCGACGCTCGAGGATCTCGACGAGACCTCGCTGAAGAAGATCCTGACGGAGCCGAAGAACGCGCTGGTGAAACAGTACCAGCGGCTGTTCGAGATGGAGAACATCGAGCTGACCTTCGCCGACGAGGCGCTTGGCGCGGTCGCCCGCAAGGCGATCGAGCGCAAGACCGGCGCGCGAGGCCTGCGTTCGATCCTCGAGGCGATCCTGCTCGAGACCATGTTCGACCTGCCGGGCCTGGAAGGTGTGGAAGAAGTCGTGATTTCCCGCGAAGTCGTGGAAGGCACGGCGCGTCCGCTCTACATCTATGCCGATCGGTCCGATCGTGCCGTCGAGAACGCCAGCGCCTGATCTGACGGCGCTGGAAAGCTCCAATCGTCTCCTTGAGTTGGCTGCGGAGCCGTGGTTCCGCAGCCGGTGTTGCGTCGCTTGCCGCGTTGCGTAAGCGCCTGATGGCGCGCGTTTTTCAATGACTTGACACCCCCCGGGTCGATAGCCACCTAATGTCGGCGGCGAGCGAAAATTCTCTTCAAGATTCGCCTCAGTTCCGTTCCGGCGAGCCGGTCCAACTTGTAGAGGACCGACCGGTTCTGCGGATCACCTCGGCACCTTGTGGCGGTTGCGCATGATCGCGGGCTGCGTGCAAGGGGGCAAAGCAAAAGGAAAAGGCCATGACCAATCCAAAACCCCGGCCAACAATCGTTCATGGCGAAGCACACGCCTATCCCGTGCTGCCGCTGCGCGACATCGTCGTCTTCCCGCACATGATCGTTCCGCTCTTCGTCGGTCGCGAGAAGTCGATCCGCGCACTCGAAGAGGTGATGAAGAACGACGCGCTGATCATGCTCGCGACGCAGAAGAACGCGTCCGACGATGATCCGGCGCCCGATGCGATTTACGAGACCGGTACGCTTGCCAGCGTGCTGCAGCTCCTGAAGCTTCCCGATGGCACCGTGAAGGTGCTGGTCGAAGGGCTCGAGCGTGCGCGCGTGGCGAAGTACACCGACCGCGCCGACTATTATGAGGCGACCGCCGTCGCGCTTGCGGACACCGACGCGAAATCGGTCGAGGCGGAAGCGCTGGCGCGCTCGGTCGTGTCCGACTTCGAGAGCTATGTGAAGCTCAACAAGAAGATCTCGGCCGAGGTCGTCGGCGTCGTGCAGGCGATCACCGATTTCGCCAAGCTGGCTGATACGGTCGCCTCGCATCTCGCGGTCAAGATCGCCGATCGCCAGGGCATACTGGAGACGCTGTCCGTCACCACGCGCCTGGAGAAGGTGCTGGGCCTGATGGAGAGCGAGATCTCGGTGCTGCAGGTCGAAAAGCGCATCCGGTCCCGCGTCAAGCGCCAGATGGAGAAGACCCAGCGCGAGTACTATCTCAACGAGCAGATGAAGGCGATCCAGAAGGAACTCGGCGACGACGACGGTCGCGACGAGCTCGCCGATCTCGAAGAGAAGATCTCGAAGACCAAGCTCTCCAAGGAAGCGCGCGAGAAGGCGCAGCATGAATTGAAGAAGCTGCGCCAGATGTCGCCGATGTCCGCGGAAGCGACCGTCGTGCGCAACTATCTGGATTGGCTGCTGTCGATCCCGTGGAACAAGAAGTCCAAGGTGAAGAAGGACCTGGAGCAGGCGCAAGCCATCCTGGACTCCGATCACTATGGGCTGGAGAAGGTCAAGGAGCGTATCGTCGAGTACCTCGCGGTGCAGTCGCGCGCCAACAAGCTGACGGGGCCGATCCTGTGCCTGGTCGGGCCTCCCGGCGTCGGCAAGACCTCGCTCGGCAAGTCGATCGCGAAGGCGACGGGGCGCGAGTTCGTGCGCGTCTCGCTCGGCGGCGTGCGCGACGAGGCCGAGATCCGCGGTCACCGCCGCACCTATATCGGCTCGATGCCTGGCAAGATCATCCAGTCGATGCGCAAGGCGAAGTCGTCCAATCCGCTGTTCCTCTTGGACGAGATCGACAAGATGGGCGCCGATTTCCGCGGCGATCCGTCCTCGGCGCTGCTCGAGGTACTCGACCCCGAGCAGAACGGGACCTTCAACGACCACTATCTCGAGGTCGACTACGATCTGTCCAACGTGATGTTCATCACCACCGCGAATACGCTCAATATTCCGGGGCCCCTGATGGACCGCATGGAGATCATCCGGATCGCGGGCTACACCGAGAACGAGAAGGTCGAGATCTCGCGCAAGCACCTGATCCCGAACGCGGTGTCCAAGCACGGCCTGGACTCCAAGGAGTTCTCGATCGACGACGAGGCGCTGCTGCTTCTGATCCGCCGCTACACCCGCGAAGCGGGCGTGCGTAACCTGGAGCGTGAGCTCTCCACACTGGCCCGCAAGGCGGTGAAGGAGCTGATGATCTCCAAGAAGAAGTCGGTCAAGGTCACCGAGAAGACTCTGGAAGAGTTGCTCGGCGTGCCGAAGTACCGCTTCGGCGAGATCGAGAGCGAGCCGCAGGTCGGTATCGTCACCGGGCTTGCCTGGACCGATGTCGGCGGCGAGCTGCTGACGATCGAAGGCGTCATGATGCCCGGCAAGGGCAAGATGACGGTCACGGGCAATCTGCGCGACGTCATGAAGGAGTCGATCTCCGCGGCGGCGTCCTACGTCCGCTCGCGCGCGATCAACTACGGCGTCGAGCCGCCGCTGTTCGACAAGCGCGACATCCACGTGCACGTGCCGGAAGGCGCGACGCCGAAGGATGGCCCGTCCGCGGGCGTTGCGATGGCCACCGCGATCATCTCGGTCATGACCGGCATCCCGGTCCGCCATGATGTCGCGATGACCGGCGAGATCACGCTGCGCGGCCGCGTGCTGCCGATCGGCGGCCTCAAGGAGAAGCTGCTGGCTGCGGCCCGCGGCGGCATCAAGACGGTGCTGATCCCCGAGGACAACGCCAAGGATCTCACGGAGATTTCCGATGCGATCAAGGGCGGCATGGAGATCATCCCGGTCTCGCGCCTCGATGACGTCGTCGCCAAGGCGCTGGTGAAGAAGCCTACGCCGATCGTCTGGGAAGAGGACACCAAGGTGACGGTGAAGCCGGACGGCGATGAAGCCGCCGGCGGCCTGACCGCTCACTGAGATCGCAGCTCGAAAAATGATGATAAAACGGCGCCTTCGGGCGCCGTTTTTGTTTGGGGAAGGGGAGGAGGCAATGCACGTCGATGGGCAATGCCATTGCGGGAAGGTCGCGTTCGAGGCCGAGGTCGATCCGGAGGCAGTCTCGGTCTGTCACTGCACCGATTGCCAGACGCTGACCGGCTCGCCGTTCCGCGTGACGGCCATCTGCACCAAGGCCGATGTCCGCCTGACCCGTGGCTCGCCCAAGATCTACGGCAAGCGCGGCGACAACGGCCGGATGCGCTTTCAGCATTTCTGTGCCGATTGCGGTTCCCCGCTGTTCACCAGCGGCGAGGGCGACCAGGCCGACGATTGGGGCATCCGTTGGGGCTCGATCCGCCAGCGGGATGCGCTGCGGCCGGTGAGACAGATCTGGTGCCAATCGGCAGCGGTGTGGATCGACGCCGTGCCGCTGCTGCCGGGGCGGCCGCAGGATTGAAGTTGGCTGGCCGAGCCCGCCTTCGCCGTTGGGCTTCGGCGCGGCAACCTTCGATCGCTTCGCGCTTACGACCTTGCTGTGCTGGCTTGCCGAGCCGTAGCTCGCGAAGCGAGCGAAGGCTGGTGGGCGGTCACGGATTCGAACCGCGGACCCTCTCGGTGTAAACGAGATGCTCTAACCAGCTGAGCTAACCGCCCAATGGCGCCTCTTTAGCGCCCCGGCGGGGGCCGAAGCAAGGGCCGAGCGCGCCCGACCCGGCTGCAATTGCCGGCCCGGTGAGAGCTTTCATGCCGGACACGGCCAACCCTGCAGCAGGTCCGCTGCAGGGCAATCTTTCTCGCAGCGCGATCTCGACGTAAGGCCGAGGAGCCAGCGATCATGCTGCGGGTGTCAGGCTGTCTTGGTGAACATCGTCAGGACACCGTCGACGATGTTGATCGCGACGACTTGTGCCGAGCTCAAGCCCTTGGCCTTGAGCACGGAGGCGGCCTGCGGTGTGGCGTCGATGGACTGCCGAAGCGACTGGATGTCCGTCTCGCTCGTATGCGCCACGAGTTCATCGACCTTCGCGCGCACGGCCGGCTGCAGTTCCTTGACGTCCACAACCTGTATGCTCCGGATCACAGTGCTGGATTGCGTGGACGATTGCTCCGTGTCGGATTGCGACGATGCGCCCTGTGCCTGCACCAGGGCAGGTGTTCCCAGCGAGAGAGCTGCAACGAGGACGGATGCCGTGAAGCTGCGCATGGTCATGCCTTTTCCAGTTTGAGGAAGCCCGAACCTAGCGCGGAAATCTGGTTGGCATCTGATTCCGATGTGGCCGTTCGGTGAAACAATGCGGCCGCAATGCGCGCGGATGAGACGCTTGCGTCGGGTCCGGAGCCCAAAGCGCAACTCTGTTCCAGACTTTCATATTGACCGAATGCAGAAAGCAAAAGCCCCGGACGAACCGGAGCTTTGCCTTAGCGACGACCAGCAGTGGGGTGATCAGTACTTCGCCACGACGGGGCCTCCGCCCCAGTTGAAGCGATAGACCAGCTGGCTGCGAACGGCGTGAACCCATTTCTCGGAATCGATCGACGCTCCAACGGACAGACCCGTTGCCGTGTCGCGGACGGCGTTCGTTGCGGTGTCGAATTCAGAGAACCGATATTCGGTCTTCCAGAACAAGCCCGGCACGATCTTCAGCGCGTGTTCTTCGCCGGCGCCGATGAACCAGCCCCTGTAGGTACGCTTGTCCATGAACACGCCGCTTGGTCTTCCGAACGGCGCAGCGTTGAGGGTGAAATCGGTACGGTCAAAGCTGGCTTCGGTATAGCCGACTGAGAAATAGGTCAGGAGGCTCGGGGTCGCCAGCCAGCCGAGCCGGCCGCCGCCCGCCCAGGCCGAGCTCATCTTCTCTTCACCCACGATCCCGAAGCGAGGCGGGCTGAGCTGGCCCTTGAGGCTGCCGATATCGTAGTCACCGAATGCGCCGACGACGAAGGCCGCGCCCGCTGCCGCAAACTGGTAGTCGCAGCCGCCCTGCACAGTCCCGAAGAAGCCGCGGCCTCCGGTCGTTGCTGTATCGCTGAAGCGGGTTCTGGTGGGGCCATCGATGTAGGTCGTGTTGTCCTGATTCCAGAGCCCATAGCCTCCGCCGCCGCCGACGTGGCAGCCGGTCCAATTCGTGAGCGGCGTGGGGGCCGGAGGCGCCTTCAGATAGGCAGGGGACGTCACATCGGCGGCGGGGCCGCTCGAATTGAAGCGGTAGACCAACTCGCTGCGGACAGTGTGGACGTACTTCTTCGAATCCTCGGAAAAGCCGATCGGCAATCCGCTCGCCGTATCCCGGATCGGATTTGTGCCGACATTGAAGTCGGAGAAGCGGTATTCCGTTTTCCAGAAGAGACCCGGCAGGAAGCCCAGCGCATATTCGGCGCCGGAGCCGATGAACCAGCCATCGTAGGTTCGCTTGTCCTGATAGAGGCCGGCCGCAACTCCGAAGGGCGGAAAGTTCAGATTGAAGTTCGTGCGGTCGAAGGTCGCTTCGGTGTAACCCGCCGAGACATAGGTCAGCAGGCTAGGCGTCGCCAGCCAGCCGAGACGGCCGCCGACCGCCCAGGCCGAGCTCATTTTCTCGTCGCCAACCATCGAGAAGCCGGAGGGAGTGAGCCGCCCGGTTAGACTGGCGAAATCATAATCACCGAAGGCGCCGATCACGAAGCGCTCGCTGGCCGCCGCAAACTGATAGTCGCATCCCGCCTGTACCGTCCCGAAGTACCCGCGGCCACCGGTGGTGATCGTATCGGCATTCTGAAAGCGGAGCGGACCGTCGACAAAAGTCGAATTTTCCTGATTCCACATGCCGTAGCCGCCGCCGCCCGCGACATAGCAGCCGGTCCAGTTGACGAAAGCTGCGGCGACAGCCGGTGGCTTGGCGTATTTGCGCGGAAGGTCGGCTGCCAATGCTGATCCGGAAAACGTCACCAATGCCACGAGGGCGGGCGCAACCTGCTTCATTCCAAACATTCCCATTCCACCAGACCGCGGCCAAGCGACCCCTCGCCAAGCCACAATCGACTCCTCGGGACAAACATACGAAGTTTGATTCAGAATGCTGTTGCAGGAAGGCTACAATCGCGGAAAGTGTGCGGCTCGCCTGTGCATATCCAGCCGCGAGCCGGGCTTTTCGCGACACCGCGTTTCTGGTGTCGGTCTCGTGGGAGCAGAGGGTGCGCGCCTTGGCCCTTCGAAGGGACCGGATGGCGTCCAGAAGAACCTCTTTGCTAGCAGAGGGTTCTGACGGTTCGACGCGTGCAGTCCAGTGCTGCGGACATCAACAGTTTTCCGAAAGTCAGTCTCTGATCGGACGCGGCCCGGACGGGCCGGTACGCGCCGACGCGGCAATCCGTCGCGCGACCTCCAAAGCGCTCTCACACGTGCCTGACGTTAGGGCGTCCGCTTTTCGACCGAACAAGCTTCTATGATAGAGCAAGAATAGATGATGGAGCCTTGAATGGAACGACCCGCCGGGCACGCAGAGAACGCCGACCAGATCGCCTATTGGAACGGGCCGAGCGGGCAGCGCTGGGCCGATCGCCACGCGGCGCAGGAGAAGCTGCTCGGCCCTATTGCCGACGTGTTGATCGACCGCGCCAAGCCGAAGCCGGGCGAGCGCGTTCTGGATGTCGGCTGCGGCTCCGGCGCGACGACGTTTGCCTTCGCAAAGGCGGTGGCGCCCGATGGCTTCGCGCTTGGCCTCGACGTCTCCGAGCCGATGCTGGCGCAGGCGCGGGCGCTCGCGCCGAAGGGCCTGCCGCTCGACTTCGTGCTGGCGGATGCGACCGTTTATCCGTTCGAACCGGCGAGCTTCGATCTGCTCGCTTCACGCTTCGGCGTGATGTTCTTTGCCGATCCGATCGCGTCCTTCGCCAATCTGCGTCGCGCGCTGAAGCCGGCCGGCCGGCTCGCCTTCGCCTGCTGGCGGGAGCCGAAGGAAAATCCGTGGGCGATGACGCCGCTGATGGCGGTCTACAAGCACGTGCCCAAGATGCCGCCGGTTGGGCCGGAGGAGCCGGGCCCGTTCGCCTTTGCTTCGGAAGAGCGCGTCATGCGCATCCTGAAAGGCGCAGGATTCGCGGACGTCGCGATGGAGCCGCACAATCTGGCGATGGACATTGCTATCGGCGGCGGGCTCGAGGCCGCCGTCGACGGCTCTCTCCAGATCGGTCCCGCCAGCCGCGCACTCCAGGGCCATCCGCCCGAGACTTATGAAGCTGCCAAGGCTTCGATCCGCGAGGCGCTCGCGCCGTTCCTGAAGGAGCAGAGCGTGGCGCTCCAGGGCGCGATCTGGATCGTGACGGCGAAGGCGGGGTAGGGCGCAGCGCTCTCCACCGTCATTGCGAGCGAAGCGAAGCAATCCAGAATCCCTCCGCGGAGACAATCTAGATTGCTTCGTCGCAACGGCTCCTCGCAATGACGATGCGGAGGCAGAGTCGCCTCACACCACATCATCCGGCGCGAGCGCGCAGCCGTTGTCGGGATGCGTCTCGACCTGGAGCGTGGTGTGGCCGATGCGGAAGGATGTCTTGAGGAGCTCCGTCGTCTGCATCAGGAATGCGTCGTCGCTGCCTGCGGGCATAACGAGGTGGCAGGTCAGCGCCGTCTCGGTGGTCGAGATTGGCCAGACGTGGAGATCGTGAATCGCCGAGACGCCCGGTCGCGCCAGCAGGAACGCCCTGATTGCGGCGAGGTCGGTACCCTTGGGCGCGGCCGCCATCGACATGTCGATGGAGCCGCGCAAGAGGCTGGTCGTGCTCCAGAGGATGGTGGCGCAGATGATGAGGCTGGTGATGGGATCGAGCCAGAGCCAGCCGGTCCAGATGATCAGCGCGGCCGAGACCACGACGCCGAGCGAGACCGCGGCGTCGGCGGCCATGTGCAGATACGCGCCTTCGATGTTGATGTCGTCCTTGCGTCCGCCAGCGAACAGCAGGGCGGTGAAACCGTTGATGAGGATGCCGATGCCGGCGACCACCATCACGGTGACGCCTGCGACCGGCTCCGGCTCGCGCAGGCGCAGGATCGCCTCCCAGCCGATCGCGCCGGTCGCGACCAGCAGGAACACCGCATTGGCCAGCGCCGCCAGGATGGTGGAGGCGCGAAAGCCGTAGGTAAAGCGGCCTTTGGGCGCGCGGCGGGCTGCGATCGAGGCGCCCCAGGCGATGACGAGGCCGAGCACGTCCGACAGGTTATGGCCGGCATCGGCGAGCAGGGCGGTGGAGTTGCCGACATAGCCGTAAACCGCCTCGGCGACGACGAGCGCGATGTTGAGCGTAATGCCGAGCGCGAACGCCTTGCCGAAATTGGCGGGTGCATGGACATGGCCGTGTCCATGACCATGATCGTGTGTTTGGCCATGCGCATGCGAGTGGCCCGCATGATCATGGTCGTGATGACCGTGGTGGTCGTGGCTGCCCAATTCTAGCGCTCCGCAGACGCCGCCAAATCAGGGGCCATTGTAGGCGTTTCATCTGCCACGTCACGGCGGAAGAGCACGTACAGCGCCGGCAGCACCAGCAGCGTCAGCACGGTCGAGGAGAGAATGCCGCCGATCACCACGGTTGCGAGCGGCCGCTGCACCTCGGCGCCGGCGCCGGTGGCGAGCGCCATCGGCACGAAGCCGAGCGAGGCGACGAGCGCCGTCATCAGCACCGGGCGCAGCCGTGTCAGCGCGCCTTCGCGCACGGCCTCCGCGACCGAGCGTCCCTCGCTGCGCAGACGCTCGATGAAGGCGATGATGACGAGGCCATTGAGCACGGCAACGCCGGATAGCGCGATGAAGCCGACGCCGGCGCTGATGGATAGCGGAATGTCGCGCAGCAGCAGCGCCGCGACGCCGCCGGTCAGCGCCAGCGGCACGCCGGAGAACACCAGCGCCGCATCCGCCGCCGATCCCATGCCCATGAACAGCAGCAGGAACACCAAGAGCAGCGCCACCGGAACCACGATCGTCAGCCGCTTGGTGGCCGAGACCAACTGCTCGAACTGGCCGCCCCAGCCGATCCAGTAACCCGGCGGCAGCTTGACTTTCTCGGCAACGGCCGCCTCGGCCTCCGCGACGAAAGAGCCGAGGTCGCGCGCACGGACATTGGCCGTGACGACGATGCGCCGCTTGCCGTTCTCGCGGCTGATCTGGTTCGGCCCCGGCGTCGCATCGACGGTGGCGACCGACGACAACGGCACGTAGCGCATCTGGGCGAGGGGAGAGCTGGCCAGCGCCGTTCGAACGGCGCTGCCGGTTGCCGCCTCCTCGGCGGGCGGCAGTGGGATCGGGATCGCCCGGATCGCCTCGAGATTGCCGCGCAGGTGCTCCGGCAGGCGCACCACGATGTCGAAGCGGCGATCGCCTTCGAACAGCTTGCCGGCCGACTTGCCGCCGACCGCGATCTCGACGATGCCCTGCACCTCGGCGACGCTGAGGCCGTAGCGGGCAAGCGCCTGGCGATCGAGGCGGACGGTGAGGATCGGCAAGCCCGAGACCTGCTCGATCTTGACGTCGCTGGCGCCGCGGATGCCGCGGATCGCGGCCTCCACCTGCTTGGCGGCGCCTTGCAGGATGTCGAGGTCGTCGCCGAAGATCTTGACGCCGACATCGGTGCGGACGCCCGAGATCAGCTCGTTGACGCGGAACTGGATCGGCTGGGAGATTTCGTAGGCGCTGCCGGGAATCTCGTCTGCAGCATGCTCGATGGCCTCGACCACCTCCGATTTCGACTTGCCCGGATCGGGCCATTCGGCGCGCGGCTTCAGCATGACGTAGCCATCGGTCTGCGCCGGCGACATCGGGTCGGTGGCGATCTCCGCGGTGCCGATGCGGGTGAAGAACTCCTTCACCTCCGGAATCTGCATGATGCGCTTTTCCAGCGCCTTCTGCAGGTCCAGCGACTGCGTGAGGCTGGTACCTGGAATCCGGATCGAGGCCAGCGCGACGTCGCCTTCGTCGAGACTCGGAATGAACTCGCCGCCCATGCGCGAGGCGGCGAGGCCGCTCGCGGTCACGATGAGCACGGCGGACAGGGCGACGGCGAGCCGGTTATCGATGGCAAAGCGGAGCAGGGGGAGGTAGGCGCGCTTCGCCGCGCGCATGAAGAGGTTTTCGTGCTCGGACACCTTGCCGGTGACGAAGATGGCGACGGCCGCCGGCACGAAGGTGATGGAGAACAGCACGGCCGCGCCCAGCGCCATCAGCACCGTCAGCGCCATCGGCGTGAACATCTTGCCCTCGACGCCGGTCAGCGTCAGCACGGGCAAATAGACCACGGCGATGATCAGCGTTCCGAACAGGCTCGGCTTGATGACCTCGCTCGACCCGCGCAGGATCGCGCGCAGCCGTTCGGGCGTCGTCAGCAGCCCGCCTTTCTCGCGCTGAGCCACCGCCAGCATGCGCAGGCAGTTCTCGACGATGATCACGGCGCCGTCGACGATGATGCCGAAGTCGATCGCCCCCAAGCTCATCAGGTTGGCGCTGACCTTGGTCTCGACCATGCCGGTGATCGTCAACGCCATGGATAGCGGAATGACGCAGGCCGTGACCAGCGCGGCGCGGAAGTTGCCGAGGATCAGGAACAGCACGGCGACCACCAGCGCCGCGCCTTCCAGCAGGTTGTTCCGGACGGTGCGGATGGTGGCTTCGACGAGATCGGTGCGGTCGTAGACGGTCCGCGTCACGACGCCCTCGGGCAGCGATTTGGCGATGTCCTCCAGACGGGCTGCGACGCGGCGGGCCACGGTCCGGCTGTTCTCGCCGATCAGCAGCATGGCGGTGCCGAGCACGGTCTCCTCGCCGTTCCAGGTCGCAGCGCCCGTGCGCAAATCGCGCCCCTCGGTGACAGCAGCGACGTCCCTGATCCTGACCGGATTGCCGCCGCGCGAGCCGATGACGATGTCCTGGATTTCGCTGACAGTGCCGACCTGGCCCGGCGAGCGAACCAAATATTGCTCGCCGTTGCGCTCGATATAGCCGGCCCCGACATTGGCGTTGTTGGCGGCGAGCGCGGTCATCACGTCGCGGAAGCCGAGCCGGTAGGCCATCAGCTTGCCGGGATCCGGCAGCACGTGGAATTGCCGCTCGAAGCCGCCGATCGTGTTGACTTCGATCACGCCCGGCACGTTGCGAAGCTGCGGTCGGATGATCCAGTCCTGCACGGTGCGCAAGTCGGTCAGCGAATAGTCGCGGTCGCCCTGCGTCTTCGCGCCCGCCTTGGCCTCGACGGTGTACATGAAGATTTCGCCGAGGCCGGTCGAGATGGGACTCATCGCGACCTCGACACCCGCCGGCAGCTGGTCTTTCACCTGCTGGATGCGCTCGCCGACGAGCTGCCGGGCGAAGTAGATGTCGGTGCCGTCCTTGAAGACGACCGTGACCTGGCTGAGTCCGTAGCGCGACAGCGAGCGGGTGTAGTCGAGCTTGGGCAGGCCGCCCATCGCAGTCTCGACCGGGAAGGTGATGCGCTGCTCGGTCTCGAGCGGCGAATAGCCGGGAGCGCGGGTGTTGATCTGCACCTGGACGTTGGTGATATCGGGCACGGCGTCGATCGGCAGGCGCTGGAAATTCCAGGCGCCGAAGGCGACGGCGCCGAGCGCGAGCAGGAGGACCAGCCAGCGCTGCTGCAGCGAGAGGGCGATGAGGCGCTCAATCATGCTCGGCCTCACCCTTGCCCATCTCCGCCTTCACCACGAAGCTGTTCTCCGCGACGTAATGCTCGCCTGCCGAAAGGCCGGCCTTGATCTCGACATGGCGCGGATCGGAATCGCCTGTTTCGACCGGGCGCGCCTCGATCTTGTCGCCGTCCTCGCGCACGAACACGATGGTCTTGTTCTCCAGCGTCTGGATCGCGCTGCGGCGCACGGCAACCGCGACATTGCGCGCCGCGAGGATCAGCCGCGCCGTGACGAACAGGCCGGGCCGCAGCCGTCCGTCCGGATTTGGCAGCACCACGCGCGCCAGCGCGGTCTGGGTCTCGCTTGAGCCGATCGGTGCGATGTAGGAGATCGTGCCCTTGATCTCGCCGCGGCCGTCGTCGGGATCGATCAGGACCTCGTCGTTGAGGCGGACGCGGCGGAGGTCCTGCCGGTAGATCGACAGGTCGACCCAGATGGTGGAGAGGTCGGCGACCACGAAGGCCGGCTTCTGCTCGGAGGCGTATTCGCCGAGCGAGATCTGCCGCTCGATGATGGTGCCGGCAATCGGCGCCTTCAGCTCGTAGACGGTGAGGCTCTGGTTGCTCTCGATCGCGGCGAGCAGGTCGTCCTTGCCGACCTTGTCGCCGATCCGCTTCTGGATGGATTTGGCGAGGCCCGGAAAGCGCGGCGTCACCTGCACCACGGCTTCCTGGTTGGCGCGCAGGATGCCGTTGAAGGCGAGCGTGTCGGTCAGCGTGGCGCTGGCGGCTTCCGCCAGCGTGACGCCCGCGGCCGCCAGCTTGACGTCGGAGATGCGGATGCGGTCGGCGCCGTGCTCGTCCTGCTCGACATGGTCGCTCGGCTTCTTGTGTTCGGAATGCTCGGCGTGCTCGCCATCATCGGTGTGTGCGAGCTTGTCCGCTGCGAGCAGGGAATAGCCGTAAGCGCCTAGCGCGGCGGCGACGATGGCTACAAGGATGGTGGAGGACGTCTTCATCGCGCGCTCTCCCGGGCCAGCGTAAAGGGATTGCCGACAAGGCCTTCGATGATGGCCACGCCGGCGTGGAAATTCTGCAGCGCCTCGTGCTCGCGCAGCCGCGCCTGGGTGACGCTGGCCTGCGCGTCCAGCACTTCGAGCAGGGTGAAGCGGCCCTGGCCATAGCCTTGCGAAATCGCCTCGGACGCTTCGACGGCCTTGGGAATTGCGGTCTCGCGCAGCACCGCGAGCTCGCGCAGCGATCCCTGCAGCGAGTCATAGGCGCGGCCGGCGATCACGATCAGCGCGTTGCGGTTGGCCTCGCGCTCGGCTTTGGTCTTGGCGAGGCTTTCCTGGGCCGAGAGGATGTTACCCTGGTTCTGGTCGAAGACGGGGATCGGCACGGAGACGGTCAGCCGCGCCGCATCGTCGCCCGTTTCGTTGAAGTGGCGCCAGCCAGCCGCGATCCGCACGTCCGGATAGGGCCTGAGCCGCGCCAGTAGCAGCTCGGCATTGCGCTGGGCGTAGACTGCGGTCCAGCGCACCAGCTGCGGATTGGCGTCGATGGCGGCAACCACGGCCTGGAACGCCGGCGGCCGCCCGGTGGTGTCGAGCCGGCCGGACACCTCGCCGAATTTGGCGGCGGGATCGCCCATCAGCACCGCAAGCTCGCGCCGGGCGCTCGCCAGCGTCGCCTTGAAGCGCTCGCGGTCCGCCTTCACCAGGGCGGAGGCGACCTCGGCGCGGCCGGTCTCGGCCGGCGAGGAGGCACCGGCCTCGACACGGCGGCGCAGAAGCGGCGTCAGGCGGTCGATCGCGGCGATCTGCTCGTCGAGGATCTGGATGCGCCGCTGCGCGCCGAGCACGCTGAGAAAGGCGATCGCGGTCTCCGACAGCACCTCCAGCCTGATCGCCTTGCGCTGGATCGCGGCGACCTCGACGCCGGCTGCGCCTGCGGCAATCCGCGCCTCGCGCTTGCCGAACAGCTCGAAGGCCTGGCTGATCTGGAGCGTGGTCTCCGCCGAGCGCGTTCCGCGATATCTGCCGGAGCCGAATGAATCGTCCTGTTCGTAGGACAGTTCCGGATTGAGCAGGGCGCCCGCCTGGATACGCTGGCCCGTGGCGATGCCGACGTCGCGCTCGGCTGCCGTCAGGCGCGGGCTCGCCGCCAGCGCGCGCGACAGCGCGCTTCGCATCGTTAAAGTCTGGGCGTGAGCCGGTGCAAGCGCCGATGCTGCAATCAGACACGCTGCCGCGCACGCGAGGCGCGCGGCCATTCCCCTGCAAAACATAAAATCGACCTGTGAAGGATGAACCTAATGGGCGCGCCGCGCCCGACCAATCCGTTCAGGCAATAGGTCTGGGAGGGGGAGAGTCGGTATCGGGCACAATTCCGGCGAGGCGGGGGGCCTGTTGCGGGCTCGGTGCCGACACGAGCGCGATCGCCGCGGTCGATGGTGCCGGCTGTGCCACGGTCAGCGAAAAGCAGCCGTGGCAATGATGTCCGCCGATGGTCTTGTGGTCGCCATGGCCGGTAGCGCCATCGAGGACCGCGGCGATCTCCGAACCGCCGCGGGGCGTGGTGACGTCGATGTCGTGCGCGCCGTGCAGAGCGCCCGCGAGCAGATAGACCGCCGCGATCAGCACGGACAGCAGCCCGCGCGGAAAACGCGAGCGGCGGGATCCTGAGGGCTGACGGTTTGCGAGCACGAGTTCACTCTGGTTGCGGACTGTGCCCGGCCTAGCATGGGTGCGGGAACAGTGTCGACCCGCAACATTGTTACGTCCCTGGAACAATTGCCGCAGCAGTGCATGCGCTGCCAGCGCCTCTCACTGGCGGATAATGACGCGCCGATGCGGCGCCATGGTTTCGAACGCGGGGGCCGGAGCGTCGCTGCCATTGTCACCTTCCATGGTGATGACCGCCCGACAGCTCGCCTCCATAGCCCGTTCCAGCCATTTGATGGCTTCGTCGATCCATTGGTCGTGGTGCTCGGGATCGGCGAGGGCCTTCTCCCGGAATGCATTCGCCTGATGCAGGCACGCCGTTCTGCGGTCCACCGCGCCTCTCCTGATCCGGAGGTTCCGCCCCGATCGCATCATTGATGATCCCGGATCCGGCGTCGTTAACATACGACAGGAGGAAACCTGCCGGCCGCAACGCGGAAAGGCCCCAGCCGGACGAGCCGGCTGAGGCCTCATGTGCTCACAATCTCTATCCCTAGGACTTGGACAGACAACCCGCATCCTCCAAGTTCGTTCCATACGATCTGTCCAATTTGGAACGTTCCTCATACCTCGCGATTAGCGAGAGAAGAGACTGAGGAGGACGGACAATGGACGGACTGATTTATCTGATCGGCTTGATCGTCGTCATCATGGCGATCCTGTCGTTCTTCGGCCTGCGCTGAGAGCGCCGCGATGACGGTCGAGACTCTGATGCGGGAAGAGGTCATGGAAGGCGGCTTGGCAGTTGAGGCGCCTCGAACCATCCAGTGGAGCTCGGTGTTCGCGGGCGCGCTTGCTGCGAGTGCAATGTCGTTCATCCTGATCGGTTTTGGTGTCGCGGTCGGCCTCGGTGTCAGTTCGGCCTCGCCGAGCTGGCGCGATGCGTCGGCGGCGCTGGCGCTACTCTCCGGGCTCTATCTGATCATCCAGGCGATCGTCAGTTTTGGATTTGGCGGTTACGTCGCCGGCCGGACCACCCGGTCCGAGCCAGCGCTCGCAACGATCGAGGATGACGGCGAGCGGCGGGACGGGCTTCACGGGTTGACCGCCTGGGCGCTGGCAGTCCTGGCCGGCGCCGCGCTGCTGGCCCTTCTCGGCGCTGCCGCGATCGACCGTTCCCCGATGCGCAGCTCGGCGAGCAACACCTCGGCCGCCGAGCCCCTGTTGAGCTATGAGCTCGACAAGCTGTTCCGCGCGCCGCGCCGCGCTCCGAACACCGACCTAAGGGAAGCGCGCGCCGAAGCCGGACGTATCCTGATGACGTCGTCCAGCCACAGCGGCGTCGCCGCCGATGACCGGACGTACCTCGTGCAGCAGGTCGCCGCGGTCACGGGACTGGCGGCCCCCGACGCCGAAAAGCGCGTTGACGCCCTGATCGCAGACGCGAAGACGGCGATCAACCGCGCGCGGCGCAACTCGATCATCGTGGCGTTCTCGGTCGCAGCCGCGACCCTGATCGGCGCCGCAGTGGCCTGGGCCGCGGCGGTTGCCGGCGGACGCCATCGCGATGGAGAGCCGTTGCCGAACTGGATGGCGAGCGCCAACCGCTTCCACCGCAACCCGCGCGCAATGCCGGTGCCGTAGGCCCCTCAACCAAATGGAAATGGCCGGGCGCAAGCCCGGCCATATTCGACTCTTCAGGAAGCGTCAGGCCTTCTCTTCCCAGATCATCGCCAGATGCACGATGGTCTGCACCGCCTTCTCCATGTCCTGCCGGCTGACCCATTC
Source organism: Bradyrhizobium sp. NBAIM08 (assembly GCF_020193935.1). Lineage (NCBI taxonomy): Bacteria > Pseudomonadati > Pseudomonadota > Alphaproteobacteria > Hyphomicrobiales > Nitrobacteraceae > Bradyrhizobium > Bradyrhizobium sp. NBAIM08. Next base: position 283,820 of record NZ_JADYVR010000001.1, on the reverse strand, counting down.
GAGCCGCGAATGGAACGCGTGCTCGCCGGCAAAGATGTTGGGGCAGGGCAGGCCCATGAAGGACAGGCGCGAGCCGTCGGTGCCGCCGCGGATCGCGGTGCGCATCGGGCGCAGGCCGGCGCGGCGGATCGCCTCGATGGCGTATTCGAGCACGTGCGGGTGACGATCGATCACCTGCTTCATGTTGCGGTACTGCTCCTTGACCTCGAACGTGTAGGTCGAGCGCGGGTAGTCCTTCATCACGTCCTTGACGATGCCCTCGAGCAGCGCCTCCTTCTCCTTCAGCCCTTCCTCGGTGAAGTCGCGGACGATGAAGGAGAGCGTCGCCTGTTCGAGCGCGCCGTCGATGCCGATCGGATGCACAAAACCCTGCTTGCCCGAGGTGGTCTCGGGCGAGCAGCCCTCCTTCGGCAGACGCTCGACGATGGCGGCGGCGATCTTGATCGCGTGCTCCATCTTGCCCTTGGCGTAGCCGGGATGGGCGCTGACGCCGTTGATGGTGATGGTGGCGCCGTCGGCCGAGAAGGTCTCGTCCTCGACGCAGCCGGCGCTCTCGCCGTCCATGGTGTAACCGAAATCGGCGCCCAGCTTGTTCAGGTCGACATTATCGACGCCGCGGCCGATCTCCTCGTCCGGCGTGAACAGGATCTTGATGGTGCCGTGCTTCACGTCGGGATTGTTGATGAAGAAATGCGCGGCATCCATGATCTCGGCGACGCCGGCCTTGTTGTCGGCGCCTAATAGCGTCGTGCCGTCGGTGGTGATGATGTCGTTGCCGATCTGGTTCTTCAGCGAAGGGTGCTCATTGAAGCGGATCACCTGGCTGGTGTCGCCGGGCAGCGTGATGTCGCCGCCGCGATAGTTCTTCACGATTTGCGGCTTGACGTCCTTGCCGGTGACGTCGGGCGAGGTGTCCATGTGCGAGCAGAAGCAGATCACCGGCACCTTCTTGTCGGTGTTGGCCGGGATCGTTCCGTAGACGTAGCCGTAATCGTCGAGATGCGCGTCCACAACGCCCATGGCCTTCAGCTCGGCAGCGAGCACGCGGCCGAGATCCTTCTGCTTCTCGGTCGACGGCGAGCTGGGGGATGCCGGATCGGACTGGGTGTCGATGGTGACGTAGCGCAGGAAGCGCTCGGTCACGGTATGCGAAAAGGAGAGGGAGGACATTCTGGTCAAACCGCCGGGTGTTCTTGAAGCTGGCGGTATATCAGAAAAGCGGGCCGTGATGCGGCCGCAACGGGCTCGGGGGCGGGCTTTAGCGGCCTCAGATCGCTTCCTTCAGTTCCTTCACCGGGCGGAACGCGACCTTCCTGGTGGCCTTGATGTGGATCGCTTCGCCGGTGGAAGGATTACGGCCGGTGCGGGCGGCGCGCTTGCGGACCTGGAGGATGCCGAGGCCGACGATGCGGACCCGGTCGCCCTTCTTGAGGTGCTTGGTGATCAGATCGACCATGTCGGTCAGCACGGCCTCGGCATGCTTTTTGGAGACATCCTGGCGCTCGGCAATGTCGGCGGCGAGGTGCTTGAGCGTGATCGTGGCGGGCGCGGCCGCCTTCTTCGCAGAATCCTTCTTAGCCGGATCCTTCTTAGCCATGTCTGGCCTCCTCGATCTTGCAGGTCGTCCAGAAGGGAGATGGCCCCTGACCCGCAAGTTCCCGGAGGCGTAGACGATTCGGGACCGGACTGACTACGCCGCCGGCGTTACCGAGGGCCGCGTTCGTGTGTGCCAGCAGTGGAATCCGCTGGTTTGAGCTGTGGATGCAACATCCTTGACTTCACCAGATCGGGCCTTTAAGTCCCCCCTCGTTCCGCAGACATTGCGTGTCACGCGGGAGTAGCTCAGTTGGTTAGAGCGCCGGCCTGTCACGCCGGAGGTCGCGGGTTCGAGCCCCGTCTCTCGCGCCATTTTTGGCAAATAGATCAAATAGTTGCTGTATTTTGCGGCCAAAAGCGCCGCTTGGACTGCCGTTTCATCCCGATCGCTTCCTCCCCGCCAGAATACGTTTATTTCGGCTTGGACTCCTCGATATGCGCGAGGATGCGCCGTGCGTCTGTGCTGCCGGCCTGCGCCGCCTTGGCCAGGAGCCGTCTGGCCTCGGCAAGGTCCCGTCGGCCGCCGATTCCGTTGGCGTTGCACCGGGCGAGATTGACCAGGGCTTCGAGTCCGCCCATCGCGGCGCCCCTCTGGTACAGCGCCCGAGCCAATTTCAGGTCTCGCCTGGCTCCCAGTCCCTTCTCGGCAAGCTCCCCCATCCTGTTGATGGCCGTCGCATCGCCGAGCTCGGCGGCCCGCTGGTACAACGCATAGGCCTTTGCGGGATCGCTGGCCGCGCCGATTCCACGCTCCTGCTGTAGGCCGAGGCTGACGAGTGCTGGCGCAATCTTCTTCTCGGCGGCCATCTCATAGTAGAAGCGCGAGCGGGCGGGATCTTTCTCGACGCCGTTGCCGTTCTCATACATCAATCCGAGCTCGTAGAGCGCGCGTGCGTTGCCGAGCTCGGATGCCGCCTTGTAGCTCGCCACCGCTCCTCCGTAATCGCGCATGGCGAACAGTGAACGCCCGAGCTGGTAGTGCAGGCGGTCCACCCCTGGCCACCGCTTGACCGCCTCCGCGCACGCCGCAACCGCGCTCGCCGCCTTTAGATTGTCGCGCGTCTCGCCTTGGTCGGCGCCGGCTGCCCTCAAATCCGCGAGCCCGGCAACGGCGTTGTCGCAGTGCTGCATGACGGCGGTATCGTCCTGGACGACTTGCTTGACGGGATGGAGATAGATCTTGTCCTTGGAAAGCTGACCATACATGTAGGGCGTCTGCTTCCGGTGCGTTGCCTGCCGAACCTCGTCGCGAACGTTGCGAAACACGAAGTTGATCTCGAGGTCGGCCTGCCGGAGGTATTTCAGCAGCGCCGCAGCGAAAGGGCTGTTCCGGCCTCCGCCTTCTTCCGCGGTCCGCCCCGGCTCCGCTGGAAAGAACACGAGCGTGTTGCGGATCGGTGTGCTTCCGGCTGAGGTCAGGGAAGAGCTGCTGCTGCGGCCATTCGGTATCGCAGGGAACGGGTTCTCCCGCATGGCATCCAGGATCACCAGACCCAGCCTGCGAGCCCGCCCTGCGGCAGCGGTCACCGCAGCCAGGGGAACGGTCTCTGCGTTGGCCGATTCAGGTGTGGCGAGATGCGCATCGACGGGGATCAGGTAACTGCCGACACCGGCGGCTGCGCTGTATCCGGCAAAATAGAAGATCGCGATGTCCGCAGCGGCGGACTTCTCGGTGAAGGCGACGAGCCCCACGCGCAGATCGTCGATGGTCGTGTTCTTGCGCAGATCGACATCGAAGCCGAGGCCGGCGAGACCCGCGGCAATGTCCTCGGCATCATTGACGGGAGAGCCGAGCGGCGGCGCGTTCGCGTAGCTCGCGTTTCCAATGACCAAGGCGACACGGCGGTTGGAAGCTTCTGCTTCGGCGTCGAAGAGAAGCCCGATGGCAATGAACAGTGCCAGCCAGCGCAAGTTGGAGTCGCGTCCCTTAGTCGATGCCCGAACGGAGCTGCCGCCTCATCCAGTCGCGGTCGGTGAGAAAATCGAGGCCGAGCAGACCATAGTCGACGCGCAGAAACCCGTCCACTCCAGACGACACCGCCGCGGGAGTCTGCCGCGCGACCTCCTGCGCCATCACGCCGACATAGAACCTCGCATCGCCCTTGTATCGATAGCGATAGAGGCGGAGGCCAGTATCGGTCCAGCCGAGTGCCGTAATGTCCTCCTTGAGGCGGATGTCCGATGGAATGGTGACGCGGCTCGCGGCATTCGAAGCGGCAGTCGAGGCCGCTCTGCTGGCCGCGCTTGATGCAGCGCTCGAGGCTGATCGGCTGGCAGCGTTCGACGCTGCGGCTGATGCCGCCTGCGATGCCGCCCGGCTTGCTGCGCTCGACGCGGCATTGCTGACCGCAGTCGAAACGGCATTGCTGACCACGTTGCCGACGACGTTGCTGACGACGCCGCTGACCACATTGCCGACATTCTGGTTCACGCGTGCAACCACTCGCCGATATTCGCGATTGCGAACCTTTTCCTCTTCCGAGCGGGTGTAGGCGGAAACCAGGAGCCCGCGCCTGCGCGCCTCGGTCACCGCGTTGATCATGCATCCCTTGGGAATGCCCTTGGACCGGCAAAGCTGGAATTGAAGCTGGACGTAGTCCGGGTATTTTTTGATGGATCTGGCGCACGCCCCGGAATCGCCGTCGAAGCAGGCGTTCACGTCGCTATCGTGCGCTGATTGCAGCATCAGTTCGGTGGAATTGACCGGTCGCAGGGCAAGGTCGCTGCCCGGCGGCAGGCGGTTATGGCGCGAGCTCGGATAACGCTCGGCAAACCGGCCAACCACGCTCTTGTCGCGTGATTCCTTCAGGACGTCCCATGCCTTCTCGACTGCCTCCGAATTGCCGGTGGTCGTCTCGGCCGAGGCGAGCTGATAGCTCGCCGGTGGCGGACCGGGCATGTCGATCTGCCCGGTGGCTTGGCCCGGCTTAGCCGATTTCTCGAGCGAAGCCAGCGCGACCCGGGCGCTCTCGACATGCTGGCCAAACGGATAGAGATCCAAATAGGCGCGGTAGGCCGCGAGCGACTTCTGTCGCTCGACGATCTTCCAGGCGTTCGTTTCAGCCGTCTGCAACTGCGCAATGCGCTGGTCGATCTCGGCCGTATGCGCGCTCGCCGGGAATTGCTGGGCGAAACGGCGCAAGGTCGCGATCTCGTTGGTCGAGCGGACGAACTCCCAGGCGAGCTGCTCGGCATCTGCTCCACCATCGCCGCTTGCGATGTCGGCTTCGCCGTTGAGATAGATGTCGCCCTTCGGCAGCGTCCCGTAGATTGCCGGCTCTTGTGTCCCGGTCTCCTTCCAGACTTCGTCGTGCACGATCCGGAAGAGATAGTTGATCTCGAGTTGCGGCGTTTCGACATGGCGCAGGAGCGAGCCGGAGTAGGGGCTATTCCGCCCGGCCCCGTCGCTCGCCGTCGTGCCGGCAGCGGCCGCAAAGGCAACGAGCACGTTGTCGCTCACCTCGACAGGGGCAAGACCGCGCGTGTCGGCCGCGAAAGGCGTCGGGGAACGGGGTGTGCCGGACACTGGCGCGGCGGCCTTGGATGGCCGCGACGACAGCGCGCGTCCCGCGGCGGCGACCTTCGTCGTTTCGAACGGGTCGTTGCGGCAGGCGTCGAGAACCACGAGGCCGATGATCTTCGGCATCACGGAGATATCGATCAGGGTCTCGAGATTGATCGCCTCGGCATAGACATCGATCTCGGACTTGATTTCGGCATCGACCGGGATCAGCCAGTTCTTTCCGTCCATTTCGACGCCATGGCCTGCGAAGAAGATCACCGCCTTGTCGGCCGTCTTCGCCGCATTGCCGAATTCGATGAGGGCCTGCCGGAAATGATTGTAGTCGAGGTCGGCGAGGTGTCTGACGGAATATCCCAGACGACCCAGCGACGTCGCCATGTCGGCGGCGTCGTTGGCCGGGTTGATGAGTTTTGGGACCTTGCGATAGTTGCTGTTGCCGACAACGAGCGCGATCCTGTCTCCGGCGGTCGCCTGCAGTATTGTCGAAACGAGCATCGACAATGCTACGCAGCTGAGAACGGCGATCCGGCGTGCCAGATCCTGCAACGTGAAGAGGGGACGCGAGCTTGCGAGAACGAAAATCCCGAAATGGGCAGGCATCGGCAGAAACTCAGAAAATGAAAAATCGCAGAAACGGGCTAAGGCGGCTTGTTCGTGAATTTTACATCAAGGGATGCTGGATGACGACATCAAAGGCCTCCGTGTTCAGGATTTCGTGAACCGGGAGTGGCGATGCTTCGACCAAGAGGCTGCACATCGCGAGCGGTGAAACCAGTCGCGCTGCGCTGGTGTTGATGGCGCAGGCGGCCGAGGCCGGCGACATCTTCGGAGACTGCGGATGACCAGGATAGTCAAGTTCGCCTGTGCGCCGATTCTGGCCCTGCCGCTGCTCGTCGCTTTGTGCAGCGTGGCCCGCTGCAATGATCCGGCCGAATCGTCACGCGACTCGATCATTCAGAACGTTCGAGAGGACGTGCGGCGGCACATCCGGGCACGGGAAGCAGGCAAGCCTAAGAAAAGTCCGGAGCTGAGCCAGACGGCAACGCAGCGTGGTGCCACGAAGAAGCGAAACCGCTCGACGGTGGAGTAGTGGGATATCGGCGCGCGCCCTGCGTTGGGTTGCTTCTCGTATCCGGGCGTGTTGCTCGGCGTGCAGCGCGGCCTGGGAAAGTGTTGCAGATGAGCATCAGCTGGGCGCGCTTGATGGAGCCGAACCCCCAATTCAGCCAATCAGATGAAGACGCCGCGGGTGCTTTGCAAATAAATTCGGCGCCTGAAGCTTGCGGGAATTTACCTCCTGCCAAGGCTCGGGGCTGAACCAGCAGGGGGCTGATCGAATACCATGAGGGCAGGAATTTTCCGCCGCGGCTTTGTCGTGGCCGTACCTTTTTTGCTTAGTCTGTTTGCGACGCGACCGGTCTCCGCACAGGAGGTCAATGTTCCGCAGCAAGTCATCAACAACACCGTTCAGAACATCATCCAGAACGTCCGCGACCAGATTCAGCATCGCAGGGTCGTTACTCCTCCTGGAATGCTGCGCTTCAGCGGCGAGGAGTCGGATTTCGACCGTCGTGATCCGTTCGCCGCAAGGGGTGTCAGCAATCCGTTCGGTGCCCTGGCCTACGCCAAGGCTCCGGCACTTGCAGCGCCGCCCCCGGCGACCTGGCTTTACGGCGCGAACCTCGTCGGCAGTGGCGACAGTGCGCAATCGAGCGGGGTCCAGGTCAGCGTTGCGACGGTGACCGGCGCAGTCGATGTGACCAAGATCGGTATCTTCACTGCAACCGACGCGCTGACCTTCATCGGGACTGGCTCCCATTCGTGGGCGCACACCTTCACGAATGGTGGACTGACGACCGATGGTTCAATTCCATCGACTTCCGGCACCCTGTCGTATCTCAACGGCGGTTTCTCGACTGACTTCACCGCGCTTGCGAGCTGGACTCGCAGCACATCCAATCTGCCCCTTGCCGCGACCGCGGACGGCAGCGGCATCGCCTACACCTGGAACGGCCAATACCGGTTCGACTTCCTCTATACCGTGTGGTTCGAGCCCACGGTCGGCGTAACCTATTCGGAGGGCTACACCGCCAATTTCGGCAGCAAGACCGGCGATTCAACCGAATTTCACGGTGGCATGCGCGCCGGCTTCGAGACGGACTGGCTGGGCTTTAAGATCCAGCCGTCGATCTCAGGTCAGTACTACCGGATCGTCGACGCGAGCGGCGCCGGCGCCGTTGGAGGTGCGGTCCCCGTTGCGGCCGGCGTGATCGGTACCAATGGTCTTCGCGGTTCCGCAAAGGTCAACGTGCTCTGGACGCCGCAGCTGTCGTCCTACCTCGAAGTTCATGGCAGCAGCATCACCTTGCCGGACCCCCTGCTGCCTGGGGTTGGCGGATTCGGAACCTCGATCGCGGGTACTCAGGCCGGCCTTCGCTATACCTGGTAGAGTGATCTCGAAGACGGATGCCCGCCGTGCCCGGCGGGCATCTTCTTGCGCTCCTCTCGCGCCTGGCGGAGGCAACATCCCCCGCGGCGCCGTCGCATGGGTGAAACCGAACGAAAAGGCCGCCTGAAGGCGGCCGTTTGGTATCAAACCGGACCTTTTCGGTTGTTCAGCGAATCTCGGACGTGCCTGCGCTGGTCACCACCACCGGCTTGCCGGCCTTGATGACCTGGGTGGACTGGGCGGTCTGGCTGTAATCGGCATGGGTGCGGGCCGCAATCCCGAGGCCGGCCACGGCAATGCCGGCCACCAGCGCCACCACCACGATCTTCAGGTGGGTCGCACGATCAGCAGAATGAATTGAGTGGTTCATCTGAGCCTCCCGACGGGCTTTGCCGTCGTCTACGGGCTCATCTTCTAAGCGCCGTCTGTTTCCGGATGGTTTCGCGGGTTCCGCAAAATGGTTTCATCTCGTCCGGCCGGCAAGTTTCATTCGGACGGCCGCGCTGGGCTGGTCTGGGGCGCCGTTTGGCCGCCTGATCGTCTTTTGGTGATCGCCGCCGAAGCCCGCTGATGTTGCAGCAACATACGGAAATATTGGAGCATTTCTAAGAGTCCTTCTAAGAAGCATTCAATTAGGGAATTCCCGCGCCCTCACATAAGCGTCATCGCGAGCGCATGCCGTTCCGGGGACAGGCGGCATGACGCATCGAAACATGCAGCTTTGGGGTGGCGCGTTGAACAGTCTTGGAATGCTGCGGTCGGCCGTGTTGGCGACCGCATCCGCTTGGGTTTTGATGCCTCAGGCATCGCTTGCACAATCTTCCGCGCAGAGTGGCGCGCAGAACATTCCGCCGGTGACGGTCACGGCGCCGGAAGCGCGCCGCCGCACCGCGGCGACGCCTCAGCGCCGCGCGACGCGGATCTCGGCGCAGACCCCTGCCTCGAACAGGCCGCAGCCACGGCGCGACGTCGGCTTCGTCGAGACGCCGCGCGGGCCGGTGAATGGCTATGTCGCCGGCCGCAGCTCGTCGGGCACCAAGACCAACACGCCGATCATGGAGACGCCGCAGGCGGTGTCCGTCATCGGTGCCGAGCAGATCCGCGACCAGAAGCCGAACAAGCTCGACGAGGTTCTGCGCTACACCGCCGGCGTGCGGGCAGGGACTTTCGGTACGGACACGCGCAACGATTGGTGGCTGATCCGCGGCTTCAAGTCCGAGGACATTGGGCTGTTCCTCGACGGCATGCAGCTGTTCTACACGTCCTATGCGAGCTGGAAGCTGCAGACGCCCAACATGGAGCGTGTCGAGGTGCTGCGCGGTCCGTCGGCGGTGCTGTATGGCGGATCGAGCCCGAGCGGCATCGTCAACGTCATCAGCAAGATGCCGCCGGCCGAACCGATCCGTTACATCGAGACCGGCGTCAACAACTTCGGCAACGCCTATGTCAGCTTCGACATGGGCGGTCCGGTTGCGACCAGTCCTGATAACGGCAAGCTGTTCGCGCGCGTGGTCGGCCAGGTCCAGAACGGCGGTACGCAGGTCAACTTCACACCTGACAACAACTACTTCATCGCGCCGTCGGTCACGTGGAAGCCCGATGCCGACACGACCTTCACGGTGCTGGCGTCGGCCTCGAAGCAGGATACCCGCGGCATCAACTTCCTGCCCTATCAGGGCACGGTGACCAGCGCGCCGTTCGGCAAGATCCCGACCAGCTTCTTCGTCGGCGATCCCAGTGTCGATAAGTTCACGCGCGAGCAGGAGATGCTCGGCTACCAGTTCGAGCGTCATCTCACCGACGATGTGACGTTCCGTCAGAACGCGCGCTTTGCGCATGTCGACATCACCTATCGCGGCTATGTCGGCAACGGCTGGGACAACATCAACACGGCGACGATGGGCCGCTATAACTGGTATGCGAAAAACACCGCGAATCAGGCCAATCTCGACAACCAGCTGGAGTATCGTTTCAACACCGGCGCCGTCAGGCACACGATGCTGTTCGGTGTCGATCTGCGGGGCTATCAAATCGACGATTACCAGGCCTTCGGGTTCGGTGTGCCCTCGATCAACGTCTTCAATCCGGCCTACGGAGGAGCTGAGGTTCCGCTACCCGGCTCGCCGTTCCGCAACTTCCTCATCACGCAGAAACAGGCTGGTACTTACGTTCAGGACCAGATGAAGCTCGGCAATTTCACGCTGGTGCTGAGCGGCCGCAATGACTGGGTCGAGACGACGCAGGAAGCCCGGGACACCGGCGCCACCGTCGCCAGCCGCGACGACAGCAGGTTCAGCGGCCGCGCCGGGTTGATCTACAATTTCGACAACGGCATCTCGCCTTACGTCTCCTATTCAACGAGCTACAATCCAATCATCGGCCTTAATGCGTCGAACCAGCTTTTCCTGCCGGAGACCGGTAAGCAGGCCGAAATCGGCGTGAAGGTCGCGCCGGTCGGATTCGACGGCTATTTCACCGTTTCGGCGTTCGACCTTGTCCGTCAGAATGTCCCGACAACGGTGCCGGGCAGCGTTCCGCTCCTGCAGAACCAGACTGGCGAGGTGACCTCGCGCGGCATCGAGCTCGAGGCGGTGGCCAATGCCACGAAGGAGCTGAAGTTCATCGGTGCCTTCACGGCCTATAATCTCTTTGTGAGCAAGGATCTCGATCCGACGCTCGTCGGCAAGACGCCGACCAACACGCCCGAACTCCTGGTGTCCGGCTGGGCCGACTACACCTTCAAGGACGGACCGCTCGCGGGCTTCGGCTTCGGCGGCGGCGTACGTTACATCGGCTCGTCCTGGGCCGATACCGCCAACACGCTCGAGGTTCCCGCGGTCGTGCTCGGCGATCTCACGCTCCACTATGAATGGCAGAACTGGCGGACGGCGCTGAACGTGATCAACCTGACCGACAAGATCTATGTCGCAAGCTGCGCGTCGTCCACGTCCTGCTTCTACGGCGACCGTCGGCGCGTCACCGCCAGCGTCTCCTACAAATGGTGAGGACAGGCGAGGGCAGGGCCGGAAGGCTCTGGGACGAAGCGCAACCGATCGTGACGTTCGCTCGGCTCCACCTGGGCGTCCGCTGATCTGCGGTTACGATGAGCTCGCGGGCCATGCCCCCCGGCCCAAAGCTCATCCGGGCGCGGCGCGAGCGACCGGCAGGTCGCCGCCGCGCCCGCGACCGGCTTGGAGCCAATCGCGGGCACATTCGCCGGACGAGCCCTGGTCCTGTGATGACGCATGGCTCCTCCGATTACTCTGAGCTGTGGACAGGTCTTTCCTGCACCTGAGGCGGCGGCACCAGCATTGGTGTCGGGGCCGCGCCGATCGGCAAATCTGTCCCCGCGACATCGGGGGAAGTTGCCCCTGCGGCGCTGCACTGCCGCACCAAAAACCCGAGCATTTGGTCTGTCAGCGCGCAGCGATAGCGGCCTCGGCCCGAGCGCAGCAATCTCAGAACGGCTGACCTGCGAGACCGTGGCAGCCCTTGCTGGGTGGGGCGATCTGCTCCATACCAGCCGCGGGGTGATTCCGGGATTTTCACCGTTCTGGGGGCGGCAAAGGGCCTGAAAAGAGCGTGTCTTGCGCCCATTGGTGCACTGCGCTAAGGCTCAGAATAATTCCAAATCGGACGAATCCGTGGCTGTCCCGAGGCTGCGGGAAAAGGGCTCGCCAATGAGCGGCATTCTGCAGAACTATCTTCCACTCGTCGTCTTTATAGGGGTAGCGGGCCTGATCGGCCTCGTGCTGCTGATCGCGCCGTTCATCGTGGCGTTCCAGCAGCCGGATCCCGAAAAGCTGTCGGCCTACGAGTGCGGTTTCAACGCCTTCGACGACGCCCGCATGAAGTTCGACGTCCGCTTCTATCTCGTCGCCATCCTCTTCATCATCTTCGATCTCGAGGTGGCGTTTCTGTTTCCCTGGGCGGTGGCGTTCGGCAAGCTTGGCGCGACCGGCTTCTGGTCCATGGTGGTGTTCCTCGCCGTGCTGACGGTCGGGTTCGCCTATGAATGGAAGAAAGGGGCCCTCGAATGGGATTGAACCCGGCTTCACAGTCCGCAGGTCCGGTGATCGCACCGGCCCCGAAGGGCATTCTGGATCCTTCGACCGGCAAGCCGGTCGGGGCCAATGATCCGTTCTTCCTCGAGGTCAATTCCGAGCTGTCCGACAAGGGCTTCTTCGTGGCCGCGACCGACGACCTCATCACCTGGGCGCGTACCGGCTCTTTGATGTGGATGACCTTCGGTCTCGCCTGCTGCGCGGTCGAGATGATGCAGGTCTCGATGCCGCGCTACGACGTCGAGCGCTTCGGCTTCGCCCCGCGTGCCTCGCCGCGTCAGTCCGACGTGATGATCGTGGCTGGAACGCTGACCAACAAGATGGCGCCGGCGCTGCGCAAGGTCTACGACCAGATGCCCGAGCCGCGCTACGTCATCTCGATGGGCTCCTGCGCCAATGGCGGCGGCTATTATCACTATTCCTACTCGGTCGTGCGCGGCTGCGACCGCATCGTGCCGATCGACATCTACGTGCCGGGCTGCCCGCCCACGGCGGAGGCGCTGCTCTACGGCGTGCTGCTGCTGCAAAAGAAGATCCGGCGCACCGGCACCATCGAACGCTAAGGTTTTACGTCATGGACGACGCCAAGCTCGACGCCCTGGGGCAGACGATCGTTAGCGCGCTTCCGGGCGCCGCGACCGGTCACTCGGTGGCCTTCAACCAGCTCACCGTGGACGTCGAGGCCGCCAGGATCGTCGAGGTGGTCAAGTACCTCCGCGATGACCCGAACTGCCGGTTCGTCAACATCACCGACATCACGGCGGTGGACTATCCGGATCGCGAGAAGCGCTTCGACGTCATCTATCACTTCCTGTCGCCGACCTTGAACGCGCGCATCCGGCTCAAGGCGCAAGCCGACGAGACCACGCAGGTGCCCTCGCTGATCGACGTCTTCCCGGGCGCGGACTGGTTCGAGCGCGAAGCCTACGACCTCTACGGCGTGTTCTTCGTCGGCCATCCCGACATGCGCCGCATCCTCACGGACTACGGTTTCGAGGGCCATCCGCTGCGCAAGGATTTCCCGCTCACCGGCTTCGTCGAGGTCCGCTACGACGACCAGGAGAAGCGGGTGGTGTACGAGCCGGTCCGGCTCAACCAGGAATTCCGCAAGTTCGACTTTTTGTCTCCTTGGGAAGGTGCCGACTATCCGGTGCTTCCGGGCGATGAAAAAGCGGGGCCGAAGGTCTGATCATGAACGAGCAACCGCAGAATCTCCGTAACTTCACGATCAATTTCGGACCGCAGCACCCGGCGGCGCACGGCGTTTTGCGCCTCGTGCTCGAACTCGACGGCGAAGTGGTCGAGCGCGTCGATCCGCATATCGGCCTGCTTCACCGCGGCACCGAGAAGCTGATCGAGCAGAAGACTTATCTGCAGGCGATCCCTTATTTCGACCGGCTCGACTACGTCGCGCCGATGAACCAGGAGCATGCCTTCTGCCTCGCCGCCGAGAAGCTGCTCGGCATCGAGGTGCCGCGCCGCGGCCAGCTGATCCGCGTGCTCTATTGCGAGATCGGCCGCATCCTCTCGCATCTGCTCAACGTCACCACGCAGGCGATGGACGTCGGCGCGCTGACCCCGCCGCTGTGGGGCTTCGAAGAGCGCGAGAAGCTGATGGTGTTCTACGAGCGCGCCTCGGGCAGCCGCATGCATGCGGCCTATTTCCGTATCGGCGGCGTGCATCAGGACCTGCCGCAGAAGCTGGTCGACGACATCGAGGCCTGGTGCGATCCGTTCCTCAAGGTCGTCGACGATCTCGACCGTCTGCTCACCGCCAATCGCATCTTCAAGCAGCGCAACGTCGACATCGGCGTGGTGCCGCTCAAGGAAGCCTGGGAATGGGGTTTCTCGGGTGTGATGGTGCGCGGCTCGGGCGCGGCCTGGGACTTGCGCAAGTCGCAGCCCTATGAGTGCTACGCCGAGATGGATTTCGACATTCCGATCGGCAAGAACGGCGACTGCTACGACCGCTACCTGATCCGCATGGAAGAGATGCGCCAGTCCGTGCGCATCATGAAACAGTGCATCCAGAAGCTGAACGCGCCTGACGGTAAGGGCCCCGTTGTCGTCGAAGACAACAAGGTCGCGCCGCCGCGCCGTGGCGAGATGAAGCGCTCGATGGAAGCGCTGATCCACCACTTCAAGCTCTACACCGAAGGTGTCCACGTGCCGGCCGGCGAGGTCTACGCCGCGGTCGAGGCGCCCAAGGGCGAGTTCGGCGTCTATCTCGTCGCCGACGGCACCAACAAGCCCTACAAGTGCAAGATCCGCGCGCCGGGCTTTGCACATCTGCAGGCCATGGACCACATCTGCCGCGGCCATCTGCTGGCCGACGTGTCGGCGATCCTAGGATCGCTCGACATCGTGTTCGGAGAGGTCGATCGGTGATGGCGCAGGCGCCAATCCAGTTTGACCGTGCCTCGGGGGCCCTTGAAGGGGCGAACCTGTGGGAGCGGACGGCTGCCTTGGCGCTGGTGACGGGATCGAAGATCTCCTCGCACTTCTCGCATATGGGCTACATCGCCTGCGCGAATTTGCTGCGCAAGACGCTGCCCGAGCGCAACATCGCGATCAGGCTCAATCCCGACGCGGTGTTCGAATTCCCTTACGGCGACGGCTATTGGAGCAAGCTGCTCAACCGCTCTTACATTTACGAGGACGAGCTCGAGCTCTTGTTCGCCAACTCCATCGACGTCGACTACACGCTGCTCGATTGCGGCGCAAATTACGGCTATTGGTCGGTGCTGGTCTCGAGCAAGCCGTTCGGCGCGCACAAGGCGATCGCGATCGAGCCGTCGGGCCAGAACTATTCGAAGCTCGCCAACAATGCCCGCATCAACGCTGGCCGCTTCGAGACCATGAAATGCGCCATCGGCGCGGCGCGCGGCACCGCGCGTCTGTCGGGCACCAAGCACGAAGCCTTCAGCATCGCCGGCGATCAGTCGGCGGGCGGCGAAGAGGTGCCGGTGATCGCGCTCGACAATTTGATCGAGGACGGCAAGGTCGCGGCCACCGGCAAGTACCTGATCAAGCTCGACGTCGAAGGCGTCGAGATCGAGGCGATCAAGGGCGGCGTCCGCCTGCTGCAGACCGACAGCGTCATCATGTGCGAGGAGCACGGCAGCGACCGCTCGCACGCAGTGTCGCGCTTCATCCTCGAACAGACCCCGCTGAAGCTGATCGTGTTCGATCCGCGCAGCAACCGCATGGAGACCGTGACCGAGCTGTCGATCCTCGACCGCATCAAGGTCTCGACCCACGTCGGCTACAACGTTTTCGGCACCGCAAGCGCATTCTGGCAGGACAGGATCGAGGCCATGAACGCCAAGAACCTGGATACCAAGACCGCGCGCCGCATGCAGTGAGAGATTGAAGAGATGTCCGTTCGCCGATTAGCACCGAAGGAAGTCCAACCCGCGAGCTTTGCGTTCACGGAGGAGAACCTCGCATTCGCCCGGCAGCAGATCGCGAAATATCCCGAAGGCCGCCAGGCCTCCGCCGTCATCGCCATCCTCTGGCGTGCGCAGGAGCAGAACGAGGGCTGGGTGTCGGAAGCCGCGATCCGCGTCATCGCCGACATGCTCGACATGCCCTATATCCGCGTGCTGGAGGTCGCGACCTTCTACACCATGTTCCAGCTCGCCCCCGTCGGCAAGAAGGCTCACGTCCAGGTCTGCGGCACCACCCCGTGCCGGCTGCGCGGCGCCGAGGATCTGATCCACGTCTGCGAGCACCGCATCCATCACGAGCCCTTCCATCTCTCCAAGGACGGCAATTTCAGCTGGGAGGAGGTGGAGTGCCTGGGCGCCTGCGTGAACGCGCCGATGGTGCTGATCGGCAAGGACACCTATGAGGACCTGACCAAGGAAAGCTTCGGCAAGGTGCTCGATGGCTTCGCTTCGGGCAATCCGCCCAAGCCGGGTCCGCAGAACGGCCGCCAATTCTCGGCGCCGATGACCGGACCGACCACGCTCAAGGAGATCACCTGATGCGTGATCTCGTCGTAACCGGAGGGACCGCGGCCGTGAAGAAATGGGGCTTCGTCGCCATGCACGCCGCGATCGCGGCTGCCTTCATGTTCCTGCTGCAGCGTTACTTCATGAACGCCTCGCAGGAGACCAGTCTGCTCTGGGCGCTGTTCTTCGCCGTCTGCGCCGCCGGACTTGCCTACAAGCAGTCCATTCGTTGATCGGAAAGCACTGATATGCTCGAGGACAAGGACCGCATCTTCAAGAACCTCTACGGCCTCCATGATTGGGGGCTGGAGGGTGCGCGGCGTCGCGGCGCCTGGGATGGCACCAAGAACATCATCGACAAGGGCCGCGACTGGATCATCAACGAGATGAAGGCCTCGGGCCTGCGCGGCCGCGGCGGCGCCGGCTTCCCCACCGGTCTCAAGTGGTCCTTCATGCCGAAGGAATCGACCGACGGCCGTCCCAGCTATCTCGTCGTCAACGCCGACGAATCCGAGCCCGGCACCTGCAAGGACCGCGAGATCATGCGGCATGATCCGCATCTGTTGGTCGAGGGCTGCCTGATCGCGAGCTTCGCGATGAACGCGCATGCCTGCTACATCTATGTCCGCGGCGAGTTCATCCGCGAGCGCGAGCGCCTTCAGGCCGCGATCGACCAGGCCTACGAGGCCAAGCTGATCGGCAAGGACAATCTCAACGGCTGGCCGTTCGACCTCTACGTCGCCCACGGCGCCGGCGCCTATATCTGCGGCGAGGAGACCGCGCTGCTCGAAAGCCTCGAAGGCAAGAAGGGCCAGCCGCGGCTGAAGCCGCCATTCCCGGCCAATGTCGGTCTGTTCGGCTGCCCGACCACCGTCAACAACGTCGAATCCATCGCCGTTGCGCCCGATATCCTGCGCCGCGGCGCGGCGTGGTTCGCCGGCATCGGCCGCCCGAACAATGTCGGCACCAAGCTGTTCTGCATCTCCGGCCATGTCGAGCGGCCCTGCAACGTCGAAGAGGCCATGGGCATCCCGTTCCGTGAGCTGATCGAGAAGCATTGTGGCGGCATTCGCGGCGGCTGGGACAACCTCAAGGCCGTGATCCCCGGCGGCTCGTCGGTGCGCATGGTGCCGGCCGAGCAGATCATCGACACGCCGATGGATTTCGATAGCCTGAGCAAGCTGCGCTCGGGCCTCGGCACCGCCGCGGTGATCGTGATGGACAAGTCGACCGACCTGATCCGTGCGATCGCCCGCATCTCCTATTTCTACAAGCACGAGAGCTGCGGCCAGTGCACGCCGTGCCGCGAAGGCACAGGCTGGATGTGGCGCGTCCTGACCCGCATGGCCGAAGGCCGTGCCCACAAGCGCGAGATCGACATGCTGCTCGAGGTCACCAAGCAGGTCGAAGGCCACACCATCTGCGCGCTCGGCGACGCCGCGGCCTGGCCGATCCAGGGCCTGATCACGCACTTCCGCCACGAGATCGAAGCGCGCATCGACCAATATTCGCACAAGGCCGATGTCGATGACATCGGGGTCCGCGATCCCGTGAACATGGTCGCGGCGGAGTAAGAGACATGACCAAGCTCATCATCGACGGCAAAGAGATCGATGTCCCCGCCGAGTACACGCTGCTTCAGGCGTGCGAGGCGGCCGGCGCCGAGATTCCGCGCTTCTGCTATCACGAGCGGCTGTCGATCGCCGGCAATTGCCGGATGTGTCTCGTCGAGGTGAAGGGCGGCCCGAAGCCGGTCGCGAGCTGCGCCTGGGGCGTGCGCGACTGCCGTCCGGGCCCCAAGGGCGAGCCGCCCGAGATTTCGACGCGTTCGCCGATGGTGAAGAAGGCACGCGAAGGCGTGATGGAATTCCTTCTGATCAACCATCCGCTGGATTGCCCGATCTGCGACCAGGGCGGCGAGTGCGACCTGCAGGACCAGGCGATGGGCTATGGTGTCGACACCAGCCGCTTCGCCGAGAACAAGCGCGCGGTCGAGGACAAATATCTCGGCGCGCTGGTCAAGACCTCGATGAACCGCTGCATCCAGTGCACGCGCTGCGTCCGCTTCTCGGCGGAAGTCGCCGGCGCGCCCGAGATGGGCGCCACCGGCCGCGGCGAGGACATGGAGATCACGACCTATCTGGAGCACGCGCTGACGTCCGAATTGCAGGGCAACCTCGTCGACATCTGCCCGGTCGGCGCGCTGACCTCGAAACCCTATGCCTTCGCGGCGCGCCCGTGGGAGCTCGGCAAGACCCAGTCGATCGACGTCATGGACGGCGTCGGCTCTGCGATCCGCGTCGACACCCGCGGCCGCGAGGTGATGCGGATCCTGCCGCGCATCAACGAGGCCGTGAACGAGGAGTGGATCTCCGACAAGACCCGGCACGTGGTCGATGGCCTCCGCACCCAGCGTCTCGACCGGCCCTATATCCGCGAAGCCGGCAAGCTGCGCGCAGCGAGCTGGACCGAAGCCTTCGCCGCGATCGCCGCCAAGGCGGCGCGCACCGACGGCAAGCGCATCGGCGCGATCGCAGGCGATCTCGCCGGCGTCGAGGAGATGTTCGCGCTGAAGGACCTGCTCGGCAAATACGGCTCGGGCAATCTGGCGGTGCAGGGCGGCGACGCCTTCGATCCGGCGCTCGGCCGCGGCTCCTACATCTTCAATCCGACGCTCGCCGGCGTCGAGCAGGCGGACGCGCTGCTCATCATCGGCGCGAACCCGCGGAAAGAGGCGGCCGTGTTCAACGCCCGCATCCGCAAGCGTTGGCGCGCCGGCGGCTTCAAGGTCGGCGTGATCGGTGCCAAGGCCGACCTGACCTATGATTTCGACCACCTCGGTGCCGGTACCGAGACGCTGGCCGAGCTCGCGGCCGGCAAGCATTCCTTCATGGACGTGCTGAAGAACGCTGAGAATCCGATCATCCTGGTCGGTGCGGGCGCGGCCGCCCGTCACGACGGCGCCGCCATTCTCGCCGCCAGCGCCAAGCTCGCGCTCGATGTCGGCGCAGTCAAGGACGGCTGGAATGGTTTTGGCGTGCTGCACGAGACCGCCTCGCGCGTCGGCGCGCTCGACATCGGCTTTGCCGCAACCAGCGGCGGCCTCAATGCTGCGCAGATGACGACCTTCGGCACGCTCGACTTGCTGTTCCTGCTTGGGGCCGACGAGATCAAGGCGTCTGACGGCACCTTCGTCGTGTATATCGGCACCCATGGTGATCGCGGCGCGCACCGCGCCGACGTCATCCTGCCGGCGGCCGCCTACACCGAGAAGTCCGCGATCTACGTCAACACCGAAGGCCGCGTGCAGATGACGGGCCGCGCCGCGTTCCCGCCGGGCGAGGCCCGCGAGGACTGGGCGATCATCCGCGCGCTGTCGGAAGCGCTCGGCAAGAAGCTCGGCTATGACTCGCTTCAAGCCCTGCGCCAGGCGGTGTTCAAGGCCGTGCCGCATCTGATCCGTCTCGACCAGATCGAGGCCGGCTCGGCCGACCAGATCAAGAAGCTGGCGGGCAAGGGCGGCTCGCCCGAGAAGGCGCCGTTCAAGCCTCTGGTCGAGGACTTCTATTTGACCAACCCAATCGCGCGTGCGTCCGCCGTGATGGCGGAGTGCTCGCGCCTCGCCTCCGGGCAGATGCTGACCGCAGCGGAGTGAGCGTGATCTGATGGAATTCTTCGAAAGCGCATTCTGGACCGGGTTCCTCTGGCCGCTGATCATCATGGTCGCGCAGAGTGTCCTCGTGCTCGTCGTCCTGCTGGTCGCGATCGCCTACATCCTGCTCGCCGACCGCAAGATCTGGGCGGCGGTGCAGATCCGCCGCGGCCCGAACGTCGTCGGCCCGTGGGGCCTGCTGCAATCCTTCGCCGACCTGTTGAAGTTCGTGCTGAAGGAGCCGATCATCCCGGCCGGCGCCAACAAGGGCGTGTTTCTTCTTGCTCCCTTGGTCTCATGCGTGCTCGCGCTCGCGGCCTGGGCGGTGATCCCGACCAATCTCGGCTGGGTGATCGCCGACATCAATGTCGGCGTCCTCTTCATCTTCGCGATCTCGTCGCTGTCGATCTACGGCATCATCATGGCCGGCTGGTCGTCGAACTCGAAGTATCCGTTCCTCGCCGCGCTGCGCTCGGCCGCGCAGATGGTGTCCTACGAAGTCTCGATCGGCTTCGTCATCATCACCGTGCTGCTCTGCGCCGGCACGCTGAACCTGACGGCGGTGGTCGAGGCCCAGCACGCGCGCGGTCTCGCCAGCCTGATCGGGCTGCCGCAGCTGACGATCCTGAATTGGTACGTCTGGCCGTTGTTCCCGATGTTCGTGGTGTTCTACGTCTCGGCGCTGGCGGAAACCAACCGTCCGCCCTTCGACCTCGTCGAAGCCGAATCCGAGCTCGTCGCCGGCTTCATGGTCGAGTACGGCTCGACGCCGTACCTCTTGTTCATGCTCGGCGAGTATGTCGCAATCGTCACGATGTGCGCGCTGGCGACGATCCTGTTCCTCGGAGGCTGGCTGCCGCCGGTGGACCTGCCGCCCTTCAACTGGGTACCGGGGATCATCTGGTTCTCGCTGAAACTGTTCTTCATGTTCTTCCTGTTCGCGATGGCGAAGGCGATCGTGCCGCGCTACCGCTACGATCAATTGATGCGCCTCGGCTGGAAGGTGTTCCTGCCGCTGTCGCTGGCGATGGTGATCGTGGTGGCCGGCGTGCTGCATTTCGCCGGCATCGCGCCGAAGTGAGGGCCGTCATGGGTATCAACGTCAACGCCACTGCACGCTCGCTTCTGCTGTCGGAATTCGTCTCGGCGTTCTTCCTCGCCATGCGTTATTTCTTTCAGCCGAAGCCGACGCTGAACTATCCGTTCGAGAAGGGCCCGATCTCGCCCCGCTTCCGCGGCGAGCACGCGCTGCGCCGCTATCCGAACGGCGAAGAGCGCTGCATTGCCTGCAAGCTGTGCGAGGCGGTCTGCCCGGCGCAGGCCATCACCATCGAGGCCGGCCCGCGCCGCAACGACGGCACCCGCCGCACCGTGCGCTACGACATCGACATGGTGAAGTGCATCTATTGCGGCCTCTGCCAGGAAGCCTGTCCGGTCGATGCCATCGTCGAGGGCCCGAACTTCGAGTTCGCGACCGAGACCCGCGAGGAGCTCTATTATGACAAGGCCAAGCTGCTCGCCAACGGCGACCGCTGGGAACGCGAGATCGCCAAGGCGATCGAGCTCGACGCGCCGTACCGGTGAGGTGAGGGCATGATCCTTCCCGCACTGTTCTTTTATCTCTTCGCCGGCGTCTGCGTCGCCTCGGCCGTGATGGTGATTGTCTCGCGCAATCCCGTGCACTCCGTGCTGTACCTGATCCTGGCCTTCGTCAACGCCTCCGGCCTGTTCGTGCTGATGGGCGCCGAGTTCCTCGGCATGATGCTGATCGTCGTCTATGTCGGCGCGGTCGCGGTGCTGTTCCTGTTCGTGATCATGATGCTCGATGTCGACTTCCTCGAGCTGCGCGAGGGCTTCATCGAGTACCTGCCGGTCGGCCTCGTGATCGGCGGCATCTTCATGTTCGAGTTGCTGCTCACCGTCGGCTTCTGGGTCATCAATCCCGGCGTCTCCAAGACGATCACGGCAGCGATCCCGGCCAACGTCAGCAACACCGAGGCGCTCGGTCTCGTGCTCTATACGAAGTACATCCACTACTTCCAGCTCTCGGGCATGGTGCTCCTGGTCGCCATGATCGGCGCCATCGTGCTGACGCTGCGCCACAAGGAGAAGGTCAAGCGGCAGGACATCAACGTTCAGAACGCGCGCACGCCCGACATCGCGATGGCGGTGCGCAAGGTGGCGCCGGGGCAGGGGCTCTCGGACGCGGATGCGGCGGAGTGGGTGAAATGACGATCGGGCTCGGACACTATCTGGCGGTCGGCGCGATCCTGTTCACGCTCGGCATCCTCGGCATCTTCCTGAACCGCAAGAACATCATCGTCATCCTGATGTCGATCGAGCTGATCCTGCTTTCGGTCAACATCAACCTCGTGGCGTTCTCGAGCTTCCTCGGCGACATCGTCGGCCAGGTCTTCGCGCTGCTGGTGCTGACGGTCGCGGCTGCCGAAGCTGCGATCGGTCTCGCCATCCTGGTGGTCTATTTCCGCAACCGCGGCTCGATCGCGGTTGAGGACGTCAATCTGATGAAGGGCTGAGCGCATGATCCGGAAAAGTGGACGCCGGTTTTCCGATCAGATCATGCGGAAAGAGTAAGTCATGGTTCAGGCAATTGTCTTTCTGCCTCTGCTGGGCGCCATTCTGGCTGGCCTGATCGCGCTGTTCGGCGCGCATGCCCGCAACCCCTCGGGCGACGAGCTCGAGCATCACGGCGACCACGGCCATGGCGCGCATGCCCATGCGTCCGACAAGATCAACGAGGATGCCTCCGTCATCCACGAGAGCCATCACGACGACGCTCACGACGATCACGGCCATGGCCCGACCGAGCCGCCGGCGGCGGGCTCGCGCGCAGCCGAGCTGATCACCACCGGGCTGCTGTTCGTCTCGGCGGCCTTGTCCTGGATGACGCTGGTCGACGTCGGCTTCATGCATCACGACTACAGGATCCAGCTGCTGCCCTGGATCTTCTCCGGCGATCTCCAAGTCTGGTGGACGCTGCGCGTCGATACGCTCACCGCCGTAATGCTGGTGGTGGTGACGACCGTGTCCTCGCTCGTGCACCTCTATTCCATCGGCTACATGGACGAGGACCCGAACCGGCCGCGCTTCTTCGGGTATCTCTCGCTGTTCACCTTCGCCATGCTGATGCTGGTGACGGCCGACAATTTGGTGCAGCTGTTCTTCGGCTGGGAAGGCGTGGGTCTCGCCAGCTATCTGCTGATCGGCTTCTGGTACCAGAAGCCCTCGGCCAACGCTGCCGCCATCAAGGCCTTCGTGGTCAACCGCGTCGGCGACTTCGGCTTCGCGCTCGGTATCTTCGCGGTCTTCATGCTGGTCGGCTCGACCGATTTCGAGACCATCTTCCACGCCGCGCCCGGCCTCACTGGCAAGACCATCAACTTCCTCGGTTGGCACGCCGACGCGCTGACCCTGACCTGTCTGCTGCTGTTCATGGGTGCGATGGGCAAGTCCGCCCAGTTCCTGCTGCACACCTGGTTGCCGGACGCGATGGAAGGCCCGACCCCGGTGTCGGCGCTGATCCACGCCGCGACCATGGTCACCGCCGGCGTCTTCATGGTGGCGCGCCTGTCGCCGCTGTTCGAGCTCGCCCCGAATGCCCAGGCCGTCGTGATGTTCTTCGGCGCGACCACGGCGTTCTTCGCCGCGACCATCGGCCTCGTCCAGAACGACATCAAGCGCATCGTCGCCTACTCGACCTGTTCGCAGCTCGGCTACATGTTCGTGGCGATGGGGGCGGGGGCCTATTCGGTCGGCATGTTCCACCTGTTCACCCACGCCTTCTTCAAGGCGCTGCTGTTCCTAGGCTCCGGCTCGGTGATCTACGCGATGCACCACGAGCAGGACATCCGCAACATGGGCGGCCTCTGGAAGAAGATTCCCTACACCTATGCCGTGATGGTGGTCGGCACGTTGGCGCTGACCGGCTTCCCGCTCACCGCCGGCTACTTCTCAAAGGACGCGATCATCGAGTCCGCCTACGCCTCGCACAATCCGTTCGCGGTGTACGGCTTCCTGATGACGATCATCGCCGCTGGCCTGACCTCGTTCTACTCCTGGCGCCTGATCTTCAAGACCTTCCACGGCGAGCCGCATGACGAGCATCATTACGAGGCCGCGCATGAGGCTCCGCTCTGGATCCTGATCCCGATCGGCGTGCTCGCGGTCGGCTCGTTCGTCGCGGGCCTGCCGTTCAAGGAGCTGTTCGCCGGTCACGGGGTCGAGGAGTTCTTCCGCGAGTCCGTGAAGATGAACCCGCACATCATCGAGGAGATGCACCACATCCCTCAGACCATCGCCTTCCTGCCGACGGTGATGATGGTGCTGGGCTTCCTCGTCTCCTACCTGTTCTACATCCGCCGGCCCTACCTGCCGGTCGAGCTCGCGAACACACAGCCGATGCTGTACCAGTTCCTGCTCAACAAATGGTACTTTGACGAGCTCTACGACTTCATCTTCGTCCGCCCGGCGAAGTGGATCGGCTACCAGCTCTGGAAGAAGGGCGACGGCTTCATCATCGACGGCTTCGGCCCCGACGGCGTCTCGGCCCGCGTGCTGGATGTCACCCGCAACGTCGTCAAGATCCAGACCGGCTATCTCTATCACTATGCATTCGCCATGCTGATCGGCGCCGCCGGCCTGATCACCTGGTTCATGTTCGGCTTTGGAGGCCAGTAAATGACAACCTGGCCCATTCTTTCGGTCACGACGTTCCTGCCCCTGGTCGGCGCGCTGATCGTCTATCTGAGCCGCGGTGACGACGAGGCGGCGCGGCGCAATTCGCGCTGGATCGCGCTCTGGACCACGCTGATCACCTTCGCGGTGTCGGTGATCCTGGTCATGCGCTTTGACCCCAGCAACCCCGACTTCCAGTTCGTCGAGAAGGCGAACTGGCTCGCCACCGGCATCACCTACCACATGGGAGTCGACGGCATCTCGCTGCCGCTCGTGATCCTCACCACCGCCGTGATGCCGTTCTGCATCATCGCGAGCTGGAAGGCGATCACCAACCGCGTCCGCGA
Organism: Bradyrhizobium sp. NBAIM08; assembly: GCF_020193935.1. Classification (NCBI taxonomy): domain Bacteria; kingdom Pseudomonadati; phylum Pseudomonadota; class Alphaproteobacteria; order Hyphomicrobiales; family Nitrobacteraceae; genus Bradyrhizobium; species Bradyrhizobium sp. NBAIM08. The sequence goes on along the minus strand of NZ_JADYVR010000001.1, from coordinate 259,538 downwards.
ATACATGATGGCATTCCTGATCCTGGAAACGCTGATGATCGGCACCTTCTCGGCGCTCGATCTCGTGCTGTTCTATTTGTTCTTCGAGGGCGGCCTGATCCCGATGTTCCTGATCATCGGCGTCTGGGGCGGTCCGCGCCGGGTCTATGCCTCGTTCAAGTTCTTCCTCTACACGCTGCTCGGCTCGGTCCTGATGCTGCTCGCCATCATGGCGCTGTATTGGAACGGCGGCACCACCGACATTCCGACTCTGATGCACACCGCCGTGCCGCGGAACCTGCAGACCTGGGCGTGGCTGGCGTTCTTCGCCTCCTTCGCGGTGAAGATGCCGATGTGGCCGGTGCACACCTGGCTCCCCGACGCGCACGTGGAGGCACCGACCGCGGGCTCTGTGGTCCTGGCCGCGATCCTCCTGAAGATGGGCGGCTACGGCTTCCTGCGCTTCTCGCTGCCGATGTTCCCGCTGGCCTCGCACGACTTCGCGCCGCTGGTGTTCACGCTCTCGGCCATCGCCATCATCTACACCTCGCTGGTGGCGCTGATGCAGGAGGACATGAAGAAGCTGATCGCGTACTCCTCGGTCGCGCATATGGGCTTCGTCACCATGGGCATCTTCGCCGGCACCATGCAGGGCGTCGCCGGCGGCGTGTTCCAGATGATCTCGCACGGCATCGTCTCCGGCGCGCTGTTCCTCTGCGTCGGCGTCGTCTACGACCGCCTGCACACCCGCGAGATCGCGGCCTATGGCGGCCTCGTCAACCGGATGCCGCTCTATGCGATGACCTTCATGGTGTTCACCATGGCCAATGTCGGTCTGCCCGGCACGAGCGGCTTCGTCGGCGAGTTCATGACGCTGCTCGGCACCTTCAAGGTCTCGATCCCGACCGCGTTCTTCGCCAGCTTCGGCGTGATCCTCTCGGCGGCCTACGCACTATGGCTCTATCGCAAGGTCGTGTTCGGAGCGCTGGTCAAGCCGCAGCTGGCGAGCATGAAGGATCTCACCTTGCGGGAGTGCGTCATTCTATTCCCGATGATCGCGCTGACGATCCTGTTCGGCGTCTATCCGAAGCCGGTGCTCGACATGTCGGCCGCTTCGGTCCAGCAACTCGTCAACAATTACAATACCGCCGTGACGGCCGTGAAGGCCGCCGCACTGCTCCAGTGATCGGGCAGGTCAGGATATCGCCATGAGCTTTTCGACTGCAGGTTATCAACTGGCGCCGGTGCTGCCCGAGCTCGTGCTCGCGGTCGGCGCGATGGCGCTTCTGATGCTCGGCGCCTATCGCGGGCAGGAGACGACCAAAACCGTCACCTCTCTGGCGGTGGTGCTTCTGATCGTGGTCGGTGCGCTCGTGTACATGCAGCCCGCGGGCAAACAGGTGACGTTCGGTGGCAGCTTTATCGTCGACGACTTCGCCCGCTTCATGAAGATCCTGGCCCTGATCGGCTCGGCCGTGACGCTGATCCTGTCGACCGAGTTCCTGTCCGACCCCTCGCGCCGGATTTTCGAATACGCCATCCTCGTGCTGCTCTCGACGCTCGGCATGATGGTGCTGATCTCGGCCGGCGACCTGATCTCGCTCTATCTCGGCCTCGAATTGATGTCGCTGGCGCTCTACGTCGTGGCGGCCTCGAACCGCGACAATGCCAAGTCGACCGAAGCCGGCCTGAAGTACTTCGTGCTCGGCGCGCTGTCCTCGGGCATGCTGCTGTACGGGGCGTCGCTGGTCTATGGTTTTACCGGCACCGTCAACTTCACCGGGATCGCCGCGGCCGCGACGGTTTCGAATGTCGGCCTCGTGTTCGGCCTCGTCTTCCTGCTCGTCGGCCTCTGCTTCAAGGTCTCGGCCGTGCCGTTCCACATGTGGACGCCTGACGTCTACGAGGGCGCGCCGACCCCGGTCACCGCCTTCTTCGCGTCGGCGCCGAAGGTCGCCGCGCTCGCCGTCTTCACCCGCGTGACGCTCACCGCATTCCCCGGCATCGTCTCGCAATGGCAGCAGATCCTGGTGTTCGTGTCGATCGCCTCGATGGCGCTGGGCTCCTTCGCCGCGATCGGCCAGAGCAACATCAAGCGCCTGATGGCCTATTCCTCGATCGGCCACATGGGCTTCGCGCTGGTCGGCCTTGCCTCCGGCACGGTGGAAGGCGCGCAGGGCGTGTTGATGTACATCGTGATCTATGTCGCGATGACGCTGGGCTCGTTCTCCATCATTCTCGCCATGAAGCGCAACGGCCAGGCCGTGGAGCAGATCAGCGATTTCGCCGGCCTGTCGCGCACCAATCCGCTGCTCGCCTTCATGTTCGCGATGCTGCTGTTCTCGCTCGCCGGCATTCCGCCGCTCGCCGGCTTCTTCGCCAAATGGTACGTCTTCGTCGCCGCCATCAAGGCGAACCTGTTCACGCTCGCCGTCATCGGCGTGCTGACCAGCGTGGTCGGCGCCTACTATTATCTCGCCATCGTCAAGACGATGTATTTCGACGAGCCAGCCGGCCGGGTCGATCCGGTCCGCATCGAAGTGCGGACGGTGCTGGCGGTCGCTGGCCTATTCAACCTGCTGTTTGCGCTGTTCGCGGGGCCCGTGGTGAGCGTCGCCTCCGCCGCGGCAAAGTCGTTGTTCTAGGATGGTCTTCGCGCTCGGTCCTCGCGCATCGGCTGCGGGCTACAGGCTCGCGGCGTTCGAACGGACCGGCTCGACCAATACCGAGGCGATCGAACACGCCAGGGCCGGCGAGCGCGGCCCGATGTGGTTCGTCACGTCCGAGCAGACCGCCGGCCGCGGCCGGCGCCAGCGCGCCTGGATCGCGCCGCGCGGCAATCTCGCCGCCAGCATCCTCGAAGTCATGGACGTCGCCCCCGCCGTCGCCGCCACGCTCGGCTTTGCCGCAGGGCTGGCCGAGGAGGCGGCACTGGAGAAGGTGAGCCTCGAGGCCGCGCTCCGTCTCGGCGAAGGCCGGCCCCGCTACGCGCTGAAATGGCCGAATGACGTGCTCGCCAGCGGCAAGAAGCTGGTCGGCATTGGCCTTGAGGCCGAGGCCGTCGGTGGCGGCCTTGCCGTCGTGGTCGGCATCGGGACCAATGTGGTCGCCGCGCCCGAGGGCACCCCGACGCCCGCGGTGTCGCTGGCCGCCCTCGGCGTCCAGATCAGCGCCGAGGAGCTATTCATGGCGCTGTCGGATGCCTGGGTCGAGTTCCGCGGCATCTGGGACAATGGCCGCGGCTTTGCCGAGATCCGCAGGCTCTGGCTAGAGCGCGCCGCCGGCCTCGGCGAAAAGGTTGCCATCCACACGGGAACCATGACGCTGGAAGGTGTTTTTGACACGATCGACGACACCGGCTGCCTGATCGTCCGCACCGCGGAGGGCCGCCTCGTTCCGGTGGCGGCCGGCGAGGTGTTCTTCGGGCCCGTCGCCTCGGTGGGAGCAGCGTGATGGCAAGGCCGGACGAATTGGTGTTTGCGCCGCTCGGCGGCGTCGGCGAGATCGGCATGAACCTGTCGATCTACGGCCTCGGCAACCGTCACCAGCGCGCCTGGCTTGCGGTCGATCTCGGCGTCTCCTTCGGCGATGAGGAGCATCTGCCCGGCATCGACCTGATCATGCCCGACATCTCCTTCCTGGAGAAGGAGCGCAAGAACCTGATGGGCCTCGTGCTGACCCACGCCCATGAGGATCATTTCGGCGCCATCATCGACCTCTGGCCGAAGCTGAAATGCCCGATCTACGCCACCAGGTTCAGCGCCGCGCTGTTCGAGGCCAAATGCGCCGCCGAGCGCAACGCGCCCGAGATTCCGGTCACCGTGGTGCCTTCAGGCGGCCGTGTCGATATCGGTCCGTTCAACGTCGAGTTCATTCCGGTCGCGCATTCCATTCCGGAAGCGCATGCGCTGGCGATCCACACCGACGCCGGCATCGTGCTGCACACCGGCGACTGGAAGATCGACCCGACCCCGACGCTTGGAGCCGGGACCGACGAGAAGCGGCTGCGCGAATTGGGCGAGCAGGGCGTGCTCGCCTTGATCGGCGATTCCACCAATGCCGTGCGCGACGGCCGTTCGCCCTCCGAGGCCGAGGTCGCCCGAACCATCATCGACCTCGTCAAATCCGCCAAGGGCCGTGTCGCGGTGACGACGTTCGCCTCCAACGTCGCCCGCGTCAAAGCAGTGGCTGACGCCGCGAGGGCCGCGGACCGCGAGGTCGTCGTGGTCGGCCGGGCCATGGAGCGCGTGGTGCAGGTTGCACGCGAGACCGGCTATCTCGAGGGCGTGCAGAACTTCCGCTCGCCCGAGGTCTATGGCCACCTGCCGCAGGACAAGGTGCTGGCGTTGTGCACGGGCAGCCAGGGCGAGCCGCGCGCCGCGCTGGCCCGCATCGCCAATGACGACCATCCTGAAATCACGCTGAACCGCGGCGATAGCGTCATCTTCTCCTCGCGCACCATTCCCGGCAACGAAAAGGCGGTCGGCTCGATCATCAACAATCTGGTGCTGCAGGGCGTCGAGGTCATCACCGACCGCGATGCGCTGGTCCACGTCTCCGGCCATCCCCGCCGCGACGAGCTGCGCGATATGATCTCCTGGGTGAAGCCGCAGATCCTGATCCCGGTCCACGGCGAGGCCCTGCACCTGCATGAGCACGCCAAGCTCGCCCGCGCTGCCGGCGTGCCGCGCGTGCTGGTCTGCCGCAACGGTGACCTCGTCAAGCTCGGCCCCGGCGATCCCGGCATCGTCGGCGAGGTGCCGTCGGGACGTCTGTACAAGGACGGCACGATCCTGGAAGACTCCAAGTCCCGTGCCGTCGTGGAGCGGCGCCGCATGGGCTTTTCCGGCTGCGCCTTCGTCGCCATCGCGATGACCGCGCAGGGTGAGCTCGCCGGTGATCCCGAGCTCGATTTGGTCGGCATCCCCGAGAAGAACAGGGCCGGCGAGGCCTTCGACGACGTCGTCTTCGATGCCGTGATGTCGACCATCGAAGGCTTGCCGAGGGCGCGCCGGCGCGATCCGGACGCCTTGGCCGAGTCGGTGCGACGCGCTGTCCGGGCCGTGATCAACGAACATTGGGGCAAAAAGCCCCCCTGTCTGGTACATGTACTGACGGTATAGGGAGGGGAACATGTTGGGCCGGCTCAACCATGTCGCGATCGCGACCAGGGACGCGGTCAAGGCCGCGAAGATCTACGGTGCAGCCTTTGGCGCCCAGATTTCCGAGGCCGTGCCGCTGCCGGAGCACGGCGTCACCACCGTGTTCGCGACCCTGCCCAACACCAAGATCGAGTTCATCGAGCCGCTCGGCGAGGCCTCGCCGATCGCGAAGTTCATCGAGCGCAATCCCGACGGCGGCATCCATCACGTCTGCTACGAGGTCGTCGACATCATCGCCTCGCGCGACACGCTGGTGAAGGAGGGCGCGAGGGTGCTCGGCGACGGCGTGCCGAAGATCGGCGCCCACGGCAAGCCGGTGCTGTTCCTGCACCCCAAGGATTTTTCCGGCGCCCTCGTCGAGATCGAGCAGGCATAGGGCCGCGTCATGGCCATCCAGATTTCAACCTGGCTCGCGATCTATTTCGTGCTCTGGTGGGTCATGCTGTTCGTGACGCTGCCGTTCGGCGTGCGCAGCCAGCACGAGGACGGTGTTGGCGCGCCCGGCACCGATCCCGGTGCTCCCATCCTCACCCGCATGGGGCACAAGCTGATCTGGACCACGATCATCTCGGCAATCGTGTTCGGCATTGGCCTTGCGGCCTATCATGCCGGCTATCTCTCGATCGAGCGCCTGTCGAAGATGATGGGAATGCCGTTTTAAGTTTTGATTGGCGTTGTTATGGGGTCAAAAATGACATTTCAGCGTATCGTCATTGCGCTTCTGGTGCTGATCGTCGCAGGGCTCGGTGCCATCGGCTATTTCGAATGGCGAATGGCGGCGCAGGTGCGCACCCTGAAGGCGTTCGTCGAGGGCTATGTCTTCAACGAGGCTGTGCTGGCCTGCGAACAGGCCAAGAGTTCGACGCCGTTCAAATGGAACGGCGGCAAGAGCACCTCGGTGATCGGCCTGAACTCGGTCAAGACGGACAAATACACGGTCAGCGCCAGCTACACGCTGGTCGCGGACAGCGTCTATTGCGACTACGATCCGATCAAGAGAAAGGCCGACATCGGCTCCAGCTTCCTGGAGCGGGAGACTTTCTAGCTAGATCGCGCGGCGCTGCCGGCCGGCGAAGAGACCGTAAACGAACAGCACGATGATCGCGCCGACCACGGCACCGATCAGGCCCGCACCCTCGCCAGGGCGATACCAGCCCAGCGCTTGCCCAAGATACGAAGCGACGAAGGCGCCGACGATGCCGAGGATGGTCGTCAGGATGAACCCTGAAGGTTCGTTGTCGCCCGGCATGATGAACTTGGCGATCACGCCGGCGAGAAAGCCAATGATGATGGTCCAGAGAATGCTCATGAGTACACCTTTTCGAGTTGAGCCGCTGCTTCTATGCGTCGGGCAGGCGTCCATCCGGCGTGTATTTGTCGATTGCGGAAGGAAGCTCGCGGGTTAGCCGTGAGACGATCTCCTCCTGGGAAAGCCCGGTCTGCTGCGCGAGCTTCTCCAGGACGTCGCTGCCGATGGCTTGCTTGAGCTCCGGCGGGGAGATCTCCTTGTTGGGGCCTGGCTTCACCCATGAATCGGCGATCTCGCCCTGCCCATTCTGGTTGAACCTCTCCAGGAGCTCGCCAATCCCGCCATTGAGCAGGCCCCCGATTCCGCCAGCGCCGAGCATGCCGCCGAGATTGCCGAGCATGCCTCCGAGCGGTTGCTGGCCGCCCGCGGACGAGCCGGCGCCGGCGCCTTTCAGCAGCTCCGCCAGCTTGTCGCGGTTCTGATATCCGGCGATGGCCAGCATCGCCAGCAGGGCAGTCATAGATGGCATTCCGCGGCTCATCGCTCGCTCCTTTTAGAAGGTCAGAAACCCAAAACCGTCTCAGCTTGCTTGGGTTCCTCAATCGACCAATCGGAGCTCGCGACCAAGCGTCCCAGCTTGGCCGCCACCAAAGCACCGGGTGGCAGACAACGTACATTGTGGCTACGATCCGATGAAAAGAATGGCCGGATCGGCTCGAGCTTGCCAGCATCGGGAGTAGCGATCCGGCCCAGACATGGGATGGGATCGCAATGACCGGGGACCGGGCAGGGGACTATCGGATTTTGCACGAGGCGGACTTGCGGGACTATCTCGCGGGCTTGCCTGATATCGCCGCGCTCCTTGGCGGCGAGGCGTCCTCCTGGGCGATCACCGAGGTGGGCGACGGCAACCTCAACCTCGTCTTCATCGTCAAGGGCGCGCGCGGCGGCATCGCCGTGAAGCAGGCGCTGCCTTACGTCCGCCTCGTCGGCGAGAGCTGGCCCCTGCCGCTGTCGCGCGCCCATTACGAATATCTGGCGCTGTCGCGCCAGGCCCAGCTCGCGCCCGGCCTGGTGCCGGCCGTGCTGCATCACAACGAGGCGCTGGCGCTGACGGTGATGGAGCTGCTCGAGCCCCACATCATCATGCGAAAGGGCCTGGTCGCGGCAACGCGCTATCCGCGTTTCGTCGACGATATCACCACCTTCATGGCGCGGACGCTGTTCTTCACCTCAGACCTCGCGCTATCGGCGGCCGAGAAGAAGGAGGCCATCGCGGCCTTTGCCGGTAACCACGCCCTGTGCAAGATCACCGAGGACCTGATCTTCACCGATCCCTACCGCATCGCCGAGCAGAACCGCTGGACCGCGCCCTATCTGGACGGCCTTGCCGCGAGCTTGCGCGAGGATCTGGAGCTGCATGTCGCGGTCTCCCGGCTGAAGCTGAAATTCATGGCGAGCCCGGAAGCGCTGATCCATGGCGACCTCCACACCGGCTCGATCATGGTCACGGACGGCCAGACCCGGGTGATCGACCCGGAATTCGCATTCTATGGTCCGATGGGCTTCGACGTCGGTGCCGTGCTGGCCAATCTCCTGATGGCCTATTTCGCTTCCGCCGGCCACGAGCGCGCGCCGGGCGAACGGGCGGCATTCGAGGCCTGGGTGCTGGCGACGGTCGAGCAGGTCTGGGCCGAGTTTGCCCGAAAGTTCCTCGATCTCTGGCGGGCGGGAGGCACCGGCGATGCCTATCCGGTCTCGCTTTTCGCCGGCGAACAGGGTGCCGCGCGGTTGGAAGCCGAGCGACAAAGCTACATGCAACGCCTGTTCGCCGACACTGTCGGCTTCGCAGCCGCAAAAATCATCCGCCGCATCTTCGGCCTCGCCCACAACATCGATTTCGAACTGATCGAGGACCCGCGCACGCGGGCGGTCAGCGAAGCCCGTGCCGTGCGGCTGGCGAGGGCGATGATGGTGGAGACGGCGTCGTTCCGGACCATCGCGGATGTGACGAATGCCGCGCGAAAACTGCGGGACTGGATGCCGGAATTGTCGGGCTGAACCGGCCTCATGAGGAGCCCGCCCACGCTCCGTGATTGCGAGATGAGAGATCGTCCCCGGAACGTTAGTAAAGCCGCATCGGCAGCAGGACGCCGTCCGCGCCGGCCAGCAAACCCCAGGTCTCGTTGGCCGCGACCTCGAACTCCCGGCTCGCTGCCGCTCCGCCGTCCACCTTGAGGGTGACCTTGTACCTGCCGGGCGGCAGATCGAGCTTCTGGCTGTCCGGCAATTCGCCTGCGGCACCGTCAGAGTTCGCCAGTTCTTCGCCGGCGTGCGCCGCCAGATTGACGGCCTGGTCGGCGACGGTGATCACCGCCGCTTCATCCGTCTTGTTGCCGAGCATCAGCCTCACATGCCCGGGCTTCGGCAGCAGGCCGATGGTCGCCGAGGCGAGCTTGCGCCTCGACAGCTCGGCAATTGTCTTGTCGTCCTGACGTGAGAGCCGGAGCAGGACCGGTCCCTCTCTCGTCAGGAACGTGATCACGGCCCGGTCCGGCTCTTCGACGGCACCTTCTTTCTCCGTCCAGCCACGCTTGCCGAGTGCGTCGCGATAGAAGCCGAGCACAGAAGCGAAATCGCGCGGCGTCTCGGCGTAGATCGACTGGATCTGCGGCGAATCTTTCGCCGTCGCGAGGGCCCAGCCTTCGGGCAGCGGCAGGCCGGTATGCTCGGAGAGCTTGGCTTCGAAACGCGCTCCCGCACCGCGCGCCATCATCCCGACGGGAATGCTGAGCAGTCGTTCGACGAAATTGTGCAGAGTGTCATGGCTCCGGACCGCCCACCAGGTCTGGTCGACATTGTCGTTCGCGCCGGAGGTGCGACTCCAGCCGAACTGGATAGCGTCTGTCACGCTCTCTCCACCCAGGCTGGCCGCGACCGGGCGCGCCAGCACGGCCGTCGCGGCGACCAGACCGGCCGCGAGCAGGGCAGCTAGCGTTCGGCGATTCATTTTTTCGAGATCCCTTGGGGCTCAGATAATGATCCTGAGCTTGGTCGCGTTGATCAGGAAAAATGTTCATCGATCCTGGTCGTCGATGACGCACCGCGTCAATGCCCCGCCGAAAGACTGCCTCAGGAACCGGCATCATTTGCCGTCAAAACGAAGCTTGCTTTCGGCAGGCGACGAATGATCAAATCACTCATCGGAATACGCCTGCGTCGGGGGGACACATGATGTTCAAGACCATCGCGATCGTTGCCGGTTTGGGATTGGCGCTCGCCGCCACAGCCGAGGCGCAGACTCCGCGCAAGGGCGGAACCATCCGCATGACGGCGCCCTACGGCTCGAGCTTCACCAGCCTCGACATTCACACCACGCAGCGCGCCCAGGACGAGATCTACGCCAAGGCCCTGCACCGTTCGCTCTACATCTGGAATTCGGCGGAAGGAAAGCCGGTGCTCGAGCTCGCCAAGGAGGATGTGGTCTCGGGCGGAGGCCTCGTTCACACCTTCAAGCTGCGCGACGACGCCTATTTCCACAGCGGCCGCAAGATGACGGCCGACGACATCATCTGGTCCTACAACCGCATCATGGACGGCAGCAAGGCCTATCCCGGCGCGCGTTACGTCCGTGTCATCGAGGGCGCAGCCGCAGTCGAGAAGGGCCAGGCCAAGGAGATCTCGGGCCTGAAGAAGATCGACGACTTCACCATCGAGATGAAGCTGACCGAGAAGGTTGATCCCGGCTTTTACTTCTTCACCGCGCTGACCTCGATCTATCCCGCCGACGAGGCCGCCAAGGAGAGCTTCATCCAGAAGCCGATCGGTCTCGGTCCGTTCAAGTTCGTCGAGCATGTGCCGGGATCGCGCATCGTCCTGGAGCGCTGGGACCGGTTCTACAAGCCCGGCAAGCCCTATGCCGACAAGATCGTGGTGTCGGTCATGGGCGAAGCCGCGGCGCGCGACGTCGCCTTCCGCAACAAGGAGATCGACACCTCGGTGTTGGGACCTGCGCAGTACGTCGCCTACCAATCCGACGCCGACCTCAAGGGCACCATCGTCGAGGTCGCCGAGGTGTTCACGCGCTACATGGGCATGAATCCCGCGGTCAAGCCGTTCTCCGACAAGCGCGTGAGGCAGGCGATCAATTACGCCATCGATACCGATTTGATCATCAACAAGCTGGTCAAGGGCAAGGCCTACCGCGCCACCAGCTGGCTGCCGCTGACCTCGCCGGCCTACGACAAGGCGATGAAGCCTTACCCCTTCGATCCCGCCAAGGCCAAGCAATTGCTCACCGAGGCCAGCTACGCATCCGGCTTCGAGTTCGAATGGACCACCAGCCAGAATGAAAGCTGGGGTCTGCCGATCGTCTCGGCCGTCATTCCGATGCTGGACAAGGTCGGCATCAAGGCCAAGGTCAAGCAGGTCGAGACCGCGGTGCTGGCGGAGGTGGTTCGCACCGGAGACTATCAGGCCTTCATCTATTCCCAGGCGAGCGGCCCCGATCCTCAGGCCGCGCTCAAATGCTTCCATTCGGCGACGCCGCAGGCGGCCTGTAACTACACGACCTACAAGAATCCCGACTTCGACAAGATCCTCGATGAAGCCGGACAGGCCGACGATCCCACAAAGCGCATCCAGCTGATGCAGAAGGCCAATGCGCTGCTCTACGAGGAGGCGCCGGTCTGGTTCTTCAACTACAACAAGGCGGTCATGGCGGTGCAGCCCTGGCTGAAGGGAATTCAGCTCAACGCGACCGAGCTGACCCACCAGAACGTCGAGGACCTCTGGGTCGACGAGACCTCGCCCGCGAAGTGACACGCGCGCTCCCTCCAGCGCGACCGGCGAGGGAGGGAGCGGGGATAAGTTGAGATGCTCGCGTTCCTGATCCGCCGCGTCCTGCAGACCATTCCGACCGTGCTCGCCGTGGTGCTGTTGGTGTTCGTGCTGTTCAGCGTCGTTCCCGGCAGCATCGTCTCGAGCATGAGCGACGACAGCGATCCGCAGGTCGAGCTGCGCATGAAGAAGCAGCTCGGCCTCGATCAGCCCGTCTATATGCGTTTCGGCGCCTATATCGCTGGGCTCGCGACCGGCGATTTCGGAACCTCGTTCCGGACCCGTGAGCCTGTCACGACCATGATCGCCAAGCGGGCCTGGCCAACGCTGCAGCTGATCTTCGCGTCCATGGCCTTTGCGGTACTGCTCGGCGTGCCGCTCGGCTTCGTCGCAGCCTTGCGGCCGGGCAGTCTCGTCGACACCGTCTCGATGATGCTGGCAGTGTCCGGCCTGTCATTGGCCAAGTTCTGGCTCGGACTGCTCTTGATGTACCTGTTCGCGCTCAAGCTCGGCTGGCTGCCGAGCTTCGGCTACGGTGACGGCAGCCTCAAATACCTGATCCTGCCCGCCGTGACGCTCGGCGTCTCGCCGATGGCGCTGCTGGCGCGGACGACGCGCGCCGCAGTGCTCGAGATCATGACCGCGGATTTCGTCCGCACTGCGCGCTCCAAGGGCATGAGCGAGACCAGGGTCGTCAAGTGGCACGTCATGCGCAACGCGCTCGTCCTCATCCTCACGACCATGGGCCTGCAGTTCGGCGCGCTGATGGGGCAGGCGGTCGTGGTCGAGAAACTATTCTCCTGGCCGGGCATCGGCTCGCTGCTGGTCGACAGCGTGCTCCAGCGCGACATTCCCGCCGTCCAGGGCTCCATCCTCGTCGTGGTGATGTTCTTTCTCGCGATCAATCTGTTGATCGACATGCTCTACGGCGTGATCGATCCCAGGATCAGATACGCATGAAGCTGCGCGCCAATCTCGTCATCGGCGGGTCGTTGTTCGCGCTGGCGATCGTGGTCGGTCTGCTCGCGCCATGGCTGGCGCACACCGATCCCGTCATGGACGCCAACCTCATGAATGCGGAGGAGCCGCCGAGCTGGACCTGGTGGTTCGGCACCGACGCGCAGGGCCGCGACATCTATTCCCGTGTCCTCTACGGCGCGCGCGTCTCGCTGACGGTCGGCATCGTCTCCCAGCTCATCAACAGCGTCATCGGCGTGGCGCTCGGCCTCAGCGCCGGCTATTTCGGCGGCTGGTGGGACGATGTCGTCAACGCCCTGACCAATCTCATGCTCGCGATCCCCTCGCTGATCTTCGCGCTCGCCATCATGGCCGTGCTCGGTCCCGGGCTGACCAGCCTCTTGATCGCGCTCGGGCTGACCAACTGGTCGTTCACTTGCCGCCTGGCACGGGCCTCGGCGCTGTCGCTGCGGAGCCAGGGCTATGTGCAGGCGGCCACCGTGCTCGGCTACGGTGATATCCGCATCATGATCACGCAGCTCCTGCCGAACATGCTGGGGCCGATCGTCGTCATCGGCACGCTGGGCATGGGCAGCGCGGTCCTGTCCGAAGCCGCATTGTCGTTCCTGGGCCTCGGCGTCCGCCCGCCCTTTCCGAGCTGGGGCAGCATGCTGTCGGAAGCGCGCGAGCAGATCACGACGGCGCCGTGGCTTTCGATTTTCCCGGGCCTTGCCATCTTCCTCACCGTGCTCGGCCTCAATCTGCTCGGCGATGGTTTGCGCGACATCCTCGATCCGCAATCGCGGAGCCGGCGCACATGACCGGCGCGCCGCTGCTCGAGGTCGAGGATCTGCGCATTGATCTCGATGACGGATCGAGGCGCGTTGCGGCGGCCGAAGGCATTTCATTCCGCATCGACCGCGGCGAGACCTTCGGCCTCGTGGGCGAATCCGGTTGCGGCAAGAGCATCACGGCGCTCGCTTTGATCGGCCTGCTGCGGCCACCCTTGTCGATCGGCGGCGGCGTCATCCGGTTCCAGGGCCAGGAGATCCAGCACCTGTCCGCCGCCAGGCAACGGCAGCTGCGCGGCAGTCGCATCGCCATGATCTTCCAGGAGCCGATGACGGCGCTGAACCCGGTCTCGCCGGTGGGGCGGCAGATCGCCGAGATGTTCGTGCTGCACAAGGGCAAGAGCTGGCGGGAGGCCAACCAGCTGGCTGTCGAGGCGCTCGCGAGCGTCCGCGTCCCCGCGCCGGAGCGGCGCGTGAAGGACTATCCGCACCAGCTGTCGGGCGGGATGCGCCAGCGCGTGATGATCGCGATTGCGCTGGCCTGCGGTCCGGACCTCTTGATCGCCGACGAGCCGACCACCGCGCTCGACGTCACCGTGCAGGCGGAGATCATCGAGCTGATGCGCAATCTGTGCGCCGAGCGCGGAACGGCGATCCTGATGATCAGCCACGATCTCGGCCTCGTTGCCAATGTCTGCCGCCGCGTCGCCGTCATGTATGCCGGACGCATCGTCGAGGAGCGCGGCTCGGCCGACATCTTCCGAGCGCCCTCACATCCTTATACGCAGGGCCTCGTCGACTCGCTGCCGCGGCTCGGCAGCCGTGCTGCACTCGGCCGCAGCAGGCTGAAGGAGATCGCGGGCGTCGTGCCGGCGATCACGCGCTTCCCCGATGGCTGCCGGTTCAATCCGCGTTGCGCGCAGGCGACGGATATTTGCCGAACCACCGCGCCGCAGACGGATGGGCTGGAGGCGGGCGGTTTCGTCCGGTGTCACCACCATGCATGAGCCAAAGGGGAGAGCGGATGACGATGTGATCCTCAGCGTGGAGGATCTCGCCGTTCACTTTCCGCTCGGCGGCGGCCTGCTGGGCCGCGGCCGTCGGCTGCTCCGCGCCGTCGACGGCGTCGATCTCAGGCTGAAGCGCGGCGAATGCCTCGGCCTCGTCGGCGAGTCCGGCTCGGGCAAGTCGACGGTCGCATTGTCCATTCTGGGCCTGCTGACGCCGACGCGCGGCCGCATCGTGCTGGATGGGCAGGTCGTCACCAACCGGCACTCCGGTGACCGGAAGGCGCTCGCCCGCATCGTGCAGATCGTGTTTCAGGATCCCTACGCCTCGCTCAATCCGCGCCAGACCGTTCGCCGCACGCTCGAGGATCCTCTGCGCGTGCACGGGGTGACCGCGAAAAGCGAGATCGAGGACCGCCTCGCGACGATGCTGGGGCATGTCGGCCTGCGCCCCGAGCAGGCCGACCGCTATCCGCATGAGTTCTCCGGCGGCCAGCGCCAGCGCATAGGGATCGCCCGCGCCCTGATCCTCAACCCGAAGATCGTCATCTGCGACGAGCCGGTCTCGGCGCTCGACGTCTCGATCCGGGCCCAGATCATCAATCTGCTGCTGGAATTGAAGGACACGCTCGGCCTGTCCTACATCATGATCAGCCACGACCTCGGCGTTGTCGAGCACATGAGCGACCGCGTCGCGGTGATGTATCTCGGCCGCATCGTCGAGAACGGCGACTGGCGCGAGATCTTCGAACGCCCGGCGCACCCCTACACGCAGGCCCTGATCGCGGCCATCCCCGATCCGCTGCGCCATGCCCCGCTGGCGACCACAGGCGGCGACCTGCCCAATCCGCTCAACCCGCCGAACGGCTGCGCCTTCAGCCCGCGATGTCGGCACGCGGAGGCGGTGTGCCGGAGCGAGCCGGGACCAACGCTGGAAACGCGGGCCGATGGGCACGCGGTGCGGTGCTGGCGGAGTGAGGAGATTGCGGAGCGGATGGCCTTGACCCCAACCTGAAACGTGGAGGCGGAAATTTGTCGTCGGTCACAATCCCGCGCTCAAGAATTCGAGGAATGTGAGAGGGGACGCCGCCAGCATCGCTCCCACGCAAAATCCGACGGTTCCCAGTGCGATGGCTCCCAACCACCCGTGATGGGCCAAACCGTAGGTACCTCCGATGAAGGTGCACACTCCCACCGCTGCAACGCCCAGACCATCTGTGCGGCATTTTTAACTATTCGGCTCGTCGGTGCTTTACCTGGCGTAGCTTGCATCGACCAACGTACAAACGCATTTTGGGGCGGCCCATTGTTGCGCGGGCTTGCGCTGTACGGGGAATGAGGCATCAGGTCGAACGGAAGCCATGGTACGTAACGTCAGCCATATTCCGACCGGGCGGACTTATTTGGGGTTCATCTTGGTTTGGACCATCGTCATGTTTTTAGTCTACCTGCTTTGCATTGCAGTATTTGCTGCCGGCCGTTGGATTGCTGGCCTGCTCATCGTCGTCCTCACTGCCTATTTTTTTGTTCGGCACTGCAATGCGATTGCCAAGCGCGCAAGGCGGGGGCTTGTGCGTCGTCCGTAGCCCGCTGGCGCCTCAACTCCCGAAGCCGCCGACCAGGCGCGGGCGACGGTCTGCGAGCGTTTTTGCCGCGGGCAGCGCGCGCAGCCATGCCCGAAAACTCACGATCTCCGGGCAATCCGCCGTGCCTTCCGGCGCAACCAGCCAATCACCCGGGCCCGATCCCTCGTTGATCCGCTCGCAGCGATAGCCCGGATGGTGGCTTACGCCGCGGGCGATCAGCACGTCCACCTTGCCCTCGACGAGCTCGTGCAGGCCGGCGGGCTGCAGCACGCTCAAACCGATGTCCGCATGTGCGCTGCGAAACGCCCCAAGTTCGAGGCGGCGCAGGTCGTAGCTGCCGTGGACCCCCACTTGCAGCAGCACCGTGCCTGCCGGCTTCAGCTGCGAGGTCGCCTCGGCAATGTGGCGGAAGCCTTCGGAGATCCCGGGCAGATAGGCCCGGCCGGCCTCGGTGAGGATCAGCTGCTTGTGCAGACGCTCGAACAGCTGCACGCCGAGGCGCGCCTCCAGCGCTTTCACCTGCTGTCCCACGGCCGCGGGCGTAACGTGCAGCTCGTGCGCGGCCAGCTTGAAGCTGAGATGGCGCGCGGCGGCCTCGAAGGCGCGGAGCGCGTTGAGTGGGGGCAGGGCGTAGGTCATCGTTACGCAGTTTGTCATGCAATGGCTGCGTGCTTGCAATAGATTTTCTTGCGCTGAACAGCAGGAATGATGGTTTGTGCGACGGCGCTGGCGCCGGGTACGGTCAGGCGCAATCCGGAGAACCCCATGCCCCGCCGTCTCGACCACCTCGTCATCTGCGTCCACGATCTGCAACAAGCTGCGCTGGATTGGCAAAAGCTCGGCTTCACTCTGACGCCGACCGGCGTGCATCCATTTGGAACCAGCAATCGCCTGGCGCAGTTCTCAGACAATTTTCTGGAATTGCTGGCTGTCACCGACGATGCGCTGGTGCCCGCCGCCGCACCGGGACGCTTCAGCTTCGCGGCTCACCATCGGGATTTTCTCGGGCGCTCCGAAGGCATGTCGATGCTAGCCCTGCACAGCACCGACGCGCACGCAGATGCCGCGCGTTTTGCGGCGAGACGCATCGGGGCCTACGCGCCGTTCGATTTCGGCCGCGATGCGGTGCTGCCGGCGGGAGGCACGGCGCGCGTGGAGTTTTCACTCGCCTTCGCGACCGACCCCGCCATGCCTGGCATCGCGTTCTTCACCTGCGAGCAGCGCCATCCGCCGGAATTGTTCTGGAAACCCGACTATCAGCGTCATGCCCACGGGGCCACGGCAAGTCCAGCGATCGAGTCACGGTGCTCGGTCCTGCGGAATTGTCACGGCGATTGCCGGGCCTCGCGAATGAAGCCTCACCACGCTTCTGCGCGACGCGGCTTGCCGTCGCCGATCTCGATGCGACGCGACGCATATTGAAAGCCAACGGCATCAATTTCGAAATGCTCGGCAGCGTGTTGCTGGTGCCGCCGGCGGCGTCGCATGGCCTGGCACTGGAGTTTGTCGCACAGGAGACATTCTGAGATGGCTCAAATCGTCACGCACAATCCTCCGTCGGTTCATCCTCCCGCCGGCGGCTACAGCATGGGCCTTGAACTCAGCCAGCATAACCGCCTGCTGTTCATCAGCGGCCAGGTGCCTCAAAATTCCGACGGCACCGTGCCTGACGGCTTCGAGGCGCAATGCGAGCAGGCCTGGCGCAATGTCAGGGAAGTGCTCGCCGCGGCAGGTCTTGGCATCGAGCACCTGGTCAAGGTCACCACGTTCCTGACTGATCGCAGCCAAGTCGTCACCAACCGCGCCATTCGTCGGGCCATGCTCGGGGAGCACCAGCCGGCACTGACCGTCGTGGTCGTCGAGACCGTCGACAGCAAATGGCTGCTGGAGATCGAGGCGATCGCCGCGGAATGAGGCGGCGTCGTCGATGTTGCGATGAGGCAAGCATATCAGGTGTCCAATGGCTGAGATTCATCCGTTCTACCAGACGCATCGCCATGCGATGGAGGCCGCCATGCGCGAGCGGATAGGCCTTGCCGAAGCGATGCTCCGCGAGCGCACGCATCTCTCCGACATCGACGCAATCAGGCAGGAGGTGATGGACGAATTTCAGATCGTCCTCACCCAGATGCCCTATGTCGGCGGCGCGGCAAGCCGCATGAGCGATTTCTTCATGCGTCTGACCGGCTTCATGGCCATCAGCCGGGTGCTGCGGCGCCACGGCGTTCCGGTGCCGGTGATCGGCGAGATCGAGCGGGAAACCTACAAGGCCCAGCTGCTGAGGACGCCAGAAGCCGAGCGTCTCGCGGCTGGGCGCCAGTTCATGTCGCCCGAGAACCAGGCCTTGATGCGCGAACAGGCGGCAAGGAGCGTCACAAAGGCTCACCAAACGGAGTTTCCGGAAGATTTCGTCTACGATTTCGTCGAGCCGGGTCCGCAGGACACTTTCGAATTCGGCATCGACTATAAGGCCTGCGGCTTCTGCAAGCTCGCGGCGCGCCGCGGCGATACGGAGATCCTGCCGACCATCTGCGGCCTTGACTTCGTCGCCTATGCCGCGCGAGGCATCCGCCTCGAACGGACCCAGACGCTGGCCGGCGGCGCCAGCCACTGCAATTTCCGCTTCTCGCGATTAGACTAGATCGCGCTCGCTGACCGGCGATACAGGTGATGCCGGATCGCGCTTATGCCGCCACGTCGTCATTGCGAGCGCAGCGAAGCAATCCAGAATCCCCCCGCGGAAGCAGTCTGGATTGCTTCGCTGCGCTCGCAAGGACGGGGGTGCACCGGCCTTCAAAGCCGGCTGCCGATGATGCCACTATACCCCTGTTTTGCCCGACGGAGCAAGTTGACTTCGCCGAATCCGCAATTTAACGACACCCGCCGGCAAGTCGTTGATTCCGCTGGCACCGGCTACTGTGCATGGGGTTGTTTTCGCACTTTTGTCTTGCCGGTCGTCTATTCCGCCGCTTTCTCCCTCAAGCGCTGCGCATAGACGTTGATGACCAGCGCCGCCAGGAGGATCAGGCCGCGGATCAGGATCTTCAGGAAGCTGTCGATGTTGACGTGGTCGAGGCCGTTGTTGAGCACGCCGAGCACGAACAGCCCGACGATGGTGTTGCCGATGCCGCCGCGGCCGCCGAACAGGCTGGTGCCGCCGACCACGACGGCGGCGATGGAATCGAGCAGGTAGGTGTCGAACTCGTTCTGCTGCGCACTGCCGAAATGGGCGACGCCGAGCATGCCGCCGAGGCCCGAGCACACCGCCGAGATCACCATGACAGCACCGAGGATCAGCTTGACGTTGAGGCCCGAATATTCGGCCGCCTCGCGATTGCCGCCGACCATGTAGACGTAGCGGCCGAAGCGCGTGTAGGTCAGCACGAGATGGCCGCCGAGCAGCATGATGGCGGCGACGATGACGATCCAGGGGATGCCGCCGATCGAGCCGGAGCCGAGCGTCGTGATCAGGCTCGGCACCTTGTAGGCGATCTGGCCGCGCACCAGCAGCGCGGAGATGCCGGCGGCGATCTGCATCATCGCCAGCGTCATGATGAAGGAGGGGATGCCGATCACGGTCAGCCCCAGCGCGTTAACGAGACCGAGCAGGGCGCAGAGCAGGAGCGACAGGATGATCGCGACCGCGCCGGGCAGAGGAATGTTGGCGATGTTGACGTAGGATTCCTGCAGCGTGAAGTAGGCGACCGCAATGCCCGTGACGTTGGCGATGCTGGCGACCGACAGGTCGATTTCGGCGCAGAGGATCACGAAGGTGAGGCCGACGGCGATGATGCCCGTCACCGACACCTGGGTCAGGATGTTGCCGAGATTGTCCAGCGTCGCGAAGGAGGGGCTGGCGAAGGCGAAGAAGGCGGTGAGGAAGATCAGCGTCAGGAACGGGGCGATGTTGCGCATCTGCGAGCGCAGGAAGGGGGCAAGGCCCCGCGCCCGTTGTCCTGCCGCCAAAGCCGTCTCGCTGCTCATGTGCTTCTCCGTCACGCCGCTTCCAGCAGGCGGTCCTTGCTGACCGGCTCGTTCTTGAATTCACGCACCAAGGCGCCGCGCTTGAGCACGAGGATGCGATCTGCCAGCGACAGCACCGTTTCCGGCTCGGTCGACAGCACGATGATCGCGAGCCCCTTCGTTCTGAGGTCGCGCACGATGTTGATGACGTCGTTCTTGGCGCCGACATCCATGCCGCGGGTCGGCTCGCACAGCACCAGCAGCTTGGGCGGATAGGTCAGCCATTTCGCCAGCGCGACCTTCTGCTGGTTGCCGCCCGAGAGCATGCCGAGATCGAGACCGACCACTGGCGGCCTGATCTGCAGCTGCTCGACCTGGCGCTTGGCGATGTCGCGCTCCTGCGCCGGCTTGAGCAGCAGCGAGGAGATGCGGTCGAGAATGCTGATCGAGATGTTCTTGTAGACCGGCTCCTGGTGGAACAGCATGTCGCGCCGGCTCTCCGGCACCAGCGCCACGCCGGCGCGCCGCGCCGCCGCCGTGCTGGCGAACGTTTTCGGCACGCCTTCGACTGCAAGCGTGCCGCCGTCCGGCTTCAGCTTGCCGAACAGGATGCGCGACAGCTCCTGCTGGCCGCAGCCCATGAAGCCGTAGATGCCGAGCACCTCGCCGGCACGGGCCTCGAAGGAGACGTCCTGAAGGCTGCGGGACAACGACAGCTGGTCAACCTTGAGAACGACCTTGCTGTCGCTTGGCTGCGGCAGCATCAGATCGTCGGTGTAGCTATGCTCGAGCGCCTCGCCGCCGCGGCCGATCATGGCCTCGATCAGCGCGCCTTTGCTGGTCGCGGCGCTAGCCGTCTCCGCAACCTTGCGGCCGTTGCGGAACACGGTCACCGTGTCGGACACCAGCAGGATGTCCTCGATGAAATGCGAGATGAAGACGATCGCGGTGCCTTCCTCGCGCAGCCGTCGGAGCGTTGTGAACAGTCGCTCGACCTCGGGCGGGGAGAGGGCGGAGGTCGGCTCGTCCAGGATAACGATGCGCGCGCCGGAGAACAGCACGCGCGCGATCTCGATCAACTGCTGCAGCCCGATCGGAAGGTCGCCGAGCCGTGCCATCGGATCGACGTCGATGCCGAAGCGGGCGAGCTGCTCGCCCGCCTCGCGCGCCATCCGCCGCCATTGCACGAGGCCGAGGGCGTTGGTCGGCTGGTTGCCGAGGAAGACGTTCTCCGCGACCGTCAGGTCGGGCGCGACGCTGAGCTCCTGGTGCACCATGGCGATGCCGGCGGCGTGCGCATCGCGCGCCGAGCGAAAATGCATCTCCTGGCCGTCGACCAGGAAGCGGCCGGAGAACTCGGTGTGCACGCCGGCGATGATCTTCATCAGCGTGCTTTTGCCGGCGCCGTTCTCGCCGACGAGACCGTGGATCTCGCCGGGATAAAGCGCGAAGTCGACACCACGAAGCGCTTCGACGCCGCCGAAGCTCTTCGTGATGCCCTGCAGTTCCAGGATGGGCTGTTGTCCCACACTCATGAAAATCTGGAGGCTCAGATCAGGAAGTGATCCTGCATCCACTGCATCCCGGCGGCATTGGCCTTGGTCACGACCGGGCCGTCGGTGACGACGTTCTTCGGGATGCCCTGTCCGCTCTTCTCGCCGCCGACCACGGCCGACACGCCCGCGATGATCGCACCGCCATGGATGCGGCAGGACGGATTGCGGACGGTTGCGAACATGCGGCCTTCGCTGACCGCCTGGATCGCCGGCGGCATGGCGTCGACCCCGCCGATCAGGATGTTGGTGCGATTGCGCGCCTTCATGATGTTGGCGGCGGCCAGCGCCATGTCGTCATTGTGGAAGAAGGCCGCATCGATCTGCGGGTATTTGGTCAGATAGGTCTCCCAGAGACGGGCGGTCTTCGACACGTCCCAATCGGCCGGCTGGGTGTCCAGCACTTCGATGCCCGGGAATTGCTTCACGACCGAGTTGAAGCCCTTGGCGCGGCCCTGCGCACCGGTGTGGCCGAGCGCGCCCTGCGTCATGATGATCTTGCCCTTGCCGCCCATGGCGTTGCACAGCGCCTGTGTCACCGAAGCGCCCATGAACTCGTTGTCGGGAGCGAGGAAGGAATGGACGTTGATCTGATCGAGCGGCGCGATCAGCGTGTCCATGTCGATCACGGGCGTGCCGGCGTCGATCATCTTCTGTACCGGCTGGGTGAGGGTGCCGATGCCGAAGGCCTGGATCGCGACGAAGTCCCATTTCTGCGAGGCCATGTTGTCGATCGCCGCGCGCTGCTTCACCGCATCGAGCTGCCCGTCGAACCAGGTCACCTCGACATTGAACAGCTTGCCCCAGAATTCCGCCGCCTGCTTGCCTTGCGCGCACCAGGTGGCCTGGAGGCCGGCGTTGGAGAACGCCGCCTTCAACGGCTTCTCGCTGCGTCCGACTGCGGCCAGTGCGGGGTTTATGCCCATGCTGCCGAGGATGGCAGCTCCGGCGCCGGCGGCCGCAGCCGCCTGAAGAAGATCGCGCCTGGTCGTCGAGAAATCTTTCGTCCCGGACATCGCTCGCTCCCATATATTTTGTCGTCGGCGCGTCATTGGTAGCGCTACCGATCTCCGAAAGTCTCTCACAAGAGTTGTTCGCACTCAATCTGCATTCAGCCGCAGTGTCGTCGCAGCCCGCGCGTTGGTGCAGCGCAAAGCGTCAGGTGGCCGCGGCGGCGAATGCGTCGATCTCGGCGAGCAATGTATCCCAAGACTGCGCGATCTCGGGCGTCCATTCATCGCCGAGCAGATCGCGGAGCGCATCCCTGATGACGGCGAAGAACGCGATGAACAGCTCGCGCGGCGTGCCATAGGCGTCGTGCGAGGCGACCTCGCACGCGATTAGCCGGAAATGCCCGCGGCGCTCGCCGGCGAAGTCGAGAATCGCCTCGATCGTCAGCGCCAGCATCGACCCCTTCACGAGGTCACCGCCGTCCGTGCGGAACATCGCCTGCGTTTCCGGATGGAGATCGAACAGACGTCGATAGACGAACGGCGTGAGGTCGGCGCAGGGCGAGGCCGCACGTTCGAAGCTGTCGTGGATGGGATGAAAGGCCGCGTTCATCGACAGTTCAGCCGCGCGGGCAAAAAAAGAGCGGGGCCCTGGCCCCGCTCAAAAATTGTGTCGACCCTATTATCCCCGATCTTAAGATTTGATCTTGATTGACGGGGCGACGCTGCGTTTTGCGCGCCAGGGGCTCCTCCCGAGACTTGGACCACCAGGCCTCGACCTCGCGGTCAGCGCCTGAGCAAGAGGGATGCTAGATCAACTTTTCTCACTTGTCATCATTTTCGGCAACGAATGTTCAAAATAGGAGCAACTGACGAAACGATCGGGCTTCCGGCCCCCTAAATATATGACAGATATAAGAAATTTGTGGATGGCCGGGCGGGTTTTCCTGCCTCAGATGCCGGCCCGCCGGAGGGTGGGGTCGTCCGACCACAAGCTTGCGAGCAGTTTGCGCAGGGCCCAACAGGCGGTGGAACTGGCCTCGACTCGGCCGCGCCCGAGTGATTAGTTAGCGCACGAACGAATGGTCCGGCGGATGCGCGCACGTCTGCAAAAATTCCTGCCTCTGGTCCTGCTCGCCCTGGTGATGCAGGTGCTGGCGCCGATCGCCGCCTGTCTCGCGGCCGGCCAGGCTGCGGCCGATCCGTTCTCTGCAGGCGTCATCTGCCACAGCGCAAGTGAGCAGGGCGGCCCGGTCGACGAGACCGGGACACCGGCCGCAAAAGCTGGCGCATGTGCGCTTTGCTGCCTCGCGCACGCTGACGCCTCGCTTGACGCGCCGCCCCATGCGGCGTTCTCAACTCCCGTCCGCCCCATCGCCCGCATCGTCTGGCACGTGGCGAACGCGCCCGTCCTCGCCGCCATCGACGGTTCGAGCGCTTGGGCGCGCGCTCCCCCTCGCATTTCCTGATCCGCGAAACCTTCAGCTCCGCGCCGGCTTCGGCCGTGCCGGGATCGCTATGCACCGGCTCTCTGCCGGCATCAGGAATGACCTCATGCCTCGTACAGGCTTCTTTCGACTGCTTTCCGCACGCAAAATTCTGCTTGCCTCAGCTTCTGCCCTCGTTGTGCCATCCAACGCAATCGCGGAGGAAAACCGACGCGAGCTTCCTCCCGTCACAGTCGACGCGCCGCGGGAGAAACGGGCCTCTCCAGCCCGCGCACAGCGAACCGCCGCGCGATCAACGCGGGCCCGCGCGCCCGCAACTGCGCGTCCGCAACCGACGGCAGCTTCCGAAGGGGGCCTCGGTCCTGGTGCCCTGACGGTTCTCACCGCCCAGCAGGCACTGAGCGAGATCAACCAGACGCCGGGCGGCGTAGCGCTGGTCGCAGCGGAGGCCTACCGGAATTCGACTCCCGCCAGCACGATCAAGGATGTCCTGGACTACGTTCCCGGCGTGTTTGCGCAGCCGAAATGGGGTGACGACACCCGGCTTTCGATCCGCGGATCCGGCCTGTCGCGCAATTTCCATCTGCGCGGCGTGCAGCTTTACATGGACGGCATCCCGATCAATACGGCGGACGGCTACGGCGATTTCCAGGAGATCGACCCGACCGCCTACAAATACGTCGAGGTGTACAAGGGCGCGAACGCGCTGCAGTTCGGAGCCAATTCGCTGGGAGGCGCCGTCAACTTCGTGACACCATCGGGACGCGACCGATTTCCGAATGAAGTCTCGCTCGACGTGGGAGCCTTCGGCTTCAGGCGACTGCAGGCCAATGCAGGAGGCGCCAACGGGCCGTGGGATGGTTTCGTCACCGCATCAACGCAGGCCACGGACGGCTTCCGCGATCACAGCTTCGGCTCGGGCAACCGCGTGAGCGGCAATGTTGGCTACCAGTTCTCGCCGGATTTCGAGACGCGATTCTATCTTAACGCCAACGAGGTGCGGCAGCGCATTCCAGGAACCGTCACCAAGGCGTCTGCCTTGACCAATCCGGAGGCCGCGGCTCCGGCGAACGTTGCGCTGGACCAGCAGCGCAACATCGACACGATCAGGCTGGCAAACAAGACGACGATCCGATTCGACGACACCAGGTTGGAGTTCGGCGCTTTCGGCGTCGACCGGCACCTCATGCATCCGATCTTCCAGTGGCTCGATTATCGCTACAAGGATTATGGCGGCTTCGCGAAGGTTACGGACGACCGCATCATCGGCGGTTACCGCAACAGGCTGGTTGCGGGCGTCAACCTGTTGAACGGCAGCATCGACAACCAGCAGTTCGCCAACATTGCCGGACAGAAGGGGGCATTGCTGTCGTCGTCGATCGATCGCTCGGAGAACACCTCGGTTTACGTGGAGGACAGCTTCTACTTTCTGCCGAATGTCGCCGCGATCGCCGGCACGCAATTCCTGCATGCGACCCGCAATCGGCAGGACCGGTTTCTCAGCGACGGCGACCAGTCGGGAGCAACCCGCTTTGATCTGTGGTCGCCGAAGGCGGGCCTGCTGTGGCAGATCGACCCGACGTGGCAGGCCTTCGCCAATGTTTCGCGGAGCGCCGAAGTGCCGAGCTTCGGCGAGAGCGCGCGCGGTCCTGGCATTCCGACGATTCCGTTCACCAGCATCCGCCCGCAGATTGCGACGACCTACGAGATAGGGACCCGCATGCGACGGCCCGACTATTCGTGGGAATTGACCACCTATCGCGCCGATATCCGCGATGAGCTGCTGTGCCTGTACAGCGCGTTCGGCAATTGCAACGTGACCAATGCCGACCGAACCTTCCACCAGGGCGTCGAGGCGGGGGCAGGGGCAGCAATCTTCCGCGATATCTTCGTGACAGGAGGCGCGCCCGACAAGGTGTGGCTCAACCTCGCTTATACTTACAGCGATTTTCGCTTCGACAGCGACACGGCGTTCGGCAACAACCAGCTGCCCGGCGCGCCGCGTCACTATTTGCGCGCCGAGTTGCTCTATAAGCATCCGACCGGGTTCTATGCTGGTCCGAACGTCGAATGGGTGCCGCAGGCCTATTTCGTCGACAGTATGAACACGTTGACGACGGAGCCGTATGCACTGCTCGGATTGAAAGCGGGCTTCGACAATGGCGGACCGTTCTCCGCCTATATCGAGGGTCGAAACCTCACCAACAGGACCTACATTGCAAGCGCCAGTATCATCGATCGCGCCACCGCGACGTCGGCGTTGTTCGAGCCAGGTGCGGGCCGGGCGGTCTACACCGGAATGAGGTATCGATGGTAAAGCGCACTGAGGCTGCCGAAACCACCAAGACCGACCGTGCTCGATCAGATCAAAGCCGAGGGAACCAAATGAACAGGATCAATCTATCACTTCTCGCCGTCGCCATGCTGCTCGGCACCAGCGCGGGGGTCGCAGCCGAGGACGTCAAGGCCGGCGATCTCGTCATCTCGCAGGCCTGGAGCCGGGCGACGCCGGGCGGCGCCAAGGTCGCCGGCGGCTATCTGACCATCGAAAACAAGGGGAGCGCCGCCGACAGGCTGGTCAGCGTGTCCGCCGATATCGCAGGCAAGGCCGAGATTCACGAGATGGCCATGGACAACGGCGTGATGAAGATGCGCGCGCTCGACAAGGGACTGGCGATCGAGCCCGGCAAGACCGTGAAGCTCGCGCCCGGCGGCAATCATTTGATGCTTCAGGAGCTGAAGGGGCCGTTCAAGCAGGGCGACAAGGTGCCGGTGACGCTTCAGTTCGAGAAGGCCGGAAAGATCACCGTTGCGCTCGACGTCCAGGGCGTCGGCGCGCAAGCACCGGGCGGTGGGGGGCACTCGGGTCACATGGACATGAAGAAAATGCCGGATCATTCGGGAATGAAGATGAAATGAGACTGTTCTGGACTCTCGGGAGACCGAATATGTCGAAGCGATGCTGCCTGATTCTGATTGCCGCGGTCGCCGCATCACCAGTGGCGGCGCATGTCTCTCTCGAGACCAAGCACGCCACAATCGGCGCGTCCTACAAGGCGGTGTTCACCGTGCCGCATGGCTGCGCGGGCTCGCCGACGGTGAAGCTCCGCGTGCAGATTCCGGAAGGGGTCATCGCGGTGAAGCCGATGCCGAAGGCCGGCTGGACCATCGACGTCGTCGAGGGCAAATATGCGGGGGAATACGACTATCACGGCAACAAGCTCTCGTCCGGCGTCAAGGAGGTGGCGTGGTCCGGCGGTAAGCTGGCGGACAAGAACTATGACGAGTTCATCATGCAGACGGTGCTGACCGACAAGCTCAAGGCGAACACGACCTTGTACTTCCCAGTGGTTCAGGAATGCGAGACCGGCGTTCGTCGCTGGATCGAGATCCCAACCGAGGGGTCAAGCCATTCGCATGAGGGCAAGTCGCCGGCGCCTGGCGTCAAGCTCCTGCCGAAACCCTGATGCGCCTCCTCGCAGCGCTCGCGACGCTGCTCTTCGCTGCGGGCTTCGCGAGCGGTGCGCTCGCGCATGCGGCGCTGATCTCGGTCGAGCCGGCGAGCGGCAGCACGCTCGCGACCGCGCCCAAGGTGGTGGAGCTGCGGTTCAACGAACCGGTAACGCCGGGCGCGATCCGGCTGATCGACGGGACGGGCAGGGCGCGGGACGAGACGCGCGTCAGTGCGTCCGGCGACACGATTTCGATCCAGATGCCGGCGGATCTGCCTGAGGGGACCGCGGTCGTCAGCTATCGCGTGGTCTCGCAGGATGGCCATCCGATCGTGGGATCGGTGATGTTTTCAGTCGGCATGCCGTCGGAGACGAAGCCGTCCGCGAGTACTGACCATTGGTTGGCCGCGCTGATCTGGCTGGCGCGCGTTGGCCTGTATCTCGGTCTGTTCATAGGCGTCGGCGGTGTGTGGTTTGCGCGCTGGATATCATGGTCTCTGGCCGGCATGACCGTGCCGCGCATGGCACTCGCGGTCGGCCTTTCGAGCGCAGTGGTATCGCTCGGAGCGCTAGGCCTCGATCTCCTCGGCCTGCCGCCGGCGGCGCTCGCGACGGCCGCGCCTTGGAAGGTCGCGGTCGCAACCAGTGCCGGCCGCGCGTTTCTAGTTGCTGCCGCCGCGATGCTGTTCGCCTTGCTGGCGCTCCGCAGCGCATGGTCTTCGCGGGCTCTTGCGATCATTGCCATGGTCGGCGTGGGCCTGTCGCTCGCCATGAGCGGGCATGCCGCAACGGCGCCGCCTCGAATGATGATGCGCCCGGCGATGTTTCTTCACGGCCTGTGCGTTGCGCTATGGATCGGCGCTCTTGCTCCGCTCGCGGCTTTGCTGTCGAAGCCGACGCCGGCAACACTCGCCGTCGTGAAGCGCTTCTCGGGCATCGCCATGCCGGCGGTCGGCGTGCTGGCATTGACGGGCCTCGCCCTTGCGATTGTTCAGCTCGAAAAAGTTTCGGCGTTGGTCGAGACCCGCTATGGCCTCATCCTCTCGATCAAGCTCGGCCTGGTTCTCATGCTGCTCGCACTTGCGGCGCTCAACCGCTTCCGCCTCACTCCGGCACTCGCCCGCGATCGTGGAGCCCAGACCATCCTCAAGCGCTCGATCCTCCTCGAATGCGTGATCGCCCTCGCCATCTTTGCCGTCGTCGCCGGCTGGCGCTTCACGCCGCCGCCGCGAACGATCATTCCGGAGACGCCGTTGGCGATCCACATCCACGGCGACAAGGCGATGTTCCAGGTGCTGGTGTCACCTGGAAAGGTCGGCAAGGACGATTTCGTGCTCCAGCTCATGACCGGCGAGGGGACGCCCCTGGCGGCCAAAGAGGTGACGTTGACCCTCAGTCTGCCCGAGCGTGGCATCGAGCCGATGGAACGGGTCGCCTTGCTCGGGCCGGATGGCTACTGGCACGTGCGCAGGGTCGAGCTGCCCTTCGCCGGCCGCTGGCGTGTGCGGATCGAGGCGCTTGTGAGCGATTTCGAGAAGATCACGCTGGCGGATGAACTCGAGGTGCCGCCGCCCTAGGCTTACCGGCTTTGCTGAGCACGGTGCTCCTGAAGTCAAACCTGAAGGCAACGGAAAAATGACAGCTATTTCGCCGCGTTAGCGGCTTTTCCTCATTCCCGTCTTGTGTTTTCGCTCCCAATCCGGTTTCACTGCAGGCGATCACTGATTCCCAGAGTATTACCATGCGGTTGTCGCGGTTCTTTCTGCCCATCCTGAAGGAAAATCCGAAAGAGGCGGAGATCGTCTCGCATCGGCTGATGTTGCGTGCCGGCATGATCCGGCAGGAGGCGGCGGGCATCTATGCCTGGCTGCCGCTCGGCTTTCGCGTGCTGAAGAAGATCGAGCAGATTGTGCGCGAGGAGCAGAATCGCTCCGGCGCGATCGAGGTCTTGATGCCGACGCTCCAGCTCGCCGACCTCTGGCGCGAGAGCGGCCGCTACGACGCCTACGGCCCGGAGATGCTGCGCATCGCCGACCGCCACAAGCGCGAGCTGCTGTACGGACCGACCAACGAGGAAATGATCACCGAGATCTTCCGCGCCTATGTGAAGTCCTACAAGAACCTGCCGCTCAATCTCTATCATATCCAATGGAAATTCCGCGACGAGCAGCGTCCGCGCTTCGGCGTGATGCGCGGCCGCGAGTTCCTGATGAAGGACGCCTATTCCTTCGACCTCAACGAGGCCGCGGCGCGCGTCGCCTACAACAAGATGTTCGTCGCATACTTGCGCACCTTCGCGCGGATGGGGCTGAAGGCGATCCCGATGCGCGCCGAGACCGGCCCGATCGGCGGCGATCTCAGCCACGAGTTCATCGTGCTCGCCGAGACCGGCGAATCCGGCGTGTTCATCAATCGCGACGTGCTGGACCTGCCGGTGCCGGGCGAGGACGTGGATTATGAGAGCGACCTGACGCCGATCATCAAGCAATGGACCTCGCTCTATGCGGCGACCGAAGACGTCCACGATGCCGCGCGGTTCGAGCAGGAGGTGCCGGTGGACAAGCGGGTGAACACCCGCGGCATTGAGGTCGGCCAGATCTTCTATTTCGGCACCAAATATTCCGAGCCGATGAAGGCGCTCGTGGCGGGGCCTGATGGTGTCGACGTGCCGATCCATGGCGGCTCGTACGGTGTCGGCGTCTCGCGCCTGCTGGGTGCCATCATCGAGGCTTGCCATGACGATGCCGGCATCAAATGGCCGGAAGCGGTGGCACCGTTCCGCGTCTCGATCCTCAACCTGAAGCAGGGCGATGCGGCCGTCGATGCGGCCTGCGAGAAGCTCTATGCCGAGCTCACGGCCAAGGGCATCGACGTGCTCTATGACGACACCGATCAACGCGCCGGTGCCAAATTCGCCGCCGCCGACCTGATCGGCATCCCCTGGCAGATCATGATCGGGCCGAAGGGGCTCGCCGACGGCAAGGTCGAGATCAAGCGGCGCAGCGACGGCGCGCGCGAGACCATGTCGCCTGCCGACGCGGTTGCAAGACTTGTGGGCTGAGAAGGCTGATCGGCTGAATATTGTTCATCGCGCGATATCGCGGCCGCCAATCCGGCCACAATTGACCCCGAATCATGGGATTATCGAGCGATGGATGAGACCATGACCGAAACCGTGCAAACCGCGCCTTTCGCGCCATTCGAGTGGATGCTGTCGGCGCGCTATTTGCGGGCGCGGCGGAAAGAGGGATTCATCTCGGTCATCGCCGGGTTCTCCTTTCTCGGCATCATGCTCGGCGTTGCGACGCTGATCATCGTCATGGCCGTGATGAACGGCTTCCGCAAGGAACTGCTCGACAAGATCCTGGGCCTCAACGGCCACATCCTGGTCCAGCCCCTGGAATCGCCGCTGACCGACTGGAAGGACGTTGCCGACCGCCTCAGCCAGGTCGAGGGCATCCGGCTCGCGGCGCCGGTGGTTGACGGTCAGGCGCTGGCGTCATCGCCTTGGAACGCCTCGGGCGTCCTGGTGCGCGGCATCCGCTCCGACGATCTCAACAACCTCACCTCGATCGCCAAGAACATCAAGCAGGGCTCCCTCGAGGGCTTTGACGAAGGGCAGGGCGTTGCGATCGGCCGGCGCCTCGCCGATCAGCTTTCGCTGCATGCCGGCGACAGCATCACGCTGGTGGCGCCGAAGGGCGCAGTGACGCCTATGGGAACGACGCCGCGCATAAAACCGTACAAGATCGTCGCGGTGTTCGAGATCGGTATGTCCGAATACGATCTCGGCTTCGTGTTCATGCCGCTTGCCGAGGCGCAGGCCTATTTCAACCGCAGCAACGACGTCACCTCGATCGAGGTGTTCACGACCAACCCCGACAGGATCGACGCCTTCCGCAAGGCGGTGACGGAGGCGGCGGGCCGGCCGATCTTCCTGGTCGATTGGCGGCAGCGCAACTCGACCTTCTTCAACGCGCTCCAGGTCGAACGCAACGTGATGTTCCTGATCCTGACCATGATCGTGCTGGTTGCCGCGCTCAACATCGTCTCCGGCCTGATCATGCTGGTGAAGGACAAGGGCAGCGACATCGCGATCCTGCGCACCATGGGCGCCTCGCAGGGATCGATCATGCGGATATTCCTGATCACGGGCGCTTCGATCGGCGTGGTCGGCACGCTGGTCGGCTTCTGCGTCGGCCTCGTGATCTGCGTCAACATCGAATCGATCCGGCAATTCCTGTCCTGGCTGACCTCGACCGAGCTGTTCTCGCCGGAGCTCTACTTCCTGTCGAAACTGCCCGCCGAGATCGACGTGGGCGAGACCACGGCCGTCGTCATCATGGCGCTGACGCTGTCGTTCCTGGCGACGCTCTATCCGTCGTGGCGCGCCGCGCGCCTCGATCCCGTCGAAGCGCTCCGGTACGAGTGAGGGACTGATGGAGCAGCAGCAGGGGGCAGAAGATGTACCGGTCATTTATCTCCACGAGATAAAGCGGCAGTACTTGCAGGGCGAGGTGCCGCTGACGATCCTCGACGGCGCCAAGCTGGCGCTGTGGGCCGGTCAGTCGGTCGCGCTGGTGGCGCCGTCGGGCTCGGGCAAGTCGACGCTGCTGCACATCGCTGGGCTGCTGGAAGCCCCCGATTCCGGCGAGGTCTATGTCTCGGGCGCACCGACCTCGCAATTGCCCGACATCGAGCGCACCCAGCTGCGCCGCACCGATATCGGCTTCGTCTACCAGTCGCATCGGCTGTTGCCGGAGTTCTCGGCGCTCGAGAACGTCATGCTGCCGCAGATGATCCGCGGCCTGAAGAAGTCCGAGACCGTCAAGCGTGCCAAGGAGATCCTGGGTTATCTCGGCCTCGGCGACCGCATCACCCATCGCCCCGCCGAGCTGTCCGGCGGCGAGCAGCAGCGTGTCGCCATCGCCCGTGCAGTGGCCAATGCGCCGCGCGTGCTGTTTGCGGACGAGCCGACCGGCAATCTCGACCCCGGCACCGCCGAGCACGTGTTCCAGGCCCTGATGCAACTGGTCAAGGCGACGCACGTGTCGATGCTGATCGCCACCCACAACATGGAGCTCGCCGGCCGTATGGACCGGCGCGTCTCGCTGTCGAACGGCCAAGTGGTCGAACTCGACTAAAGAGCTCGAAAACAACCCCATGCACAGTAGCCAAGTGCTTGGTGAGACTTCCGAAAAAAATCGAAGACGGCGGTCCGTCGCCGCCTCACAATTCAGGGCCTGATCACCGTCAATTTGAACGGTCCGCCATTGGCGGCAGCATGCGCCACGGCTTCGTTGGCGTGGTCGAGATCGAAGGTCTCTGTCTCGTACTCTTCCAGCCGCAGCAGCCCGGCACGCACCAGTGCGATCAGGCGGCTGGCCGCATCGGGCGGATACATCCAGACGCCGTGGATGCTGATGCAGTTGCGCATGATCCAGGGGTAGGGCAGCTCGAGGCCCGGCCCGCCCGCCATGCCGACGCCACCCATCAGCACGACGCGTCCGTAAGCGCGGACCGTCATGACTGCCGCGCGCACGACAGTCGGGCTCACCGAGGGCGGCATGATGTCGAAGACGCAGTCGATCGGCCCCGGTGCGGCGCGCTTCATCGTCTCACGGTCGTCGTCCTCGTCACCCGAGAGCTTGACCGGCTTCACCCGCGCCCCGAAGCGGCGGACGAGGTCGGCGAGGATCCGTTCGTTGCGGCCCGGCGCGACCACGCAGGCTGCGCCCATCGCCAGCGCGACGGAGACGGCGGCGCTGCCGAAATTGCCGGTGGCGCCGCTCACCAGCACGGTCTCGCCCGGGCGAAGGTTTGCCGCAAGGAAGCCGCCATAGGGCACCAGCAGCGTGCCCAGCGCGCACCATTGTGTCGCCTGCTCGGACGTGATCGGGCCGAGGGGTTTGACGTTCTCGGTCGGCACCCGCATCTGCTCGGCGAAGGAGCCGTGGCGAAAGTGCTGTTGCAGGCGCATGCCGCCGGGTCCCGCGGCGGTCAGGCCCTGCAGGGCGATATCCGGCGCCGCGGCGTCATCGCGCGAGCGCACTGTCGGATCGCAGAACACCCAGTTGCCGACGGCAAGCCTGGTCGCGTCCGGACCGATCGCGCGCACGCGGCCGATGCCGCCTGGGCCTGGAATGATTGGCAGGTCGAGCGCGTAGTTGCGCGTCCCGTCGAAGACCTCGTTCATGTAGGACAGCACGCGCGTCGCGACGACGTCGACGATGACCTCGCCGGTGCCGAGCACCGGTTCGGGGACAGTCTCGATCGCCAGCGGCGAGCCGAAGGATTTGAGTACGGCAGCTTTCATGATGTTCACCTCGAGGTCGGGTGAAGTCCGTATGCGCTGCCCTGGCGGAAGTCAGGAAGGCCTGGTATTATCCTAGTATTTCATAGGCCCTCCATCGCCGGGACACCCGCCATGGTCGATCCACGCCGCGTTGAATTCGGGGACTTCCTGAGGTCCCGCCGCGAAAAGCTGTCGCCGAAGGCGGTCGGGCTTCCGGTGGGCCGGCGCCGGCGCACCGCGGGGCTGCGCCGCGAAGAAGTCGCGCAGCTCGCCGGCATCGGCGTCGACTGGTACATCCGTCTCGAGCAGGGCCGCACGGTCAGCCCGTCCGTGACCACCGTGGATGCGCTGGCCCGGGCCCTCCGTCTCAGCAAGGCCGAGCACGCCCACCTCAAGGCGCTGGCGCGCGAGCCCGCAAGGAGCCCCTTCACCCGCGAGATCGTGCCTCCGCCCATTCGTCGCATGATCGAGAGCCTGCATCAGCCGGCCTACATCACCGGCCGGCGCTGGGACGTGCTGGCCTGGAACGATGCGGCCGAGGAGGTGTTCGGGTTCGGGCGATTGCCGGAGCAGGATCGCAACACGCTGCTTCTTATGTTGACGAACAAGCAGACGCGAAAATCCTACGGCGCCGGCTGGACCGACGTAGCCAAGGCGATGGTGGCGATGTTTCGCGCCAATCACGACGTCTGGGCCGGCGATCCCGCCTTCACGGAGCTGCTGACGCGGCTGCGCGAGAGCAGTCCGGAATTCGTCGAATGGTGGGAGGCGCACGACGTTCGCAGCACCATCTCGGGCCGCAAGACCATGAACCATCCGAGCAAAGGCGTGCTGCACTTCGAGCACACCAGCTTCCAGGCCAATGACGATCCCGCGTTGAAGCTCGTGATCTATACGCCGGTCTAAGCCCGCCGTTGTTGAAGACACTTGACCACCTGCATCGCGCGCTGGGCCGAGCAGGACCCGAGAGGCGTCTTGATGCTGAGCCGCCCCTCGCGCCGGGAACCGAAGGCCCCACCTACAGTTACTGTCTCATCATTGTGCAGGTGGAGCGAGGGACGTGTTCGGGGTTGACCGATGACGACAGCGACCGGGGGATCCTCGGCCGACCGCAACGCCGTCTTGGCCACCCTCGGCGATCATATTCGAGAGATCGGCAGCCCCGACGATCTCGCCTATGCGGCGGCCGAGCTGCTTGGCCGCAGCCTCAATGTCAGCCGGGCAGGTTACGGCACCGTCGACACCTCCGCCGAGACCATCACGATCGCGCGCGACTGGAATGCGCCTGGGATCTTGAGCTTGGCCGGCGTGCTGCGCTTTCGCGACTATGGCAGCTATATCGAAGACTTGAAGCGGGGCGAGACGGTCGTCTGCGCCGATGCCGAAAAGGACGCTCGCGTCGGCGACCGCGCCCGAGCTCTCGAGGCGATCTCGGCGCGCGCATTCGTCAACATGCCGATCTCCGAGCCCGATGGGGTCGTGGCGCTGCTCTACCTCAACAATGCCACGCCGCGCGAATGGACCCCGGCGGAGCTCGAGCTCATCCGCGAGGTTGCCGAACGCACCCGCACCGCCGTTGAACGTCGCCGCGCCGAGAGCGCGGTGCGCGAGAACGAAGCGCGACTCCTCTTCCTGGACGCTCTCAACAAGGAAACGGCCAAGACGCGCGATGCAGACGGCGTCATGGCAGTGACGACGCGAATGGTCGGTGAGTATCTCGGCGTCTCCAACTGCGCCTATGCCGACATGGATCCTGATCAGGACGGCTTCACCATCCGCGGGGATTGGGCTGCCCCCGGTGCGATGCACATAGTGGGGCACTACAGCCTTGCCGACTTCGGCGAGAAGGCGGTGCGAGAGCTGGGCGCCGGCCGCCCCCTCATCATCAACGACAATCTGAAGGAGATCGCCCCCGAGGAAGCCGCCACCTTCCAGCGCATCGGCATCGGTTCGACGATCTGCATGCCCTTGGTGAAGGAGGGGCGCCTGACCGCCTTGATGGCCATTCATCACCGTGGCCCGCATCTTTGGACGCCGCGCGAACTTGCCTTGCTCACCGAGGTGACGGAGCGATCATGGGCGCACATCGAGCGCGTCCGATCGGAGCAGGCGGCGCGCGAAGCTGCCGAGCGGCTCGTCCTCGCCAACAAGGCCGCCGGAATCGGCACCTGGGACTACGATCCGGTCAACGACATTCTTCGATGGGATAACCGCTGCAAGGAGGTGTTCGGTCTCTCACCGGATGCCGAGGTCAGCTACGAGGGCTCATTCCTGAAGGGCATCCATCCCGACGACAGGCAGCGCGCCCATGAGGCCGTCTCGACCGCGTTACAGCCCAATTCTCCGGGAAGCTACAACATCGAATACCGCACCGTCGGCATCGAGGATGGTGTCGAGCGCTGGATCGCCGCAACGGGTCACGCGATCTTTTCTGACGGCCACGCCACGCGATTCATCGGGACCGTGCTGGATATATCCGCGCAAAAGAAGACCGAGCGTCATCTGAGGATCCTCAACGACACGGGAGCATCGGTTGCCCGCGAACGCGATCTCGAGAGGATCGTGCAGATCGTGACGGATGCCGGCGTCGAGCTGACGGGCGCCCAGTTCGGAGCCTTCTTCTACAACGTCCTGGCCGCGGACGGCGGCAGCTACATGCTGTATTCGCTGTCCGGCGTGCCGCGATCCGCTTTCGAAAACTTCCCGATGCCGCGCGCCACCGCCGTGTTCGAGCCGACCTTCAAGGGCACGGGCGTGGTGAGGTCGGACGACATCCTGCAAGACCCGCGCTATGGCAAGAATGCGCCGCGGAAAGGCATGCCCGAGGGCCATCTCCCGGTCCGGTCATACCTTGCGGTCCCCGTGATCTCGCGCAGCGGCGAGGTGCTCGGTGGGCTTTTCTTCGGTCATGCGGAGGTCGGTCGATTCCACGAGGAGCACGAATCCGCATTGCTCGGCATTGCCGGCCATGCCGCGACGGCCATTGACAATGCCCAACTGCTGACCAGGCTCGAAGCGCTCAATGCCGAGCTGGAACAACGTGTCGCCGACGAGATCGCCGAGCGCATGAAGGCCGAGGAGCAATTGCGGCAATCGCAGAAGATGGAAGCCGTCGGGCAATTGACCGGGGGGATCGCCCACGACTTCAACAACATGCTGGCCGTCATCCTCGGGAGCTTGAATCTCGCCAAGCGGCGGCTCGGCAAGGGCGAGCTCAACATTGACCGCTTCTTGGATAGTGCAACGGATGGTGCGAACCGTGCCGCCACGTTGACGCAAAGATTGTTGGCGTTCTCGCGGCAGCAGCCTCTTGCGCCCGAGGTCGTGGACATCAACAAGATGGTCGGTGAGATGAGTGAGCTGCTCGAGCGCTCGCTCGGCGAGCTCGTCCGTCTCGAGACGGTCCTCGCGGCTGGCCTTTGGCGCGTCAAGGCAGACCCTGCCCAGCTCGAAAGCGTTCTCGTCAATCTTGCTGTCAATGCACGCGATGCCATGCCGAAGGGTGGCAGGCTGACGATCGAAACCGCCAACGCCTCGATAGATCGGAAATATGCCCGCGAATACGCGCTGCAGCCGGGGCAGTACGTGCTCATTGCGGTGACGGACAACGGCACGGGCATTGCGGCGGACGTGCTGGGAAAGGTCTTCGATCCGTTCTTCACGACCAAGATCGTCGGCAAGGGGACTGGCCTTGGCCTCAGCCAAGTCTACGGCTTCGTGCGGCAGTCGGGCGGCCATGTCAAAATCTATTCGGAGGTGGACGTCGGCACGACCGTGAAGATCTATCTTCCACGCTTCGCGGGCGAGGAGCCTGTCTCAACCCCGTCGCACGGCGTGCCACATCCCGGTGCAAGTCCGCAGAGCGAGACCATCCTCGTCGTCGAGGACGACGAGCGGGTCCGCGGCATCTCGTCCGAAAGCCTGCGCGAGCTTGGTTATACCGTCGTCGAGGCCGCCAGCGCCCGGGAGGCGATCGGCAAGATCGAAGGCGGTTTCGTTCCGGATCTGCTGTTCACCGACGTCGTCATGCCCGACATGACCGGTGCCGAACTCGCGGCCGAGCTGTCGAGACGATACCCGGATCTGAAAGTGCTGTTCACCACCGGCTACACGCGCAACGCGATCGTCCATAATGGCGTGCTCGATGCCGGCAAGCATTTGCTGTCCAAGCCCTTTGCGATCGAAGACCTGGCCGCCAAGGTCCGCTCCCTGCTCGATGAGGGTTGAATGAATGTTGCGTGTTGAATCGCCCGCCCGGGGCGATGTCCGACGTCATTTCAAGGCGACGGAGCGGGCCGAGGGTTTGTGCTGACGGTCAGTTGGGGGGCGGGCGTCCAAGGGCTCTCGGGCCAATGAACTGCCTGCCAGGGAGCCGCTTTCCCAGGCGTCGTCGGCCAGGAGCTTGTCGGGCCCGGCGTCGGCAATCCGCAGGATGCCTTGAGCCGAGCCCATTGTGACGGCAGGCCCGCCAGGTCGAGCTCGAATGTCATGATGTCCGTCTTGTCATCCGCGATCGGCGTGGTTTCGCGGACATGCAGGGAGCGGGAGGCCAGTATCGCCTTGACCATGTCGGGGTCGATGTTGCTGCGCCAGACCTCGTGCTTGCCGGTCCGCACCGGAGATCCTCCGGCCGTCTTCTCCTTGTCGGCATCCGCCGTGATCAGGATCGTGCTCTTGACGGTGGCCGTTTCGTCGACCTCGGCCGCAAACGTCAGCGGTGCGCCCTTGCTGCTTTCGCAAGACAGGCGCAGCTCCATCGTTCGGAACGCGGAGCCGTTCGCCTTCTTTGCGGTCGCGATCTTGCGGACGAACGGCCGGGCCTCCTTCTCCAGCGACCAGTTTGTCTCAGCGAGCGGTCGCGTGTCGATGCCGAAACCGTGGAGCTCGGATCGCGTCAGCACGTGCAGGCTTTCGAATTTCACCGTCCGGATCAGCGAATCGAGCTCGCGACCAATTCCCATCGCGGCGATGAACGCGGCGCGATCGCGATCGGCCGCCAAGAGCCGGCGGCGCCTGTATTCCGCGACCGCCGCCGGATCGGGCCGTCCGTCGAAGGCGAGCACCAGCTTGGAATTATGGACCGCTATTGTGGCGTCGGGGGCGACCTCGCGCGATGCCGCCCCGAGAAACAGGTATGCGCAGGCCGAGTTGCACATGGCACGGTTCGTGGTGAGCTCGGCCTCGACCTCGCCGCTCGCGTTCTTGAGCTTCAAGCAAGCGGCGTCTCCCTGCGTGCCCGCGGCGCAGGCGGTCGCGATCGTCCGGCCAACCCTGGCAACCGCCTTGCGGCTGCGCAGCAACCGCGCGATCGCGTAGGACTGCTCGACGTTGCCGCCGGGCGAATGAACGTAGATCGGACGCTGCAGGTCCTTGACGGCGGCGAGGAAGCGGCGAATGCGCAGCGCAGCCTCCCGATCGATCTCGCCCTCGATGGCGATCCAGCGATCGCAGCCCGGCCCGCATGCGTCGGCAGGTCCCTTGGCGAGATAGATCGTCAGCCTGGAGGCGAAGCCGGCTTTCTCGGCCGGCATTGCTTCGGCACGCAAAGCGGCCGGGAGCAGCGAGGCCAGGAGGAGCAGGATACGGGCGAGCATGGCAGGATCGACTGCGCGAAGGAAGGCTAGGCCCGACGCTATCCGATGACCGGCGCGGTCACAACTTGCAGTCCCACGCCCATGCGGACAGGCGGCCGGCCCCCGCAACCCCGATTCGAGAGCGTTCCGGCGCCTCGGTTCGCACCTCGCGGTAGCGAACTCCATCGCCCGACGCTGGCGGCGACGCGCATGCCGGTTAGCGCGGATTAGAGCAGAAGGGATGATCGTCTGAACGCGCGCGGGCGAGCGTGCGATCGATGCGAGCGCGAATGTGATGAAAGCGAGCGAAAACATGGCGACAATTTGGATGCGGAACTCAAGCGTGTCTTTGATTCTCCCATCACGCGAATGTGCGCGCGACGATGTTGCGCGCGCATGCAGTTTGTCTCGCCTCGGCGACACTGAAATTGCTGAAGACCCTTGTTTCAAAGGGTTTCCGCGCCCGTGCCGATAAACATTTGTTAGTGAGCAAGGTCCTTTCGATCGCACCTGTTGCCTCGTGGTTACAGCAATTCCGTCGATCGCTGTTATGACGACACCACGGCCGGGGGGCCCACTGAAGAAACTGGAACGGGAATCAAATGAAGAAGAATTTGTTGCTTGCAGCTGTCAGCCTCGTCGCGCTCAGCGCGGCTGCGCCGGCACTTGCGGCAGATCTCGCGGCACGGCCCTACACCAAAGCACCGCCCGCGGCGATCGCTGCGGTGTACGACTGGAGCGGCTTTTACATCGGTATCAACGGCGGCGGCGGTTCGGCTGACACGTCGTGGGATCTGGTCGGCTTCGGTCCGGAAGGCTCCCACAACTCGACCGGCGGCACCGTCGGTGGCCAGATCGGTTACCGCTTTCAGTCCGGCCAGTTCGTGTTCGGTCTCGAGGGCCAGGGCAACTGGGCCGACTTCTCGGGTGACAACATCAGCGCAATCACCGGTTTGCGGAACCGGACGCGCGTCGATGCGTTCGGTCTGATCACAGGCCAGGTTGGCTATGCCTGGAACAACGTCCTGCTCTACGCGAAGGGCGGTGCGGCGGTCGTCAGCAACAAGTACGACGTCTACAGCGTCGTGACGGGTGCGAATCTCGACCGGGCCGACGAGACCCGCTGGGGTGCCACGGTTGGCGCGGGCCTGGAGTTTGGTTTTGCTCCGAACTGGACGGTCGGCGTCGAGTACAACCACATCTTCCTCGGCGACCACAACGTCACCTTCGCCAGTGGCGCTGTCGAACGCATCGGGCAGGACATCGACATGGGTCTCGTCCGCCTGAACTACAAGTTCGGCGGCCCGATGATCGGCCGTTACTGAGACTGACCGCTCCACGTGAGCGGCTGACGAAAGCCCCGGCCTCGGCCGGGGCTTTTTTGCTGTTTGTCTTCAGCGAGTTAACCATCTCCTTTCGGCGGCTTCCGGATCGCTTGACTCCATAGAACGAAATGAGAACAATGTTCTTCATACGTTCCAACAGGGGAGCAGGCCATGTTCAGGGTTTTCGTGGAAGAAGCCGCCGCACTGGCGTCCATCACGCTGTTCGTCGGGATGATCGCGATTTGGGCCCAGGTCATTCCGCAGCTGTAGGCCGGCTTTCTCCGACCTCTTGGGGAAAAGCGGGACGACGCGCCCAAGCGGCCGCTCCGGCGTGGACTCTCAAGCTGTGAGACCCCACCATTGAGAGGCGAGTCGGCCGCGAGTGCATGATGCCTTGAGGCGCCGGCGACCGCTCCATCTCATCTGCAAGAGGCCGTCACGCGACCATGCCGAGCGCCGGATTTGTCCACCTTCACGTTCACTCGGCCTATTCGCTGCTCAAGGGCTCGATCAAGATCGCCAAGCTCGCCGAGCTTGCCAAGAAGGACCACCAGCCGGCGCTGGCGCTGACCGACACCGACAATCTGTTCGGCGCGCTGGAGTTCTCCGACAAGATGGCGGGCTCCGGCATCCAGCCGATCGTCGGCTGCGAGCTCGCCATCGATTTCGGCGACCAGGATCCCAACGCGCGCAACGCGATGGGACCCTCGCGCGTGGTGCTGCTCGCCGCGCAGGAGCGCGGCTATCGCAGCCTGATGCGGCTGAACTCGCGTGCGTTCCTGGAATCGCCCGACAGCCATGCTCCGTTCATCAAGCTCGACTGGCTCGAGGGCGAGACCGAGGGCCTGATCGCGCTGACGGGCGGGCCGGACGGGCCGATCTCACTGGCGCTCGCCGGCGGCATGGCCGAGCTCGCCGGGGCGCGGTGCGAGCGTCTGGCTGCTCTGTTCGGCGACCGTCTCTACATCGAATTGCAGCGCCACAACGCCGAGAAGGAGCGGCGCGTCGAAGGCGGCCTGATCGACATCGCCTACGCCAAGGGGCTGCCGCTGGTTGCGACCAACGAGCCATATTTCGCGACCACCGACGATTACGAAGCGCATGATGCGCTGCTCTGCATCGCCGGCGGCCGGCTGATCGCCGAGACCGACCGTGTGCAGCTGACGCCGGATCATCGCTTCAAGACGCGCGCCGAGATGGCGGTGCTGTTCGCCGACATTCCGGAGGCGCTGGCCTCGACGGTGGAGATCGCCGAGCGCTGCTCGTTCCGGCCGATGACGCGCAAGCCGATCCTGCCGTTCTTCACCGTCGGCGCCGCGGCGAGCTCGGACGCAGCCGCGGTCGAGGCGGCCGAGCTGAAGCGGCAGGCGGAGGAGGGGCTCGCCAATCGTCTGCGCGTGCACGGCCTCTCTCAGGGCACGACGGAAGAAGACTATAACAAGCGCCTGGCGTTCGAGCTCGACGTCATCATGCGCATGAAGTACGCGGGCTACTTCCTGATCGTGTCCGACTTCATCAAATGGGCCAAGGCTCACGGCATTCCGGTCGGGCCGGGCCGCGGCTCCGGCGCAGGCTCGCTGGTGGCGTGGGCGCTCACGATCACCGACCTCGACCCGATCAAGTTCGGCCTGCTGTTCGAGCGCTTCCTCAATCCGGAACGCGTCTCGATGCCGGACTTCGACATCGACTTCTGCCAGGACCGCCGCGGCGAGGTGATCAGTTACGTGCAGCAGCGCTACGGCCGCGACCAGGTCGCGCAGATCATCACCTTCGGTACGCTGCAGGCGCGCGGCGTGCTGCGCGACGTCGGCCGCGTGCTGCAGATGCCCTACGGCCAGGTCGACAAGCTGACCAAGCTGGTGCCGCAGAATCCGGCGGCGCCGGTGACGCTGGCCGCCGCGATCGAGAGCGAGCCGAAGCTGCAGGCGTTCCGCGACGAGGATCCCGTGGTGGCGCGCGCCTTCGACATCGCCCAGCGTCTCGAAGGCCTGACCCGCCACGCCTCGACCCACGCGGCCGGCATCGTGATCGGCGATCGCCCCTTGAGCGAGCTCGTGCCGCTCTACCGCGATCCCAAATCCGACATGCCGGTGACCCAGTTCAACATGAAATGGGTCGAGCCGGCGGGCCTCGTGAAGTTTGACTTCCTCGGCCTGAAGACGCTCACCGTGCTCGACGTCGCCTGCAAGCTGCTCAAGCCGCGCGGCATCGATGTCGATCTCGCCACGCTGCCGATCGACGATGCCGAGAGCTATCAGATGCTGGCGCGCGGCGACGTGGTCGGTGTGTTCCAGGTTGAAAGCCAGGGCATGCGGCGGGCGCTGATCGACATGCGCCCCGACCGTTTCGAGGACATCATCGCGCTGGTCGCGCTCTATCGGCCGGGCCCGATGGCGAACATCCCGACCTATTGCGCGCGCAAGCACGGCGACGAGGAGCCGGAATATCTGCACCCCGTGCTGGAGCCGATCCTGAAGGAGACCTTCGGCGTCATCATCTACCAGGAGCAGGTGATGCAGATCGCGCAGGTGATGTCGGGCTATTCGCTCGGCGACGCCGACCTGTTGCGCCGCGCCATGGGCAAGAAGATCCGCGCCGAGATGGACAAGCAGCGCGACATCTTCGTCGCGGGGGCGGTTAAGAACGGCGTGCCGAAGGGGCAGGCCGAGACCATCTTCGAGCTGCTCGCGAAATTCGCCGACTACGGCTTCAACAAGAGCCACGCGGCGGCCTATGCGCTGGTGTCCTACCACACCGCATACATGAAGGCGCATTATCCGGTGGAGT
Source organism: Bradyrhizobium sp. NBAIM08 (assembly GCF_020193935.1). Lineage (NCBI taxonomy): Bacteria > Pseudomonadati > Pseudomonadota > Alphaproteobacteria > Hyphomicrobiales > Nitrobacteraceae > Bradyrhizobium > Bradyrhizobium sp. NBAIM08. Next base: position 216,622 of record NZ_JADYVR010000001.1, on the reverse strand, counting down.
TCATCGCCGCGTCCATGACGCTCGATCTGAACAACACCGACAAGCTCTCCGAATTCCGCTCCGAGGCGCAGCGCCTCGGCATCAAGGTCGAGCCGCCGAACATCAACCGGTCGGGCGCGACCTTCGAGGTCGGCGAGAACACGATCTACTACGCGCTCGCCGCGCTCAAGGGCGTCGGCATCCAGGCGATCGAGCAGATCATCGCGGAGCGCACCCGGGGCGGCCTGTTCACCTCGCTCGCCGATTTCGCCGCGCGCGTCTCGCCGCGCGCGATCAACAAGCGCATCATCGAAAGTCTCGCCGCCGCCGGCGCCTTCGACACGCTGGAGCCGAACCGGGCGCGCGTCTTTGCCGGTGCGGATGCGATCCTCGCCGCCTGCCAGCGCGCGCATGAAGCTGCGACCATCGGCCAGAACGACATGTTCGGCATGTCGGCGGATGCGCCGACCATCATGCTGCCGCAGGTCGAGCCATGGCTGCCGGCCGAGCGGCTGCGCCGCGAATACGACGCGATCGGCTTCTTCCTCTCGGGACATCCGCTCGACGATTACGCGACCGTGCTGAAGCGGCTGCGGGTGCAGAGCTGGGCCGAGTTCTCGCGCGCCGTGAAGACCGGCGCCACCGCCGGCAAGGTTGCCGCGACCGTGGTCTCGCGCATGGAGCGGCGTACCAAGACCGGCAACAAGATGGGCATCATGGGGCTGTCCGATCCCACCGGCCATTTCGAGGCGGTGCTGTTCTCGGAAGGCCTTGCGCAATATCGCGACGTGCTGGAGCCGGGCGCGGCCGTGCTGCTGCAACTCGGGGCCGAGCTTCAGGGCGAGGACGTCCGCGCCCGCGTGCTGCATGCCGAGCCGCTCGATGATGCTGCGGCGAAGACGCAGAAGGGGCTGCGCATCTTCCTGCGCGACACCAAGCCGCTGGACTCGATTGCCAAGCGTCTCGCCGGGCCCGAGATGGCGGCTTCCAACGGCGGCGCGCCGAAGGTCGGCAGTCCGGGCATCGCACCGCGCGGAAACGGCGACGGCGAGGTCTCGCTGGTGCTGATGCTCGACCTCGAGACCGAGGTGGAGATGAAGCTGCCCGGCCGCTTCAAGGTCTCGCCGCAGATCGCCGGCGCGATCAAGGCGGTGGCAGGCGTCGTCGACGTGCAGCAGCTTTAGCTTCTCCGCCACGCGTTCCGGTTTTTGCAAAGTCGTCATACTGCATCGGTTGCAACCCTGCGCTGATTCCGACTAGCATGTCCCCGGGGAATGGAATGGGGCGTGTGATGCTGCGACAGGTTGCGTTGTTGTTGGCCGTTTGTGCCATGCTGACGGGGTGCGTCAGCAATCAGGTTGGGACGGACTTTGCGTCGGTGTCGAAAAAGGTTGGTCCTCCGCGCGCGGGGCACGCGCGTGTGGTGTTCCTGCAGGACAAGAGGAGCGGCCTGAGCATGGCCATTTGCGCCTGCGAGGTGAAGCTCGACGGTGCGCCGCTCGGAAAAGTCGTGGCCGGGAAATATGCCTATGCCGACCGGCCTGCCGGGCGTCACGACGTGCTGCTCACCGAGCTGATGTTTCCGGGCGAGACCAAGCGCGAGATCGTCATGGAGGCGGGCCGGACGCATTTCTACCTGATCAAGAGCAGCCCCCGGCACGATGCGGCCATGGGCGGCGCCGTGCTCGGCGGTTTGGCCGGACTTGCGGTCGTGTCCGTCGCGACGGCGGGCGAGGCCAATCTCGGGCCGGGCGAGCTCGTCGCGCTGGATGAGGCAACCGCGCGGACGAAGCTCGCGGAGCTGGAAGCCGTCGAGTAGGGCGCGCGGTACGACGACGTGCCTCTGATCGCGCTGGCGCAGGGGCTCTTTGGCGGGTTGATCTCGAATGCATGCAGGCGGACGCATGTTCGTGCAATCGTCGGGCGCGGAATGACCGGCCTTTCGGCTTGCAGCATAGCGCGCGGTGCAGCAATCATCGGTTGCATCAACTAACATTTGTTATTTCTTCATATCGGCGCACCTATCTTCGCGACGCTTCATTCGTCCACTGACCCGAGGAGACGTCACATGTGCGACAAGTGTTCTGACACTCTGCATCACCAATCTCTGCGCCAAGACTCTCTGCGCCAAGACTCTCTGCGCCAAGACATCGCGCCGTCGCGGCGATCGGCGATGCTGTTTGGCGCCGCCGCGTTCGGCATGACCTTCGCCGGTGGAGCTTTCGCCAGTGGCGCCTTGGCCAAGGACGCCAAGCAGCCGCCGAAGCCGCAGAACGTGCTGTCGCCCGACGCGTCGCTGAAGCGACTGATGGAAGGCAATGGGCGCTACGTCGCCGGCGTGTCGCGACGTCACGATTTCAAGCACGAGCGCGAGGCGCTGGCCGGCGGACAGAATCCGTTCGCGGCCGTGCTGAGCTGCGCCGACTCGCGCATTGCACCGGAATATGCGTTCGATGCGGGGCGCGGCGACCTCTTCGTCTGTCGCGTCGCCGGAAATTTTGCCGGCACCGAGACCATCGCAAGCATGGAATATGCGGTGGCGGTGCTGAACACACCGCTGATCCTCGTGCTCGGCCATGATGCCTGCGGCGCGGTCGACGCGACGCTGAAGGCGATCAAGGACAATACGTCGTCGCCGGGGCACATTCCCTCGTTGGTCGATGCGATCGCGCCCGCCGCAAAGGCGGCGATGCAGCAGGGCGGGGACGTGCTCAACAAGGCGATCCGGCAGAACGTGGTCGACAACATCGCCAAGCTGAAGACGGCTGCGCCGATCCTCAATGCGGCCGCGGAGCAGGGCAAGCTGAAGGTTGTCGGCGGCATCTACCGGCTAACCACGGGCACGGTCGATCTGATCGCCCAGGGCTGAACGGGCCGAGGAGCCTTGTGCCGCAGTGCGGTCGCGAGGCTTGCAGGCCTCACGTGGAGGTTCGAGGTTTGACGTGAGGTTTGGCGTGGAGGTTTGAGTTGGGCGGCGGCGCCATGCCGCCGCCTCAATCCGCGCTTTTCGTTCAAGTGCCATTCAGCTGGCCGCGCGCCTGATATGCGGTATATGCGGTGGCTACCTCAACGACAAAAGCAGGCACAAGCCATGCGTGGGACGCTCAAAGTCTTCCTCTGCCTTCTCCTGCCGATGGCGATCCTTGCCGCAGGCGCGCCGCATCAGGCGCGTGCCCAGCAGCAGGAAAAGCGTATCGCGCTCGTGGTCGGCAATGGCGCCTACGCCAAATCGCCGCTGGCGACCACCGCGAACGATGCCGGCCTGATCGCGCAGACGCTACAGGCGGCCGGCTTCGACGTGGTCGGCGCGCGCGATCTCGACGGCGACACGCTGCGCAAGAGCTTGCGCGATTTCATCCAGAAGGCCCAGGCGTCGGGCCCGGGCACCGTCGCGATGATCTATCTTGCCGGCTACGGCGTGCAGCTCGCCGGCGAGAACTATTTCATCCCGGTCGATTCCAACATCAGCCGCGACACCGACATACCGACCGAGGCCCTGCGCATCAGCGACTATGCGCGCCAGCTCGCATCGATTCCGCTCAAGGCCAATATCGTCGTGCTCGATGCAGCCCGTGCGCAGCCCTTCATCGAGGGCGGTCAGCCGATCGCGAGCGGTCTGGCGCTGGTCGAGCCCGAGGCGAACATGCTGATCGCCTTCAATGCCGCGCCCGGCACGGTGGCGCCGGAGGAGCCGGGGCCCTACGGCATCTATGCGCAGTCGCTCGCCGAGATGATCCGCACCGGCGGCCTGCCGCTGCCCGAGGTGTTCGACCGCGTCCGCCTGCGCGTCAACGAGGCCTCCAAGGGCGCGCAGGTGCCCTGGAACGAGCAGAAGATCTCGGCGCCATTCTCGTTCTTCGAGCGCGCGCCCGATGCGCCGCCGCCGCAGGCTGCGCCCGACCAGGTCGCCGCGATCCGCGGCAAGCCGATCCGCGATCTCGGGGTGCAGGACGCCTATGCCGCCGCGCTCGAGCGCGACACGCTGGCGGCCTATGAAGAGTTTCTCGCGGCCTATCCGAACGATCCCCTCGCCAAGCGCGTGATGGCGATCGTTGCCGCGCGCCGCGAAGCCATCACCTGGCGGCGGACCTACCGGACCGACACGCCGGAGGCCTATTGGTCGTATCTGCGCCGCTATCCGCGCGGGCCGCATGCGGCGGATGCGCGGCGCCGCCTTGCGATCCTCACCGCGCCGCCCGAGCCGCCGCCGACCTTCGCGATGATCGACTACGACGTGCCGCCACCGCCGCCGGAGGAGGTGGTCTATGTCGATCGCCCGGTGCTGTATTTCAGCGATCCCGATTTCGGCTTCGCGCCGCCACCGCCGCCGCCGGTCTATTATCTGCCGCCGCCGCCGCCGGATTTCGTCGTGCTGCCGCCGCCGCTGCCCGTGGTCGGCCTGTTCGTGCTGCCGCAGCCGGTGTTCGTGCCGATCCCGGTGTTCGTGAGGCCGCCGGTCTATGTCGCGCCGCCGCCGAACAACATCATCTACCAGAACATCCACAACACCACGGTCATCAACACCGTGATTAACCGCCCGCCGGCGCCGCCGCCGGCCGCGGGGCCGGCGCTCGGATCTGGGATCGGACCTGGCAATCTGGCGCCGGCGGTTGCCGGCCGCGCCACGCCGGCAGGACCGGCCGTGCCGCAGGCGGTCGTTCAGCGCGCCGCCCTGATCCAGCAGGGCAAGGCGCCGATGCCGCCGAGCGCGACCATCCAGCCGACGGCAAGGCCGGGTCTCGCGACTCCGGCTCCGGCCAATGTCGCGCCTGGCGCGACAGCGCCGCCGCCCGCCGGCGCCAAGCTGCCGCAGGCTAATACTGTGCCGGTGCCGGGAGCTCCTGGCAGCCCGCCAGCCGGAGCGGCGCCCGGAGCTGGGACGCCGGGAGGCACACCAAGTCCGACCGCAAACGCTCCCGCCGGCAGTGCCGCTACAACCCCGCAAGCGCTGGCTCCGACCAAGCCGCCGCCGGCCAATACGCTGCCGGGATCTCCGGGCAGCCCGCCGGCCGGAGCGCCGCCCGCGACGGGGACGCCCGGCGGCACGCCCAGTCCGAGCGCGAACGCTCCCGCCGGCAACGCCGCGGCAACCCCGCAAGCGCTGGCCCCGACCAAGCTGCCGCCGGCCAATACGCTGCCCGTGCCCGGCACCCCCGGCGGGCCGCCGCCGGCCAGGGCAGGGGCTGTGCCCGGGACCGTCCCACCCCCTGGCAAGCCCGCCGCGACCGCCACGGCGCCGAGCGGCAACGTTCCGCCGGCGCAGCCGAACGCGGCAACGACGCCCAGTCCCCCGCCGGCTTCCGGAACCGCGGCGAGCCCGTCCGCGGCCCTGCCCAGGCCGGGGACGACGAGCCCGCCTGTGCCTGACCTGCGCGGCAGGCCCGGCGGGCCCCAGCCGGGCGCTTTGCCGCAGCCGAGCGCGGCCACCGGCAAGCCCGCGGCCCCGACTGCGGTCAAACCCGCGACACCTCCGCCGCCGCCGCCCGTAGCGGCGCGGACACCGTCCGGAGTTCAGGATCGTCGGCCCGCGCCACCGCCGCCGCAGGCCGCCAGGCCCGCCGCTCCGCCGCCGCCTCCTCAGGCTCTGGCAAGGCCGACGCCGCCGCCTCCGCCGCGCGTTGCGCCACCTCCGCCGCCGCGAGCGGCGCCTCCGCCCGTGGCCGTGGCACGGCCGGCGCCGCCGCCACCTGTTGCCCGGCCGGCGCCGCCTCCGCCTCCGCCAGTAATGGCGCGGCCGGCACCACCTCCGCCGCCGGTTGCGCGGCCAGCGCCGCCGCCGCCGCCACCTCCGGTCGCCCGACCGGCGCCGCCGCCGATGGCCGCCGCGCCGCATGCGCCGCCGCGGCCGGCCGGACCGCCACCGAAGAGCTGCCCCCCGGGCCAGCCCAGGTGTTAGGAGGCGCGAGGGGCAGGGGATGCCGGGATGCGACAGCAGCCTAGAGGCGTCCCCAAAGGCCGTTATTTCCTTGCTTCTGGCCGAAATGGCGCTATATAGCGCGCCATCTCACACGGAAACATGGCTCACAAGGCCGTCCGGTGGCAACCGGGGCGTGAACGCTCCGTTTTGCTCACACGTTTCCGGAGGAACCAACCGGAGAATTAGAACGATGGCACTGCCCGATTTCACTATGCGTCAGCTGCTCGAAGCTGGCGTGCACTTTGGTCACCAGTCTCACCGCTGGAATCCGAAAATGGCTCCGTTCATTTTCGGCACCCGCAACAACATCCACATCGTCGACCTCGCCCAGACCGTGCCGATGCTGCACCAGGCCCTCCAGGCCGTCAGCGACACGGTGGCCAAGGGCGGCCGCATCCTGTTCGTCGGCACCAAGCGCCAAGCGCAGGACGGCGTTGCCGACGCGGCCAAGCGCTGCGCGCAGTATTTCGTCAATTCGCGCTGGCTCGGCGGCACGCTGACCAACTGGAAGACGATCTCGGCTTCCATCAAGCGCCTGCGTCACCTCGACGACGTGCTCTCGGGCGGCGAAGCCAATTCCTACACGAAGAAGGAGCGCCTGACGCTGCAGCGCGAGCGCGACAAGCTCGACCGCTCGCTCGGCGGCATCAAGGACATGGGCGGTCTGCCCGACCTGATCTTCGTGATCGACACCAACAAGGAAGACATCGCGATCCAGGAAGCCCAGCGGCTCAACATCCCGGTCGCCGCGATCGTCGACACCAATTCGGACCCGAAGGGCATCACCTATGTGGTGCCGGGCAATGACGACGCCGGCCGCGCCATCTCGCTGTACTGCGATCTCGTCGCGCGTGCGGCGATCGACGGCATCTCGCGCGCGCAGGGCGATTCGGGCATCGACGTCGGCGCCTCGGCCCAGCCGGTCGCCGAAGAGCTGCCGGCGGCGTCCTCGAGCGGCTTCCAGGGCCTTGCGGGTCCCCGCGGCACTGCCGACGACCTCAAGAAGCTCCCGGGCGTGTCGGGCGCGATCGAGAAGAAGTTCAACGACCTCGGCATCTTCCACTATTGGCAGCTCGCCGAGCTCGACCACGACACCGCGCACACGATCGGCGAAGAAGTCGGTCTGCCGAGCCGTGCGGATGCCTGGGTGGCCAAGGCCAAGGCGCTGACCGCGGAAGCGGAATAGTTAAAAAGAGCGATGGGTTGGCCGGATAGGATCCGGCCACCATTTCAGTTGACGCGAATTCCTGAGATGGACCGCGGCGGGGCGATTCGATGCCGCGCCGCGGCAAACCGGCAGGCACAAAGGATTTTCAACGATGGCAACGATCACAGCTGCGATGGTCAAGGACCTGCGCGAATCGACCGGCGCGGGCATGATGGACTGCAAGGCCGCGCTCACCGAAAACGACGGCAACATGGAAGCGGCGCAGGACTGGCTGCGCAAGAAGGGCCTGTCCAAGGCCGCCAAGAAGTCGGGCCGCGTCGCCGCCGAGGGCCTGATCGGCGCGCTCACCAAGGGCACCAAGGGCGTCGTGGTCGAGGTCAACTCCGAGACCGACTTCGTTGCGCGCAACGGCCAGTTCCAGGGCCTGGTCAAGATGATCGCCCAGGTCGCGTTCGACGTCGGAGCGGACGTCGAGAAGATCAAGGCCGCCAAGGTCGGCGACGTCACGATCGAAACCGCCATCAATGATGCGATCGCCACCATCGGCGAGAACATGACGCTCCGCCGCGCCGCCGCGCTCGAGGTGAGCCAGGGCGTTGTCTCGCACTACGTCCATGGTGCCGTCATCGACGGCGCCGGCAAGATGGGCGTGATCGTGGCGCTGGAATCGCCGGGCAAGGCCGATGAGCTCGCAGCGCTCGGCCGTCAGATCGCGATGCACATTGCGGCCGCCAACCCGCTGGCGCTCGATCCGTCCGGCCTCGATCCGGCCGTGGTCAAGCGCGAGAAGGACGTACTGGCCGACAAGTACCGTCAGCAGGGCAAGCCCGAGAACGTGATCGAGAAGATCGTCGAGTCCGGCCTCAAGACCTACTACAAGGAAGTCTGCCTGCTCGAGCAGGCCTTCATCCACGACACCGGCAAGTCGGTGGCGCAGGCGGTGAAGGAGGCCGAGGGCAAGGTCGGCGGGGCTGTGAAAATCGCGGGCTTTGTGCGCTATGCTCTCGGCGAGGGAATCGAGAAGCAGGAAAGCGACTTCGCGGCCGAGGTCGCCGCGGCCAGCGGCAAGAAGTAAGCGCCGGAAGTTCCTTCCGGCGTGCCGCCGGAAGCGGCGCCCGGACAAGGAAAGTGCTCATGACTGATCCGGTCTATCGTCGCGTCGTGATCAAGCTGTCCGGCGAGTATCTCGCGGGACGGCAAGGCTTTGGCATCGATCAGCCGACCGTCGACCGGGTTGCGGACGATCTGATCGCGGCCCGCCATCTCGGCACTGAGGTCGCGGTCGTGATCGGTGGCGGCAACATGGTCCGCGGCGTCGAGGTCTCATCCCGCGGGGTGTCGCGCACCACCGGCGACACCATGGGCATGCTGGCCACCATGATGAATTGCCTCGCGCTGGAAGCGGCGATCGAGCGCAAGGGAACGCCGGCGCGGACCCTGTCGGCCTTCGTCATGCCCGAGATTTCCGAGCTGTTCACCCGCACTGCGGCACACAAATACCTGGCCGAGGGCCGCATCGTGCTGCTCGGCGGCGGGACCGGCAACCCGTTCTTCACCACCGACACGACCGCGGTACTGCGGGCCGCCGAGATCGGCGCGCAGGCGGTCCTGAAGGCGACGAATGTCGACGGGGTCTACTCGGCCGATCCGAAGCAGGATCCGACCGCGACGCGGTTCGACCGCCTGACGCATTCGCAGGCGATCGAGGGCGGTTACAAGGTGATGGATGCGACCGCCTTCGCGCTTGCCCGCGAGACATCGCTGCCTATCATCGTATTCTCGATCGCGGAGCCGGGCTCGATCGGCGCGATTCTGCGTGGCGTCGGCCACGGAACCATCGTCGCCGGCTGACGGCTCATCTGGCGCGCCGAACGGACGGTGCGGAGCGGTCGCCGGGATTTTGAAGGAGAAACGTGATGGCCACGGGTAATTTCGATCTCAACGAAGTGAAGCGTCGCATGCAGGGCGCCGTCGCCTCGCTCAAGCACGAGCTCGGCGGCCTGCGCACGGGACGCGCCTCCGCCTCGATGCTCGATCCGGTGCAGGTCGAGGCCTATGGCAGCCACATGCCGCTCAACCAGCTCGCCACCGTCAGCGTGCCGGAGCCACGGCTGATCTCGGTGCAGGTCTGGGACAAGTCGATGGTCAAGGCCGTCGAGAAGGCGATCGTCGATTCCAATCTCGGCCTGTCGCCCGCGACCGAGGGCCAGGTGCTGCGCCTGCGCATTCCCGAGCTCAACGAGGAGCGCCGCAAGGAGCTGGTGAAGGTCGCGCACAAATATGCCGAAGCCGCCAAGGTCGCCGCGCGCCATGTCCGCCGCGACGGTCTCGACGTGCTCAAGAAGCTCGAGAAGAATCACGAGATGTCGGAGGACGACCAGAAGCGTCACGCCGACGAGGTGCAGAAGGCGACCGACGGCACCATCGCCGAGATCGACCAGTTGCTGGCCGCCAAGGAAAAAGAAATCCTCACCGTCTAAAGCGCGATGAGTATCATCATCGCGCTTTAGGCTATTGTTCGCGCATGATCTTGTCGGAAAACCGCTTCGCACTTTTCCGGATCATGCTTTAAGGCATCGCCTTCATGTCCAACGCCGCCGCGCCCGCAACCGAAGGACCCGACAGGTCCGAGGCGCCTGCGCATGTCGCCATCATCATGGACGGCAACGGGCGTTGGGCGGCCGCGCGCGGTCTGCCGCGTGCGGAAGGGCATCGCCGCGGCGTCGACGCGCTGCGCCGCGTGGTGCGCGCCTCGCACGAGCTCGGCATCCGCTATCTCACCATCTTCTCGTTCTCGTCGGAGAACTGGTCGCGCCCGGCGAGCGAGATCGGCGACCTGTTCGGCCTGCTGCGGCGCTTCATCCGCAACGACCTGGCGAGCCTGCATCGCGACGGCGTCAAGGTCCGCATCATCGGCGAGCGCGAGGGGCTCGAGAGCGACATCTGCGCCTTGCTGAACGAGGCCGAGGAGCTGACGCGCGACAACACGCGCCTGACGCTCGTCGTCGCCTTCAACTACGGCTCGCGGCAGGAGATCGCGAAAGCGGCGCAGAAGCTGGCCCGCGAGGTCGCGGAGGGCAGGCGGGATCCTGCCACGATCGACGCCGAGACGCTTGGCGCGCATCTCGACGCGCCCGACATCCCCGACCCCGACCTCATCATCCGCACCAGCGGCGAGCAGCGCCTGTCGAACTTTCTGATGTGGCAGGCCGCCTATAGCGAGCTCGTGTTCGTGCCGATCCATTGGCCCGACTTCGACAAGGCGGCGCTGGAAAGCGCGATCGCCGAATTTGCCAGGCGCGAGCGCCGTTTCGGCGGCCTGGTTGCGAAGACCGCCTCGTGAACGAACCCGATCCTGCATCGGCGGGCGCCAAGCCTGCCCCGAGCAATCTGGTGATGCGGGTCCTCGCAGCGCTGGTGCTGGCGCCGCTGGCCATCGCGATCGCCTATGCCGGTGGCTGGTTGTGGGCGCTTCTCGTCACCCTGGTCTCGATCGGGCTGTTCGCGGAATGGCTGATGGTGGTGGGCGCAGCATCGGCCGCGCTGACCGGGGCAGGGACGGTCGTGATCGCCATGATGGGAGCCTCCGTCGCTTTCGGCGCGCTCAAGACCTCCGTCGTCACCGGCCTCATTGGCGGTGCCATCGTGACGCTGATCGCCCGGGGCAAGTTCTTGTGGGCGGCGAGCGGGTTTGCCTATGCGGCGGCGGCGCTGCTGGCCTCGATCCTGGTGCGCAAGGATCTCGTCAACGGCTTCTCCGCGCTGATGTTCGTGCTGCTCGTGGTGTGGGCGACCGACATCGGCGGCTATTTCGCCGGACGCAGCATCGGCGGCCCGAAATTATGGCCGCGCGTGAGCCCGAAAAAGACTTGGGCCGGCGCGCTCGGCGGCTTTGCGGCGAGCCTTGCGGTCGCGGCCGGCTTCGCCGCCTCCGGGATCGGAAAGCTGATTCCGCTGCTGCTCGTCGGCGCCGTCCTGTCGATGGTGTCGCAGCTCGGCGATCTCTTCGAATCCGCCGTGAAGCGGCGCTTCGGTGTCAAGGATTCCAGTCACTTAATTCCCGGCCATGGCGGCCTTATGGACCGCCTGGACGGATTTGTCGCCGCCATCCTGGCGGCCTGGTTTATCGGCTTTTTCCGCCATGGTGTGCATAGCGCCGGAAGCGGTCTTATGGTTTGGTGAGGATATGAGCGCCGTTCCCTTGCGTAACAACAGGCTTGCTGCGTCCGACATTCGCAGCGTCACGGTCCTCGGTGCCACCGGCTCGATCGGCGACAGCACGATGGATCTCTTGCGCGCCTCGCCCGAGCGCTACCGTGTCGAGGCGCTGACGGCGAACGGCAATGTCGCAGCGCTCGCCAAGCTCGCCAAGGAATTCAACGCGCGCTATGTCGCGATCGCCGACACCTCCAAGCTCGCCGAGCTCAAGGCTGCGCTCGCGGGCACCAGTACCGAATGCGGCGCCGGCGAAAGCGCGGTGATCGAGGCCGGCGCGCGTCCGGCCGACTGGGTGATGGCGGCGGTCAGCGGCGCTGCCGGGCTGAAGCCGGCGCTCGCCGCGGTCGATCGCGGCGCGCATGTCGCGCTCGCCAATAAGGAGTGCCTGGTCTGCGCCGGCGACTTCTTCATGCAGCGCGCGGCAAAAGCCGGCGCCTGCATCCTGCCGGCCGATTCCGAGCACAACGCGCTGTTCCAGGCGCTGAGCTCAGGCAATCGGGACGAGCTCGTCCGCGTCATCATCACCGCGTCCGGCGGCCCGTTCCGGACCTGGAAGCCCTCAGACATCGAGCAGGCGACGCTCGAGCAGGCCCTGAAGCATCCGAACTGGAGCATGGGCCAGAAGATCACGATCGATTCGGCCTCCATGATGAACAAGGGGCTCGAGGTGATCGAGGCGTCCTATCTGTTCGCGCTCTCGCCGGACGAGATCGACGTGCTGGTTCATCCGCAGTCGATCATTCACGGCATGGTCGAGTTTTCCGACCGCTCGGTGGTGGCCCAGCTCGGCGCGCCCGACATGAGGACGCCGATTGCCCATTGCCTCGGCTGGCCCGATCGCATCAAGGGCCCGGCGGCCAAGCTCGACCTTGCCAAGATCGGCCAGCTGACCTTCGAAGCGCCGGACTTCGAGCGCTTCCCTGGACTGCGGCTGGCCTACGAATCGCTCCGGACCGGGAAGGGCGCGACCACGGTCTACAATGCCGCCAACGAGGTCGCGGTGGCCGCCTTCATCGGCGGCAAGATCCGGTTCGGTGCGATTGCCCGGCTGGTCGAGGCGACCCTTGAGGATTGGATCAAAGGCGGCAACCAGGCGCCCCTGACCTCCGCAGACGATGCAATCTCTGTTGACCATGTTGCGCGAAATAGGGCTGCCGCCCTATTGCCTCAAATTGCCTTAAAGGCATCCTAGTTGGTTCGGGACCAGGGCCTTGCGGCGCTGGGTGAGGGAATTCGATGATCGACTTTTTCGTCCATAGTTTCAATACTTTGAGCCATGGGCTCCTCGGCTACGCGGTTCCCTTCCTGTTCGTCCTGACCATTGTCGTGTTCTTCCACGAGCTCGGCCATTTCCTGGTCGCGCGCTGGGCGGGCGTACGCGTGTTAACCTTTTCGCTCGGCTTCGGCCCCGAGCTGGTCGGCTTCAACGACCGCCGTGGCACCCGCTGGAAGATCTCGGCGATCCCGCTCGGCGGCTACGTCAAGTTCTTCGGCGACGAGAGCGAGGCCTCGACCCCGTCGGCCCAGACGCTGGCGGCTATGTCGGCCGAGGAGCGCGCCGGCAGCTTCCACCACAAGAAGGTCGGTCCCCGGGCGGCGATCGTCGCGGCCGGACCAATCGCCAATTTCATCCTGGGCGCGCTGATCTTCGCCGGAATGGCGCTCTATTACGGCAAGCCGAGCACGATCGCCCGGGTCGACGGTGTCGTCGCCAACGGCGCGGCGGCTGCCGCCGGCTTCAAGGTGGGCGACGTCGTCATCCAGATCGACGGCAAGCCGATCGAGAGCTTTGCCGACATGCAGCGAATCGTTGCGATGAACGCCGGTTCGGCTCTTACCTTCCAGGTGAAGCGCGACGGCGCCGTCGTCTCGCTGACCGCGACCCCGGCGCTGCTGGAGCGCAAGGACCCGTTCGGCAACAGCCACCGTCTCGGCGTTCTCGGCATCGAGCACAAGTCGCAGGCCGGGGAGGCCTCGACCACCTCGGTCGGCGTCGGCGAAGCGCTCAAGATCGGCGTCGAGCAGGTCTGGTTCATCATCACCAGCACTTTCAAGTTCCTGGGCTCGCTGTTCGTCGGCCAGGGCAATCCGAACGAGGTCAGCGGCGTCCTGGGAATCGCGAAAATGTCGGGGCAGGCGGCCAGCGCCGGGTTCCAGTTCGTGATCAATCTCTGCGCGGTGCTGTCGGTGTCGATCGGCCTTTTGAACCTGTTCCCGATCCCGCTGCTCGATGGCGGCCACCTGATGTTCTATGCGGCCGAGGTGGTCCGGGGCCGGCCTTTGTCCGAGCGGACCCAGGAAATGGGGTTCCGAATCGGGCTTGGCCTGGTGCTGATGTTGATGGTGTTTGCGACCTACAACGACATCCTGCGGATGGCAGCTTCCTGATAGGGGCTTTTTTGTGGCGTTGCTGTTGAGCAACGTCTTGGAATGAAATTGAAATTACGGCGCTTTCGGCCGTTTGCGGCGTCGGCGAAATTGGCTACAAGCGGCCTGAACTTGGGGAATCTCCGGACCGGCGTTGGGGTTGGGTCTGGCAGGGAATGATAAGGGCGCGTTGCGCGATGAAGTTTGGACTGCGACTCCGGGGGGGCTTGCTCGCGACCCTGATCTTGTTCGGCGCGCCGGTGGTTGCCCCGGTTGGGGCTGTTTTCGTGTCTTCGTCTGCGCTCGCCCAGACCGTGCAGTCGATTTCCGTCGAAGGGAATCGCCGCGTCGAGGTGGAGACGATCCGCTCCTATTTCAAGCCGGGTCCCGGCGGCCGGCTGGATCAGGCCGCCATCGACGACGGCCTCAAGGCGTTGATCGAGACCGGCCTGTTCCAGGACGTCAGGATCAACCGCGGTTCCGGCGGCCAGCTCATCGTCTCCGTGGTGGAAAACCCGGTGATCGGCCGTATCGCCTTCGAGGGCAACAAGAAGATCAAGGACGAGCAGCTCACTGCTGAAGTCCAGTCCAAGGCGCGCGGCACCTTCTCCCGCGCCATGGTGCAGTCGGACACGCTCCGTATCGCCGAAATCTATCGCCGCTCCGGCCGCTACGACGTGCGCGTCACGCCCGAGATCATCGAGCAGCCGAACAACCGCGTCGACCTGATCTTCACGGTCGAGGAGGGCGTCAAGACCGGCGTCCGGTCGATCGAGTTCGTCGGCAACAATGCCTTCTCGTCCTACCGCCTCCGCGACGTGATCAAGACGCGCGAGACGAATCTGCTGAGCTTCCTCGGCAGCGGTGACGTCTACGATCCCGACCGCGTCGAAGCCGATCGCGATCTGATCCGCCGATTCTACCTCAAGAACGGCTTCGCCGACGTGCAGGTCGTGGCGGCGCTGACCGAATACGATCCGGAGAAGAAGGGCTTCAACGTCACCTTCAAGATCGAGGAAGGTCAGCAATACCGCGTCGGCGCGGTGGATTTCCGCAGCAGCATTCCGAACTTCGATCCGAGCTCGATGCGCGCCTATTCGCGCCTCAATGTCGGCTCGCTCTACAACGTCGAATTGGTCGAGAAGTCGGTCGAGGAGATGCAGATCGAAGCCTCCCGCCGCGGCTATGCCTTTGCCGTGGTCCGGCCCGGCGGCGATCGCAACTTCGAAGCGCACACCGTGTCCGTCGTGTTCAACATCGACGAGGGCCCGCGCACCTATATCGAGCGCATCAACCTGCGCGGCAACACCCGCACGCGCGACTACGTGATCCGCCGCGAGTTCGACATCTCGGAAGGCGACGCCTACAACCGCGCGCTGGTCGACCGTGCCGAGCGGCGCCTGAAGAACCTCGACTATTTCAAGAGCGTGAAGATCACGACCGAGCCGGGCTCGTCGAGTGACCGCGTCATCCTGATCGTCGACATGGAAGAAAAGTCGACCGGCGACTTCTCGGTCTCGGGCGGTTACTCCACCACCGACGGCGCGCTGGCCGAAGTCTCGATCTCCGAGCGCAACCTGCTCGGTCGCGGCCTGTTCGCCAAGGCTGCGGTGACCTATGGCCAGTATGCGCGCGGCTACTCGCTGTCGTTCGTCGAGCCGTACCTGCTCGACTACCGCGTCGCGCTCGGCCTCGACCTCTATCAGCGTGAGCAGAAGTCCAACAGCTACATCTCCTACGGCACCAAGACGCTCGGCTTCTCGCCGCGCCTCGGCTTCTCCTTGCGTGAAGATCTCTCGCTCCAGGTGCGCTACTCGATCTATCGGCAGGAAATCACCCTGCCGGGCTACCTGGCGAACTGTAACAACGTGGTTGGTTCGGCGGCCTTCAATCCCAGCCCGGCCTTCTCTGCTGCCACCGGTATACCTCTGGATCCGTCCACCAACGGCCTCGGCTGCTACAACGATGGCGAAGCCTCGCTGCCGGTGCGCAAGGAGCTCGCCAACGGCAAGACGCTGACTTCGGCGCTCGGCTACACGCTGACCTACAACACGCTGGACAACAACAAGAACCCGACCGACGGTCTGCTCGTCGACTTCCGGCAGGACTTCGCCGGCGTCGGCGGCGACGTCTCCTATCTGAAGTCGGTCGTCGACGCGAAGTACTACACTCCGCTCGTGTCCGACATCGTCGGCCTCGTCCGCTTGCAAGGCGGCATGCTGAACAAGATCGGCACCGATCTGCGCATGCTCGACCACTTCCAGATGGGCCCGAACCTCGTCCGCGGCTTCGCCCCGAACGGCATCGGTCCGCGCGACTTGAACCCGTTCGGCACGCAGGATGCGCTCGGCGGCACCCAGTATTGGGGTGCTTCGTTCGAATTGCAGATGCCGTTCTGGTTCCTGCCCAAGGAAGTGGGTCTGAAGGGCGCGGTCTATGCCGACGCCGGCGGCCTCTACGACTACAAGGGACCGACGAGCTGGACCACCACCAACGAGGTCAATGCGCCGGGATGTATCCCGTCGAGCATCAATCCCTCGAGCACGGGGACCTGCACCGGTCTCGTCTATGACGACAGCAAGGTCGTTCGCTCGTCGGTCGGTGTCGGCGTGATCTGGCAGTCGCCGTTCGGACCGCTGCGCTTCGACTACGCCGTGCCGCTCAGCAAGGGCAAGTACGACCGCACGCAGGAATTCCGGTTCGGCGGCGGCACCACGTTCTAATTCGATCAGCACGGCACGATCCGGATCACCGGAACCGGTTTCGGAAAGGGATCGTGCCGATCCAGGACATGAGGCATGATGCGGCCTGACCGCTTCATGCCGAAGCCGGACCGCGACGGGGTGGAATGGCGCAGCCGATCTTCTTCACAAAGCCGCCTGCCGCAGCGTTGGCCGACATTGCCACGCTGACAAAGGCGCAGCTGGTCGACCCCGCGAGGGGCGGCCACGTCATCACAGGCCTTGCTTCGCTCGACGAAGCTGGCCCGATGCATCTGGCGTTCTTCGACAACCTCAAATACGCCGATCAGCTCAGGGCGACCAAGGCGGGGGCCTGTCTGGTCAGTCCGCGCTTCGAGGCCGAGGTGCCCGAACATGTGGCCGTGCTGCGGGTGGCGCAGCCATTCCGCGCCTTTGTCCGGATCGCGCGGGAATGGCACGCCGACGCGCTGCGGCCGCAATCCTGGGTCGGCAACGACGGTATCGCGCCATCGGCCATCATCGATCCCACGGCCCGGCTCGAGGACGGCGTGGTCGTCGACCCCCTGGCCGTGATCGGCCCGGACGTCGAGATCGGCAGCGGCACCGTGATCGGCGTCGGGGCGGTGATCGGCCCCGGCGTCAAGATCGGCCGGGATTGCAATGTCGGCGCCCGGACCGCTATCCAGTGCGCCCTGATCGGCAACAACGTGCTGATCCATCCCGGCTGCTCGATCGGCCAGGACGGCTACGGCTTCATCTTCTTCGGCCCGGAGGGCCATCTGAAGGTGCCGCAGACCGGGCGCGTGCTGATCCAGAACGACGTCGAGGTCGGGGCCAACACCACGATCGACCGCGGGTCCTTGCGTGACACCGTGATCGGCGAGGGGACCAAAATCGACAATCAGGTCCAGATCGGCCACAATGTGACGATCGGCCGGCACTGCCTGCTCGCGGCCCAGATCGGGCTCGCCGGCAGCCTGACCATCGGCGACAACGTGGCGCTCGGAGCGAAGGTTGGCATCAACAATCACCTCAAGATCGGCGACGGGGCGCAGGTGACGGCGATGAGCGCGGTCAAGGACGACATCCCGCCGGGCGGCCGCTGGGGCGGGCACTTCGCCAAGCCGACCAAGCAATGGTTCAAGGAGATCATCGCGGTTGAGCGGCTGGTACGCGACAGCAAGGCCGATCCGAAGGACGAGGGACGGGAATGACGGCGGAATCACCTGTTAAGTTCGAGCTGGTGGACATCAACGCGATCCTCCAGACACTGCCGCACCGCTTTCCGATGCTGCTGATCGACCGCGTGATCAACATCCGCGCCGATTACAGCGGCATCGGCATCAAGAACGTCACCTTCAACGAGCCGGCGTTCCAGGGACATTTCCCCGAGCGTCCGGTCTATCCCGGCGTCATGATGATCGAGGCGATGGCGCAGACCGCGGGCGTGATCGGCATCAAGTCGGTCGAGGGCACCGAGAAGCCGCGGGCGGTCTATTTCCTCACCATCGACAAGTGCAAGTTTCGCAAGCCGGTGCTGCCGGGCGATACGATCGAGTATCACATGCGCTCGCTCGGCCGCCGCAAGACCATGTGGTGGTTTCACGGCGATGCAAAGGTCAACGGTCAGGTCGTTGCCGAAGCCGACGTCGGCGCCATGTTGACCGATTGAGCGGCACTGGGCTCAGGTGCAATCGTAGCGGCCGCCGGCCGCCTCCCGCCTGATAGTCCGGTTGAAGAACTGGCCCATGGAGGGCGCGACGAGGAGGCGTTCGACCGTATCGGCCGTCACACCGCAATAGCGGTGATAGGCGCCGTTGCTCGCGACGATCAGGTCCTGCTGCGCGCGATCGTAACAGACCCGCTGAAGCACCGTGCTGCGGGTGATGTCCCGGCACTCGAATGTCCGGAGATCGACCAGGCGGTGTTCGCCGGTCTCGACCGCCTCCGACACGATCGGAGTATCCGCGAGCTGCGCCAGCAGAAGGATCAGGGCCCTGACCACGATCGTTGAAGCTCCGCATGAACCTGACGACGGGACGGGAAGGCCGCCTCATCCGGCACTTGAAACACGGCGAGATGATACGTCACTGGACAGATCGGGCATAGTCGCGCTAACCAGCCGAAAACCGAGCGACTTCAATACATAACCCGACCTTCTTGACGAGTAAGATTGGCTTGATGAGCAAGATTGATCCCACCGCGCGGATCGCGGACGGCGCCGTGATCGGCGAGGGCACCGAGATCGGACCCTATTGCATCATCGGCCCGAACGTCGTCATCGGCGCGAACTGCAAGCTGATCGGGCATGTGCACATCACGGCGCAAACCACGATCGGCGACGACTGCACCATCTATCCGTTCGCTTCGCTGGGCACGCCGCCGCAATCGCTCAGCTATCGTGGCGAGCTGACGCAGCTCAGGATCGGCGCGGGCTGTACCATCCGCGAATCCGTCACCATGAACGCGGGTACCGTCGCTGGCGGGGGCGTCACCTCGGTTGGCGACCGCGGCTATTTCATGAACTGCAGCCACGTCGGCCACGACTGCCATCTCGGCAACGACGTGATCTTCGCGACCTCGGCAACGCTCGGCGGCCATTGCGAGATCGGCGACTTCGTCTTCATCGGCGGGCTGTCCGCCGTGCATCAGTTCACCCGTATCGGACCGCAGGTCATGGTCGGCGGCGTGTGTGGCGTGCGCGACGACATCATTCCGTTCGGTCTCGTCAACGGCCAATATGCCGTGCTCGAAGGCCTCAATCTGATCGGCATGAAGCGTCGCAAGTTCACCAAGCAGCGGCTTGCCACCGTGCGTGCGTTCTACCAGAAGCTATTCCATGGCGCCGGCACCTTCGCCGAGCGGCTGGAGGCGGCGCGGCCGCTCGCGGGCGAGGACCCCGCGATCGCCGAAATCCTCGACTTCATTGGCAAGGGCAAGCGCCCGCTCTGTCTTCCCGCCATCGCGAAGTGATCTTGAAATGATCTTGGAGTGATCTTGGGATGGCCGCGGGCACGACATCGGCGGCTTTGCAGGTTTCGTCACCGGTCGGCATCGTCGCCGGGGGCGGAGCCATGCCGTTTGCGGTCGCCGAGTCGCTCGCCGCGCACGGCATCACGCCGGTGCTGTTTCCGCTACGCGGGGCCTGCGATCCCCAGCGGGTGGAGAAGTACCGGCATCGCTGGATCTCCGTCGGCCAGCTCGGACGCGCGATGCGGCTGTTCCGCGAGGAGGGCTGCCGCGACCTGATCTTCATCGGCACGTTGGTGCGGCCTTCGCTGTCCGAGATCCGGTTCGACTTCACGACGCTGCGCCTGCTCGGCAACGTCATCCGCGCCTTCCGTGGCGGCGACGATCATTTGCTGTCGGGTGTGGGCCGCATCCTCGAGCAGGACGGCTTCCGGATGGTCGGCATCAAGGACGTCGCGCCGGATCTCCTGATGCCCGAGGGCTGCATCAGCCGCGCCTGGCCGAGCGATGCCAGCAAGGCCGACATCGCACGCGGCCGGGCGGTGCTGACCGCGCTCGGCCCGTTCGACATCGGCCAGGCCGTGGTCGTGATCGATGGCCACGTGGTGGCGGTCGAGGACATCGAGGGCACCGACGCGCTGCTCGCCCGCGTCGCGAGGCTGCGCGAGGAGGGCCGCATCCGCGCCGCCACCGGACGCGGTGTGCTGGTGAAGGCGCCGAAGAGCGGCCAGGACCTGCGCTTCGACCTGCCGACGATCGGTCCGCGCACCATCGAGGGCGTCGCGGCTGCCGGCCTTGCCGGCATCGCCGTCATCGCGGGCAACACCATCGCCGCCGAGCCGCAGACGATGATCGCGCTTGCCGATGCCAAATATCTCTTCGTCATCGGCCTGCCCGCGTGATGTCGCGTGATCCCAAGCGGAAGATCTTCCTGATCGCGACGGAGGAGTCCGGCGACAGGCTCGGCAGCGCCTTGATGAAGGTGCTGCGCCAGCGCCTCGGCGACGGCGTGCAGTTCGTCGGCGTCGGCGGCCGCACTATGGCGCGCGAGGGCCTGGAATCGCTGTTTCCGATCGAGGAGCTCTCGATCGTCGGGTTTGCCGCGGTGGTGCAGCAATTGCCGAAGATCCTGCGGCTGATCCGGCAGACCGCCGACGCAGTGACCGAGGCCGCGCCCGACGTGCTCGTCATCATCGACAGCCCCGACTTCACCCATCGCGTCGCCCGCCGCGTGCGCGCGCGCAATCCCGCGATCCCGATCGTCGACTACGTCTCGCCGCAGCTCTGGGCATGGCGGCCAGGACGGGCGCGGACCATGCTCGGCTATGTCGACCACGTGCTCGGCCTGCTGCCGTTCGAGCCCGAGGAATACCGCAAGCTCGGCGGCCCGCCCTGCAGCTATGTCGGCCATCCCCTGATTGAGCAATTGGGCTCGCTGCGGCCGAGTGCGGAGGAGCAGGCGCGCCGCGACAGTGAGCCGCCGGTGCTGCTGGTGCTGCCCGGCAGCCGCCGCAGCGAGGTCAGGCATCATCTCGACGTGTTCGGCGCAACGCTCGGTCGCTTAAGGGGTGAGGGCTGTGCGTTCGAACTGATGCTGCCGACCATGCCGCATCTCGAAGCCACCATCCGCGAAGGCATCGCGAGCTGGCCGGTCAAGCCTCAGATCGTGATCGGCGAGAACGAGAGGCGTGCGGCCTTCCGCATCGCTCACGCCGCGCTGGCGAAATCCGGCACGGTGACGCTCGAGCTCGCGCTGTCGGGCATTCCGATGGTGACGGCCTATCGCGTCGGCGCGATCGAGGCGTTCATCCTGCGACGCGCGATCCGTGTCTCCTCGGTGATCCTTGCCAATCTCGTGATCGGCAAGGATGTCATTCCCGAGTATTTGCAGGAGGAATGCACGCCGGAGAAGCTGGCGCCGGCGCTTCGGGACGTGCTGACGGAGTCTCCGCTGCGCCGGCAGCAGGTCGAGGCCTTCGCCAGGCTCGATCAGATCATGTCGACCGGCAACACATCGCCGAGCGTGCTCGCCGCCGACATCGTGCTCGCAACGATGCGCCAGGGTCGGCGAACGAGCCAGGGTGTTTCATAGAAGTCTGCTTGAGCCGCCCCCTCCAAAGCGTGAGCTGCCCTCCAAAGAGCAGACGCCAAGAAACGCAACAGCGAAGGCGTGAGTTACGCTAAAGCGACGTGGATCACTCCTGTTGCGAAGGCAGACTAAAGTGAAACGCCGCCCCCTGTGGTTCATTGGCACCAGTCCAAAGTCGTCCTCCGTGCGCCTCGATGATCGATTGGCAAATCGACAAGCCCATGCCGGTTCCGTCCGGCTTGGTGGTGTAGAAGGGCTCGAACAGGCGGTCAACGATTGCGACGTCAAGTCCAGGTCCGGTATCCCGTACGGCGACAACAACGAGATTTGAAGCATCTGCAGCCGTGCTGATCCGCAGCTCTCGTCCGCCAACGTCGACACAGTTCATTGCCTCGATCGCGTTGAGGATCAAATTGAGAACCACCTGTTGCAGCTGAACGCGATAGCCCTTCACGAGCGGCAAGCCCGGAGCGAGGTCGGTCTGGATCGAGACATCATGTTTGAGCAGCTCGCTACGGGCGATGGTGATCACGTCCAGGATTGCACCATTGACATCGACGCTCTCCTTCGGCGCCGGAGCTTTCTTGATCAAGGAACGGATCCAACTGATGATCTCGCCGCCTCGCTTGGCTTCTGTGACGATGGATACGAGCGCCTGCTGTGCCTTTTCGAAATTCGGAGATTGTGTTCCTAGCCAGTTCAGTGCGGCCTCTGCGTTGCAGAGCACCGCGGTGATTGGTTGGCTTAGTTCGTGTGTCACCGAAGCCGTGACCTGGCCCATTGCCGCCGCGCGATTGGCGTGTGTTAGTTCAGCTTGCATCTCGCGGAACGTCTCGGCGGTTCGCTTGCGTTCGGTGATGTCGCGGCTCAGACAAATGATTCGTGACTGTCCGACTTCGCAGAACTCGCGCATACGAACTTCGACGGGAAACACAGTGCCATCCTTTCGGCAATAGCGCCTCTCGAGCGTAGCGATGCCGCCGGCCTTGAGACGCTCGCGGTTGCGACGCCAAGTCGCTTCATCCATCTCCAGATCGAACAAGGCCGCAGTTGCCCCAACCAGTTCGGTCCGGCTGTAGCCGAGACTTTCGCAGGCATTCCGATTCACATCGAGAACGTGACCATCTTCACTGTGCAGCATGAACGTATCGGTCGCGTGGTCCACGAAGGTACGGAAACGGGCCTCGCTCTCGATCAGCGCCTGTTCGGCGCGCTTGCGCTCCGTGATGTGGCGCCCCACACCTCGGTAACCCACGAAGTTCCCTGTCTTGTCAAAGATGGGCAGCCCAGAGACGGAAATATAGCGCTTGCCGCCGTCGGGCATCGGCCGCGCGAGCTCGAAATCGCGAAACGGGAGGTGAGCGTCGAGTATCTCGCGGTGTTTGCGCCAGCCATCTGCGTCAGGTTCGAGATACGGGATCTCCCATCGTGTCCTGCCGATCTCGGAGACCGGCGGCTCGGGAAGCGTCTCGGCGAACTCCTGGCGGATGAAGCGATGCTCCGCGTCCGTTTCCCAGTACACATCGAAGGAGAATTGCACCAGCGTGCGAAAGCGCTCCTCGCTCTCGCGCAGTGCCTCCTCGGGGCGCTTGCTCTCATTCGAATCGAGGGCGACCGACGGCACTTCAATCGCATGTTGCATGATCATCTCTTGCTCACGCGTGATGGATCAATCGACAGATTTCTCATGCCGGATCGCGTCTCCCGGAGCCGGTCAAGATCGATCGGGAATATGCCTTTGGCGACTATACTTCCATATACAGGGCTTCTCTATAGCGACGTGGCTGTGACGACCCCGAGCCGAAACAACGCGAGCTAAAACCCGGTTTCATCAACGCATGCGTGTGAGGTGGGCCCTGCTTCTTGTCTCGCGGGTGGCCGACGCTCATTTGCAAAGTAACGACGCGGCCGACATGGACGGGAGAGCAAGGACGTTCGTGGTGAGCTCTTAACCAGTGTTTCTGACCGCCTCAGCCAGAATGGCGTAAAGCTGCTGCCGGCTGAATTCCTTTGGCAGCTCCCTCTCTGCTGTACTCGGCGACACCCTCCGCGCGATGGGACGGGCGCAGGCGGCCGACGACGGCCTCAGCTTCGGGGCCGGCCTTATCTGGGGCTGCGCTGTGGGCGGCTTGTGGCCGCGCTTCAGGCCCAGACGGTTCAGCATACCGCATACCGCGTTACGACTGCAGCCGAGATGGCGCGCAATCTGCGCCGCGCTCTGCCCCGCGGACCAGAGCCTTTTGAGAAGCGCTATGTCTTTCGCATCCCAGCCCATGAGAGATAGTATAACGGCGACTGCCAGACACCGGCTAGTCTAGTCTTCGTCCGGCTCGCGCACGACCGCCGGTTCGTCGGCATCATCTTGCTCATCCTCGTCTTCGTCCTCCTCGTCTTCATCCTCCTCGTCTTCATCGGGATCCCTGGGTGGCATCACGATGCGCATCCGCATGAGCAGTTTCCTGGCTGTGGTGGAAAATGCTTCGGAGGTGTGTTGCTTCATGGCATTGTGCTCCTCGAAAATTAGCGCAGTCGCCAGATTCTTGGCCGGCATATGCCGGTGCCGGGGCGCGACCGCCGCAAACGCGATGCAGGTCGGGTAGACTGCACGATCAGCGGGCGGCGGGCCATGCAACAGGCAGCGTTTTCGGCTACTTGATGCCCGAGGACCCATTGGGCTCTAAGTTCACCAAAACCTCGCCGGCAGCGATTTCAGGAACTCCAAGATCGAGGTCGGGTAGACTGGCTTGAACAAATGCCAGTATCTTGGCGTTCGCTGCGTTGGCGCTTTCGCGGTCGTCAAATATCATCACCGCGATACCGACACCGTCGCCCGCATCCAGCACATGGTAAGATTTGAATCCCCGCGATTGTCTTAGGATCTCACCGACGCCGCTCTTGGCGCGACGAGCGGCGTCGGCGACCGAACGAACCTTACTGTACTTGCGAATGACCATGTACATGGGGCCACCACGCGCCATACGCTCCTTCGCATCAAAGCATTTCGGTCCCGCTCGGACTAGTGCCAACTTCCGGGATGGGCCACAGCGTCCGGCTGGCGGACCGCAACGCGCCTGTCCAATGAGCCGTCCTCGCCCGAAGCGGCGAGGTGCTGAGGCTCAGGAGCCCTCGAACTTGAACGATACGTTGAGCTTGGCGCGATAGGCCTCAACTTTTCCCTTGTCATCCAGCTGCATATCGAGCTTGACGACCTCTGCAATGCGGAGATCTCGGAGAGATTTAGCAGCTTGCTCGACTGCGTTAGCGGCCGCCTTCTCCCATGAGTCGCTGCTGGTACCGACCAGTTCAATGACCTTGTAGACGCTATCGGGCATGTTCGTCCTCCCAATCGCTAGGACCAGGAAGTCTAGCACTGGGATCTCGACGCTGATACATCTCGGGATGCCGCGGAAAGGGTCCGATTGGCTGTCACTTTCCTGTTCGATCCAAAAGAAGAACTCGGGTCGTCCTGTCGGAAATTATGTTCGCATTTTCAGCCCGAACGAACGCGGACAGGTATCTTCTTCGCGCTCTCCGGCTTCCGAGTATAATTTTGCGCGCCTAAGTCGTCATTGCCGCCAAGGTTCCGATCCATGAAGCGATGGCACCGCGTAAGCATCAGCAGCTTGGTGATTGCCCTGAGTCTGGTGTGTGCCGGGGCCCTGGTGGTCAATCAATCGCACGTGCCATCAGAAGCCATAGCCTCATCGGTCACACGTACTCCGGAGCTTATTGAGCGTGCGTGGCACCTGCCCGTGGCAGCAACATTTGAAGGACACGTTGATTGGCAGTCAAATGGCTCTCGCTGCGGACCTGCCGCTGTTGCAAATGCGTATCGGTCCCTTGGCGAGGCGGCAAGGACGGAAGGCAAGGTGCTGGCCGGGACGTGGAGTTGCTGGACAGGCGTATGCATTATGGGGCTCACGCTTGACGAACTGGCCAACGTCGCCCAGTCCAACACCAGCCGGAAAGTTACTGTCTTGCGCGATCTCAGCGAAAACCAGTTTCTGGAGCATCTCCGTCGCTCCAACGATCCGCGGCGACGTTACATCGTGAATTTCGATCGCGCTCATATTTTTGGTGCTGGTAGTGGACACCATTCCCCAATTGGAGGCTATTTCGAAGCCGAAGACCTCGTTTTCGTGCTCGATGTCAATTTCGATTTCCAGCCGTGGCTAGTCGAACGGAAGCGGCTGTTCGACGCTGTAAATACGTTTGACGGCGATAAGAAGAGGGGACTGCTGTTCATAGAGTAACATCCCGCTCCAGGTCGCACCGTGGCCCTTAGCCGGATAATTTGAGGCAGCTTGGATGTCGGCTATCGGCGGTGGACAGAACGCGGAGGCCGTCCTTGCCTCGACTGGCGCTTGTGCGCCCTATGACGGCCCGCCACTTGCCCGCGGGGTCTCGCTCCACGCGTACACTGAGCGCGACATACTGACCCCGGGAGGACATTTGGGCGGCAACCAGGCGGACGACACGCTAACCCGGGACCGCATGCGACCCGTGAATTGGCCACTTCCGGCGCCCGCGCAACTCGCCGTAGACGCAGAGCAGGCCGAGTGTTCTATTTCGGAGTGCCGGTCTGGCTACCCGAACCCGTGGTCTGCTCACTTCCCGGTCGGCCCGGAGGATGCGCCGAAGCGGCCGGCTTGTCTTGATCGGCCACGTATCCGGACTCTCCGGAGTTGCGGGTCTTGATCCCTTTGTCCGCATCGCGCTGCATCTGCTCGTTGGGCTGGCCAGCCTTGAGCTCCCGGTCCACGTCGCGCTTCATCTCCTCCTTGGTTTGCTCACTGGGTGCGGCCTTTTGCTGTTGGGCCGTTGCTTGGAAGCTCATTGCGCTTCCGGCAACTACAATCAATGCGAGAATTGCTGTTCGCATGCTTCTCCTCCACGGCTTGCTCCGGCCCCTAAACGCGCGAACCTCCCAAGGTTTCCTAGTTCCAATCACTATTGTCGAACGTCACGTAGGGCTAAGCAAAGGGCACTCGAACGGTCTTATGCGCACCGGCCTAGGCGAGTCCGCCATCAACCCTGAAACACTGGCTGGTGATGCGCTGGCTTTCGTCGGAGGCGAGGAACAGTGCCATATTGGCAATGTCTTCGGGCGTTACCGCATCGGGCACCGCCTGGCGCGAGCGTATCTCGGCGATGACCCGATCGTCCGGATACCACAGCCTGCGCTGGCGCTCGGTGATGACCATGCCCGGCGCGATCGCGTTGACGCGAATGCGGTCGGGACCGACGGAGCGCGCCAGCGAGTTGGTGAAGCCGACGATCGCCGCTTTCGCCGCGGCATAGACCGGCAGCGCCGGCGCGCCGCGCATCCAGGCGATCGAGGACATGTTGATGATCGAGCCGCCGCCGCGCGCCTGCATCTGTGGCACCACCGCTTGTGCCGCGAAGAAGACGTGCTTGAGATTGACGCCGATCATCCAGTCGA
Organism: Bradyrhizobium sp. NBAIM08; assembly: GCF_020193935.1. Taxonomy (NCBI): domain Bacteria; kingdom Pseudomonadati; phylum Pseudomonadota; class Alphaproteobacteria; order Hyphomicrobiales; family Nitrobacteraceae; genus Bradyrhizobium; species Bradyrhizobium sp. NBAIM08. The sequence goes on along the minus strand of NZ_JADYVR010000001.1, from coordinate 189,769 downwards.
ACTCGGACGGCGTGACCTCGGCGAGAGTCTGGCGCTGATCGTTGGCGGCGTTGTTGACGAGAACGGCGGCGTCGCCAAGCGAGCGGCGGGCTTCTGCCATCGCGCTGCGCAGGGCATCGATGTCGAGGAGATCGCAGGGCACGAACAGCGGCCCAGGCCCGGACGAGGCCGCTATTTCCCGCACCAGGGCTTCGCCGGCGTCCTTATCGATGTCGAAGAAGGCGACCCGGGCGCCTTGGCCCGCGAAGGCCCGGACGAAGGCGGCGCCGATGCCGCTGGCGCCTCCGGTGATCAGCACCACGCTGCCGGCTAGGCTGGAATAGGTCGTCTTCGTCATGCGATCAGGCGCTCCGTCTCGGGGTCGAACAGGCAAATGCGGCGGGTGTCGAGCGCGAAGGCGGCGGACGTGCCGGGCGCGGGGCGGATATCCGGCGAGACTCGTGCCATCGCGGGCTCGCCGCCGAGCCGCAGGAGCACCATCGTCTCGGCACCGGTGGGCTCGACCAGCTCCACCGGCGCCTCGACGAGGACAGGCGCTTCGCTGGAAAACGTGCGGCTCCCCTCAGCGATGCATTCCGGCCTGATTCCGAACACCACCTTGCGCCCGACAAAGCGTGCTGCGGCGTCGTACCCCGTAAGGCGCAGACGAAGCTCGTCGGGCCGTCCCGCGCCGATCACGACGACCGGACCGTCATTTTCGGCCTCGAGCCGCGCCGGCATGGTGTTCATCGGCGGCGAGCCCATGAAGCGTGCGACGAACAGATTGGCGGGATAGCGGTACACGGTGTCGGGATCGGCGAATTGCTGCACGCTGCCCTGATGCATCACGGCGATCCGCGTCGCCATCGTCATCGCCTCGATCTGGTCGTGGGTGACATAGACGATGGTGGCGCCGATGCGCTGATGCAGGCGCTTGATCTCCATCCGCATCTCGACGCGCAGCTTGGCATCGAGATTGGAGAGCGGTTCGTCGAACAGGAAGAGTAGGGGATTGCGCACCAGCGCGCGTCCCATCGCCACTCGCTGGCGCTGGCCGCCGGACAATTGCGAGGGCTTGCGGCCGAGCAGCGGCTCGATCTGGAGCAGTTTTGCGACGTTGCCGACCGCAGCGTCCTGCTCGGCTTTGGGAACGTGACGGCATTCCATGCCGAAGGTGATGTTCTGGCGCACGGTCATCGAGGGATAGAGCGCGTAGGATTGGAACACCATGGCGATGTCGCGGTCCTTCGGCGCGACGTCATTGACGACGCGGCCGCCGATTTCGATCGTTCCCGCGCTCGGGCGGTCGAGCCCGGCGACGATGTTGAGCAGGGTGGACTTGCCGCAGCCGGACGGGCCGACCAGCACGGTGAACTCGCCGCTCTCGATGTCGAGCGCGATGTCCTTCAGCACCTCCAGATTGGCGTAACGCTTGGACAGGGCGCGAATGCTCAGTGCTGCCATGACAACTCCATCATTTCACGGCCCCGGCAGTCAGGCCGCGGACGAAGTACTTGCCGCCGAGCAGGTAGATCAACAGCGTGGGCAGCGCGGCGATGATCACCGCTGCGCTCTGCACGCCATGCTGCGGGATATCCGCGACGGCGGCGGACAGCGCGATAAGCGCTGCGGTGACGGGCTGCTGCTGGCCGGTGGTGAACGTCACGCCATAGAGGAACTCGTTCCAGATATGGGTGAACTGCCAGATCACCGTGACGATCAGGATGGGACCTGAGAGCGGCAGGATGATGCGCCAGAAGATGCGGAAGAAGCCGGCGCCGTCGATGCGGGCGGCCCTGATCAGTTCATGGGGAATGGCGACATAATAATTCCGGCAGAACAGCGTGGTGAATGAGAGCCCCTGAATGGTGTGAATCAGCACGAGGCCGGTCAGGGTGTTGATGAGGCCGACGTCCCGCAGCACGATGGTCCAGGGCAGCAGGCGCATCTGCTGGGGGAGGAACAGGCCAAGCGTCACGATGCCATAGATCCAGTTGTCGCCTCGGAAGCGCCAGAGCGAGACGGCGTAACCGGCGATTGCGCCGAGCAGGGTGGAGAAGATCGTGGCGGGAATCGTGACCAGCGCGGAGTTCAGCATGTAGGGCCGGATGCCGGCGCAGGTCTCGGCGACACAGAAGCCGCTCCAGGCTGCGGCGTAGTTGCTCCAGGCCAGATGCTGCGGCCAGCCGATCATCGATCCCTGCGCGATCTCCTCGTTGGTCCGCAGCGAGTTCAGCACCACGACCACGAGCGGCGCGAGCCAGGCCGCGGCGATCAAGAAGACGGCGAGATAGATCAGGATCCGGGTCGGTGCGAAGCTGCGGTCAGGCATAGGCGCCTCGCCGTCGCTGGATGTATCGCCACGCCGCATAGGGCAGCAGCACCGCGAGAAGAATGAGCAACATCAGCACGGCCGCCGCCGCGCCGCGGCCGAGCAGGCTGCGCTGGAACATCAGGTCGTAGACGACGAGTGCCGGCAGCTGGGTCGCGATTCCCGGTCCGCCGTTGGTGAGCGCGCGCACGAGGTCGAAGGTCGAGATCGCGAACTGCAACTGGATCACCACGACGGTGACCGTGATCGGCCACAGCGACGGCAGGATGATACGCCGGTAGGTTCGGACCGGTCCCGCGCCGTCGATCTGCGCGGCCTTGATGATGTCGGGATCGACCGAGCGAAGGCCGGCAAGGAACAGCGCCATGGCAAAGCCGCAGGATTGCCAGATCGCGGCGATGACAATGGTCCAGATCGCCATGTCGCGGTCGATCAGCCAGTCGAACTTAAAGGAGGTCCAGCCGAGGTCGTGCACCAGCTTCTGGATCCCGAGACCGGGATTGAGCAGCCAGCTCCAGACCGTGCCGGTGACCACGAAGGACACCGCCAGGGGATAGAGGAAGATGGAGCGCAGCACGTTCTCGCCACGAATGCGCTGATCGAGCAGGATCGCGAGGATGAGGCCGGTCGCTGCGCTCAGCAGCACGAAAGCGCTGCCGAACAGCAGCAAATTGTCGAAGGCGATTTGCCAGTTGCGCGATGCCGTGACCGCCGTGTAGTTGCGCAAGCCGACCCAGCCCGCAACGGGAACGAGGGTGGACGGCGTGAACGAGATCCAGATCGTCCAGAGCGAAAACGAGACGAGGTGCGCCGCCGACAGCAGCAGCGGCACCCAGATCGTCAGATATTCGGGCAGCCGGCGCACCCATTCGGGAAGAGCCGGCCGGCCCGGCCTCATCGTGGCGGCATTGCTCAACGCGCGCCCTCGACGGCCTCGGCGAGGCGGGTGGCTGCCTGCTCCGGCTTGATCGTCTTGTTCTTCACGTACTCCGTGATTACGTCGATCATCGCCGCGGTCATTCCGTTTTCCTGCGCCATGTTGTGCGCCATGCTGAGGACGGCCTGATTGCTGGCGATGGCCTCCTTCAAGGCCTTCGAGGTTGTTCGTTGCCCCTCCGACCAGCCTTCGCCTGATAGATCGACGTCAGTGCGCACGGGGATGGAGCCGGTGATCTGCGAGTACATGGTCTGGATCGCCGGATCCATGACGAGCTGAGCCATCAGGGTCTGGCCGGCTTGCAGGTCCGCCTCCTTGCGCTGCCAGAAGATGAAGGCGTCGGCATTCAACAGGAAGACCGGCTTGCCGTTGTCGCTCGGGCCTGGCGCAATCATGAAGTCCTCGAGCTTGAATCCGGCATTGCGCAACACGCCCTGCGCCCATCCGCCCATGATCATCATGCCCATGTCGCCGTCGATGAAGCGCTTCAGGTTGGTCGAGAAATGCTGGGCGCCGACGTTGGGGTCCATCCAGTCGGCGATCTTGCGCACCTGGGCGAACGCGGCCTTGATCTCCGGACCCTCGAGGGCCTTCTTCTCGAGATTCATGATGGCCGCGCGATAGGCGAGCGGACTGATGCCCGCGAGAGCCGCCTCGAATTTCTGTCCGTCGTCCGGGCGGGTGCCGCCATTGGCGATGGGAGAAGCGACTCCGCCCGCCTTCATCTTTTCGGCGAGGTCGTTGAAGTCGGCCCAGGTGACGGGGACCTTGTCCGCCTTCGCCTTGTCCATCGCGCGCTTGGACAGGAAGAGCATGTTGGTGCTGTAGATCTGTAGCGGCAGCGCAATCCATTTGCCGCCGGGCTTGTGCAGCTTTGCAAGGTCCGGAGCGACAACCTTCTCGTAGCCGGCGGCCGCGACGAGGGCATCGAGATTTACGGTGGGCGCAATCTTCGACCAGGCCGCAATCTCGGGCCCCTTGAGCTGCGAGCAAGCCGGCGGATCGCCGGCCATGATCTGCGCGCGCAGCTTGTTCATCATCTCGGTGGTGAAGCCGGGGACGGGCGAGTGCTGCCAAACGCCGCCCTTCTCCTCGAATTTCTTGCCGAGCGCCGTAATGGCCGCCCCGTCGCTGCCCGCCGACCATTGCGAGATCGCGGTCAGTCGCGGCTTGGCCGCGCCTTGCGCGCGGGCAAGGTGCGGAAATGCGAGCGCGGCAGCGGAGCCAGCGAGCAGACGACGCCTTGTTGTTGTGATCGGCATGGCAGTTCCTCCCGGTGTGAAATCTTTCGCGCTTTATAGGCCGTTTGGGCTCAGCGCATGTCAGGCCGCCTCCGTCGATGCCGCGGGCATGCCGCCACGGCTGGCGAGACAAAAGGCGGCGAAGGCGAGCGCAGCCTGCGGATCGTTGCCGGTCGACGGCGGCACGAAGGCGAGGGAGACCTGCGCCAGTTTGCGTCCGCCCAGCAGGCAGGCGTCGATGCCATCGACCAGTGCTTGCCGATCCTCTTCAGCGAGAAGCGACGGCCAGCCGCTGATTGCAACGCCGCCGCACGGCTTGACGTTCAGCGTATTGCCGATCGCAAGGCCGAGCCGGAACAGCCGACGGCGCAAATCCTGCCGCACGCGCGATGAGATCGGGACCGTGTTGACCCATTCGTTGCCGAGCTGGAGCAGCTCGGTCTCGGAAACGCCGAGAAGCGCAGCCAGCGCGGGAATCGACGTATAGGCCTCGACGCAGCCGTGATGTCCGCAGCGGCAGCGCGGTCCGTCAGGCCCGAACACCATGTGGCCGAGCTCGATCGGCTGCAGAGCATCGGTCTCGGCCGGATCATCCATCCAGGCGCCGGCGACGCCGTGGCTGACGAGCACGAACAGATGCGTGTCGTTGAACGGGTAGTTTTCCGTGCGGCAGCGGTTAAAGGTGGCATGCGCGACGACCGAATTGGTGAATTCGAGCGGCACGCCGGCGAACATCTCGCCGAACATGTCGCTGATGCGAGCGACGTCGCAGGGAATGATCGGATTGGCCGATATGCTGAGACGGCCGAGGCCGGGAATCGAGACGCCGATCTGCGAGAGGGTGATCCGGCGGCGCCGCGTCCAGTCGCGCAACAACGTCATCGCTTCGCGAAATGCCCGGCCGACGGTCTCGACGTCAGGCGTCTTCGGGAGCGGCACACGCTCGGTGTAGTGCAGCTCACCCGACAGGCCGCCGACCCCGACGCTGAGCCGCTGCGTCGTCAGCTCGAAGGCTGCCAGCGCCACCGCGTGGTCCAGCGACACGAGACCGGTCGGGCCGCCGACGTAAGGGGCAGGGCGCCGCACCTCCTCGATCAGGCCTTCGGCCTTCAGGTCAAGCAGGATGCGCGACAGGCTCGCTTCCGACAGACGCACGGCCTTGGCCAGTGGCGGACGAAACGAGCCGCCCGACTGAAGCAGATGAGTCAAAATGGCAGCGCGCGTCTGCCGCCGACTTCTCGGCTGCTCCGGCATTTCCATCCCTGTCGTCATTCTTACTTAGAGTAAGAATGCGCGCGGAGCATTTCGGCTGTCAAGGCGCTTGCCGCCGTGAGCATGGACTTGTTGTTGTGCGCGGCAGCACGAGGAAAGTGCGGGCGCAAAACAAAACGGCGCCATCTTGCGATGGCGCCGCTGCGAAAGCGTGATGGCCTGACGTTAGCGCTTGTCGATCGGCACGTAATCGCGCTTGGCGACGCCGGTGTAGAGCTGGCGCGGGCGGCCGATCTTCTGCTGGGGATCCTCGATCATCTCGCTCCACTGGCTGATCCAGCCGACGGTGCGGGCGACCGCGAACAGCACGGTGAACATCGAGACCGGGAAGCCCATCGCCTTCAGCGTGATGCCCGAATAGAAGTCCACGTTCGGGTAGAGCTTGCGGTCGATGAAGTACTGGTCGCTGAGCGCGATCTTCTCGAGCTCCATCGCCACCTTCAGCATCGGATCGTCGCCATGGCCGGTCTCCTTGAGCACGGCATGACACATCTTCTGCATGATCTTGGCGCGCGGATCGTAGTTCTTGTAGACCCGGTGGCCGAAGCCCATCAGGCGGACTTCGGAATTCTTGTCCTTCACCTTGGCGATGAACTCGGGGATCTTGTCGACCGTGCCGATCTGATAGAGCATGTTCAGCGCGGCTTCGTTGGCGCCGCCATGGGCCGGGCCCCAGAGGCAGGCGATGCCGGCCGCGATGCAGGCGAACGGGTTGGCGCCCGAGGAGCCGGCGATGCGCACCGTCGAGGTCGAGGCGTTCTGCTCGTGGTCGGCGTGCAGGATGAAGATCTTCTCCAGCGCGTCGGCGAGCACCGGGCTGACCTTGTAGTCTTCGCAAGGCACCGCGAAGCACATGTTCAGGAAGTTCTCGGCAAAGCCGAGCGAGTTCTTCGGATAAACGAAGGGCTGGCCGACGGTGTATTTGTAGGCCATCGCAGCCAGCGTCGGGATCTTCGCGATCATGCGCATGGAGGCGATCATGCGCTGCTTCGGATCGTTGATGTCGGTGCTATCGTGATAGAACGCGGCGAGGGCGCCGACGGCGGCAACCATGATCGCCATCGGATGGGCATCGCGGCGGAAGCCCTGGAAGAAGCGGGCCATCTGCTCGTGCACCATCGTGTGATGGGTCACGCGGTAGTCGAAATCCTTCTTCTGCGCGGCGGTCGGCAGGTTGCCGTAGAGCAGGAGGTAGCAGGTCTCCAGGAAGTCGCCATGCTCGGCGAGCTGCTCGATCGGGTAGCCGCGGTATTCCAGCACGCCCGCGTCGCCGTCGATATAGGTGATCTTGGACTGGCAGCTCGCGGTCGAGGTAAAGCCCGGATCGTAGGTGAACAGGCCGGACTGGCCGTAGAGCTTGCCGATATCGATGACGTCAGGCCCGACGCTGCCGCTGAGGATCGGAAGATCGAAATTCTTGTTTCCGACCGTCAGCGTCGCGGTCTTTGGGCTTTCTTTTGCGTCCATCAGAGGTCCCCGATGTGTGGTGAGACGGGCCGGAGCCGGAGACCCCCAGGGCGACCATGGGGGCAGGCCGGATGTTCCAGAATGTGGGGGAGATGGGTATATTATTGCTATGTGCGCTGCAAGATCGCCGCACGCATGGTCGACTTACGTCGTAGACTGATCCCTAAGCCGGCCGAGGCTTTCCTGGCGTCCAAGCACCTCCAAAACCTCAAATATACCAGGGGACGTCGTCCGTCCGGTGAGCGCCGCCCTAAGCGGCTGGGCGACCGCGCCGAGCTTGAGACTATTTTCCTCGGCAAAGGCGCGTAGCGCCGCTTCCGTGGTGGCGCCGCTCCACGTCTCGACTTTCTCCAGCGCGGAATGAAGCTGGCCGATCAGCTTGCGGTTCTCGGGCGTCAACAGCGCCTGCGCCTTGGGATCCGGCGCCAGCGGCCGGTCGGCGAAGATGAAATGGGCGCCGTCGATCAGCTCGATCAATGTCTTGGCGCGCTCCTTGAGCGCCGGCATGGCCTTGAGCAGCTGCGCGCGCGTGGTGTCGTTTAACTTGGCCTTGATCTCGTCGCGGCTCGGCACGACGTGGTCGAGCACGTCCTCGAACATCTTCACGAGCGATTGATCGTCGGCGTGGCGGATGTAGTGCCCGTTGAGGTTTTCCAGCTTGGCGAAATCGAAGCGGGCGGCGGCGCGGCCGACGCTGCCGAGATCGAACGCGTCGATCATCTCCTCGGTCGAGAAGATCTCCTGGTCGCCGTGGCTCCAGCCGAGCCGGACCAGGTAGTTGCGCAGCGCAGCCGGCAGGTACCCCATCGCGCGGTAGGCATCGACGCCGAGCGCGCCGTGCCGCTTGGAGAGTTTCGAGCCGTCCGGGCCGTGGATCAGCGGAATATGGGACATGCTGGGCAGCTCCCAGCCCATCGCATCGTAGATCTGCTTCTGGCGCGCGGCGTTGATCAGGTGGTCGTCGCCGCGGATCACATGGGTGACGCCCATGTCGTGGTCGTCGACCACCACGGCGAGCATGTAGGTCGGGTTGCCGTCTCCGCGCAGCAGGACGAGATCGTCGAGGTTCTCGTTCTGCCAGACCACGCGGCCCTGGACCTGGTCCTCGATCACGGTCTCGCCGGTCTGCGGCGCGCGCAGGCGGATGGTGGGCTTGACGTCGCTCGGAGCCGTCGCCGCGTCGCGGTCGCGCCACATGCCGTCATAGAGGCGGGTGCGCCCCTCGCTGCGCGCCTTCTCGCGCATGGCGGCGAGCTCTTCGGCGGTGGCGTAGCAGCGGTAGGCCTTGCCATCGGCGAGCAGCTGCTCGGCAACCTCGCGGTGCCGGGCGGCGCGGGCGAACTGGTAGATGACCTCGCCGTCCCAGCCGAGCTCGAGCCACTTCAGCCCGTCGAGGATGGCGCCGATCGCCGCCTCCGTGGAGCGTTCCCGATCGGTATCCTCGATCCGCAGCAGCATCTTGCCGCCGTGCTTCTTGGCATAGAGCCAGTTGAACAGCGCCGTGCGGGCGCCCCCGATATGGAGGAAGCCGGTCGGCGAGGGAGCGAAGCGCGTGACGACGGAATCGGACATTCTTGGCAGGGCCTATGCATTGGAGGCGGTGGTGTATAGCAGGAACGGGACATAACTAAAGGGCGACGGCGGACCCGGCAGGCCTTGCTTAAGCTCTTGTAAGCTCTTGGCGCGGCCACGCGAATTTGGCAGAAGGACCGCTGATTTCCCTACAGGATTTTCGTAATGACAGAACCGGTGGCAGCTGAGGTTGGGCGCGATTTCATTCGTGACATCATCCAGGCCGACCTCGATCAGGGCAAATACAAGGAGATCGTGACCCGGTTCCCGCCGGAGCCGAACGGCTACTTGCATATCGGCCACGCCAAGTCGATCGCACTCAACTTCGGCGTCGCCCAGGAGTTTCCGGGCCGCTGCCACCTGCGCTTCGACGACACCAACCCGGTCAAGGAAGAGCAGGAATATATCGATTCAATCCAGGCCGACGTGCGCTGGCTCGGCTTTGACTGGGGCAAGAACCTGTTCTTCGCCTCGGACTATTTCGACCGCCTGTACGAATGGGCGGAGCAGCTGATCCGCGACGGCCTCGCTTATGTCGACGACCAGACCCAGGAGGAGATCCGCCTCTCGCGCGGCACGTTGACCGAGCCCGGCAAGAATTCGCCGTTCCGCGAACGCTCCGTGGAGGAGAACCTCGACCTGTTCCGCCGCATGAAGGCGGGCGAATTCCCCAACGGCGCGCGCGTGCTGCGGGCCAAGATCGACATGGCCGCGGGCAACATCAATCTGCGCGACCCAGTGCTGTACCGCATCCTGCATGCGCACCATCCGCGCACCGGCAACGCATGGTGCATCTACCCGAGCTACGACTATGCCCACGGCCAGTCGGATGCCATCGAAGGCATCACGCATTCGATCTGCACGCTGGAGTTCGAGGACCACCGACCGCTCTACGACTGGTTCATCGAGAAGCTGCCGGTGCCCTCACAGCCGCATCAGTACGAATTCGCGCGGCTGAATCTCACCTATACGCTGCTGTCCAAGCGCGTGCTGACCCAGCTCGTCCGCGACGGCCATGTCGCGGGCTGGGACGATCCGCGCATGCCGACCATGGCGGGCATGCGTCGCCGCGGCGTGCCGCCGGCTGCACTTCGCGAGTTCGTCAAGCGCATCGGCGTCGCCAAAGCCAACAGCGTGGTCGATGTCGGCATGCTGGAGTTCTGCATCCGCGAGGAGCTGAACCGCACGGCGCAGCGGCGCATGGCGGTCTTGAAGCCGCTCAAGGTGGTGATCGAGAATTATCCGGAAGGGCAGACCGAGGAGCTCGAGGCGATCAATCATCCCGACGATCCCTCGGCCGGCACGCGGAAGATCACGTTCGGCCGTGAGCTCTATATCGAGCAGGACGACTTCATGGAGAACCCGCCGAAGAAGTTCTTCCGCCTGTCGCCTGGCAACGAGGTGCGGCTGCGCTATGCCTATTTCGTCAAGTGTACCGGCGTGATCAAGAACGACAAGGGTGAGGTGGTGGAGCTGCGCTGCACCTATGATCCCGCGACCAAGGGCGGCAACGCGCCCGACGGCCGCAAGGTCAAGGCGACCATGCACTGGCTGCCGGCGGCGGCCTCCAAGCCGGCGGAGATCCGCATCTACAACCAGCTGTTCGCCAATCCGAGCCCGGATGCCTCGAACTTCGCGACCGATCTCAACCCGAACTCGCTGGAGATCCTCGCCGATGCGCGGGTCGAGGCGTCCGTTGCGGAGAGCAATTCGACCGAGCCGATGCAGTTCGAGCGCCAGGGCTATTTCGTGCGTGACAAGGACTCGACGCCCGGCAAGCCGGTGTTCTCGCGCACGATCGGTCTGCGCGACACGTTCGCGAAGGAAGTCGCCAAGGGTTGAGAAGGGCTGAGCAGGACATGAGCAGCGAGGCCGACGCCATCGTTTCCGCCATCATCGCGAAATGGTGCGCCGGCTTCGCGACGCTCGATGCGGCCGCGCTGTCCTCGCTCTATGCGAAGGACGCATTCTTCTTCGGCTCCAACCCGAAGCTCTATCGCGGCCGGGACGGCGTCGCCGAATACTTCAACGGCCTGCCGCGCTGGCGCAGGCCAAGCGCCGCGTTCTCCGATGTGCACGCCGCGCAGGCCGGCCCTGATCTGATCAACATGGCCGCGACCATCACGTTCGATCTCGCGGGCGAGCGGGATGATCTCGTCGTCAAGATGAGCTGGGTCATCATCCGCGAGGACGGCGAGTGGAAGATCGTCAATCACCACGCCTCCTCGCAGGCGCCGCTGATCTAGCAACGGGCGCCAGCCCGGAGAAAAGTAGGGCGCTCTTCGCCTGTTCCCGATCCGTACCGCTATTCGTGCAGCCGCACGGTCCGGTAGCCTCCGCAGCCGTCGCGTATCGTAAGGTGCAGGGGAATGGCGGAGCCGGGCCGGCCAGGACGGTCCCAGGGAGTTGCCGGGACGTGGCCGGTCGGCCGCGCGGCCGGCGGTTTTGCGCCGGTGGGCTTTGGCATCTGGCCGGCGATCATCGAGACGCTGCGCCAATGGGCTCGGGGCGAGGCCGGGCCTGGCCGGCTGTTGCCGTGGGTGCCGGTCGCCTTCGGCGGCGGCATTGCGCTTTATTTCGCCGCCGATCATGAGCCGGTGCTGTGGGTGGTTGCCGCCACAGCCATCGCGCTAATGCTCGGCGCGGTGCTGCTCCGGCGGAGCCGGCTGTTTGCGCCCGCCATCATGCTCGCGGCGGTCGCGGCTGGTTTTGCCGTGGCGACCTGGAAGACCGCGCGTATCGCGCACACCGTTTTGGCAAAACCGCTCTATTCGGTGTCGCTGTCGGGCTTCGTGGAAGCGCGCGACATCCGCGAGCGCACCGACCGTTTCGTGCTGCGCGTCAGCGCGATGGAGGCGCAGCGCAGCGACGTCAAGCTCGAGCGCGTCCGCCTCTCGGTGCGCAAGGGCACGGCGCCGGAGGTCGGCAGCTTCGTGCAATTGAAGGCGCGGCTGATGCCGCCGATCTCGCCGGTGCGCCCCGGCAGCTATGATTTCTCGCGCGACATGTTCTTCCAGGGCATCGGCGCCTCCGGCTTCGTGATGGGCGCGATCACGGCGTCCACACCGCCGGATGGCGGCGGCCTGCGGCTGCGCTATGCCGCCTTCATGCAGGGCCTGCGCGACGCGATCGACGCGCGCATCCGCGCAACGCTCGAAGGCGACAACCGCGCGATTGCGACGGCGCTGCTCACGGGGCGGCGCGATGCGATCACCGCGCCCGTGAACGATGCCATGTTCGTCTCGGGACTCGGCCATGTGCTGTCGATCTCCGGCTATCACATGGCGGTCGTCGCCGGCGTCGTCTTCTTCGCGGTGCGCGCGCTGCTGGCCTTGATCCCGGGGCTGGCGGCCGGCTCTGCCATCAAGAAATGGTCGGCCGCCGCGGCGCTGGTCGCGGCCGCGTTCTACCTGTTGCTGTCGGGCGCGGAGGTTGCGACGCAAAGATCGTTCTTCATGACGGCGGTGGTGCTGATCGCAGTGATGGTCGACCGCCGCGCCATCACCTTCCGCACGCTGGCGGTTGCCGCGCTGATCGTGCTTGCGGTCGCGCCGGAGGCGTTGGTGCATCCAAGCTTCCAGATGTCGTTTGCGGCAACGCTCGGGCTGGTGGCGCTGGTGCAGATCGGCATGCCGAACCTGCTCGCATCGCCCGATCATTCCGCGACTGCGCGGATCGCGTTGTGGGGCGGCCGGGAGATCGCGATGCTGTTCCTGGCCTCGCTGATCGCGGGGCTCGCGACCACGCCATACGCCGCCTTCCACTTCCATCGCGTGACCCCATACGGCGTGCTCGCCAATCTCGGCGCCATGCCGGTGGTCTCGGCGCTGGTGATGCCGGCCGGGCTGTTGGGGCTGCTCGCGGCGCCCTTCGGGCTCGACGGCGTGTTCTGGTGGGTGATGGGGATCGGCATCGAGTGGATGGTCCTGGTCGCGCGCTGGGTGGCGGCCCTGCCGGGCGCCGTCGGCCGCATTCCCGCCTTCGGGATCGCGCCGCTGATCGCAGCGAGCCTCGGGCTCATCGTGATGGGCCTGTTGCGCACGCCCTTGCGCTGGTCCGGCGCCCTGGTGCTGCTGGCAGCGATCCTCTGGGGACTGTCGGTGCGGCAGCCCGATATCCTGATTGCCGGGGATGGCGCGAGCGTCGCGATCCGGGGCGGGGATGGGCGCTTGCAGGTGATCCGCGCCAGCAAGGACAGCTTCCTGCTGAAGGAGTGGTTGGCTGCCGATGCCGATCCGCGCGATGCCGGCAACGCCTCGTTGGCGAGTGGGGTGTCGTGTGACGAGACCGGCTGCGTGGCGCCGCTCGCGGACGGAAGGCTGATCGCGTTGGCGACGCGCATCGACGCGCTGGCCGATGATTGCAGCCGCGCCGCGCTGGTGGTGACGGCGCGGCCCGCGCCGTCCGATTGCGCGGCGATGGTGGTCGATCGGGCGCGTCTTGCCAGCCAGGGCGCGCTGGCCTTGACGCGAAGCGGAGAGGGTTTTTCGGTGCAGGCGGTGAGGGCGCGAGGGGCAAGCCGTCCCTGGTTGCCGGCCGGCGCCGGCGAGGGAGATTTCGACGGCAGCCTCGTGCCGAAGACGGCCGTGCCCCGCAACCGGGACGCAACGCCGTCGGAGGCCGACTTGCAGGCCGACGATTGACGCGGGCGATTACAAATACCAAGCCAGCACGGCGCTAAGCCTTGCGTCGCCGATGACCGGCAGGGCCACCATTCGGCTCAGCCCGGCTGCGCGGGCTTCGGAGCCGGCGATCGAGCCGTCACGGGTGAGCTCGTCGTTGAGCGCGGGCATGCCGACGGCCCAGGCGCCGCCGATGCTGCCTTCGCCCCTGGCGATGGACTGCGCCGCATAGCGTGCGGCAAGGTCGATCTGCGCGCTGCAATCGCCGGCGCGAAAGACCAGCGCCGAACGGGCCTCGTTCGGGACCCAGATCTCGAAGCGTCGCGCAATCGGCGTTGCCTGCGCGGAGAGGAATGTCATGACCCAGGTCTGGTCGGTGCCGGTTCGATAGGGCACGCCTACGCCGAGATTGATCCCGACCTTGGCGGCGTCCTCCCAGCGCAGGAAGCTCTTGGCGTCGTGCAGGTCCTTGATGATCAGCGGCAGGCCCGCCTTCCATGTACGTCCGGGCAGGCCGAATCCGCGCGGAAATCTGGTGTGGCGGGAGTTGAATTCGAACATGTCCGCCGTGCCGTAATAGCCATCGACGAGCCCCATCTCATGCGAGAGATCAGGATCGTTGTGCCAGAGCTCGATCGCGCCGACATGCGCCTCGTCGTCGCCGCAGAACAGCACCAGCACGGCTTGCAGGAATTCGCCCGCGAACACCGGCACCGCCACGCCACAGGTGAGGCCGGCCGCAACGGCCTGATCGGTCCGCTTGAAATAGGAGTTGGCGAATTTCGTGAGGATGACGGGGTGGGCACAGGCCCAGGCCTTGCCTGGAAGTCCCTCGTCATATCCGAAGTGCAGCTCTTCGCTGACGGCCTTGAACGCGGACAGCCCTTCGTCGTAGAGGCCGCCGCCGAATTCCAGCCGCATGCGCGCCCGGTCGGGTACCCAGAGTTCAACGACGCGAATGAAGGTCTTCATGGAGCCTGTCCGCCGCCTCAAGCCATTGCAGCATCGGTCATCTGGCTGCGGAGCGGACGTTCAAAATTCAGGCAGGACGGCTCAAACTTCGTGCGGCGACGAGGCGCGGAGGCTCGCCGATCGAATGTCCTGAAACACAAACTCACCGGGCTCGCCGGCCTCGGCCGGCGACGGTAATTTCAATCCGGGCCTCGCCCCGTCGGGCGCAGGGCGTCAGCCGATCGGCAAGCGCGTGATCGTGGGCGGCCGCGTCTCGGCGACGATCTGCGGCTTGTGCTCGCGCTCGGGCACCGGCTGCGTCACCGGCAATTGCAGCACGGTCGCGCGCTGGCCTTCGACGAGCTGCGTCACCAGCACGTATTTGCCGTCGGGGAATTCGATCGCGTCATGATGGCGATCGGGAATGTGCGGGTCGATCTTGCCGAACTTGCCGACGCGAGAGTTCACGGTGCGCGTCCAGATCCAGCGGTTGTCGTAGCGGACATTGTCGGCGAAAGCGAGCTCCGTCCCCGGCAGCAGACAGACCGCGACGGAGGGATCGGCTTCGGAAGCGAAACCGCGCGTCGAGGTGCCGCGGAAGGTTGTCGTGACGATCGTCTCGCCGACTTCGGCGGGGCGCGTCGCGACGGCATGCAGGCTGTAGTCACACATCGGGTGCTCCTCATGCTGGGATAGCGACCCGCGTCTCTTTCGAGGCGCAGGCCTCTATCAGAGTGGAAGCATACAACGCTCTGCTCGGTTATGGGCAAATCTGCGGCTCGCGTCCGCAGCGCGCGATCACATTATCTTTCCCGGATTCGATAGGAACAAACCTCGCGTCCTTGCATTCGGCCGGAGCTATCAGCACTGCCGGCACAACTCTACCGGTGAAGCAGAGCGAGATTGCTGTGCGCCTGCGCGGGCGAATGTCGCGCGGGAGGATGGACCGGACAGCCGGCGCAGAACCAGAGAAACCGTCCAGCCGGAGCGGACAAGTATCCGCTCCGATCCTGGATCGCCGATGCCGATCGAAACGCGCGCGGCGCTTGATGTTTCCCGTATCAGTACTTCCGGTAAAGCCCGATCAGCTTGCCCTGGATCTTCACGCGGTTCGGCGGAAGAATGCGGACCTCGTAGGCGGCATTGGCGGGCTCAAGCGCGATCGAGGCGCCGCGGCGGCGGAAGCGCTTGAGCGTGGCCTCCTCGTCGTCGATCAATGCCACCACGATGTCGCCGGTATTTGCGGTCTCGTTGCGCTGGATCAGCGCCATGTCGCCGTCGAGGATGCCGGCCTCGACCATCGAATCGCCGCGCACTTCGAGCGCGTAGTGCTCGCCCGAGCCGAGCATGTCCGGCGGCACGCTGATGGTATGGCTGCGGGTCTGCAGCGCCTCGATCGGCGTGCCGGCGGCGATGCGGCCCATCACGGGCACCGCGACGGGGCGCTCGCCCTCGTCCGCGGGCGGGCTGGAGCTCGCGCGCACCTTGCCGAGATTGCCCTCGATCACGCTCGGGGTGAAGCCACGGCGATTGCCGGCGGCGGCCTGGAGCTCGGGCAGCTTGATCACCTCGATGGCACGGGCGCGGTTGGGCAGGCGGCGAATGAAGCCGCGCTCCTCGAGCGCAGTGATCAGGCGATGGATGCCTGACTTCGAGCGCAGGTCGAGCGCATCCTTCATCTCGTCGAAGGACGGCGGCACGCCGCTTTCCTTCAGACGTTCGCTGATGAACCGCAGAAGCTCGTATTGTTTGCGCGTCAACATCTCGACCAAAGTCCCCCGGTTGATGTCGTTCGATTCCGACACGATGAAGCCGGCACTAAGCCGCTACATCCTCGAAACAAATCATGAACGGACACTATATGTTCGATATGTGTTCCGCAACTGCTTAATTTATGGTGAACGCGGCCAAGCTCGCGGAATGCGTGTGGCTGGGCGGCTCAGACGGGCAGCCGGAGCACCTCGCAAGGCGTGCCTGCCTCGGCCTTCGGCGCGAACGGTGCGCGCACCAGAAGTACCTGTGCCGCAGCGAGATTCGCAAGAAGGGAGGAGTCCTGATGGCTGACCGGAAGGGCGACGCGCGTGCCGTCGTCGCGCTCCTCCAGCCGCGCACGCAGATAGTCCTCGCGCTGGTCGTTGGCGGCGAGATCGCGGCCCAGCACGGCGCGCTCGCGCCGATGATGAATCGCTGAACGGCCCGACAGGGCGCGAATCAAGGGGACCATGAACAGGAAGGCGCACACGTAGGACGACACGGGATTGCCGGGCAGGCCAATCACGCGCATCGCGCCTATCCGACCGTGCATCATCGGCTTGCCCGGCCGGATCGCGATCTTCCAGAACGCCATCGCGATGCCTTCGCCCTTGAGCGCCTGCTGGACCAGGTCGTGGTCGCCGACCGAGGCACCGCCGGTCGTGATCAGGATGTCGGCGCCGCTCTCGCGCGCGCGGCGGATGCCGGCGGACGTCGCCTCCAGTGTATCGGCGGCAATTCCGAGGTCGATGGTCTCGGCGCCCTCGCTGCGGGCGAGCGCATGCAGGGCATAGCCGTTGGAATAGACGATCTGGCCGCGACCAGGCGTGGTGCCCGGCATCACGAGCTCGTCGCCGGTGGCGAGAACGGCAACCCTCGGGCGGCGGATGACGGCGAGATGCGGATGATTCATTCCGGCGGCAAGGGCGAGATCGCGCTCGGTGAGGCGGATTCCCTTGCGCAGCAGCACGTCGCCTTCGCGGAAGTCGACGCCTGCAGGGCGGATGTGCCGGCCGAAACTGGCGGCTTCCTTGATCGTCACATGTTTGCCGTCGGCAGCCGTGTCCTCCTGGATCACGACGGCATCGGCGCCGTCGGGAACGACGCCGCCGGTGAAGATCCGCACGGCTTCGCCGGGGCCGACGCTTCCCGCGAACGGCCGGCCCGCCGCGACCTCGCCGACGACGGTCAACCTCGAATCGTTTGCCGCGTCGGCCGTGCGTACGGCATAGCCGTCCATCGCCGACATCGCCTCCGGCGGCTGCGTGCGCCGCGCCGCGACATCGCGGGCGAGCACACGATGGTAGGCCTCGTCGAGGCAAACCATCTGTTCAGCCAGCGGCTCGACGCCGGCCAGCACCGCGGCAAGCGCGTCAGAAACCGGCATCAGGGCCACGGGCGAACTCCTGCTGAGCACATCAGTCAATGGGCGGCGAGAGTTCTAGCCGAGTGCAGGCGTGAGGCAAAGCAGCACGCGGGATGATTTATCCTGCGTGATCGCGGGGTGGAGGAGGTCGGCTCAACTCCGCCGCGGCATGATGCGGAAGGCGAGACAGACCGGAACGAGGATTGCCATGGCAAGGACGAGAATGACGAGCGCCACGGCCAACATCGTTCAACGCCCCGTCGGATCGCCCGGACTGATGTCCGCGACGTCGGGCGGCTTGGGACCCTGATCCTTGTCCGGCAGCGGGTCCGCCTGGGATTTTAGGTCGGCGGCCTTGCTGATCAGCTTGGCGGAGAGGTCAGAATCCGAGGTGGTTCTGGCGAATTCGAGCAGGAGAGAGGCTTGCTTGGTGAGATAGGTCTTGCCCAGCACGTCGATCAGTCCAATGTAGAAGTCCCAACGGACTCATGAGTCCGAAGGGTGGTATTCCGTTCCCGGAACTCTGTATAAAAATGCACAAAGTGATCAGGTTCCACATTTTCAGCAGTTTTTGTTCCGGCAAGTGAGCGCGCTCCGGGCTTTCCCGCGGCTCAGATCCCCAGTGCTTTCAATGCGTTCCCGACATCACGCGGCGAGGTGACATGCACGGCGGTCAACCCGCGCGCCCGCGCTCCCTCGATGTTCTCGGCGAGGTCGTCGAAGAACACGATGCGCTCGGCCGGCACGCCGATCGCCGCCACGACATGGTCGAAGGCCTCGGCATCCGGTTTGCGCAGGCCGATGCTGGAGGACAGATACAGCTCGCGGAAATGGCCGAGCAGACCGGCATATTCCTTCGAGAAATAGTCGACGTGCGGCCGATTGGTGTTGGAGAAGGCATAGAGCGGCATCTGCTTCGCCGCCCGCGGCAACAGCTCGGCGATATCAGGCATCTCGCCGGCGAAAATCGCGTTCCAGCCTTCCAGGAATTGCGCATCCGAGATGCCGATCCCGAGCGAGGACCGCAGCGAGGCGAAATAGTCCCCATCGCTGATCTTGCCCATCTCGTGCAACCGGTAGGCCTCGTCGCGCACATAGCGCGCGATGATGGCCTCGGGCTGGCAGCCGGCATGTCCCGCCCAGCAGGCGATCGCCTTGGAGAAGTCGATGTCGAGCACAACGCGCCCGAGGTCGAACAGCAGCGCATCCGCGCTGCCGGGAGAGAGCGATGTCATTGCGTCCTTTTCACTTCGGTATGGCGCGTCAGTAACGATAGGGCTCGTGGTCGAACAGCGGGAACGCGCTGAACACGCTGGGCGCGTTGGTGGCGGCCGCCGGATGCAGGCAGGATTTGTCGAGCTCGGCGAATGAGGTGGCGCCCAGGAGGCCGAGGCAGCGCAGCACCTCGTCTTCGAGCAACTCCAGCATCCGCGCGACGCCGGCTTCGCCGGCTGCCGCCAGCGCCCAGCATTGCAGCCGGCCGATGCCGACGAGGTCGGCGCCCGCCGCGATCGCCTTGACGATGTCGGTGCCGCGGCAAAAGCCGCCGTCGACCATGATCCTGGCGCGGCCCTTCACGGCGTCGACGATCTCCGGCAGCACGTGCATGGCGCCGCGGCCGTGGTCGAGCTGGCGCCCGCCATGGTTGGAGACGTAGATCCACTCGACGCCGTGATCGAGCGCGATCTGCGCATCCTCGGCCGTGGCGATACCCTTGAGGATCAGCGGAATTTTGAACGTGTCCTTGATCATCTTCACGGTCCGCCACTCCAGGCCCTTCTGGAAATCGCCGCCGGTGGCGCGCAGGCGGCTCTCGCGAACGTAGCGCTTGGCGATGTCACGTTCACGACGGCTGTAATGGGCGGTGTCGACGGTCAGGCAGAAGGCGGCATAGGCGTTCTTCTCGGCCCGGTCGACCACGTCGGCGACGAAGGCATCGTCGCCGCGGACATAGAGTTGATAGAGACGCAGTGCATCGGGGGCAGCCTCGGCGGTCGTCTCGAGGCCGGGCTCGGACACCGAGCTCAGCATGTGCGCCGCGCCGAACCTGCCCGCAGCGCGCGCGACGCTCGCCGCGCCATCCGGATCGAAGATCTCGAGTGCGCCGACGGGAGCCAGCACCACCGGCAGACGCAGCTTGCGGCCGAACTGCTCGACGCTGCCATCGATCCTGCGCACGTCGCGCAGCACGCGCGGGCGGAAGGCGATCTCGTCGAGCGCCATGCGGTTGCGCCGCATCGTGGTCTCGGTCTCGGCGGCGCCGATGATGTAGTCCCAGGCATTCTGGTTGAGGTTGGCGCGCGCCTTCCGGATGAACTCGTGCAGGTTCTGGAACGGCTCGTCGCTGGCGCCGAGCTCGACGTTCCGTTCCGGCCGGATGCGGGGCGCTTCATTCATTGTTGTCCTCCCGAGAATTTGAAGTCTTGTCGCCATCGCCTATCGCGTCCGGTCCTCCAAAACCATCCTAAAATCGCATAGCTGCGAGGCGTAGGCGGCCCGGACCGTGTCGTGTTGCTTCGAAACAGTTTCGGAACGTTGCCAAAAGTTTAGGCCAAGGCGAAGGGATTTCTTCGGTGTACCCGCCAGCGCGGCATCCCGGCCTTGAAGAAACCAGAATGGTATTGTGAGAGATGGACTGGATCGCCATTTGCATGGCGTCTCCCAGCCTCAAGAGAAACGCCAAGCACAAAAGGCACCTTCATGCGGAAAACCCTGCTGTTCCCCCTGGGCGCGCTCACGGGAGCGTGCCTGACCCTTCTGGTAGCCAGCCCGCAGGGCGGCGTATGGGCAGCGCGGGCGGCAGTGAGTGCGGGTGATGCTTATTCCCAGCTCAATCTGTTCGGCGCGGTGTTCGAGCGGGTCAAGGCCAGCTATGTCGAGAAGCCGGACAATGCCAAGCTGATCGAGGGGGCGATCACCGGCATGGTGACCTCGCTCGACCCGCATTCGCGCTACATGAACGCCAAGGCCTGGACCGAGATGCAAGAGACCACCTCCGGCGAGTTCGGCGGGCTCGGCATCGAGGTCACGATGGAGGATGGCCTCGTCAAGGTCGTCTCGCCGATCGACGACACGCCGGCTTCGAAGGCCGGCATCATGTCCGGCGACCTCATCGGCAAGATCGACGGCGAGGCCGTGCAGGGCATGACGCTCGAGCAGGCGGTCAACAAGATGAAGGGACCGGTCGACACCAAGACCAAGCTGACCATCATCCGCAAGGGTGCGGATGCGCCGCTCGAGGTTGCGATCACGCGCGAGATCATCCATGTGCGTCCGGTGCGCTTCCGCGTCGAGAACGGCGACATCGGCTATATCCGCATCACCTCGTTCAACGAGCAGACCGCCGACGGCCTGAAGAAGGCGATCGCCTCGGTCTCCAAGCAGGTCCCGCCGGAGAAGCTCGCCGGCTACGTGGTTGATCTGCGCAACAATCCGGGCGGCCTGCTCGACCAGGCCGTGTCGGTGTCGAGCGCCTTCTTGCAGCGCGGCGAGGTCGTTTCGACCCGCGGCCGCAGTCCGGAAGAAACCCAGCGCTTCACCGCTCATGGCGGCGACCTCACCAAAGGCAAGCCGATCGTGGTGCTGATCAACGGCGGCTCGGCCTCGGCCTCGGAGATCGTTGCCGGTGCGCTGCACGACCACAAGCGCGCGACGTTGATCGGCACGCGATCGTTTGGTAAGGGCTCGGTGCAGACCATCATTCCGCTCGGCTCCGGCAATGGCGCGCTGGCGCTGACCACGGCGCGCTACTACACGCCGTCGGGCCGCTCGATCCAGGCCCAAGGCATCGCGCCCGACATCGAGATCCTCCAGGACGTGCCGCCCGAGCTGAAGGGGCGGATGGACACCATGGCGGAATCCCAGATGCGCGGGCATCTGTCGGCCGACGGCACCGAGCAGACCGGATCGCAGTCCTACGTTCCGCCGGAAGAGAAGGACGATAAGGCTCTGCACGCAGCCTACGACTTCCTCCACGGCGTTACGGCAAATGCCGTCGCTGCCAAGCGCGCGACGAAGGCTGCAGTGCCGAACTAGATCTTACGACGTTCCGGATCATGTTTCGCCCGGGAGCGGAGGACCGCTTCCGGGCGATTTCGTTTCCAGCGCCGTTTCGACCTAACCGACCTCGCGGCGGCGGCTCTCGCTGCCTTCGCGCCGGGCGCGCCGGCTGCGGTGCAGCGCGAACAGCTCCAGCATCTTGTCGGCGGGCTTGGCGGCGCTGAACAAATAGCCCTGCATCTCGGAGCAGCCGAGCGTACGCAACAGGCGCTGCTGCTCCTCGGTCTCGACACCCTCGGCCGTCGTGGTCATGCGGCGGGCGGCCGCCAGGTTGACGACGGCTTGAACGATGCTGGCGGAGCCGTCGGGACGGGCGATGTCCTCGACGAAGCAGCGGTCGATCTTGATCTTGTCGAACGGGAAGCGGTGCAGATAGCTCAGCGACGAGTAGCCGGTGCCGAAATCGTCGAGCGCGATGCGCACGCCGATGGCGCGGAGCTGGTGCAGGATGGCAAGCGCGGCATCGTCGTCGCGGATCAGGACTGCCTCGGTGATCTCGAGCTCGAGCCGGCTCGCCGGCAGATTCGACGCTGCGAGCGCCGCCATGATCTTCAGCGCCAGCGTGCCGCTCTTGAACTGCACCGGCGAGACGTTGACGGCGAGACGGATGTCGTCGGGCCAGCTTGCCGCGTCCCGGCACGCGGTCGCCAGCACCCATTCGCCGATCTCGTTGATCAGGCCGGTGTCTTCGGCGATCGGGATGAAATCCGCCGGCGAGACCCAGCCGCGCTCGGGATGGCGCCAGCGCACCAAAGCCTCGCAGCCGGTGATGCGGTCGTCCTTCAGGCCGAGGCAGGGCTGGTAATAGACCTCCAGCCCGCCTTCGCGGCCGCCTTGCGCAATGGCGTGGCGCAGGTCGCCCTCGAGCTGCCGGCGTTCGCGGACCTTGGCGTCCATGTCCGGCTCGAAGAAGCGGTAAGTGTGGCGTCCGGCGGACTTGGCCGCGTACATTGCCATGTCCGCATTCTTCAGGATCTGGTCGAGCGCCGTGCCGTGTTCCGGCGCGAGCGCGATACCGATGCTGGCGTCGCTGGTGAGATGATGGCCCATGCAGTCGACCGGCGTGCGGATGGTTTCGAAGACGCGCGCGACGAGCTCGTTGACCTGATCCAACGACGTTACCGCGCCCTGCACGATGGCGAATTCGTCGCCGCCGAGTCGCGCCACGAAATCTGCGGGACCCGCACAGCGGCGGAGGTTGGTCGCGATCGATTTCAACAGCTCGTCGCCGATGAGATGGCCGAGCGCGTCGTTGACGCCCTTGAACTCGTCGATGTCGATGTAGTGCACCGCGGTTTGCTCGCCGTCGCGCGCCGCGGCCAGCTCCTGCCGCAGATGCTCGTGGAACATGGCGCGGTTGGGCAGATCCGTCAGCGCGTCGTAATGGGCGAGGTGGGTGATGCGCTCCTCGATGCGCCGGCGCTCCGTGATGTCCTCGTGGGTCGCCACCCAGCCGCCATCCGCGAGCGGCTCGTTGAGGATGTGGATCGAACGGCCGTCGGCGGTATCGACCACCATGGAGTTGCGGAGATGGATGTCCTTCAGGACACGCGCGACGTAGGCATCGACGTCGCCGGTGAACGAGCCGGTTGTCTTGCGATGGGCGATGATGTCGCGAAAGCTGCAGCCGGGCTTCACGATCTCGGCCGACAAGCCGTACATCTCGATGTAGCGCTGATTGCAGACCACGAGCCGCTGCTCGGAATCGAACAGCAACAGGCCCTGCGTCATGTTGTTGACGGCGCGGTCGAGCCGCTGCTTCTCCAGCGTCAGCTGTTCGCGCGACAGGCGGTGCTGCTCCAGCAGCTTGCGCACGACGGCAATCAGCACGCCTGCGATCGCGAGCGCGGAAGAGGCTGCGATCGAGATCAGAATGCCGATCTGCTCGCGCCAGTCAGCCAAGGCCGCTGCGCGCGTCGTGGTGGCCATCACCAGGATCGGGAAGTGGGGCAGGGCACGGGAGGAGATCAGCCGGTCCTCGCCGTCGACGGGGCTGTTGAAGCGGCCGGCGAAATGATCGAGCCCGAACACCCTTTGATGCTCGAACGGTCCGGTCTTGAAGTTTCGCCCCATCAATTCGCCGGACTGCGGATAGCGGGCGAGCAGTGTGCCGTCGCGATGCAGCATCGAGATCGTCGCGCCTTCGCCGAGCACCACGGAGGCGAAGAATTTCTCGAAATTGGCGGGCTCGATCCCGCGTCCGACCACGCCGAGGAACTCGCCGCGTGGCCCGACGACCCTCCGGGCCACCAGAATGGTCCACGCACCGGAGACGCGGCTGTGCAGCGGCTCGATCAGGACATCAGGTGCATTGGGATCGTACTTGAAAGTGCGGAAGTAGGCGCGATCGGCGACATTCACCTTGGGCGTCGGCCATGCGGTCGACGAATTGATCAGATTGCCTTCGGCATCGATGATGTTGAGACCGCCCATATAGGGCAGCGCCTCGATCTTCGACCGCAGCATCCGGTGCACGTCCTCGCCCGAGAGGCGCTTGCGATACTCCTCTCCGGTGGTAATTCCGGTGGTGCGGACGTAGTCGACGAAACCCTTCTGGATGACGGCGAAATCCTGCAATTGCTGATCGAAATGATGAGCAAGCAGCAGCACGGTGTTTTCCAGCTCGCGACCGGAATTGCGCAGCGCCCGCTCCCGGAAGTTCTGCGCCATCAGGACCGAGCCTATGGCGATGCCCGCGATCAGCAGCGTGCCGCCAACCACAAGCCAGCGGATCGGGCCGCTGCGCACGAAGACCTGGTCAAAGAGACGACTGCCGAGTTTCATCTTCATGCTGGATTCGTTGCCGCGCACACGTCAGGATCAATTCAGGACCCCGAGAACATCCGTTGGTTTACGGTGACGGTGTGGAAGCAAAGTTAGGAAGCGCGGTTAACGAGACGTGAATACCCGCGCGCAAAAGCAATCCATGCGCGCGGCGCGAAAGTGGGGCGCTAACGCAAGCCCGCTTCAGGCGCGGTAATGACCGGATTTGCCGCCGAGCTTCTCGACCAGATGGATGCCCTCGATGCGCACGCCGCGCTCGACGGCCTTGATCATGTCGTAGATGGTGAGGCAGGCGACCGACACCGCCGTGAGCGCCTCCATCTCGACGCCGGTCGGTCCCGTCACCTTCACGGTGGCCCGTACCACGCAGCCCGGCAGCTTGGCGTCAGGCTCGATATCGACAATGACCTTCGACAGGGCGAGCGGATGGCAGAGCGGGATCAGCTCCGAGGTGCGCTTGGCGGCCATGATGCCGGCGATGCGCGCGGTGCCGAGCACGTCGCCTTTCTTGGCGTTGCCGGACACGATCAGATCGAGCGTCGTCTTGGTCATGACGACGCGGCCCTCGGCGACCGCCAGCCGCTCCGTCGCTGGCTTGTCCGAGACGTCGACCATCCGCGCCTCGCCGGAGGCGCCGATATGGGTGAGGGCGGGGCCGGCCTTTGCTTTGGCCTGCTTCGTCTTGGCTGAAATGGTCTTCGCCGGCTTGCGCGCCATGTCAGCGCGTGCCCGCCGCGCGCGCCGTCGCCTCGCGCGCGAGCAGCGCGCGCGTCGCCGCCGTGACGTCGGCCTGCCGCATCAGGCTCTCGCCGACCAGGAACGTCGACATACCGACGCGCTCGAGCCGGGCGAGGTCGGCGGGCGTGAAGATGCCGCTCTCGCCGACCATCAGCCGGTCCGAAGGGATCAGCGGCGCCAAGGCCTCGCTGGTCGCGAGCGTGGTTTCGAAGGTCCGAAGATTACGGTTGTTGACGCCGATCATCGGCGACCGCAGCTTCAGCGCCCGGTCGAGCTCGGCGCGGTCATGGATCTCGATCAAGACGTCCATGCCGTAGGCGAGGGCGGCGTCTTCGAGGTCTCTTGCGGCGGCGTCATCGAGCGCCGCCATGATGATCAGGATGCAGTCGGCGCCGTGTGCGCGGGCCTCGACCACCTGATAGGGATCGAACAGAAAATCCTTGCGCAGCACGGGGAGCGAGGTTGCTTCGCGCGCGACTACCATGAAGTCGAGATGGCCCTGGAAC
Organism: Bradyrhizobium sp. NBAIM08; assembly: GCF_020193935.1. Taxonomy (NCBI): domain Bacteria; kingdom Pseudomonadati; phylum Pseudomonadota; class Alphaproteobacteria; order Hyphomicrobiales; family Nitrobacteraceae; genus Bradyrhizobium; species Bradyrhizobium sp. NBAIM08. The sequence continues at coordinate 164,191 of NZ_JADYVR010000001.1, read as the reverse complement.
GAGGGCGTATCGGTCAGCACCGACAGGCAGGCAGCGCCGCCGGTTTCATAGGCCTTTGCGAGTGCCGGCGGGTCGAAATCGGCGCGAATGAGTCCCTTGGAGGGCGAGGCCTTCTTGATCTCGGCAATCAGCGCGTAGCCGCCGTTGGCGTGCTTGGCCTTGATCGCGCGCAGGAAGCCGCGCGGCGCGGAGGCGGCCTTGGCCTGCGCCTCGACGGTGGAGAGCGGACGCGCTCGCTTCGCCGCCGCGATCTCCTCGCGCTTGTAGCTCTCGATCTTGGTCAGGATGTCGGACATGCGGGAGTTCAGCTCTTGGAGACCGTGACCAGGTGCTTCAGCTTCGCGTTGGCTGCGCCGCTGTCGATCGAGCGGACGCCGATCGCGACGCCCTCCTTGAGGTCCTTGGCGCGGCCGGCCACGACCAGCGCGGCGGCTGCGTTGAGCAGCGCCACGTCGCGATAGGGGCTCGGCTTGCCGTCGAGCACGCTCTGCAACGCGATCGCGTTGGCATCGGCGTCACCGCCTTTGAGCGCACCGGCCTCGCAACGCGGGAGGCCGGCTTCCTCCGGCGTCACCTCGAAGTTCCGGATCTCGCCGTTGTGGAGCGCGGAGACGAAGGTCGGGCCGGTGAGGGTGATCTCGTCGAGACCATCGGACCCGTGCACCACCCAGGCGGAGTCGGAGCCGAGATTCTTCAGCACCTGCGCCAGCGGCTGCACCCATTGCCTGGAGAACACGCCGACCATCTGCCGCTTCACGCCGGCCGGGTTCGACAGCGGCCCGAGCAGATTGAAGATCGTGCGCGTGGCGAGCTCGACCCGGGTCGGGCCGACGTTCTTCATGGCGGGATGGTGGGCGGGGGCGAACATGAAGCCGATGCCGCATTCGCGCACGCAGCGGCCGACCTGCTCCGGCTTGAGATCGATCTTCACCCCGAGCGAGGCCAGCACGTCGGCAGCGCCCGAGCGCGACGACAGCGCGCGGTTGCCGTGCTTGGCCACGGGCACGCCGGCGCCCGCGACGATGAAGGACGCGCAAGTCGAGACGTTGACCGAGCCGGAGCCGTCGCCGCCGGTGCCGACGATGTCGACTGCCTCCGGCGGCGCCTGCACGGTCAGCATCTTCGCGCGCATCGCCGCGACCGCGCCGGTGATCTCGTCCACGGTCTCGCCGCGCACCCGCAGCGCCATCAAGAGCCCGCCCATCTGCGAGGGCGTGGCCTCGCCGCTCATCATGGCATCGAAGGCGGAAGCGGCTTCGTCACGCGACAGGCTGGCGCCGGTCGCCACTTTTCCAATGATCGATTTCAGGTCGTCCATCGCGTGCTTTCAACTCACTGGTTCGCGCCGGTCACCTGCGCGAAGGCGGCCTGATTAATGGTGGTCCCGATGTCGGTTTCAAGCTTGTTGACGTAGGAAGCGACCTGCTCCTCGGTTTGGGCGCGGTCGAGGCTCTCCTTCAGCTTCTTGACCGCGTCGGAGGCAAAGTCGACCGCGGGATCGACGATGTCGGTGACGCGGAACACGATCACCTCGCTGCCGCCGCTCACGGCCGTCTGTCCGATGCCGTCCTTGGCGGTGCGGAAGGCCGCCGCCACGACGGTGCCGGGCACGCCGGCGGGCGAGTCGTCGCGCTTGAAGCCCGTCGCGGTCTCGACCTTGGCGCCGACGGCGGTGGCCTCGTCGGCGAGCTTGCCGCCCGCATCGAGCTTTTGCACCATCTCGGTCGCCTTGGCCTTCAGCTTGGCGGCGATCTGGTCCTGGCGCCAGCGCGCCTCGACCTGGTCGCGGACCTCGTCGAGATTGCGGTCCCGCGAGGGCGTGATGGCGAGCACGTCGTACCAGACATAGCCACCCTTGAACGATATCGCGTCGTTGTCGACGCCGACGTCGGTGTTGAAGGCCTGCGAAACCACGTCGAGGCCCTGCGGGATGTTGGCGACCGGCTGGCCGTTCGGGGCGCGGCCGGAGCGGTCGACGGCCTCGATGGTCACGGCGGTGAGGCCGAGCTTCTGCGCCGCGTCGATCACGCTGGAGCCGCCGCCACGCTCGTCTTCCATCTTGTCGCGGAGGTCGGCGACCTTGACGCGTGCACGCTCAGTCGCGATCTCGCGCTTGATGTCGCCGGCAAGCTTGGCGTAGTCGGCCTCGGCGCCCGGCTCGATCTTGTCGACCCTGACGATCGCAACGCCGAGCCCGCTCTGGATCGGCTGGCTGATCTCGCCGGTAGGCAGCGCGAACGCGGCATCGCCGACGGCGGGCGCGAGCGAAGACTTGGTCACCAGTCCCAGGTCGACGTCGGAGGCGCTCAGCCCGCGTTCCTTGCCGATGTCCTCGAACGACGTGCCGCCGACGAGGCGCTCGCGAGCGCCCTGCGCTTCGGCAACGTTCGGAAACACGATCTGCTGGATCTGGCGCTTTTCCGGCGTGCCCAGCCGATCCTTGCGCTGCTCGAACATCTTCCGCGCATCCTCGTCCGAGACCTCGGTCCATTTGCCGATCTCTTCCGGCGAGACCACGACGAAGGAGATCTTGCGATATTCGGGCGCGCGGAACTGGACCTTGTGATCCTCGAAATAGGCGGCAAGCGCCTCTGGCGATGGCGGGTCGATCGGACCGGCCTGCGCGGCGTCGAGCCGGACGAATTCAATCGCGCGTTGTTCGTTCTGGTAGCGCGTCAGGACGTCGACCATGGCCTTCGAGGGCTCGAGGCCGGCGCCGACCGTGCCGGTGATCTGCCGGCGCAGCGATACCTTGCGCTGCTCGGCGACATAGCGCTGCTCGGTGTAGCCGAAATTGCGGATCAAGGCTTGGAAGCGATTGGGGTCGAAATTGCCGCCGATACCCTTGAAGTTGGGGTCGTTCATGATGAGCTGGCGGATCTGCTCGTCGGACTGGCCGAGGCCGAGCCGGCGCGCCTCTTCGTCGAGCGCGGCCTCGGCGATGGTCTGCTGCAGCACCTGGCGATCAAGGCCGAACGCGCGCGCCTGATCGGGAGTCAACGGACGGCCGAACTGGCGGCTGATCTGTTGCAGGCGGTCCGTGTAGATCTGGCGGAACTCGTTGAGCGAGATCTCGGTGCTGCCGATCTTGGCGACCGTGGACTGGCCGAAGCCCTTGAAGATGTCGGCAATGCCCCAAATGCCGAAACTGATGATCAACACGCCCATCACCACGGCCATAACGATCTTGCCGAGCCAGTTCGATGAGGCCTTGCGTATTCCTCGGAGCATTTGGTCCAACTTGTTTGGTCAGGAGGGGAACGGGAGCGCGTCTTAATGCAGATTCCGCAAAAGCGCGTCACCAAATTGATAGATCATCATAAAGTGGCGGCTTTCCCCCCGCAACCTCGCCCCGGGCGACCGCTTGAAGCTGCGGCGAAAGGGCCTCTGGTCTCTGGAACTGCAGGAGCACCTCTGCTAGCGCATGAACAAACCTCATTCTGCTGGACATTGACATGACCGACGCCATCCGACCGCTGATCGCGGGCAATTGGAAAATGAACGGCCTGAAAGCCCAGGCTGCTGAATTCGACGCCATGCTCAACGGCGCGGCAGACGTGGCTGGCAAGGCCGACCTGCTGGTCTGCCCGCCGGCGACCCTGGTTGCGGCGTTCGCCGAGAAGGCGCGCGGCAAGAAGGTCGCGGTCGGGGCCCAGGACTGCCACCCCAAAGCCTCCGGCGCCCACACCGGCGATATCGCCGCCGAAATGCTCGCCGATGCAGGCGCGACCACCATCATCGTCGGCCATTCCGAGCGCCGCGCCGACCACGGGGAGGGCGACGCGCTGATCCGGCAGAAGGCCGAGGCGGCCTGGCGCGCCGGGGCCGTTGCGGTCGTCTGCATCGGCGAAACGCAGGGCCAGCGCGACGCCGGCCAGACCCTGGACATCCTGCGCGGCCAGCTCGACGGCTCGCTGCCAGAGGGCTCGACGGCGGCCAATCTGGTCGTGGCCTATGAGCCGGTCTGGGCGATCGGCACCGGGCTGACCCCCACAGCCAAGGATGTCGAGCAGATTCATGGGTTTATCCGGGAACTCCTGACCATCAGGTTCAAGGCTGAGGGCGCGAAGATGCGAATCCTCTACGGCGGCTCGGTCAAGCCCTCGAACGCGGCCGAACTGATGGCGGTGAAGAACGTCAACGGGGCTCTGGTCGGCGGTGCCAGCCTGAAGGCGACCGATTTCCTTGCGATCGCTAAGGGCTGCCCCTAGCTAAGTCCAAACCGCGGGACCGGGCCCGATCGGGGGTGGCAATGCCACCTCCGATCGTGTAACACCGCGCAACTTCAGGAAAACCCGCGAAGCGCGATCGGCCGCCGTCAGGCGCCGCCCGCTTGTGACGGAAGGATATCATGCAGACCGTTGTCATCGTCATCCACCTCATGATCGTCGCCGTCATGATCGGTGCCGTCCTGCTCCAGAAGTCGGAAGGCGGCGGCCTCGGCATGGGCGGCGGCGCGGGCTTCATGTCGAGCCGCGGCACGGCGAACCTTCTGACGCGGACCACCGCGATCCTGGCCGTCGGCTTCTTCCTCACCAGCCTGTTCCTGTCCTGGTATGCCGGTTACGACCGCAAGCCGTCGTCGATCATCGGCCAGCCCTCGCAGACCCAGCCGGCCGGCGGGTCGCCCATCGCGCCGCCGACCTCGGGCGGCATCCTGGATTCGCTGAAGAAGGCCGACGAGCAGCAGCAGGCGCCGGCTCCGACCGGTCCTCAGGTGCCGCGCTCGCAATAAAGCAGGGGGGCCATGCAGGGCGGTGGCTACCGTCCTGCATCAACAATCCCCATCAAGGCACTGTCATCACTCTTCGTTTCGGCTCACCCACAGGCCCGCAAAATCTTTGGGGCGGAATACGAATCGCTTTGGCGAATCGTATTTAGGGGATTAGAGGTTAAGTCCCATGGCGCGGTACATATTCATCACCGGCGGCGTGGTTTCTTCGCTCGGCAAGGGTCTGGCTTCGGCGGCACTGGGTGCCCTGCTGCAGGCCCGAGGCTACAAGGTCCGCCTCCGCAAGCTCGACCCCTATCTCAACCTCGATCCCGGAACGATGTCGCCGTATCAGCACGGCGAAGTGTTCGTGACCGATGACGGCGCGGAGACCGATCTCGATCTCGGTCACTACGAGCGCTTCACCGGCCGTCCCGCGACCAAGGCCGACAACATCACGACCGGACGCATCTACCAGGACATCATCTCCAAGGAGCGCCGCGGCGATTATCTCGGCGCGACCATCCAGGTGGTTCCGCACGTCACCAATGCCATCAAGGAATTCGTCCTCGACGGCAACGACGATTACGACTTCGTGCTAGTCGAGATTGGCGGCACCGTCGGCGACATCGAGGGCCTGCCGTTCTTCGAGGCGATCCGCCAGCTCAAGAACGAGCTGCCGCGCGATCACGCCGTCTACATCCATCTGACGCTGCTGCCCTATATTCCCAGCGCCGGCGAATTGAAGACGAAGCCGACGCAGCACTCGGTGAAGGAGCTGCGCTCGATCGGCATCCAGCCGGACATCCTGCTCTGCCGCACCGACCGCGAGATCCCGAAGGAAGAGCGGCGCAAGCTCGGGCTGTTCTGCAACGTGCGCGAAAGCGCCGTGATCGAGGCGCGCGACGTCGACAACATCTACGCGGTCCCCGAGGCCTACCACAATGCGGGCCTCGACGACGAAGTGCTCGCTGCCTTCGGCATCGGCTCGCGGATTCCGCCGGAGCTGCGCAGCTGGCAGGAGATCAACGAGCGCATCCGCAATCCCGAGGGCAACGTCACCATCGCCATCGTCGGCAAGTACACCGGCATGAAGGATGCGTATAAGTCGCTGATCGAGGCGCTCTCGCATGGCGGCATCGCCAACAAGGTGAAGGTCAATCTCGACTGGATCGAGAGCGAGATCTTCGAGAAGGAGGATCCGGCGCCGTTCCTCGAGCACGTCAACGGCATCCTGGTGCCCGGCGGATTCGGCCAGCGCGGCGCAGAGGGCAAGATCAGGGCGGCGCAGTTCGCGCGCGAGCGCGACGTGCCGTATTTCGGCATCTGCTTCGGCATGCAGATGGCGGTGATCGAGGCCGCGCGAAACCTCGTCGGCATCGAGGACGCCAACTCCACCGAGTTCGGCCCGACCAAGGAGCCGCTGGTCGGCCTGATGACGGAATGGCTGCGCGGCAACGAGCTCGAGAAGCGCTCGCAGGCAGGCGACCTCGGCGGCACGATGCGGCTTGGCGCCTATCCTGCAACGCTCAATCGCGGCAGCCGCGTCTCGCAGGTCTATGGCGGCGCGACCGAAATCTCCGAGCGTCACCGCCATCGCTACGAGGTCAACACCGCCTACAAGGACCGCCTCGAGCAGCACGGCTTGAAGTTCTCAGGCCTCTCGCCCGACGGCGTGCTGCCTGAAATCGTCGAGTACGAGGATCACCCCTGGTTCATCGGCGTCCAGTTCCACCCCGAGCTGAAGTCGCGCCCCTTTGAGCCGCATCCGCTGTTCGCTTCGTTCATCGAGGCGGCGGCGAAGCAGAGCCGGCTGGTATAGCCGGCTCGGTCTGCCCTGACAAAGTCTTGCTCGCACGTCCGGCTACGCGGCCGCGATGTCCATCCTGCGGCAGAAGCAAGATGCCTTGATCGGCACCTCCGCGCGCGACTGGGCGAGGTCAAGTCGCTGCTTGATCAGCGGCCTCTCGGCGCTGTCGCCACGCCGCATGAGACATTCGTGCAAGCCGTGAAGCGACCACAGATTGTCGGGATGCTGGCAGGCCCGGCTCAGCTTTCCATCGAGGCCGAGATCGGAACGGTACACTGCCTCGGCTTCCTCGATCCGTCCCTGCTCCAGCAGCAGCGCGCCGAGTGCGTGACGCGGTGGCTGCATCCATCCCCACGGCTCGTCATAGGGCAAGGCGTCGCTGAGCGCGACCGATCTGCGCAGCTCAGCGAACGCGAAGTCGTAATTGGCTTTGCGATATTCCAGTTCGCCATTCAACATGGCTTCGGCCACGCCGAGCAGGGCGACGACCTTGTTGTTGTGCACGAGCCGGCTCTCCGGCACGCGCGTCTTCGCCTGAGCGAACAACGCTTTCTCGGTTTCGGCCTCAGTGACGTGGCCAAGCGCCGAATGAGCCACCGCCTTGGCGTAGTGGATCATCGCCGTCACAGAGCAGTATAGCTCGCGATCCTCCGGCAGCTGTTGGGCAATGATGTCGTGCCATTTGCCGAAACGCACGAGAACGTGCTGCTTCATCGTCAAATAGCCTTCCAGGAAGTCCGCCATGGGGGGCGATTGAATGCGCAGCACTGGCTCGGGCACGGTGGCAATGAGTTCCTCGGCCGCTGCGATAGCGGGGGCGTATTGACCCAGGAACATCGCGCCGTAGATGGCGAAGTGGAAGTTGTGGATGACATAGACCAGGTAGACACCCGGATCGTCCGAATAAGCGAGGAATCTGCGGTCGGTCGCCAGCGCCTTCTGATTGTAGAGCAGGACGTCGTTGTACTGCCCGCACAGCACGTCGAGATGCGTCGGCATGTGGATCAGATGGCCGCTATCGGGGGCGATCCCGCGCAGCCGGTCCCCAGCCCGCATCGCCTTTTGCGGGAAGGGCGACATCTCCATGAGGTGGACGTAGAGATGGAGCAGCCCCGGATGATTCCACGCAGCCGGCCATCGATCGAAAGCTTGTTCGAGCACGGCCCTGCATTCCTCGGTGCCAGCGCCCTTGGTGGGTTCTCCAGACTTAAGGTCCCACATCAGCCACGGCGTCTCGTTCATGATCGATTCGGCAAAGATGGCTCGGACCTCGAGATCGTCGGGATACGTGGCGAAGACCTTTCGCATCTCTCGCGTGAAGGCCTTGTCCCACGGCGCCATATCCTCGATCGCTTCACGCTGCGGATAGCGCACCGACAAGGCGCGGATCAGCGCTTGCTCGACCGGGCTCGCCCTATCCGCCTGCGCGAGCGCGTCCTGCGTCGCATCGTATGATCCCGCCAGCGCCAATTGACGGCCTTGTGCGTCATAGCGGACCCAGGGCAGGTTGTAGTTGGGACCCGCGGCGTAGCCGATGCCCCAGTGGGCCATGGCGCAGCTGTTATCGAACTCGAGCGCCTTGCGAAAGCATTTGATCGCCTCGCCGTGGTTGAATCCGAACACCCAGTTGAGCCCTCGGTCAAACCAGAGCTGCGCATCGGGCGAAGTCGTGCTGATTTTGCGGCTGTAGGGTCCGAGATCAAAATAGGTCATTGCCTCTGCCCCCCTTTGATCGCTTCCGTCGTTTTGCCGATTGCTCTCGGGCCGCCGCCGGCTGATCCGCCGGACCGAGCCTGCACATTATCAAGAGCGCCGGCCCCGCGCTATCGAGCTATGCGCGAACCGCCATGAGGGTCGCCCGGCCGAGGCTCAAGACAGAGTTGTGGCCAGCAGGTATAACCGCCGCTCCTGTCAGGGAGAGAGCAAGAATGATCTACGAAATGCGCGTCTATCGTTGCGTGCCCGGCCGCCTACCGGCATTGCTCAAGCGGTTCGAGACCGCCACGCTCAAGATTTGGGAGAAGCATGGCATCAAGCAGGCCGGGTTCTTCACCACCCTGATCGGCGAATCCAACCAGGAGCTGACCTATTTCCTCGCCTGGGACTCGCTTGCCGAGCGCGAGAAGAAGTGGGGCGCGTTCATGACCGATCCGGACTGGATGAAGGCGCGCGCCGAGAGCGAAGCCGACGGCCAAATCGTCGCCAACATCGTCAGCCAGATCCTGGCGCCGACCGCCTTCTCGGCGGTGAAGTAGCAGGCGGCGGGCAGGGAACCCTGGCGCAACCCTGATATTCGGACCGTCCGGGCGGAAGAGGGTTGATCCAACCCTCATGCCGGCTATGGTCGCGCCGAAACGAGGGATGTGCCTTGAGCTCTTCGAATTCAGCGGCGCCGGTTATCACCATCGGCAGGGTCAAATTCGGCAATGATCTGCCGATCGCGGTCATTGCTGGGCCCTGCCAGCTCGAGAGCCGCCAGCATGCGCTGGAGGTCGCCTCCGCGCTGAAGGAGATCGCGGGGCGGCTGAACATCGGCCTCATCTACAAGACCTCGTTCGACAAGGCCAATCGCACCAGCGCGGCGGCGGCGCGCGGGCTGGGTCTTGCGCCGTCGCTGCCGATCTTCGCGGAAATCCGATCCTCGCTCGGCTTGCCTGTTCTGACCGACGTGCACGAAGCCACGCAATGCACCGAGGTGGCGCAGGCCGTGGACATCCTGCAGATTCCAGCCTTTCTGTGCCGGCAGACCGATCTGCTGCTAGCGGCGGCCGCGACCGGCAAGGTCGTCAACGTCAAGAAAGGTCAGTTCCTGGCACCCTGGGACATGGCCAATGTCGTGACCAAGATCACGAGCGCTGGCAATCCCAACGTGCTCGTCACCGAGCGTGGCGCCTCGTTCGGCTACAACACGCTCGTCTCCGACATGCGCGCGCTGCCGATCCTGGCGCGCACCACCGGCGCGCCCGTGATCTTCGACGCCACCCATTCGGTGCAGCAGCCGGGCGGGAAGGGGACGTCCTCGGGCGGCGAGCGCGAATTCGTCCCGGTGCTGGCGCGTGCAGCTGTCGCGGTCGGCGTTGCCGGCGTCTTCATCGAGACCCATCCCGATCCCGATCGCGCGCCGTCCGACGGTCCCAACATGGTACCGCTGCGCGAGTTCGAAGGGCTCATCGCCCGGCTGATGGCGTTCGACGCACTGGCAAAGAATCCGCGCTGATGCAGCAGAGCGAGGCGGGGCCGCAAGATCACGGCTTGCCGGCGGCGCTCTACGTCATCTCAGGCGCAAGCTTTGCCGCCGCCTTGTCGGCGCGCGCGCTCGATCCGGTGCTGCCGCACGTCGCCGACGATTTTGGCGTCAGCATCGCGACCGCCGCGGGCTTTGCCGCGGTGTTCGCCTTCACCTTCTCGATCATCCAGCCGATCATCGGGGCCGCCGCCGACCTGTTCGGCAAGACGCGGCTGATGATCGGCTGCCTCGCGCTGCTCGGCCTCGCCAACATCCTGGGCGCATTCTCGACGTCGTTCTCGGTTCTGTTTGCGACCCGCATCCTCGCGGGCATCGGCTCCGGCGGCGTATTTCCGGTGGCGCTCAGCCTGACCAGCGATCTCGTCGGTCCCGAGAAACGTCAGGTTGCGATCAGCCGCACGCTCGCCGGCGCCATGACGGGCAATCTGCTCGGCGCCTCGGCCTCAGGCCTGATCGGTGATTTCCTCGGCTGGCGCGGCGTGCTGGCGGTGCTCGGTGTCCTCGTGATCATCGCATCGATCGCGGTCGCGGCCGGCTTTCGCGGCGCCAAGGTCAAGCATCCGCCGAAGACGAGCCTCTCGGCGCTGAAGGCCGGCTATCGCACCATCTTCACCAACCCGAATGCCTATGTCTGCTATTCGGCTGTGTTCATCGAAGGCTGCTGCGTGCTCGGGCTGTTTCCCTACATCGCTTCGTTCCTGTTCGAGCTCGGCCAGACCTCGCTGTCGATCGCCGGCATCGTCATCGCCGGCTTTGCGGTCGGCGGCCTGTTCTACACGCTGACGGTGTCGCGCCTGCTGCCTTGGCTCGGCGTGAAGGGCATGATGATCGCAGGGATGACGCTGGTGGCGTCACAGCTCATCGCCGTCGCCTTCGGTCCACGCTGGGAAGTGCAGGCGCTGAATCTCGTCGTGATGGGCTGGGGCTTCTACATCGCCCATGGCTGTCTCCAGGTCTTCGCCAGCGAGCTCTCGGTCGAGGCGCGCGCCACCGCAATGTCGCTGCATTCGTTCTTCTTCTTCATGGGGCAGACGGTGGGGCCGCTCGCCTACGGCTTCGGGCTCCAGCATGCCGGCAAGATGGCGACCCTGTCGGCGAGCGCCGCGATCATGGTGCTGCTCGGCCTCGTCTGCGCGCGGCTGCTCAAGCAGCGGGCGCCGTCAGATGCGCGCGTCTGAGGGCGCGTCCGGACGAAGCGCCCTCTCAAAAAGCTTCGCAAGCAGTCCTTGTGGCGCTCAGGCGCTCGCGTAGGCCTCCTGCCAGAGGTCAAGCACCTCGTGACGCGTAATGCCACGGGTGATGAACACGATGCGCGAACGGCGGTCGGCAGCATGGGGCCATTTTGCAAGCGCCACCGGCGGATGGAAGACGTGGTGGACGCCATGAACCGCGACCGGCGTCTCTTCATCGCGAAGATTCAAGATGCCCTTGACCCGCAAGAGGTCCTCGCCCCGGGTGGCGCGCAGATGCGCGAGCCAGCGCGATACGGCCATCCAGTCAAGGGGATCGTCGAATGCGATCATGAAGTTAAGGATCGATGCATCGTGGCTATGATGCTCGTGATGGGCATGACCGCCATCGTGATGGTGGCCGCTCTCATGTGCAGCCTTGGCGACGTCGGCGAACGCCTGCTCGTTGAGCCAGCGCTCGATATCGGCTGTCTTCTTTTCGGGGTCAATGAGGGCGGCGCCGAACAGTTGAGCCGGATCGACCTCGCCATGCGCCACGTTCTCGATCCTGGCGCTGGGATTGAGCCGACGAAGCCGCAAGTCCAGTGCGTCAGTATCATTGACCAAATCGCGCTTGGTGATCAGCAGCCGGTCAGCGAGCGCGACCTGCTTCACCGCCTCGTATTGGCGGTCGAGCTGCCGCGCTGCATTGACCGCGTCGACGGTGGTCACCACGGTGTCTAGCCGAAGGAAATGCGAGACCAAAGGGTTGTTCAGCAGCAGCTGAGCGATGGGGGCGGGGTCAGCCAACCCCGTTGTCTCAACCAGAATCCTGCGGAACGGCGGGACCTCGCCACGATCGCGGCGCACCAGCAGCGCGCGCAGGGTCTCTTCCAGATCGCTGCGAATAGTGCAGCAAATACAACCACTCGCAAGCACGGCGACTTCGCCGTCCACGCGTTCCACGAGGAGGTGGTCGAGGCTGACCTCGCCATATTCGTTGATGATGACGGCGCTGTCCTTCATCGCGCCGTGGCGCAGCAGGCGGTTGAGCAGTGTGGTCTTGCCGCTGCCAAGAAAGCCGGTGATCAGTGACACCGGAGTCCGCTCGGCGGATTTGTCGCTCTCGAAAAGGCTCATCGGCGTCCTCAACCCTGGTCTTATTTTTGTCGCTGGACAACAGCCTAATGGAGGACGAGCATTCCGAAAACAGGATCTTAAGCCCGATCTCAGCGGGCACAACCCGGGAGGAAACGATGGACGATGCCAAAGGCGATGAAGAGAGGGGCGGTGCCGCGACCGATCGGCGGACCTTGCTGCGCACGGCAGGCCTTGCTGGTGCGGCTGGGGCGGCATTCGCAGGTGCGATGCACGGCAAGTTCTCACTCGCACCGATCACCGCGGCCCAGGCCCAAACGCCGGCGATGCCAAAGGGCGTGGACAAGCCTTGGTGGCCCTCGAAATGGGGCAAGGACGACGAGGCTGGCGCGTCGAACCACATCACGCCGGCGAAGGTTCTCGATGCCGTGAAGTGGATCAAGGATGGCAAGATCTACAAGATCGGCCGCGTTTACGAGCAAGGCATGCCGTTGTTCGGCGCCCGCGCATTTTCGTTGCGCATTCCCGGCGGGCCGACTGGCGGCCCGTTCGGCGACAACAAGCTCGTCTATCACGACGAGTTTCTCGCCACCGAAATCGGCCAGACCGGCACACAATTCGACGGGCTCGGCCATATCGGTATCCAGTTGGGCAAGGACGGCGACAAGAGCGAGATGCGCTTCTACAACGGCTTCACTGCCGCTGAGATCGGCGACGCCTACGGCCTGAAGAAGCTTGGCACCGAGAAGCTCAAGCCGCTGTTCACACGCGCCCACCTGATCGATATGGTCGCGCTGAAGGGCGGCATGATGGATGCGGGCCAGGAGATCACCTCGGCCGATATCAAGGCGGCGCTGGCGAAGCAAAGCATCGCGGAGAGCGACATCAAGCCGGGCGATGCGATCATGTTCCACACCGGCTGGGGCTCCCTGTGGATGAAGAACAATGATCGCTACAATAGCGGCGAGCCTGGGATCGGCCTCGATGCCGCGAAGTGGATCATCGAGAAGGATCTCGCGCTGACTGCGGCCGACACCTGGGCGGTCGAAGTGGTGCCCAATCCCGACAAGTCGCTCGCTTTCGCGGTTCATTCCGAATTGCAGACCAAGCACGGCATTCTCAACCACGAGAACCTGATCTTCGACGAGTTGATTGCCGACAAGAAGTACCAGTTCGTCTACTGCTTCACGCCATCGCCGATCAAAGGCGCGACCGGCAGCAATGGCTGCCCGATCGCGATCACCTGAGGCGGATGAAAAAGCGTGTGGGCGGGACGTCCCCGCCCACCGCGCGAGCTGCGGAGCGGCGTGCGGCTCGCCTCGCATGGTCCCGGCATGGAATTCGGCGAGATGGCGATCCTGGAGCACAGCCGCAGCGCCGACGTCTTCGCCGACACGCCCGTCACCTGCCTCGAACTGCCGCTCGACAGCTTTGCCGATTACCGCCGGCTGCACCCGGAAACGTCGTTGAAGATCATGCGCAATCTTGCCGCCATCCTGGCGCGGCGGCTGGTGCTGGCGAATGCCAAGGTGGATTTGCTGAGCGCCTACTGACTATACCGAGACATTGTTTTTCGTTCCCCTGATGCGACGCAGCGCGCCGCACTTGCGGCGTGGTGCGTTGCTGATCCGGGGTCCGGAATTCGTGGCGCTCGGTCCCGGCTGTGCGGGGGCGCAGCGTTTCGCGCTGCACCTTGCGCGGAACACGGGTGGGGGCTGTCTCACTTCGTCCACGTCACACTGGGCGGAGGAGGCTAGCTCGCGCAGCTCTTGCGATACTCAGCCGGCGTGACGTTCATGTGTCTGCGGAAAATCCGATTGAGATGGCTTTGATCGGAAAATCCGCTCAAGAGCGCAATTTCCTTCAGGGCGAGCCGATCCTTGCGCAGATGTTGGCGGGCGCGCTCCACCTTGCGGCTCAGGACATAGGCATGCGGCCGCATGCCATAGTGCACCTGGAACTTGCGCGCGAACTGCACCGGCGAGCAGTTGCAGATGTTGGCTAGCTCCTCGAGCGTGATGTTCCTGGAGATGTTCTGTTCGACATAGTCCTCGATCAGCCTTGCATGCGCTGGCCTGAAGCGCCCCTGCGGACAGGGCAGCTTGAATTCCACCGAGGCGTATTTTCGCAAGATGTGCACGCTCGCCTGAAGTGCCAGCGCATCGTAGCAGAGCCGGCCGCCCGGGCCGCCTTCGGACACTTCCTGCACCATCCGGTCACCGATCCAGGTCAGCACCGGATCTTCGATCCTGAGCAGATCGTGAAGTTCGACGCCGTCTGACTCGCGGTCGAATGCCTCGCTCGCGGTCTTCGTCATCAGGCTCGGCGAGATGTAGAAATGGCTGACTTCGAGGTCATTGCTCCAGCGCCAGTTCGAAGGCTCCGCACGTGTCAGCAGGGTTGTGACACCGCGTCCGACGTGATCCTGCTTCCACGCGCCGGTCACACGGCGGTTCATTGACGTGGTGCCTTCGCGATAGACGACGATCAGGAAATTCTCGGACGGCGGCACCCAGATGTCGGACGGCGCATAGCGGAAGACGCGCAACCGAAAGTCAGCCTTGCCCACGGCGGAACTGTCCAGCATCAATTGGCCGGGAGCGTAGCGGGGGAGCTCCTCAACCGTGATTAATTGGCCCATCGCGCGCGACTCCTTCCCTGATTCTAAGGCGCGGTTGACCGCTTCTGCTTCTCATTGGCCGAACGGCGGAGACGAGCATAAGCCGGTTTTGCCATTTGCCAAGCGAGCCGCGTTGCCGAACTGCCCGGCAACGGACGTCCGGCTTCGTTCAAAGAATTGTCCGATTTGTTCAAGCTCCAGCCGCCGGAATACTCATAGCTTCCCCCGTCCCGCACTGATGGGATCAACAATGACGCGCTGCACCACCATCCGATCGTATGACGGATGGGGAAGGTCGTGCGCACTCAAAAATCACCGAGGAGGAAGAAATGGCGGAAGCCCTGACCAAATCCAATGGAAGCAACGGTTCGCATGGACCAGCGAGATTCGATGCCGTGGTTGTCGGAGCCGGCGTCGCCGGGCTCTATCAACTCTATCGTCTGCGCGAGCAGGGATTGAGCGTCAGGGGGATCGACGCCGCGTCAGGCGTAGGCGGCACGTGGTATTGGAATCGATATCCCGGCGCGCGCTTCGACTCCGAGGCCTACATCTATCAGTATCTTTTCTCCGAGGAGCTCTACAAGGATTGGAGCTGGAGCGAGAAGTTTCCGGGCCAGCCCGAAATCGAGCGCTGGATGAACTACGTCGCCGACCGTCTCGATCTGCGCAAGGACATCCAGTTCAGTACGACGGTCAAGAGCGCGCACTTCAACGAGGCCACGCAGCGCTGGCTGGTCACGACCGACCGGGGCGACGTGATCGACACCCAGTTTCTGGTCACCTGCTGCGGCATGCTGTCGGCTCCCTACGTATCCTTTCCGGGGCAGGAGACTTTCAAGGGACGGTTGTTCCATACGGCGCGCTGGCCGGAGCAGCCTGTCGACCTCGCAGGCAAGCGCGTCGGAGTCATCGGCAACGGTGCGACCGGCATCCAGGTCATCCAGACGATCGCCGGCGATGTCGGCCATCTCAAGGTGTTCATCCGGACGCCGCAATACATCATCCCGATGAAGAATCCGAAATTTGGGGCCGCGGAGGTCGAGGACTACAAGTCGAGATTCAAGTCACTCACCGAACGCCTGCCGCGCACATTCACCGGCTTTGAATACGACTTCGAGCACGCCTGGGCAGACCTCACGCCGGAGCGCCGCCGCGCGGTGATCGAGGCCTGCTGGAATGACGGTTCTCTGAAGCTATGGATATCCTCGTTCGCCGAGCTGTTCTTCGACCCGGAGGTCAATGCCGAGATCTCCGAATTCGTGCGCGGGAAGATGCGCGAGCGGCTCGAGGATCCGAAACTGTGCGATGCGTTGATTCCTGCCGATTATGGCTTCGGAACGCACCGTGTGCCGCTCGAGCAGAACTTCCTCGAGGCCTTCCATCGCCCCAACGTCGAGATCGTCAGCGTCAAGAGCAATCCGATCGATCGCGTCACGCCCACTGGTATTCAGACCGCTGACGGTACGGTCCATGAGCTGGATGTCATTATCCTAGCGACCGGCTTCGACGCCGGCACCGGTGCCTTGACGCGCATCGATATCAGGGGCCGCGACGGCCGATCGCTGAGGGAGGACTGGGGCAGGGACATCCGCACCACGATGGGCCTGCAGGTTCACGGCTATCCCAACCTGTTCACGACCGCCGTTCCGCTCGCTCCATCGGCTGCGCTGTGCAACATGACCACGTGCCTGCAGCAGCAGGTCGAATGGATCGATGACTGCATCAAGTACATGCGCAGCAAGGATCTGAAGGTGGTCGAGCCGACAAAGGACGCCCAGGACAGCTGGGTGGCCCATCACGATGAGATCGCAAACGCGACGCTGATCGCGAAAACCAATTCCTGGTACCTGGGCTCGAACGTCGAAGGCAAGCCGCGCCGTGTCCTGTCGTACTGCGGCGGCGTCGGCGCGTATCGACAGAAGTGCGACGAGGTCGCGGTGAACGGTTACGAGGGCTTCGCGATGCAATGAGCGCTCGCGACGCGAGCGTCGACCACATCAAACAATCCAGCACGGGAGGACGATCATGATCATGAATTTTGGCGCGACGGCAGATGCCGTTCTCGACGGCGTCGTCACATCCACGCCGCGCGTGCCCGGCGTTGTCGCGATGGTGACGGACCGCCGGCGCAACATCTATGAAGGCGCAGCCGGCAAACGCCGTCTCGATCGGCCGGCGGACATGACCACCGACAGCGTCTTTGCCCTTTTCTCCACCACCAAGGCGATTACCGGCACGGCCGTTCTGCAACTCGTCGAGGAGGGCAAGCTCGATCTCGATGCGCCCGCGAAGCACTACGCGAACGAGATCGGAAAGCTGCAGGTGATCGAGGGCTTTGATGCAGCGGGCGAGCCGATCCTGCGTGCACCGAAGCGCGATATTACCACGCGCATGCTGATGACCCACACGGCGGGCCTGAGCTACGATTTCATCAACCACACCTACAACCGGCTGGCGCAGGAGAAGGGGCAGCCCAGCGTGATCACCGCGACCAAGGCCTCCCTGATGACCCCGCTGCTGTTCGATCCCGGCGAGCGCTGGGACTATGGAACAAATCTCGACTGGTGCGGCCAGATCGTCGAGGCCATCGCGGGCAAGCGACTCGGTGAAGTCTTCAAGACACGCATCTTCGAACCGCTCGGGATCAAGAACATGACCTTCGAGCTGACCGACGCCATGCGCCAGAAACTGGCCGGCATCCACGCGCGGAATGCCGACGGGTCGCTGACGCCGATGGATTTTGAGCTTCCGGCAAAGCCCGAAGTCCATATGGGCGGCCACGGCCTGTACGGCACGGTCGGCGACTACATGCGTTTCATCCGCATGTGGCTGAATGATGGGGTTGGCGAACACGGCCGCGTGCTGAAAGCCGAAACCGTTCGGCTGGCGGAAAGGAACCACCTGGGCGACAGGAAGGTAACGCCGATCACGGGTGTCATCCCGTCACTGTGCAACGACGCGGAATTCTTTCCGGGCCAATCCAAATCCTGGGCGTTGAGCTTCATGGTCAACGACGAGGAAGCCCCGACAGGACGTCCCGCCGGCGCGCTGGGCTGGGCCGGGCTTGCCAACTTGTTCTATTGGATCGATCGGCAGAACAACGTCGGCGGGTTCTGGGCCACCCAGATTCTGCCCTTCGGTGATCCGACATCATTCATCGGCTATATGAACTTCGAGACGGCGCTCTACCAGAGCCTGAGGCAGCGCTTGGCAAGCTAGGACCGTGCTGCGAGAGCGGCCTCGTCGCTGTCGACCGAGGCCGTTTTCTCTTGATGGTCACACGTGACCGAGCATGCCCTAGCCCCGCCCGCGATAGGGCGCCACGCCTTGCTCCGGCACCCAGAGTCCCTTCGGCACGCGGCCGGTCTGCCAGAACACGTCGATCGGGATGCCGCCGCGCGGATACCAATAGCCGCCGATGCGCAGGAATTTCGGCTTGATCTCGGACGCGATACGCTTGCCGATCATCACGGTGCAGTCCTCGTGGAAGGCGCCGTGATTGCGGAAGCTCGCGATGTAGAGCTTGAGCGATTTCGACTCCAGGAGCCACGCCCCCGGCGCGTAGTCGATCATCAGATGCGCGAAATCCGGCTGGCCCGTGACAGGGCAGAGCGAGGTGAATTCCGGCACGGTGAAGCGCACCAGATAATCCGTGCCTTTCTGCGGATTGGGCACGCGGTCGAGTTGGGCCTCTTCCGGCGTGTGCGGCCATTCGACCGCGCGGCCGAGCTGGAGGGACTTTTTCGCCATCGTCGTCAACATCCTGTGGAGCATGATCCGGAAAAATGGGCACCGGTTTTCCGAAAGATCATGCTCAATTAAGCAATAGGAGCGCGATAAGATCGCGCTCCAGAGGATGCCGGGATGGACGCAAACGGGCTCGTCGTCAACCGGCGGCGATTGTCTGGATCATGACGATGCGGTCGTTGCCGGACTCGCAGCCCCAAAGCTCGCCCGGCCGCCCGTCGAGCTGGCGGACATTGGCGTTGGCCTTGTCGCTGGCGAAGACGTTGAACTTCTCGGTGGCGGGATCGAAGCGCACGATGGCGTTGGCGGAGAAATCGGTCAGCCAGACCTTGTCCTTGTCGTCGACATAAACGGCATAGGCGCGGGGACGTTCGCCTGGCAGCTTCCAGGTCTTCCACGAGCCGTCCGCGGGATCATGCACCGAGACGTGGCCGCTGTTCCACTCGCTGACCCAGATCCGGCCCCTCGAATCCGACCAGACGCGCCGCGACCCCTGGTTCGGGGTCGGCGGCTCGACCACGGTCGCATTGCCGCCCGCACGGTCGATCTTCGCGATATGGCTGCCGCCGAGGGAGGCGTACCAGATATCGCCCTTGGGCGTGACCGTGATGCCGTAGGGGCCGACCCCCTTCGGTGCCTTGAACACGTTCATCTCGCCGGTCTTCGGAGACAGCCGGCCGTAATAGCCGGACTGGCCGGTGAACCAGTAGGTGCCATCCCTGTCGAACACGCCGGTGTTGAGATTGGCGGAGGCTAACTTTTCCGGCAGGCGGAACAGCGTCACCTTGAGATCGGCAGGGTCGACCCGCGCAATCGCGTTCTGGCCGCCTTCGGTGATCCAGGGCGCACCGTCGGGCCCGACGGTTACGCCGTGTGGGGCTGCGCCCTGGCCTAGGCTGACCGTCTTGAAACGGCCATCGCGTGGATCGAGACTGCCGAGCAGACCCTTGCCCTGCGCCGTGAACCAGATGGTGCCGTCAGGGGCGGGCGTGAGATCGTGCAGGCCGATACCCGGACTGATCGGGTAGTATCTCGTCCGGAACGGGCCTTCCTGCGCAAAACCTGGACGGGCGGCGAGCAGCGCGGCGCTCGAAGCAAGAAATTGGCGGCGATTCATGGCGTTACCCCGACTGTTTGAGATTGAGGTTGGGCACGCGGACCAGACGTGGTCGAGCATATTCTGAGGCGCCTTTCGCGTCAGTCGGAGCCGTGCGTCCAAGCGTTCACATTTGCTTGCGGCCCGTGTAAGACCGCGGCACCGATCAGCCCCAACGAACGGAAGTGGACATCATGACCGCCATCATCGACATCATCGGCCGCGAAATTCTCGATAGCCGGGGCAATCCCACCGTCGAGGTCGATGTCGTGCTGGAGGACGGGGCGCTCGGCCGCGCCGCGGTTCCGTCCGGCGCCTCCACCGGCGCCCATGAGGCCGTGGAACTGCGCGACGGCGACAAGGCGCGCTATCTCGGCAAGGGCGTGACCAAGGCGGTCGGCGCCGTCAATGGCGAGATCTTCGAGGCCCTGAGCGGCCTCGATGTCGAGCAGCAGGCCCAGATCGACCAGATCATGATCGACCTCGACGGCACGCCGAACAAGAGCCGGCTCGGCGCCAACGCCATCCTCGGCGTCTCGCTGGCCTGCGCCAAGGCGGCCGCGAATTCGCTCGACATGCCGCTCTATCGCTACGTCGGCGGCACCTCCGCGCGCCTGCTGCCGGTGCCGATGATGAACATCATCAATGGCGGCGTGCACGCCGACAACCCGATCGACTTCCAGGAATTCATGATCCTGCCGGTCGGCGCCTCGAGCTTTGCCGAGGGCCTGCGCTACGGCGCGGAAGTCTTCCATACGCTGAAGTCCGAATTGAAGAAGGCCGGCCACAACACCAATGTCGGCGACGAGGGCGGTTTCGCTCCGAACCTGCCGTCGGCGGACGCCGCGCTCGACTTCGTCATGAACGCGATCGGCAAGGCCGGCTTCAAGGCGGGCACCGACATCATGCTCGGCCTCGACTGCGCCTCGACCGAGTTCTTCAAGGACGGCAAATACGTCTATGAAGGCGAGGGCAAGACCCGCTCGATCTCCGAGCAGGCTAAGTATCTTGCCGACCTCGTCGCGCGCTATCCGATCGTGACCATCGAGGACGGCATGTCGGAAGACGACATGGACGGCTGGAAGGAGCTCACCGACCTGATCGGCAAGAAGTGCCAGCTGGTCGGCGACGACCTCTTCGTCACCAACGTCAAGCGCCTTGCCGAAGGCATCAAGACCGGCCGCGCCAACTCGATCCTGATCAAGGTCAACCAGATCGGCACGCTGACCGAGACGCTCGCCGCGGTCGAGATGGCGCACAAGGCCGGCTACACCTCGGTGATGTCGCACCGCTCCGGCGAGACCGAGGATTCCACCATCGCCGACCTCGCGGTCGCCACCAATTGCGGTCAGATCAAGACCGGCTCCCTTGCAAGGTCCGACCGGACCGCCAAATACAACCAGCTCTTGCGCATCGAGCAGCAGCTCGGCAAGCAGGCGCTCTATGGCGGCAGGGCGGCACTGAAGGCGCTGGCGTAAGCCGGCGTCTCGATCCGCGCGAACAGAAGGACAGGGGAGGATCGACATGAGTGACGGCAAGACCGGACTGGAATTGCGTTCGCTGCTCAAGAAGAGCGGCGAGCTGGAATTGTCTCTCGTGACGGTCCCGATCGCGGAGCCGGCCGACGATGAGGTCGTGGTTCGCGTCGAGGCCACCCCGATCAACCCGTCCGATCTCGGGCTGCTGATCGGACCCGCCGACATGTCGGCCGCCAAGGCTTCCGGCACCAAGGAGATGCCGGTCATCACTGCCACGATGCCGGAGGCGGCGATGCGGATGATGGCGGCGAGATTCGATCAGTCGCTGCCGGTCGGCAACGAGGGCGCCGGCACGGTAGTAAGGACCGGATCGTCGGACGCGGCCAAGGCCCTGATGGGCAAGACGGTGTCGATGATCGGCGGCGCGATGTACACGCAGTACCGCGTGCTGAAGGTCCGCGACGTCATGGAGCTGCCGCCGGGCACCACGGCGGCGGACGGCGCCTCCTGGTTCGTCAATCCGCTGACCGCACTCGGCATGACCGAGACGATGCGGCGGGAGAACCACAAGGCGCTCGTGCACACGGCCGCCGCCTCCAATCTCGGTCAGATGCTCAACAAGATCTGCATCAAGGACGGCATCGGCCTCCTCAACATCGTCAGGAACAAGGAGCAGGCCGACATCCTGCACAAGATCGGCGCAAAGTACGTCGTGGATTCCAGCGCGCCCAGCTTCATGGACGATCTGACCAACGCGCTGGTCGAGACCGGCGCCACCATCGCCTTCGACGCTATCGGCGGCGGCAAGCTGGCGAGCCAGATCCTGACCGCGATGGAGATCGCAGCCAACAAGACCGCGAAGGAATACAGCCGCTACGGCTCCAACGTGTACAAGCAGGTCTACATCTATGGCAGCCTCGACACGCGGCCGACGGAGCTGAACCGCTCGTTCGGGCTCAGCTGGGGCGTCGGCGGCTGGCTGCTCACGCCATTCCTTCAAAACATCGGCCCGGCCGAGATCGGCCGCCTGCGCCAGCGCGTGGCATCCGAGCTCAAAACCACCTTCGCCAGCCATTACACCAAGGTTGTCTCGCTCGCCGAGGCGCTCGATCCCGCCAATATCGCAGTCTACGCCAAGCGGGCCACCGGCGAAAAATTCCTCATCAACCCGAACAAGTGATCGCTTCGGTCGGTTATCGACACGCATCAGGCCGCCGCTTGGCGGCCTGATTGCTTTTGATCGTGGCCTGGACGGATCGCAACCGGACCCATTTCCAGAAACGCAGCGTTTCCAAATCGGACCAGTTCATGCACTTGCATCTATTGGCCCGGATGGCTTAAGTGCCGTCCCGGCATTCCCGCTCGAGCCTTCAAGGACACCCAATGGCCTACAACATCGTCACGATCGCTGGCAGCCTGCGCAAGGACAGCTTCTCGCTCAAGATCGCCAATGCGCTCGCCAAGCTTGCGCCTGCCTCGCTCAAGCTCGAGGTGATCACGCCGGCCGGCATCTCGTTCTTCAACCAGGACCTAGAGGGCGCGCCGCCCGCGGACTGGCTCGCCTTCCGCGAGAAGCTCAAGACGTCGAATGGCGTCCTGTTCGTCACGCCCGAATACAACCGCTCGATCCCGGGCGTCCTGAAGAACGCCATCGACGTCGCCTCGCGCCCCTACGGCAAGAGCTCGTTCCTCGGCAAACCGGTCGGCATCATCTCTAATTCGCCGGGGCTGCTCGGCGGCGTCAGCGCGGCCAAGCATCTGCAGAACATCCTGCCGGGCATTTCCGGTCCGGTCCTCCAGCAGCCGGAAATCTATCTCAGTAGCGTCGGCGATGCCTTCGATGCGGACGGCAACCTGACCAAGGACTCCCTCAAGACGGTGCTGCAGCAATACATCGACGCCTTCGCCGCGCATGTGGCGAAGAATCAGGGCTGAGCTTCCGGCCAAGCCGACGCTCCGTCATGCCCGGGCTTGTCCCGGGCATCCACGTTCTTCGTTATCGCCGGCAAAGCACGTGGATGGCCGGGACAAGCCCGGGCATGACGCGTCGTGGGGATAGTGCCTCGTTCTGGCAATTAGCACTCCCTTAACCAACCTGTCCCATCTTCCGAAGATGGTCTCCCGCGCGCGCCTGAAATCGATCCTGACCGGTCTTGCCCTCTATGCGATGGCGGCGGCGATCGTTGGCTATTTCGGCGTCAACGCCTACACCGGCAAATACGGTCTCAACGCCCGCCAGGAGCTCGACCAGGAGATCATCGCGCTGACCAGCGAGCTGGCTCAGCTCAAGCGCGAGCGCGCCAGAAGCGAACAACGGGTGTCGCTGCTGCGGTCCGAGAAGATCGACCCGGACATGCTGGACGAGCGGGCGCGCTTCCAGCTCGACTATGTCCATCCGCGCGATCTCGTTCGAATGATCCCGGCGAACTAGCGGCATCCGCAGCTTTCGAAGCGGAAAGCGAAAGTCGCTGCTGACATCCGACCCCCGCACCTTTGCCTCCTCCTGCGAAGGTCGTAACCCCCGAACCGGGCGCTTCCCTTGACGGCGGCGCCGCGGCGGGCTCATGCCTTTGCTGGCGCGCGCTGAAGTTGACGCAGATCAACCGGGGAGCACCGGCGCGTCCTACAATCGATATCCGGAGGAAACTGTGATGAATGGGACAATGCCCCGGCATCACGCGGCCCGCGTCGAGGCCGCCATCGCGTCAGGCCAGGCGGCCCGATCCGCGCTCGTGGCTTCGTGGCGCCGTTCCTCCCGATTGCACCATCTCGATCCCGGCGGCCACGCCGCGCCGATGCGGCTGACCGAGGCCGAGCTGCAGCAGGCGCGCGAGCGCATCGCGCCGCTTCTGGCGGCCGCCCAGGGCGCCATGGACCGGCTTTATCAGGCTGTCGGCGCTGCGGGCTGCTGCGTGCTGCTCGCCGATCGCGAGGGCGTGCCGGTCGATCGCCGCGGCACGGTGGCGGACGATGCGACGTTTCAGTCCTGGGGCCTTTGGACCGGTGCACTCTGGAGCGAGGAGCACGAGGGCACCAACGGTATCGGCACCTGTCTCGTCGAGCAGCGTCCGCTGACGATCGATCGCGACCAGCACTTCTTTGCGCGCAACACGCTTCTGAGCTGCACCGCCGTTCCGATCTACGATCACGAGGCGGCGCTCGCGGGCGTGCTCGACGTCTCCTCCTGCCGCGCCGACCGCACCGACGCCTTTGCCAGCCTGATCGCGCTCGCGGCAGGCGAGGCGGCCAGGCGGATCGAGGCCGACCTGTTTCGCAAGGTCTTCGCCCATGCCCGCATCGTGCTGACACAGGCGGCGGATGGAAGCTGCGGCGGCCTCGTTGCGGTCGATGCGGACGATCTCGTGATCGGCGCAACGCGCTCCGCCCGGCTGGCGCTCGGCATCGCGCCCGGCGGTGCGTTGCGGCCGGTGCCCGCGGCCGATCTTCTCGGCGGCGATGCCGCGCGCGATCATCTTGCCGGCGGCCAGCGCGCGGTGCTGCAGCGGGCGCTGCTCCGCGCCGGCGGCAATGTCTCCGCCGCCGCCAAGGCCCTCGGCGTCAGCCGCGCCACGCTCCATCGGAAGCTGAAGCGGTTCGAGCTGAACCACTGAGCTCATCCGTCATTGCGAGCGCAGCGAAGCAATCCAGAATCTTTCCGCGGAGGGACTCTGGATTGCTTCGCTGCGCTCGCAATGACGGTGGCCGTGAGCGCTCCATCTCACGCTTACCTCGTCCACGACTGTCGCAGTTCTGCGACAGGTCCGCCCCACCATCGCTTCCGCCCGGGCTGACAGAAAACACCTCCCGCATCATCGTCGGCGCAAGTCGCGAACAGGCGACGACAAGCGCAAACAGCAACATCGGGAGTGATCAATGAACAAGGTGGAATTCCTCAGCGTCACCAAAGTGCCCTTTGCCGAACGCTACGACAATTTCATCGGCGGCAAGTTCGTCGCGCCGATCTCCGGGAAATATTTCGACAATGCCTCCCCCCTGACCGGCCGGGTGGTCTGCAAGATCGCGCGGTCCGACGCGCAGGACATCGAGGCAGCGCTCGACGCGGCGCATGCCGCCAAGTCCGCCTGGGGCCGCACCAGCGTCGCCGAGCGCGCCGCGGTCCTGAACCGGATCGCCGACCGCATGGAAGAGAACCTCGAGCGCCTCGCGATTGCCGAGACCTGGGACAACGGCAAGCCGATCCGCGAGACGCGCGCCGCCGACCTGCCGCTCGCGATCGACCATTTCCGCTATTTCGCCGGTGTCGTCCGCGCCCAGGAAGGCTCGATCGGCGAGATCGACCACGACACCATCGCCTATCATTTCCACGAGCCGCTCGGCGTGGTCGGCCAGATCATTCCCTGGAACTTCCCGCTTCTGATGGCCTGCTGGAAGCTCGCGCCGGCGCTGGCCGCCGGCAATTGCGTGGTGCTCAAGCCCGCCGAGCAGACCCCGGCCTCGATCATGGTCTTCGCCGAGGTCATCGCCGACCTGCTGCCGGCAGGCGTGCTCAACATCGTCAACGGCTTTGGCCTCGAGGCCGGCAAGCCGCTGGCGTCGAGCCCGCGCATTGCCAAGATCGCCTTCACCGGCGAGACCACGACGGGCCGGCTGATCATGCAATATGCCAGCCAGAATCTGATTCCGGTCACGCTAGAGCTCGGCGGCAAGTCGCCCAACATCTTCTTCAAGGACGTCACCGCCGAGGACGACGATTTCTTCGACAAGGCGATCGAGGGCTTCGTCATGTTCGCGCTGAACCAGGGCGAGGTCTGCACCTGTCCGAGCCGGGCGCTGGTCCACGCCGACATCTATGACCGCTTCATGGAGCGGGCGCTCAAGCGCGTCGCCGCGATCAAGCAGGGCGATCCGCGCGATGCCACGACCATGATCGGCGCGCAGGCCTCCAGCGAGCAGCTCAGCAAGATCCTCTCCTATATCGACATCGGCAAGCAGGAGGGCGCCAAGGTGCTGGCCGGCGGCGGACGCGCCGATCTCGGCGGCGATCTCACCGGCGGCTTCTACGTGCAGCCGACCGTGTTCGAGGGCCACAACAAGATGCGAATCTTCCAGGAGGAGATTTTCGGCCCCGTCGTCTCGGTCACGACCTTCAAGACCGACGAAGAGGCGCTCGCGATCGCCAACGACACGCTCTACGGCCTAGGTGCCGGCGTTTGGAGCCGCGACGCCAATCGCTGCTACCGCTTCGGCCGGGAGATCCAGGCCGGCCGGGTCTGGACCAATTGCTACCATGCCTATCCCGCCCATGCGGCGTTCGGCGGCTACAAGCAGTCGGGCGTCGGGCGCGAGACCCACAAGATGATGCTCGATCATTACCAGCAGACCAAGAACCTCCTGGTCAGCTACAGCCCGAAGAAGCTCGGCTTCTTCTGATCGGATCGGAGAGGGCGGCGCCGCTTCGGCGCCGTCCGCTCCGCATGTCGGGATTGGCGTCGTGCACTGTTCTTGATCCGGTCACGAATCTGCGCGCGCGATGGCGCTCATAGATTTGTTGCCCGATCAGCGCCAAAGATTTTGCAATATTTCGATCACGTTGCAGTGCGGCATAATGAAAGTCGTGCCATGCCGCCGCGGTGCTTTCCAAGGGCGTTTGACTTGGGTTAGAGAGGGCGAAAGTTTTCTCTGACCCGGAATTCCCATGGCCGCACCCAAGAAAGCCGCCGCAAGCGCTCCACAGGACAAGACCGACGGCGGTTCGCCCCCGGAATTCACGAAGGAGCAGGAACTCAAGGCGCTCCGCGACATGCTCCTGATCCGGCGCTTCGAGGAAAAGGCAGGCCAGCTCTACGGCATGGGTGCCATCGGCGGCTTCTGCCACCTCTATATCGGCCAGGAGGCCGTGGTGGTCGGCATGCAGATGGCCCTCAAAGAGGGCGATCAGGTCATCACCGGTTATCGCGACCACGGTCACATGCTTGCGACCGGCATGGATGCCAACGGTGTCATGGCCGAGCTGACGGGACGCCGCGGCGGCTATTCCAAGGGCAAGGGCGGCTCCATGCACATGTTCAGCAAGGAGAAGCACTTCTACGGCGGTCACGGCATCGTCGGCGCCCAGGTCTCGCTCGGCACCGGCCTTGCCTTTGCCAACCACTATCGCGGCAACGACAATGTCAGCGTCACCTATTTCGGCGACGGCGCGGCCAATCAGGGCCAGGTCTATGAGAGCTTCAACATGGCGGAGCTCTGGAAGCTGCCGGTGATCTACGTCATCGAGAACAACCGCTACGCCATGGGCACCTCGGTCTCGCGCGCCTCGGCACAGCAGGATTTTTCCAAGCGCGGTGCGTCCTTCAACATCCCGGGCAAGCAGGTCGACGGCATGGACGTCCGCGCCGTGAAGGCGGCGGGCGAGGAGGCGGCGGCCTGGTGCCGTGGCGGCAAGGGTCCTTTCATCCTGGAGATGCAGACCTACCGCTATCGCGGCCACTCGATGTCCGATCCCGCAAAATATCGTACGCGCGAGGAGGTCGAGAAGGTTCGCCACGACCAGGATCCGATCGAGCAGGTTCGCAATCGGTTGCTCGCCGCCAAGGTCAGCGAGGCCGATCTCAAGGCGATCGACGCCGAAGTGCGCGACATCGTCAACGCCTCCGCCGATTTCGCCCAGCATGATCCCGAGCCGGATGCCGCCGAGCTCTGGACCGACGTGTACCGCTGAACGCGCGCGCAAGCTTTCTTTGGAGAAGATATGCCAATTCAAGTGCTGATGCCCGCGTTGTCGCCCACGATGGAGAAGGGCAACCTCGCCAAATGGCTGAAGAAAGAGGGCGAGACGATCAAGTCCGGCGACGTCATCGCCGAGATCGAGACCGACAAGGCGACCATGGAGGTCGAGGCGACCGACGAGGGCACGCTCGGCAAGATCCTGATCCCCGAGGGCACCGCCGACGTCGCGGTGAACACCCCGATCGCGACCATCCTCGCAGACGGCGAGAGCGCGGCTGATCTCGCCAAGGCACCCGCAGCGGCGGCGAAGGCTGCGGAGTCCGCGCCGCCGGCCGCAGCAAAGGCCGAGGCGCCCACGCCGAAAGCCGCTCCTGCTCCGCAGGCCGTCGCCGAGCCGGATCCGGAAGTCCCCGCTGGCACCGAAATGGTGACGCAGACCATCCGCGAAGCGCTGCGCGATGCCATGGCCGAAGAGATGCGCCGCGACGCGGACGTGTTCGTGATGGGCGAAGAAGTTGCCGAATATCAGGGCGCCTACAAGGTGACCCAGGGCCTGCTCCAGGAGTTCGGTGCCAAGCGCGTGATCGACACGCCGATCACCGAGCACGGCTTCGCGGGCGTCGGCGTCGGTGCCGCGATGACCGGTCTCAAGCCGATCGTCGAGTTCATGACCTTCAACTTCGCCATGCAGGCGATCGACCAGATCATCAACTCCGCGGCCAAGACGCTCTACATGTCGGGCGGCCAGATGGGCTGCTCCATCGTGTTCCGCGGTCCGAACGGTGCGGCCGCGCGCGTCGCCGCCCAGCACAGCCAGGACTATTCGGCGTGGTATTCGCACGTCCCGGGCCTCAAGGTGGTGGCGCCGTATTCGGCCGCGGACGCCAAGGGCCTGCTCAAGGCTGCGATCCGCGATCCCAACCCGGTGATCTTCCTCGAGAACGAGGTGCTGTACGGTCACACCGGCGAAGTGCCCAAGCTCGACGATTTCATCATCCCGATCGGCAAGGCGCGCATCGTCCGCGCCGGCAGCCACGTCACCATCATTTCCTGGTCGAACGGCATGACCTATGCGCTGAAGGCCGCCGACGAGCTCGCCAAGGACGGCATCGAGGCCGAGGTGATCGACCTGCGCACGCTGCGCCCGATGGACACCGAGACCATCATCAACTCGGTCAAGAAAACGGGCCGGGCCGTCACCGTGGAAGAGGGCTGGGCCCAGAGCGGCGTCGGCGCCGAGATCGCCGCGCGCATCATGGAGAACGCCTTCGACTATCTTGATGCGCCGGTGACGCGCGTGTCTGGCAAGGACGTGCCGATGCCCTATGCCGCGAACCTGGAGAAGCTCGCGCTGCCCTCGGCGGCGGACGTCGTCGAGGCCGCTAAAGCCGTCTGCTACAGGTAGACCATGGCAGGCCCCAAGGAGCAGCCACTGCCGCCAGACGTCATGACCCGCGACGACGCGGTCGAGATCCTGCGCGTGTTCGTCCTGGACGGTGGGCTGTCGATGGCGTTCCAGCGCGCCTTCGAGGAGCCGGACATGTGGGGCCTCCTGCTCGTCGATCTCGCACGTCATGCCGCGCGCGCCTATGCGCGCGAGAGCGAATATACCGAGGAGGACGCGCTGAACCGGATCCTCGACATGTTCCAGGCCGAGATCGAGCGCCCCACCGACACGGGCACCACCACGCCGCGCGGCAAGGGGCACTGACCATGGCGATCGAAGCCTATCATTACGATTTGATGCTGGAGGCGATCCGCGAGGCGGAAGCCTCGATCGCGCAGGGCGGCTTGCCGATCGGCGCGGTGCTGACGCGCGACAACAAGATCATCGCCCGCGGCCACAACAACCGCGTGCAGGAGAACAATCCGATCCTGCATGGCGAGATGAGCTGCCTGCGCGAGGCCGGCGCGATCTCGTTCCACGACACCGTCATGTACACCACGCTGTCGCCTTGCTCGATGTGCGCCGGCGCGCTCGCGCTGTTCAAGGTCAAGCTGGTGGTGATCGGGGAATCCGTCACCTTCGAAGGCTCCAAGGACATTCTCGACAAGTTCGGGATTCCGTGGATCGACCTTGCCGACGACCGCTCCATCACCATGATGAAGAATTGGCGTTCCATCCCTGCCAATGAGCGCCTGTGGCAGGGCGACATCGGCAACTAAACCTGGTCTGTTCGTCGCCGCTGTCGGATGACGACGTTTTGCAAAGTTCTTCTTGAGGTCAGCATGCCCATCAACATCCTGATGCCCGCTCTCTCGCCGACGATGGAGAAGGGCAACCTCGCCAAGTGGCTGAAGAAGGAGGGCGACAAGGTCAAGTCCGGCGACGTCATCGCCGAGATCGAGACCGACAAGGCGACCATGGAGGTCGAGGCGATCGACGAGGGCACGATCGCCAAGATCCTGGTGCCCGAGGGCACGCAGGACGTTCCGGTGAACGACGTGATCGCGGTACTCGCCGGCGAGGGTGAGGACGTGAAGGCTGCAGGGAGCGCCAAGCCCAGCGCTTCGGCCGCGCCGCCGAAGGCTGCTGAGGCTCCTGCTTCGCCGGCTCCCGCGCCTGCGCCTGCCGCACCGAAAGCTGCTGCGCCCGCCGAGGCACCCGCGCAGCAGGCTGCAGCTCCGGCAGCGCAAGCCAATGGTCATGGCGGCCGTGTATTCTCGTCGCCGCTGGCGCGCCGTCTCGCCAAGGAGGCCGGCATCGATGTCGCCCTGGTCGCCGGCACCGGTCCGCACGGCCGCGTGGTCGCCCGCGACGTCGAGCAGGCCAAGTCCGGCAAGGGTCTGAAAGCGCCCGCCGCGGCACCGTCAGGCGCGCCTGCGATCGCGCCGACCATGTCGGACAAGCAGATCCTGTCGCTGTTCGAGCCCGGCTCCTACGACATCGTCCCGCATGACGGCATGCGCCGCACCATCGCCCAGCGCCTGACCGCATCGATCCAGAACGTCCCGCACTTCTACCTCACCATCGACTGCGACATCGGCAAGCTGCTCACTGCCCGCGAGGAGATCAACACCGCCGCGCCGAAGGACAAGGAGAAGAAGCCGCTCTACAAGATCTCGGTCAACGATTTCGTCATCAAGGCGATGGCGGTGGCGCTGCAGAAGATCCCGAACTGCAACGTCAGCTGGACCGAAAGCGGCATGGTCAAGCACCACCATTCCGACGTCGGCGTCGCCGTCGCGATGCCCGGCGGCCTGATCACGCCGATCATCCGGAAAGCGGAGACCAAGACGCTCTCGACCATCTCCAACGAGATGAAGGATTTTGCCGCGCGCGCCCGCTCGCGCAAGCTCAAGCCGGAGGAATACCAGGGCGGCACCACGGCCGTTTCCAACCTCGGCATGTACGGCATCAGCCACTTCACTGCGGTGATCAATCCGCCTCATGCCACGATCCTTGCGGTTGGCACCAGCGAGGAGCGTCCCGTGGTGCGCGGCGGCAAGATCGAGATCGCGCACATGATGAGCGTGACCTTGTCCTGCGATCACCGCGCCATCGACGGCGCGCTCGGCGCCGAGCTGATCGGCGCGTTCAAGCAGCTGATCGAAAACCCCGTGATGATGATGGTCTGAAGCGGCGGCAGAGGGGGCGACCTTGAATGTCCGGACCCGCTGGCCATGGATATCGCTATTGCTCGGAGTCATCGTCGCGCTCCACCCCGTCGGGCTCGATTTTCTTCACTCTGCGTTCTTTGCCGGCGAGCAGCTGGCACGGAACATCGCCCAGCCGATCGTGCTCACTGCGCTTGCCATCATAGTCCTGGTGGTGCTGCTCGAATGGCTGGTGAGGTCTTTTCTGGTCAAGCGCCGCGCCCGCGGCGCTTCTTGAGTTGAACGGGAGCCGCTATGGCCGACACATCCTTCGACGTCATCATCATCGGCTCCGGCCCCGGCGGCTATGTCACCGCCATCCGCGCCGCGCAGCTCGGCTTCAAGACCGCGATCGTCGAAAAATCCTATCTCGGCGGCATCTGCCTCAACTGGGGCTGCATTCCGACCAAGGCGCTGCTGCGTTCGGCCGAGATCTACCATTACATGCAGCACGCGAAGGACTACGGGCTCTCCGCCGAGAAGGTCTCGTTCGATCCGAAGGCGGTGGTGCAGCGTTCGCGCGGCGTCTCCAAGCGCCTCAACGACGGCGTCGGCTTCCTGATGAAGAAGAACAAGGTCAGCGTGATCTGGGGCGCGGCCTCGATCGATGCGCCCGGCAAGGTCACGGTGAAGAAGTCCGACGTCGAGGGCCCGAAGGGCGCGCTAGGCGAGGGGACCTACCAGGCCAAGCACATCATCGTCGCCACCGGCGCGCGGCCGCGCGTGCTGCCCGGCCTCGAGCCGGACAAGAAGCTGGTCTGGACCTATTTCGAGGCGATGGTGCCGGAGCGGATGCCGAAGTCGCTGCTGGTGGTCGGCTCCGGCGCGATCGGCATCGAGTTCGCCTCGTTCTTCCACACCATGGGAAGCGACGTCACCGTGGTCGAGGTGCTGCCGCAGATTCTGCCCGTCGAGGACGCCGAGATCGCGGGCCTCGCCCGCAAGCGGCTGGAGAAGCAGGGCATCAAGATCATGTCCTCGACCAAGGTCACCAAGCTGGAGAAGAAGGCCGACAGCGTCCTCGCCACCATCGACGACGGCAAGGGCAAGCCTGTCACATCAGAGTTCGAGCGCGTGATCTCGGCGGTCGGCGTCGTCGGCAACATCGAGAATCTCGGCCTGGAAAAAGTCGGCGTGAAGACCGACCGCGGCATCATCGTGGTCGACGGCTACGGCAAGACCAACGTCCCCGGCATCTACGCGATCGGCGACGTTGCCGGCCCCCCGATGCTGGCGCACAAGGCCGAGCATGAGGGCGTGATCTGCGTCGAAGCGATCAAGGGCCTCAATCCGCATCCCCTCGACAAGAACATGATCCCGGGCTGCACCTATTGCCACCCGCAGGTTGCATCGGTCGGCTTGACGGAAGCCAAGGCCAAGGAGAACGGCCGCGAGATCCGCGTCGGCCGCTTTCCCTTCGTCGGCAACGGCAAGGCGATCGCGCTCGGCGAGGATCAGGGCCTGGTCAAAGTCATCTTTGACAAGAAGACCGGCCAACTGCTCGGGGCCCACATGGTCGGCGCGGAGGTCACCGAGCTGATCCAGGGCTACGTCGTCGCCATGAA
Organism: Bradyrhizobium sp. NBAIM08; assembly: GCF_020193935.1. NCBI lineage: Bacteria > Pseudomonadati > Pseudomonadota > Alphaproteobacteria > Hyphomicrobiales > Nitrobacteraceae > Bradyrhizobium > Bradyrhizobium sp. NBAIM08. The sequence continues at coordinate 131,366 of NZ_JADYVR010000001.1, read as the reverse complement.
TCTGGAGACGACGGAAGAAGAGCTGATGCACACGGTCTTCCCGCATCCGACCCTATCGGAGATGATGAAGGAAGCCGTGCTGGATGCGTATGGACGGGTGTTGAACATTTGAGGGGCGAGCGCGTCGCCCGCCGCCGTCATTGCGAGCGAAGCGAAGCAATCCAGACTGCTGCTGCGGAAAGATTCTGGATTGCTTCGCTTCGCTCGCAATGACGAGCAGAGAGAGCTGTTTGCAGAACAAGAAGGAAATCATCCCATGAACGACAACGACAATCTCACCATCGAACGCCCGACCTTCGTCACCCATCTCGAATGCGCGATGGAGGGCGATCATTACGCGGCCGACGAGGTTCACAACCTCTCCAAGGCCGGCAAGCCGCTTCTGGTCCGCTACGACCTCGCGGGCGTGAAGAAGGCGCTGACCAAGGATGCGCTCGCCCAGCGCCCCGGCGACATGTGGCGCTATCGCGAGCTGCTGCCGGTGCGCAAATGCAAGGACATCGTCTCGCTCGGCGAAGTCACGACGCCCCTGATCCGGCTGCCGAAGCTCGGCGCAAAACTCGGCGGCGGCGAGATCATCGTCAAGGACGAGGGACGGCTGCCGACCGGCTCATTCAAGGCGCGCGGCCTCGTGATGGCGGTGTCGATGGGCAAGGCGCTCGGCATCAAGCACATGGCGATGCCGACCAACGGCAATGCCGGCGCGGCGCTGGCGGCCTACGCCACGTCCTGCGGCATCAAGACCACGATCTTCTGCCCGGCCGATACGCCCGAAGTGAACGTCAGCGAGATCGAGCTGCAGGGCGCGACCGTCTACCGCGTCAACGGCTATATCGACGATTGCGGCAAGATCGTCGGCGAGGGCAAGGCGAAAGTCGGCTGGTTCGACACCTCGACCTTGAAGGAGCCGTACCGCATCGAGGGCAAGAAGACGATGGGCCTCGAGCTCGCCGAGCAGCTCGGCTGGGACGTGCCTGACGTGATCTTCTATCCGACCGGCGGCGGCACCGGCCTGATCGGGATGTGGAAGGCGTTCGACGAGCTGGAGAAGATCGGTTTCATCGGCTCAAAGCGCCCGCGCATGGTCGCGGTGCAGGCCTCCGGCTGCGCGCCGATGGTGCGCGCCTATGAGGCCGGGACCGAGCATGCGACGCGCTGGGAGGACGCACACACCATCGCCTCGGGCATCCGCGTGCCGCAGGCAATCGGCGATTTCCTCATCCTGCGTGCCGTGCGCGAGAGCAAAGGTTTTGCCATTGCCGTCGATGACGACAAGATCTCGGCGGCGCTGAACGAGGTCGCGCGCGAGGAGGGGCTCTTGCTCTGCCCCGAGGGTGCCGCGACCTACGCCGCCTACAAGGAAAGTCTCGCCGACGGCCGGGTCAGCAAGACCGATCGCGTCATGCTGTTCAACTGCGCGACCGGCCTGAAATATCCGCTGCCGCCGGTCACCCGCACGCTCGATCGCCACAAGCCGATTGACTATTCGAAGTTCTAACTTGCTTCTCCCTCTCCCCGTTCTTACGGGGAGAGGGTCGGGGTGAGGGGCTGCTTCCGCAAACACAGTGACAGTTGAGTTCGCGGAGACTCCCCCTCACCCGAATTGCTTCGCAATTCGACCTCTCCCCGCAAGCGGGGCGAGGTGAAGAAAAAGACATCACTGGGGAGAAGACAATGAAGGAGGCCTTCTGGGCTGCGCTGATTGCTGTTCTCGCTGTTGCAGGCGCCGCGCGCGCCGACGATTTTCCCTCGCGTCCCATTACCATCATCGTGCCGTTCGCGGCCGGGGGCCCTTCGGACGCAATGGCGCGGGTGCTCGCCGAGCGCATGCGGGTGCCGCTCGGCCAGCCGGTCGTGGTCGAGAACGTGACCGGAGCCGGCGGCTCGATCGGTGTCGGCCGCGCCGTGCAATCGCCGCCCGACGGCTACACCATCTCGTTTGGCCATCTCGGCACCCATGTCGCCAATGGCGCCGTCTACAAGCTCAAATTCGACCTCGTCACCGACCTCGAGCCGGTGGTGCTGCTGCCGAGCAACCCGATGATCGTGGTCAGCAAGAATGCGGTGCCGGCGACCTCGCTGAAGGAGCTGATCGACTGGCTGAAGTCGCGACCGTCGCCGCCGACCGCCGGCACGGCCGGCGCGGGCTCCGGCAGCCACATCGCCGGCGTCTATTTCGAGAGCGTCTCCGGCATCAAGTTGCAATACGTGCCGTATCGCGGCACTGCACCGGCATTGAACGATCTCATCGCCGGCCAGATCGACATCATCGTCGATCAGACCTCCAATTCCATCAGCCAGGTCCGCGCCGGCACCATCCGCGCCTATGCCGTCACCGACGACAAACGCCTCGCCTCCGCACCCGAGATCCCGACCGCGGAGGAGGCGGGCTTGAAAGGCTTCAACATGACGCTGTGGTCGGGCATGTGGGTGCCGAAGGGCACACCGAAGGAGATCGTCGCAAAGCTCAACGCCGCGGCCGTGGAGGCGCTGAACGATCCTGCGGTGCGCAAGCAGCTCGAAAGCCAGGGTCTCGAGATGACACCCAAGGATCAGCTCACGCCCGAAGCGCTCGGCACGCGGCAAAGGGCCGAGATCGCCAAATGGTGGCCGATCATCAAGGCGGCGAACATCAAGGTGGATTGAACCGGGCGGCGCACTCCTCGCGGCGTCACCGCCGCGTTTGCTGGCGGCGGGGCGCTCACGACGTGGTTTGGTGACCTGGTGCCAGCGCACGGTCCAGGCATTGCATCAGGTCCGTGGCGGCGAACGGCTTACCGAGAAAACAGATTGCGCCCGCATCGAGCGCCCGCACACGCACGCCCTCATCCGGGAAAGCTGTGATGAATATGAACGGCGTAGCCGACCCCTGCGCCCGCATTTGCGTCAACAGATCGATTCCGCTCATCAGCGGCATCTGCACGTCGGCGATCACGCACGAGGTGTCGCTCGAATCGGTCGAGCTCAGGAACTCTTCCGCCGAGGCGAATGTGTGGACGTTGTATCCGCGCGATTCCAGCAGATTGTTGATCGCGGCCCGAACGTAGGGGTCGTCGTCAAGCACCGAGATGACCGAAGCCACTGACAAGACGTCCGCTCCTCGCCGGGAATTACGCTTGCCGTCGCCACGGCTAGAACATAAAGGCGCAAGGTGGACCTGCCGGTCACGATTGGAAACTCATACTTAGGTTTGTGCATCGGGCTTGTTCGGGCCGATCCCGAGCGCCTCGCTCATTCTCACCAGATCGGCCAGCGACTTCGCGCCCATCTTCCGCATGATCTGGCCGCGGTAGATCTTGACGGTGATTTCGGCCAATCCGAGCTGGGCGGCGACCTGCTTGTTCATCAGGCCGGACGTCACCAGTGACAATACGTCTCGCTCCCGCGAGGACAGTGACTCGAAGCGTGATCTGACCGTCGAGACCATCCTGTTGAGGTCGCGGCGCTTGCGGTCTCGCTCGATCGCGGCCTGAACTGCGTCGAGAATGTCCTGATCGCGGACCGGCTTGGTCAAAAAATCGATCGCCCCGCTCTTCATGGCCCGAACCGTCATGGGAATATCGCCATGACCGGTAATGAAGATGATAGGCGTGTGGATATTTGCCTTGGCAAGATCGGCCTGCAGCTCGAGGCCGCTCGTTCCGGGCAGGCGGATGTCGAGCACCAGGCAGCTCGGGACGTCTGGCGGCTTGGCCTGCAGGAGCTGCGGCGCCGAGCCGAATGCTTCGACCTTGAGACCGACCGACTCGAACAGATTGGTGAGCGCACGGCGCATGGACGCGTCGTCGTCGACGATGAGGACAAGGGGCTGATCGCCGTCCTTCTGCGGCGGCGAAGAGTCCGCGCGCTCGGTCACGATGCTTCCTCTCGGTGGAGGGGCAAGGTGATCTGAAAAGTCGCGCCGCGCTCCTGGTTTGATATGGCGGAAAGTCGCCCGCCATGGGCCTCGATGATCGATCGACAGATCGACAGGCCCATGCCCATGCCGGAGGACTTCGTGGTGAAGAACGGCGTGAACAGGCGGTCTATCGCCTGTTCGCTGATGCCGGTTCCGCAGTCGGAAACGCTCACCTGCATCGCGCTATCGCCGCTCGCCTGTGAGCGAATCGCCAGCTCGCGCGGGCGATCGTGGACGTCTGCCATGGCCTCGATCCCGTTCATGATCAGGTTGATCAGGACCTGCTGCAATTGGATGCGATCGCCAAAGATCCTCGGCAGTGCCGACGACAGCTCCATGCGGACGGACACGGCGTGGCTGGCCATCTCGCGTTGAACCAGCGCGACGGCCTCCCGCACGACCGCATTGGCGTCGAGCGGAACCATCTCGATGTCAGAACGCTTGGCGAGCGCCCGAACGTGACGGATCACGTCGCCGGCACGCCTGCCGTCCTCGATGATCCACTCGACCGAGCGGCGGGCCGCTTTGAGATCCGGCGGACTGCGCTGCAGCCAGGCGAGGCAGGCGTCGGCGTTTGCGATCACTGCAGCGAGCGGCTGATTGATTTCGTGCGCAATCGAAGCGGTCAGCTCACCCAGTGTCGTGACACGTGTCACATGGGCGAGCTCGGCCTGGGCCTTGCGCAGCGCGTCTTCGGCTTGGTTGGCCCGGATGGCGGCGGTTACGTCCGTGCAAACGCCACGGTAGCCCAGGAAAGTGCCGTCCGCGTCGAAGAAGGGCTTGCCGCTGGTCCGGACGTAGATCGGCTGCCCACTACGGTCTTTGCTGCGGTACACCAAGTCGCGGAACGGGACGTGGGCGTCGAGCGCCGCTCGATGTTGTCGCCATTTTTCGGGCTCGAGAGCGGCGTCGGGCGCAATGTCCCAACGCGTGAGCCCGATCAGGCCGGCGGGGGCGGTGTTGGTATCGGAGTGCTCGGATATCTGGGTGACCCGGTGGTCCGGCCCGGTTTCCCAGAACCAGTCAGACGCAGTTTCGGCATAATCGCGAAAGCGCTGCTCGCTGTCACGAAGCCTGCGTTCTGCCTCCTTGGTCGCCGTGATGTCGGTGACCGATCCGACGAACTCAACGCGACCGCTAGCATCTCGCGTTGCCCGTGCCACCGCTCGGACGTATTTGATGGAACCGTCGGGCATCACCAGCCGGTATTCGTGATCATAGTCCTTGCCCTCGCGCGCCGCCCGGCCCGTCGTCTGCTGCACGGCGAGCCGGTCCTCCGGATGGATCCGCTGGAGCATGAAGGGGATCGCGGGCTTCGTCCCTTCCTCGCATTCGAAGATGCGATAGGTCTCCTTGGACCAGGTGATCTCGCGGGTTGCGGCCTTCCAGCCAAAACTACCAGTGTGGCTCAATTCCTGCGCCTGGGCGAGATAAGCCTCGCTCTGTCGCAGCGCGTTCTCGGCCTCCTTCCGTTCGGTGATGTTCTCGCAGGCGACCAGCACGATCGGCCCGCCATTGGCCCGCAGCATGGCCTTGGCGTTCTCGCGCACCCATAACTTCGAGCCGTCCTTGCGAACCTTCCGGATTTCCCAGGTGTGTGACTGATCAAGGGTCTTGAGGCACAACGCGACACAGGCGCGGACAGTGGCGCGATCTTCCGCGAGGAAGACATCCAGCACGGATCGGCCGATCAACTCCGCCGGCGTGTAGCCCAGCTGCTCGGCGCCGAATGTGTTCACGTTGATCACGGTACCGGCCGGATCGACCATGAAGTACATGACCGGCGTGTGCTCGAAGACCTGCTGCCACTGCTTGACCGCTTCAAGCAAGTCGGCGGCATTGGAATCGGTGCGCTGCTTGGCAGGAACAGTTTGCCTCAAGCAGCCGACGAGGAATTGCGCGGCTGACTTTCCGAACGTCGCTGCCCGGCCAGGCTTCATCGCTGACGCTCCCGGCACTCTCTGCGTGAACAGGAGTAGAGCACGTTGCGGCCAGAGGAGCAATTCCAGCCAAAGTCGGGTCGGCCGTCATGACGTTCGCCTTTGGACCGTCCGCTCACCGCCAGGTCCATTGCGGCGCCTCAAGGACACCGTGCCGGCCGAGGTTCACGGTGACCGTGCAGCCGGTGCGTCGTGCGCCGTCTCGTTGAATTCGGGCCGCGTGGGCCCGGGCGAATACGGGACAAACTTAGGTATAGCTCCTCCATGCCTAGTCATGTCGGCCATTTTACCTCCGTACAATTGAGCGTTTCGTGCCCGGCGGACTAGCCTCTCGACCATCGGGAGTGTCGAAGCGAACAGCCGAGAAAAGCGCAAGCAACAGAGGGAGACAGCAATGTGCGATATGTCGGTACTTCCTGAGCGTCGCCCATCGGCGTCCGAAAGTTGCTCCTCAGTCAAGGGCTGTGCGGTGTGCGGCGGCAAGTTTGGCCTGATCCGCTACTATTCCTGGCGCACGGCGCTCTGCTCCAAGAAGTGCGTTGATCGTTTCCGCACGCGAAGCGAACGCGACCGCCGGTGGTTGTTTCGGGCCCAGGTCGCATAAGGCTGGATTGGAGAGTTGATCCGGGAGGCCGTGCGTTGAACCGCTCATGCAAGCTCTTCTGCTGGATCGTTCTCATCGCCCCCATCGCGGCCGGCCAGGCACAGGAGACGGGACACGGTGCCGTTCATCGCAAGCACCCACCCCAGGACCAGGCGCTGCACGAAAAGTTCTATTCCACCTGGCACATGCCTGATAACCCGAGCCTCAGTTGTTGCAACAGCGCCGACTGTTATCCGACCGACATCAAGTACATCGACGGCCAGATCTATGCGCGGCGCCGGGAGGACGGGAGATACATTCTGATCCCACCGCAAAAGGTGGAGCGAAACAGGGATAATCCGGACGGCCGGAACCATCTGTGCGCTCCACCGCCCGCACTGTCTCCGCTCGACAGCGTTTACTGCTTCGCTTTGGGAGGTGCCACATGAGATTCGCGTTCGTGCTGGTCAACGGCCGGACCCCGTTCCGGCAGACCTCGTGCATGCAGTGCTGCGAGCCGATCAGCGGCAGTTATTTGCGCGAGATCGCGACCCGTCTGCCTTACTGCGATCATCAGTGCTACGCGCTGTTCTGCGAGACGCTCGCCAAAGATGGCGTGAGAGCGGCTTCATGAAATTCGTGGTGGTCAATCACGAGCCGCCGTTGCACGCGGCCGCGTGCAGCACATGCTCGCGGTCGCTCCGCTCCGGCTATGTCCGCCATGCGCGGACGCAGCGCCGTTACTGTGACGACGATTGTTACCGGCGCGGCGAATTCTCCACGCTGTTCATGCACTGGCCGGTGCCTGGGCGGACGGAACCAATTGCCGGCAAGGTCGAGCTCGCCGCTGGCAGCATGATCCAGACGTTGACGGTGATGAGTGCCGTCTGGTGCTGGGGCTGCACGATCACTGCCTGGACCTTCGCGAGAGCTTTGACCGGCGCCTATTTGGACAGTCGCGACCCGATCACGATGGAAGGAGGTGACACCTAGAGCATGATCCGGAAAAGTGTGAAGCGGTTTTCCGAAACGATCATGCTCAAACAATAACCTAAAGCGCGATGACGATTCATCCTAATCGCATCGCGCTTTAGCTGCGCGGCTGCACGCGCGTAGAAGCCGCAGCACCGTATTCTTGCAGGCGCCGCGTCCAGCCCCGGCGGCGTTGATCAGGGAATGGGTGCTGCGGCCGCCGCTGGCTCCGTTGCGCTGGCCTCGTGCGTCACCACGCGCTGGTCGCTCTTGCCGGCGATCATGCTGCTGCCCTCGAACCTTGCCCGGTAGACCAGCACGTTCTCCATCACGCGCTGGACGTAGTTGCGCGTCTCGGACAGCGGGATGCGCTCGACCCAGTCGACCGGATCGATGTTGGGGTCCCGGGGATCACCGCGCTTCTGCACCCATTCACGCACGCGGCCGCGGCCGGCATTGTATCCGGCGAAGGTCATGATCTGGTTACCGCGATATTCCGAGAACAGCGCGCTGAGCTCGGCGGCGCCCATCTGCGTGTTGTAGACGGGGTCGGAGACCATCCTGTCCCAGTCGTAAGTCAGGCCGAAGCGCTTCGCGGTGTCGCGTCCCGCTTCCGGCGTCACCTGCATCAGCCCGACCGCGTTGGCATGCGACTTGTCGCGCTGCTCGAACGAGCTCTCGGTGCGTGCCACCGAATAGATCACGCTGGTCTCGATCGCCGGTGCGACCTGCTTGTGCTCGGGGATGCCGATGGTCGGGAAGGCGTAATGGTCGAGCGCGAGCCCGCGCGCCAGCGCGGTCTTGCCGACCTCCAGCATCACGCGCGCATCGTTGCGCCGGCCCGCAAGCTCGCCGAGCGCTTCCAGCGCGGCGACGTCGGTGCTCTCTTTGGCGAAATCCTCGGCGTAATAGAACACCATGTCGCGCTCGCCGATGCCGTAGAGCATGTCGGCGGCGCGCACGCGCTCGTCCGCAAGCTGCGCATCGGCCGAGGCCAGCACCGGCGAGGGCGGACGCAGTTCGATGCCGTCGAGGCCGAGCCTGGCGCGGGCGAGCTGGCCGTAATAGGCGGTGTGATAGCGCGCCGCCGCCCGGTAGCTCATGCGCGCGTCGGCCGCCGCGCCCATGGCTTCGGCCGCGCGGCCGCGCCAGTAATGCGCCCGCGACAGCGCGATCGGATTGGACGAGCCAGCGTCGATCGAGGCGAAATGCACCATCGCCGTCTTGGGATCGTCGAGATAGCGTAGCGCGATCCAGCCGCACATGAAGTGATAGTCGACGCGGTAGACCTCCTTTTCCGGCACCGCGGCCGTGTGCACCACGTCATAGGCGATCCTGGCCTTGCCCTGATCGAGCAGCTTGCGCGCCAGCATGCGGCGCTCGCGCCACCAGGCATCGGTGTCCTGCGCGGCCATCATGTCGGGCTTGGCAGCGAGGATCACCTCGGCCGCGTCGTCGATGCGGTCGTTCTGAAGATGCCACTGCGCGCGGCACAGCACGTAACCGAGATCGCGTCGCTCCTCGGCCGCGACGTCCTCGAGCAGATCCTTGGCCTTGCTCGCCTTGCCGGTGACGGCGGCGCAGGCCTTCACGATCGCGAGCGCGTCCTCGCCGAGCCGCTTCGCCGCGCGCCGCGCACCTGCATAATCCTTGGCGCCGAGGCGCTTGTCCATGCGCGCGCGGTGATCGTCGGCGGACAGAAGGTCGCCGAACGCCGCATAGGAGTCCTCTTCGCTCCGCTCGGACAGTTCCTCCGCGCGCCAGGTTTCCCGGACCAGCCGCGCAGCCCTGTCGGTCTCACCTTCGGCGAGCAGGACGCGCGCGAGTGCGAACTTGCCCTTGGCGCTGGTCGGGCGATCCATCGTGAACTTGTGCACGATGGCCGCGTCGGCCTTCTCCTGCCACAGCCGTGCCTCGGCACGGCGGCGGAGCAGGGCGCTGCTCGGCCAACCGGGATTGGCGGCGAGGAAGGCGGCGTAGCGCTTGAAATTCGCGGTGCTGTCGGGATGGCGCAGCATGAACCAGTCGGCGAGCTTCTGTCCGGCAGGGTCCGTGATGCGGTCGCGCGCAGCGCTCGCGTCTTCGGTCTTGCCCTTGCGCGTCAGGTCGATGGCGTCCTTGAGCGCGGCAAGATCGCCGGTCAGCGGCGGCTTGGCCGCGGGCTCCTCGACCGCCTTCTTCGATTTGCGCTTGGCCTCGGCGTGCTTGCCGTGCCGCGCTTTGCCGGCGGAGGCGTGGCGGTGCTTGCCCGCTTTCGCCTCATGCGTCTTCTTCGGTGCGGATGATTTTTGACTGCTCTTCGCCGCAAGCTCGGTGGGAAGGAGGGCCATCGCGGCCACGGCAACGACACACGCGAGCGAGCGTAGGCACTGGTTCATTGGATGGTCCCCCCTGCGAAAACCACTACAAACCAAGGTCCGCGACATGCGGCTTGCGAATCAAAGTACCGAACGATGCGTCGGCATCGTGTCGCATCCTCAGGCTGTCGCAACAATGCGGCAAAATACGGATTGGAACTGGGGAACTTCCGAAAGGACGGAAGAGGCAGTGGCTTTAACCTTTGTTAACGATCTGGACTCGCGCGACGATTGCGCACGGTACAGGACGCCGGAACGGCCAGATTGCGCGTGTTCCCTCGGCGAAATCCGGTGTATGAGTTCCTTCTCTTCATCCTTTCAACCTTTGCCCTGTACCTATGCCGATTTTCAACCAGTCGATCCGGCGCAAGATCGTCGGCATCGCGCTCGGATTGATCGTCCTGATGCTGGTCACCTCGATCCTGTCGATGGTGATGTCCAGCCAGGTCGGCATTTTGCTCGACGAGCTGACCAACCGCTACATCCCGGCCTATAGCCATCTGGCGCGCGCGAACATCCGCTCGCTGGAACGGGCGCTGGCGCAGCGGCGGATGGTGATGACCAGGATGGAGGCGCCGTCGGACGAGGAGGCCTACGCGGCGCGGCTTCGCGACTTCGAGGCCTTGGACCGCAATTTCGAGCGGGAGGCCGAGGCCGCTCGCAAGCTCATCAACGCGATCATCGACGACCCCAGGACGTATTCCGACAACGCCGCGCTGGCACGGCTCGACGTCCGGATCGAAAGCTCCGTCACCGAGCTGCGGCGCGATCTGGACGAGGGCAATGCGAAACTGCTCAAGCAGGTCGACGCCAAGGATATGGCCGCGGCCCGCGGCACGCTGGAACACCTCGACACGCTGCGCGATGCGTTCAACCGGAAGGTCGATGCGATCCGCGCCGACATGCTGGCGCAGGTCTATTTCTCGACGTCTCAGGTGATCGGCCGCCAGCACCAGACCATCATCGTCTCGGGGGTCGTAACCCTGCTCGCGGCGATCGTCGGCTTCGTGTTTGCGCTGCTGGTGAGTAGCGGCATTACGCGACCGGTGCGCCTGCTGCTGGCCGGCGCCCGCGAGGTCGAGGCGGGCCGGTTCGACAAGCCCATCACCGTCTCGACACAGGACGAGATCGGCGAGCTCGCTGCCGCCTTCAACCGCATGATCGAGCAGCTCAGGCACAACGAGCGCATTCGCGAGACCTTCGGCCGTTACATCGACCCGAAGGTGGTGCAGGGCCTGATCGACCGGCCGGAGGTCGCCATCGACGGTGAGCGCCGGGTGATGACCATCTTGTTCTGCGACATGAGCGGCTTCACCTCGATGAGCGAGGGCATGACGCCGCGCGGCCTCGTCAAGGTGATGAACCACTACTTCACCGTGATGTCTGCTCCCATCAGGAACAATCGCGGGATCATCGACAAATATATCGGCGACGCCATCATGTCCTATTGGGGGCCGCCCTTCATCGAGGAGGAGGAGCAGGGTCTGCTCGCAGGGCTCGCCGCCGTCGAGATGACCGATCAGGTGCCCGCGCTGCAGAAGCAGCTGCCGGACCTGCTCGGCATCCGCGCCATGCCGGCGCCGTGCGATCTTCGCGTCGGCATCGCCACGGGCGAGGTCCTGACCGGCAGTATCGGTTCCGAGCTGATGATGAGCTTCACCGTGATGGGCGATGCCGTGAATCTCGCCTCGCGGCTGGAGGCCGTCAACAAGGTGTACGGCACCCGCATCCTGATCTCGCAGGCGACCGCAGACGGGATCGGATCGCGCCTGGAATTGCGCGAGATCGATCGTCTGGCGGTCGCGGGCCAAAGCGCACCGCAGGCGATCTTCGAGCTGATGGCGAGACCAGGCGCGCTCAGCAATGCGCAAGTGAGCTTGCGCAAGCATTATGCCGATGGTCTCGCCGCCTATCGTGCGCGGCGCTTCGACGAGGCCCGCGCCGCCTTCAACGCGGCGCTCGAGGCAGTCCCCGGCGATGGCCCCTCGCGCACGATGCTCGGCCGCATCGCTCAATTTGTGGCCAATCCGCCGGATCCCGATTGGGACGGCGTCTGGCGGCTGGAGCAGAAATAGCCGTGCCTTTGCGGTCGGGCACGCCGCGCCGGAAAAAAAGATGCTACTCCATAACGATGTTCGCCGTGACCTATTTCCCGGGCTTAGGTTGGATGTCCATGAGGCGTCTGATGGGGACACGCCGATGACACATCTCGAAGACAGGCTGGAACGGTTCGAGACGCTCACCGCCGAATGCGAGCTGATCGCCAAGCTCGCCACCGACAGCAGCAAGCGCGAGTTCTATTTGAACCTCGGGGAACAGTACCGTCAGCTGGCCGTCGATATCCGGCAGGCGATCGCGACGACGGCTGCGGCCTGAGCCGGCTGAAATCCGTTCTTAACGTTTGGCGCGCATCCTTGGAGCAAGCGAGCATCGCCGGTCGGTGACACTCGTTGGTGGGAAGGCCGGGGTTCGCTGCAATGCAGCGCGCCTCGTGAGTGTGATTTGCCATGTCTGACAGGGCAATCCCATGCGCCTCGTTGCAGTGATCATATTCGCGCTCATGACGGCGGCCTGCGATCAGGAGCAGGACATCACCGGCTCGACGACGCCGGCCTGTCCGTTGCGCAACTACAGCTACAATCCACGCGACATGAACCAGTGCGTCAGCGCCTGCAAAACGTGCGACCGCGGCACGACGGTCACCTGCACGACCTCCTGCACCCTCAAGGGCGCCCGCTGAGCACTTTGCGGATGCGCGGAACCGGTAGGGCCCTCGAGCCAATGCCGGCGGTGCTGGAGCACCGGAACGATTCACATGCATTAATCATTGAAGGAGGCGGCAGGACGCGGAGTCCAATGGAATGGGTATGCTCGATCCCGGTCGATTTCTGGTGTCGTGCTCGCATTGCGATGCCTGGCCGATGGCGGCCAATGTGAAACGGTCGAGCTGGTCGGCGTCGCCGCACGAGGTCCGCTTCGTCTGCACGCGTTGCCGCCGCGAAGAAACGGCGATCGTCTCGGCCTCCGGCGAATTGACCCCCATCAAGCGCGTGGATGCCCCGCCACGCGATGTCGCTGTCGCCTGGGCCCAGGCGCAACGCTCGCGCGGGCGGTCCTGATGTTCGGCGTCGCCGTCTCGTCGGTGTTTCGCTTCTCTGTCAATCTGCCCGCATAAAAATATTCCGCTTTACCGAAATTCGGAAATGACGTATGTGTCGCCCATCCCGGCTCAATCTCGAGGGGCGACCATGCGGTCGTCATTGTCGCGAGCCGGGCTTGCGGTGGACGCGGCAGCGTCGTGTACGAGAGCTGAGGGCAGGGCGGATTGCTCTCCGTGAGCCCCGAGGCTTCGTACGGACGAGCGGCGCTGTCAGGTTCGTCGCGCCGGCATTTCGATGGCAACGTGCACAACGCCGTCGAACCCTGCGGCGCCAACGGACCGCGCGTACGGCAAAACCGTGTGGTCCTGGCCGTCGTTGCTACGGTCAAGCTCTGGCGAATGCGGCATTGGCGTCAACCGGCGCGGTGCCGGCGACTTTCGCGGGAGCGAGGGAGGCCAAAGGGAACTCGGCTCCCGGGAGAGCGCGGCATAAGCCGTCCGACCATCGCGCAGGGAAGGCCGTGTGTTGGGCTTCACCTGTATGCTGCTGTGCGGTTCTTCCTGCGTGTGCTTTTCGCGCAGCGGACCGCGGGTGCCGCCGGCACCCGGCCTTCCCTGCGCCCTCTTGCATCTGAGGGCGGCGAGACGAAGCAAAGCTCGGGCGAAAATGCGCTGCGGGGCTGAATACGCACGTCTGCGTCACACATTCGGTGTCATCGCCCGGCTTGACAGGGCGATCCAGTACTCCGAGACACCAGTGATTGAATCGAGAGGCCGCGGCGTACTGGATTCCCCGCTCCAGTGCGCGATTGCGTACAAGGCGGGGAATGACAGTGTTACTTGGAGAACGCAGCGTCGCCTCACACTCCGTCATTACGAGCGCAGCAACTTGTCCGCCGAAGCCTTTGGCGAAGGCGGAAGCAATCCAGAATCTTTCCGCGGCGGGAATCTGGATTGCTTCGTCGCAAGGGCTCCTCGCAACGAGGAGGAGAGTGCGAGCGCTAAACTCTCTCGTGCCCCGGACGCAGCGCAGCGTCCCCCCGGCGATGCGAAGCATCCGGTTCGACGATGCGCTGCCGAGCCGGGGCCCATCCATCTGCGCCGTACCATGTCGCCCCTGGGTCCCGGCTCTGCGCCGCAACGCCCCCGCGCGTTGCAACTTGTCCGGGACACGAGCGAACCGCATCGCTTCGCGTGGGGCTGCCGCCGACTCACTTCGGGAATGCCCGCCTGTCGTCCAGAGCGGATGTTCTGTGCCTTCCCAAAGATCTCAGGTTGTGGATCGTCACTTTAGCGAGGTATCGACGTAAGCAAACCCGTGTCTTCCCGGTAACGATTGTGCTGTCTGTGCAACACCCACATCGGATTTAACCCTTATCACCGGCGGTTCGCATCGCCGCCGCTTTTTGGCCACACCCGAACATGAATAAAATCGCTCTAATGTTTTAAGGGCAGTGGCGGTCTTCGAAGGCGACGAGAAAATCCCAAGGTCGATTCAAATCTTGGCTCTGATTTTTCGGGTCTGAAAGGGTTGGCCGGAGAAGCTGGTTGCGATGGGCGCGAAGATCAACAAGCAAAGGCTGCCGAGCCGTCACGTGACGGAAGGCCCTGCGCGCGCGCCGCACCGGTCCTATTTCTACGCCATGGGTCTGACCACCGAGCAGATCCACCAGCCCTTCGTCGGCGTCGCCTCGTGCTGGAACGAAGCTGCTCCCTGCAACATCGCGCTGATGCGTCAGGCGCAGGCGGTGAAGAAGGGCGTCGCGTCCGCCGGCGGCACGCCGCGCGAATTCTGCACCATCACCGTGACCGACGGCATCGCCATGGGCCATGACGGCATGCGCTCCTCGCTGCCGTCGCGCGAATGCATCGCCGATTCGGTCGAGCTGACCGTGCGCGGCCATGCCTATGACGCGCTCGTCGGGCTCGCCGGCTGCGACAAGTCGCTGCCGGGCATGATGATGGCGATGGTCCGCCTCAACGTGCCCTCGATCTTCATCTATGGCGGCTCGATCCTGCCCGGCAATTTCCGCGGGCAGCAGGTCACCGTGCAGGACATGTTCGAGGCGGTCGGCAAGCATTCGGTCGGCGCCATGTCGGACGAGGACCTCGACGAGATCGAGCGCGTCGCCTGTCCCTCGGCCGGCGCCTGCGGCGCGCAGTTCACCGCCAACACCATGGCGACCGTGTCTGAGGCGATCGGCCTCGCGCTACCTTACTCGGCCGGTGCCCCCGCACCGTATGAAATCCGTGACGCCTTCTGCATGACCGCGGGCGAGAAGGTGATGGACCTGATCGCCCAGAACATCCGGCCGCGCGACATCGTTACCCGCAAGGCGCTGGAGAATGCGGCCGCCGTGGTCGCGGCGTCCGGTGGCTCCACCAATGCTGCGCTGCACCTGCCTGCGATCGCGCACGAGGTCGGCATCAAGTTCGACCTGTTCGACGTCGCTGAAATCTTCAAAAAGACACCATATGTCGCGGATTTGAAGCCGGGTGGCCGTTATGTCGCCAAAGACATGTTTGAAGTAGGTGGCATACCGCTTCTGATGAAGACGCTGCTCGACAACGGCTTCCTGCACGGTGATTGCCTTACCGTCACAGGCCGCACGATCGCCGAAAACCTCAAGAGCGTGAAATGGAATCCGCACCAGGACGTGGTGCACCCGGCAGACAAGCCCATCACCGTGACAGGCGGTGTGGTCGGCCTGAAGGGCAATTTGGCGCCAGAAGGTGCGATCGTGAAAGTCGCGGGAATGTCCAACCTCAGGTTTACCGGTCCGGCCAGGTGCTTCGACCGTGAGGAGGACGCGTTCGAGGCGGTCCAGAACCGCACCTACCGCGAAGGCGAAGTCATCGTGATCCGCTACGAGGGGCCGAAGGGCGGTCCCGGCATGCGGGAAATGCTCCAGACCACGGCAGCGCTGACCGGCCAGGGCATGGGCGGCAAGATCGCGCTCATCACGGACGGCCGCTTCTCCGGCGCCACCCGCGGCTTCTGCATCGGCCATGTCGGGCCGGAGGCGGCGGTCGGCGGCCCGATCGGGCTGCTCGAGGACGGCGACGTCATCGAGATCGACGCGGTGGCCGGTACTCTTAACGTAAAATTGAGCGACGCCGAGCTCGCCCAGCGCAGAACCAAATGGAGCGCCCGCGCGACTAACCACACGTCGGGTGCGCTCTGGAAATATGCTCAGCAGGTTGGACCGGCGGTCGGGGGGGCAGTGACCCATCCGGGCGGCGCGCACGAGAAACAGTGCTATGCGGACATTTAGGCGTGCCACAGTTGCGTTTGTGTTGGGGGCGGCTGCGCTGGCCGCGCCGGCGTTCGCCTTCGACGGTGCGCCGGTCAACCCGAAGGATGCCACCATCCCGGTCGTGACGACCTTGCCCGGCGCTGCGGGTGCGGTGCGCACCAAGGTTCCGCCGCAGGTCGCGACCCAGGAAACCTCGCTCACCGCCTTGCAATATGCCGCCGAGGGCGGCCACCCCATCGCGCAATGGAAGCTCGGCCGCATGTACGCCAACGGCGACGGCGTCGCCCAGGACGATTTGCGTGCCTTCGAATATTTCAGCCGGATCGCCAACGCGCATGCCGAGGACAGCCCGTCGGCGCCGCAGGCGCAGATCGTGGCCAACGCCTTCGTCGCCCTCGGCCGCTACTATCTGGCCGGCATCCCGAATTCGAAGGTCAAGGCCGACCCGGACCGCGCCCGCGAGATGTTCTCCTATGCCGCATCCTATTTCGGCAACGCGGACGCGCAGTACGACCTCGCCCGTCTGTACCTGAAGACCCCGGACGCCTCGCGCGAGGACTACCGCTATGGCGCGCGCTGGCTTGGCCTCGCCGCGCAGAAGGGCCAGCATCAGGCCCAGGCCTTGCTCGGTCAGATGCTGTTCAACGGCGACCGCCTGCCGCGGCAGGCCGCACGCGGCCTGATGTGGCTGACGCTGGCGCGCGACAGCGCCGGTGCCGACGAGGTCTGGATCAAGGAAAGCTACAACCGCGCCTTCGCCAAGGCCTCCGACGACGACCGCGCCATGGCCCTGCAAATGCTGGAGCAATGGGTGCAGGGGCGTCGGGAGTGATCGGCTGAGGCGGCCTTAAGCCGCCTCGAGATCCAGATCCGCCCACACCGGCACGTGATCCGACGGCTTCTCCCAGCCGCGCACATAGCTGTCGATGCCGACATTGGCGAGCTTGTCGCTGGCCTGCGGCGACAGCAGCAGGTGGTCGATCCGCAGCCCCTGGTTCTTCTGCCAGGCCCCGGCCTGGTAGTCCCAGAACGTGTAGAGCCCGCCCTCGTCGGTGACGGCGCGCAAGGCGTCGCTGAGGCCGAGGCCGAGCAGGGACTGGAAGCTCTCGCGCGTCTCGGTCTTGAACAGCGCGTCCTCGGTCCAGGCGGCCGGATTGTGCACGTCGCGGGCATGCGGGATGACGTTGAAGTCGCCGGCCAGGATCAGCGGGACCTCCTCCTTGAGTCGCTCCTTCGAATAATCAAGAAGCCGCGACATCCATTTGAGCTTGTAGGGATATTTATCGGTCCCGACCGGATTGCCATTGGGCAGATAGAGGCAGGCGATGCGCAGCACCCCTCGCTTCAGCGTCACCACGCCTTCGAGGAAGCGGGCATGGCTATCCTCGTCGTCGCCGGCGAGGCCCGACTTGGTCTCGTCGAACCTGAGCTTGGAGAGCAGGGCGACGCCGTTGAACGTCTTCTGCCCGTGCGTCACCACGTTGTAGCCGAGTGCCTCGATCTCCAGCCGCGGAAAGGCCTCGTCGACGCACTTGATCTCCTGCAGGCAGACGATGTCCGGCTGGCACTCTTTCAGCCAGGTCAGGAGCAGATCGATCCGCTGCCGGACCGAGTTCACGTTCCAGGTGGCTACTCTGATGGGCATTGGCAGGGCTCCGGGCGGGGGTCTTGGTTAGAACAAAATGCAAACGCACCCGTCAAGCCGGCCGCAAAATCTCCCACAAAATTAACCCGGCTTAAGCAGGCCGCAGGCCATTGATCGTCAAGAGGTTCCTCGGATGGATGGCCGGACAAGGCGATGAATCGAACTCAGCCGCGTGACGGCCTGATCGGCGCGTTCCTGTATTGGCTCGGCGGCTTCGAGATCGAGGACGGTCTGACCGCCGATCTCAGCGAGCGCGAGATCCGCCGCATCCGCGCCAAGCAGATCGACGCGGTGACCCAGCTGATCCCCGTGACGATGGCCGTGACGATGCTGAACGTCGCCATCGTGCTGATCCTGTTCTGGGGCAGGGGCTGGAACGACTTCCTCGCCATCTGGGGCCTGACGCTCGCCGCCACCGCTTCGCTCGCGGTGCGCGCGTGGCACAAGTCGCATCAGAACCCGCCGCAGGAGGCTTCGCCCCGCGCGGCGCGGCAGATGCTGCGGCAGGCGTTTTTTCTCGCCGCGATCTGGGGCGCGCTGCCGCTCGCTCTGTTCAGCCGCATCGAGCCGACCAGTCAATTGCTCCTGGCCTGCCTGATGGTCGGCATGATGTCCGGCGGCGCTTTCACGCTCTCGACCTTCCCGCGCGCGGGCCTCGTCTATCTCGCGACCATGACGATCGCCTGCGCCAGTGCGCTGCTCCTGTGCGGCACCGGCCCATATCTGGTGACCGCCGTGTTCCTGCTGCTGTTCGCATTCTTCATGGCGCGCAACATCGTCTCCCAGGGCAACCTCTTCCTCGGCAATCTCAAGGCCCAGCTCGAGCTCGAGCGCCAGACCGAGATCATCTCGCTGCTGCTGAAGGATTTTCAGGAGAACGCCAGCGACTGGCTCTGGCAGACCGATGCCGAGGGACGCCTCGTCGACGTGCCCGAGCGCTTCGCGGACGTCGCGCAGCTGCCGCTTCCGCTGCTGAAAGGCGCGCAGTTCGCCGACGTGCTCGACATGCTCTGCCCCGAGGACAAGTCAGCGGCCTACAACATCGTCGGCCTGATGGAGCAGGCCGAGCCGCTGCATGAGATGAATCTCAAGGTCGTCGCCGGCGGCGAGGCCCGGCTGTGGTCGCTGACGGCGAAGCCGGCCCACGATCGTGACGGTCATTTCCTGGGCTATCGCGGCTTCGGACGCGACGTCACCGAGCGCTGGCGCGCGGAAAAGGCCGAGGCCGAAAGCCGCGCCAAGTCCGACTTCCTGGCGGTGATGAGCCACGAGATCCGCACGCCCATGAACGGCGTGCTCGGTCTTGCCAGCATGCTCCTCGAAACCAGGCTCGATCCGGAGCAGCGCGAGGCCGTCACCACGATCCGCGAGTCCGGCGACAACCTCCAGCGCATCCTCAACGACATTCTCGACCTCTCCAAGCTGGAAGCAGGCCGCTTCCAGTTCGAGGCGATCGACTTCGCGCCGCAGGCGCTGGTCGAGACGGTTGCGACCGTGGTGCGCGCCAGCGCCAAGAGCAAGGGGCTCACGGTCAAGGTCGAGCTCGATCCGAACCTGCCGCCGACGCTCCGCGGCGACGTCGCGCGCATCCGCCAGGTGCTGCTCAATCTCGCCTCCAACGCTGTGAAGTTCACCGACGAAGGCGAGGTGACGATATCGGCGACCTGCCAGGCGCGGCGCGACCTGCTGGCGACCGTCGAATGGACGGTGACCGACAGCGGCATCGGTATCGCGCCCGACAAGCTCGACCTGCTGTTCAGCGACTTCGCCCAGGCTGATGCCTCGATCAGCCGCCGCTTCGGCGGCACTGGCCTCGGCCTTGCCATCAGCAGGCGGATCATCGAGCAGATGGGCGGCACGATCGGCGTCATCTCGACGCCGGGAGAGGGCTCGACCTTCCGCTTTACGCTGGTCCTGCCCTGGAGCCAGGCGCAGGCGTCCGATCAGGCTGGCGGCCGCGACGAAGCCGACGAGCTCCAGGCCCGGATCTCCGGTCTCGACCGGCCGCTGAAGGTGCTGGTCGCGGAGGACGATGCGGTCAACCGCATGGTCGTGAGCAAGATGCTGGGGGCATTCGACATCGAGCTGCGTGTCGTCACCGACGGGACCGAAGCCGTCGCGGCAGCCTGCGAGGGCAATTACGACGTCGTGCTGATGGACGTGCGCATGCCCGACATGGACGGGCTCGCCGCCACCCGCGCGATCCGCGCGCAAGGCGAGCGCTTCGAAGCCTTGCCGATTGTCGCGCTGACCGCCAACGCCTTCCCCGAGGACATCAAGATCTGCCGCGAAGCCGGCATGTCGGACTTCCTGGCCAAGCCGCTGCGCAAGCCGGCACTGGTCGGAGCGCTCCTGCGGGCGCTGGACGGTCACGTCATGTCGGAGGACGCACCGCTCCAGCCGACGTTGATGCCGGTCGAGGTGGCCTGGACGGACGAGGAAAGGGAGATAACGGGCGCGTAGGCGCGCTAGACCGAGAAGCTCGTCCCGCAGCCGCAGGACGCGGTGGCGTTGGGATTGTTGACGCGGAACGACGCGCCGATCAGGTCGTCGACGAAATCGACCTGCGACCCCGCCAGGAACGGCTGGGAGGCGGAATCGACCAGCACCACCGCATTGTCCTGCTCGATCACGAGATCGTCGTCGGTGCGGGCGCGGTCGATGTCGAACTTGTACTGGAAGCCGGAGCAGCCGCCGCCCTCGACCGAAATGCGCAGCATCGCGCCCGAGCCTTCGCCCTTGAGGATCTCCCCAATCCGGCGTGCGGCCCGGTCGCTGATGGTCACGGCAGTCGTCATTGCTGGTCTCCGATAGTCCCGGCGTCATACCCAATTCATTTGGTATCCCGCGCCCGACATAGTTAAGTGCCACCATACGCAGAATCAAATGGATAGGGACTAAATTCGCCGTGTCCGTCGGAATGGCAGCCCCCCGCGCGCCCTATGCCTGCGACCCCGATCGCAGCCGCGGCCGGCTGGTCGCCGAGCCTCCGAGCCGGACCCGCAGCCCGTTCCGGCGCGATTGCGATCGGGTGATCCATTCCACCGCGTTCCGCCGCCTCAAGTACAAGACCCAGGTGTTCGTGTTCCACGAGGGCGACCACTACCGCACCCGGCTGACCCATTCGCTGGAGGTGGCCCAGATCGCCCGCGCGCTGGCCCGCCAGCTCGGGCTCGACGAGGACCTCACCGAAACTCTGGCGCTCGCGCACGATCTCGGTCATCCGCCGTTCGGGCATGCCGGCGAGCGGGCCCTGGACGCCTGTCTGAAGGCGTTCGGGGGCTTCGACCACAATGCCCAGACGCTGCGCGTCGTGGCTTCGCTCGAGCACCGCTATCCCGAGTTCGACGGGCTCAACCTGACTTGGGAATCGCTGGAAGGCATCGTCAAGCATAACGGTCCGCTGACCGACCGCAGCGGCGCCCCGGTCGGGGGCTACCGCGAGCATGGCGTTCCCGTCGGGATCGCCGACTACGTCAAGACCTACGATCTCGAATTGTGGAGCTTCGCCTCGCTGGAGGCGCAGGTCGCCGCGATCGCCGACGACATCGCCTATGATGCCCACGACATCGATGACGGTCTGCGCGCCGGCCTGTTCCAGCTCGACGATCTCAAGGTGATGCCGCTGACGGCGGAGATCATCGCCGAGACTGCGGCGCATTATCCCGATCTTGAAGACGTCCGGCGCGGTGCTGAGCTGGTGCGCGAGCTGATCTCGCACCTGATCGGAGCGGTGTTTGCGGAGACAGGGAAGAACCTCGCGGCCGTGAAGCCGCAATCGGCCCAGGATGTCCGCGGGCAGAGCCGGGCGCTGGTCGCGTTCCCCGCCGAAGTGGCCGAGGAAGAGGCCGCCATCAAACGCTTCCTGTACCAGCACATGTACCGCCACGCGCGGGTGATGCGGGTGATGGGCGAGGCCGAGCAGATCCTGTTTGACCTGTTCGCAAAATACCTGAAATCCCCCAGCGAGCTGCCGCCGGAATGGCTGCTGGGGTCGGAGGCGGACGATGAGGGCGACCGGGCCCGTCGGATCGGCAATTTCATCGCCGGAATGACCGACCGTTTCGCCCTGACCGAGCACCAGCGGCTCTTTGACTCGACCCCGGATTTGCGTTAGGCGGCGGCCATGCCCCAGACATCCTCATCGCTGCATCTGTTCGCCGACGTGCTCGCACGCGTGCACGGCGCCTGCCGCGCGCTTGCGGCGGATTCCAGCTGGCCCGAGGGCATCGATTTCTCCCGCGTCGTCGTCGAGCCGCCGCGCGATGCCTCCCATGGCGACATGGCGACCAACGCCGCCATGGTGCTTGCGAAAGAGGCAAAGGCAAAGCCGCGCGATCTCGCCGAGCAGATTGCCGAACGGCTGCGTGCCGACGCGCTGATCGCCAAGGTCGATGTCGCCGGTCCCGGCTTCATCAATCTGACTCTGAAGCCCGCCGCCTGGGCCGAGGCGCTGCGCACGGTGCTGCGCGAAGGCGCCGATTACGGCCGCATCCGGGGCGGCACCAAGGTCAATGTCGAATACGTCTCCGCCAATCCGACCGGGCCGATGCATGTCGGCCATTGCCGCGGCGCCGTGTTCGGCGACGCGCTGGCGAGCCTGCTCCAGTTCGCCGGCCACGATGTCACGCGCGAATATTACATCAATGACGCCGGCGCCCAGGTCGACGTGCTCGCGCGCTCAGCCTTCCTCAGGTATCGCGAAGCGCTCGGCGAGGATATTGGCGCGATCCCGGAAGGGCTCTATCCCGGCGACTACCTCAAGCCGGTCGGGCAGGCGCTGGCGACGGAGCATGGCGACAAGCTGCTCGCGATGAGCGAGGCCCAGTGGCTGCCGACCGTGCGCGCCAAGGCGATCGCGATGATGATGGACGAGATCAAGGACGATCTCGCCGCCCTCAACATCCGCCACGACGTGTTCTTCTCCGAGCGCTCCCTCATCGAGACCGGCAACAACAAGGTTGCGGAGACCATCGACTTCCTGAAGGCCAAGGGCGACATTTACGAAGGCCGCCTGCCGCCGCCGAAGGGCGCGCCGGTCGAGGATTGGGAAGACCGCGAGCAGCTGCTATTCAGGGCGACCGCCTACGGCGACGACGTCGATCGTCCGCTGATCAAGTCGGATAATTCCTATACCTATTTCGCCTCCGACATCGCCTATCACAAGGACAAGTTCGACCGCGGCTTTGCCGAGATGATCGACGTCTGGGGCGCCGATCACGGCGGATACATCAAGCGCATGCAGGCCGCGGTGAAGGCGACGACGTCGGCTAAGGGATCGCTGGACGTCAAGATCGTCCAGCTCGTGAAGCTCTTGCGCAACGGCGAGCCGGTGAAGATGTCCAAGCGGAGCGGGGACTTCGTCACCTTGCGTGAAGTGGTGGATGAGGTCGGCCAGGACGCCGTCCGCTTCATGATGCTGTACCGGAAGAACGACGCGGTGCTCGATTTCGATCTCGCCAAGGTCATGGAACAGTCGCGGGACAACCCGGTGTTCTACGTCCAGTACGGCCATGCTCGCGGTCACTCGATCTTCCGCAATGCCCGCGCCGAGGTGTTCCCGGAACTCCCGGAGGATGCCGGCCCGCGGATCGCATGGCTCGCTGAGTCGGCGGTGGAACGGCTGTCGGACCCCGTCGAGCTCGATCTTCTTAAGCGCCTAGCAATTTATCCGCGCATGCTGGAAGCTGCCGCCGCGGCCCATGAGCCGCACCGAATTGCCTTTTATCTCTATGATTTAGCCAGCGAATTTCATGCACTTTGGACGAAAGGGCGCGATTTGCCCTATTTACGCTTCATTATCAATAATGATGCAGATCTTACAAAGGCGCGATTGGCAATGGTCCAGGGCGTCGTCTCGGTCCTGGCATCGGGCCTCGCCATCCTCGGCGTCCATGCCCCGGACGAGATGCGGTAGTTTGGGGCGAACTACTTAAGGGGAATTCGGGGGTAACCGGCAGAAGCCGGATCGCTTAGACTTGGTTGAAAGCCTTGTGGGTCGAAAGCCGTGCCTTGGTCGAGGGGCGCGCGGCTTTCCCGAAGGGACGCATCATCACGATGGCCGAACGATATCAGGACAGACCGTTTCCTTCCGATGACTATGGTCGCGGCGGCGACCAGCATGGGAAGGCGGATAGCGATCCCTTGGCCGAGCTCGCCCGTCTGATCGGGCAGACCGATCCGTTTGCGGCGCAGTCGCGTCCGCCCGCGGCGCCCGCCCAGAGCTATCAGGACCACGATTACCGCCAGCTCGACGATCAGCAGGACCACGCGGAGCAGGCACCGTCGCCGCCCTCATGGATGCGGCGTGCCAACGTGCAACCGCAGCCGGCACCCGCGCCGGAGCCTGACTATCCGGTCACCGTAAGCCCGGTCCACCCGCTGCATCGCTACGCCGCCAAGTCTGCCGCGCCCGAGCCTGTCGTTTATCAGCCCCAGGCCTATCAGGACACCTATCAAGATCAGGCTCATCAAGATCAGGCTCATCAGGAGCAGGCCTATCAGCAGCATGGTCAGGCCTACCAGGAGCAATCCTATCAGGAGCCGTATGCGCAGCCCGATCCGTCGCGCTACGACGATGCGCTCTATGGTCGGCTGGAGACAGGCGAGCAGGACTATCAGCGCGAGCCGGCCTATCCCGACGACCCTTACGCCGACCAGAGCGACTATCCGGAGGACGAGGTCGAGGAGCCGAAGAAGCAGCGCGGCGGCATGATGACGGTCGCGGCGATCCTGGCGCTTGCCGTGCTCGGCACCGGTGCTGCATTCGCCTACAAGACCTATATCGGCTCGCCTCGCAGCGGCGAGCCGCCGATCATCAAGGCCGACAACACCCCGACCAAGATCGTGCCGGCGCCGACGGACTCCGCGGCCAAGGTGCCGGATCGCATGGTCAGCGGTGACGGCACTGAAAAGATCGTGCCGCGCGAGGAGGCGCCCGTCGACGTCAACGCCAAGGCGGGCGGGCCGCGCGTGGTGTTCCCGCCGCTGAACCAGAATGCGAATCCGCCCTCGGTGGCGAGCGTGTCACCATCCACCGTGCCGCCGCCGAGCGCGGGTCCGAGCCCGAGCAACGGCACGCTGCCGAACAATTCGCCGCGCGCGATCAGGACCGTTGCGGTGAAGGGCGATCAGACCGATAGCGCCGTGCCGCAATCGGCCGCCGCCAAGCCGGCGCCCGCGGCGCCGAAGCCCGTTGCCGCG
Organism: Bradyrhizobium sp. NBAIM08; assembly: GCF_020193935.1. NCBI lineage: Bacteria > Pseudomonadati > Pseudomonadota > Alphaproteobacteria > Hyphomicrobiales > Nitrobacteraceae > Bradyrhizobium > Bradyrhizobium sp. NBAIM08. Next base: position 106,411 of record NZ_JADYVR010000001.1, on the reverse strand, counting down.
CCGGTTGCGCCCGCCGCGCCGCGCAATCCGCCGACCTCGGCCAATGCCAGCGCCAACCAGCCGATGTCGCTGGCGCCGCAATCGTCCCCGGCGGCCGAGCCGCCGCAGCGGATAGCTGCGACCAACCCGACGCAGATCGCGCCCACCAGCAGCGGTGGCGGCTACATCGTGCAAGTCTCCTCGCAGCAGAGCGAGGATAGCGCCGCCGCATCCTACCGGGTGCTTCAGAGCAAATACGGCAGCGTGCTCGGCTCCCGTTCGCCCGTCATCAAGCGTGTCGACCTCACCGACAAGGGCAAGGGAGTCGTCTACCGCGCCTTCGCCGGCCCCTATGGTTCGGCCGAGGAAGCGACGCAAGCCTGCAACAATCTGAAGTCCGCAGGCCTGTCTGCCTGCTTCGTCCAGAGGAATTAATGGCGGTTTCCTTGACCCCCTGACGGGGCAGGGTTAATCGGCCGTCATGAGCACGCGGGCCTTCATTACCGGCGTATCCGGAACGGAACTGACCGCCGCCGAGCGGGAGTTTATCCGTGCCGAATGCCCATGGGGCTTCATCCTGTTCAAGCGTAATGTCGCAACACCAGCACAAGTTGCTGCGTTGGTTGCAGAATTGCGTTCGGTCGCGAAGGCCCCCGACGCGCCGGTCCTGATCGACCAGGAGGGGGGACGGGTGCAGCGGCTGGGGCCGCCACACTGGCCGGTCTATCCGCCGGGGGCGGTATTCGCGAATTTGTACGACACTGATTCGGCCCTCGGGCTCACTGCAGCGCGCCTCAGTGCCCGCCTGATCGCAGCCGATCTCGCCGATCTCGGCATCACCGTGGATTGCCTGCCGCTGGCCGACGTGCCGGCGCCGGGCGCCGATGCGGTCATTGGTAATCGGGCCTACGGCACGGAGCCGGGCAAGGTCGCGGCGATCGCCCGTGCAGTCACTGAGGGCCTGGAGCAGGGCGGCGTGCTGCCGGTGCTCAAGCATATTCCCGGGCATGGCCGCGCCACCGCCGACACCCATTTCAAGCTGCCGACCGTCGACACGCCGCGGGACGAGCTGGAGCGGACCGATTTCGCCGCATTCAAGCCGCTGGCTGATCTGCCGATGGCGATGACTGCACATGTTGTGTTTAGCGCCTTCGACCCCGCCCATCCGGCGACGACATCTGCGACAATGATTGCTGACGTGATTCGCGGCGCAATCGGGTTCCAGGGTTTGTTAATGAGTGATGACGTGTCGATGAACGCGCTGTCGGGAAATATCGCCGAGCGGACTCGCGCGATCTTCGCGGCCGGCTGCGACGTGGCCCTGCATTGCAACGGCAACATCGAGGAGATGCGCGACGTCGCCGGCGAGACACCTGAACTGGCCGGTGGGGCGCTGGAGCGGGCGAACGTCGCGCTCGCCGCACGCAAGCCGCCGCAGCCGTTCGACCGCGTGGCCGCACGCGCCGAACTGGATGCATTGATCGCACGGGCAAACACGGCATCGGCATGACTGCAGAAATCCTATCGTTCGAAACCGGGCGGCCCGCAGAGCTCGCCGAGGGTGAGCCGGCGTTGGTGGTGGACGTCGAGGGCTATGAGGGCCCGCTCGATTTGTTGCTTGCGCTGGCGCGGCAGCAGAAGGTCGATCTCGCCAAGATTTCGATTCTCGCGCTCGCCGACCAGTACCTCCATTTCATCGAAGCCGCGCGAAAGATCCGGCTGGAGCTCGCCGCGGACTATCTGGTGATGGCCGCATGGCTTGCCTTCCTGAAGTCGCGCCTGCTGCTGCCGGAGCCGCCGAGCGCGGAAGGCCCGAGCGCCGAGCAGATGGCGACGGCGCTCGCCAACCGGCTGCGCCGCCTGGAAGCCATTCGCGAAGCCGCCAACCGGCTGATGAACAGGCCGCAATTGCAGCGCGACATCTTCGCGCGTGGCGAGCCCGAGCACATCGCCGAGATCAAGCACCCGAAATACACGGCCACGCTCTATGATTTGCTCACCGCCTATGCCGCGCAACGCCAGTCGCGCGTGCTGGCGAGCGTGCATCTGGCCAAGCGCACGGTGTGGTCGCTCGCCGAAGCACGCGCCACGCTGGAGCGGCTGGTCGGCAGCATCACCGAGCAGGACGATTGGGGTGTTCTCGACGACTTCCTGATCCGGCATGTCGCCGACCCGACGCAGCGCGCGACGGTGTTCGCCTCGAGCTTTGCCGCCGCGCTCGAACTAGTGCGCGAAGGTCAGCTCGAGCTGAATCAGAAGGAAGCGTTTGCGCCGATCTATTTCCGGAAGGGGCGCCCAAAACCGGTCCCGGACGCAGCTCCTGCGCCTGATGCGCCGGTCGCTTAAGTGCAAGAAGGAGAATCTGCCATGGCAAGCCTGGCTGAAGTGCGGGTAGAAGAGGCCGAGCCGATGGAGAACGAATCCCAGGCGCGTCCCGAGGAGTTGCGGCTGCTGGAGGCGCTGCTGTTCGCCTCGAATGAACCGCTGGACACCGCGACGCTGGCCAAGCGCATGCCCGAGGGCGTCGACGTCAAGGCTGCGCTCGAGCAGTTGCAGGCCGATTATGCCTCGCGCGGCGTCAATCTCGTTCGCGTCGCCAACAAATGGACGTTCCGCACCGCGGGCGATCTGGCCTGGCTGATGACGCGGGAGAGCACCGAGACCCGCCGCCTGTCGCGGGCCGCAATCGAGGTGCTCGCGATCATCGCCTATCACCAGCCGGTGACGCGGGCCGAGATCGAGGAGATCCGCGGCGTCGTCACGTCGAAGGGCACGCTCGACGTGCTGCTGGAGACCGGCTGGATCAAGCCGCGCGGCCGGCGCAAGACGCCGGGCCGGCCCTTGACCTTCGGAACCACCGAGGAGTTCCTGTCGCAGTTCACCCTGGAACAGCTCGGCGACCTGCCGGGCCTGGAAGAGCTGAAGGGGACGGGACTGTTGGATTCGCGTCTGCCCACCGGGTTCAGCGTGCCGACGCCGTCGGATGATCCGGCCCTGCGGGAGGACGAGGATCCGCTGGAACCGGGCGATGACCTCGATCTCGCCCTTGCGCCTGCGGTCGAGCCTGAGAGCCCGCCAGAAGGCGGCAATGAGGGTGGCAGCGAAGGCGGCGCCGAGGACTGACGTACCGGCGAAATACGGGCCCCTGCGACCAGTTAACACTAGCAAGATTGCGTAGCGCCGACAGCGAATTGGCGCTGCCTTGGTCCTTGTTTTTGAGGTCTGCCAAGCCTAGGTTTCGGTGAGATCGGCCGGGTCCCCGGCCATGCGCGTTTGGAGGGTTGCAGGATGGGTTCACTCAGCATTTGGCACTGGATCTTGGTGATCGCAGTGGTCCTGCTGCTGTTCGGCCGCGGCAAGATTTCGGATCTGATGGGCGACGTGGCTCAGGGCATCAAGGCGTTCAAGAAGGGCATGCAGGACGACGACAAGGCTGCCGAGAAGCCCGAGCCGGCGAAGTCGATCGAGCACAATGCTGCGCCGACCGCGACACGGTCCGACGTCGGCAGCAAGGCCGTCTGAGCCGGAAGAAGCACGCGAGACGCGGGTAGCGGCCCGATCCTGCGCGCAAGGGATTGGGCCGGCTCCGGCTTCGCGTGAACGGAAGACCTCATGTTCGACATCGGGTGGAGTGAACTGGTCCTCATCGGGGTCGTGGCCCTGATCGCCATCGGCCCGAAAGAGCTGCCGGGCGTGCTGCGCATGGTCGGACAGTGGATGGGCAAGGCGCGCAAGATGGCGGCCGAATTCCAGGGCCAGTTCCAGGAGGCGATGCGTGAGGCCGAGATGGCCGACCTCAAGAAAAGCTTCGACGAGGTCAAGGAAGCCGCCACGGGTTTCAATCCGATGAGCTCGCTCCAGAAGGACGTGAGCGACGCGCTTCGCATCGATGCGCTGGACAAGCCGGCCGAGACGCCGGCCGCTACTACCATCGATCCGCCCGTCACGCCCACGACACCGGAGACCCCGACGCCGTCGACCTTCATGGAAGCCGAAGCGCATGCGGCCGCGAACGAGCCGCTCGCGATCACCCGTGAGGTCGAACAGGCAGAGGTTGCGCAGGACACCGCGCCATCCGAAGCGATCAAGGACGCCAAAGCGTCATGACCGACGCCGATATCGAGGCCAGCAAAGCCCCGCTGATGGACCATTTGATCGAGCTGCGCTCGCGGCTGATCAAGGCGCTGCTCGGCTTTGGCCTGGCCTTCATCTTCTGCTTCTTCTTCGCCAAGCAGATCTACAACGTGCTTGTCTGGCCGTTCGTGTGGATTGCGGGGCCGGAGAACTCGAAATTCATCTACACGGCGCTGCTCGAATATTTCATCACCCAGCTCAAGCTGGCGCTGTTCGGCGCCGGCTTCATCTCGTTCCCGATCGTGGCGACGCAGATCTACAAGTTCGTCGCGCCCGGGCTCTACAAGCACGAGAAGCAGGCGTTCCTGCCGTATCTGGTCGCGACGCCGTTCTTCTTCGTCCTCGGCGCGGCGCTGGTCTATTTCGTCGTGCTGCCGATGCTGGTGCGCTTCTCGCTCGGCATGCAGCAGACCGGCGGCGACGAGACCGCGCAGATCCAGCTGCTGCCCAAGGTCGGCGAATATCTGTCGCTGATGATGTCGCTGATCTTCGCCTTCGGCATCGCCTTCCAGCTGCCGGTGATCCTGACGCTGCTCGGGCGGATCGGCATCGTCAGCTCGACGATGTTGCGCGAGAAGCGCCGCTACTTCATCGTCATGGCCTTCGTGATCGCAGCCGTGCTGACGCCGCCCGACGTGCTCAGCCAGTGCTCCCTCGCGTTTCCGCTGATGGCGCTCTACGAGGGCTCGATCCTCGCGGTGGCGATGGTGGAGAGGAAAGCGGCCGCCGCACAGGCTGCCACCGGCACTGACGTGTCGACGCCGGCCAATCCGGCGGAGTAGGGCGACCAAGCCCACCGGTGTCATTCCCCGCCTTGTGCGCAATTGCGCACTGGAGCGGGGAATCCAGTACGCCGCGGCCCCTCGGGGAAACACTGACGTCTCTGGAATACTGGATCGCCCGCTTTCACGGGCGATGACAGAATGCTAGGGGAAAGCGCGCCAATGTAAGTTGTCGGCATAAACGTTGACTATTTACGCGCTGATCCGGGACCACAGCCATGCACGACATCAAAGCGATCCGCGACAATCCGCAAGCCTTCGACGCCGGCCTCGCACGGCGCGGTTTGAAGCCGATGTCGGCCTCGCTGCTCGCGATCGACGAGAAGCGGCGTGCGGCGATCCTGGCCTCCGAGCAGGCGCAGGCGCGGCGCAATGCAGCTTCGAAGGAAATCGGCGATGCCAAGAAGGCCAAGGACGAGCCGCGTGCGGCCAAGCTGATGGCCGAGGTCGCCGAGCTCAAGACCACGATGCCCGAGCTCGAAGCGGCGGCAAAAGCCGCTGACGATGAGCTGACCAAAGAGCTGGCCGCGATCCCGAACATTCCGTTCGAGGACGTGCCCGACGGTCTCGACGAGCACGGCAACGTGCAGCATCACGTGTTCGGCAACAAGCGCAACTATGGCTTTGCGCCGAAGCTGCATGACGATCTCGGCACCGCGCTCGGCTACATGGATTTCGAAGCGGCGGCAAAACTCTCCGGCGCGCGTTTCGTCGTGCTGAAAAAGGGGCTGGCGCGGCTCGAGCGTGCCATCGGCCAGTTCATGCTCGATCTGCACACCACCGAGCACGGCTACACTGAGATCAATCCGCCGCTCTTGGTGCGCAACGAGGTGATGTTCGGCACCGGGCAATTGCCGAAATTCGAGGACGATCAGTTCTGGGCGATCAAGGGCGAGCTGCTCGCCTCGCCGGACCATGAGCGGCTGAAGACCGAGCGCCTCGGTCTGATCCCCACCGCCGAAGTGTCGCTCACCAATCTCGCCCGCGAATCCATCCTCGATGAGAAGCAATTGCCGATGCGGCTGACCGCGCTGACGCCATGCTTCCGCGCCGAGGCGGGTGCGGCGGGGCGCGACACTCGCGGCATGATCCGCCAGCACCAGTTCACCAAGGTCGAACTGGTCTCGATCACGACGCCGGAAGTGAGCAAGGACGAGCTGGAGCGGATGCTGTCCTGCGCCGAACAGGTGCTGCAGAAGCTCGACCTGCATTACCGTGTGATGACGCTCTGCGCAGGAGATATGGGCTTCTCGGCGCAAAAAACCTATGACATCGAGGTCTGGATGCCCGGGCAGGGCGAGGGCGGGGCGTTCCGCGAGATCTCGAGCTGCTCGGTCTGCGGCGACTTCCAGGCACGGCGCATGGATGCGCGCTCGCGCGGGCCCGACGGCAAGCCGCGCTTCGTGCACACGCTGAACGGCTCCGGCACCGCAGTCGGCCGCGCGCTGATCGCCGTGATGGAAACCTATCAGCAGGAGGACGGCTCGATCGCGGTCCCGGACGTGCTCCAGCCCTATATGGGCGGGCTGAAGGTGATCGCGCGCGACTAAAGGGTTTTCCCGCGAAGTGGGCAGCGGTTCGCGTCCGAAAACGCGGCATGACGAGAATCGCGTTGCGAAGATCGGGCGGCCGGCTATCCTGCCGGCCCGTCCACGCGAACCCTCCGTTCATGGCCTTGCACCGCGACATCTTCTGGGTCGGAAGACAATGGGCGGTGACGGGGGCCGGGATCCAGGCCATCGATCAGCGCCTGCGCGGCGTTCTCGACATCGGGATCGCGCGGCTCTGGGACGATGATCTCGTGCAGAGCCGGCGGGCCAAGCCCGGCGTCAATGCTGCGGATTTCGACAAGGCACTGAGCGTGGCACGCGAACGCTTTCCGCAGGAGCCGACGTCCGATCCGTTCGTCGCGCAGCTGAAGGCGCTCGGCGTCATCGAGGCTTCCGTCGTGAACCCGGTCGTGCCGGCGATGCAACTGCGTGCAGAAGGCCGGCTTGCGCGCTTCCTGCCGCAATGGCGCGTTCGCCGCTAGCGGGACCAGCCAGGGAACCAGCCGCCGGACCGCAATCGTCCGGTTTGCCTGATCGGCGCTGGCCGGATAAGACGGCTCAGACCCGCTTTCAGGAATCGAACCTTCCGCATGCGCATTCTCTGCACCAATGACGACGGCATCCACGCTCCCGGCCTCAAGGTCGTGGAGGAGATTGCGCGCGCTTTGACCGATGATGTCTGGGTGGTGGCGCCCGAGCTCGACCAGTCCGGCGTGTCGCACTCGCTGTCGCTGAACGATCCCTTGCGTCTGCGCGAGGTCGGCCCACGGCACTTCGCCGTGCGCGGCACGCCGACCGACTGCGTCATCATGGGAGCGCGCCATATCCTGGGAGCCAAGCTGCCCGATCTCGTGCTGTCCGGCGTCAATAAGGGCCGCAACGTCGCCGAGGACGTGGTCTATTCCGGCACCATTGCCGGCGCATTGGAAGGCACCATCCTGGGGTTGCCGTCATTCGCATTGTCGCAGGAGTTCAGCGTCGAGACCCGCGAACGGCCGCCGTGGGACACGGCCCGCAAATTCGGGCCCGATATCCTGCGCAAGGTGATCGCCGCCGGCGTTCCGAAGGACACCGTCATCAACATCAACTTCCCATCCTGCGCGCCGGAGGATGTGCTTGGCATCCGCGTCACGCGGCAAGGCAAGCGCAATCTCGGCTTCCTCAGGATCGACGAGCGCCGGGACGGCCGCGGTAATCCTTATTTCTGGATCGGCTTCGAGCGGACCGCGATGCTCGACACGCCCGCCGACGGCACCGATCTCGCGGCGCTGCGCGAGCGCTACGTCTCGGTCACCCCGCTCAGGCTCGACCGCACCGACGAGGCGTTTTCGGAGCAGCTTGGCCTCACCCTGAAATAAAGGTTAGCCGCCGCGAAGCGCAGCCTCGATGGTCTTGCCGAGCGCGTCGAGCTGAAACGGCTTCTGGAGCGCCGGCCGGTCGCGATATTGCTCGGGCAGGCCGGAGGAGCCGTAGCCGGTGGCGAAGATGAACGGGCAGCCCTTGGCCATGATGACATCGGCGACCGGCGAGATGACCTTGCCGTTGACGTTGACGTCGAGAATGGCGAGATCGAACTCGGTGGATTGCGCAAGCCGCATGGCCTCATTGATGTCGCCCGCTTCGGCGGCAACCTTGTAGCCAAGCTCCTCCAGCATGTCTGCGACCATCATTCTGATCATGACCTCGTCCTCGACGAGGAAAACAGAGCGGCCCGAAAGCCCTGTCGCAGTCATGGTTGAGTCCTTGCCCATTCTCGTAAACGTTCGCAGATAACGATAGGCGACGCAATGCGCGTTTCGGCGAACGCAAACCTCGCAAATGGCTTAGCGCTTTGAAGGCCTTGTTGTGGTCAAATGCTGTGCCGAAAGGATATCATGAGTTCCTGAGCCGGAACAAGATTCTCGTCTCGGGTTCTTGCGGTGCAGTACGGCGATCCGCCAGACGAGACGAGCGATAGCAGCAATGACGTCCCACCAGCACCCGCCGGAAAAGATGATGTTTCAGCTCACGCTGAGGCGTCGGGGCATCAGCGATCAGGCCGTGCTGCGGACCATGGAAGAGGTGCCGCGCGAGCTTTTCGTCGACGAGGCCGATCGCGAGGGCGCCTATCGTGACAGCGCGCTGCCGATCGCCTGCGGGCAGACCATCAGCCAGCCCTTCGTCGTCGCCTACATGACCGAGCAGCTCCAGCTCCAGAAGCAGCACCGGGTGCTCGAAATCGGCACCGGCTCCGGCTACCAGGCCGCCGTGCTGTCGCGGCTCGCCGGCCAGGTCCTGACCGTCGAGCGCTACCGCAAGCTCGCCGACACGGCACGCGCCCGGCTTGAGAAGCTCGATTGTCACAATGTCGAGGTGATGCTCGGTGACGGTCTCAATCTGCCTCCCAACATCGGCCCGTTCGATCGCATCATCGTCACCGCGGCGATGGAGCAGATACCGGAGAACCTGGTCGAGCGGCTTGAGGTCGGGGGCATCCTGATTGCCCCGGTCGGCCCGCATCAGGGCGTGCAGACGCTGACCCGCCTGGCCCGCAGCGAAACCGGAATCGAGCGCAAGGAACTCGTCGAGGTCCGCTTCGTGCCGGCACTGCCCGGGGTGGCGCGGGAGCTGTAGAATCCCGGATCGGCAGTGCCGCCAACATCTTATTGTGAGGGTTAAGCCGTTATTTACTCGCCGCGTGTTTACTTAAAACACCAGTTCTGTTGCGTACGAGTGAGTAACCATGTCCGCTGTCGCCGAGTTGCTTTACTCGCGCCGCGTGCCGCAGGTCGCGGTGCTGGCGCTGATCTCCTTCAGCTTTGCAGGGTGCAGCGCCGACATGTCGTCGCGGCTGTCCCAGACCAACTTCTCCAATCCTTTCGCCTCCGAGCAGACCGGTTCGGTGCAGCAGCCGCCGCCGCCGCAGCGTGAGTTGCCGCAATATGCGCGGCCGCAGACGCAGCCCGGTTATTACCAGTCGCAGGCTTTGCCTCCGCCCGCGGTATCTGCCCCGCAGTCCTATCCCGTTGCCTCCGGGGGCGGGGTGTCCGGCGGCGGACGCGGCGTCAGCTCATATGCGCCTCCGGCGCAACCGCATCTGGAGACCACGGCCACTGTCCCGCCGCGGTCGGTCGCGGCCGCCCAGCCGGCCGGCGGGACCAAGATCATCGTCGGCACCAGCGACACGCTCGACGTGCTCGCCAAGCGCTATCGCGTCACGCCGCAGGCGATCCTTGCCGCCAACGGCTACAAGGGTCCGCGGGCGCTCTCGCCCGGCCAGCAGCTGATCATTCCGTCGCCGGCAACGGCAGCGGCGCCGGCGCCAGCGACAGCTCCAGTCGCCGCAGCGCCTGCGGCGAAGCCGGTTGCTGCCGTCGCGGCACCGCCGAGCACGCACTTCGTCAACCGCGGCGACACGCTCGCCAGCATCGCGCGCAAGAACCGCATCTCGGCGGTAGAGCTCGCCCGTGCCAACGGCATCGATCCGTCGGCGAAGCTGAAGCTCGGCACCAAGCTGACAGTGCCCGGGGCCAAGACCGCTGCCGTTGCGGCGCCGGTTGCTGCGGCTCCGGTCGCGGCTGCACCGGTGGCCGGAACGCTCCAGCCCGTTGCGGCAGCTCCGGCACCCGCGACCAAGATGGCCACTGCCGCCGCGCCCGTGCAGAGCGCGCGGCTCGCCCAGGCCACGAGCAATGTGGAAGAGAAGGCTGCCGAGACGCCGGCGAAGGCTGCGGAGGCCACCGGCGCGCTGCCGACCTTCCGCTGGCCCGTCCGCGGCAAGGTGGTCACGAGCTACGGTGCCAAGACCAATGGCAAGTCCAATGACGGCATCAATCTGGCGGTGCCCGAGGGGACGCCGGTCAAGGCGGCCGAAGATGGCGTCGTCGCCTATTCCGGCAACGAGCTGAAGGGTTACGGCAATCTGGTTCTGGTTCGGCACTCCAACGGCTACGTCACCGCATATGCCCATGCGAGTGAGCTGTTGGTGAAGCGCGGCGATACCATCAAGCGCGGCCAGGTCATTGCCAAGTCGGGTCAATCCGGGGAGGTGGCGTCGCCGCAGCTCCACTTCGAAATCCGCAAGGGATCGAGCCCGGTTGACCCGCTTCAATTCCTCAATGGGGCGTGAGGCTTACGTAGCTTCCGCGCGAACGGTGTCGTCGCCCGGCTCGACCGGGCGACCCAGTACGCCGCGGCCTCTCGATTGACAACAACCGTCTCTGGAATACTGCATCGCCCGCTCCAGTGCGCAAGTGCGCACAAGGCGGGCGATGACAGTTGAATTCGGGGTAACAGCTCGCGCTACTACGCCGTCAGCTTCACACCCAGCCGTCCCGCCAGCTCCTGCACGAACTGCCAGGCGACGCGGCCCGAGCGCGAGCCGCGCGTCGTCGACCATTCCAGCGCCTCGCGCTCGAGCGTCTCGTCGTCGACCCTGATCCCGAAATGGCTGCAATAGCCGCGCACCATGGCGAGATATTCGTCCTGGCTGCAGCGGTGGAAGCCGAGCCAGAGGCCGAAGCGATCCGACAGCGAGACCTTCTCCTCCACCGCTTCGCCCGGATTGATCGCGGTCGAGCGCTCGTTCTCGATCATCTCGCGCGCCAGCAGATGGCGCCGGTTGGAGGTGGCGTAGAGGATGACGTTCTCGGGCCGGCCCTCGATGCCGCCTTCGAGGACCGCCTTGAGCGACTTGTAGGAGGCATCATTGCCGTCGAAGGAGAGGTCGTCGCAGAACACGATGAAACGGAAGGAGGAGGCCCGCAGCTGCTCCATCAGGGCCGGCAGGCTCTCGATGTCCTCACGGTGGATCTCGATCAGCTTGAGCTTGTCGGCCGGTTTGCGCTCCGCGTTGATGCTGGCATGCGCCGCCTTCACCAGTGACGACTTGCCCATGCCGCGTGCGCCCCAGAGCAGGGCGTTGTTGGCGGGCAGGCCGTTGGCGAAGCGCTCGGTGTTCTCCATCAGGATGTCGCGCATCCGGTCGACGCCCTTGAGCAGGAACAGCTCGACGCGGCTCACGCGCGGCACCGCCGAGAGGCGTCCGTCGGGATGCCAGACATAGGCGTCCGCCCGCTTGAACGACTCGGCCTCGACCGCCGGCTTGCCCTGCGCGGAGAGGTGCGCCGCAATGGTCTCCAGGGCGCGGACGATGCGCTCCTGCGGGAGGTCCGGGCCTGCCTTGGTGACCGCCGCCGTGGGGCGTTTTGCCGCGAGGCGGGTGGGCTTGTTGGCAGGGGTGCGGGGGCCTTTGCCGGCCGGGCTTTTGCTATGGTTTTTGGGCATGTCCGAAGTTCCTGAGAACGCAGCCTTATCGGGCCTGACGGGCCGCCGCAAGGTGGCCCAAAAGGGCAGTCTGGCAGCGTTGCAATTGGGGCAATGGCCGCTATAGTCCGCGCGAATTTGACCGAACCGGTCGCCTTTGAGGGCCTGACCGGCTTTCCCCCGTTTTCACGAGGATCGTCCGAATGCTGATTACCCCTGCGTATGCCCAGGCCGCGGCCGCTGGCGACACCAACAGCATGTTGATGTCGCTGCTGCCGTTCGCCCTGATCTTCGTGATCATGTACTTCCTGATTCTGCGCCCGCAGCAGAAGAAGGTCCGCGACCACGCCGAGCTCGTGAAGAATATCCGCCGCGGCGACACCATCGTGACCTCGGGAGGCCTTGTCGGCAAGGTAACCAAGGTGGTCGACGACGACCAGATCGAGTTCGAGATTTCCGACGGCGTGCGCGTGCGGCAGATGCGCCAGATGATCTCGGGCGTGCGCGCCAAGGGCGAGCCGGCCAAGGAAAGCGCAAAAGAGAGCGCCAAGGACGACACCGCGGCGAAGTGAGAGCTTCACCGCGAGTCTCAAGTCTCCTGATCTGACAGGTCCAGTCGATGTTGTATTTCACGCGGTGGAAGGCGCTGGGGATTATCCTGACGGCGCTGATCGTGTGCCTCTGCGCGGTCCCCAACTTCTTCCCCGAGGCGCAAGTCAAGAGCTGGCCCGCCTGGGCGCAGCGCCGCATCGTGCTCGGCCTCGACCTCCAGGGCGGCTCCTATCTGCTGCTCGAGGTCGACGCTGCCTATGTGAAGAAGGAGCGGCTCGACCAGGTCCGCGACGACGTTCGCCGGACCCTGCGCGACGCCAAGATCGGATTCACCGGCGGCGTCACCGTGCGCAACGATGCCGTCGAGGTTCGCATCACCAAGGAGACCGATGCGCAGCCGGCGCTTGCCAAGTTGCGCGAGCTGTCCCAGCCGCTGGGCGGCCTGATGGGATCCAGCGGTCAGCGCGACCTCGAGGTGACTGATGCCGGCGGCGGGGTGATCCGCCTGAGCGTCCCGCAGGCTGCGGTGCTCGATCGCCTGCGCAAGACCATCGAGCAGTCGATCCAGATCGTCGAACGCCGCGTCAACGAGCTCGGCACCGTCGAGCCCGTCATCCAGCGCCAGGGCAACGACCGCATCCTGGTGCAGGTCCCCGGTCTTCAGGACCCGACCCGCCTGAAGGAACTGCTGGGCAGGACCGCGAAGATGGAATTCCGCATGGTCGACACCTCCGTGCCGCCGGATCAGGCGCAAGCGGGCAGGGTGCCGCCGGAATCCGAACTGCTGATGAGCGCCTCGCCTCCGCCGACGCCCTATGTGGTCAAGAAGCAGGTGCTGGTCGCCGGCGGCGACCTGACCGATGCGCAGGCGACCTTCGACCAGCGCACGGGTGAGCCGGTCGTCAGCTTCAAGTTCAACACCTCGGGCGCGCGCAAATTCTCGCAGGCCACGCAGGAGAACGTGGGACTGCCGTTCGCGATCGTGCTGGACAACAAGGTGATCTCGGCGCCCGTCATCCGTGAGCCCATCACCGGCGGCCAGGGCCAGATCTCCGGCAATTTCACGGTGCAATCGGCCAACGATCTCGCGATTCTCCTGCGCGCCGGCGCATTGCCGGCACCGCTCACGGTGGTCGAGGAGCGCACCGTGGGTCCAGGACTCGGCCAGGACTCGATCGAGAAGGGCCAGCTCGCGGCCTATGTCGGCTCGATCCTCGTCATCATCTTCATGCTGCTGACCTACCGGCTGTTCGGCGTGTTCGCCAACATCGCGGTGGCCATCAACGTCGCCATGATCTTCGGCTTATTGTCGCTGCTCAACGCCACGCTGACGCTGCCCGGCATCGCCGGCATCGTGCTCACCGTCGGCATCGCGGTCGACTCCAACGTGCTGATCTACGAACGCATCCGCGAGGAATTGCGCGGCGGCCGCAATGCGATCTCGGCGATCGACGCCGGATTCAAGCGGGCGCTCGCCACCATCCTCGATTCCAACATCACCACCTTCATTGCTGCCGCGGTGCTGTTCTACATCGGCACCGGTCCGGTGCGCGGCTTTGCCGTGACGCTCGGCATCGGCATCATCACCACGGTGTTCACCGCCTTCACCCTGACCCGGCTGATCGTCGCCTGGTGGGTGCGGTGGAAGCGGCCGCAGAGCGTGCCGATCTAGGAGCCTGATCGTGACTCACACCGTTCTCATCGGGCTCGGCGTCCTCATTGCCATCCTCACCGTGGTCTCGGCCCTCGGCCTGCTGCCGTCGCTGCGCATCGTCCCCGACGATACGCATTTCGACTTCACGCGCTTCCGTCGCATCAGCTTTCCGATCTCGGCGGCGCTGTCGATCGTCGCGATCGTGCTGTTCTTCACCCATGGCCTGAACCTCGGTATCGACTTCAAGGGCGGCACGCTGCTGGAGGTGAAGGCGAAGTCCGGCACCGCCGACATCGCGGCAATGCGTACCTCGCTCGACGGCCTGGGCCTCGGCGAGGTCCAGCTGCAGCAGTTCGGCGGTCCGGAGAACGTCCTGATCCGCGTTGCGGAGCAGCCTGGTGGCGACGCGGCCCAGCAGGCAGCCCTGCAGAAGCTTCGTGGCGCGCTTGGCGACAGTGTCGACATTCAGCGCACCGAGGTGCTGGGTCCGCGCGTCGCGGGCGAGCTCCTGGCCTACGGCATGCTCGGCCTGATGCTCGCGATCGTTGGGATCCTGATTTATCTCTGGTTCCGGTTCGAATGGCAGTTCGCGCTGGGCGCCATGATCGCCAACGTGCACGACATCGTGCTGACGATCGGCTTCATGTCGATCAGCCAGGTCGATTTCGACCTGACCAGCATCGCGGCGTTGCTGACCATTCTCGGCTATTCGCTCAACGATACCGTCGTCATCTACGACCGCATCCGGGAAATGCTGCGTCGCTACAAGAAGATGCCGATGCCCCAGCTGCTCAATGAATCCATCAACTCGACGCTGTCGCGCTCGATCATCACCCACGTCACGGTGACGCTCGCGCTGCTCGCGCTGCTCTTGTTCGGCGGCCATGCCATCCACAGCTTCACCGCGGTGATGATGTTCGGCGTGGTGCTGGTCGGCACCTACACCTCGATCTTCATTGCAGCACCGATCCTGATCTATCTCGGCGTCGGCGAGCACCGCGAAGACGCGCCCGATACGGCGACGCCGGCGAAGAAAAGCAAGGCATGATCCGAACCTCATGCCCTTGCAGGCGTTTGCGAGGGCAGTAAGCCCATTCGGACGAAGCTCATGGCCGGCGATCCCAACGCTCCGCATTTTCCGCGCTCGGCGCCTATCGATGCCTATGGCAAGGGCGGCTTCGCCTTTGCCGGCATGTCGCATCGGGGCTCGCTGCTCTGTCTGCCCGACGCGATCTGGGCTTGGGACGTGACCGACCCCGCGAAGATCGACCGCTACTCGCTGGATCGGGTGTTCACGGCGGCCAACAGCATCGACACGCTCCTGGTCGGCACTGGAACGGGGCTGTGGCTGCCGCCGCCGGAGCTGCGTCAGGCGCTCAAGGCGGTGAGGGTTGTACTGGACACGATGCAGACCGGCCCGGCCGTGCGCACCTACAACATCATGATCGGCGAACGGCGGCGGGTTGCCGCCGCGCTGATCGCCGTGACATGAGCAACCCGGCGCCGCCTCCCGACTCCTTTGCTTTTTGCGCCGATCTCGTGCGCAGTCATGACTTTCCGCGCTACGCCGCGACCCTGTTTGCGCCGGCCGCCGAGCGCCGCGCGTTACTGGCGATCTATGCCTTCAACGTCGAGATCGTTCGTGTCCGCGACCAGGTGAGCCAGCCCTTGCCCGGCGAGATCCGCCTGCAATGGTGGACCGACATGCTGTCGGGCCACGTCCATGGCAGCGCCGAGGGCAATCCGGTGGCGGCCGAGCTGCTTCGCGCGATTCGCGATTTCGACCTGCCGGTCGAGTCGCTGTCGCTGCTTGCAGAGGAGCATCAGTTCGATCTCTACAACGACCCGATGCCGACGATGGCCGCACTGGAAGGTTACCTCGCGGCGACCTCATCGGCGCTGTTCGCCCTGGCAGCGCAGGTGTTGGGACCGCCTTCGGAGGCGGCCGAGCATGTCGCCCGCCATGCCGGGCTGGCGCAGGGTATCGTGCAGGTCATAGCCAATCTGCCGCGCGATGCCGCGCACCGGCAATTGTTCGTGCCGCAGCAGGTGCTGGAGCAGCACGATTGCAGCATGGAGGATGTCTTCGCCGGCAAGGAAACACCCAATCTCCATGCGGTGCTTGAGCAACTGGCGGGTGAAGCCCGGCAGCATATGACCGCGGCTTCATCGCTGCTGGCGCAGCTGGCGCCGCCGTTGCGGCCGGCGTTTCTGCCGCTGCGCCAGGCGCAGGCCGATCTCGAGCGCCTGTCGCGCCCGGGACGCAATCCGTTTAGGTTGCAGCCGACCTCGCGGTTGCGCACGCTCTGGACGCTGTGGCGCGCCTCGCGATCGCGTGAATTTACCAAATAGACGCCGGCTTATCGCTTGGCCCGCCCAAATGCTCTATGCTGTCCTATGGCTGACATGTCCCAAAGCTCGTTCGATCTCAGCGGCCTTCCGGTCGCACCGGAAGACATTCAGGCCGCCGCCAAGACCATACAAGGCGCCGTCGTCGAGACGCCTTGTAGCCATAGCCGGACGCTGAGCAGCATCTGCGGCTGCGACATCTGGCTCAAATTCGAGAACCTGCAGTTCACCTCCTCGTTCAAGGAGCGCGGCGCGCTCAACCGGCTTACCGCTCTGACGGCGGAGGAGCGCGCGCGGGGCGTGATCGCGATGTCCGCGGGCAACCACGCGCAAGGCGTTGCCTACCACGCCAAGCGGCTCGGCATTCCCGCCACCATCGTGATGCCGATCGGCACGCCCATGGTGAAGATCGAGAACACCCGGCATCACGGCGCCGAGGTGGTGGTCACGGGCGCGACGCTGGAGGAGGCGGCCGCCTTTGCGCGCAGCCACGGTGAAGCGCACGGCATGGTCTTCGTCCATCCTTACGACGATCCGCTCGTCATCGCCGGGCAGGGCACGATCGGGCTGGAAATGCTGAAGGCGGTCCCGGAGCTCGACACGCTGGTCGTCCCGATCGGCGGCGGCGGTTTGATCAGCGGGATTGCCATTGCCGCGAAGTCGATCAAGCCGTCGCTCAGGATACTGGGCGTCGAGGCCTGGCTCTATCCCTCGATGTACAACGCCATTCACGACGGCAATCTGCCGGCGCGCGGCGATACGCTCGCCGAGGGCATCGCGGTGAAATCACCGGGCAAGATCACCACCGAAATCGTTCGGCGCCTCGTCGACGATATTGCGCTCGTCAACGAAGCCGAGCTCGAGCGTGCAGTCGCGACCCTGATCTCGATCGAGAAGACCGTCGTCGAGGGCGCCGGCGCCGCCGGCCTCGCCGCGCTGATGTCCGATCCGTCCCGCTTTGCCGGCGAGAAGGTCGGCCTCGTGCTGAGCGGAGGCAATATCGACACGCGGCTGATCGCCTCCGTGCTCACCCGTGAGCTCGCGCGCGAGGGGCGGCTGACGCAATTGTCGCTCGATATCCCCGACAGGCCGGGGCAGCTCGCCGCGGTAGCGGCACTGCTGGCCGAAGCGGGTGCGAATATCATCGAGGTCTCACACCAGCGGACCTTCTCCGACCTGCCGGCCAAGGCGACGCTGCTGCAGCTTGTCATCGAGACCCGCGATGCCGCCCATCTCAACGAGGTGATGGCCAGGCTCAGCGCATCCGGACTGAGCGCGCGCTGCTGAGCACGCGCTAACGTGACGCCAAATCCGCGACGTGGTCGATCAGCCGGTCGATCTCGGCTTGGGTGTTGTAGTAGTGGGGGGAAGCTCGGACGAGCGGCGGCAGCTCGCGGTTCTCGGCATCGATGCGGGTACTCGACGGGTCTGAAGCGCCGATTGTGATGCCCGCCGCCGCGGCGCTGCTGACAATGGCCTCCGCTTCATATCCATCCAAAGTGAAGCTGACGATGGCGCCAGGCTTGCGGCCAAGGTCGTGAATAGTGATGCCGCGAATGGAAGCGAGGCCGCTGCGAAGGCGGCCCGCGAGCAGCCGGCAGCGCTCCTCGATGGCATCCATGCCGATGTCGAGCGCATAATCGACGGCAGCGCCGAGCCCAAGCCGGGCGGCGTAATTATTCTCCCATGTCTCGAAGCGGCGGGCATCGTCGCGGAGCCGATATTCATCGCGCGAGACCCAGGGCGCTGCAAAATGGTCGATCATCGGTGGCTCGAGCTGCTGCAGGAGCGCCCCGCGCACATAGAGAAAGCCGGTACCACGCGGTCCCCGCAGGAATTTGCGTCCCGTGGCCGACAGCATGTCGCAGCCGATGGCCTCGACGTCGACCTCCATCTGGCCGACCGCCTGGCAGGCATCGAGCAGATAGGGGATGCCGTGTGCTCGCGCAATTCTGCCGATGGCCGCTGCGGGATTGGTCAGCCCGCCATTGGTCGGAACCCAGGTGATGGCGATCAGCTTCACGCGTTCGTCGATCATACGTTCGAGTGCGCCGACATCGAACTCGCCCGTCGCATCGCTCGGCACCACATCGATGACCGCGCCTGTGCGTTTGGCGGCCTGAAGAAACGCAACATAGTTGGCGGCGTACTCCGCTTCGGCCGTCAGGATCCGGTCGCCCTCTCGAAATGAAAGCGAATAGAACGCCATCTGCCAGGCAACCGTCGCGTTCTCCACCAGGGCGATTTCATCCGGCGATGCGTTCAGGAGCCGGGCCACTGAGCCGTAAACGGCTTCGAGCCGATCTGACGCGCGATCGGCTGCGGCATAGCCGCCGATCTCGCTCTCGAGATCGATATGTCCCTTCATCGCCGCGACGACGGGCGCGGGCATGAGAGCCGCACCGGCATTGTGGAGATACGCGAGCCGGGAGGCAGCAGGCGTGTCGGCACGAATCTGGTTGATGTCGATCACGTCAGAGCCTCCATCTTCAGGTTCCTCGTAGACACAATGACGCACGCGAGCAAGCTCGGGCAAACGACTGTTCCAGCTGGAGCATGCAGATCGGGATGCCTATGCTGATCGGAAGCGCAATCTGGCACGGAATCACAGGGAATACCCAATGGCAAAGAACACGATCTGCCTCTGGTACGACAAGGATGCTGAAGCCGCGGCCCGCTTCTATGCCGAGACGTTTCCCGACAGCGCGGTGAGTGCGGTCCATCGCGCGCCCAGCGACTATCCGTCCGGCAAGGCAGGCGATGTCCTGACCGTCGAGTTCACGGTAGCCGGCGTTGCCTGTCTCGGTCTCAATGGCGGACCCGTCTTCAAGCACAACGAGGCCTTCTCGTTCCAGATCGCCACCGACGATCAGGCGGAGACCGATCGCTACTGGAACGCCATCGTCGGCAATGGCGGGCAGGAGAGTGCGTGCGGCTGGTGCAAGGATAGATGGGGAGTCTCCTGGCAGATCACGCCGCGGGTGCTGACCGAGGCGCTGGCCGCCGGTGGCACGGAGGCCAAGCGCGCCTTCGATGCGATGATGGGGATGACGAAGATCGACGTCGCCGCGATCGAAGCCGCGCGCCGCGGCTGAGACGGTCGCGCCTCAGATGCAGAGGCCGAGCAGCTTGACGTGACAGTTGCCGGACTTCGGCTTGCTCGCGGGCGGTACCTCGCGCTTCACCGCGACGACGGGCTCCTTGTCCTTTTTCTTGCCTTTGCCCTTCTCGTAGTCGCCGGCGATGACCATGGCCCAATAGGTGCGCTTGCCACTCGCATTCTTGGCGCTGGCAATGCCGACGCGGGAGGCATTGTGCAGCAACAGGTTCTTGCGGTGCCCGGAGGAGTCGATCCACTGGCCCAGCGTCTTGTCGAAACTGTCGTAGCCGTAGGCGATGTTCTCTGCGGCGCGGCCCGCGCCGGCCGGTGCGACGCGGCGGTTGAATGGGCCGAGTGTGTCGTGGCTGAGGTCGTCCTTCGCCGCCATCGCGCGGGCCTGATCCATGGCGATGCGATCGAGGGTGGCGTCGCGCACGACGCGGGCCTCACCATGCTTGAGACGGAAGCTGGAGATCAGCTCCGCCGGTGAGTCGGCCAGCGCAGGCGCCCCTGCCAGCAGCACAAGGCCGGCGATCGTTCCGCCAACCATACGATGCATCATCGTCCCCCGAGCGCCCATGATCTCTGCCAACCCTTCCTGATCCAAGCGCTTCTCGATCGCCATTGTGGAGGCTTCAAGGCGCAGATTCCGCGCTAGCTCGTCGGGAGCTTCGCCTCGAAATTGAAGCGGTCGCGCAGGTTCTTGCGCTGCTCCAGGATATCCTTGAGGAAGGCGCGATCCTGCTCGTTCTTCATCATCGGCTCGATCAGGTCGAGCTGGTTCATGGCGACCAGTTGCAGGACCTCGATGCGTGGCTTGCCGCTGGCGTTGCGTGGCAGGGCGTGCACGACCTGGATGTGCTCGGGCGGCTTCGGTCCCTTGGAGGCGGCAAGCTCGCTGCGGAGCTGGCCCTCGAGCGCGGCCTGATCGGCTTCGACGAAGGCGTAAAGCCCGACACCGGAGCGACGGTCGGCAAAGGCGACGATGGCGGCGTCGCGCACGGCGGGATTCCGGCGGATCAGCTCGGCCAGCACCGGCGCGTCGTTGACGAGCCGACGGCCGCCGCCCTCGCGATCGGTGAAGTTGAACAGGCCGCGGGTGATGGCGCGATAGACCTTCTTGCCGGTGGCGAGCCATAGGCTCGCGGCGAACGACTTCCTCGCCAGGATCTTTCGCTCTCGCGGCGTCAGCGCCTCGGGCGCGTAGGAGCGCTTGTGCTTGAGCAGATGCCGGAGGTCCTCATAGGCGAGGATGCGATAGAGCCGGCCGCGGCGCTTGAAGCACGCGGCGAGCTGGAAGTCGGTGACATAGGCGCGGCCGTCGCGGCCGACCAGCCAGTTCTGCTCCTTGGCGAGATCGTTGTGGCAGATGCCGGCGCGGCGCAGCCGACGCAGTGCGGCCTTGGCGGAGCGGAAATAGGCGACATCGCCATGGGGCTTTGCCAGGTGCAGCGCGACGCCGTCGACGAAGCCGCGCACCAGAGCGCGGCGCCCGGCCCAGAGCAGCTCGGGGCCGACGTCGAGGCCTTTGGCCCGCACCAGGGCCTGCTTCTCGCGGGCGAACAGGTGGCGTGCCAGCAGAAACGACCACCATGGCACCTCGTCGAGCCGGCGCAGCACCGCGTCGATCTCGCCGCTTTCGCTGCGGAAACGGCCGCGCTCGACGGTCGAGAACACGTCGCGCTTGAGCATCACGCCTTCGGTCCAGCGCGCCGACAGCTCTTCGGCGTCGTCTTTGGGCAAGCTCATTGCAAACTCACGCGGCGGCGGCAATGCGCAGGTGATCGGCGATCCAGCGATCGAGATCGGCGAGCGCCCGTGCGCTCAGCGCCTGCTTCTTGGCCACCGTCTTCTCGTTGCCGCGCAGCCGCGTGCCGTCGGGCTTCTTCGTTGGCACGCTCGTGAGCGGTGGAAACAGGCCGAAATTGATGTTCATCGGCTGGAACGAGCGCGTGCCCGGCTCGATGGTCTCGATATGGCCGCCGGTGATGTGACCGAGCAGCGATCCCAGTGCGGTCGTAGCCGGCGGGCTGACAAGCGTCTCGCCGCGCGCTTCCGCGGCTGCATAGAGACCCGCGATCAAGCCGACGCTGGCGGACTCCACATAGCCTTCGCAGCCCGTCATCTGGCCGGCGAAGCGCAGCCGCGTCTGTGCGCGCAGCCGCAGCTGGCCGTCGAGCAGCTTCGGCGAGTTCAGGAAGGTGTTGCGATGCAGGCCGCCGAGGCGGGCGAATTCGGCGTTCTCCAACCCCGGAATGGTGCGGAAGATGCGCTGCTGCTCGCCATACTTCAGCTTGGTCTGGAAGCCGACGATGTTGTAGAGCGTGCCGAGCTTGTTGTCCTGGCGCAGTTGCACGATCGCGTACGGTTTCGTGGTGGGATCGTGCGGGTTGGTGAGGCCGACCGGCTTCATGGGACCATGGCGCAGCGTCTCGGGGCCACGTTCAGCCATCACCTCGATCGGCAGGCAGCCGTCGAAATAGGGCGTGTTGGTCTCCCATTCCTTGAACTCGGTCTTCTCGCCGGCGATCAGTGCGGCGACGAAGCCCTCATACTGCTCCTTGGTCATGGGGCAGTTGATGTAGTCGGCACCGTTGCCGCCGGGGCCGACCTTGTCGTAGCGCGATTGGAACCAGGCTACCGACATGTCGATGGATTCGCGGTGCACGATCGGCGCGATGGCGTCGAAGAAGGCGAGCGCGTTCTCGTCGGTCAGCTCGCGGATGGCGTCGGCCAGCGGCGCGGAGGTGAGGGGGCCGGTGGCAACAATGACGCTGCTCCACGCGGCCGGCGGCAGGCCGGCGACCTCATCGCGTGCGATCTCGATCAGGGGATGATCGTTCAGCGCCTTGGTGACGGCCGCCGAGAAGCCCTCGCGATCGACCGCGAGTGCGCCGCCGGCGGGCACCTGGTTGGCGTCGGCCGCGCGCATGATCAGCGAGCCGAGGCGGCGCATCTCCGCATGCAGCAGGCCGACGGCGTTGTTGGCCGCGTCATCCGAGCGGAACGAGTTGGAGCAGACGAGCTCGGCAAGTCCGTCGGTGCGGTGCGCCTCGGTCATGCGGGTCGGCCGCATCTCGTGCAGCACCACGGGCACGCCGGACTTCGCAATCTGCCAGGCAGCTTCCGAACCGGCGAGGCCGGCACCGATCACGTGGACGAGGTTGGATTGGGGTCCTGTCATGGGGCGGACAGGTAGCGCTTTTCGGCGGAGAGTGGAATCGCCGAGATCGAGTTTTCTGCCACCAGATGCGACAACGCCCGCACGAGGCGGGCGCTATCGGTCCGTTCTAGTGAAGGGCTGAAGGATATCAGCCCTGATACTGACCGGCGGCAACGCGCGGGATGTCCGAGCGATCGAGGCCGATATCGGCCAATTCGCGATCGCTGAGCTGGGACAGCTCGGCAACATTGCGCTGATAGTCCCGGAAGGCGTGGATCATGCGGATGAGCGAGAGCAGCATTGGTAGTCTCCTGTAGTTCGATTCAGCCTTTGCTTGAGGCCTCATCGTTGAAATGAATATAGGTGAGAGTGGTGCAGTGCGAAAGTTCCGATGTTGCGATGCAGCTAAGCGCTATGCGCATGGCGTACGTAACGGATGATTAACCGGAAGGCGCTCGCGCCCAGAGCTTGGCCAAGGTCGTCCGGTGTCGGCGATAAGTGCCCGTGAAATAACGGGTTTATGTCAAAGATTGATCTAGGTCATCGCGGAAATAGGTTGCCTATAAGCGGCCAGCAAGTTCAACCCAGCAGCTTATAGACTCAAGTCATGCCTGCCTGATTCGCATAGGACGCGACGCTATTATATGAATATGGATTCACTTTCAGATCCATTTGATACCGAAAATGCGCCCATGAGCGGTGCGCTGGCGCCGCTACAGGCTAGGCCCGCTTGCCGGGGTTCGGCAGCGGCGATTCGGCGCGCTTCGGCTGGGCTGAGATCTAAGGGGCGCGTGCGAGCTGTGCGGCAAAATAGGCCACGGTCTTGGAGTAGACCTCGCTCTTGTTCCACTGCTTGAGCACCTCAAAGTTCGGGCTGCCCGGCTGCCAGTCCTTGCCCTTCTGCCAGCCATAGCCGACCAGATAATTGGCCGTGGAGGCGAGCACGTCGGGCACGTTATGCAGAAGATCGCGCTTGCCGTTGCCGTCGAAGTCGATGGCATATTTCATCCAGGATGACGGCATGAACTGGGTCTGGCCGAGCTCGCCGGCCCAGGCGCCTTTCATGTCGCCAGGCGCAAGATCGCCGCGCTGGACGATGCGCAACGCATCCAACAGCTCGGCGCGAAACTGCTCGGAGCGACGGCAATCGTAAGCGAGCGTTGCAAGCGAGCGGATCGTTGCAAACTTTCCGGTGTTGACGCCGAAATCGGTCTCCAGGCCCCAGATCGCGACCAGGACTTCGCCCGGCACGCCATAGGCCTGCTCGATGCGCGACAGCACCGAGCCGTATTGCTTCATCCTGTTGGAGCCGCGCTCCAAGCGTGGCGGCACCATGCGGCCGGAGAACTCCTCGAAACTCTGGGTAAAGACCTTTTGCGAGCGGTCGCGGTTGAGCACGCTCTGGTCGAACGTGACGCCGGCAAGCCCGGCAGTGATGGTCTGCTGCGAGATGCCCTTCGCCGCAGCGTCGGTTTTGAAATCAGCCAGCCAAGCGTCGAAATTGCCCGAGTCGCAGGCAACCGCGGCGGGCGCTGGCTGGACTGAGAGAAGGGACGCGGAGACGGCCAAGGCTGCGAGAGCAAGACGAGAAATCGTCGGAGTCATCAGATGAAATGGATTTCCGTGAATTGACCTGACCGGCAGCATAATCTCGGCTGTAACCGCGGCCAAAGCAAGGCGTGCGGCCCTGTCTGAACCGGCCAGGGCCGCACGTCACGAGATTGTCAGACGTCAGTCCGATTCCGCCACGGGAAAAGGTTGGCCGGGAAGTCGGCGGCCGGCTTGCGCGGCCGATGCGGCGGAGGGGGGACCGGACGTGCGCCCGGATCGGACGCGATCACCTTGCGGTAAAGGTGCCACGTGGCGTGCCCGAGCAGCGGGACCACAACGGCGAGGCCGAGGAAGGCCGGGAGCGTGCCGAGCGCGAGCAGCACCGCCACGATCAGGCCCCAGGCTGCCATCGGCACCGGGTTTTTCGCGACAACGCGCAGCGAGGTGCTCATCGCCTCGAACGCGCCGGCATGACGATCGAGCATCAAGGGGAATGACACGACGCTGAGGCCCAGTGCGGCGAGCGCGAACAGAAATCCGGTGCCGCAGCCAACCACGATCAGCCACCACCCTTGCTGCGTCGTCAGCACGCGCGTGATGAAGTCCGAGAAACCGGTGACGCCCTCGTAGCCGAACGCCGCGACATAGATCGCCTGCGCGGTCGCCACCCAGGTGACGAACAGGGCGAGCAGCAACGTACCGAGGCCGAGCATCGCACCGAACGACGGCGATCGCAGCACCTCCATGGCATCCCAGGCGCTGGCCGGTTCATAGCGCTCGCGCCGGCTGGAAAGCTCGTAGAGCCCGAGCGCAGCGAATGGCCCGAGCAGCGCGAAGCCCGCGGCGAGCGGAAACAGCAGCGGCAGCACCGAATAGCCCATCACCACGCGGGCGAGCACGAGGCCGAGCACCGGATAGATCACGCAGAGAATGATGGCGTGGCTCGGAACGGCCTTGAAATCCTCCCAGCCGCGCCTGAGCGCGTCGTGCAGATCGGACAATTGAATGGTTCGGATCACCGGTCCAGCCGCATCCGTGGGCTGGGCCATCGTGGGGACATTGCCCTGGTAGAGTGTGGCCATGGTCGCTTGCTCCCTTGCCAAGCGGCTGCGTCCGGCGCCGGCAAACGGCGCAAGCGGCCGCCCATTCTCTTGAAATCCCGCGATCCCGACCAGACGCGAATTCCGGATGGCATCGCGAGCTGAACGGCAAGCATACTCCCAAGTCCGAGTCCTGTCCCTCACGCTTGGGTGAAATTCGATGCCGCGGCGCAATCGATGCGGCGTCATTCTGTCGTCATTTCGCCGCAGATAAGCTGATGCTGCTGTCCGCTCGCGCAACTTCGCGGGCGCGGCGCACCAACTTCGTCTATAAGTGCCACGCAAGGCCCTTCCAACGCATTCCTTTTCGGGGAGCAGACATGAGCATTTTCGGGAAAATCATCAGCGCGATCTTCGGCGGCCAGCCGGCCTCCGCTGCGCCGGCCGGTGGCGCCGCTTCGCCGGGCGCCCCCGCAGGGTCGGCAAGTCCTTCGGCGCCGGCCGCCGCACCCATGGCTGCGGTCGACGTGGCGGCGATCGTCGACAAGGCGGCCGCCGCGCACAAGGGCGAGAAGCTGGAATGGCGTACCTCCATCGTCGACCTCATGAAGGCGCTCGACATCGATTCCAGCCTCGCTGCGCGCAAGGATCTCGCCAAGGAGCTGGGCTACAGCGGCGACATGAACGACTCGGCGAGCATGAACGTCTGGCTGCACAAGCAGGTGATGTCCAAGCTCGCCGCTAATGGCGGCAAGCTGCCGCCGGAGATCAAGCACTGACCGGACCTGGGGTAGTGCCGCAGGGGCCCGCGATCGCCGCGGGCCCTTTTGCATTCAGGCGACCAGATCCGCATCCTCCGGATGCCGATCGAGATAGTCGACGACGAAGCCGCAGCCGGCGATCACCTTCTTGCCGTCGCGCCGGATCAGGTCGAGCGCGCCCTTGACCAGCTCGGAGCCGATGCCGCGCCCGCGCAACGCGCGCGGCGTCTCGGTGTGGGTGATGATTACGGCCGACGGCGTCAGCCGGTAATTGGCGAAAGGCGATGTCGTCGCCGACATCGAGCTCGAAGCGGCTCCTGTCCTTGTTGTCGCGTACCGAAGCCGCCATGCGGGGTCCCTCCGAACTGCAGGTGCCTCCTGATCTAAGAGGCTGACACGGCCCTTGCCAAGGTGGGACCAGGGGAGATTGGCGCAGACGAGATATCCGCAAATGCGCGCCGCCCTGACCGCACTGCGGTATGGCCATGGCGCCCGGCGAGCATGGTCCCGCGGCTCGGCAAATAATTCCCGATACCGCTCTTGCAAGCCGGAGTTCGGTTCCCACGTCCTGGAAAGGACATACGCCCGAATGCGGCCGGCAGGGTCGCCAGATATTCGGAGTGTCATGATCGCCAGCCGCAGACGTATGCCTCTTTTGCAGGAGGGTACGATGTCGGATTCTGGTTTCTTGAAGACTCACCGAACGTGGGAAGACTGGTGTGGGATGCTGCTGGGCGCGTTGATCGTGGCCTCGCCGTGGTTCCCGATCCAGGATCAGGCGATCTCCGGTCACCAGGCGGCCATCCTGAACACCGTTGCGATCGGTCTCGTCGTATTTGGCATCAGCCAGCTCGAATATGTCGCCTTGCAGCGCTGGCAGGAGGTGATGACGATCCTGGCCGGACTGTGGCTCATCGCCTCGCCATACGTGATCGGCTATTCCGGTGAGGGATTTCTCCGCATCTATCACACGACCCTCGGTGCGGTGGTGGTGCTGCTCGGCATTCTCCAGCTATGGCAGGACTGGGATATGAATGACCAGGACTTGCTCAAGCACGGACAATAGACCGTAAGTACGGCAGGCCCGCCGGCCACGAGCGGCGGGCCTGTGCACTCACCGTGTCACGAGATCCGCATAGTCCGGGTGCTTGTCGATCCACGCCTTCACGAACGGGCATTGCGGGATCAGCTTCAATCCGTCGGCGCGGACCTGGTCGAGCGCGCCTTGCACCAGCTTCGAGCCAATGCCCTTGCCGCCAAGCTCCTTCGGCACGTCGGTGTGCTCGAAGGTGATGACACCGCCGTCGAGCCGGTAGTGCTCGGTCGCAAGATGACCCTCCACGTCGAGCTCATAGCGGTGATGGGCCTTGTTGTTGATGACGTCGCTCATATCATTGCCTTGCAGCTGCCGGCCTCGCGCACGAGATCGTAACGCGCGGTCCGGCCGGGGTTTCCAATCCGAAGCTGTTCCGTTCAATCGGTCGCTTTGGCGAGCCTGGAATCTTCGGCCTGCGGCTGCGGGCGGAGGCAGCCCTGGCAGATGACCAGGGAGCGGCTGACCCTGGCGTCCTGTTCGGCCTCGATGCCATCCTGCGCCTGCCACCGTTCCTTCGAATGGGGCTGAGCGTCGGCTTGCAACCTGTTGCGCTCGGAGCGGCTGGAGGTTCGTGTCGGCTGCGAGGCGGCGCGGGGCCGGTTGGGATCCTCGCCGGCGCCATCCCAGGCATAACGCGCAGGCTTGACGGCGAGATCGGATGCCAGATGCGCTTGCGGAGTCGCGGCACATCCGGCGAGCGCCAGTGACAACAGAAGGAGGGCAGGCGCTTTGACCATGATGCGGCACTCTGTACGCGAGAACTGAGCGAGGTTGCGTCGATCATGTTTAAGATTTCCTGAACGATATCGTTTGTGGTTGCGACCAACACCAATGCGATATCTGATCCTCCTGCTCAGCTTGCTCGTGACCGGCGCGCGTGCCGACGACGCAAAGCCGTTCAATCCGGCCGATTATCCGCCCGGCGTGCAGAAGGCTGTGCGCTTTGCCAATGAGGAATGCGAGAGCCAGCAAGGCGGCGAGGTGACCTTCGCGCATGATACGGTGCGCAGGATCGACCTGACCGGCGATGGCCGTGAGGACTACATCGTCGATTTCCAGGACACCAAATGCGGCGATCGCGAGACGACCTATTGCGGAACCGGCGGCTGCGTCATGAAGATCCTGGTGACGCTGCCGGACGGCAATCTGCGCGAGGTGTTCGACGGCTACGTTCTTCGCTACAAGATCATGGCAGCGCCGGTGAAGCGCGGCGCCACGCGCACCATCCGCTTCGATCTGCATGGCAGTTTCTGCGGCGGCTTTGGTCCGCAAGCCTGCTGGAAGACCAAGGCCATCACGGCGACGCCTTTTGCGTTCAAGCAGTAGGCCAAGTCCGCGGCAGCCGGCCTTGCGGGGGCAACGGCGTTGGCGATAAATGGGCTGCAATGAACGGACGGCTTGCGTGCCGCCCGTCGTCGAAGAGGAAGCCCGATGCAGCCCCTGCGCATGTCCCGCCGCGTCATGAATCTCGCCTATATGCTCACCCAGAATGCGCGGCGGCATGGCGCGCGTCCCGGCTTCGTTTGGGGGGACAAGTCCTGGACCTGGCGCGAGATCGATGCGCAGGTCTCCGCCCTGGCCGCGGCGCTCGCCGCGCGGGGCATTGCCAAGGGCGACCGCATCCTCGTCCATGCCAAGAATGGCGATGAGATGTTTGTCTCGATGTTCGCCGCGTTTCGGCTCGGCGCGGTCTGGGTGCCCACCAATTTCCGTCTGATGCCTGATGAGGTCAGCTATCTCGCGCAGGCCTCCGGCGCCAAGGCGTTCCTGTGCCATGTCGATTTCCCCGAGCACGCCGCGGCGGTGAAGGACGGTGCGCTGGAGTTCACCTGGAGCGTCGACGGCAAGGCCGCGTTCGGCGAGCGCTCGGTGGCCGATGCGATCGCCTCGCATGCGGGCGCCGTTGTGGAGAATGTCGCGGTCGAGCATGACGATCCCTGCTGGTTCTTCTTCACCTCCGGCACCACTGGACGCTCCAAGGCGGCCGTGCTCACCCACGGCCAGATGGGATTCGTCGTTACCAATCATCTCGCCGATCTGACGCCCGGCACGACCGAGCAGGATGCCTCGCTGGTGGTGGCACCGTTGTCGCACGGTGCCGGCGTGCACCAATTGATGCAGACCGCGCGCGGCGCGCGCACCGTGCTGCTGCCGACCGAGAAATTCGACATCAACGAGGCGTTCCGCCTGATCGAGGCGCATCGCCTCAGCAATCTCTTCACCGTGCCGACCATCCTGAAGATGATGGTCGAGCATCCCGCCGCCGGCAAATACGACCATTCCTCGCTGCGCTACGTGATCTATGCGGGCGCGCCGATGTATCGCGAGGACCAGAAGGCGGCGTTGAAGAAGCTCGGCAAGGTGATCGTGCAGTATTTTGGCCTCGGTGAGGTCACCGGCAACATCACCGTGCTGCCGGCGGCGCTGCACGACCCGGAGGACGGCCCGCACGCCAGGATCGGCACCTGCGGCTTCGAGCGCACCGGCATGCAGGTGTCGATTCAGGACGATGAGGGCCGCGAGCTCAAGGCTAACCAGAGCGGCGAGATCTGCGTGATCGGGCCTGCCGTGTTCGCCGGCTATTACGACAACCCCGAAGCCAATGCGAAGGCGTTCCGCAATGGCTGGTTCCGCACCGGCGACCTCGGCCACATGGACGAGGAGGGTTTTGTGTACATCACAGGACGTGCGTCGGACATGTACATCTCCGGCGGCTCCAATATCTATCCGCGCGAGATCGAGGAGAAGATCCTGACCCATCCCGGGATTGGCGAGGTCGCCGTGCTCGGCGTGCCCGACGCGACCTGGGGCGAGGTCGGCGTCGCCGTCTGCGTCGTCCGAGAAGGCGCGAAGGCGGTGACCGAAGCGGAGATGGCGGCGTTCTTGTCGCCGAAAGTGCCGCGCTACAAGATGCCGAAGCGCTTCTTCTTCTGGGACGCGCTGCCGAAATCGGGCTACGGCAAGGTGCCGAAGCGCATGGTGCGCGACGAGCTCGAGGCGCGCGGGCTGCTCGACCTCGACAAGGCGAGCTGAGCGCACCAGATGCGGAGCATCAAGCAGCCGGGCGCGCCGCTTCCCGAACGCATTCAATGGTTGGAGGCGAGGGGACGCGCTTTCTCGTTCACACTTCAGGCCGGTCTGCCGCTGCTGGAGGCCGCGCGGCGCGGCTTTGCGTCGGAGGGCTTTGCCGGCGGCGTGCTGAACTTCCGCCGCGGCGCGCTCGGGCCGTTCGCCTATGTCATGCCGGCGCTGTCGAAGACCGGTGAGAATGCGGCGTTCTACAGCGATACGTTCCGGCCCGCCGGCGTGACGCGTTTGAGGCTCGGCAGCATGACGCTCGGCACGCGCGACGGTGCGCCGTTCTTTCATTGCCACGGACTGTGGACGGAGGCTGACGGCAAGACGAGCGGCGGCCACATGATGCCGGACGAGACCGTCGTCGCCGAGCCGTTCGAGGTCGAGGCCTTCGGTCTCGACGGTGCGATGTTCACGGCCGAGCCTGATGCGGAGACCAATTTCAAGCTGTTCGGACCGGTCGCGGCTGCAAGCACCGGCGTGCGCACGACGAGCCGCGCCTTCGCGCTCCGCCTGCGCCCGAACCAGGATTTTGCCGGCGCACTCGAAGCGTTCTGCCGCACGAACGGCATCGCCCGCGCGAAGATCCATGGCGGCGTCGGATCGACCATCGGCGCGCGCTTCAGCCATGGCGGCGTGACCGAGCCGTTTGCGACGGAGCTGGCGATTACGGCAGGGACAATCGCGCCCGGCGCCTCCGGCGCGCTGGAAGCTGCGCTCGATGTCGCCCTGATCGACTATACCGGCGGCGTTGCGGAGGGGCGTCTGATCCGTGGCGACAATCCGGTACTGATGACGATGGAGCTGGTGCTGGAGGCAGGGGACTAGCTCGCCAGCGTGACGGGGCGGGTGCAAGATAGCGCTTTTGCAATCGAAATGTTCCTGTTATGTTCCGTCGCGGATGCGAGCATCGGCAGGAAGCCATGGCACGGAGAGGCAATCGAACGATCAACCTGCCAGCGCCGTATCTGAAGCGGGTATGGCTCGACCCGTCGCAGGTTCGCGACCGCGAGGCCTATCCGTTTTGCTTGCCCATCTTCCCTGATGATTTCGAGCTTAGCTTCGACAGCCCCATCACGATCATCGTTGGAGAGAACGGCACCGGGAAGTCGACCATCCTCGAAGGCATCGCAGCGCTCGCCGGATATGACGATGCCGGAGGCGGCAAGGGCTACAAGCCGGTCGATCATTCCGAAGCGCGCGAGGAGATGGGCGGCCAACTCTCCAAGGCGCTGCGCGCAAGCTGGCTGCCGAAGATCACCAACGGCTGGTTCTTTCGTGCGGAGAGCTTTTTCTCGGTCGCGCGATATCTGGACAAGGCTGCGCGCGACGCCGGCCAGGTCGGTCCCGATTTCTTGTCGCACTCCCATGGCGAAGGTTTTCTGCGCTTCTTCGAGGAGCGTTGCCAGCGCCAGGGCATCTTCATCTTCGACGAGCCGGAATCGGCGCTGTCGCCGGCGCGCCAGATCGAATTCCTCAAGCTACTGCGGCGCATGGAAGACTCCCGCATCTGCCAGGTCATCATGGCAACGCATTCGCCGATGCTCATGGCCTATCCCAACGCGCGGCTGCTGCGGCTCGGCAAATACGGCCTCGAGCCTGTCACGGTGGAGCAGACCGACCATTACCGGTTGATGCGTGAGTTTTGTGTCGATCCGCGCGGGTTCGTGGAGGCAACGCTGGGGGACTAGGTGAGGGAATCCTGTAACAGTAGCTCTCTCTGTCGTCGTTGCGAGCGCAGCGAAGCAATCCAGAATCTTTCCGCGGCAGCAGTCTGGATTGCTTCGCTGCGCTCGCAATGACGGAGTGTGGAGCAGCAGTGCGCCAACTCCCGTGTCCCGGTCAAGCTGCAACGCGTGAGCATTGCGGCGCAGAGCCGGGACTCAGAAAGCCGCAGCATCGCGGATGCATTGGCTCCGGTTCTGCAGCGCATCACCATAGCGTCGAAGACGCGCGTGAACGCGCTTATGGTGCTGCGCAGCGTCTGTGGCACGAGACCGTTATCAATTCGCTGGCGCGGCTTCACATCCTCGCGGCAGAGTCCGCCCGAGCTTTGCTGCATTCGTCACCCTCAAAAATGCCGAGGGCGCAGGGAAGGCCGGGTGCCGGCTGGCACCCGCGGTCCACTGTGCGAAGCGTGTGCTTGAAAAAGCTGCACAGCGGCATACAGGTGAAGCCAAACATCCGGCCTTCCCTGCGCAGTGGGTTGACGGCTTATGTCGTGCTCTCCCCGGGGAGCGATGCACTATTGCCCCCGTCGCCTTGCGGATGACTGACGGTGCGGGCCCGGTCGGCCCGCAACGTCACCGCAAGCCTTGGCGCACAGACCCCGGGCGCCAGGACCACACGATTTTGCCGTACGCAGACTGCGCCCGTCGTGTGCGCGCCTCGCCTGCTCACGGAGTGATCCGCCCTGCAAACCGCTTGCGCGCGACGCTGCCTGCGTCCACCACCTCCCATCCCGCGTTCGTGACGATCGCGATGCGCCCCTCGGCCCGGGTTGGGGTGGCCGCAACATGCGATAATTCCGAATTCGAGTAAAGCGAATTATTTCGGCTTGGCATGATTGACCCCGGTCTGGTGTTTTACCCGTCCGCCAACCCAACCAATGGTGTGCATTGGCTTTGCCACCGCCGTGCCACGAACGGGTCTCCCCATGGCCCAAAAATGCGCTAGCATGACCTCAGCGCGCGTTCCAAGTCGCGCAGATTGAGAAACGAGGAAACGAGATGAGGATGAGAAGCGGACCGGCGATCGCCGGGGTGGCGGCGCTGGCGGTGGCGGGGATGGCTCTGATGACCGCCTTCGAGCCGGTTTGGGCCCATGGGCCGACGCGGCAGAAGGTGCGGGAATCCATCGAGATCAACGCGGCCCCCGCCAAGGTGTGGGCGGTGATCGGCAATTTCCAGGACATGAGCTGGCTCCAGCCGGTCACCAAGACCGAAGGCGAGAAGGGCAACGAGATCGGCGCGACGCGCAAGCTGACCCTGACGGGCGGCGGGACGGTCGAGGAGGAGCTCTACAAATACGAGCCCGACATGCAGAGCTATTCGTACCGGATCACCAAGGTCGACGTGAAGGTGCTGCCTGTGACCAATTATTCCTCGACGCTGACGGTCTCGCCCGCGCCTGATGGCAAGGCCAAGCTGGAATGGGCCGGCGCGTTCTATCGCGGCTATCCCAACAACGACCCGCCGCCGGAGCTGAGCGACGAGGCCGCGATCAAGGCCGTGAGCGGGCTGTACAAGGCCGGGCTCGAGGCGCTCAAGAAGAAGATCGAGAGCGGCAGCTGATCGTGCGAGCGCTGGTTCTGGCGGCGCTCGCCGCCAGCCTTTGTTACGCCGGCTTTGGAAGCGCGCGCGCCGACGAGGCGTTCGTCACCAACCAGCTCAGCGAAGATCTGATGGTGGTGGATCTCGCTGGCGCGCGCGGCGTTGCGACCATCCCAATCGGCGGCAAGCCGGCCGGCGTCGCCGTCAGCGCCGACGGGCGCTTTGCCTATGTCACGAGCCCGGATGCCAAGGCGGTGACGGTGGTCGACGCTGCCACGCGGCAGGTCGCCGGCCGCGTCGAGGTCGGCGGCGGGCCGCTCGGCATTGCCGTGGCGCCCGATGGCAAGACGGTCTATGTCGCCGATTGGTACGCGGCCGCGGTGCGGGTGATCGATACGGCCTCGCGCAGCGTTGTCGCCAGCATCGCGGTCGGCGCCTCGCCGTCGGGTCTTGCGGTGACGCCCGACGGCAAGCTGCTGCTCTCGGCGGACCGCGACGACGACAGCGTCTCGGTGGTGGAAACGGCAACGCGCCAACGCAAGGCCGTGATCAAGGTCGGCACCCGCCCGTTCGGCGTCACCATCGATGCCGAGGGCAAGCGCGCCTACACCGCCAATGTCGGCTCCGACGATGTCTCCGTGATCGATATCGCGGAAGGCCGCGAGATCGGCCGCGTGCCGGTCGGCATGCGCCCATATGCGGTGGCGCTGACGCTAGGCCGAGGCTTCGTCACTAACCAATATGGCGGCACCGTCAGCGTGTTCGACCTGGCGGGCCTCAAGCCGGTCAAGCGCATCCATGTCGGCGACTATCCCGAAGGCATTGCGGCGACTGCCGACGGCAAGCGCGTCATTGTCGCCTGCTGGGAAAGCAACACGCTAAGCATCATCGATGCGGCCGAGCTCAAGGTGATCGGCGAGATCAAGACCGGCGACGGCCCAAGGGCGTTCGGGGCGTTCCTGCGCAGGACGGAGTAGTTCGTCACAACCCGAGGCCGCTTGCTCCGGCCGGCCGAATTCAAGCGGCCATTCCGCCAGAGCTCAATTGACGTTCTGCGCTTCCAAGATCGTGTTCTCCGGCGCGCCTCGGTCGGTCCAGTCCGGCGGCAGCCCGATTCTTTCTCCGGCCAGGCCTGCCAATCCTGGCGCCCGGCCGAATGTTTCGCAGATCGCTTCCTTGGGCGCACCACCGAGAGAGGCGCTCAATCTGTCGACGGAAGGCGGCGTGGGGACCTTCCCGAACGGGCTCTCCGCGGCAACGAGAAACCTCCCGAAATCGCTTCCGAAAGCCTCGGCCAGGTCATAGGCGTCGCCATCGCTCGATACACGCGGAGCGCTGGTGAAGGAGTTCGCTCCGCGCGCCCAGATCATGGCCGCCTGTTGGTTGCCGCTGCGGTCACGGGCCTCGGCCTCGACGGACAGGCTTCCCAGTCCGATCGGAAGGCGCGGCACCGGAATGGGCACGCCGGGAGCGACGATGGACGGCACGACGCTCGCGACCTTGGAGACGCCGGCTGCCGCCGCATCGGTCGGCGCAATCTGTGTGATGACGGCGCGAACATTCAAGTCCGCAGCCTCCGTGGGAGCTACGATCCGGAAGCGCTCGCTGAGCGCAAGACACATCGCTCTGTTGATTGCGTTCTTGATCAGCCTGCGCTGCTGCGGCGTGAACGGCTGGCTGGCTGCGGTCGCCGTGAACGCGGTCGGCTCGATGCGAGCGGTCTTCGCGGCGAGAACATCAGCCTTGCTGATCCGGAGCTGCGACTTGGTCAAGAGACCATCGGACGGCGTGAGATCGTCGTAGGAGGCCAGCGACCCCGCTCGTTCCAGCGGAGCCGCCGCGCAACCGGCGGCCATCGAGCTCAAGACCGCAACTGCGAGCCACCTCATGGCGAGGGAACGAGACCGGTCGCCACTCCCTGGGCCACGCGCCGGGACTGCGCGACGGGCAGGGGAGAAGGTGCGGCGCCCGGCGCCGAGGCGAGCATGGGCTGCCAGGTCACGTTCCAGCGCGCCAGCGTGCCACCGTTGCCATCGAAAACCAGGTCGAGAAAGGCCAGGGTGAGCTCGGCCGTCGCGAGCTTCACCTTCGGGTTGAGCGCCGGACCACCGGTGAACGAGCGATCGGTGAAGATGCTGTGCGAGCCGCCTTCGAACACGGCAAGCAGCTTGCGCGGTGTGGCAATAGCGTTGAAGACCTCCAGCCGGTCGGCAGCGGGTGAGTAATATCCGGGGATCTGGATGACGTCCTTCGTCGCCGTCACGTGCAGGGTTGGAACGGTGATCCTGCTCAACACCGAGGCAAGATCGGGTTCGCCATAGAATGGAGGGGCCGAAATGACGATGGCGGCGGCAAAGCGCGGGTCGCGCGCCTCGACCCACTTGCCGTCGCGCATCACGCGGGCGCCAACCGCAACAAGCGCCGTGTTCGCCCCATAGGAATGCCCCGCCGCCATGATGCGCCGGCGGTCTACGTGGGCACCATGGGGACTCGACAGCATGCGATCCAGGGCAAAGCGCAGATCCAGGGCTCGCGCCAGCGCCTCGCTCTCGTGAGCGGCACGCTGCAGGCGGTCCACGACGGCGAGGGGATTGCCCGCCCAGAGCGAGGAATCGCTGCCGGCATGCTGAACATGCAGGCTGGCGACGCCGCGGGCCGACCAATATCGCCCCAGATAGCTGTAGCCCCGGCGAGAGCCGCCGAGCCCATGGGAGAACACGATGAGCGGCACGCGCGATCCCGGCGCAACATCCGCCGGCCAGTGCAGGCGCGCCGGAACGGGCCGCGAACGCGCCGGATCGACCCAGTCGAAGTCGACGACCGCGGGGGGCGCGGACTGCGCCCGGGCTGGAGGCGCGGCGAGCGTGGCCGTGACGGCGACCGCCAGCAGCGCGGCACCGAACCGCCGTCGGGTCAGGCTTGTCGCTCCGCTCGCACCGTCCGCGCCATTCGCGTGCGCGGATCGCACATGCTGAGAGGAAGTGTCGCTCAACCCGTTCACCATGAAGGCACCTTGTATGAAGTCGCACCGAGTGTAATCGACGTATTGCACTTAGTGTAATTTTGCAAACTGGTCGATTTCATGGCAAAACAGGTCATGAAAAGTTCATCCCGGAAGGAGGAAGGCCTGCGCGAGCGGAAGCGGCGCGAAACGCTGCATCGTATCGCCGAGCAGGGCCTTAAACTGTTTCTGACCAGGGGCTATGATGCCACCACGCTCGACGCGATCGCGGAGGCGGCGGGGATCTCGCGGCGGACGTTCTTCTACTACTTCAAGTCCAAGGAAGAGATCCTCCTGGCGTGGCAGGATGGTGGTTTCAGCGAGACCTTGCGTGCCGCCGTGCTCGAGCAAACGACCAAGCAGTCGCCGCTCGATGCCGCAAGGAACGGCCTGCTGGAGCTGACAGCCCGCTTCCCGGTCGATTACAAGCAAACAAAAGTGATCGAGCGCCTGATGTCCGCGAACGAGTCGCTTCGCATCCGGCAGCAGGCGAAATACGTCGAGAAGGAAGCTGCCGTGTTCGCGGCGCTGTCCCAGATGTGGCCGCAGCCGCATCGGCAGGCTGCGCTGCGCGTGGTCGCCATGATGTCGGTCGGAGCCTTGCGGCTTGCGATGGACAGTTGGAATCGCGACCAGGGCAAGCGGCCCTTGGCCGTCTACGTGAGAGAGGCTTTTGCGTGCCTGAACCGGGAGATCGGAGCGGGAGCCTCGCGCAAGGCTGCCGGTCGATCCGGCGAGTGAGTGAGGGCCGGCCCGGGCTCTCGATGGAAAAGCAATACGGCCGCGCGGTGGTGTTAAGCCCGCATCGGAGCTGTGACGCCGATCAGCGCCGGCGCGATGTCACGGATGTGCTCGAACACATGGTCGGGCCGAAGCGCCGTTAGCGCCGCCGGTGCCGCATAGCCCCAGCACACCGCGCCGCAGGCGATCCCGACCGCCCGCGCCGCGTCGATGTCGCGGACCTCGTCGCCGATCGAGATCACCCTGCTAGGCGCGACGCCGGCGCGGCGGATGACCCGGCGGAATTTCGCGGCCTTGCCGAACAGCGACGCTGCGCAGTCGAAATGCGAGAACAGCGCTGCGGCGTCCCCGAGCTTCTCGCGCGCATTGGCCTCGCTGTCGGACGTCACCAGCGCCAGCTGCACGCCGTTCTCGGCCAGCGTTCGCAGCATCGTCTCGACGTCTGCGAACAGCGAAATCTCGGAAGCCGCCTCCGCCTTCAGCCGCCGCGCATGCCGCGCGATCGCCGGCAGCTTCCACATGGGCACTTCGAGCTTGGCGAGGATCTCGCGCGACGAGGCGTGGCGCAGCTCCTCGACATCCTCGTCCTTTACGCGGCGAAAGCCGAAGCGGTCCGCGACGTCGTTGATGGTGCGCAGGAACCACGGGAAGCTGTCGGCGAGGGTACCGTCGAGATCGAATATGGCGAGGGAATAGGGCATGAGGCCGGATTTTGAGCTCGCTGACAAGCGTGAGGTCGCCTGCTAATATTCGTGGAGTTCGAGGACAGCCATGCGACACGAGCGGATCGAAATCAACCCTGCGATCGGCCGTTACGTCGTGATCGACGAGGTTCGATTCCGATCTCGACCCCTGTAGCTCCCTCACCGCAACTTACGAACATCGACATTGATGTCGAGATCGATATTCGTCACGCAGGTCTGGGTGCTCCTATGCGAGCCGCCTTCATGCCGGCGGCCATCCCGCGCCCGGGCGCCACTGACATTGGCCAGCTTCAGGCAGCGCCATTGCGGCAGCGGCCTGCTGCTTTCGCCTGCAAACTGCCAGGCCAGCACGGCTTCGTCACCGGACTTGTCGGTGCCGATGATATGCGGACAGAGCTCGCGACGGCGGCCCTCGCAGACGCAAGTCACCTGTTGCTCGGCGAGGATCGCGTTCCGAAATAGCGTATAGGTTCGACTGGCCATTGCTCCCTCCAGATCGATCATCTGGCCTTGCCAACCACTTGAGTGTAGTGATGCGGGACTGGAAGGGTAACCATGCCGATCAATGACACCCAGCTCAGCAAATTTCTGAGCCTGGTCCTGCGCCACCAGCCGGAAACGATCGGGTTGGTGCTGGATTCGCACGGGTGGGCCAGCATCGACGACCTGATCGCCAAGGCAAATGTCGCCGGCACAAAGTTTGGCCGCGACGATCTGCTGCGCGTCGTCGCAGAGAGCGACAAGAAGCGTTTCTCGCTATCCCCTGGAACTGATCGCATTCGCGCCGCGCAAGGACATTCCGTCTCGGTTGAACTTGGCTTGGCGCCGCAGGAGCCGCCGTCGATCCTGCATCATGGCACGGCGACACGGTTTGTCGAGGCGATCCTGTCCGAGGGCCTGAAGCCGCAGGCGCGCCAGCAGGTGCATCTGTCCTCCGACGAGGCAACTGCGCAGCGTGTCGGTCAGCGCCACGGCCAGCCGCACATCTTCAAGGTCGATGCCGGCAGCATGCATGCCAAGGGATTCAAGTTTTTTCGCGCAGAGAACGGTGTGTGGCTGACCGACCATGTGCCGCCGGAGTTCCTGGCGTAGCTTACGTCCTGGATTTCCAAACGGTCTCCTCGGTCCAGCCGAGTTCGGCGAATTCGGCGGCTCGCAGCGGCGCTTCGCCTTCCGCGAAGAACTCGTCAAGCTGCGGCGGTACGACCCTTGTTTCGGACAGCATGGCATGCGCCTGTCCGCGGTGATGAATTTGATGCTGGAAGAGATGCATGAGCAGTCGGTCGCACCGTTCGGTCTGCACGGTTGTGTCGCGGTTGATCCGGACGAAGGCGTCGAGCCGTTCAGTTGTCAGCGCATCGCAGATAGCAATCAGGCGCTTGTCCATTGCGGCCTGGGCAGCTTTCAGCTCGGCTAAGGAGGGGTACGGCACCTCGTTCTTCCAGGCTGCCGGTCCGAGCCAACCCCCTTCAAGCGCATCGATGTAGAAGAAGTCGATGATGTAGATGTGGTTCAGCGTACGCTGCAGGCTTGGAAAGAAGCCGGTGCGGTGGGCTTCGAATTCAGACTGGGATAGCGCAGCGCAGGCGGCGAGCAGGCGATGGTTCGCCCAAGCGTTGTTGTGGGCGAAGGCGCGGTAGGTTTGGACGAGTCCAGCGGACATGTCGGTTCTTTCCCGATCGAATAGCGGCGGATTACGCTTCGCTAATCCGCCCTACAGCCCTGTGGCTTCGATGCCGCGCAATCTACTCCGCCGCCTCGCTCGCCGCACGCCTCCGCTTTGGCTTTCGCGCCTTCTCCAGCACCGGAGCCAAAAATTTGCCCGTATAGCTTCGCGGCGCCTTCGCAATGTCTTCCGGAGGTCCCCACGCCACGATCTCGCCGCCGCCGTCGCCGCCTTCGGGCCCTAGATCGATGACCCAGTCGGCGGTCTTGATGACCTCGAGATTGTGCTCGATGACGACGACCGTGTTTCCTTGCGCGACCAGCTCGTGCAGCACTTCAAGCAGCTTCTTGACGTCATGGAAGTGCAGGCCGGTGGTGGGCTCGTCCAGGATGTAGAGCGTGCGGCCGGTGGCGCGCTTTGACAATTCTTTTGCCAGCTTGACGCGCTGGGCTTCGCCGCCCGAGAGCGTCGTCGCTTGCTGGCCGACATGGATGTAGTCGAGGCCGACGCGGTGCAATGTCTGAAAAGTCTCGCGCACGCGCGGCACCGCCTTGAAGAACTCGGCAGCTTCCTCGACAGTCATGTCGAGCACGTCGGCGATGCTCTTGCCCTTGAACAGCACCTCCAGCGTCTCGCGGTTGTAGCGCTTGCCCTTGCAGACGTCGCAGGTGACGTAGACGTCGGGCAGGAAGTGCATCTCGATCTTGATGACGCCGTCGCCCTGGCAGGCCTCGCAGCGGCCGCCCTTGACGTTGAAGGAGAAGCGGCCGGGCTCGTAGCCACGTGCTTTCGCTTCCGGCAGGCCGGCGAACCATTCGCGGATCGGCGTGAAGGCGCCGGTATAGGTCGCCGGATTCGAGCGCGGGGTGCGGCCGATCGGCGACTGGTCGATGTCGATGATCTTGTCGATATGCTCGAGGCCCTCGATGCGGTCGTGCGGGGCGGCGCCCTCGCTGGCGTTGTTCAGCTTGCGGGCGATGGCGCGGTAGAGCGTATCGATCAGCAGCGTCGACTTGCCGCCGCCAGAGACGCCGGTCACGCAGGTGAACAGGCCGAGCGGAATTTCCGCCGTGACGTTCTTGAGGTTATTGCCGCGCGCGTTCACCACTTTGATGGTGCGGCGATGGTTCGGCGGACGCCGCTCCGGCACCTCGACCTCGAGCTCGCCGGTCAGGTATTTGCCGGTCAGCGATTTCGGGTTGCGCATGATCTCGGCGGGCGTGCCTTCGGCGACGATGTTGCCGCCATGCATGCCGGCGCCTGGGCCGATGTCGAGCACGTAGTCCGCAAGGCGGATGGCGTCCTCATCATGCTCGACCACGACCACGGTGTTGCCGAGGTCGCGCAGCCGCTTCAGTGTATCGAGCAGGCGGGCGTTGTCGCGCTGGTGCAGGCCGATCGAAGGCTCGTCCAGCACGTAGAGCACGCCTGTGAGCCCCGAGCCGATCTGCGAGGCGAGGCGGATGCGCTGGCTCTCGCCGCCGGACAGCGTGCCGGAGGAGCGGGACAGCGTCAGATAATTGAGGCCGACGTCGAGCAGGAAGGTGAGGCGCTCGCGGATCTCCTTCAGGATGCGGCCCGCGATCTCGTTCTGCTGCGCGTTCAGCGCCTCCGGCACGGTCTCGAACCATGCGCCGGCGCCCTTCACGGACAGCTCCGAGATTTCGCCGATATGCTTGCCACCGACCTTGACGCAGAGCGCCTCGGGCTTGAGCCGGAAGCCCTTGCAGCCCTCGCAGGGCACGTCGTGAAAATATTTCGCCAGCTCCTCGCGGGCCCACTCGCTCTCGGTCTCGCGGTAGCGGCGGTTGATGTTGGTGATGACGCCTTCGAACGGCTTCTTGGTGTCGTAGGAGCGCACCCCGTCCTCGTAGGAGAACTTGATCTCGTCCTCGCCCGAGCCGTAGAGAATCGCGTTTTGCGTCTTCTTCGGCAGATCCTTCCACTTGGTGTCGAGCGTGAACTTGTAGTGCTTGCCGAGCGCGGTCAGCGTCTGCACGTAATAGGGCGACGACGACTTGGCCCAGGGCGCGATCGCGCCCTTGCGCAGCGTCAGATCCTTCTCAGGGATGACGAGGTCTTCGTCGACATGCTGCTCGACGCCGAGGCCGCCGCAGGCGGGGCAGGCGCCGTAGGGATTGTTGAAGGAGAACAGGCGCGGCTCGATCTCGGGGATGGTGAAGCCGGAGACCGGGCAGGCGAACTTTTCCGAGAACAGGATGCGCTCGGGCCCGCTCTTGTCGTGGATTTTCGCGGTCTTCTTCTTTTCCTCCGCAGGCGCAGCCGCCGCGGGCGCATCGGCGAACTCGACGACGGCAAGGCCTTCGGCGAGCTTTAGCGCGGTCTCAAAGCTCTCGGCGAGGCGCTGGCCGATATCGGCACGCACCACGATGCGATCGACCACCACGTCGATATCGTGCGGGAATTTCTTGTCGAGGCTAGGAGCTTCCGCCAGCTCATGGAAGGTGCCGTCGATCTTGACGCGCTGAAAGCCCTTCTTGAGCCATTCGGCGAGCTCCTTCCTGTACTCGCCCTTGCGGCCGCGCACGACGGGGGCGAGCAGATAGAGGCGGGTACCCTCGGGCAGCGCCAACACGCGGTCGACCATCTGCGAGACGGTCTGGCTCTCGATCGGCAGGCCTGTGGCCGGCGAATAGGGTACGCCGACGCGGGCCCAGAGCAGGCGCATGTAGTCGTAGATTTCGGTGACGGTGCCGACGGTCGAGCGCGGGTTCTTCGACGTCGTCTTCTGCTCGATCGAGATCGCCGGCGACAGGCCGTCGATCTGGTCGACGTCGGGCTTCTGCATCATCTCCAGGAACTGGCGGGCATAGGCCGACAGCGATTCGACGTAGCGGCGCTGGCCCTCGGCATAGATGGTGTCGAAGGCGAGCGAGGATTTGCCGGAGCCGGATAGCCCGGTGAACACCACCAGCTTGTCGCGGGGAATCTCGACGTCG
The DNA here is from genome assembly GCF_020193935.1 of Bradyrhizobium sp. NBAIM08. Classification (NCBI taxonomy): domain Bacteria; kingdom Pseudomonadati; phylum Pseudomonadota; class Alphaproteobacteria; order Hyphomicrobiales; family Nitrobacteraceae; genus Bradyrhizobium; species Bradyrhizobium sp. NBAIM08. The sequence continues at coordinate 64,037 of NZ_JADYVR010000001.1, read as the reverse complement.
ATATTCTTGAGGTTGTGCTCGCGCGCGCCGCGGATCGTAATTGCGCGCAGGCTGGAGCCCGCGTTCTGTTGTTGGCGCTTCGCCTTGATCACTTCATCCATCCGAGTTGCCCTCAAGGAAGCCCAAAGGTGCGCGATCGCGCCAACAAAAAAGGCGCGCTGCGCCCGGAACCGGGATCGGCGCCGATGGGTATGGCAGCGAACGTAGGAAGAACGGCGGCGGATTTCCAGTGGGACTTGCGAATCGTCAACGGATTGTTGGCGTGCTGGCGGGATCTGGCAGCAGGAACGCGCGGAACCGCTCGCGGAGCACCCAGCCAAAACAAAGAGGCCGGCGCGAGGCCGGCCTTTCGTGACGATGTGACGTCGATCGTGATCAGTACTTCGCGACCACCGGGCCACCGAAGGTGTAGTTGAGTCGAACGGTAGCCATGTCCACGTCCTGCTTGATGCTGTCGGTGCGAGTGGTCACGCCGAGGAAGGTGAAGGTCTCGTTGTGCCTGCCCATGAACAGGTGGTTGTATTCGACACCGACCGACCAGTTCGGAGCGAAGCCGAATTCTATGCCGGTGCCGACGGTACCGCCCCAGCGCGTTTCGTTCGCGGTGTCGAGCGTAACGCCGCCAAAACTACCAGTGTACTTGTTGTGAGTGACGGCAGCGCCGCCCTTCACGTACCAAAGCACGTTGTTCCAGGCATAACCGACCTGGCCAGTGAAGAGGCCAATGGCGTCGATCCTGGTCTCGTTCACCAGCGGCGCGAGCGCGGCAGGCGAGCTGATGTTCGAACCCTTCAGGTCAGCCCAGTCGCCCTGGGCTTCGAGACCGAACACCCAGTTGGCGGACTGCCAGCGATAACCGATCTGGCCGCCGACGAGTGCGCCGGTCGCATTGTGACAACCTTCGGCCACCGCCGGAGCGACCACGAAGGGGCCGACACTGGTGAGATCCCAACAGTTGCGGCTCCAGCCACCGCCGGCGTTGGCGCCGAGGTAGAAACCGCTCCAGTTGTACACCGCGATCGGTGCCACCGGAGCCTTGGTGTAGGGGCGGGCCGCCAAATCGGCCGCCGAGGCCGGTGCCAACGCGCTGAGTGCGAACAAGCTGGCCGAAGCCAGCAAAAGCTTCTTCATATCCATTCCCCACTTCCATTTCTCATTCCGGTCTTCCGGAGAGCGGAAGAGCAGCGGACCTTATGACTCAAGCAACGTCATTGCTTTTACACCATTGAAGCCAAAGGTTGTGTCACCCAGCGGCCACACCCCTTCGAAAAGCGCGAGCGAACGGGCGGCCGCAACAAACAAAAAGGCCGGCGCGAGGCCGGCCTTTCGTGACGATGATGCGTCAGAGACGAAGCTCAGTACTTGGCGACGACCGGGCCGCCGAAGTGGTAGTTCACGCCGACCTGCACGGTGTGGAGGTCGAGAGTGCCGGTGTTGACCGGGAAGACGCCCGAGAAGTAGGTCTCGCCGCCCAGGCTGCGATAGAGGTACTCGCCCTTGACCGACCAGTTCGGAGCAAACATCGCCTCGACGCCCGCGCCGACCGTCCAGCCCGAATGGAACTGGCTCTCCGAGAGGCTCAGAACAGGGGGCGCGCTGACGCTGATCTTGTTGTTGATCCAGGCGTAACCACCCGTGGCGTACAGCAGGACGCTCGGGGAAGCGAGCCAGCCGATGCGACCACGCACGGTGCCGAGCGCGTCGATACGCGAACTGACCGTCGTGGGAACGAGGGCGCCACCAAAATCAACAAGACCGGTCGCCGAGGCGTTTACGTCAGCCCACGCGCCATCAGCTTCGATGCCGAACACGACGTTGGAGGTCTGCCAGTTGTAGCCAACGGTGCCGCCGACGAAACCGCCCTGCATGCGCGGATCATCGGAGCTGTTTTCCCAGGCGCCGCCACCGACGATACCCAGGTAAAAGCCGGTCCAGTTGTAGACCGAGGCCACAGGCGCGGGGGCCTTGGTGTAGGGGCGGGCTGCCAGATCAGCAGCCGAAGCGGGGGCCGCAAGGGCGAATACACAGGCCGAAGCCAACAAAACCTTCTTCATTTTCAACTTAATCCCAGTCCCAGTTTCTGTTGTTGCCTTCCGTGGCGGAAGGGCAGCGGACTCAAACGGCCCAACTGACGCCGTCTTTACACCACCAAAGCCGCAAGTTGTGTCTCCGAAAAGCCACAACAGCGGAAAAGGTGATGGTTGCTGACTTATTTACGTCCAGGCATGTGCCGAAAAAAAGAAGGGCCGGCGCTGGGGCCGGCCCTTCGTTTCGCTCACGATAGGTGGGATATCAGTACCTCGCGACCAGCGGGCCGCCGAAGCGATAGTTCAAGCGGACCAGACCCATGTCGACGTCCTGACTGATGCGATCGCTCCCGAAGGCAACGCCCGCAGGCGTCGTGAAGGCGATCGTACGGTCGCCGAGGAAGATGTGGTTGTACTCGACGCCGAGCGTCCAGTTCGGAGCAAATCCGAATTCCAGGCCGGCGCCAACGGTGCCGCCCCAGCGGGTCTCGCGAGCCGACGCCAGCAGCGTGCCGGCGCCAGGCGTGCCAGGAGCGGCATAGACGTCGTACTTGTCCCCGACTACGGCGGCGCCGCCCTTCACATAGAGCAGCACGTTGTTCCAGGCATAACCGACCTGGCCCGTGATCAGGCCAAAAGCATCGATGTGAGAGCGGTTACGATCACCGGTGACCAAAGCGCTTCCAGGGAAGAGGAGGCTGACGTTGTCCCCCGAGAAGTCAGCCCAGTTGCCCTGGCCCTCGAGGCCGAACACCCAATTGGCCGACTGCCAGCGGTAGCCGATCTGACCACCGACCGTGCCGCCGGTCGCATCGTGACAGCCTTCAGCCACCAGAACGCCCGTGACCGGGGTCACGAAGTCCCAGCACTTGCGGCTCGTGCCGCCGCCGCCGTTGACGCCGATGTAGAAGCCGCTCCAGTCGTAAACCGCGGCGACCGCCGGGGCCGGAGCCTTGGTGTAGGGACGCGCAGCCATATCCGCCGCGCTTGCCGGAGCCGACAGCCCCAATGCCATTGCACTGATTACGCCGAAAAGAATCTTATTCATTGCAGTCTCCCCAAGTTTCGTCCGCTTCATGAAAGTCCCTGAAGCGGCTGATCAGACGCGACACCCATATGAATCAATTCCAAGGCAAAGGTAGCCTAAGGAAAGGGCAGAGTCCGTCTCCGGAAAGCCACACTCGCCAGACTATTGACAGGTTCCATCTTGATGAATGTTAAGAGTTTTTTCCTATTCAAGGGAACTCGAAAAGGTTCCATTCGGGGCTGACGTTTTTCGCGGCACGCGGGAAAATGTCTGCCCGCCCATGATGAAGAACAAATCTGGAACAAACGTGCGCGCGATGCTATATGTGGGGATAACCTTGGGGGTGGCAGGCTGATCGGTGTCCGCAAGCGTATAGGGTCGCCCTGGCGGGCGCAGAGGAACGCGGGCAGCGGATTCGCCCTTTTGAAATTCAGTGGCATTCGGAGTGGAGAGCGGCGATGGCGGGAAGCGTCAACAAGGTCATTCTGGTTGGAAATCTCGGCAAGGATCCCGAAATCCGCCGCACCCAGGACGGGCGGCCGATCGCGAATTTGAGCATCGCGACCTCGGAGACCTGGCGCGACAAGAACACCGGCGAGCGCAAGGAGAAGACCGAGTGGCATCGCGTCGTGATCTTCTCTGAGCCGCTTTGCAAGATCGTCGAACAGTATCTGAAGAAGGGCGCAAAGGTTTACATCGAAGGCGCGCTCCAGACCCGCAAGTACACCGACCAGAGCGGCGTCGAGAAATACTCGACCGAGGTCGTGCTGCAGGGCTTCAACTCAACGCTGACGATGCTGGACGGCCGCGGTGGCGGCGGCGGAGGTGGCAGCTTCGGCGACGAGCCGGGCGGCGACTTCGGCTCCTCCGGACCCGTCAGCAGCGCGCCGCGCCGTCCCGTTGCCGCCGGCGGCGGCCGCAACAGCGACATGGACGACGACATCCCGTTCTAGGACTTCGGAAGAGGCGGCTAGTCTCGGCGCAGATAACGGCCAACTCGGTTTTCAAGGATCCGCACCAGGACAGGATCCATGAATTCATAGTCGTCCGGAATGTCGAGACAGATGACCCGTTTGTTGTACAAGCTGGAGCGGAATTTCCGGTTCAGCTTGGTCCGGTGGGTCTTTTCCATGACGAAGATGACGTCGGCCCATTCAATCTGCTCGGCGGACAGCAAGACGTCCGCGCCGTTCGAAATGCCGGCCGAGTCGGTCTCGATCCCGGGCCAGGTCGAAAACACCTGCTCGGCGGTAGGGCTGCGGAGGCGATTGGCGCTGCAGACGAAAAGGACGTTGGTCACTTTGCCGCTCTCGGAGACGATCGGTCAGGTATCGGCGGGATGATTGGTCAGTGCTTTTCGGGCGGGCTTCCGAGAGTTCCTGCTACATAAATACAGTTCTTTGGTCGACGGCTTTTCCGGCCTAAGCTTATGTGCGCCTCAAGTCTTCGGCGAGATGTGATGTGAATGATATTAACTTTCATGTTAATCATACTCACATCAGTCTCCGCCGGACACGAGGAAGCCCTGCATGAGCCTTGCGCCGCTGCTTGAGGCCGCGCCGGTGGTCCCGCTGCATGCCTTTGCCGCAATGGCCGCCCTTGTGCTTGGCCTCTTCCAGTTCTCCGCCCCCAAGGGCACGCTGCCGCACCGGACTATCGGCTGGATCTGGGTGGTCCTGATGGTGTTCGTGGCCGCCTCGTCGTTCTGGATCCACGAGATCCGTCTGGTCGGGCCGTTCAGCCCGATCCATGTCTTGTCGATCTTCACCCTGGCGGTGCTGCCGCTGGCGGTATGGCGTGCGCGCACCCATCGCGTCGCCGACCACCGGCGGATGATGATCTTCATCTTTTTCGGCGCCCTGGTGGTGGCGGGACTGTTCACGCTGGTGCCTGGGCGCATCATGCACCGGGTGACTTTCGGGGCGTGAGAGCCGGTTCCGCCCAGTCCGTTCCGGCCTCGTCCGCGGCCGTGGCGCGAAGGGCGTAAGTCTCTGGAAAAACAGTCGGAAAAAGCGCTTCCCCAGAGCTCGGCAAGGGTGGTTATCAGGGGTGTGATGCGCTATATGATTCCCAGATAAAACCTCACCGGATTTCCCCTTGGCTGACGACGATAACAAGCCCGGCGACCAGCCGGCGCAACCCTCGGACATTCGCCCCGTCTCCATCCTCGACGAGATGAAGAAGTCCTACCTCGATTACGCCATGAGCGTGATCGTGTCGCGCGCGCTGCCCGATGCGCGCGACGGCCTGAAGCCGGTGCATCGGCGCATCCTGTTCTCGATGAACGAGCAGGGCTTCACGCCCGACAAGAAGCACAAGAAGTCCGCCGGTATCGTCGGTGACGTCATGGGTAAATACCACCCTCATGGCGACCAGGCGATCTACGACGCGCTGGTGCGCATGGCGCAGGACTTCTCGATGCGCGAGTTGCTGGTGGACGGGCAGGGCAATTTCGGCTCGGTCGACGGCGACCCGGCGGCGGCCATGCGCTACACCGAGTCCCGCCTGACCAAGATCGCGCTGAAGCTGCTTGAGGACATCGACAGCGACACCGTCGACTTCCAGGACAATTACGACGGTTCCGAGAAGGAGCCGGTGGTCCTGCCGGCGCGGTTCCCGAACCTGCTGGTCAACGGCGCGGGCGGCATTGCCGTCGGCATGGCGACCAACATCCCGCCGCACAATCTCGGCGAGGTGATCGACGCCTGTATTGCGCTGATCGACAATCCCTCGCTGACCATCGACGAGCTCATCAACATCATTCCCGGCCCGGATTTCCCGACTGGCGGCATCATCCTTGGACGCCAGGGCATCCGCAGCGCCTACCATCTCGGCCGTGGCTCCATCGTGATGCGCGGCAAGGTCACGTTCGAGACCATTCGCAAGGATCGAGAGGCGATCGTCATCACCGAGATTCCGTATCAGGTGAACAAGGCGACGATGGTCGAGCGCATCGCCGAGCTCTACAAGGAAAAGAAGATCGAGGGCATCTCCGACCTGCGCGACGAGTCCGACCGCGAGGGCTATCGCGTCGTCGTCGAGCTCAAGCGCGACGCCGTGCCCGACGTGGTACTGAACCAGCTCTACAAGTTCACCCCGCTGCAGACGAGCTTCGGCGTCAACGCGGTTGCGCTCGATTCCGGGCGTCCGCAGACGATGAACTTGAAGGATATGTTGACGATCTTCGTCGGCTTCCGCGAGCAGGTCGTTACCCGGCGCACCAAGTACAAGCTGCGCAAGGCGCGTGAGCGCGCCCATGAGCAGGTCGGCCTCGCCATCGCGGTCGCCAACATCGACGAGATCATCAAGGTGATCCGCACCTCGCCGACACCGGCGGCGGCCCGTGACACCCTGATGACGCGTGATTGGCCCGCGCGCGACGTCGAGGACATCATCACGCTGATCGATGACCCGCGTCACCGGATCAACGAGGACGGCACGATCCGCCTCTCGCTGGAGCAGGCGAGGGCGATCCTCGAATTGCGTCTCGCACGTCTCACCGCGCTCGGCCGCGACGAGATTGGCGGCGAGCTGTCGAAGCTCGCCGGGGAGATCGGCGACTATCTCGCGATCCTGCGCTCACGCGCGCGCATCCTGGACATCATCAAGACCGAGCTTGCCGAGGTGAAGACCGAGTTCGCCACGCCCCGCCGCACCGTGATCATGGAGCAGGAGGGCGAGGTCGAGGACGAGGACCTGATCCAGCGCGAAGACATGGTCGTCACGGTCTCGCACGCCGGCTACGTCAAGCGCGTGCCGCTGTCGGCCTACCGGGCGCAGCGCCGCGGCGGCAAGGGCCGCTCCGGCATGCAGACCCGCGACGAGGATTTCGTCAGCCGGCTCTTCGTCGCCTCGACCCATACTCCGGTGCTGTTCTTCTCCTCGCGCGGCCAGGTCTACAAGGAAAAGGTCTGGCGGCTGCCGATGGCCGCGCCGAACGCGCGCGGCAAGGCCATGATCAACATCCTGCCGCTGGAGCAGGGCGAGCGCATCACCACCATCATGCCGCTGCCGGAGGATGAATCGACCTGGGGCCAGCTCGACGTGATGTTCGCGACCACGGGCGGCAACGTCCGGCGCAACAAGCTGTCCGACTTCGTCGACGTCCGCCGCTCCGGCATCATCGCCATGAAGCTCGACGACAACGAGGCGATCGTCGACGTGCAGATCTGCACCGAGCGCGACGACGTGCTGCTGACCGCTGCGGGCGGCCAGTGCATCCGCTTCCCCGTCACCGATGTGCGCGTATTCACCGGGCGCACCTCGATGGGCGTGCGCGGCATTGCGCTCGGCGAAGGCGACAAGGTGATTTCGCTGGCGATCCTGCGCCACGTCGACACCACCTCGGACGAGCGCTCGGCCTATTTGAAGATGCGCCGCGCGGTCGCGGGCGAAGCCGCCGCGGAAGAGGCGCCGGCCGATGCCGAGGCCGAGGAGACCTCGGGCAGCTTCCAGCTCCCGCAGGAGCGCTATGTCGAAATGTCGGCGCAGGAGCAGGTCGTGCTGACCGTCTCCGTCAACGGCTACGGCAAGCGGACCTCGTCCTACGAGTACCGCACCACCGGCCGCGGCGGCAAAGGCATCGTCGCCATGAGCGTCAACCACCGCAACGGTAATCTCGTCGCCTCGTTCCCCGTGGAGGAGGCGGATCAAATCATGCTGGTCACCGACAAGGGCCAGCTGATCCGCTGCCCGGTCGAAGGCATCCGCATCGCCGGCCGCTCGACGCAAGGCGTGATCGTGTTCGACACCGCCGAGGACGAGCACGTGGTGTCAGTCGAGCACATCACGGAAGAGGCCGAGAACGGGAATGGAGCGAACGGGGAATAGAGGCTGGCGAATCGGGACTCATCCACCCGCCGTTCCTCGCAGCCGATAGTGCCCCCTGAACGAGATCGCGCCCGTCGGGCCATTCCGACGGGCGCGAGCGTCGCGTAGTCTGCGACGAGACGTCACAAATATTCCTGGGGTCTTGAGGGACCCGCCCGACGCGAACCTGACAGATCCGATTACGGCGTGCGGTTGGCGGTCACGAGGCGGGCCTCGCGGACGTTGGCCTTGGTGCCGGCGCTACGCAGGCAGGACGCTTCGAAGTTCGGCCAGGCCTGCTGCGAGCAGTCACGGCCGATGCTGCGGATGTCGAGCCGGTCGCTCTTGGCCAGCGGCTGCGGCACGCTGGCTTCGACCTTCGGGGCAAAGCCGGGCAGGAGGGTGAGGGCCGCGGCAACACACGCAGACAGAGCGATCGCTGAAATGGTCTTGATCATGACAGTCCCCTGTGATGCGGCCGCCTACGCCCAGTACGCGGCCCGTCATTCGTTGGCCGGATTAGTAACCATGGCCAGTTTCCGGACGTCTTCGCCGATGTGGGAAATGGTTTCGTTCGCGCTCCGTTTTGTTTCGTGGCCGCCCGAGGACGAAACAAACCGGCTGCCGCTGACGCCCAACGGGACATTTTCGGAGGGGCTGGACCGGAAACGGGCTAGGAACCTGCCCGGCTTGCCGGCCCGGGCGGGGCGCGGTAGGACGGGGCCATGCCGCGCATCGCCTTCTACCCAGGTTCCTTCGACCCCATCACCAACGGCCATCTGGACGTGGTCCGGCACAGCGTTTCCTTGTGCGACAGGCTCGTGGTCGCGATCGGGGTGCATCCCGGCAAGAAGCCGCTGTTCTCGACCGAGGAGCGCCTCAAGATGCTCGAGGAGGTCTGCGGTCCGATTGCGGCGCAGGCCGGCTGCGTGCTGGAGGCGACGACGTTCGACGATCTGTCGGTGACCGCGGCGCGCAAGCACGGCGCGACCATCATGATCCGGGGCCTGCGCGACGGCACCGACCTCGATTACGAGATGCAGCTCGCCGGCATGAACGAGGCCATGGCGCCGGAGGTGCATACGGTCTTCCTGCCGGCCTCTCCCATGGTCCGCCCGATCACCGCCACTTTGGTGCGCCAGATCGCCGGCATGGGCGGGGACGTCTCGGCCTTCGTCCCGCCGCAGGTCGCGGCACAGCTCAAGGCCAAATTCGCCTGAAAACGGCGCGCTTCCTCTTCTCTCTGATCCGGAGTTGTCATGATCCGAATTCTCGCAGTTCTTGCCGCGCTTCTGTTCGCGGCGCCGGCGGTGGCGCAGCAATTGCCGGCAAATCTCGACAAGGCCAACGCCATCGTCATCGACAGCACCAAGGGCCGCATCGTCATCAAGCTCAGGACCGACATCGCGCCCCAGCATGCCGAACGCATCAAGCAGCTGGCGCGCGAAGGCTTCTACAACAACGTGCCGTTCCACCGCGTCATGGACGGCTTCATGGCGCAGACCGGCGACGGCCAGAACGGCAACGGCACCGGCGGCTCGAAATACCCGAACCTGAAGCAGGAATTCTCCAAGGTGCATTTTGCCCGCGGCATCGTCGGCATGGCCCGGCGCGGCGACAGCGTCGACAGCGCCAACTCGCAGTTCTTCATCATGTTCGCCGACGGCGGCAGCCTCGACGGCCAGTACACCGTGATCGGCGAGGTGGTGCAGGGCATGGACGTCGTCGACAAGCTGAAGAAGGCGCCCCCCGGCTCGCCCGGCGGCTCCGTCACCGATCCCGACAAGATGGTGAAGGTGCAGGTCGCCTCAGACATCAAATAGGCGCGGCCATGGCGCGCCGCGGTGGCAGGCTCCTGCTGGTTGCCGCGGTGCTGTTGCTCGCCACCTCCCGTGCGGCCGTGGAGGCCGCCCAGGTCGACACGATCCAGGACATCTTCCGGCACCTGCGCACCTGCTGGAGACCGCCGTCGCCGGCGAGGGCCCGCCCACTCGACATCACCGTCCTGGTGAGCTTTAACCGGGCCGGAAACATTCTGGGCCATCCGAGGATTACCTATGAATCCGCGGAGGCCTCTGACAACGACCGGCTGCAATACCGGATCGCGGTGATGGAGGCGTTGCAACGCTGCACGCCGGTGCCATTTACCGATGCAATGGCCGGCGCCGCCGCGGGACGTCCATTCGCGATCCAGTTCCGCAGCCGCAAGACGTCACCCGACAAGACTTCACCCCCAACGCAAGAGAGACGAGCATGAGCGTCACCGAAAACACCCTGATCCTCGAGACCACGCAGGGCCCCGTCACCATCGAGATGCGCCCCGACCTCGCGCCCGGCCATGTCGCGCGTATCAAGGAGCTGGTCCGTGAGGGCTTCTACGACGGCATCGTGTTTCACCGCGTGATCGAGGGCTTCATGGCGCAGACCGGCTGCCCGCACGGCACCGGCACCGGCGGCTCCGGCAAGAAGCTGAAGGCCGAGTTCAACAAGGAGCCGCATGTGCGCGGCACCGCCTCGATGGCCCGCGCCGCCAATCCCGATTCCGGCGACAGCCAGTTCTTCATCTGCTTCGACGACGCCCGCTTCCTCGACAACCAGTACACGGTGTGGGGCAAGGTCACCGAGGGCATGGAGAACGTCGACAAGATCAAGCGCGGCGAGCCGGTGCAGAACCCCGACAAGATCGTCAAGGCGCGGATGGCCGCGGACAAGGAATAGTCACTCGATCCTCATCCTGAGGAGCGCGGAACGCGCGTCTCGAGGGATGAAGGCCCCACTGCTGCAACCCGGCCTTCATGGTTCGAGACGGCGCTAAGCGCCTCCTCACCATGAGGGTCTGGCTGTGTCGCGCCAAGCCTGCTCATGCGCACCGATCTCTTCGATTTCGATCTGTCGCCCGAGCGCATCGCGCTGCGCCCGGCGAGCCCGCGCGATTCCGCGAGGATGCTGGTCGTCGAGAATGGCGCGCTGCGCGATCAGATCATTTCCGACCTGCCGCAATGGCTGAGGCCGGGCGACCAACTCGTCGTCAACGACACCAAGGTGATTGCGGCGCAATTGAAGGGTCGCCGCATCGGCCGCGAGACCGAGCCGAAGATCGAGGCGACGCTGATCAAGCGCCTCGACGGCTCGCGCTGGCAGGCGCTGGTGAAGCCGGCCAAGAAGCTCGCCCCCGGCGACCGCATCCGCTTCGGCAACGACGGCAAGGTCTGCCTGCTCGGCCATCTCGACGCCGAGGTCGAGGCCAAGGGCACCGAGGGCGAGGTGACGCTGTCGTTCTCGTTCCATGGCCCGGCGCTGGACCAGGCCATCGCCGATCTCGGCAGCCCGCCGCTGCCGCCCTACATCGCCTCCAAGCGCACGCCAGACGATCAGGACCTCGCTGATTACCAGACCATGTTCGCGGCGAATGAAGGCGCAGTTGCAGCGCCGACCGCGGGGCTGCATTTCACGCCCGCGCTGGAGCAGGCGCTGCGCGACCGCGGCGTCGGCCTCAACCGCGTGACGCTGCATGTCGGGGCAGGGACGTTCCTGCCGGTGAAGGTCGACGACACCGAAGCCCACAAGATGCACGCCGAGTGGGGCACGATCTCGGCCGCAACGGCGGAGCGGCTCAACGCCGCGCGGAAGACCGGCGGCCGTATCGTTGCCGTCGGTACAACGTCATTGCGGCTGCTCGAAAGCGCCGCGAGCGAGGACGGCACGATCCAGCCATTCGCCGCCGAGACGTCGATCTTCATCACGCCCGGCTATCGCTTCCGCGCGATCGATATTCTGATGACGAATTTCCACCTTCCGAAGTCGACGCTGTTCATGCTGGTGTCGGCCTTCTCCGGGCTCGCGACGATGAAGCAGGCCTATGCGCACGCGATCGCGAGCGGATACCGGTTCTATTCGTATGGCGATGCGTGTTTGCTGTTTCGAGCGGTCCCGTAGGGTGGATTAGCCGTCAGGCGTAATCCACCGCTTCTGTTTCCGCGGATATGAAAGAGGTGGGTTACGCCCAGCGGCCGCGCTTCGCGCATCCGCTAGGCTAACCCACCCTACGCACCTCCCGTTACGCCATCACCTTCTGCGGCAACAGCTCGGCGATCTGCACGGCGTTCAGCGCCGCGCCCTTGAGCAGCTGATCGGCTGCCACGAACATCGAGATCGAATGGCCTGAGGGGTCGCTGAGATCCTTGCGGATGCGACCGACCAGGACGTCGTCCTGGCCCGAGGCGTCGATCGGCATCGGGAAGTAGTTCTTGGCGCGGTCGTCGACCACCTTGACGCCGGGCGCCCGCGCCATGATGGCATGGACCTGGTCCTCGCTGATCGGCTTCTCGCATTCGAAGGTGATGGCTTCGCAATGGGCGCGCAGCACCGGCACGCGCACGCAGGTGACGCCGACGGCGATGCTGTCGTCCTCGAAGATCTTGCGGGTCTCCTTGATGACCTTGGTCTCTTCGTCGTTGTAGCCGGTCTCGGGGTCGATGGCGGTGTTGTGGTTGAACAGGTTGAAGGCGTAGGGGTGCGGCATCACCTTCGGCGTATAGACCTGCCCGTTGAGGTTGGCGCGGGTGGATTCGACGAGCTCCTCCATCGCGGCGGCGCCGGCGCCGCTGGCCGCCTGATAGGTCGAGATGATCACGCGCTTGATGCGGTTCTGCTGGTGGATCGGCCACAGCGGCACCAGTGCGGTGATCGCGGCGCAGTTCGGGTTGGCGATGATGCCCTTGTGGTCGCGGATGCGGCTCGCGTTGATCTCGGGGATCACCAGCGGCACGTTTGGGTCCATGCGGAAGGCCGAGGAATTGTCGACCACGACGGCGCCGGCCTTCACCGCGATCGGTGCATACTTCCTGGAGATGCTGCCGCCGGCGGAGAACAGCGCGATGTCGACGCCGTCGAAGGAGCGCTCGGTCAACTCCTCGATGGCCACGCTCTGCCCGCGGAACGACACCGTCTTGCCGGCCGAGCGGGCGCTCGCCAGTGCCTTGAGCTTGCCGACGCGAAAGCCGCGCTTGTCCATGGTGGCGATGAATTCGGCGCCCACCGCACCGGTGACGCCGACAATCGCGACGACGGGATCGTTACTCACTTTGTCCTCCGTTGCATTGAGAATTTAGACAACAAAAAAGCCCCGGACCATCGAGGGCGGGGCTTGCCGTAGAGCTGATGCGTTTAAGTCGACGACCTACGCGCGCACGCCTCCCCGGGCCCCTTCGGCCGTGGTGGTTTTGGTCGTGCGTTTGGTAGTCGTGAACATGGCGGCGACTTATGCGGGAGAGTCTTGCGGCCGTCAATGGCTTTTCGGCCCGGCCGATGCCGGGGGCAGCCTGCCGCTATTTGGCACCCGCTATTTCCCCTTGGCGCCAGGCGGCTCCAGGGTGACCTCCTTGAGGTCGTCGCCGCTGACGACGACGATCGAGAAGTTCAGCCGGCCGCGCTCGCGGACCAGCCCGCCGCTGATGGCCTTGCCTGCGGCGGCGCGCTCGGCGACGCGTACGGCATCGGAGAGGCGGTGCCTGATCGCACCCAGCGCTGCGAGGTTGCTGCGGTCCTCGCGGTCGAGCTCGGTGAGGGGTAGGGCCGCTTCCCCGCCGACCAGTTCGCCGGTCGAAGCATTGATGGTGTGGCGCCAGATCCGGTCGTTGTGCAGTGTCTTCACCCGGTAGACCGGCACGCCCGAGCCGCCATCGAAGCTCACATCGGCGGTGGTGGCGCCGGCATGGCGGGCTTCGGCAATCGCCATGGCCTGGCTGATCGTGATCGAGGAGCTGCGGAACCGCTCTATTTCGCGGCTGACTGCCTGGCGGTCCGCTTCGGCATCACCATCTGTGTCGCTGTGAAGCGCGGTCGGCGTGCTCGCGGTCACGATGGCCTGTGCCGGTGCGGCGATGAGCAGCGCGGGCAATGCGATCGCAAGCAGGTGCGAGGTCCATCGTTGGGCAGTCGTCATGCTCGAAACCCTCGGCCAGCGAGTGTGCCGGATGATCGTAAAGAATTCGCGGCCGGCCTTGGGCATCGGCCGGCCGCGGAGCGCCGCGGCAGGCTGTACCCGCCGCGGCGATCGAAGCGGGTCCGGACCTCTTTGGGGCTGGTGAAAAAAGCGGCCCGAACCGACTGTAATGAAACCATACCGTATCGTTTTATTTCGGTCAATGACGCCGCATTGTCGCCCCCTGGGGAAAGCACGCAAGCTCACGGAATTGTCAGCGGGAGGAGCGGCGCCGTGGCGCGAGTTTCGAGGTGTCCTGGACGCGGTCGGCAGGTCCCAGCGCGCCGGCCAGGAACAGCTTGATCGCCGCGCGCATGCGCTTCTCGGCAGCCTTCAGCTCCAGCGCCGTTCCGAACGTCGCCATACGATGGGTGTGGCCGACGACGACGTCGAGGAACACCTCGGCTGCGATGGTGGTGTCGTCGACATCGAGCGCGCCTTGCGCCACCAGATGGTCGAAGAAGCGCGCCGTGGTGGCGACGGCCTTCAGCCAGCCTTCCTCCTTGCCGAGCTTGGCGACGTCGGGGAAGTTGATGGCCTGTGCCGTCATCATGCGGCTAAAGGCGACGGCATCCGGGCCGCAGGTGAAGGTCAGCATCTCGCGTCCGATCTCGACCAGCCGCTGCTCGACCGGGATGTTCGAGGCGCTGGAGAGCTGCGTCTCCGCCGCCGCCGACAGCGGCGCAAGCCAGCGCTCGATCTCGCGCCTCAGCACGGCCGCGAACAGACCGCGCTTGTCGCCATAGCGGGAATAGACGGTGGGCTTGCTGACCCGCGCAGCTTCCGCGACCGCATCGAGAGAAGTCGCATCGAAGCCGCGATCAAGGAACAGGCGGGTGGCGACCTCGATCAGCCGCAGATCGCGCTCGATCGCAGCGGTCTTCGTCGGCCGGCCACCACGCGATTTCGGCACCTCGCGCCGTGGCGCTGCCGGTCTTGTCCTGGTCGCAGTCAATCCCATGCCCAATGATTCCTGCGCGGTCGTGATATCGGTCATTCGCTCTATATCGCGCAGGAGCGGAGGCGTCATCGCGAATCTGGCCAAATTGGCCATATCGTCAACGGTTTTGGTATTGCCTCGTTCCGTCACGAGGGATCACGGCAGCGTCGAGGTCCAGGCCTGGCCGGATGCAGCCTTCTCGTATCCGTACTGGTAGAGCGCCCGCATATAGGTTGTGTCGAACCCTTCCGACGGCGGCGCAGGATAGTCGCGCGCGATGTAGGAGAGATGGAAGCCCAGCCGGTTGCGCTTAGCGAAATCGTAGGTCGAGAAGATGATCGAGCGCGTCTGCGATTGGGTGATCGCCGACAGGCTGCGCGAGGCGACGTCGATGGTGCCGTTGGAGACGAGCTCGAAGTTGCGTTCGATCTTCTTGTTGACGAGGATGTAGATGTCCACCTTCGCATTGCCGGGCAGACGGCCGCTCTGGAACAGCAGAGCTTCGGGCAAGGTCAGCACCGGCGCGGTCACGCCGCCATCGACATGCATCTCCTGAAACTTGCGGCCCCCGCCTTCGGCATCGATCATGATGGGCGGAAACACCAGGGGAATGCTGGCGGAGGCCGCCATCACGTCGCGAAACAGCTTGAGCGCCTCGGGCGTTCCGACCGCGGCAATCTTGCCCATGTCCCAGATCGCGGTGCGCTGCGTGTCGAGGTCGGTCGTCACCACGAGCAGCCTGCGGCCCTTGGCGTGCTCGCGCGCGACCTGTGCCATGATCTCGGGCCCGACATAGCGTGCAACGAGCTCGCGCAGCCGCGTGTTGCCGAACAGGCCGGATCCGAACAGCACGCGCATGATGCTGGGATCGTTCAGGAGGCTCTCCGCGATGCCGCTGGTGTAGACCTCCTTCAGCGTGTCGTCATATTGCGGTCCGAGAAACGCGAACGGCGCGATCAGGCCGCCGGTGCTGACTCCCGAGACGACCGAGAAGGTGGGGCGGGTTCGGGCCGCGGTCCAGCCGTTGAGCACGCCGACGCCATAGGCGCCGTCAGCGCCGCCGCCGGACAGCGCCAGATAGGTTCTCGTCGCAGTGCTGTTGTCTTTATCGAAGCTGAACTTGGTGACCGGCTCGTCGGCGTAGCGCCGGAGGCCGTCGATATCCAGCACGCGCGAGGCGCTGGCTTCAGCGGCTGTGTAGGGCGTGCGGGGCAGGGCGGTGCAGGCGCCGAGCGCCAGGCTGCAGATCAGGACCACCGATCCGATCAGGCCGACGCCAGTCTGCCTGATCCGGTCACGCGAGGAGACGGATGCGTCGGTCGAACACGAAGGGTACGGCATTGTCGGTGGCTGGCGATCACGCATCTACCGCCGCCGGCAAGTTCGCCGCGGCATCTCGTTCCAGCCCCCAGACAAAAACTACACTGTATCGTTTCGTTTGACAAGGGTGCGGGCACACGATCCTTGTGTGGATCGTTGTCCAGTCTGATGCACAAACCGGCCCGAGCGCGGTCGGCGGGTTGATCAGCCTGCTCCGACACGCAATAAGCACCGCCATGAATCCCGACAATGACCTTCCCAATCACTTTGAGTTGCTCGCCACCGACGGGGCGGCGCGCACCGGGCGCCTGACCACCCCGCATGGCGTGGTGCGGACCCCGGCCTTCATGCCGGTCGGCACCGCCGGTGCCATGAAGGGCATGCACTGGCGCGAGGTGCGCGATGCCGGCGCCGACATCGTGCTCGGCAACACCTACCATCTGATGCTGCGTCCAAGCGCCGAGCGGATCGCGGCGCTCGGCGGCCTGCAGACGTTCACAGGCTGGAACGGACCGATGTTGACCGATTCCGGCGGCTTCCAGGTGATGTCGCTGGCGGATTTGCGCAAGGTCAGCGAGCACGCCGTCACGTTCCGCTCGCACATCGACGGCGCCAAGGTCGAGCTGTCGCCGGAGCGGTCGATCGAGGTGCAGCGTTTGCTCGGCTCCGACATCGCCATGCAGATGGATGAATGCGTACGGTTGCCTGCCGAGCGCGCCGACATCGAGCGCGCGATGCAATTGTCGCTGCGCTGGGCGGAGAGAAGCAAGCGCGCCTTCGCGAACGCCCCGGATGGCTACATGCTGTTCGGCATCGTGCAGGGCGGCGACGTGCCCGAGCTGCGCCATGCGAGCGCGCAAGGCCTGGTCGGGATCGGCTTCCATGGCTATGCGATCGGCGGGCTCGCCGTCGGCGAACCGCAGGCGGTCATGCTGGCGATGATCGACGAGACCGCGCCGCTGCTGCCGAAGCAGCGGCCACGCTATCTGATGGGCGTCGGCACGCCCGACGACATCCTCGAGGCGGTGAAGCGCGGCATCGACATGTTCGACTGCGTGATGCCGACCCGCAACGGCCGGCACGGCGTCGCCTTCACGCGCTACGGCCAGGTCAATTTGCGCAACGCGCGCCATGCCGACGATCCACGCCCGCTCGATGAAGAGAGCTCATGGCCGTCGACGCGGAACTGCGCGCGCGCCTATCTGCATCATCTCGTCAAGGCCGGCGAGACGCTGGGCGCGATGCTGCTGTCCGAGATCAATGTCGCGTACTACCAGTCCCTGATGCAGGGCATCAGGGACGCGATCGCGCAAGGAAATTTCGAGGAGTTCTATCAGCGTACGCGCGCGGACTGGGCGAGGGGCGATATCGCCCCGCGATAGCTCAACAGTCCAAACTCAGTTGCACACGAGCCGCCGCTTCACGGCATGCTTGGTCACGAAGCCGTAGCCGCAATTGTCGCAAGTCCAGAGGTAGCTGATGATGTGGTCCGAGACGTAGGCAGATGCTTCAGCGGCGACCATGGAGTCAGCGCAGACGGGACAGGTCGGCAACTCGCTGCAACGCGGATCACGCCTTAGCACTACGGTCGACATCACTTCAGCAACCGCTGACATCGTGGTGACCTCCCTGCTTTGAGACCTAAGTCTAACATAAGCAGAATCAGTTGACGAGGTCGCAACACAAATGCGTTGGTTTTCTGCTAATTAAAGCTCACGCGATTTTGCGATGCAGCGTATTTAACATGTGCTGCATAGCCGCTTGCGTGTCGCCGCAAGCTGTCCGTAACTGCGCAGGGCCGCGACAGACGTGCAGATCGTCGCCACAGGGAGTTCATCATGGACGTATCGTCCAACACGGGTGCAGCGCACCAACCCGGCCGTGGCCGGATCTATGACTCGATCGTCGATGCCTTCGGCAACACGCCCATCGTGCGCTTGCGCCGGCTGCCCGGCATGCACGACGTGAACGCGACCATTTTGGCAAAACTTGAATATTTCAATCCTGCCGCGAGCGTGAAGGACCGCATCGGCGCGGCCATGATCATCGCGATGGAGAAGGCGGGCATCGTCAAGCCGGACACCGTGCTGATCGAGCCGACCTCCGGCAATACCGGCATTGCGCTCGCCTTCGTCGCGGCCTCCCGCGGCTACCGGCTCAAGCTGGTGATGCCGGAATCGATGTCGATCGAGCGACGCAAGATGCTGGCCTTTCTCGGCGCGGAGCTGGTGCTGACGCCGGCGGCGCAGGGCATGAAGGGCGCCATCGCGGCCGCCGAGGAGCTCTTGAAGACGACGCCGAATTCAGTGATGCCGCAGCAGTTCAAGAACCTCGCCAATCCGGAGGTGCACCGCCGCACCACCGCGGAGGAGATCTGGAACGACACCGGCGGCAGCATCGACTTCTTCGTGGCCGGCGTCGGCACCGGCGGCACGATCACCGGCGTCGGCCAGGTACTCAAGCCGCGCAAGCCGGGCTTGCGTGTGGTCGCGGTCGAGCCGGAGGAGAGCCCGGTGCTCTCGGGGGGACAGCATACTCCGCACAAGATCCAAGGCATTGGTGCCGGCTTCGTCCCTGACATCCTCGACCGCTCCGTGATCGATGAGATCGTGAAGATCAACTCGACCACGGCGATCGAGACCTCGCGCGCGCTGGCGCGGCATGAGGGCATTCCGGGCGGCATCTCCTCGGGCGCCGCGATCGCCGCCGCACTCGAGATCGGCAAGCGGCCGGAAGCTTCCGGAAAGACCATCCTGGCGATCGTGCCGTCCTTCTCCGAGCGGTATCTTTCGACGGCTCTGTTTGAGGGAATCTAGGACATGGCGGATCAACCGAGACGGCCGCGCACGCTGGGCGATGCCAGGACCGAGGCCGAGGCGGCGTTCAAGAAGGTGACGGCCAAGGTCGCCACGGCGCCGCCCAAGCAAAACGCCGTGCCCGGCATCAAGGAGCAGGTCACGCTGCGCATCGACCAGGACGTGCTGGAGTTCTTCCAGGAGGGCGGTCCCGGCTGGCAGGATCGCATCAACGAGGCGCTGCGCAAGGTGGCAGGGAAGTAGACTTCGCGGATGGGCTGTAGCTTCTCATCCTGAGGAGCTTGCGAAGCAAGCGTCTCGAAGGATGAAGGCCCCGCTGGTCGAGGCGCGCCTTCATGGTTCGAGACGGCGCTTCGCGCCTCCTCACCATGAGGATCACAAACGAAAAAGCCCGGCGCGAGCCGGGCTTCTGTCGTCTGGGATCCGTCTCGCTCTCAGCGGCGGAACATGCCGCCCATCATGCCGCCGACGACGCCACCGACGAAGGCCGCACCGGCAGCATCGCCGGGATTGCTGCGTGGCTGGGGAGCCGGTGCCGGCGCGCTGCTCTGAGCCGGGGCGGTGGCGGCGCGCCGAGCCGGCTTCTGGCTGCCGTCGTTCGCCGTTGCCGGGGCAGCCACGATTTCCGAGAGCAGGGCCTTGTGCTGGTTCTTGTTGAGATAACCCGACGAGGGATAGCCGCGCGCAGTCTGCCAGCGCTTGAGCACGGACCGCGTTTCGTCGTTGAAGACGCCGGTCTGGTTGGTGTCGAAGCCGAGCGCCGTGAGTCGACGCTGCACGTCGCGACGCTTGTTCTTGTCGAGACCGATTTGGTCCTCGGTCACTTGGGTAGCCTCATCCGTGAAGGTGGCGGGATCGACGCCGGCATTGAGCGTGCGGGTCGCGGTCGAGGGGCCGCTCTTGATCGCCGCTAGCCGCGCCAGCGCCAGCGCCTTGAACTGGCCGTTCGGGTAAGCGGTGAGGTAGGCATTGAGCTCCTCGGCCTTATTGGACTCCTTAACCGAGCGCCAGTATTCGAGCTCGACACCGTCCGAGCTTCCGGTCGCCGCCGGCACAATGCCGGTCGCGGTCGGGGCCGCAGCGGCGACCTGGGTGGTCGGCGCCTGATTGAGATAGACGGAGCCGGTCAGGTTGGTGTGGCCCCAGGGCAGCTGGCCCTTGCGGGTCTCTTCATTGACCTGAGCGCGCACCGACGTCATGGCCTGCTGGATCTCGACGCCGGGCTTGGTGATGTTGTCAATCAACGCCCGCGTGAACGGGCTGTTGTTGCCTTCCTGGCCGTCGAGTGCGGTCTGGCCCGGGCCGGTGGCGAACGCGATCAGCGTGCCTTCGCCGGACTTCATCTCGGCGAGGCCGCTCTGGACGTTGACGCTGCGGGTCGCCGAATTCGACTTGATCTTCGCGGCGAACGGATTGTCCCGGCAGGCGTCGAGGAAGACGAGCTTGACCTTGGCATCGCCCATGGTCTGCTCGAGCGTCAGGTCGATGTTGATGGCGGCGCCCAGCTTGACGTCCATCTCCGACTTGATGTCGGCATCGACGGGCAGCAGGTAATTGGTGCCGCTGACGGCGATGCCGTGGCCGGCATAATAGAACAGCGCGATATCGGAGCCTTGCGCCTTGCGGCCGAAATCAAGCAGCTTCTCGGTCATCTGGTCGCGGCTGAGATTGGAGCCTTCGATCACCTCGAAGCCGACATTGCGCAGCGTGGCCGCCATCGCCTTGGCGTCGATCGGCGGGTTCGGCAATTGCGCGACGTTCTTGTAGGAGCCGTTGCCGACGACGAAGGCGACGCGGCGGTCAGCCTTGGCGGCACTGATCGACAGCGCCATGCACATCAGCGAAGCGAGGAGGGTGAGATAGCGCATTCTGAAATCCCCAGAATCGAATTGCAGGCAGCAACAAATCGGCCACGAACCTACACGAAGTGCCCGACTTCGCGCCACCAAAACGGCAGTCCGTTGCGTTCAACCCGCTGCTGTGTGGCCGAATGTGCACGATGGAGTGTCGCTCCAACGTGATCCAAATCACACGGCCACTTGGTTTTGTCGCGCGAGACGGCGCGAGGTTCACCTGGCCCGGGCGGGAACCGACGAAGCGGGCTTCAAATTGAGTAAATTGCCGAACAGGATCAGCGCGGCGCCGAGCACGGTCCAGGCGTCGAGCCGCTCGGAATACAACAGCCAACCGGCAGTTGCAGTCAGTGGAACCCGCAGGAAGTCCATCGGAACCACGACCGTCGCGTCAGCGTAGCGCATCGCACTGGCCAGGCAATAATGTGAGAACGTGCCGCAGACGGCGATCACGCCGACCCAGCCCCAGACATAGAGCGACGGCCACGTCCAGACCAACAGCGTCGGAATGAAGCCCGCAACCGACTGCACCACCAGCATCCAGAACAGGATCGAGAGCGCACTCTCGGTGCGGGTCAGCGATTTGACCAGCGCCATCGCGACGCCAAATCCCATGGCGGCGCCAAGCGCGATGAGCTGCCCCGGATTGATCTCCCCGGTCGAGGGGCGAACAATGACGATGACGCCGACGAGGCCGAGCACGATGGCGGCGATCTTCCATGGCGTCATCCGCTCGGACAGGAAGCTCGCCGCGAGGACGGCCGTCCAGATCGGCATGGTGAACTCGATTGCCACCACCTGGCCGATCGGGATCAGTGTCAGTGCGAAGAACCAGCCGAGTTGGGCAACATAGTGCACCAAATTGCGGCCGACATGCTGCGGCAGGCGCGATGTCTTGAGTACCTTCCAGCCGCCGGCGCGGTAGATAATCGGTGAGAGCAAGACGAAGCCGGCGAGCGACCTCATTTCCATGATCTGAAAAACATTCAGCTCGCGCGTGGTCTCGCGCCCGGCCACCGCCATGATCAGCATCAGCGACAGCCAGCCGGCCATCCACAGTGCAGCCATCATTTTCGACGGTGTGGTGCTCATCTGCGGCGGATACGGAAAGGGATGGACAGAGGAGGGGCGGCCGGTATCGGCGACATTGCCGCCGTTTGCAACGGCCAAATCTGCGGATGCAGCGATGCTGGGCGGCATGCTAAGGCATCAGCGAACAACGACAAAGATCGGGAGACATTGCCCATGCGCATCTTGCAGCCGGCCGAGTGGAAAAAACCGCGCGGCTTTTCCCACGGCGTCGTGACCGAGGGGCCGGGCCGATGGGTGGTACTCGCCGGCCAAACCGGGGGCGACGAGGCCGGCAGTTACGATCCCGACATGGCAGCCCAGGTCGCGACGGCGCTGAAGCGGATCGTCAAGCTGCTGGGCGAGGCCGGTGCCGGCGCCGAGCACATCGTCCGCCTGACCTGGTACCTGACCAGCCGCGCCGAGTACGAAGCGGCAGGTGCCGGCATTGGCGCGGCCTGGAAGGAAACGCTCGGCCGCAATTTTCCGCCCTCGACGCTGCTCTATATCGGAGGCCTCGTGGACGAGCGTGCCAAGGTCGAGATCGAGGTCACGGCGTTCGTGCCCGGCCCATAAAAAAATCGATCCGGCGCGGGCGCCGGATCGATTGTCGCGTGAGCTAGCGTCTTATTTCGACATCGAGATGTGCGCGCCGCGGAACTGACTGTCCGCGCGCATCGTGACGTTCTGCTTGTTGCCGGACGTCTTGAGAGAGATGTTGGCGTTGAAGCCCGCGGTGGAGGCCACCAGCTCGTAGCTTCCGCCGCTGCCGCGGCCCTGGAGCGAACCGGAGATGTTGCGGCTGGTCTCGGACCAACTGCCTGCAATGGCGCCGCCTTCGGCCTTCACGTTGGCGCCGAGGTTGAATTTGTAGGCATCGCTGGCGCAGGTCAGCGACATCTCCATGGTCGGTCCGATCGGAGCGTATTTGGCCCGGCAGCGGATCCGCTCGGTCGAGCCGTCATCCAGCGTGACCGTGCCACCGCCGCTCCAGCTGCCCGCCAGTGGGGCGAACGGACCCGACTGGGCACTGCTTTCGGTCGCGGCGATCCCAGCCCCAAACAAAACGGCGGCCGCGATCAGCAGCCGCCGGTTCCGGGCGCGAGCCTCAATTGGTTTATTGGCGCGATGCTTCCCACCGCCCGCTGCACGGTATGCCTGCAGATGCTCCATTCCACTTCCCCGATCCGGCGTTGCCGCTGAGTTGACCGTTGGCATATGCACCATTGATCGAAACTTTCACAAGTCCCCCGCTGCCGATGGTGCCGGAAACGTTAGCGCCGGGCGCGGTGATCTTGCCGCCGGCAACCGTCAGCATGGAGCTTGCGGTCGGCTCGCACGAACCGCTCTTGGTCACGATGGTGACTTGCCAATTGCCGTCATAGGGATTCTGGGCGAAGGCGGGGGCGGCGAGGGTGCCAGCGAGAACTGGGGCGGCACAGAACACCGCAATGCGACCAAAACGCATGAATTCGTCCTTGAATGTGTCTGAGTTGTTGACGCTTATTCGGACGAAATGTGACGGAAATTTGTTGCGATGCCAAAGCGAAAATTGTTCCTTTGGGAACAATGGTTTATTTGCGCTTTTGGCTCCAATTTTCGAAGCAGAATCAAGGGCGCCGCACGTTAAGGGTAAACGTCAGGACGACTCGGAAAGAGCTTGCTCCAGGAGACTTCGGCTCAGAGGGCTGGCTCAGAGGATCTTGGCTCAGGAGAGGCTCGGCGCGGAGGTCGCGAACTGCTCGTCCTGGACTTTGGCGGGTAGCGCCTTGTGGACCTTGGCGTAATCGATCACGTCGGCCAGCAGCTTGAGCCCGAGCGGCGCCAGCGCGCGCTCCCAAAGCTCTCGTGCGGTCTCGCCCTTCTTGACGAAGCACCAGTCCTGGGCGGCGATCGCGCCGGCATCCATGCGGTCGGCGAGATGGTAGATCGTGCCGCCAGCGATGGGGTCGCCTTCCTTGATGGTCCATTCCACCGCGGCCTTGCCGCGGTGGCGCGGCAGCAGCGAGGGATGATAGCCGATCCCGCCGAGCCTGGCGGCGGCGAGCGCATCCTTGCCGATCCTGGCATGGCTGTGCGCGGTGATGATCAGATCGGTGTCCGGGGCGATCTCGGAGGCCACCACCAGCTTGGGATTGGCTTGCACCTGCACCTCGATGCCCGCCGCCTTGGCCGCCGCGGCGAGGCGGTCGTCGGCGTCCGCCACCACGACCCGGACGACCGAGACGCTGTGCTCCCGGAGCATGTTCAGGGTGGTCACGCCAAAATGGCGGGAGCCGACGAGGGTAATTCGCATGGGTGTCCGATCCGTCTCGCAACTGCGTCATCCCCCGATAACACGTCCGCATGCCCTGTCACCACCCGCGCAGCGTTTGCGTGGGTTATCAACAATGCGCCGGGCGCCGCTTGCGCGAACGCCGGGATTGCGCCGTCGAGCCGTCCGGCGCCTTCCAAGCGGGCATGACATCGGCTTGGGAGCGAAGGCAATGCGCAGCGTCGGGTTTTTCGCTGTCGCGACACTGCTGGCGGCCACTTCGGCCCAAGCTGGCGGGCCTTACCCGGCGGTCCCGACCGGCGTTGCGCCATCAGGTGGCGCCGATCTCGGACGCCTACCGTTGCCTGGGGCCCTGCGTCGTGGACGAGAGCCTGTAGCGGGTTCCTGTGTTTCGTTCTTAACAGAGATGCCTCGGATTGGCTGACTCGGATTGGCTGATAAGGTTGCGCCAACCGGGGCTGGTGACATTTCAAACCCGCATCCGTTTTCGACCCCGGCTTTTGGCCGCCGGCGGCCTTTCATGCCCACGACTGACGAAATCATCGAACGGTAACACGATCTCAACCAGCTTGGCGTATCGACGAATCCGTCGCGGATTTGTATTGCGTACCGCGACACCGAAATCGTCCGCCGGCGTGGGCGCGCCGCCGGGCCTTTTCGCCGGGACAGATCTCATGCCGAACGCGATCGAGCAGATCGTCGACGCCTATGTGCGTCTGAAGAACCGCCGTGGACTCGACGAGCTGATGATGCACAGGCAGCGGCTCGCGGTCGATCTGAAGAGCCGGTCCGGCTATGATTTCAGCCTGCCGATCGGTCAGATCGACGAGGAGATCGCGATCATCGAGGCGGGGCTCAGCCGGCTCAAGTCGGATAAGTCCACGATCTAGACGTCGGCATCGTGCGCGATGCCTGGCGTTGACGCATTGTCGCAGTCCGAGCCCGGTTCATGCGGGGTTCAGGCCAGCCATGCGTCAATTGCCATGTCGTTTCGTGGGACGCGAATCCTCTTGTCCCGTGTTTTGAAGGAATCGTCATGATCGAACTTGCGCTGGCCGGCCTGCTTGCGCTTGCAACCGTGCCTGCGGCGCCGACAGCGCCCATGGTGGAGCAGGTTCAGTTCAGGGGCGGTCCGGGCGGGCAATGTCCACACGGCTACGATTACAACCACTCGAACGGCCGCTGCTATCCCAACGACCGTCACGCGCCGGGTGTCTACACCGGGGGCCACGGCTCGGGGTATGGGCGCCGTGGTGGCCTGTGCCCGCACGGTTACGACTATAATTACTCGACAGGCGAGTGCTACCCGAATCGTGCGCACGCGCCCGGCGCTTACGGTCGCCCTCAATATTACGCACGACGCGGCGGGCTCTGTCCGGACGGCTATGATTACAATTACTCGCAGGGACAGTGCTACCCGCACGGGGCACGTGCGCCGGGCATGTATGGGCGGTAGTCATCGCCGTGCTGAGGCGGGCGCTCAGTCGCGCCGGCCGCCGTCGATCACCGTGAACAGCGGCCGCGCCGGGGTGGGTTCGACCAGCAGCTCCTCCACCAGTGCGGTTGCGGCATCGACATATTTTCGGGTCGGCTTGTCGAGAGAGCGCTTGGCCTCGTCGTCGAGCGCGACTTTTGCGGCCTCGACCAGCTTGCGCATGCGCGCGGCATGGTCGTCGCCCGCGGTCAATGTCGCGCGCGCCAGCGAGCGCAGCACGAACAGCTCGCCCTCGAGGCGAAGCAGACGGTCGTTGAGCCTGGTCAGGACGGCGTTGAGGTCGGCCATGGCGTTCGAAGCGGAGGATCCATCCTGATCTAGCCGCGATCGGTGAACGGAGTGCAAACGGCGCCGGCGCAATTCGGCGGATCCGGCGTCACCGCAGGCGGCTTACCATTCGACGCCGGCCCAGCGCCGCCCGAACACCGGTGGCCTCGTCTTCACGGCCTGCCAGCCGAAGAAGTGGTGCTTGCCGGACCAGGCATGCACGATGCCGCTGCAGATGCCGCATTTGAAGTTGCCGCTGTGAGCCTCGCTGTGCTCCTCTCTGGTCGCGGTGTAGTTCATGCCGCAACCGGTGCAGGTGAATTCTTCGATCGTCCAGATGCTGTTGGCCATGACCCAGAATGCGTTTCGGTGACTACGAAGAAAGGTAGTCACCAGCATTTGCAGGGGCGTAAACCGGCGCGGGGAAATCCGGTTAACCCGCGTTAGCCAAGCCGGGTTGGGGGCGGGCGATGTGGTATCCGGCAGCCGGTCGTCTTGACGCCAGATACGTTGCTGGCAATAACGGCTGAGCCCGCAAGCGCGGAAGTTGCGTTCATGCCGCAAGGAAAGCTGTGCCCGTGAAAAGCCTCCGTCAGTTGCTGACGGGCGAGGACGTCATCCAGCTCGTGATCCGCCTCGGCCTGCTCGCCCTGCTGATCATCTGGACCTTCCTGATCATCCGCCCATTCGTGCCAATCCTGGCCTGGAGCGGCGTGCTGGCGGTCGCGTTCTATCCGGCATTCAGCTGGGTCGCCAAGATCCTGGGCGGCCGACCCAAAACCGCAGCAATAATCCTGACCCTGATCACGCTGGGTATCGTCATCGGCCCGGCGACCTGGCTCGGCATCAGCGCGGTGGACGGCGTGCGTGAGCTGGCGCACCAGCTCGGCACCGGCGACCTCGTGCTCCAATCGGCTCCGGAGCAGCTTAAGTCCTGGCCGCTGGTCGGCCCCTGGCTCTACGAGCTCTGGGATCAGGCCTACAACAACGTTCGGACGGCGGTGCGCGAGGTGGCGCCGTATCTTCAGCCGCTGGCCGGCCCGCTGCTCTCGCTCGCGGGCGACGCCGGCCTTGGCACGCTCCAGTTTCTCGTCTCCGTGTTCGTGGCCGGCTTCCTGTTTCCGCATGGGCCGCGCCTGGTCGCGGCCGGCCGCAACTTCCTGTTTCGCATCGTGCCGGAGCAAAGCGAGCATTTCCTCTCGCTCGCCGGTGCGACCATCCGCGCCGTGGCGCAGGGCGTCATTGGCGTGGCGATCGTCCAGGCGCTGCTCGCCGGAATCGGCTTCAAGCTCGCCTCGGTGCCGAGCGCGGGCCTTCTTGCCTTCATCGTGCTGCTGCTCTCGATCGTGCAGATCGGTGCTTTCCTGGTGCTGCTGCCAGTGATCATCTGGATCTGGACCGCTAAGGACGTCACCACCGCGCTGCTGCTCACCGTGTTCTTCGTCCTGGTCGGCTTCATCGACACCATGCTGAAGCCGCTGGTCATGGGCCGTGGCCTGACCACCCCGACCATCGTGATCTTCGTCGGCGTGATCGGCGGTACGCTGGCCCACGGCATCGTCGGACTGTTCATCGGACCGATCATCCTGTCGGTGGCCTGGGAAATGATGATGGCCTGGATCAGGACCGAGGACCGGGCGGAGACGGGGAAGGGGTGATCTCGCGCCCGCCAGCGCGGTGTCAGCCGCCCATGCCGGTTAGCTCGTGGCTTGTGATCAAGGCGCGTCGCTAACTTGTCTGTTTGACTAGACAAGTTACCATTGGGTCGATTCTGTTTTCGACAACGGCAGCAATGGCAAAGTCTTCCAAGCTGGTTGCCGCCAGGCGCGGCAAGGTATTGTTGGTCAGACGCCGGTCGGACGGCCTGTGGATGTTTCCGGGCGGCCGCAAGCGTGCGCGCGAGTCGGAGAAGGACTGCCTGCGGCGGGAGATCAAGGAGGAATTGCCCAAGCTGAAGCTCGGCAGGATCAGCCTCTGGAAGGAAGTGAAGGCGAGGAACAAGCGCTCCGGCCGCAAGATGAGCGACGCGATCTTCATCGCCAAGTCCGCCAAGGGCAGGCTGGCGATCGGCGACAAGAAGGAGATCGACCGCGCCGCCTGGCACAAGCCCCGCGGCATCCGCCTGACGGCGACCTCGCGCTACATCCGCGACCGCCTGTTTCCGCGCAAGCGGCGGCGAAGCTGAGCCGCTAGTCCTCCCGCGCCGCCGATCGCGTCCTGCCAGCAAACCTCCTCGATTGCGCCACCTCCGGCTCGGGTGCGGCGAGCTTCGCGGCCTGGAGCTCCCGCATCTCCTTGCGGACCTGGCGCGCACTGCGCATCGCCCGCTTGATGAAAGGATGCTGCGAGTCCTCGGCGAAGAACAGCACGACTTCGCAGCTCGGACATTGCCTGGAATAGCCGTCCTGCAACCGGCCGGCGCGATCGCGAAACACGTTCTTGCACCGCGTGCACTGAACCTGGACCGAACTCATGCGCGGATGACAATCACTTTGAAATGGATCGTCAGCTGATCCGAAATGTCTGAAGAAAGCTTGAATGCCGGCCTGGCCCGATGCCGCCAGATATCGCCGAGCCAACAAGACGTGTGAACCAGTTCACAAGCGCGCGGCGAAACCGCTGCTATGAAGACGTCATTGCTTAACCGATTCATTTCGAACGAAACGCCCCAGCGTGGCTCCAAGCGCTGGGGCTTTTTCGTGCCTCCATTCTCACAGCCAAGAGCAGATCGAAAGGATCGCGCCGCCGCCTCGAACGTTATCGAGGAGGGGTGCGTTCGCAGGGCAAATCCCATATGCATGGCGCCGAGCTGCCGATTCGAGGGGCAAGGCGGCTCGCATTCAGTTTGCGGCGGTTCAAGAGCAGAAACGGGTCCAAGTGAGGCTTTCCACGAAGGCAAGGGTGGCCAAGAAGCCGCCGAAGAAGAGCAAAGGATCGCAGCGCGCCACGATCTCGTCTTCGTCGCCTCTCGGCATGATGGCCCTTCATCTGCTTGGACAATGGAAGCAGTCCGGACGCAGCGGCATCGTGTTTCTCGCCGAGAGCGAGAACAGGGCGGAGCGGCTCGGCAGCGTCATTCACGCGCTCGACCCCGCCTGCGAGGTGCTGGTGTTTCCGCGCTTGAATACCTTGCCGTTCGATCAACTGGAGCCCTCGCACGAGCTCGCGGGGCGCAGAGCCTCCGTGCTGAGGCGCCTTGCGAAGTCCAAGAAGCCGGTGTTTCTGGTATCGACGGCCGAAGCGGTGATGGAGCGGATGCCGCCGCCGGCCAGCCTGTCGCGCCTGAGCCTGAGCTTGAAGGTGGGCGGCACGTTCTCCGAGCAGGAGCTGGAGTCCCGCCTGCAATCCCTCGGTTACGATCTTGACGATGAGCCGGATTATCCGGGCGGGGCGCTGTTCCACGGCCAGACCTTCGAGATATTCCCGGCGGGCGCGCTGGGGCCGTTCCGGATCGAGCATTCGCAGCACACGATCAAACGGATCGTGGCCTTCGACCCGCATGAGCATAGGATCATCTTCGAGACCAGGGAGCTGCTCGTCGATCCCATGTCGGAGCGGCTCGGCCTTGCCGGCAAAGGCGGCAAGCGCGCCAGCCTGTTCGATTATTGCGCGGGCGCCAGATGGATCGCCGATGCCGGCGTGCCGTCGCATGCCGACGGATGGCTCGATACGATCGAGGAGGCCGCGCCCCGCAGCGAGCGGGAGCGCGAATATCTCGGGCGCAGCGATTGGAAGCGGCTCTCCAAGGGCATCAAGGTGCTGCCGCGGACGGCACCGTTCCAGGCCATCCCGGAATTTTCGAAGCTGACATCCTCCCGGAAGGCGTTGCGTGGCTTCGTCGAGGAGACGCGCCGGGCCGGGTCGCGGCTGATCCTCGTTGCCGCGCACGAGGACGATCTGCGCGTGATGGAGCGGATGAGCGGCGTCAAGGCGGAGCGCTGCGAAGACTGGGAGGAGGCCGCGCGCGGGCGGGGCGGCGAGGCAGCGCTGCTCGCCGATCTCGATGCCGGTTTCGTCGTGCCGGCGAAGAAGCCTCTGGCCGTGGTGACGGCGTCCGACGTGCTCGGCAGCCGCGCGCATCATCCGCAGCCGATGGCGCGCGCCTGGAGCGCGGCCTTCGACCATGCCGATGCGCCGGAGCAGGGCACGGTGGTCGTTCATCTCCAGCGCGGCCTTGCCGTGCTCGACGGCCTGCAGACCGTCAACACCGGCGGGGGCGCGATGCGCGAGATGATCCGCCTGAAGTTCGCCGGCGACAATGCGGTGCTGGTGCCGCCGCCCGATCTCGCCTTGATGTGGCCTTACGCCGCCGAGCTCGGCAGGCTTTCGCTCGACAAGGCGGACGGCAGCACGTGGTGGGCGCGCCGCAGCGAGGCCGAGCGCGAGATCCAGATCGCCGGCAAGGCGCTCGCCAAGCACATCAGCCAGCGCCGACGGCGGCGCGGCGAAAAGCTAGTGCCGCCCGGATCGGCCTACGAGAAGTTCGTCGCGCGTTTTCCTTACTTCACGACCATCGACCAGGCCCAGGCGATCCGGGACGTGCTGGATGATCTCGCATCCGGCCATCCGATGGACCGGGTGATCTGCGGCGATGTCGGCTTCGGCAAGACCGAGGTCGCGCTGCGCGCGGCGGCCGCGGTGGTGCTGTCGGGCAAGCAGGTGGCGGTCGCAGTGCCGACGACGGTGCTGGCCCGCCAGCACGTCGCGACGTTCCAGAAGCGATTTGCCCCGTTCGGCATCGAGGTCGGCAACCTCTCGCGCGCGACCTCGGGCGCGGCGCTGCGGGAGACCAGGGAGGGCCTGCGCAGCGGCCGGACCAAGGTCGTGATCGGCACGCAGGCGCTCACCGGCAAGGACGTCAGGTTCGACGATCTCGGCCTCGTCATCGTCGACGAGGAGCAGCATTTTGGCGCGGCGGAGAAGGCCAAGCTCGCGGGGCTCGCCAAGAACGTACACGTGCTGATGATGAGCGCGACGCCGATCCCGCGCACGCTGGCCGCCGGTCTCGCCGGCTTCCGCGATCTCAGCGTGATCGCCTCGCCCCCGGTGCACCGGCTTCCGGTCGCGACCCGGATCGCGCCGCTGTCGGATGCGGCGATCGCCTCGGCGCTGCTGCGCGAGCAGCGCCGCCACGGCCAAAGCTTCCTGATCTGCCCGCGCATCCAGGATCTCGATCCCATGCTGGCGCGGGTGCGGGCCGTGGCGCCTGATCTTCGCATCGTCGGCCTGCATGGCAGGCTGGCGGCCGACGAGATCGACGACCGCATGATGAGCTTCGTCGAAGGCCATGCCGACGTCCTGCTCGCGACCAACATCGTGGAGAGCGGTCTCGACATCCCCCGCGCCAACACCATCGTGGTGTGCTGGCCGGAAAAATTCGGCCTTGCGCAGCTGCACCAGCTGCGCGGACGCGTCGGCCGCGGCGGCATCCGCGCCTTCGCGCATCTCTTGACCGAGACGGAGTCCGGACAATCCGAGAAGCGCCTCGCCGTGCTCGAGGAGTTCAGCCGGCCGGGCGCGGGCTTTGCCATCAGCGAGCGCGACCTGGATCTGCGAGGCGCGGGCGATTTGTTCTCGGAGCAGCAATCCGGCCACGTCCAGGTGTTCGGGCCCGTGCTCTACAGCCACCTGCTGAAGATGGCCTCGGAGAAGAGCGACGAGCAGCTGTGGGTGCCCGACCTCAACCTGCCGGTCGGGGACATGCTGCCCGAGAGCTATGTGCAGTCCGAGCCGGTGCGGCTCGAGCTCTATGCCCGCGCCGCACGATGCAACGACGAGGACGATCTCGACGACCTCGAGGAGGAAACCTCCCGCCGCTTCGGACCCTTGCCAAAGCTCGCGCGCGACTTCTTCGCCGCGGCCAAGCTCAGGATCGAATGCAAGCGACGCGGCATCATCCGCCTCGACGTCGGGCCTGAAGCTGCGGCCGCGACGTTCCTGCCCGGACGCCTGCGCAAGTCGCGAGGCAAGTCACTGCAACGCGACGGCGACCGCGTCGTCTATCACAGCCCGATGCGCGATGCGCCGTTCGAGCGGGTGGAGGAGCTGTTCGAGCTGCTGGACGAGGGGTAGGGGCTTGCGCGTTCGTCAGCGCTCGCAACTGCGAATTCGTAGCGGAAACCCTGCTCCACCATTATAGTTAATTTGGGCGTGGCGAAGGAGATCGTCCGATGTCACATGCCATTCGTCCAGTGATTGCCACGATTGTCGCAGGCTCATGTCTGTTGGCCCTGGTGCAAGCGGGCGGCGCAAATGCCGGCTCCGCCGGAGCGGGCATGGGAACGGGGCAGGGTAGCGCTGGCGGCTCGGCGCCTTCTGGAATGGGGACGAGTGCGGGCAATGCAGGTCCCTCAGCACCCCCAGGGATGGGGACGAAGGACATCGCGCCCGGCGGAGATCTGGGCACCAACAGCGAAGCGACCAATTCGAACGTCCAGCCCGCCACGCCTGCGAGGTCGCGGGCGGCAGCTCAGGCCGCGAGAAATGCCGGGGCTGGTCGCGCTCAAAATGGCCTGCCGATCGGCGCAATTGGCAGCGGCACGAGCAATGAAGATCAAAAGGCCGCTGGTTCGGCGTTCTCCCAAAGCAGATTCCGACCGGCAACACAGGCTCAAGGAAACGCCGGTGTTGGTTCAAATAGTCTGTCAGGGAGAGGCTCGAGCCTTTCGGACCAGATCAGTCGGCCGCGAGCCGCACGAGCTGGAGACAAGGTGCTGGATGCCAAGGCCCGGGTCGAGCGACGAACGACTGTGTCGCCCAAACGCGTTACGAGCCCTATAGGACCAGGTTTGTAATCTGCGAGCGACGGGAGAACAGGTCGACTCGGTGCATCGCGCTCTCCAAAGCACATGTGGCGCTCGCGGTTTGAGCGGACGCACGAGCTGTTCGAGCTGCTGGACGAGGGGTAAATCGGAAAGTGCGAAAACAACCCCATGCACAGTAGCTATGTGCTTGTGCGATAAGGCGTTCTGCATTCGGCGCGTCCATCGCGGCCGAGGTGGCCCAAGCAAGCGTGGTCCACGACCCGGATCAGGCCTATCGTGCCGAGTCCGTGCCGGAGGCGCCGTCACTTGGCCGTTGATTTGTCGGGCAAAACAGTGGCATTATGCCAACTTCGGAAAATCCGTTGCTGGCATGGCTGTTGCCGGATGCGCGGCGAGGAGCTTGCGCCGGATCCGTAATCGGCCGGGGGCGCCGGCCCGTCCGCCGGCCGCGCCGCTAACGCGGAATTAATCCAGAAAGCCGACAATTTTAGGCAGTTGTGTATGGGTGCTGCGTAAGCGGATCGTCGCGAGGGCGTTCCAGGGGGCGGCTTCCTGTTGCTCGCTCCATGGGGGTCAGTGCAAATGACCACGTCCTTCGAAACGCCAAGCTTCGCCGAAGAGCTCGACGCCGTCGCCCTTGCAGACGCTGCAGGCGCGCAGGAACCCGCAGGCCCGGAAGCTGAAACGCCGCCAATCACGCCCCGCCGCAAGACGATCCTGCCGCTGGCGGTGTGTGCCCTCGCCATCAACGGCGCGGCGGCCATCTATACGTCGCCCTCCGGCATGCCGTCATTGAATGTTGCCAGCCTCGCCGAACTGCTGCCGCGGCAGGAGGCACCGGCACCGAAACCGGATCCGGTCGTCACCGCCCTGAAGGAGATCCAGTCGGCCCAGCAGCAGCACACCGCTTCGCTGCATGAGAACAACCAGACGCTGCAGCAGAATGCAGCCTTGCTGCAGCAGGATTCACTCTTGCTGCTGTCGCTGCGGCAGAGCATCACGGACGAGCGGGTCGACGTGAAGAAGATCTCCTCGCAGCTGTCCACGCTGATCGCCAAGGTCGACTCGCTGCAGAACGTGATGATGTCGGACGTGACATCGTCCGTTCGCAGAGCGAATGCGCGCTACGGACTGTCCGCCGCGATGCGCAAGCGGCTGGTGCGTGAGCCCAAGCCCCTGGGGCCTCTAGGGCCGGTGTCGATCGGAGGGGCTCCGCTGACCGCGCCGGCTGCGGTGGCGGCGCCGGAGAGCTGAGGACGCGTTCTGGCTAGGCCGCTTCCTCCTCGAACGAGGTGTAGACCCGGCCTGTGGGATCAACGACCTGAACGTCCCAGCATCCGTCCTCGACCAGTTCCCTGGCCTTTTTGAGGGCCGCGGCGAGTGACGCCCGCTTGAGGCTGACGACGCCCGCCGTGTCGAAACCGTTGATTTCAAACATGCCGTTCCTCCGGTTTTGGGGAATCCTACACGTTTCCGGCGCGATGTCAGCGGATTTGTCAAAGTTTCAGTTGCTGGGCCTTGGCCTCCAACCGTATTC
Source organism: Bradyrhizobium sp. NBAIM08 (assembly GCF_020193935.1). Classification (NCBI taxonomy): domain Bacteria; kingdom Pseudomonadati; phylum Pseudomonadota; class Alphaproteobacteria; order Hyphomicrobiales; family Nitrobacteraceae; genus Bradyrhizobium; species Bradyrhizobium sp. NBAIM08. The sequence goes on along the minus strand of NZ_JADYVR010000001.1, from coordinate 29,856 downwards.
CTGATGGGAAATCGTGGCGGTGATGTCGGCCTCTTTGTCTGCCGAGAGGCGCCAGGCCGCCACTCCGAAGCACAACGTCAGGACCAGGGCCGTCGCAAGCAGAAGCATCGAGACGAAATGGCTCACGCGCGTCACCAGCGGTTGGAAGCTCCGAGAGAGCGAACACGGGTTGCCGATTCGGAAAATACAGACGGGCTGACCTAAAGCCCTGGTTTCCACATCAAGTCACACAGGACCAAAGGCGCTCACGATCCCGATCGTGATCGGGACCAGCGCGACGATCGTCCATAAGGCGGGCGAGCTGGAAGACAGACCGGCGAAAAAGATCAAAAGACCGAAGCCCACAAGGGCCGCCGAGATGGCATAGGCGAGTGCTTTTTCCATCGTTCGATCCACGAGGAAACGGGATGGATTGCGCCTGTAGGACTCAGTGCCGATCGAAACGTTCCCATGCTGATCTGGATTGGCGGTGCATCAGCATCTCCGCAGCTCCGCTCAGCATGTCGACCACCACTGCGGCTTCGAAGCCTGGAGCCACAAAATCACTGGGCCATGTCTGCGCGGATCGGGCACCGGATCCGCGGCGTGCTTCTAAGGCCGAGACGGGTCGGTCCCGGCCTTCCGCTCAACCATCGCCATTTCCACTTGGTCAGCAAGGACCGTGAGGTGGCTTGCGAGCCTGTCGAACACTTCGCGCTTGGCTGGATCGGTAGCCAAGTCGCGGATCAGGGCGCGTTCGGCCGCATCTTTGCAAGTTTCTCGATCTACGCCAGATAGTCCTTCATTGGCAATTGGCTTCGTTCTGCGCAAACAAAACGTACAAGCAATGTGCGAAAGCGAGCAGAAGCGATTGCCGATTTTTCCTAGTCTTCGGTGGCTTTGGCCTTCCCCAAAGGTCCAAGCACCTCCAGCGGCCCCGGCCTCACACCCCAAAAGCCCCCCACGGTCGGGGCCGTCATTGGCGCTAGGCGCGATTTGCGATCGTGGCCGTGGCGCCTGCCTCTGAGCGTTCGCGGATGGAGGAGCCGAGTCGCATCGCACGAACTGCGACAACGGCGCAGCACTCTTCAAAGGAACTGACTCCATGCCTCTGCATTCCTCGATTGCATGATTTTCCCACTTTTCGGTCGGCTCGTTGACGGAGGGGGTACATGGGCACTTTCGATCACACCGCTGTTCTGAAGCAGCGTTTCGATGAGCTTGCTTCTGGGCTTTCCGCATTGGAAGATCTGCGCTCGCGCGTAGTCGCAGCCGAGCAAATGCAAGAGAGGCATAGTCACGCGGGCAAGCCGCCCCCGACAATTCGCAAGGGTGGCAACCCTAAATCGCGATCAGCAGAAACCGATCGGCCAAAGAGGCGCTAGGCGCGGCCCTCGGTTCACGCTTCAGAACAAGGGCCGCCGCTCTGGAACAGCGGCCCTACCGGGTTACGATAGATCCGAGATGAAACTTGCCAGCCCCGGTAACGACATGTTCGTCCTGGAGGGACGTTCCTGCATCAACAAACGTGAATCCAAAGGAACGGCCCCGGGCGTCCCGGGGCTGGCTGCGGACACACCGAGGCCGCCCGACGCACCACTCAGCGTGGCACGCCGGGTGATATCGTCTGCTCAAACATTCGAGCTGGGTGTCTCAAAAGATACCGTCCAGCATTAAATTTTCGAGGTCTAGGCCAGAACCAGCCCCGACGGCAACGCGAACGGCGGCCGGTGAACACGTTCGAATGCGGCGCCCGAGAAAGGAGGCCGCAACCATTGGGGCCTACCGGTTCACGCTGGCGGACCACCATCGTTCGCCGCACGCGACCTCTCCGCGCGTGAGGGCATCAGCAGAAGTAGCAATTGTTCAGCTCGCTCCTTGGTCAGATTGGCCGCCATATCGGTCCCGATCAGTGCTGGGCCCCTGCGTTCTCGATCGTAGACCATCCAACCCTTGCCGCCCATGCGAATGAAAAATCGGCTTTGCGACGGAACCTCGTCAGTCAATGAAGCATGCTCCCGATTTGCCCAGCACCTCTCAGGAAGCGGCATTCTTCTTTGTAGCTTCATTCGCATATGTGAATCGTTTCGGGAAAAAGTAGCAATTGGTCGAGTTTTCGTTCACAGCTGAGTGCACTGTCACCGTAGATTGTCAGATCCGGCGGGCGGGTTGCTTGGAACGCCTCGCTTGACTTCACGACCCTGGTCACGCGCCAGCGGTTGTTGAGTTCGTGGGGAAGCCAATGATGTGCGCATCAACCGGCGAAGCTCCGGCCTTCCTGCGTCAGCTCGAAGCTCTCGCCATTTGCGCAGAGCAAACCCGCCTCGACCATTTGCTTGGCAAATGACAGGCTGCACACCGGCTGCGAGCCGCCCGGATGATACAGCCGCGTGCCCCGCGCGATCAGGTGCCCATACAGCAGAGCGAGCCGCAGCGGCCTGACCATCCCGGGCGAGACATTTGGCATTCCTGCCAAAGCGTGCGGAAGGCCCTTCGTTCCTGCGTGGAGTCGGACGACTGACAATTGTCAGTCTGCGGAGCATTGACCGCGGCTGGCTGCAGCTAATCGCCCGCGAGCGACTGCATCGCTTCCAAGAGGCGTTCAAGCCCGAACGGCTTCTGGAGCATGATGCTGCCGGACACCGGACGCGGAGCGGCGTGCGTGTAGCCGGTGGCGTAGATCACAGGCATGCGCGGATTGGATTGCCTGCACTGGATGGCGACATCCCAGCCCGTCAGCGAGCCCGCCAACCTGATGTCGGTGAACAAGAGATCGGGTGTGGCTTCGGCACAGAGCTCGAGCGCGCGCTCGCCGCTATCAGCTTCCATCACCTCGTGCCCGTGAGTCTCCAGGATGTCGACCACCACGTCCCGGATCAGGTCTTCGTCTTCGGCTACAAGAACCCGCAAGTCTCCCTCCAGTCGCGCTCTTCGTCCACGACATGAGGACCCATGCGCAGAAAACATAGTGCCGGCTGGTCGGCGCCGCCTCCGCCAACTCGGCCGACGAGCCAGCGAGACTCAAGCTGGAACGGGTGACCTTTGTTCCTGCCCACCTGCTGAGCCGGACGGCATTTCGATTTTTGCTACTTGATTTTATTGGTGAGCGCGCTGGGCTCGAACCCAGGGCCGGGAGCCTGGATCGGGCAATGAACCAAGAGCATGCGAGGCGACTATTTCACCGACATGGAGCAGGACGACAGCGACGCTGAGGACGATGATCCGGAGGAGGCGAAGCAGCAGGCTCCGGAAATGTGCCCGTGCGCTTGATTCTGCTCATGCCATAGCGGTTGTCTCACGAGTCTCGAAATCGAACGCTGCCGGGCTCGAAATACATGTCCCGGCAGCGTGTCATTCTCAAACTGAGCGCTGAAATCCCAGTTGGCTTCGACTGTGCAACGGACATGCCACAGGCTTGTGACAGGAGCCCGCCGGTTCGCGCTGGCGGGCCTTTGATAGCTTAATAGTAATGGCGCCTTGGGCGGTGATAATAGTCGCCATAACCGTAATATCCCTGCCGGCCCTGCTGAAACTGTGGCGGCACCGTGCCGTTGGGGTAGCACCGACCGTCTCGAATATCGACGTCGGCGCCGTGGCCGCATCGGACGGGATGTCTACCGTAGCCTCCACCGTAACCTCCGCCGCCGCGATGATAGTACTGCCGCGCAGCCTGTTCTTGAGGAGGGAGGGCTCCGTTCGGATAACACATGCCGTCTCGGGCGCTCAGGTCCCAACCGTGGCCGCATGGAGGCGGGTGTCTTGGCACACCATACTGGACCTGCTGGATGGGTGGCTGAACCAGCCCCGGCACGGGCGGGCCCATAAGTAATGCTGCGGCGAGCACGGAAACGATCATCTGAGAATCTCCATGGGGCGCAGCGTGCCTCAGCACGTATGAACCCGCTGTGAATGGCACGGCTCACGTTGGCGGCTTCTTCGCAAAGCCTAGGGTTAGCACCATAACCACTGCCAAGAGAACCCAGCCGACAACATCGATGGCGGTCATGGCTGCACCCGGCGAGTGTGCACACTGTGTGCAGGCCCCAAAAATCCCCTCAACTCGAAGGGCTGAATTTTGGCTCTAGGTGCTTGATTTAGCTTGGTGAGCGCGCTGGGGCTCGAACCCAGGACCCCGTGATTAAAAGTCACGTGCTCTACCGGCTGAGCTACGCGCTCCCATGGCCGCTGATGGCTCGAAGAGATCGCCATCGTGTTCGGACATTCGAGAGGCATGTCTTGCCGCTTCGCCTAGAGATCGCGTCGCGGGGAAAACCGGCTGTTTCCGGATCATGCCTTCGGCCCGCGCTGTGTAGGGGGAGTGGCTGCGGAGGTCAATAGTGCGGGTGGTTGCCGAAGATCGCGGCAGGAGCGGGGATTTGCCTGGGCTATCCGTCGCTTAGGCCAAAATTCTCATCTCGATTGGCGGCCGGTCATCCACGCCGGAGACCGCGTGATTCCAGGCACGAGGCCGAAGACCGGCGTGGAGCAGGATCAGTTCGTCTCCCGCCGGACCTCGCTCGGCACCGGCTGCGGCGTGCCGGTCGGGTGGGGCAGCGCGACCGGGCGCAGGCCGATCAGCTCGGCGGTGCGGATCGCGCTGTCGCGCCAGAACTGGAACGAGTTGATGCGGCTGAGCTCGAGGATGGCGATGGCGACCGCGGCGAGGAACGGCAGGCTCTGCAGCACCAAAACGCCGGCGAAGATGTAGATCTCGGTGATCTGCTTGTAGCTGTTGGTGGCGATCAGCACGCCGGCGCCGACCAGGAGCAGGGTGCCGATCACGGCTTCCCAGAACGCCTGGAACTCGATCGACATGCGGGACAGGCCGCCTTTGGAGGTGCGGGCGAAGGCGATGTGCTCGGTGATCAGGCCCTGCGCCACCGCGCGCGACACCGTCCATTGCACGCTCATCGCCGCGATCATGGCGCCCAGCATCTGGCCGGGCTTGATGGCGACGCGGGCGCGGTACATCGACAGGAAGTGCACCAGCGAGACGATGAACGCGCCGATGATCGGCAGCGTCAGGATCTTGTCGGGAATGGCGATGTCGGCGAAGGCGACGATCGGCACCCAGATGAGGTTGAGCAGCGCCACGACCACGCCGAGGCTTTCGGCGCCCAGCCAGTTCAGCCAGCCGAGGCCATATTCGCGCTTCTGGTCGGGCGTCAGCCGGCTCGCGCCGGGCAGGAAGCGGCGCCAATGCTTCTTGACGATCTGCAGGCCGCCATAGGCCCAGCGGTGCCGCTGCTTCTTGAAGGCTTCATAGGTGTCCGGCAGTAGGCCTGCGCCGTAGCGGGTGTTGGTGTAGTGGGTGGTCCAGCCGAGCTCTTGGATGGCAAGGCCGAGATCTGAGTCCTCGCAGATCGTGTCGCTCGACCAGCCGCCGGCCATGTCCATCGCGGCGCGGCGGATCAGGCACATCGTGCCGTGCACGATGATGGCGTTGGCCTCGTTGCGCTGGACCATGCCGATGTCGAAGAAGCCGGCATATTCGCCGTTCATGATGTAGTGCATGATCGACAGATCGCCGTCGCGGTGCTCCTGCGGCGCCTGCACGAGGCCGACGCGCGGGTCGGCAAAAGCAGGCACGAGGTCCTTCAGCCAATCGGGCTCGACGACATAGTCGGCATCGAGAATGCCGATGATCTCGGCATCCGCCGCGGTGCGGTCCATCGCGATCCGGAGCGCGCCGGCCTTGAAGCCCTGCACCTTCTCGGCGTTGATGAACTTGAAGCGTTCACCGAGCGCGCGGCAATGGTCCTGGATCGGCTGCCAGAAGGCGGGATCCGGCGTGTTGTTGATGATGACCACGCATTCGTAGTTCGGGTAGTTCAGCCGCGACAGCGCATCCAGCGTCTGCTTCAGCATCTCGACGGGCTCGAAATAAGCGGGGATATGGATCGAGACCTTGGGGCAGTAATCCTCGGGCACGTTCTCGACCGGCTTGTTCTTGGCGATCAGGCGCTGCGGCGGCCGGCCGAAGGCAACCGCGGCGATCTCGTCGATGCGCGCCATCGCGATGAGGACCAGCGGAACAAGGAGGATCATGCCGAGCGTCAGCGCGAAAGCGGAGCCGAACAGGAAGTAGTGGCCGTTCCAATAGGCGAATACGGTCGCGGCCCAGGCGCCGACGCCGTTGGCGGTCGCCGACAGCAGGAAGGCTTGCCTCGCGGTCGCCTTCTCGATCCGCAGGATCGGTAACGACAGCAGCACGCCGACCAGCAGCGCGATACCCATCAGCTTCCAATAGTCGGGGTTCTCGACCGGGCCGGTCCAGGCGAATTTCGGCTCGCCGCTGGCATTGAGGACGCCCCAATACGGACCGACGCCGCCTTCGAAGAATTTCCAGGGCCGATCGAGGGCTTCGACGATGTTGTAGTCCATGCCGAGCGCTTCGGCGCGGGTGACGAAGTTGCGCAAGGTCAGCGCCTGCTGGAACGGACCTGGATCTGCGTTGCGCAAATTATAGCCTGCGCTCGGCCAGCCGAACTCGGCGATCACGATGCGCTTGCCCGGGAACTGATTGCGCAGGAGGTCGTAGCGGTCCACGGCCTGGTCGACGGCCTGATCCGAACGGAAGTTTTCCCAATAGGGCAGCACGTGCGCGGCGATGAAGTCGACGCTGGAGGCGAGGTCCGGAAAATCGCGCCAGATGTTCCAGATCTCGCCCGTCGTCACGGGAACACGGACCGCGCTCTTGACCTTCTTGATCTTGCTGATGAGGTCCTCGACCTTCATCTCGCCGCGGTAGATCACCTCGTTGCCGACCACGATGCCGATCACGTTGCTGTTCTTGCGGGCGAGCTCGATGGCGGCCTTGATCTCCCGCTCGTTGCGATCCTCGTCCTTGTCGATCCACGCGCCGACCGTGACCTTGAGGCCGAACTCGGCCGCGATCGGCGGCACCAGCTCGCTGCCTTCCGTCGCGGTGTAGGACCGGATCGCTCGCGTGAGGGTCGAGAGCTTCTTCAAGTCCGCGCGAATCTTGTCGGGGTCGACCTTGAGGTCGACGACATGGCCCGGTTCGAACGGCGTATAGGACAGGCTCGGCACCAGGCCCTTGAAGTCCGGCGCAGGTTCCCTGTCGCGCAGGACTCCCCAACTGCCTGCGTGGAGCGCAGACACGAGCAACAGAACGGCGGCGACAACGCGCATCGCGGCTAAACCAATAGGGGCTGAGGTGGCAGGGAAGCGGATCCGACCCCGAGATCCGACCAAGTCCGCGGCAAAGGGAGCATATCTCTGCCGCGCGGTTTCACAACTGTCATGGCCTCATGTCCTTATGAGGGCATGGCCTTTTCGAACGACGCGCGGCAGTGCCAACCGTCTCTATGGCCGGTCGTTCCTGAACGGCAGCTGAAACGACCGGAGCTATTTTGGCTTGGGCTATTTCGCCGGCGTGGGGGACGGGCTTGCCGCAGGCGAGGGGCTCGCGGCCGGCTGCGGCTGCGCATTGGCGGCCGGCGCTGCCGGCTGGGCGGCCGCGGCCGCGGCCTGCTGCGGCTGGGCGGCCGGGTTGATCCAGCACGCGTGCACGCGGCTATCCAGAGTTTCGGCCACCTTGGGGTCGATCTGGCCGCCGAAACGGGTCAGGCAGCGGAACGCGGCCTGGATGTGGCCGCCGGGGCAGCCGAAACGGTCGTAGAGGTCGAGATGACGGAATGCGGTATCGAGGTCGTCCCGCCACATCAGCCGCACCACGCGCCGGCCGAGCCAGACGCATTCGGGATTGCCGGCCGGGCCGTTGATGACCTGGGCGGCTTCCGCGAACTCGTCGGTGCGGCGCTGATTCTGGGCGGCGTCCTTGGCGGCGTCGGCGGGCTGGGCTGCCGCTTTGCCCTGTTCGGGGCCCGGCGGACCGCTCTGGGCGGAAGCGCCGCCAGCACCGGTCAGAACGAGCAGGCAGGAGACGGCCAAGGTGGCGGCGAACTGCCGCAGGACCGCATTTCGTGACTCGAACACCCGTTGCCGCATGAATTCCCCAATGTATCCGCTGGCCGTCCGCGTCAGGAGCCCCGCGGACGCGCTAGCTGATGGCGTCCAAATGGGTCTCCAATGCGGCGGAAAAGTCTTTCGGAGTCCATGACCTGTATTTCGAATTTTGTCCAGCAAAGTCACGATCCTAGATCCCGGTGAACCGGCGCAGGTAAATTCCTTGGGGGCGCAAGGGATCCACCGGACGTGCCCCCTTGGCAGACGGCGTGCGAGAAGGTAATCGACGGCCCTTCGCGGAGGACGGAACCGATTTCTCTTCGTACGCCACTGGCGCTTCTGCTCGTCTCACTGGGTGCGATCGCTGCCGTGTGGTGGTGGCTTGCCACGCCGATCACGCTCGCGCGCGCCCCGATCGATCCCGCCGACAAGGTTCAATGCGTCTCCTACGCGCCGTTCCGCGGCGAGCAGTCGCCGCTGGAGGCATGGACCCATATCGATGCCGACCAGATCGAACAGGACCTGCGCCAGCTCAAGGAGATCACCGACTGCGTCCGCACCTATTCGCTGGAGAACGGGCTCGACCAGGTGCCGGCGATCGCCGCCAAGGTCGGCGGGATGAAGGTGCTGCAGGGCATCTGGCTCTCGAGCAACCGCACCAAGAACTACGAGCAGGCCGGGCTCGCCATTCGCCTCATCAAGCAATTCCCTGACGTCATCACCTCCGTCATCGTCGGCAACGAGGTGCTGCTGCGCGGTGAGATGACGACGGCGGACCTCGTCGCTCTCATCCGCCTGGTTAAGACCCAGGTCGGCGTGCCCGTGACCTATGCCGATGTGTGGGAATATTGGCTGAAGAACCGCGAGGTGTATGACGCCGTCGACTTCGTCACGATTCATATCCTGCCCTATTGGGAGGATTTCCCGATCAGGGCGAAGTTCGCTGCCGCCCATGTCGAACAGATCCGCGAGCGCATGGCGGTGGCGTTTCCCGGCAAGGAGATCCTGATCGGCGAAACCGGCTGGCCGAGCGCGGGCCGCATGCGCGACGGCGCACTGCCCTCGCGCACCAATCAGGCGCGCGTCGTCTCGGAAATCCTCGGCCTTGCGAAGGCGCAGAAGTTCCGCGTCAATCTCATCGAGTCCTACGACCAGCCCTGGAAGCGCAGGCTGGAAGGCACCGTCGGCGGCTATTGGGGCCTCTACGACTCGGTGCGCAGGAGCCTGAAATATCCGCCGGGACAGCCGATCAGCAATTTCCCGTACTGGAAATGGTACATGGGCGCCGGCATGGGGCTTTCCGTGCTGGTGTTCGCTGTCGCGTTGATCACGCTGCGCCGCCGGCCGTGGACACCGCGTTTCCCGGCCTGGCTCGGCGTCGGCATCTCGGCGACGACCGCCGGAATCCTGCTCGGGATCGGCGCCGACAAGATGTACTACGAGAGCTACGGGATCGGCGGCTGGCTGCTCTGGGGCGCGTTGCTGCTGGCCGGCATCCTGTCGCCGATCTTCTGCGCGCAGGCGATGGTGATCGGCCGCAGCCTGCCGACCTTCCTCGACCTGCTCGGCCCGCGCGAGGGCCGGAAATGGTCGAAGCTTACGGCGGTGCTCGGCCTGACGCTGGCGGTGACCGCGGTGATCGCTTCCGCGACCGCGCTCGGCTTCGTGTTCGATCCGCGTTACAAGGATTTTCCTTACGCCGCGCTGACGATGGCTGTGGTGCCGTTTGCGCTTCTGATGCTGAACCGGCCGCAGATCGGCCAGCGTCCGATCGCCGAAGCGGTGTTCGCGGGGGTGCTGGCGCTGTCCGCCGTGTACGTGCTGTTCAACGAAGGTCGCGACAATTGGCAGTCGCTGTGGACCTGCGCGATCTATCTGTTGTTCGCGCTCACGCTGTGGCGGGCGCGGGCCGAGCAAAGCCAAGAATAAGCAGGCCGATCGCAAGGCCCGACAGCACGACATTGTAGAGCACGATGCCGAGGCCGGCGGCGATGAGGCCGACGGTCAGCAGCACGATCGACGGCCGCATCAGGTTCAGCGTCGCAACCACCAGCGCCACGATGCCGAACACCGAATTCTTGAACAGCACGGTCGAGACCGAGCGCGACTTGCAGACCAGGGTCTGAAGCCCGGCGTCGCAGGCGAGCGCGACCTGCGAAAACTCGATCGCGAGATAGCGCACGTAGAGCGCGCAGCCGACGGTGACGAATCCGACCACGAGCAGGAACTGCACCTGGTAGGGCGTGAGGCGGAAGGGCTTCTTTGTCATGGCCGCAATATGGTCGGGAAGGCGCGGCCAGGCAACAGGGCAGCCGAGGTTTCTGTTGATCCGCCCGGGCACTCTCCAGGAACACGCGAGCCTCCCGCTGGTTCTCAACATTGTGTTGCCAACATCGCCTAGGAGTGAGGCATGGACAAGCCGACGCAGGAGCAGCTGAGCGAGCTCAAGAGGCTGAGCAAGGAGGCGCGGGTCGAGGATTGGTCGGACATCGTCCAGTCCAAGGACGAGGCGGAGATGCGCATCCGCGATCTGAAGGAGAAGGCGCGCATGGAATAGGTCATCGCCTGCGCCAAGGGCGATCAAGGACGATCAGCTGCGACCTTGCGTGTTCCGGCTCTGCTCCGCCAGCCGGCGCTCGTATTTCTCCGCCAAGGCGAGCAGTCGCTTCCTGATGTGGGGATCGGCCCGGTCGGCCAGTTCGCGGATCAACGCGAGTTGCTCCCGCAGAAAGTTCGCGTCCGTCATCTCCGCTCCGAATCAAGTCCGGTGCGGAGTGTGCCGTGTCAGGCTGGTCTCGTTCGTATCATTTGGTACTTGGGCGGAGGCATGAAGCCGCTCACCGGCCATGTGCGACTACCAGACTTACTTCAACCCCAGGCGACGTTCGAGCCAGCTGAGCGCGAACAGCACGAATAACGTGACTGCGATGGCGGCGCCCACCAGCAGCCAGGCGCCCAGCGCGCAGGCGATGCCAAGACCGGCAGCGATCCAGACAGTCGCCGCCGTAGTGAGGCCATGAACCGTCTTGGCCTTGACGTCGTGCAGGATGACGCCCGCACCGATGAAGCCGACGCCGCTCAGCACGCCGGTAACAATGCCTTGGACCACCCTCGAGACTGCATCCGGGTGGTCGCGCAAATTCTGAAACTCGATCACGGAAATCGAGATCAGCGCAGAGCCCAAGGCCACCAGCGCCAGGGTGCGCATGCCCACCGGCTTGTCGTTCATGTCGCGGTCGATGCCGATCACGAGGCCCGTAGCCGCCGCGACGAGTAGCCTCAGCACATCATCCAGTTCGTTCATCAAGACCCGCGTTTCTGGAGGGGCGACGCTTCGCGCACGTCGGACATGGACCTGCGAACTTGCTGCCAAGCGCAGCCGAGGTCCAAGCGTCCGTTGGTCGCATGCTGGCTGCGTGCGCGCCGGGACCGAGGCGTCATTGTCGCCTGAAGAACGACGACAGCGTCGATCCCGCGGACGACGCTGCCGCCTCCGGTTTCGCCGGTGCTGGCGCCGGCTGCGCGGCGGGAGCGGGGGCGGGCTCGTCGCGCTTGGTGCGTTTTGAGGAGTAGCTGCGGCGGCGTTGCGGCTTTTCAGGCTTCGCGCTCGACACAGGCGCCGTTTCGGCTGGAGGGCCAGCGTCCTGGCTCGTCTCCGAACCCTTGTCCGGGACTCTGTCCTGAGTCTTCTCTTGCGTCTTGTCTTGTACCTTGTCCGGACCGCCACGCATCGACAGGCGCTGGCCATCGAACACGGTGGTCTCGCAGTGACGATTGCTCTCGGCGAGACCCGCGCAGAATTTTGCGGCGGCGGCGGCATTGACCAGGGGGCCGGCGCCCAGGCGGAGCTGCATGCCGAGGCCGGTGTTGCCTTCCTTGATCATGATGATCGGCCGCAGCGCTGCGATCTCCGGGTTGGACTTGGTCACGCCGCGCCAGAGCGCGCGCAGGCCGTCGATCGAGTTGGCGCCGCCGAGATCGATCGCAAAGCGCGTCTGCTGAACGGCGATGGCAGGGGATTCGCTCTCGGCTGGCTCTGGCGGCTTGGTTGCTGCCGCCACGATTTCGGCTGCGGCGGGCGCCGGCTCGGCCTTCTGCTCGGCTGTCTCAGGTTGAATCAGTTTCGATGCGGCCGGATCAGGTGGTGCCATGAGCGACTTGGCGGGCACCAGCGGAATGGTCGGCAGCGCCGAAGTCATGGCCGGATTCTGTTGCACGAGCGAGGCGGCGGCCGCGGTCTGCGGCGGCGGGCTCGGCGGCTCCTTCAACGTTTCCTTCTGAGCATCCTTTGGCGAATCCTTCTGAGCATCCTTGGCGGCTTCGCTGCGCGGCTTCTCGCTCGTCGCCGTCGGCGTCGAAGCAACCGGCGCGACATTGGGAGCCGCGGGTGCTGCGTCCTGCGGCTCCGCGCCCGGCGGCGGCGCGGCCGCTTGCTTGGCAATGGCGCCGGTGACGGAATCGAGCCCTTGCTCCAGCACGGTGACTCGCGAATACAGCCGGTCGCGGTCGCTGTTCAGCGTCTCGATCGCGGCGGCGAGCCGGCGCGCTTCGTTCTGGCTCTCCTTGGTCAGCAGCTGCAGCCGGTCGGCCTGGCGCACGAGATCGGCGGACGCAACCTGGTCGCGCCGCCAGCCGAGCTGGGCCTGGTTGGCCATCACGGCAATGACGACGGCGCCGACGGCCGCCACGCCCCACGAGCCCAGCCGCCACATCAAGCGCCGGTCGAAGGCGCTTTCCTCGGCCAAAAGTCCGGAGAACAGCCCGCCGGTCTCCTTGGTGGAGAAAGCGTCCGCCAGTGGGTCGGAATCCTTTGCCATGAATGTTAAGCGCCCAGCCCCGTCCGGCTTCCCCGAATCAATCAGGGAACATTAACAGGAAAAGCGCGCCGCACTTGAATTCCGGGCGTTTGCGGGGGTAGCAAGGCGATAGCTTCCGAGGGCGTTGCCGCCCGTCCGCGCCAATTTGATTCGGCCATAGCTATCAGGATTTCGATGACCGCCCGTTCCAGCCTCACGATCGTGCTCGCCGCCGGCGAAGGCACGCGCATGCGATCGAGCCTGCCGAAGGTGCTGCATCCGGTCGCGCACCGGAGTCTGCTCGCGCACGTGCTCGCCGCCGCACCCAAGGGAACCGGCACCTCGCTTGCGGTCGTGATCGGTCCCGATCATCAGGCGGTCGCCGACGAAGCCAAGCGCATCCGTCCCGACGCGCTGACCTTCGTGCAGGCCGAGCGGCTCGGCACCGCGCATGCGGTGCTGGCGGCGCGCGAGGCGATCGCGAGCGGCGCCGACGATCTCCTCATCGCGTTCGGCGACACGCCGCTGATCTCGGCCGAGACCTTTGCGCGGCTGCGCGCGCCGCTCGCCCGCGGCGCAGCCATTGCCGCGCTCGGCTTTCGCGCCGCCGACCCGACCGGCTACGGCCGCTTCATCGTCGAGGGCGAGCGCCTGGTTGCGATCCGCGAGCAGGCCGATGCCAGCGCGGACGAGCGCAAGATCGATCTGTGCAATGCCGGCGTGATGGCGATCGACGGTCGCCGTGCGCTCGACATTCTCGGGCAGATCGGCAATGCCAATTCCAAGGGCGAATATTATCTGACGGATGCGGTCGAAATCGTCCGCAGGCAGGGATGGGAGTCGGTGGTGATCGAAACCAGCGAGGACGAGGTGCGCGGCATCAACACCAAGGCGCAGCTCGCCGAGGCCGAAGCCGTAATGCAGGCGCGTTTGCGCAAGGCGGCGATGGAGGCCGGCGTCACGCTGATCGCGCCGGAGACGGTGTATCTGTCCACTGACACCGTGTTCGGCAAGGACGTGACGATCGAGCCGTTCGTGGTGATCGGCCCCGGCGTGTCGATCGCGGACGGCGCGGTGATCCACTCGTTCTCGCACATCGTCGAGACGACGCTCGGCAAGAAGGTCTCGATCGGACCCTATGCGCGGCTGCGTCCCGGCACCTCGCTCGGCGACGGCGCGCGCATCGGCAATTTCGTGGAGACCAAGGCGGCGACGCTGGAGGCCGGCGTCAAGGTCAACCATCTCTCCTATATCGGCGACGCCACCGTCGGCGCCAATTCCAACATCGGCGCCGGCACCATCACCTGCAACTACGATGGCTTCAAGAAGCACAAGACGGTGATCGGAAAGGGCGCCTTCGTCGGCACCAACTCCTCGCTGGTCGCCCCGGTGACGATCGGCAATGGTGCCTATATCGGCTCGGGCTCGGTGATCACGAAGGACGTACCCGACGACGCGATGGCGCTGGAGCGGAGCCCGCAGACCATCCGGGAAGGCGGCGCGGCGCGCTATCGCGAGATGAAGACCGGCGGCAAGAAGCCGGAGACGTGAGCGGCGCTATTCTTCGTCGGCGAATTCGGAGAAGATCGCGCGGGTCAGGCGCCAGCCGCGCGGCTTGGCGCGCTTCACCGGCTCGCCTTCGGGATGCTTGATGAAGAGGGGCTTGTTCTCTTTGCCGCGCAGCGGCGGCGGCCAATGCGCAAGGTGCGTGCCCGTGGTCTCGCTGGCGCGCAGATACATCGACGACAGACCCTTGCGGTCGGATGAGCCTTTCATGGCCTGGTTCTCCTGACCGGAATCGTTGGCCAAATGTATTGACAATGAGTTAACTAGCGCGGTTTAAGGCCGGCCAATTCGACGCAGACGACGCAGCGGTCGCGGGCCCGTGCTGTCTCAATCAGCAATAATTATTGAGTATCTGGTTCCCTGCGATTTTCGCTAAAAACCGGGCGTGTCGTTTAGGCGATTTTTCGACGATTTGGGGGATAGTGATCCGCATGTGCGGGATTGTCGGCATTCTCGGGCGCGAGCCGGTTGCAGAGCAATTGGTGGATTCGCTCAAACGCCTCGAATATCGCGGCTACGATTCCGCGGGCGTGGCCACGCTCGAAGGCAAGCACCTGGAGCGCCGCCGCGCCGAGGGAAAGCTGAAGAATCTGGAGAAGCGGCTGGAGGCCGAGCCGCTCAAGGGTACCACCGGCATCGGTCACACGCGCTGGGCCACCCACGGCAAGCCGACCGTCAACAACGCCCACCCGCACGCGACCGAGCGCGTCGCCGTGGTCCACAACGGCATCATCGAGAATTTCCGCGAGCTGCGCGAGGAGCTCGAAAAGAAGGGCACGGTGTTCCACACCGAGACCGACACCGAGATCGTGCTGCATCTCGTCGACGATTTGCTCACGCGCGGCAATAAGCCCGTGGAAGCGGTGAAGCTGACGCTGGCGCGCCTGCGCGGCGCCTTCGCGCTCGGCTTCATCTTCGCCGGCGACAACGACCTCATGATCGGCGCCCGCAACGGCCCGCCGCTGGCGATCGGCTACGGCGACGGCGAGATGTATCTCGGCTCGGACGCCATCGCGCTCGGCCCGTTCACCGACACGATCAGCTATCTCGAGGACGGCGACTGGGCGGTGCTGACCCGCAAGAGCGCCGCGATCTTCGACAAGGACGGCCATGCCGTCCAGCGCGAGAAGATCAGGCACGCCGCCTCGACCTCGCTGGTCGACAAGGCCAATTACCGTCACTTCATGGCCAAGGAGATCCATGAGCAGCCCGAGGTGGTCGGCCACACGCTGGCGCGCTACGTCGATATGGCGACCGAGCGCGTCGCGCTACCGGTCAAGCTGCCGTTCGATTTCAAGAACATCCAGCGCATCAACATCACCGCTTGCGGCACAGCGAGCTATGCCGGGTTCGTCGCCAAATACTGGTTCGAGCGCTTTGCGCGCCTGCCGGTCGAGGTCGACGTCGCCTCCGAATTCCGCTACCGCGAGGCCCCCTTGCGCAAGGGCGACCTCGCCATCTTCATCTCGCAGTCGGGCGAGACCGCCGACACGCTGGCGGCGCTGCGCTATGCCAAGGCCGAGGGCGTGCACACGATCGCGGTCGTCAACGTGCCGACCTCGACGATCGCGCGCGAGAGCGAGACGGTGCTGCAGACGCTGGCGGGACCCGAGATCGGCGTCGCCTCGACCAAGGCGTTCACCTGCCAGCTCATGGTGCTGGCAAACCTTGCGATCGCGGCCGGCAAGGCGCGCGGCGAATTGTCGGACGAGGACGAGACCAAGCTGGTCCACGGGCTCGTCGAGGTTCCGCGCCTGATGGCCGATGCGCTCACGAGCGAGCTCCAGATCGAGAAGCTGGCGCACCGGATCGCCAAGTCGCGCGACGTGCTCTATCTCGGCCGCGGCACCAGCTTCCCGCTGGCGCTCGAAGGCGCGCTCAAGCTGAAGGAGATCTCCTACATCCACGCCGAGGGCTATGCCGCCGGCGAGCTCAAGCACGGCCCCATCGCGCTGATCGACGAGACCATGCCGGTCGTCGTCATCGCACCCCACGACCGCGTGTTCGAGAAGACCGTCTCCAACATGCAGGAGGTCGCCGCGCGCGGCGGCAACATCATTCTGATGACCGATGCCAAGGGCGCGGCGGAGGCGACGGTCGAGTCCCTCGTCACCATCGTCATGCCCGATATGGCAGCAGCCTTCACGCCGATGGTCTATGCTGTCCCGGTGCAGCTGCTCGCCTATCACACGGCCGTCGTGATGGGGACCGACGTCGACCAGCCGCGCAACCTCGCAAAATCGGTGACCGTGGAATAGGCAATCTGGATATCGATCGGCCGCTCTCTTCCAAAACCTGCTAGAAGACCCTAGCTTGTGGTAGCGACCGACCTGGAACCCGAATGACCCCCCGCGACGACGCGCCTGCGCCTCTTGATCCCGTTCCGGAACCGCATACCGGCCTGATGGGCCGTTTCCGCAATTATTTCCTGACCGGCCTCGTGGTGACGGGGCCGATTGCGATCACCCTCTATCTGGTCTGGTGGTTCGTTACCTGGGTCGACGGCGTGGTGCGGCCGTTCGTGCCGCTGGCCTACCGGCCGGAAACCTATCTTCCCTACGTCATTCCCGGCTGGGGACTGATTGTCGCATTCTTCACGCTGACGCTGGTCGGCTTCCTCGCGGCCAATCTGATCGGCCGCACGCTGGTCGATGTCGGCGAGACCTTTCTCGGCCGGATCCCGGCGGTGCGCGCGATCTATCGCGGCCTGAAGCAGGTGTTCGAGACGCTGTTCTCGGGCAAGGGCTCGAGCTTCCGGAAAGTGGGCCTTGTCGAGTTTCCTTCGCCGGGCATGTGGTCGATCGTGCTGATCTCGCAGTCGCCGAACGAGGACATCTCGCGCAGCCTGCCGGGGCAGGAGGAGCACGTGTCGGTGTTCCTGCCGTGCTCGCCGAACCCGACCACGGGCTTCTTCTTCTATGTCCCCAAAAGCAAGATCATCGAGGTCGATCTCACCGCCGAGGACGCCGCGACGCTGATCATGTCGGCCGGCGTGGTGCAGCCGGGCTCGTCGCCCGATCCGAAGAAGGCGGCCGCGCTTGCGGGCATGGCGAATGCTGCGCGGATTGCCAATGCCTCCACGCTCCGGCCCGAGCCTGCGAAGGCGGAGTAGGGCCATTCCGTTGCGGGATGGTCGCGTTCACGCGGGCGCATTCGTCCTCTGCTAGGCTCAGGTCGACCGAACCTGCCGCTCGGAATTCGACCTGGAGTGCACGATGTCCAAAACCATTGCGATCCTCGCCCCCGGCGCGATGGGCAGCGCCGTGGCCCGCCGCCTCAGCGAGAACGGTGCGCGCGTGCTGACGTCGCTCAAGGGGCGGAGCGAGGCGACGCGCAAACGCGCCGCGGACGCCGGAATGGTCGGCGCCGAGGACGATGCGATCGCGGACGCCGACATCATCCTCTCGATCGTGCCGCCGGGCGAAGCCGTCGCGCTGGCCGAACGGCTGGCCGCGCTGATCGTCAGGCGCGAGAAGAAGCCGGTCGTGGTCGATTGCAACGCCGTCAATGTCGATACCGTGCAAAGAATTGAGGAGATCATCGGGTCGGCGCAGGCGCCGTTCGTCGATGCCGGCATCATCGGCTTTCCGCCGCAGCCAGGTGGCAAGAGCCCGGCCTTCTACATGTCGGGCGAGCATGCCAAGGACGTTGCCGTGCTTGGGGATCTCGGCCTCGACGTGCGGATCGTCGAAGGCCCGGTCGGCGCGGCCTCGGCGTTGAAAATGTCCTATGCCGGCATCGTCAAGGGCCTCGCCGGCATCGGATCGGCGATGGTGGTCGCAGCCACGAAGGCGGGCGCGGCCGATGCACTGCGCGACGAGCTCGCGCTGAGCCAGCCCGGCATCTTGGCGCGGCTCGAAGTCGCGCTGCCCGACATGATCCCGAAGGCCTATCGCTGGGTCGCCGAGATGCGGGAGATTTCAGGATTCCTCGGGCCCGATCATCCGGCCAGCCAGATCTACGAGGGCTTTGCGCGGTGGTTCGAGCATCTGGCGGAGGATGCGAAGGGGGAGGCTGTGGATGCCGCGTTGATGAAGACCTTCGCGGCGAGCATCGCGCGGAAGAAGGCCTGATCAGCAGCCTCGGCCCCGGATTTGAAAGTCGAAGTCTCTCCATGCGTCATTGCGAGCGCAGCGAAGCAATCCAGAGTCCCTCCGAGGAAAGATTCTGGATTGCTTCGCTGCGCTCGCAATGACGCGGTGGAGACACTGCGTCCAACGGCTAACCCGCTCCGATCAACGGGATCGCTTCGTCTCGTTCGTACAGATACAGTAGGCAGCGCAGCGCCTCGCCGCGCTCGCTCTTCAGCTTGGGATCATCTTTAAGGATCCGCAGCGCCTCGTCTCTGGCCTGGGCGATCAGCTGGCCGTGCACCTCCGGACGCGCGATGCGGTAGCCGGGCAGGCCGCTCTGGCGCACGCCCAACACGTCGCCTTCGCCGCGCAGCTTCAGGTCCTCCTCGGCGATGCGGAAGCCGTCGGTGGTCTCGCGGATCACTTTCAGCCGCGCCTTCGACATCTCGCCGAGCGGCTCGCCATAGAGCAGGATGCAGGTCGAGGCCTCCGAGCCGCGTCCGATGCGGCCGCGCAGCTGGTGGAGCTGGGCAAGACCGAAACGCTCGGCGTTCTCGATCACCATGATGGTGGCGGCCGGGACGTCGACGCCGACCTCGATCACGGTGGTGGCGACCAGGAGGCCGATGTCGTGCGCGGCGAACTGGGCCATGACGCGGTCCTTCTCGGTGCCCTTCATCTGGCCGTGGACGAGGCCGACGCGATCGCCGAAGCGCTTTTGCAGGGTCTCGAAACGCTTGGTGGCGTTGGTGAGATGCTCGGTGCCCTCAGCCTCGGACTCCTCGACCAGCGGGCAGATCCAGTAGACCAGCTTGCCGGCTTCGAGCGCACGGCCGACGCCTTCCATGACCTCGCCGATGCGGCTCATCGGCACGGCGCGGGTATCGATGGGCTGGCGGCCGGCCGGCTTTTCGCGCAGCTCGGAGATGTCCATATCGCCGAAATAGGTCAGCACCAGCGTGCGCGGGATCGGCGTTGCGCTCAGCACCAGCACGTCGACAGCCTCGCCCTTGGACGTCAGCGCGAGGCGCTCGCGCACGCCGAAACGGTGCTGCTCGTCGACGATGGCGAGCGCGAGATCCCTGAACGCGACATCGTCCTGGATCAGCGCATGGGTGCCGACGAGCAGGTCGATCCCGCCCTCGGCGAGCTCAGTGATGATCTCGCGCCGCTCCTTGCCCTTCTCGCGGCCGGTGAGGATCGCGACCCGCAATCCCGCGCGCTCGGCGAGCGGAGCGATGGTCTTGATGTGCTGGCGCGCCAGGATCTCGGTCGGGGCCATCAACGCGGCCTGCTTGCCGACCTCGGCGACCGCGGCGGCCGCGAGCAGCGCCACCACGGTCTTGCCGGAGCCGACGTCACCTTGCAGCAGGCGCAGCATGCGCAGCGGCTGCTTGAGGTCTTCGGCAATCGCCGCCGCAGCGTTGCGCTGTGACGGTGTGAGCGCGTAAGGAAGGGCATCGATGATCTTGTTGCGCAGATGCCCGTCGCCGGCATTGCGCACGCCCGCAGGACGGCGCAGCTGCGCGCGGATCAGGGCGAGCGCGAGCTGGCCGGCCAAGAGCTCGTCGAAGGCGAGGCGCGACCAGAACGGCCGGTCGGGCAAGATGTCGGTCAGCTCGACCGGCTGGTGCACGCGATTGAGCGCCTCCGCGATCGGCGGGAAGTCACATCGGCGCAGCACCTCCGGGCTGATCCATTCCGGCAGCGCGGGAAGCTTTTGCAGCGCCTGCGCGATCGCGCGGCGGAGCGAGCCGAGCGCGAGCCCTTCCGTCAGCGGATAGACCGGGTCGATCCCCGACAGCTTCGAGATCGCCTCCTCGTCGAGCACGCGATCGGGATGCACGATCTGCGGGATGCCGTCGTACATTTGCAGCGTGCCGGAGACGAAGCGCTTCTCGCCGACCGGCAAGAGCTTTTCGACAAAGCCCGGCTTGGCGCGGAAGAAGGTCAGCACCACGTCGCCGGTATCGTCGCTGGCGTAGACCAGATACGGCGCGCGCGAATTGCGCGGCGGCGGCGGGCGGTGACGATCGACCGTGACCTCCAGCGTCACCATGGTTCCAACGGCCGCGTCGCGGATCTTCGGCCGGGCCCGGCGGTCGATCACCTGGCTCGGCAGATGCAAGAGCAGATCGACCAGCCGCGGCGTCTCGCTGCGGCTGAGCAGGTACTGCAACAGCTTGTCCTGCTTCGGACCGACGCCGGGCAGGCTGGTCACGGGAGCAAACAGCGGATTGAGCAGGCTGGGGCGCATTCGGGGAATCTAAGATCGTTCCTCGCCGTCATGCCCGGCTTTATGCCGGGCATCCACGGCTTTTTTTCCGCGCGACGTGGATGGCCGGGACATAGGCGAGCGGAAGCGACGCCGTCCTTCAGACGGCTATGCCCGGCCATGACGGATTGGAGGGACGACCTCCCGCAACAAAGGGCTGACACCGGGGGTCCGAGTGGCTATATCACCCCCGCCCGGCACGTCCGGGCTTTCTGCGTTTGACTGGATTTGAGACATGACGGGAACGACACGATCGAGCAGCGGGCTGGATGACCGCCGCAAGCGGCTTCTGTTCCGCTGCTGGCACCGCGGCACGCGCGAGATGGACCTGATCCTCGGCCGCTTCGCGGATGCCGAGATCGGCAATCTGTCCGATGACGAACTGAGCCAGCTCGAGACCTTGCTCGAGGTCAACGATCCCGATCTCTATGCCGCCATCACCGGCGACAAGGTGCTGCCGGCCGACGTCGCCGGCGCGCTGTTTGCCCGCATCAAGGCGTTTCCGATCGCGGACGGCAACGCATGAAGCAGGGAATGAAATCTCCGGCCGAGCTGCTCGCGCCCGGCCGCGCGCTGACGCTCGCCAATGTCGCGGAAGGTGCCGAAGGCCTCGTCGTCTCCGATCTCGCGCGCGCCATCGCGGCGCGGCCGAAAATGCCGGCGGTCAGCCTTGCGGTCGTCTGCCGCGACGGCGGGCGCATGCAGTCGCTCGAACGCGCACTTAGGTTCTTCGCGCCCGATCTGCCGGTGCTGACCTTCCCGGCCTGGGACTGCCAACCCTATGACCGCGTCTCGCCGCATGGCGGCGTTCTCGCCCAGCGCCTGACCACTCTGGCGCGGCTGGCCTCGCTCACCGGCAGCGACAAGCCGCTGATCGTGCTGACCACGGTGAACGCGGTGGTGCAGCGCGTGCCCGCGCGCGAGCTGGTCGCGGCGCAGGCGCTGTCGGTCGCGCCGGGCAACGTCGTGCCGATGGACACCGTTGTCGCCTGGCTCGAGCACAACGGCTACAACCGTTCCTCCACCGTGCGCGAGCCCGGCGAATATGCCGTGCGCGGCGGCATTTTGGATCTGTTTCCGGCCGGCCTCGAGCAGCCGGTGCGGTTCGACTTCTTTGGGGACAGCCTGGAATCCATCCGCTCCTTCGACGCGGAGACCCAGCGCACGCTGCTCGACATGCGCTCGCTCGACCTCGTGCCGGTCTCCGAGTTTCAGCTCGTCACCGACACCATCCGCCGTTTCCGCATGGGCTATGTCGCCGAGTTCGGCGCGCCCGAGCGCGACGATGCGCTGTACGAGGCGGTCAGCGAAGGCCGCCGCCATCCCGGCATGGAGCACTGGCTGCCGCTGTTCCAGGACCGGATGGACACGCTGTTCGATTATCTGCAAGGCGCGGCAATCGCGATCGAGCCGCAGGCCGAGGACGCCGTGCGCGAGCGCTTCAAGCAGATCCTCGACTATTACGAGGCCCGGCGCGAGGCGATGGAGCATCCCGGCGGCGGCGCGATCTACAAGCCGCTGCCGCCCGACCGGCTGTATCTGACCGAGGAGGAATGGAGCAAGCGCCTCGGCGCGATCCCGCTGGCGCGGCTGACGCCGTTCTCGGTGCCGACCGACGGCATTGGCATAGTCGATGCGGGTGCGCGCAAGGGCCGCGACTTCGCGCCGGAGCGCAACGACAGCAATGTCAACGTGTTCGAGTCGGTCGTCAGCCACGTCATGGCGTTGCAGGCGCAGCGCAAGAAGGTCGTGATCGCGCTGTGGACGGAGGGCTCGCGCGACCGCATGACGTCGATGCTGCGCGACCACAAGCTCGCCCACGCTACCAGCGTCAACTCATGGCGGACGGTGCAGGCGACGCCGCGCAACGAGACCATGCTCGCCGTGCTCGGCCTCGAAAGCGGCTTCGAGACCGACGAGATCGCCGTCATCAGCGAGCAGGATATCCTCGGCGACCGCCTGGTGCGGCCGCGCAAGGCCAGTCGCAAGCTCGACAATTTCATCTCGGAGGTGACGAGCCTCACCGCCGGCGACATCGTCGTCCACGTCGATCACGGCATCGGCCGGTTCATCGGCCTGCAGACGCTGGACGTCGCCGGCGCGCCGCATGACTGCCTCGAGCTGCATTATGCCGCCGAGACCAAGCTGTTCCTGCCGGTCGAGAACATCGAGCTCTTATCGCGTTACGGCTCTGATCAAACCACGGTCGAGCTCGACCGCCTTGGTGGCTCGGGCTGGCAGACCCGAAAAGCAAAACTGAAGAACCGCATCCGCGAGATCGCGGGCGAGCTGATCAAGATCGCGGCCGAACGCATGCTGCACGAAGCGCCGAAGCTGCCGGTGCAGCAGGGCGTCTACGACGAGTTCTGCGCACGCTTCCCCTATGACGAGACCGAGGACCAGCTGGGCGCGATCGAGTCCACGCTGAAGGATCTCGAAAAGGGCCGCCCGATGGATCGCCTGATCTGCGGCGACGTCGGCTTCGGCAAGACCGAGGTGGCGCTGCGCGCCGCCTTCGCCGTGGCGCTCGACGGCAAGCAGGTCGCGGTCGTGGTGCCGACCACGCTGTTGGCGCGTCAGCACTACCGGACCTTCAGCGAGCGCTTCAAAGGCTTCCCGGTCAATGTCGCGCAGGCCTCGCGCCTGATCCCGACCAAGCAGCTCAACGAGGTCAAGAAGGGTATCGCCGACGGCTCGGTCGACATCGTCGTCGGCACCCACGCGTTGCTCGGCAAGGCGATCAAATTCCGCGACCTTGGCCTGCTCATCGTCGACGAGGAGCAGCATTTCGGCGTCAGCCACAAGGAGCGGTTGAAGGCGCTGCGCGCCGAGGTGCACGTGCTGACGCTGTCGGCGACCCCGATCCCGCGCACGCTCCAATTGGCACTGACCGGCGTCCGCGAGCTCTCGATCATCGCATCGCCCCCGGTCGACCGTCTCGCGGTGCGAACCTTCGTCGCCCCGCACGATCCCCTGATGATCCGCGAAGCGCTCCTGCGCGAGCGCTATCGTGGCGGCCAGGCGTTCTACGTGGTGCCGCGCATCGACGATCTCGCCGAGGTCAAGGACTTCCTCGACAAGAACGTGCCCGAGATGAAGGTCGCGGTCGCGCATGGCCAGATGCCGCCGGCCGTGATCGAGGACATCATGACCGCGTTCTACGACGGCAAGTTCGACGTTCTGTTGTCGACCACCATAGTCGAGTCCGGCCTCGACATCCCCAACGCCAACACGTTGATCGTGCATCGCGCCGATATGTTCGGCCTTGCCCAGCTCTACCAGCTGCGCGGCCGCGTCGGCCGCTCCAAGCTGCGGGCCTATGCGCTGTTCACGCTGCCGGCGCAGCAGAAGATCACGGCGCAGGCCGAGCGCCGGCTCACCGTGCTGCAGTCGCTGGAGACGCTGGGCGCCGGCTTCCAGCTCGCCTCCCACGACCTCGACATCCGCGGCGCCGGCAATTTGCTCGGCGAGGAGCAGTCCGGCCACATCAAGGAGGTCGGCTTCGAGCTCTATCAGTCGATGCTGGAGGAGGCGATCGTCAACCTCAAGGCCGGCGTCTCCGAGCCCGCCGCCGACCGCTGGTCGCCGCAGATCACCATCGGCATGCCCGTGCTGATTCCGGAGGACTATGTCAGCGACCTCTCGGTGCGGCTGTCGCTGTACCGGCGCCTGGCCGATCTCGACACCGAGGAGGAGATCGAGAATTTCGGCGCCGAGATGCGCGACCGCTTCGGCGTGCTGCCGGACGAGGTGCGCTATCTGTTCAAGGTCGCCGCGATCAAGGCGTTCTGCCGCCGGGCCAATGTCGAGAAGATCGACGCCGGCCCGAAGGGCGCCGTCATCGTCTTCCGCGACAATTCCTTCGCCCATCCCGAGCGCCTCGTGAGCTTCATCCGCAGCTACGGCCAGGCCGCCAAGGTGCGGCCCGACATGAAGGTTGTGTTCCTGCAGGACTGGGAAACGCCGGAGGAGCGGCTCGCGGGCACGACGGAGATCATGCGGCAGCTGGCGCAGCTCGCCGAGAGCAAGAAGGCGGCGTAGAGGCACCGGCCTCACCGCGTCATTGCGAGGAGCCCTTGCGACGAAGCAATCCAGAGTCTTTCCGCGGAGGGATTCTGGATTGCTTCGCGCGCTCGCAATGACGGTGGTTGTTGCTGCAGCTCGCGAAAAACTACGACGCCGCCCTCGATGCCTCCGCCGACAGGCGCGCCAGCAGCGAGCGTGCCGTATCCGACGGCGACAGCGAGTCCACGCTGACCACGGGATCGCTGCGCATCTCGTGCTTGCCGTTGGAGGTGTGCCGCATCACCGCCGACAGGCGGCGCGCGATCATATGCGCGGTGCGGAAGTCGGTCTCGGCGAACACGACGATGACCGAGCCGTCCTTCTGCGCGGCGCCAAAATCCATCTGCCGCATCAGGCGGCTGAGGATGCGGGCGGCGTCGAGCTGGGCGCGGGGATTGTTGGGATCGAAGGCGAAGCGGGCGACCGAGAGGCCGCCGCCGCGGGCGAGCGTCTGCTCGACCGCCTTGGCGAAATCGCGGGCGAAGGCTTCCACCGTGAGCAGGCCGCTGCGCGGATCGAGCCAGCCGCCGGCATCGATCGAGCGCAGCGTGCGGCTCAGCTGCGCTTCCATGGCGTGCTGGCGGATCAAGGGCAGCGCGTTGGCCGCGATCCTCGGCGGCTCGCCGGTGATCAGCTCGAGATTGGGCAGGTCGTAGCTCTGGGTGAGCTGGTGGGCGGTGACGACCACGGGCAGGCTGCGGAAGCGAGTGTCCTCGGCGAGCACGGTCAGAAACGCATCGGTCACGCGCGCGGTAAAGCCTTCGGCGAGCACGACGCCGTCGAGATCGCGGGTGTTGAGGTGTTTCGCGGCAGCCTCGATCGAGAGCGCACCGACCACGCCGACGCGTTCGCCGAACGCGACGGAGAGCGCAGGGTAAGCCGCGCCGCGGCCGATCAGGAGCACGGTGGCATCGCGTGCGGGATCGCCCTGCGGCAGCGCGATTTTCACTTCGGGCAGCCGGCGCAGAACCGTTGCGTGCAATGTCCGCACGCGCAGCGCCGCCCGGAGCCGCGCGATCAGCCGGTCGGGATTGCCGCCGCGCGAGGAGAAGGGCAGGGCGTTGTGCGGCAGCGTGCCCGCCGCATCCAGGGCCACGAAGGGCAGGTAAGGCGATTGAGCGGTGATCGTCTTTGCGAGCCGCGTCACATGCGGCTCGTGTCCGGCATGGACCGCAGCGAGAACCGCGGCCGGCTGCACCTCTTCGACCGCGCGCGGCGCGCTGGTCCAGTCGGTGTCGACGACGGGAAAGAGCCGGGCCTCGTCCAGCGCCGCCACGAAGGCGGGGCGTTCGGCATCGGACACAAACAGGATCGGGCCCGCCTGGGACATGTAAAAACTCTGATCGCGCAACAATTTGCCGCCGCAATCTAGTTTGGCCGCCTTAATGCTGCGTCAACGCAGGCGCTGAAACCGCGCCTAGACAGGCCCGGAGCGGTCGCGAAAAGCCTCGACCATCAGGGGGTTAAGCCCGAGCTCGCTGAGCGCCTCGCGGGCGCGGGCATTGTCCTGGGCGCGCCCGGCGAGCCGGTGGCCGGAGAGGCGGTCGGGCAGCGCCGTGAGCAGCGCGCCCTGGCCGAGCCGGCGCGCCCATTCCTGCAGGTCGTTTGAGAGGAAGCGATAGCCGCCGACCGCCATGATGCCGGAGGGCGGCGCTGTGATGCAGATCGCGCCGCTCGGGCGATCGAGCCGCGCGGCATAGCCGGTGTCGACATAGTCGCGCGGCGGCTGCGCCGTCAGCGTCTCGCCGACCGGCTGCGGCGGGGCGTAGGCCGCGATCGGCACCATCGCGCCGCGCAGGCCAAGCGTGCCCTTCGGCGTCAGCAGGATCTCGCCGGCGATGGAGGAGCCGGACTGCTCGCGCGGAGCGCCGTGCGGCCCCGGCATCACCGGCACCGGCATGCCGTCCTCGCCGCGGCGGGCGCCGAACAATCCGGCCTCGCCGAACAGGTAGACGTCGGTCAGCGGCGCATGCGGCGCAATCCAGGCATCGCTCGCCGCGACCTGCTCGGGCGCGCGCCACAGGCCGATGACGTTGCGCAAAGTCGGCATCCGCGCCGCGAGGTCGGCATCGCCGAGCCGCAGCGCGAGCTGCGCCGGCGCGATCAGCACCTCGCATTCGTGCTCGTTGATCTGCTGCTCCAGCACATCGTTCTCGAACGGATGATGCAGCGCCATCGTGCCGCCCGAGAGCAGCCACACCGCGAGCGAGGAGGCGAGCCCTGCGAACGACATCGGCGTGAACGCCGCCATCACGGTCGCGCCCTGCTTGATGTCGGCTTCGAGCGACATCGCAAGGCCGCCCGCGATCAGGCTGAAATGCGGCCGCGGCACCGGACGGAAGCCCTCCGCCGTGACGTCGAAGGAGATCATGGCCGCCTTGCGGCCGTCCTGGATCACGGCGCGCGTGGTGCCGGGCGGGCGCGCCAGGACGTCGTCGAGCGAAGCCATGCCTTCGGGCAGGTCGCTTCCGAAGCCGTAGACGTGCCGGATCGAGAACGCCTCGGCCGCGGCGTGCATGGCGAGATCGGCATAGCTGACGCCGTCGACCGTGCTCATGGTAACGATGGCGCGCGCGGCGGTGCGGTTCAGCGCTGCGGTCAGTTCCGCATGGCGCCAGAGCAGCGGCAGCACGGCGACGACGAGGCCGGCGCGATGGGCGGCGAGCACGGTCAGCACGAACTCGACCGTGTTGGGCAACTGGATCGCGATCACGGAATTGGCGGGCAGGCCGGATTCGACGAAATGCGCCGACAGCGCCTCGATGGCGGTATCGGCCTCGGTATAGGTCATCCGCCGCGGCCGGTGCCCGGTGATGCGTGCCTTGTTGAGCGGATCGAGCAGGGCGGTCGCGTGGGGCTGCCGCATCAGCGTGCGCTGAAACAGTGTGTCGAGCGTCGGCGATATTGCTGGCTGGTTCACGGCGTCACTTCGCTTGATGAGCTTGCGGCTGCCCCTTCGACCACCAGGTCTCCGGCAAATAGCCCGAGAGCGAGGTGGTCTTGGGCCGTTCTATCCGATTCCAGCGCGCGATCCATTGCTCCGATACGTTAAACAGCGGGATTGTGTAGAAGCCCGCGATCAGGGCGCGGTCGAGCGCGCGCACCGCCGAAACGAAATCCGTATGTTCACGGGCCTCGAGCAGGGCGGCGATCATGGCATCGACGGCGGGATCCCTCGCGCCCATGTAGTTGCGGGTGCCCGGATTGTCCGCCGCCGCACTGCCCCAATAGAAGTACTGCTCGTTGCCGGGCGACAGCGACTGGTCCCAGCGGTTCTGGATCATGTCGAACTCGTAGGCGAGCCGGCGCTGGTCGAATTGCACGGGATCGACCGAGCGCACGCTGGCCTCGATGCCGGCGCGTCTGAGGTCGCGCTGGAAGGCGAGCGCGATGCGCTCCTGGTCGCGCGTCGTGACCATGATCTCGAAGGTGAAGGGGCTCTTGGTCGCGCGATTGCGCAGCACGGTGCCGTCGAGATCGTAGCCGGCCTGCGACAGCAGCTTCAGCGCGGCGCGCAGCGTGGTGCGGTCGCGGCCTGATCCGTCAGTGACCGGCAGGCGGTAGCTGCCGTCCAGGATGTCGGGCGGAATTCGTGCGGCGAACGGCTTGAGCAGCTCGCGCTCGCGCGCATCCGCAGGCCTGCCATAGGCCGACAGCTCCGAGCCGGCGAAATAGCCGGCCACGCGCGAATAGAGCCCGAAGAAATAGCTGCGGTTCACCAGCTCGAAATCGAGCAGCAGCGTCAGAGCCTGCCGCACGCGGATGTCGGCGAAGACAGGACGGCGGGTGTTGAACACCAGGAATTCGGACGGCTGCGGCAGGCCGGGCTTGACGGTGTCGCGGATCACCTCGCCGCTTTTGGCTGCCGGAAAGTCATAGCCGTCGTGCCAGCGCAGCGGCTCGTGCTCGACGCGGAAATCGTAGAGGCCGCGCTTGAACGCCTCGAACTGCCCGTTGGCCTCGCGAAAATAGTCGAGCCGGATCTCGTCGAAATTGTAGAGCCCGCGATTGATGGCGAGGTTGCGGCCCCAATAATCGGGATTGCGCGTGAGTGTCACGCTGGCGCCGGGCTTCACCGCGGTGACGCGATAGGGGCCTGAGCCAATCGGCGCGGTCAGCGTCGTCTCCTCGAAGGTCGCGAAGTCGATGGCGTGCTTCGGCAGGATCGGCATCAGGCCGAGAATCAGCGGCAGCTCGCGGTCGTTGGCGCCTGTCAGGTCGAATCGGACGGTGAGGGGATCGAGCGCTTCGGCCTTGGCGACCTTGCCGTAGTACTGCCGGTGATTGGGGCGGCCGTGGTCGCGTAGCAGCTGCCAGGAGAACAGCACGTCCTCGGCCGTGACCGGCTTGCCGTCGGAGAAGCGGGCGCGAGGATCGAGACGGAAGGTGACGAAGCTTCGCTCGTCATTGGTTTCTACGGTCCTGGCGAGCAGGCCGTAAAGCGTGAACGGCTCGTCCTGCCCGCGCGCCAGCAGGCTCTCGACCACGTAGTTGCGGACCGGCTGCACCGCCAATCCCCTCACGATGAAGGGATTGAGGCTGTCGAAGGTGCCGAGAATGCCCCAGGTCAGACGGCCGCCCTTGGGGGCATCGGGGTCGGCGTAGGGCATGTGGCTGAAGTCGGCGGGCATCGCCGGCTTGCCGTGCATGGCGATCGCGTGGGCCTCCTCGGCCGCGGCGGTGCCTGCCGACAGCATCCCGGCAAGCGCAAGGGCAAGTGCAAGGGCAAGCGTATAGGGGCGGAGGCCGGGGCCCTCGAAGAGGCGCTGGAACATGAACATCGGCACAAGGTGATTCGAGGACCGTCGGGCGAATCTTATCACAGGGAATTTGATGGGGCTTTCGCGCCAGACCGGCCAAAGACGCTTGTCGGCATTGATCTTTTCGTCGGCCACGTTAAGAAGGCACCCAATCGCGCAAGAGCGTCGAGCCCGTCACTTATCCGCCTCAATTGACGGGGAGAGAGCCGCGCCCAAGGCGGCCAGGTTCGGCGCTTCGGAGCGGTTCGGGCACTTCCCGTTCAGAAAGGGTTTTCCGCAATGAATTTCCGTTACTTGGCCGCGTCCGTCCGGCCGCGCGGGCGACTTCTCGCCCTGTTGACGGCGACGGCGTTGGCCGTTCCGTTTGCCGCCGAGGCCCAGACCCCTGCGCCGGCCCCCGGCGCCCCCGC